>NZ_JBUYSX010000001.1:0-1304320 GCF_055231775.1 Flavobacterium niveum
TCTCACCAAGGCGCGAAGAAGGAACGTTTACCGGTAAACAAACGGTGTATCCCCTTAGCCCCGATGGGAGCGGCATCCTGTAAGCCCTTCGGGCGAAGCAGATACAGCAAACAGCGGGTGCGGCGTTTATAAAAATACGTAGGCGTGTGTGCTGCTAAGAATCGTACGCTTGCTGTAGTGTGGCAATGTCTATCTTTTTCATGTCCATAAGGGCGAGGACAACCTTGTTGCCTTTAACCGGGTCTTTGGTCATAAGTTCGTTGATTATGGTAGGCACCACCTGCCATGAAACACCGAAAGGGTCTTTCAGCCATCCGCATTGGCCTTCCTGACCGCCGTTAGCGGTAAGCGCATCCCAGTAGTAATCTACTTCCTGCTGGTTTGCACAATTTATTACAAAAGATGTGGCTTCGGTAGGAGGGAAGTTTGGGCTTCCGTTCAATATCATAAATTCCTGGTTTTCTATCTCGAAAGTAGCCACCAGTATTTCGCCGGGTAGTACGGGCGAGTTTTCTGGGTAATGCGAAATATCCTTGATTTTAGCATTCTTAAATACCGACATATACAAGTCGAGTGCCTCGTTTACCCTTCCGGTAAACCAAAGGCAGGGTGTGATTTTTTGCATAGCTGTTTTGTTTGTTTACCAAAGTTACGCAAAAACGGTGTGGCAGGGCAGGGGCAAAGCCGACACTAACGGGGTGCGAACGGGACAATAAAAAAGCCACCCCGTTAAGGATGGCCTATGATATTGTTGATTTTGAGATATTATTAATGCCTGTTAAAAAGATTGGAAATCGGATCCGGCTGGGCTTTATCGGGGTATTTTACGGCTATTTTAGTTATGGCGTTTTTCCATATCTCTATTCCTTCATTAGTACCCAGTAATTTTACCAAAGTAGTATAGTACTCCTCATTTTCTTTCCAGCAAATTCCCTGTACTTTGCACAGTTTATTCCAGCCTTGCTCTGCTTCAGCCACAGTCTTAAATTCTGTTTTATTAAGGTGTGCCTTTGCCCATTCGTTATAATCTACTTTTTCAGCCTTCGTTATCTCATCCCTGTTCAGGATAAAATGGATGTTTAGCAGGTATGTATTTTGTTCCCTGCAAGCAACCTCATAACTAGGTGAATGTATCAGCTTAAAATACAAGTATTCTACATGTGCCTGTAACGAATCTTTATTCACAATAACACCTTCCGGGGTGATATAGCTTTTTTGGGAATGGGCAGTCAGTGAAAAGGCCATAATAAACAGTAGCGAATACAACCTGTTTTTCATACGGGTATGGTTTACATATGAAAGTCTTTACCGTAAGTCTTTACCAGTTCCAAAAGGAGTTGTTTAAAACTATCTTGACCGCAACTTCCGGCAATTTCTCTCATATATTGGTGAAACAGCTTATTCTCTTCAGCCAATTTGGCATATGCTACCTTTTTTTTATCCCACAGCAGTTTTGCTTCATCATAACTTGTAAATTGGGTTTTGTCAAGGTTTTTCTCTGTCCACAATAATACTTTATCCTCACAGGTCAATGCATCAGCATCATCAATCCGCTGGCCTTTGGGTAACTTATTAAAAAAATTATCCCTTGCTTCCCTATAAGTAATCGCAACATTTGAATTGTATAATTTTGCATACATTTCCTTTGCTTTCTCATAACGGGATGTGCAATCAGAAGTATGCGATTTATCGACTTCACTGCTTTGCGCCTTTAACCCCTGCGTTAAGGCAATCAAAGTGAGCATGAGAATATATTTTAAACTTGTATTCACTCTATATTAAGATTAAAAATTACTCATCACAATTATTTAAGCAATCAGTAAGAACTGCACCGTCCTGTAAAATCATTAACTCATAACAATCTTCACATTCTTGAAGAGAACCGGTACCATTATAATACCAATCATTTAATGCCTCAGAATAGTATTGCTGAGATAAAGTAGTATTACTTGAAAATTGATTAAAGCATTCACAAGGATCATCTCCTGAAGGAACAGTCGGCGATGTCAGCTGTCCCCAAAGATGGCCTGGATTTGGTTGCTGACCAATTAACTGGTATAAACGTATATTAGCATTGTAAGAGGCTTGTGATAGTAAATGTACATTATTTAATTCTGCTGTTGCTTGAGCTAATGAAGAAAATTTTGTTGTCGCCAAATTTGTGTTAATCCAGTTTAAAAGTTTAGAAGTAGTATTTATTTGATTTTGAGTACCTCTAAAATTTACTTTTTTATAAAATGCAGTCTTTGCAGCCTGTGCAGCCAAATATTCTGGAGATTGTAACATTTGATTGTATAGGTTGTCAATTGTAGTGTTGCCGGTAGGCTTAGCGAAAACAGAATTATCTGTAACAGTTTCGCTTGACACCACTTCTGAATCATTACTACAAGAAAATAATAAAGTAATACCTAAAAATACTAATAAGATTTTTTTCATTTTGATTAGTTTTTAAAAAATTAGCCTACTTTCAGGTACAAAGCCCCTGTTTCGGCATGTCTGGCTGATTGGTTTACGTAAACAGGTACAAAAAAAAGAAAAAAACAATCTTACAAAAAATAGGTAAAACCCTATTTTTTCATTGCACAATAATCGATATAAAGTACAGAAAAACCGTTCAAAATGTATTTAAAATTTTTAACGCCGCTTATTTCTTTGGAAACCAATAAAAAGCGTACTTTTGCACCCTATTTTTCTGAGTATTATGAGAACCAAGTCGTTAAAAAAGAACAAGATAAACGTTATTACCCTGGGCTGTTCCAAGAATGTGTACGACAGCGAGGTGCTTATGGGCCAGCTGCGCGCCAGCGGTAAAGACGTTACCCATGAAGCTACCGGCCGCGACGAAGGCAACATTATTGTTATAAATACCTGTGGTTTTATAGACAATGCCAAGGAGGAGTCGGTAAACATGATACTGAATTATGTAGACAAGAAAGAACAGGGTATTGTAGACAAGGTTTTTGTTACCGGGTGCCTTAGCGAGCGCTATAAGCCGGACCTGCAAAAGGAAATACCCGATGTAGACCAGTATTTTGGCACTACCGAGTTGCCATTGCTGCTGAAAGCACTTGGCGCCGACTATAAGCACGAACTGCTTGGCGAACGTATAACCACTACACCAAAAAACTACGCTTACCTTAAAATAGCCGAGGGCTGCGACCGCCCGTGCAGTTTCTGTGCGATACCGCTTATGCGTGGCAAGCACGTAAGCCAGCCTATAGAAAAGCTGGTTAAGGAAGCGGAAGGCCTTGCCCGAAATGGCGTTAAGGAACTGATACTTATAGCGCAGGATCTTACCTACTACGGCCTGGACCTGTACAAAAAGCGTAACCTTGCCGAACTGCTGGAAAACCTTATAAAGGTGGAAGGCATAGAGTGGATTCGCCTGCACTACGCATTCCCGAGCGGGTTCCCGATGGATGTGCTGGAGCTGATGAACCGCGAACCGAAGATTTGCAACTATATAGATATCCCGCTGCAACACATTTCAGACAGCGTACTGAAATCGATGCGCCGCGGTACTACGAAAGAGAAAACAACCAAGCTGCTTAGGGAGTTCCGCCAAGCGGTTCCGGGCATGGCTATACGTACCACACTGATTGTGGGTTACCCGGGTGAAACCGAAGAAGATTTCCAGATATTGAAAGACTGGGTTACCGAAATGCGCTTTGAGCGCCTGGGCTGCTTTACTTACAGCCATGAGGAAAACACCCATGCTTACCTGCTGGAAGACGATGTGCCGCAGGATGTGAAGCAACAGCGTGCCAACGAAATCATGGAGATACAAAGCCAGATTTCGTGGGAACTGAACCAGGAAAAGATAGGCCAAACATTCCGTTGTGTGATAGACCGCAAAGAGGGAAGCCACTTTGTAGCCCGCACCGAGTTTGACAGTCCTGATGTAGATAACGAAGTACTGATTGATGCTACAAGCATTTACCTGAAAACAGGCGAGTTTGTAAACATCACCATAACAGACGCTACCGAGTTTGACCTGTACGGCGTGCCGGCAGCAAACCTGAATTAAAATTTAAGAAAGCCGAAGCACAACGCTCCGGCTTTTTTCGTATGTTTGGTTTACCAAATAACATTTTACATGAAACGCATTACCTTTATACTTACCATCATTTGCCTTGTATTTGCTGCTGAAGGCTACAGCCAAGTAAACCGCCGTATAGCCCCGGGGCAGTACAGGAACACCGGCTCTAAAAAAGACCCGAAGAAATATGACTTTGTGGAAAACAGTGTGGAATTTTATACCAAAGAGCTTAAACTGGACGATTTTCAGGTGGCGGCCGTAAGGCAGGTTTTTGAAACGGAAAGGGATAATGTTGAAGCGCTACAGGAGCTGGGTGAGGATGTTACTGTTGACGAAAAAAAGGAAAAAGCGTTTGCTATTACCGAGCGTATAGATGGTAAAATATTAAAACTGCTGAACCCTGAGCAGACAAAGAAATTTGAAGAGCTGAAGGCGAAGCGGAAGACGCATTAATAATTTTTTGAAAGGCACACAAAGCAGCCGCAAAGTTTCACAAAGGATTTTTGCACCTTTTTGAAGATGATATATTACAACACAAGAAGCCCGTATTCACGTAAGGTGTTTACGGGTTTGCTGTACCAAAACGGTTCGAATCCATCCAATCCCGTGGCTTCGTAGTCTTCTTTTACTTTAGCAAAGGTCATTGGCTTTTCGGTCACAGACAGTTTATCAAGTACGCTTTGCAGCCACTGCCCCTGTTCTTCAGCCGCCTGTACAGAAAAACTATCACGCTTACTATGGAAGGTAAGCGTGGCCATAGGGAACGTACGGCCTTTTTTGCTTTTGGTAAAAAACGCTATAGCGGGTTTGGTTCCTGTCCACACTACTTTTGCAGTAGGTTTTGTGCCAAAGCCTTCGTCTTCTTCCAGCACGTTGTATATGTAATCCGGGGCTACTTTGGTACGCGGCACTTTAAACTCGAACCAGTCCTGTAACGGATAGTCGAAACATATACCGTGCATAAAATTAAAGAGTGACTTCTTCAGCCCATAGCTGAATTTATCGTGGTTGGCACCGGTATTATCGGTAAACATAATATCGTTATTGGCAAAGGTGCCTACAATGTCACTGTCCTTCACCACGCCAAATTTATCGGGCTCTATACCCACAGGGCTGTGCGCCGTCATGGCAAACTGGTGCCAGAACCCGCTTTGCAGTATACCGAGTTCAAACATCTGGCGTACCATTTCGAGTGAATCAATGGTTTCCTGGGCGGTTTGCGTCGGGAAGCCGTACATAAGGTAGGCGTGTACCATAATGCCCGCTTCGGTAAAGTTGCGCGTCACCCGTGCTACCTGGGCTACGGTAACACCTTTTTGTATCAGTTCCAAAAGCCTGTCTGAAGCCACTTCTAGCCCACCCGAAACGGCAATACAGCCCGAAAGTTTCAGCAGTCGGCACAGGTCGGCAGTAAAGCTTTTTTCAAAGCGGATGTTTGTCCACCAACTTACGGTAAGGTTGCGGCGCAGAATCTCCAATGCTACTTCACGCATCAGTGCCGGTGGTGCGGCTTCGTCTACAAAATGGAAACCGTTTTGCCCGGTCTGGGCTACGAGTTCCTCCATACGGTCTACCAGTAGCTTGGCGGCTACAGGTTCGTATACCTTTATATAATCGAGTGAAATATCACAGAATGTGCATTTACCCCAGTAGCAGCCGTGCGCCATGGTGAGCTTGTTCCAGCGGCCGTCGCTCCACATGCGGTGCATGGGATTTACTACTTCTATGACCGAAATGTATTTGTCCAAAGGCAACCCGCTGTAATCCGGGGTGCCCACTTCGCTTTGTTTGTAATCCCTGCAACCGGAATTGTCTATGTACTTTACCTCGCCGTTTTGCAGCACAAACGTACGTTTTAGCTGGCTGATGTCGCGCTTGCCGTCGAGTTGTTCTATGATGCACTCTACAGGCGCTTCGCCATCGTCCAGCATTATGTAGTCGAAGAACTCCATAACACGCGGGTCGCTCAGGGAGCGCAGTTCCGTATTGGGGAAACCGCCACCCATAGCCGTTTTCATGTGTGGGAAATGCTCTTTAATATATTGCGCCGAACGGAAAGCCGCGTATAAATTGCCGGGGAACGGCACCGAAAAGCCCACCAGTTTCGGGTCGGTATTAAACAACAGCTCATCAAGCAGGTCGACAAGTATTTCGTCTATAAAAGTATAAGGCTGTTGCAGGCTTTCGTAAAGCTCGTCAAACGAGTTGGCCGAACGCCCAAGCCTTTCGGCATAGCGGCTGAAGCCAAAATGCGGGTCGGCGCACTCCACAATCAGGTCGCTTATATCCTCCAGGTACAGCGTGGCAAGGTGCTTGGCCTTGTCCTGCGTGCCCATGGAGCCAAACGCCCAGTCCAGTTCCTCCAGCTGTGCAAAACGCGAAGCCTCGGGCAGGAATTCCTCGCTGCATATAAGGTGTGCCAGCGTGGGATTTTTGCCCTGCAAAAACAGGATAACCGGGTCTATGGTTTTCAGGTACTCGTTTTTAAGGGCAAGGATGCGTTCAGCGTTTTCTGTTCTCACCCCCGGCCCCTCTCCGAAGGAGAGGGGGGCAGCTTCACTCGTATACTGTTTCTCATTAACCCCAAAAAGAGTTTCACTCGTATGATTTGGTGTGCCTTCAATATAATCAAATAGCCTTGTAAGCCCTTCTTTAGAGAACAGCCGTAGTATTACCTCTATGCCCAGGTCGGCCTGCGCGGTGGCTATACCTTTGGTATTCAGGAAACCTTTCAGGTAGGCCGTGGCGGGGTACGGGGTGTTCAGCTGGGTGAACGGCGGGGTTATCATTACTACTTTGGCGCTCAAAACATGCGGGGTTTAGGGTGCAAAAGTACGCCTTATTTGGCAGACGGCAAACGGGCGGGATTTTTGGGTATATTTGGGAGTATAAACCAACCTTTTACCTGAAATTGTTATCCTTATGGGTATGAAGAAATCACTATTAATCATAAGCCTGTTTTACGCAGCCACCTGCTTTGCGCAAATCCATATTAAAGATACGATTGTGGGGCAAATACGGTCGTGCAGGGAAACCATATATCCGCTTAAAATGAGTAAAGAGGTTATAACAACGGTTGATTTGTCATTAATAGAGTCCTATCTACCCTCTTTAGGACGCAATGAACTTGAGTTACAGCGAATACGTAATGTATGGTATAGCTATCCTTTTTCAGGTAATTTAAACTACTATAAGGAATATGATAATAAATATAGGAAAGTTAAAGAAAAGTGGGAAGATTACCTGTCTGACCTTGAGACTGTTTTTACCTATAAGTACGATACCTTAAACCGTATAACAGAAATTAAAGAATTTGATGATGGTGAAGCAGGAACAACAGAAAGGCGTAGCTACAACTACAAAGGGCAGCTGGTAGCCAAGCTAACCGATTACGCTGATTTTTATTTGTACAGCTATTATGAATACAACGACAAAAACGAATGCATAAAAATAAGCCGCTTCGACGAGGAGGGAAAGGCAACTGAAACACATTATGTTTATGAAAATGGTAAGGTAACACAATTGAAAACCTTATCTGACAGTAAGGTTACCGTCATTCCCGGCGTTAGCCGTACCTACACTAAAGGGGATTGGGTTGAAAAGCTGGTTGAGGAATATTTCTACGACGAAAGGGGAAATCGGGTTAAAACATGTAATTACAGTCGCGTAATAAATTTAGATACCACAGAACCTTACTGCACTACGTATACCTACGACAGTAAAGGGAACAAAACAGCAACCTATATGAACGGAGAGTTGAATGGTGCAACAACTTATTATCCCGATGGCAAAATTAAAAGGATACAAAGTGCACTAAACAAATCTTATATTGAATATTATTACAAAGGTGATTTACTCACTAAGGTAATCCAGCAGGATAGCAGTGAAAAAAACACCATCGAATTTTCATACATTTTTGACGAACGTAACAACTGGGTGCAGCAAACCAAGAGTGTAAACGGAAAACCGGCTTACATTCGCCAAAGGACAATAGTGTACTACGAGCCGGTTGTTGATTTTAAAATCAATAAGGAGTAATGCTTGCAAGCCGCTCATAATTGTATAAAACTTTCCCTTACATTTGTTACAAACAAGTCAACAAACCCATTATGAAAAAATATCTTTTAGCGGCAGCGTTCATGCTGCTTACATCATACATATCTGCCCAGGTAAACAGTTGCCAGTGTCCCGAAAGTGCAGATGCAGGCATAGCCGAGGGCGATACCCCGCAAAAGGTATTTACCTTTAAAAACGGCATGCAGATTATTTTATGCGGCTATGAAAACGAAGAGGACGGGAAGGCTGTGTATTCTGAATTTATATTGCAGGAATGCGACAGCCCCGATATTATCGGTTTTTGGGAAGCCTTGTTTACCGGTACGGTAGAGTTTAAGAACAACGTTATTTTTATCAGGGAGCAAATGCAGCTGCCCGTGGGGCCAAACCGCAGTTTTGTAACCACCACATGGAGCACCGAAACCATACAATACCTGGACAAGTCGCTGGTGCGAAAGCGCGTAATAAACCGCAGCATCCGCAAGTACACCGAGGCTGAAATTAAGGCCACCCTTCAGGAATTTGAAAGCGGCAGTGCCAAATACAAAGGCGACGTGGAAGACCTGATAAGCAGGCTGTTTATTGCGGCGCTTTCGGGTAATACTAAGGCCAAGACTTACTTTGACGATTTTGATACCTTTACCACCTTAGACGGTGCCGTGGCCGAGCAGTATAAAGACCTGAGTGCTATGCTGAGTGATTATGTAAGGAATTAAGGTAACGTATGAAAAAACTGTGGTATATCTTCCTTATAGTTTTCATCCAGGCACAAGCACAGGAGTGTATGTGCAAAAGTGAAGGTTTTTTAGAGGGTGACATTCCTTCCTGGGCTGTATATAATTTCAGTGACGGCTTAAAACTAAAGCTGTGTGCAGATTACTCCTTGGACCTGGAAGATAATACAGGAAATACCTACTTTGATAATTTTGCGATAAGAAAATGTGATAATGATTCGATAATTACTATTAGTGACGAACCGTTTCATAACACAATAAAATTTGAAAAAGACCAGCTTATCATTAACCAGTACATTGAGCTGGCTACAGGTAAGGGGAGGAGCCTGGTACAAGTACTTTGGGGTACTAAAAAGCTTACTTATACTGATAAAACATTCACTACAGAATACACTCCGGGCAAAAATATTCACTATACCAAAGCTGATATAGACAAGACCCTTAAGGAGTTTCGGGCTGGCAGTAAAGTGGTTGCTGCAGCAGACGTGGAAACCCTTATTTCGAGGTTATTTGTTGCTGCAATAAGTGGTAGCAAAGAGGCGGAAGAGTGTTTTCTAAATTTTAAAAAGCAATTTCCCGAACTTGATGAGGGTGCTATGGAAACTTATGATAACCTGCAATTACTGCTCAAACAAAAGCAGCAATAAACCTAAAAAATCCTCATTTTGCAGCAAAACCCCATTATTTTGTAAGGAAAGGCGGCATTAAGTTTTCTTAAAAAAGCTTTAAAAGGTGTATATTTACGCCTGCCAATTTACAAACTAATGATACGAATATTTGCCACGCTGTTCTTTATATGCCTTATTGCCCCCTTACATGCCCAAAAGCTTACACTGAGCGAACTGGTTTCGCTTGTAAATAAGCCGGATACCGAACAGGCAGGCACCGTTTTACAGTCCAAAAACTATAGCTTTTTTGGCACACAAAAAGGCCAGACGGATGCCGATGCCGTTACCACTTGGAACTTTACTTACAACAATAACGAAACGGCTGCCGTAAACCTGTACAGCTTCAACGGCACCCCTGCCAAAATAACCTACACCCTGCCGAATAAAGATGCTTTTGCCCTGATACAAAAGGCCATGCCGGTACTCAACTTTAAGCCGGTTAGCAAAAAACAGGAAGACGATAAGGAGATAGCCACACTATACAGCAAAAATTTTATACTGCTTGCCGAAACTCCCACTGCTGATGCCACTGCGCCATATACCGTTACGCTTATAAAAAAGCTCAGTGCATACGATCCTGCCAACGGCAGTAAAAAAGACTACTACGAAGACAACACGCTTGCCGCCGAATACACCCTGAAAGACGGTAAACTTACCGGTATACTGCGCACTTATTACGAAAATGGCCTGCTGAAACTGAACGGGCATTACCTTAACGATGTTGCCGAGGGCCGCTTTGAGGAGTACGATACCCTGGGCTTTAAATCGATGGAATACCAGATGAAGAACGGCCTGAAAACCGGGCTGCTTTCGGTATTTGAGCGCAACAGGCTCAGTGCTACAACAAACTATGTAAACGGATTGAAAAGCGGTGCGTATAATGAGTATTTCTATGATAGCGAGTCGGGCGACCTGAAGCTGAAACTGTACGGCCAGTACGTTAAAGACGAAATGGAAGGCACCTGGAAGATTTTCCTTGTAGAAGCCGATAAAGAAACACCGATTAGCTACCGTAATTACAAAAAGGGCAAGGCCGAAGGCGAGTTCCAGGAAACAACAAAAGACAGCGTGATTACCGGCACCTACCGTAACGGGCAAATGGACGGAAGCTATAAAATCTATTGGGATATGGAGGCTTCCGCTATGGGAGGTTATGCCAAAAGGGGCATCACCGGCCTGAAATTGGTTACCGAAGGCAACTACGCCACCGGCAAGCGCAGCGGCAACTGGAAGTACTACGACCACAATAACACCCTGATTACCGAAGGTGATTTTGCCGATGATAAGGAAACCGGTACCTGGCGCTACTACTACCCGCGCTACTTCAACCGCAAGGGCACCGAAGTATCTTACGCAGGCGAACTGTACCTTACCCGTACCTATGCCGAGGGTAGCCTTAGTGGTAAGTCGGTGCGATACTCGTATCTTGAAGAAAAGCAATTCCCGTGCGAAAGCAACAGCGTATGCTACGAAAGCATTTACCATAAATTCCTGGAAACGGCCAGCTACAGCAACAACATGCTGAATGGCTTGTATGAGGTAGTAAACCCGCAAGGTGGTGTGGTGGTAAAGGGCATGTATGCATCTAACCTTAAAGAGGGGCAATGGCTGGAACACCCTACGGGCGAATATTTCAGCAAAGGCAGCTACATACACGATAAGAAAACCGGCACCTGGATAGACACCGATATGTCCGGCAGCATAATACGCACCTGCACCTATAACGAAAATGGCCTGCCCGAAGGCGAGGAAGTAGTGTATAAAAACGGGCGCATTACAGCTAATAACACGTTTAGCAATGGGCTACTCACCAAATCCATTGAGTATGACGACAAAGGTAAACCACTTACAGAATATACCCTGCACGATTTTAAACCTGAAAGCTTCAGGATAACGATTACCAACTATTTGCCCAATAAAAACAGGGAAGCACAGGAATATACCTTTGTAAAAACGGAGGATATAGACTTTGAATATTTCAAGGCTATATTGTTACCTGTGCTGAATACTGATAGCTGTTATAAAGACGGTACCTATACTGTTACCGATGCCAAAAACAACCTGCTGGTTAGTGGTAGCTACCTTAAAGAAGTGCAAATCGGCCTGTGGCGTTACTTCCATTACGACCAGAAAGTGAAAGTGGAAAGTAACTACACCAATGGCGAAAAAGTGGATGAAACCTATTACCTCATTGGTAAAGACAGTCCTTACAGCGGCAGATTTACCTATACCGATGAAAAAGCGGGTACTAAGGAAATCCGTAAAATAAAGAACGGCCTTAAGCACGGCAATACTTTTGTAAAAGACCTGAAAACAGACGACATCCTGCGCAAGGAAAAGTACGAGGAGGGCGTTTTAGTTGCCAATGAATAGTCAGCTGATTACAACATCCGTTCGTGGTAATTAGTGAAATTCGTGTCGAAAACATTTACACTATTTATAGAAAAGCTTCGATAAATTTATTTTTGCGTACCTTTGCTTAAAATATAAACGCAATGCCCACGGACTGTATCAGCTATCAAAATTCAGGTTATTTTACTCCCCTAATGGTAGATTACCTTAACCAAAAGGACAACCTGAAACCGCTGTACCACCGTTTCCCCACCCTGCAAAACTTTGAAACACAGGTTGCCGAAAAGCAGCAAAACTTTCCGCAGCACAACCGTAATGTACTGGTAAATGCTTTGCAACAGCAGTACAAAACCGTTACAGCATCGGCAGGGACATTGCATAATATCAATTTACTGGCAGAAGATACTACCTTCACCGTAACCACCGGCCACCAGCTGAACCTGTTTACCGGCCCACTGTATTTCCTTTACAAAATAGTTTCGGCCATCAACCTGGCTAAAGAGCTTAAGGCGGCTTACCCCGCTTATAACTTTGTACCGGTATACTGGATGGCAACGGAAGACCACGATTTTGAGGAGATAAATTACTTTACCTTCCGCGATAAAAAAATCCGCTGGAACCGCGAAAGTGCAGGCCCCGTAGGCCGCCTTTCTACCAATGGGCTTGCGGCAGTACTGGAGGTTTTTGCCAAAGAACTGGGGCCCGGCGATAATGCAAAATGGCTTACCACCCTTTTTGAAAATGCCTACCTGAAACACGAAACGCTGGCCGAGGCTACATTTTACCTGGCTAATGAATTGTTTAAAGACTACGGCCTGGTTATCATTGACGGTGATAAGCCCGAACTGAAAAAACTGTTGGCTCCTTACGCAAAAGAGGAACTGCTACAACAAACAAGCCACGGCAAGGTCGCCGAAACTACGGCATTGCTTAAAGACTATAACGTACAGGTAAACCCGCGCGACATCAACCTGTTTTATATAGAAGACAACCTGCGCGAACGGATTATCTTGCAAGACGGCACCTACTACATCAACAATACGCGCCTGAAATTCAGTGAAAGCGAAATACTTGCCGAACTGGAAAACCACCCTGAAAAGTTCAGCCCGAACGTGATTATGCGTCCGCTGTACCAGGAAGTAATTTTGCCTAACCTTGCCTACATAGGCGGTGGTGGCGAACTGGCCTACTGGCTGGAACTGAAGTCGTTTTTCGATTCGCAAAACGTTACCTTCCCCATGCTGCTGATGCGTAACTCGGTGCTGCTTTCCACACAGAAACAGGCCGAAAAACTGGATAAGCTCGGGCTTACCTGGGCTGATGTTTTCAGCAAGCAACAAACCTTATTGAATAAAAAGGTACAGGAGTTTTCGCAATTCTGCCTGAATTTCTCCGGCCTTAAAGAAACACTGCAAAACCAGTTTGCTCAATTACAGTCCATAGCTGCCAAAACCGACAGTACCTTTACCGGCGCCGTAAAAGCACAGGAGCTGAAACAACTGAAAGGGCTTGAAAACCTTGAAAAACGTTTGGTAAAAGCCGAAAAGCGCAACCACCGTGACCAACTGGAACGTATAGCTGCATTGCAAAACGAACTGTTCCCGAACCGCAGCCTTCAGGAGCGCCGCAACAACTTCAGCGAGTTTTATTTAGATTATGACGGCAGACTTATTGCCGAACTTTTTGCACAGCTAAAACCACTGGAGCAGGAGTTTAACATCATTGTTTTGTAATTTTCTGTATATTTACAGGAAACGTTTTGCCATGGACATTGCAGCTGAAAAAGCCCGCCTTAAAGAAGAAATAGATAAAGTAACCGACCCATCTGTTTTGATGCAGATAAGGAATTTGCTGGAGCATACTGAGGACACCATACTTACACCTGAACAGATAAAGATGGTGCAGGAAGAACATGCTAAATATATGAATGATCCATCAACTTTAGAAAGTTGGGATGACTTTAAAGCCAAAATTCGAAAGGAGAATGGCATTTAAAATATTCGTTTCAGAATTTGCTAAACTAAATATTAGTGACGGAATGCATTGGTATGAAAGCAGACAAAAAGAATTGGGCGCTAAATTCTTTGATGCTGTTTCAGACACAATGGATTACATAATTTATAATCCTTATCTTTTTCCTTTAAAGAATTATGGATTTAGGGAATCTGTAGTTGCCGGGTTTCCTTATATGATTATCTATAAGGTAATCGATGATACAATATATATAACCTCAGTATTCAACACCTATAAAAATCCACACAAAAAGCCCAATAAATAAAATTCTCTAAATTTTGGTAAAAAACGGTTTCGTTGTTGAAGAATATCCAACGGAAATACTAATTTTGCCGAAAATCTAAAACAAATTATGGCAACAAACAGGACCTTCACCATGATTAAGCCCGATGCAGTAGAAAAAGGGCACATCGGCGGTATACTATCTATGATTACTGAAGCCGGCTTCAGGATTGTATCCCTTAAACTTACCCAACTTACTGTGGCTGATGCGCAGGCTTTTTATGCCGTACACAGCGAAAGGCCTTTTTACGGTGAGCTTGTAAGCTTTATGTCGCGCGGTCCTATCGTGGCGGCTATCCTTGAAAAAGACAATGCAGTGGAAGACTTCCGTAAGCTTATCGGGGCTACTAACCCTGCTGATGCAGCCGAAGGTACTATCCGTAAAAAATATGCTACCTCTATGGGCGAAAATGCCGTTCACGGTTCAGACAGTGACGAAAATGCTGCTATAGAAGGTAACTTCCATTTTGCAGGAAGGGAGCAATTCTAAATCTCACCTTACTGTAAATCAAAAAGCCATCCCTTATAGAGGATGGCTTTTTGCGTTATATAAAAGCAAGATGAAAAATTACAGGTCTAAGGTGTACGACAGCGTTATGTTATTACTGGTGGTTTTTACCTGCGCGGCATCGGTAAGGCCGGGAGTAAACAATGATATGTTGTTCTTTTGCTGTTGCCATGTATAGGCAAGGTCCAGCCTTGAACTGCCAAAGCTATAACCAAGCCCTCCCGAAACGCTATTAAGGTCGCCTATGGTATTGCCGTTTTTGTACGGGCTTTGCTGCATGCGGTATCCGCCCCTCAGGCTCAGCATTTTTACACGCCATTCGGTACCTATACGCAGGTCGCCTGCCCAGTCCAGGTTGTTGCTTAGTTCAGTATTCAGGGCGTTGTAGCGGTTAGTAGTGTAGCGGGTATTGCCATAATTGCGCATACCGTAGTCTACGCTTATAAGCCCCTGTTTGGCAAAGATAAATGCCGCACTGGCAGTATACTTACTTGGGGTACGTATACCGTAGTCATCGCCTACCATTGTTACACCGGGATTGGTATAAAAAGTTTGCCCGCCGGCGGTGCTGCTAATTACCTGTGTAATTTCGTCCTGCAGCCTTAGCCACGTAGGCGATTCATACGCAAGGCCCACACGCACCGGTTCGCTTATTTTAAGTATAGCACCTACGTTAAGCGAAGCACCACCGCCATAGGTATAGCGCTTGGTATCAAACTGCAGGCTTTGCAGGCCTTCGCCGCTACCGTTGTTTGTGTCTTCGTAGAAGCTGGTGCGGTTTATATAATCGGTAAAATGCAGGTTTATGTTTGCGCCTACATACAGCCTCTTTTTTAGCTGGGCAGCAAAGTTTATTGCCACCTTACCATTATACCCGGTGGTAGAAATATAGCTTTCCTGATAGTGGTTCGTGCTGTTTGCCGGTAGGTTAGCTTCATATTGTGTATTATCAGACGCATCGGTTACCGGGTTAAAGGCATAAGCATTATACCCCAGGTAGGCCTGCTGGTCTATAAAATTCATGTTAGGGTAGTCGTATATGGTGCTGTTGTTAAGATAGCCCAAATTGATACCTCCTTCATTGCCAATGCCATTTGCGTAGCGCAGAAAGTAGTCGGCTATGCTGCCGGTAGGGTTTACACCTGCAAGTGTCATGGTGTTTTCAAAGCTTTGTGTGTTCTCATAGTTAATGCCTACGGTAAACTTATTTATAACAGCATCTTCCTTACCGTTATTAAACACAAAAAACATCCCCAGCTGGTTCAGGTCAAACCCGTTGCCGTTTTTTTCAGTACGGTCGCCAAAATAGGTGGCACCGTTGTTCATGTTATAGCTGCTTAGGGTAAGGGTGCCTGTGTTGTAGTTAAATATAGCCGAACCTGCAGGGTTAATGTTTATAGCCGAAGGGTCGCCGCCCACTGCGCCAAAAGCACCCGCCATAGCACGGAAACGCGCTGTACCGGTAATGTTGTCCGGGGCGTAGCGCAACGGGTCTTGTGCGGTATTCATGTCTTGCTGGGCATGCGCAGTTGCTGCTGCCAGTAGTATGGCTGCCGAAGAGAGTATTTTTTTCATAGCCTGAAAGGTAGTGAGTGTATGGTATAAAGAAAGCCCCATGTTTTTCTTTTCCAAAAAACACAGGGCTGTATATTTTTAGTTCAATTAGCCCCTGCGGCCTCCGCCGCCGCCGCCGCCACGGGAACCACCTCCGCCGCCGAAGCCGCCGCCTCCACCGCGTGATCCGCCACCGAAGCTGCCTCCGCCACTGCTGCGTGATGGTGCACTATACGTAGGTGATGAACTGCGTGAAGGTGTAGAAGGGGAGTAGCTTGGGCTACTGTTGCTCCTTGATGAATTGTTGTAGTAACTGCGGCTGTTGCCGTTGTTATAATTGGTGCTGTTATTATAGCTTCTTCCCTGGTTTGTAGAGTAGCCACTGCGCGAACCGTTGTTGTAACCGCTGCGGCTGTTGCCCAGTTGATACGTACCCCTGCCGCCGGCATTGTAGGTGCCGCGCCTGCTGTTATTGGCATACCTGCCGGTATTGCCATAATAGTTGCCGCGTGTGCCGTTGTAGTAGCCTACGCCACGGCTGCCGTTGTAGTAGCCGTTACCGTAGTGGTAGCGCGGGTTACCGCCATAATAGCCGCCACCATACCATCCGCCGTAGTAAGGGTAGTTCCAGCCCCAGCCGTAGCCGTAGTATGGGTAGCCTCCCCAGCCACCGCCCCAGCCCCAACCGAAGCCAAGGCCCCAGCCGCCACCCCAGTAGCCGCCGTAATAAGGGTAACCGCCCCAGCCCCAGCCACCGTAGTAAGGGTAGCCACCCCAACCGCCGTAACCGTAACCGCCATATACGTTTACATTTACGTTGTCGGTGCTATCGCCCCAGCCGCTATAGCCGGTAGCATAGTTTTGCTGTGCATTGTTATTTTGTATGGTGTCGTACGTAGTGTAGTTATCAGCATCCGCTACCGGTGCATAATCGTCCTGCAGAGACTGGAAGTATGCCTGGTATCCGTTGCTGTTTTGCCCTGTAGCCTGCCCGTTCTGGTAGTTGTTTACGTTGCCGTCGTTGTATTTATATACGGGTTGGTTATTCGCATCGCGGGGAACCGAGCCGTAAACACCGTCTGAGTCATAGCTCGACGTGCTTTGGTACGAGCTGCACGAAGATACAGCCCAGCCCAGGAAGCCCACTAACGTATAGAGGGAAATCCGGCGCATATTTAAGTATTCACTTTTCATCTCTGCATTTTTTTTATTGTTGAACATACAAAAATAGTTAGTTTTGCTAAACTATTTTATGTTATAAAGTTAAACAATATTTGTGCCAAATTAAGAGATGAGTAAGAATTTAACAAAGCGATCAGACGATTATTCCAAATGGTATAACGAACTGGTTGTGAAAGCTGACCTGGCTGAAGATTCAGGGGTTAGGGGGTGTATGGTTATTAAACCATACGGATACGCGATTTGGGAGAAAATGCAGGCGGAACTTGATAGGATGTTCAAGGAAACCGGACACCAGAATGCCTACTTCCCGCTGTTTATCCCCAAGTCTTACTTTAGTAAAGAGGCCAGCCACGTAGACGGTTTTGCCAAAGAATGTGCCGTGGTAACCCACTACAGGCTGAAAACCGGCGAAGACGGGAAAACCATAGAGGTAGACCCCGATGCAAAACTTACCGAAGAACTGATTGTAAGGCCTACGTCTGAAACCATTATATGGGACACCTACCGCGGGTGGATACAAAGCTACCGCGACCTGCCGCTGCTTATAAACCAGTGGGCAAACGTGGTGCGCTGGGAAATGCGTACGCGTATGTTCCTGCGTACGTCTGAGTTCCTGTGGCAGGAAGGGCATACCGCCCACGCTACCCAGGCAGAAGCCATAATCGAAGCAGAACAAATGATGAACGTGTATGCCGATTTTGCCGAGAACTTTATGGCGGTGCCGGTTGTTAAGGGTGTAAAAACCCCTAATGAGCGTTTTGCCGGTGCAATAGAAACCTATTGTATAGAAGCACTTATGCAGGATGGTAAAGCGCTTCAGGCAGGTACGTCGCACTTCCTTGGGCAAAACTTTGCCAAGGCATTTGATGTGAAGTTTACCAGCAAGGAAGGTAAGCAGGAACACGTATGGGCTACCTCATGGGGTGTAAGTACACGCCTTATGGGTGCGCTTATAATGACGCATAGTGATGATAACGGCCTTGTGCTGCCGCCAAACCTGGCGCCGATACAGGTGGTTATTGTGCCTATATATAAAGGAGATGAGCAGCTTGAAGCAATTAGTGTAGAGGCGAAGCAGCTTATGGCGCGCCTGCGTAAGCTGGGAATATCAGTTAAGTATGACGACAGGGATACCCACAAACCGGGCTTTAAGTTTGCTGAGTACGAACTGAAAGGTGTGCCGCTTCGTGTGGCTATAGGCCCGAACGACCTGGCAAACGGTACCTTTGAGGTGGCAAGGCGTGATACACTTACCAAAGAAACGGTAATAAACGCTGATATAGTAACCTATATTGAAGAAACGCTTGAGAAGATACAGAAGAACCTTTTCGATAAGGCATTCGCTTTTAGGGACAGCCATATTACCGAAGTAAACTCATGGGATGAGTTTAAAGATGTACTGGATAACAAGACCGGATTTGTATCGGCACACTGGGACGGTACTTCTGAAACCGAAGAAAAAATAAAAGAGCTTACAAAAGCTACAATCCGCTGCATTCCGCTGGATAGGGTGGAAGAGGCTGGTGTGTGCGTACTTACGGGTGCGCCGAGCATCGGAAGGGTGCTTTTTGCCAAAGCATATTAGAATTTTTTTGAATTTTTTTTGTTCCCCTCTTGCAGAAGTGAAAATAAGTTGTACTTTTGCATCCGCATTAGAGAACAAACAAATTCAATGGCCCGTTCGTCTATCGGTTAGGACGCTAGATTTTCATTCTAGTAAGGGGGGTTCGATTCCCCCACGGGCTACAAACAAAGCAGGTTTACCTGTTGTAGTTGAAATAATGGTCCGTTCGTCTAGGGGTTAGGACGCCAGATTTTCATTCTGGTAACACGGGTTCGATTCCCGTACGGACTACAATTAAAATATTAAGGATTTTTAAGAAAGAATAAGAAATGGCAAATCATAAGTCAGCTTTAAAAAGGATAAGAAGCAATGAAAAGAAGAGGGTGCTTAACAGGTACCAACACAAAACTACACGTAACGCTATAAAAGCTATACGTCTGGCTACTGTGAAATCTGAAGCTTCTGAGAAACTTGCAGGTGTTATCTCTATGATTGATAAACTTGCCAAGAAAAACATCATACACGCTAACAAAGCGTCTAACCTTAAGTCTAAACTTACAAGGCACGTAGCTGCCCTTAACTAAGACTTAGCGTAAGCAAACATACAGGAAGCCTCCCGGTTACGGGAGGCTTTTTTTGTTTTATATTTGATAGATGAACACTAACCAACTAAGGATATGAACATCCAACAAATATTGGAAATAACTAATAAAGCCACTAAAGGCCCATGGACATCTTATAGAGAAGGCAGGGATCATACCAGTGGCAGTAGCTTTATTATGAGGGGTACTGAAGACAATCGTGATTATGATATAGAAGTTGATAATCTTCGAGAAGAAGACGAGGACTTTATTGCTATTTCACGTACCGTCGTACCTGAACTTATTGAGGAGGTATTCAGATTAAGAAGGCTGCTGGATGATAACACTATTAAATACTAAAAAAATACGGATAGATTAGAACTAAATTATGAAAAAGTTTCCGGCTTTGGAAGATGGAGGTTTTGCTGTTATTGTGGCTGATGGTGCAACAGGTCATGTTTTAAATCATGAAGGCGAAATCTATAGCGATAATTCTGATAGTAATGCTTATTGGTGTTTTAGTAGTTTAGATGCTGCTAAGGTATTTATTAAAGAGTATTCAGAATTAAATGACACTGTTGAGTTCTTAATTTATGATAAAAATGAGATAATCGTTGAGTTTATCAAGGCTACTCATTGGGGTTAATTCATTGTACGTCCCTGTTAATGTTAATTACCCATTCAAATCATAGCTTGCAATTTCTCTACAAATAGGTTTTTCCCTATTTCTTTGTTGCTGTTAGTTGTTATTTGGTTATTTTTTTAACGTGGTTTAGTCAGTTTTTTACTCACTACGTGCAGTTTAACTTATTTCCCTGCGCTTTGTCGAAAAAAAAATAGTCATATATTGTTTATAAGTAGATTAGCAGAACTAATATTTCCTGCTGTATGTTACCTGTAAATGATTTAACCGCTTTGGTGGCCGTTATTGCCGCCGCGCTTATGTATGTTTTGGCTACTGTTGCTGTAAAATTTGTATTCCGCCAGAAGAAGGAGGATATACTAAGCCGTTACAGCAGGCTGCGCAGGCAGTCGATAGATCTGCAAACCGCAATGAGCGGTTACCTGCTGGAAGGCAATGCGGGCAAAGACCGTATTGATGGTGAGCTTACCTTTGCCGATTTTTACAGGCAGATGAAAAGCAACCACATTTCTAACCTTTCAGACAAATACCTTTCGAGGGTAAAAAAGAGCAACAACCCGCTGTTCCTTACCAAGGTGGAAAAAAACCTGGAGGAACAGGAACAAAGACTGAAGGACGCCGAGCAACGTATAGCTGCCGTAGTAGCAATATAACGATGCCGTATGATACAAAAAGCCCTCAACATGAGGGCTTTTTTGTTTTTAATACCTGTCGTATTTTTTTATTTCATGCTTACAAAAGAAAGCCGTTTGCCCTATCTTTATAGTACGTAAAACCTCAGCATGATAAAGGAGCCTAAAAAAGACGTAAAAATAGCATTCCGCAAGCCGGCGTACCCTATTATACCCGAGCTTATGGGCTATTTGGAAAAGTACAACCGCACTACTAAGTCGCCACTGTTGTATGACGACCTGCTGCGTTTTTCGGGCGGTATTTCCGTTTTTGATAAAGACGGTAACGATACGCTGTGGCTCAGCGTGTTTTATGCCGAGTCTGAACAAAGGGAAATAGAAGCCAGCCTGAACAAGATTTACACCCTGCTGCATTCAGATGGCGATGAAGATACCCTGCCGTACCTTACGGTCGACTCCATAGAGTTTTGCACCTTTGGTAATTCAAGGCCCTTCCGCATACGGGTGCGGAATATCCTGAACGATAACTATACCAACTTCTACATAAAAAAAGCCGATGCTTCGCGTGTTTACGGGTTGGAAATGGAAGACCTGATATCGCCAAACCGCGTTAACTACCTGGTGTATAAAGACACGCTGATAGAGGAGCACATACTGGGTATTCCCGGCGATGTGTTTATAAAACAGCACCTGGACAACTGTACCGAACTGGAAAAATCGCAGTTGGCCAAGGAATTTGTAAAGTTTAACGAGCGTTGTATGGTAGGCCTGCTGGGCGATATGCGTTCGTATAACTACGTGGTGATACCCACGCACGATTATGACCATGTGGTGTACCGCATCCGCGCCATAGATTTTGACCAGCAGTGCTACGAGGGCAACCTGAAGATTTACCTGCCGCAGTACTTTAAGGAAAACTTCCGGATGGTAAAGCTGGTTATGGACAAGCTGAAACCCAACTCCATAGAGCAGTACCGTAAAGAGGTGCGTTCGGTAATTGCCAAGCGCCTGCTGAACAGCCACGAGCGTTACCTTGATTTGGTAGCGATTATGAAGAAGGATAACATTGCCCCGAAAGAGCATGTGGTGGAACTGCGTTCGGCACTGCAAAAGCTTACCTATAATTCTAAATTCCGCAATTGCCAGACCATGGGTGATATAGCCGAAACAGGGCTGGATTTTGTAATGAAAAACTACCGCAAAGCCGAATAGGCTGATACTATTTTATCGATTCTTTACAAAATAGTATCAATGGGTTTTTGGGTAAAGGCGTACCTTAGCGGGTTATATAGCATTAACCAAAACCCAATTATGAAAACTCACAGCATCCTTTGTTGCCTGCTGCTTATTGCCACTGCTTTTGGCTTTGCCCAAAACACCTCCCGCGAAACTACAAATATCGATGCCGGCTGGCGTTTTGCCTACGGGCATCCTTATGACACCGCAAAAGACTTTGGCCATGCCGAAGCCTATTTCTCTTACCTTGCCAAAACCGGCAGCGCCGACGGGCCTGCTGCAACCGTGTTTGATGACCGTGCCTGGCGACAATTAAACCTGCCGCACGACTGGGCGGTGGAGCAGCCCTTTAGCGAAAAAGCCAGCTTTAGCCACGGTTTCCATGCGGCGGGTAAAGGCTTCCCGGAGCGTAGTGTGGGCTGGTACCGCAAGCAGGTCAACATTTCCAAAGGGGATTTGGGGCGCATCATCACACTGAAGTTTGATGGGGTGTTCCGTAATTGCAAAGTGTGGTTTAACGGGCATTTCCTTGGTACGGAAGAAAGCGGTTACAACGGCTTTGAATACGACGTTACTTCGTATGTAAAATACGGCGAACAAAATACCATAGCCGTACGCGTAGATGCCTCTATGGAAGAAGGCTGGTGGTACGAGGGCGCGGGAATTTACCGCCACGTATACCTGCAAAAGGCTAATTCGCTGAACATTGCCACAAACGGTACGTATGTTACGACCCAAATTAAAGGCGCCGATGCTGAGGTTACTGTTTTGGCTACATTGCTGAACCAAAGCGATTACAAAGGGCAGGCTATACTACGCCATACCCTATACAGCCCTGCTGGGAAGGTTGTGGCTACAGCCAATGAAAATATTACCGCACCGGGTTTCTACAAAACGGCTGAGGCAACATCGCGCATTGCTGTAAAAGGCGCTGAACTTTGGGACATAGAGCATCCTAACCTGTACAGGCTGGTTACCGAAGTGGTGCAGGAGGGTAAAGCCATCGACCGTTACGAAACGGTTTTTGGCATCCGTGATATAAAATTTGATGCCGAAAAAGGCCTGTTCCTTAATGGCAAACCTATAAAACTAAAAGGTACTAACAACCACCAGGACCATGCCGGGGTGGGTACTGCCATTCCTGATGAATTGCAATATTGGCGCATACAACAACTGAAGGCCATGGGCAGCAATGCTTACCGTTGTTCGCACCATCCGCCAACGCCTGAGTTGCTCGAAGCCTGTGATAAGCTTGGTATGCTGGTCATAGACGAAACCCGCCTTATGGGCATAAACGGGTATCATTTGGGCAACCTTAAACGCCTGATAGAGCGCGACCGTAACCACCCGAGCGTGTTCTGCTGGTCGGTGGGGAACGAGGAATGGGCCATAGAGGGCAACATCACCGGCGAACGCATTACGCAGGTAATGCAGGATTACGCCCACAGTATAGACCCTACACGCCCGGTAACCGTGGGCATCAGCAGCGGTTTCAGGAGTGGGATTTCGTCTGTGGTAGAGATTATGGGGTACAATTATCTGGGCAACGGTGATATTGATGCGCACCGCAACCAGTTTAAAAACCAGCCGGGCATGGGTACCGAGGAGGGTTCCACCTTTGCTACCCGTGGCGTATACGTTACCGATGATGCCAAACATTACCAAAACGCGTACGACCGTAAGCCGCGCCCTACGTTTTACAGCATAGAGGAGGGATGGAAGTTCTACGCCACACGCCCGTACCTTGCCGGGATGTTCATCTGGACGGGGTTTGATTACCGTGGTGAGCCTACGCCGTATGGTTGGCCGTCGGTTACCTCGTATTTCGGGATGATGGATGTGTGCGGTTTCCCGAAAGACAATGTGTACTACCTGAAAGCATGGTGGGGCGCAGAGCCTGTAGTACACCTTTTACCACACTGGAACTGGCCGGGTAAAGAGGGTAAAGAAATAGACGTTTGGGTGCATACCAACTGCGATGAGGTGGAACTGTTCCTCAACAAAAAAAGCCTTGGCAAAAAGAAACCCGAACAATACGGCCACCTGGAATGGAAGGTTACGTACCAGCCGGGTACGCTGGAAGCCGTGGGCTACAAAAACGGTAAAAAGGTACTGAGCGATGTACAAAAAACAACAGGCGAACCTGCTGCAATAAAGCTTACCCCGCATAAAGCCTCGCTTAAAGGAGTGACGGATGTGGCCGTAGTAACCGTGGAAGTGTTAGACAAAAAAGGCCTGCACGTACCGGTAGCCGGCAACGAAATTAACTTCGGGATTAAAAACGGGGTTATTTTAGGGGTAGGCAATGGCGACCCAACCTCTCTTGAAAACGATAAGTTTACCGACGATATACAACTCGTTCCTGTAACGGGATTGCAGGAGCAGGTACTGGCTTCGGCTGTGTTGCCTACGACATTGCCACAGTATGATGAAGCAGCCTGGAAAGAGGGTTTCAAAAACCGCGACTATAAAAACCTTGCCCCGGCCTATGCTTACAGGGCGTCATTTACATTGGAGAAAGTGGATGGTGTAAACGTAACGTTCTTCTATAAAAAGATAGGGGTAGCCGCTGTGGTGTTTGTAAACGGCACTAAAGTTAATGCTTCGGCAGAGGATGCGCAGAAGTTTGTTTTGGATGCCAAAGTACTGAAACAGGGCGTAAATACCATAAATATTGTTGCCACGCCGGTACATAAGGTTAAGGACTGGGATGTGATTAATGCCGACCCGGGAATGGTGCAGGTGGTAACCCCGGCCGCACCGTACAAGCGCAGGCTGTTTAACGGTTATGCACAAATCATAGTACAGCCCGATGGCAGCGGCAAACCGGTGGAACTAACCGCAAAATCTGCTGGGGTTAAAGAAGCCAAATTAACGCTACAAACGGAGAAGTAATTAACCCGGTAGCGGAGTGATTTAATTTAGTCCAATACACAGTCGGCTTCGACAGGCTCAGCCAGACTGTATATTGGACTAAATTTTACATGAAATCAAAGGAATAATAGTCACGCTGAGCCTGTCGAAGCGGGCTATTATTCCTTTGATTTCCTTTATTTATAGACGGATGTTTTTCTCATACTCAAAATAATCCAGCTCCAGCGTTTCGGGGTAGCGGATTACAGTGCCTTTGGCTAAAAGCCCAATCTTAAGCAATACCGCCTTGGATCCAATATTCTCGGCTTCGGTTACGGCTACTAGCTTTTTTACCTGCGGCAGGGTAAAGGCATATCCCTTTAGTGCCAAAGCCATTTCGGCGGCATAGCCTTTGCCCCAGTAGGGCGAATCAAAACTGTAGCCTATCTCTACCACCTCGGGGATGCCGTTGTCAAATTCCCGAAGCAGGCAGCTGCCCATAAAGTTGCCCGTACTTTTTTCTTCGATCACCCAGCGGTTCAGCGGGGTATCGCCACGGCTTATGGTTTCGTGCAGCAGCCGGGTGTGTTCGTCGGGGCTGCGTTTGGGCAGGTAGGCGTTAACCTCCGGCTTTTGGTGTACGGTCACAAATAGCGGTATGTCTTCCTCACGGAACAGGCGGATGATAAGGCGCGGGGTTTCTAAACGGAAAGCCATGGTGTTGTTTTTCAGGTAAAGGTATTGTTTTTACGGATGCAGCATAAGGAAAGGCTGTACGGCCGCCACCCAGGCATCGCGCTCTGAGTTTACGTACTGCTCGTGGCCAGAGTGGATAAAGGTTTCCAGTTCCTTAGGGCCTTTCAGGTTTTTGTATATGGTTTCTATTTCTTCGTAACTCACGCGGTTGTCCTGTTCGCCCCAAAGCAGCAGGGTAGGGCAGGTGATGTTTTTGGCATACTCCTCAGGGCTGTGGCTAAAGGCCCAGTAACCATTTTCCAGCCCACCCCAAAACACCAGCAATCCCGCCATGGGGAACTTTGGTATGCCCATAATCTCAAAACGGGCCGACACGGTTTTGTACATGGAGCCAAACGGCGCGCCGATTACAATAGCCTTCGGGGTGAGCTTATAATCGTTCAGCGCTTTCATAATGGAAACCGCGCCCATACTGCTGCCGTACAGGTAAATGTTCTTTTCGCCTTTTGCGGCAATGTAATCGTAACAGTTTTTTACATTTTCGGCCTCGGCAAAGCCTATGGTAGTATGGTCGCCCTCGCTGCCACCCGAACCCATAAAATCAGTAAGCAACGTATTGTAGCCCATAGCCAGGAACTCGTCTGATACGTTAATCAGGGTAGATTTTGTGCCCTGGTACCCGTGGAACAGCAGTACCGTGCCTTTCGGTTTTGGGTTAGATGTTTTTATGTACCAGGCGCTGAGCTGCACATTGCTTTGCAGCGTTACGGTTTCGTACGGCTGCGATGGTATCGCAGTATTAACCGGGCGGGGCAGTGAGGCGCCAAACAACAGCATTTCGGCTTTTTGCGCGGCGTTAAGGCTATCGGTATTTATGCGTTGGCTCACAGTGTCGTCAAAATGGGTAAACGACCACGCCTGGAATGCCGCTATAATATTCATCAGTATAAAAACAACCAGCAATATCCGGGCTAAGGGTTTTAGCGGGTTTTTACGTTTCGGGAGTTGTAGGGGTGTGTACATGGGCTTTGGCTTGTTCTTTACGACTGTTTTGATATTCTTTGACTTTTGTAACTACAATGCTTATTGTCCATATCAATGCCAAAGTCCTGTTTCCTGAAGACCATGCCTTGTATATCAGTGCGCCGGTAATAAATGGTAGTAGCCACAGTATAACACTTCCGGCAATCCTAACATTATGTTTTACATTGGCCGGAAGTACAAGATTAATTTTGTTGGCAATAATTCTTAGAAGTGCTGCTATAAGGGCAATACCTATTATAATCCCAAAAAAAGGAAATAAGAAGCCAATTCCTAAATCATATATTGTTTCCGGTACGTCAGCTATTTTAATCCCGTTGAAGATTTCAGTGAATGCGTAAGCAATAAAAATTCCGGAACCAATAAGGGTGAGCGGTAGGACGAACCATTTCCAAAGCTGGGCTAAAAATTGTTTGCGTGTCATAATAAGGTGATAGTTGATTATATCAAATTTACATTTTTAAAGATTGTAATATCAATTATCGAAGACAAATAGCTGGATATTTTTTTACGCAAAGTCACAGAGCCGCCAAGCTGAAACCCTAAATTGATGCTTTATACAAAACAACCGTAAGCCACTAAGTTTTGCCCAAACCTGCAATAGTTTTTGGTGTAGACTTAGCGGCTTTGCGAGACATTTACCAACATTATTTACCTTTCGCAAAAAGCGCAATCTTCGCGTAAAAATCCTCCATCATCAGGCGCACGTCTATGTGGGTGTATACCCTTATGTTACGCCCGTTGTGGTTGGTAAGGTATTGGCCCTGGTCGGTAATTTTAGGTGCCTGCACCACGGTATAGCGGCTTGAGGCAGGATCGGCTTCCCAACCCGATTGCAATGCGGTAAGCAGTACCAGCGGGCTGTCGCCAAGTACATACGCTTCGCCCAGGGTTTTGTTGGCACGCTTCAGTAAATCATCCAGTTTTTCCATCAGAAACTTCCCTGTTTTGCCCTTGTCTGCTACTTTGTATTGCAGTTCGGTGTACGATACCAGTGCCTGCCTGTAGGCATCGCGCGGCACCTGCCACACCGGTATGTTTGATGTATTAAAAACTACCTGACCGGCCTTTATGTCGATACCCAGGTTGTATTCAATAGGCTGGTAGTTGGGTGGTGGCAGCGCAACGCCGGGGTATTCCGGGCCGCCTATCCAAACCAGTTTTATCTTTTCGGCAATCTTCGGTTCCATAAGGTAAGCACTGGCTATGGTAGTAAGGCTGGCGCCGCACACTACATACAACGGCTGTTTGGTATCGATACGCATGGCTTCGCGCACTATGGCTTCGGCACCTTCCGATGGGCTTGGAGTTTTAAGGTCGGCAAGTTTTGCTTCGGCTCCTTTATAAACAGGTACGGCATTGGCCAGCCCCATTGCGTTAAGCAAAAGCCTGGCTTGTTCGGAGGCATAGGCTGCGGTACCTGGTGTTTTGTAAAAGCCGTCGCTGTAGAGTGCAGAACCGATAATCGCCCTTACCTCGGCAGAGGGCGACAAGAGTTGGTGCGCCAGTTGGAACAGCCCGTCCGGGTCGCCGCCAAAGTCGTTATCTACAATAACCCTGATGCGGGTTTCGGTTACGTCGTTTTTTATGAGTGGCTTGTTTTGTTGTGCGTTGGCTGTACAAAACAGTGATATTAGTAGTATAGCAAAGGCGTTTTTAAACATGATGGTGTTGTTTTATCATTGTAAATGTAACAACCGTCCGTGTTATACTTATCCTGTGGTTCCCTGTTTTTGGTATTAGGTTGGGGAATCATTTAAATGTCCGAAAACTTTAACGAAAATCTCATGGCCTGCGTGCCGTGCGCGTTTATTTATGTAGTAATTTTATGGGTATGGAAACAGGAAGAAGAAAGGGATTTAAGTTTAGTACCTACCAGGCCCCGGAACAGTCGGTTTTTGATAAGCTGCTGGAGATTTTTACGGAGCTGATTACCCACACTTCGGGTGATTTTGATGAGGCCATTGACTGGTTGCGCCAACTGGATAAGGAATACGAACTTACCACACCCGAATATACCATTGACGATTTTATTGAAGACCTGAAGAAGAAAGGCTACATCCGCGAGGAAATACGCCCGGACGGCAGTGGCGATGGCGTTACCTTAAGCTCTAAGCTGGAACAGAACATCCGCCAGCAGGCACTGAAGCAGATTTTCGGGAACCTGAAGCGTAACGGCTCGGGCAACCACCGTACCAAATACAGCGGGGCAGGCGATGAACATACAGGCGAGTTCCGCGAATACCGTTTTGGCGATGCGCTGGAAAAGATTTCGCTTACCGAAAGCCTTAAGAATGCACAGGTAAACAACGGCGTGGATGCGTTCCGGCTGACGGAAGATGATTTGGTCGTAGAGGACAGCCACCACAAGGCACAGATGAGCACGGTGCTGATGATAGACATCAGCCACAGTATGATCCTTTACGGTGAAGACCGTATTACGCCTGCTAAAAAGGTAGCTATGGCCTTAGCCGAACTTATTACTACACGTTACCCAAAGGATACGCTGGACATACTGGTGTTTGGCAACGATGCCTGGCCTATCGCGATTAAGGATTTGCCGTACCTGCAGGTGGGCCCGTACCATACCAATACCGTGGCGGGGCTGCAACTGGCTATGGATTTACTCCGGCGTAAGCGTAATACCAACAAGCAGATTTTTATGATTACCGACGGTAAGCCGAGCTGCATCCGCGAAAGCGACGGCACCTATTACATGAACAGCTACGGGCTGGACGATTACATTGTGGAGAAATGTTACACCATGGCATCGCAGGCGCGCAAGCTGCACATTCCCATCACCACGTTTATGATAGCGCAGGACAGCTACCTGCAACGTTTTGTGCGGGAGTTTACCGAAGCCAACCAGGGCAAGGCGTTCTACACCGGGCTGAAAGGCCTGGGTGAAATGATTTTTGAGGATTATGAAGCGAACAGGAAGAAGAGGGTGAAGTAGATTTATTGGATTGTTAGATTTTTGGAATTTTAGACTTTTAGATGAAAGATAATAGATGATAGACAGTGTATGGCCTTTATCTTGATACATTTTAAAATATGAAAAAACCGGCTTATACATTTGCTTACGGAAATTACGCTGTTGAACTATATGACGAAACTGAATCGGTTGATGCTGAAAGTTTGTATGAAAATGTATATGACAGTACGGAAGAAGGGTATCGACCTTCTTTAAAAGTAGGCATCAGGCTGATATACAAGAGTAGCTATGTAGGTAACTGCCTTGTATCGGCTGATGGAGGAGTTGCCGGAATACATAAAAATACTGTATTTGTAAACAACGGTACATTATGGATTTCTTGCGCATCGTGGTTGTATAAGTTTTCATTTCCTGATTTAGAATTGTTCTGGTCAGTAAAAGCAGATGCATTTTCGTGTTTTGGTATTTATCCTTATAAAGATGACTGCATTGTCCATGGGGAACTTGAAATAAGCCGAGTAAGTTCACAGGGGGTAATACTTTGGCATCAGGGGGGTATGGATATATGGACTACGATAGATGGTACTAACGATTTTGAAATACAGGAAGACTGTATTCAAGCTGTGGATTGGGAAAACAACCGGTACACATTTGATTTTAATGGGAATATAATTTAGACTTTTAGATGAAAGATAATAGATGATAGACGTGGGTTTTCTTCCATTTCGACTGAAGCGCAGCGGAACGGAGAAATCCCGATTGATAAATTAAATACAGTGTAGATTGAGATTTACGAGGAAATCCAACAACTTCGGATCTCTGATATCAGACCCCGGACTTTATAAACTTTAGACTTTAAAAACTTTATGACTGTAACAGATATAAAAACATTTGGCGAACTAAAAGCCTCGGGTTACCAACCCATCAGTATAAAAGACGAACTGCGTAAAAACCTGCGTAGTAAAATAGCAAAGAAACAAACCGTTTTTGAAGGGGTATACGGCTACGAGCATACCGTAATCCCGCAATTGGAGCAGGCTATACTAAGCAGGCATAACATTAACCTGCTGGGGCTTCGCGGACAGGCCAAAACACGCCTGGCACGCCTTATGGTGAATTTGCTGGACGAGTACATTCCGTATGTGGAAGGCAGTGAAATTAACGACGACCCGTTTAACCCGATTTCGCGTTATGCCGTTGAGGTACTTGCCGCCAAAGGCGACGATACCCCAATCAGCTGGTTGCACCGCAGCGAACGCTTCTTCGAAAAACTGGCGACACCTGATGTTACCGTGGCTGACCTGATAGGCGACATCGACCCGATAAAGGCGGCCAACCTGAAGTTGTCGTATGCAGACGACCGCGTAATCCATTACGGTATGATTCCGCGTGCCAATCGTTGTATTTTCGTGATTAACGAGTTGCCCGACCTACAGGCGCGCATACAGGTGTCGCTGTTCAACATCTTACAAGAAGGCGATATACAAATCCGTGGGTTTAAGGTGCGCCTGCCGCTGGATTTGCAATTCATCTTCACGGCAAATCCTGAAGATTATACCAACCGTGGCAGTATAGTAACGCCGCTGAAGGACAGGATAGGGTCACAAATCCTTACGCATTACCCTGAGGATATTAAAATTGCGCGCACCATTACTGAACATGAGGCGAGGCTGGACGGCCGCCAGAGCGATATGGTGTATGTACCGTCATTGGCTAAAGACCTGCTTGAACAGATAGGTTTTGAAGCCCGCGAAAGTGAGTTTGTAGATTACAAAAGCGGGGTGAGTGCCCGTATGAGCATCACGGCTTTTGAGAACCTGCTGAGCACCGCCGAACGCCGTGCATTGCGCTCAGGCGACGATAAAACCACTGTACGCCTTAGCGATTTTATGGGGATTATCCCGGCGATTACCGGTAAGGTGGAACTGGTGTATGAAGGTGAGCAGGAGGGAGCCTCGGCTGTGGCAGAGATACTGATAAGCAGTGCCGTGAAAACCCTGTTTAGCGAGTACTTCCCGAAAATAGAAAAGCTGGAAAAGAATAAAGAAAAAGCATTTTACCAGGACGTGGTGGACTGGTTCTTTAACGAAAGCGGCGGCCTGGAAATTACCGACGACGCTACCGACAGGACGTACCAAAAGGAACTGGACAAAATTATCCCGCTGAAGCAACTGGTACAAAAATACCAGCCCGATACGGCCAAGGAAGACCAATTGTTCCTGAAGGAATTTATACTTTGGGGCCTTGCCGAATACAAAAAACTGAACAAAGACCGCTTTAGCGACGGCTACCAGTTTAAGGATCCGTTTGGCAGTTATATCAGTAAGTTGTAGTTGTCTGTTATTATTTAACCACAACGTTTTTCACGCACCGTCATTACTTCCGTCATTACTTCGTCAGTTCGGCTTTTAGCCTCGTGTGCGAGGAGGCACGACGAAGCAATCTCATAGGGAGCTATTCTTTAAGAGATTGCCTCGTTCCTCGCAATGACGGCACGTGGAGAAAGTGGCGTTAAAGGATTGAATTTAATCCTGTATTACCTCGCGTACTTCTCTATCACCTGGTCTACAATTTCCTGTGTCTGGTCGGGGTAGTGTACCGGTATTACGGTGCCGTTTACCAGCCAGTCGCTTATTACATCCGTATATTTTGGGCTAAGGCTTTTAATAACCGGTATGCCCATTTTTTTCAGGGCGGCGGCATTAAGCTGCTGTTCGTACTGGTTTTTCATTGGGATAACCAGCAGCTTTTTACCAAGGAATAAGGTTTCGGCAGGGGTTTCAAAGCCTGCGCCGCACAATACTCCCGAGCTGGCGGCCATGCTGGCTGTAAAACCTTCGTTATCTATGGGCTGTATGGTAATGTTACCGTCAACTTTTTTCTTTTTACAGTGCTTGCTGTACACATCCCACTTTATATTAGGGAATGCCGAAAGCCGTTTCAGCAGGGTCTTGTCGTCATAAGACGGCAGGTACACCGTGTAGTGCCCTTTATTGGTAACCTCTCGCTTGCGTACATGCCCGCGGATAACAGGGGTAAAAATAGTATCGCCCACCGGGTAAAAGTGGAACCCGTAGTGGTGGTCGGCAGGGGCATAGTTTTTCAGTATCAGGCGGCCTTTACGGTCGTCTTCTTCCGGCAGCGGGAAATGCGTATCCAGCACCGCACACTGGTGGCTCAGCGATATGCATGTTTTATGGCGGAAGTAACACGCCCATGCCGTAACCGGCTCAAAGTCGTTAATTACCAGGTCGTATTCCTCAACGGGTGCACGGCGTATGTTCTTTATCAGCTTGGGCAGGTTGGCCTTCAGCAATGTCTTTACCAGGTCTACACCGCCTTTTTTGCCAAAGATAAAACTCAGCCCGTTAAACTTGTATTTCACCTTAAACGGCAGCTCCAGGTCGGCCTGTATGCCACTTACCAGTATATCTACCTCGCCGTGTTTTTGCAGGCAGGGAATTACATCCATGGCGCGGCTCAGGTGGCCGTTGCCCGTACCCTGCACGGCGTACAATATCCTTAGTTTTTTAGGTGTTTCCATAATGCTATCCGTGCTGTAAAAATTCGGCAAACCATTCGCCGCTGTGTTTAACAATGCGCTGCTGCGTTTCAAAATCTACATAAATCAGGCCAAAACGTGCATGGTAACCCTCTGCCCACTCAAAGTTATCGGTAAGGCTCCATACAAAATAGCCGTTTACGCGGGCACCTTCCTCTTTAGCTTTAAGGAGTTGTCGCAGGTGGCTTTGCAGGTACTCCTTACGGCGCAGGTCGAATACCCTACCTTCCAGCACCGTGTCCGGGAAAGCCGCACCGTTTTCGGTTACCATGATGTTCTTTATCTGCGGATAGGCATCAAAATGCTTAATCATGTGGTAAATGGACGGCGGGTGCACTTCCCAACCCATTTCGGTGGTAAGCACCTTGCGTTTTTCTGCCTTTACCAATGCAGCGCCTACGTAAGGAGTAAATATAGAGGATTTTACTATTTCGCGGGTATAGCATTGTATACCGGTAAAATCAAAATCGAATGCCATTTTTTCAATATCGCCGGGCTGTATGTACGGCTCCATCTTACGTATAACCGGCAGGTCGGCCGCATCAGGGTAGCCCAGGCCAAGTATCGGTTCTACAAAAGCGCGGTTCAGCAGGGTGTGTACCCTTTTGGCAGCAGCCACATCCTTCTCCCGTTCAGAATACGGTTCTATCTGCGTACAGGAAAATGTAGTGCCCAAATGCGCATCGGGTACATTGGCACGTACTATACGCGCCCCTTCGGCAGTGCTCAGGGTAACGTGGTGTACGGCCTTGAGATAACTTGCCAGCCCCCTGCGGCCCGGTGCGTGTATGCCCAGGAAGTAACCCGCCCCGGTAAATACCGAGGGTTCGTTCATTACCATCCAGTTCTTTACGCGGTCGCCAAAGTGTTTGGTGCATACTTCCACATAGTCCTTAAACCAGTCGATACTCTCGCGGTTGGTCCACCCGCCGCGTACGTCCAGCGCATGGGGCATGTCCCAGTGGTAGAGTGTAACCCAGGGTGCTATGCCGTTTTCCAGCAGGTGGTCTATAAGGCGGTTGTAGTAGTCGATCCCGCTTTGCGAAACCTCGCCCGTACCCGAAGGTATAATGCGGGGCCAGCTGAGCGAGAACCTGAAGTTAGGTATCCCCATCTGCTTCATCAGGGCTACATCTATGTGGTAGGAGTTATAAAAATCACAGGCGGTACGGGCGTGGTGGTTGCCCTTTATACGTCCGTTTTTAGAGGTGAAAACATCCCAGATGGAAAGCCCTTTGTCATCTGCATCGTGGGCACCCTCAATCTGGAACGCAGCTGTAGCCACACCCCACATAAAATCATTGCCAAATTGCCCCTTGTGCAATTCGGGTTCAATATGTCTTTTGCTCATCCAGTTAAAAATCCTTGTTTTTAGTGAATGAAAAACGACTGCATCGTCCTAAGGAACAGGCGCTCCCTGAGGAAAGTGATAATATTGAATCGGAAAAGTTTCATAACTAAAACAGTTTTCCCAAATATAACCCCGGAGGTGTTATTTTAAGTTAAAGTGCGGATTAACAAAATGTTACTTTGTGTTGGGTGGGGCCATTCTGACAAACTGCACGTTGTGACTCAATAGCGCGGATTTACTTCGTCAGTTCGGGCAAGCCCTCGGGTGCAATCCGTGCTTGCCTGTAGTTGGAGCCAAAATAAGGCACGGATTGCAAATCCGCGCCATCATAGTAATGCGCTATGTTAAAGTTTGCCAAATAGTTATATATTAGTAACATTGTTTAACCATACCAACAATCAACATGAAAAAACTCTTTTTCAGCCTTTTTACAGGCGCATTAGTATTTGCATCGTGCAGTAGCGAAGATTCCGCTTCAACAGACAACACCGATTATTCTAACAGCCCTGTGTCGGGTGTAGTGTATGGCGAAAGCTTTACCGTTGGCGGAGGCTATGCCAGGCCCATTACCCTGAGTGGCGTGCCCAGTTATTACATTTACTTGGACACTGCAAATGTAGCATGTTTTGAATCTTCAGGTACACCGTTGTGGATAGCGCTACCGGCCGGGGTAGGCAATTATGACAGTACCCAGGTTTCGATACAGTTCCGTAACGACGATGGCAGTTTTGAAGGTGCTTCCGAAGAAAAGGTGGAAATCACTGAAATAACTGAAACTACGGTTAAGGGTAAAATACGTGCGGTAGGCTTTGATGATACTGAGCACTACATTAACGGTACTTTTGCAGTGCAGTACTGCCCGCTGTAACATGTACTGCATTATAGTATAAGCACGGTATAAGTTTCGGTGAAAACCGAAGGGTATTGTTTATATTGGGCTAGTTAAACCAATAAGCCTGACAACAACCAACCATGAAAAAGTATATACTTTTCCTCTTATTTAATGTTGTTTTTGCCAATGCGCAAGACACGCCACATGAGTATAAAAACGCTGTTATCGCGGAGCTTTTCGGGAATAGTTACGGGGTTATTAGTGTCAATTATGAACAGGTATTGTATTCGTCCGTTAAAAAGCCTGACCTTGCCACAGTACGTTTAGTGGGCAGGGCAGGAATAGGCTTTGGCGACAGGGTTTCCGATTCCATATCCAGCTATAACTTCCCGGTGGAGCTTATCGCCATGTACGGGCGTACAAATAATATAGAGGCCAGTATCGGCATCACGCCCTGTATCGGCAAGGAAGTTACCGATACTACCCGAAATCCGGCAGTACATTTTAACCGGCTGGAAAACGTAGCCTTCCTAAGGCTGGGCTACCGCTATTGGGAAAACGGCGGGCTTATTTTCAGGGCTGCCCCTATGGTGCAGTTCGCCAGCCAGCTGCACTGGAAACCTGAGTTTACCGTTGGCCTCTCTGTAGGGTATAATTTTTAGTAGTAGTTTACCTCTTTACCGTATCGTTAAAATACCTTCTGTAAATTACATTTTCAAAAAAATAACTAATTTAATATGATGATAGTGCAAAAGGATAAAAATTTTGTACATTCGCACTGGTGTAGAATAGTATAGAATAAAAATCACTTTCAAACATATTAATAAATGAAAAATAAACCTACGTATTACTCCCTTGGCCTGCTTACGCTCGGGGTGCTCTTTTTATGTACCGGGTGCAAAGTGCAAAACACGGCGTTGCAGGTAACGTCTGATGACGATTCCAATACTATTGCGCTGTCGCTGGATGCCGAAGGGAAACTGTCTTACACCGTAACCCGCGGTAAAGCTACCATAATAGCCAATGCACCTATGGGGCTGGTGTGCGACGGGCAGGATTTTTCGAAAGGGCTTACAGTAGCCGTAGCTTCAGATGTTGAGGAAACCAGGGAGCAGTACGAACTAAAGGTGGCCAATAATAAAACTACCGACCATATCCTGGAACGCAGGAGCATTACTTTTAAGAACGCTAACGGTGCACAGATGATTGTAGACCTTGTGGCTGCCCATGAGGGTGTGGCTTTCCGTTACCGTTTTGCCGATGCCGATGGGAAAACCCGTGTGGTAAAGGAGGAAGTTACCGGTTTTGCTATAGAGAAAAGTGCCAAAGGCTGGCTGCAGCCGTATAACAAGGCAGGCGACTACACTCCCGGCTACGAAGACTTTTATGTAAACGTAGCCCCCAGCGATGCTATTACCGGTGCCCGGAACCAATCGGTAGGGTGGTGCATGCCGGCACTTTTTAATGTAAACAACAAGCAAAACTGGGTGCTTATTGCCGAATCGGGTAACGACGGGTTTTACCCTGGCTGCCATTTACAGGCCAATTCAGACGGTGGCGTTTATAAAATAGGCTTTGCCGAAAGGGATGAAAAATATACGCTACCACTGGCCGATAAGCCCGTATACCCGGAATCGAAGCTTCCGTGGGCTATGCCGTGGAGGGTAATTGTTATAGGCGACCAGGCCGGTGATATACTGCTTTCTACACTGATTACTGATTTGGCCCCCGCATCTAAAATTGCCGACACGTCTTGGATAACGGCGGGCAAGGCGTCGTGGTCGTGGTGGTCGCACCCCGATGACCATGATTTTGGTACCTACAACCAGTTTACCGACCTTGGCGCTTCGTTTGGTTTTGAATACACACTGTTTGATGCAGGTTGGGAAAAAGCCAACCAGGAAGGGAAAATCATTGATTACGCCACATCAAAAGGTATTAAGCCGTTGGTTTGGGGCTATTCGTCAGAATATTTCGATCCGGTAAGGAGGAAAAAAAGGTTTAAGGAACTGGCTGCCATGGGTATAAAAGGCGTGAAAATCGACTTTTGGTGTTCAGACAGGCAGGAGGTTATGGCGGCACTACAGGGCGTTTTTGAAGATGCTGCCAACGAGCACCTGCTGGTAAACCTGCACGGTACTACCATGCCGCGCGGCTGGCACAGGACATGGCCAAACTACATGACTGCCGAAGGTATACTGGGTACCGAAAGCTATTTCTATGAGCCGCGCTTCCCGGAGCTGGCGGCACAGCAAAACACGGTACTTCCGTTTACACGTAACGTGGCAGGCCCTGCAGACTATACACCGTTTGCACTGACCATGCGTAAATTCCCGCGCCTTAATACGGGTGTGCACGAGCTGGCCACAGCCATGACGTATACATCGGGCATTATCCATTTTGCCGATTCTAAAGAGATGTTTGACGGCCTTCCGGCTGAAGTGAAGCAATTGTTTAAAGACATGCCTGCCACCTGGGATAAAACCGAAAGCATTATAGCCGACCCGGGTACGGCACTGGTGCTGCACCGCCAAAAAGGGCAGTTGTCTTATATAGTGGGCATAAACGGTACCAATACCGCAATGCCGGTAACGTTGGACCTTGCCAAATACGGAAAAGGTTATACCAAATTCAGGATTATTAAAGAGGGGCAAGACCCGCTTATGGATTTTGAAACCAAAACCTATTCGGTAGCTGACGGCTGGGCGTACACCATAGCCCCGAAAGGCGGGTTTATCATCCAGTTTATTAAATAATAGGGTAAGTTTGAGTTATATATGAAACTCCCGAAGGATTAGGTTCCTTCGGGAGTTTTTGGTTTTTAATAAGCAGCCATTATTCAGTAATACATATTTACGAAGCTGAGCTCCGGAGGAGCGGTATATCTATAGGGAATAATTAGGTAACTATTCGGGAGTTCCGGAGGAACGGCATATAATCGTAAACATATGCCGCTCCGCTGGAGCTCTGCTCACTCTTGTGTGCTATATTGCTATAAACATGTCACCCCTCTGGGGTTCAATAATTGAAAATCCGCACGATTGATGTTTATCGGTTGAGTTAAGCTACTCCCTCTCCTTTGGTGAGGGCCGGGGAGAGGCTTACACCAATTCCACCACCGGCATTACATTCCTTAAAATATCTTTCAGCTGTGCGATTTCGTCATGGTACAGCGTGTTCTTGCGGCACCCGAAATACAGGGTGTTTTGCAGTTTTTTTTCGCCGCCCCAGACCAATTGTATCTTACCCTCATCTATTTCCTCGTGGCACAGGAAATCAGGCATTACGGCCAGCCCCGTATCACCCGAAAGGCAGCGTACTATAGAGTTGAGGTTGGGTACTATAAAGTTCGGCCTAAAGTCGGGCCTATGCCCAAAGTTCAGTTCCCAAAAACGGAACAAGTGTTCCATATCGCTTGTGGTACCGTACCATTTGTGGTTTTTAAGCCAACGTTCGGCAGCGGCCTTATCGTTATCGCCACGGTAAAGCAGTTCGTGCAGCTCGGTAGTATTTACCTGGCTACCGCCTACCAGTACTATGGTTTCATGTGAAAATGCCTCGTGTACCACACCCTGTGCCTCGCCTTTCTGTGGGGTTACAATCAGGTCGATTATACCCTTATCAAGGTTGTCCAGCATTTCGGGGTATTGCCCAAAGCAGGCAATCACATTGAACGGCAGTTTGCTTAGGTACTTTTCCAGCGTGGCCTGGAACATCTCGAAACACATGCCCACGGTAATCGTCGGCTTGTGCTTCTCGGTACTTTTCTGGAAGGTTTTTTCGGCTTCCTCCAGCTTAACCAGCGGTTCGTATATGGCATTATAGAGGGCTTTGGCACGTTCGGTAGGAATCATTTTACGGCCTGTACGCTCAAAGAGTTTATAACCCACATAACTTTCCAGCGCACCAAGGTGCACACTTACACCGGGCTGCGAAATAAACAATGCCTCGGCGGCGCCCGTAAGCGTGCCGGTGGTGTATATGGCCTTAAAGGTGCGGTACCATTCCAGGTTTACCATAATTAAACTATTAAAATTATAATACAAAGGTATAAATTATATTATTTTTATAATAGATAGACCCATAATAACTTTGCCCTGTATTTAAACCTAAGAATATCATGAAGAATATATTTGTAATAAATGCAGGGCAAAATTTTGCCCATTCGGGTGGCGCGTACAACAAAACTGTAGCCGCTGTAACTGAGGATTTTTTCACGAAAAACCCTAACTTTGAGTTGCAGGTAACCCATATAGACGAAGGATACAACCCGGCTGCCGAAGTGGAGAAATTCATTTGGGCCGATGTGGTGGTGTACCATACGCCCGTGTGGTGGTTCCAGGTGCCGTTTGGCCTGAAGAAATATATAGACGAGGTGTTTACCGCAGGCCATAAAAAAGGCATGTACAACAGCGACGGGCGCCATGCCGCTACGCCAAAGGTAGGCTACGGCACAGGTGGTACGCTCCACGGCAGGCAATATATGGTAACCACCAGCTGGAACGCACCCGATACGGCCTTTACGCTACCTGACGAATTTTTCCTGGAGAAAAGTGTAGATGAGGGCGTTATGTTTGGCTTCCACCGTATGAATGCCTTTACGGGCATGGAGCCGCTGCAAAGCTTCCACTTCCATGATGTGGAGAAGAACCCGCAGATTGACCGCGATATGGAACTGTACCGCCAGCACCTGCACACCATTTTTACCGATTCAACCGTAACCGCATAAGCTATGAAAGTATATTTAACCGCAATTGTAAAAAGTAAACCGCAGCACAACAACGAAGTACAAGCACTACTGCAAAGCATGGTACGCCAAAGCCGTGCCGAAGCAGGCTGCCTGCAATACGACCTGCACCGCGACAAGGCAGATGACAGCACCTTTGTGTTCTATGAAATCTGGGAAAGCGAAGCCATTTTGGCACAGCACAACGAGCAGCCGTACATTAAGGCTTTCGTAGATATTATCCCGATAAAGCTACAGGAGCCGCCGGTGATTATAAAAATGGATTTGCTGTAAATGGATTTGTAACACAGGGATATGCGGAGGGAGCTCAGAGACACACAAAGAAAAATATAAAGATACACCTCCGGTGTGAGAGCACCAAGCAGACTGATTAGGCTACAGCTTTGTGGCCTCGCGCTTTAAGCGCAATCTTATTTATTTCTTAAACAACTCTGAGAATCTCTGGGCTCCCTCTGCGTATCTCTGTGTTACTTGCCAAAAGTGGAGAGGACATTTATTAATGGTCTGAGAGTATTACCTGTGCCTTGCATTTTCGCTTAGCTGCAAAGAACAGCAACGGCAGCGATACCACAAACACCACACCGATCATAAAATACGCATCCCTGAAACTGAGTTGAGCAGCCTGTTTCGTAACAATGTTATCCACCAGTTTTACTGCCTGTTGGTACGCGTGCGATGCCGCATAACCTTTCGACATAAAGTAGTTGGTATATCCAGAAAGGCGGTCGCGCAGCAACAGGTTATCGGGGCGTATGTTAGATATGAGGTCTACGCGGTGCTGCGCCTTTTGCGTATGCAGGTAGGTATTTACAAATGCCAACCCGAACGACCCGCCGAGTTGCCGCATCATATTATTCAACGCGGCTCCCTGCGGTATTTCTGAAGGGCTGAGGCCCGATACCGCAAGTGTGGTAAGCGGTACGGTGATGATGGCCAGGCCAAGCCCACGCAGTACCAGTGTTTCGGTGATGTTTTGTGCGCTGGAATCGAGGTTGAGCTGCGACATCAGTACGCTGAAGCCTATAAAAAGTACCATGCCCGAAGCTATCATCCATATGGGGGAAATGCCCCTTTGCAGCAACCGCGCCGATAGTATAAGCCCGAAAATGGCTATAATAGCACCGGGCAACAGCAGCAATCCTGTTTGGGTAGGGGTAAAGCCTAAAAGCTGCTGTGCAAATACGGGAGTAAGGAATACCGAACTGAACAGCCCTATGCCCGATATAAAGGTGAGGATGGCGGCAAGGCTGAGGTTACGGCTTTTCAGCACGCGTAGGTTTACCACCGGATGCGGCGTTTTTAGTTGCCACCACACAAACAGTATCAAACCAAAGAATGCTACTACTGAAAGCGCTATGATATAATTGGCTTCAAACCAATCGTCTATTTCGCCGCGTTCCAGTACAATTTGCAGTGCGCCGATGCCTATGGCGAGCAGCATTATCCCAAGCCAGTCGATTTTACCGGCTTTGTGCTGTATTTCCGGCTCGGTGAGCAGCAGCCCGCAGACTACCGCTACCAGTATGCCCAGCGGCACGTTGATGTAAAATATCCACGGCCACGAGTAGAACTCCGTAATATAACCTCCTAAAGTTGGACCTATGGTAGGGCCAATAAACACCCCGATGCCAAACAGCGCACTGGCTACGTTTTGTTTTTCCTTAGGGAACAACTCAAACACTATTGCCTGCGAAACGGATAACAGCGCACCGCCACCCAGCCCCTGCAAAAAGCGGAACGATACCAGCATCCAGATGTTCGTGGCCTGCCCACAGAGGAAGGAAAACAGGGTAAAGGCAATTACCGAACCGATGTAATAGTTGCGCCTGCCGAGCTGCAATGCCAGGAAACTGGTTATGGGGATGATAATCACATTGGCGATGGCGTAGGACGTGATTACCCACGAAGTATCTTCTATGGTAGCGCCCAGGTTACCGCTCATGTAGTTCAGCGCCACGTTTACTATGGAGGTATCTATCAGCTCCATCATGGCGGCGAGGATAACTGTAACCAGCAATATTTTCCGCTTCATATTTAATTAATACCGATTGGTATATTTTTGATTAAAAAAATTACCTTGCGTTTAGCGCTGCAAAAGCTTCTTCAGGTGATTTGCGGTACAGGTCATATAACAGTTGGGTGTTGCCCACGCGTATTTCGTAATTATCGGTTTCAAGGCCTGCTACAAACTCTTCGGCTACCTGGCGTGGCGGTATTCCGGCGGCACCGCCTATTGCTGCTGAAAATTCGGTATCTACAAGGGGAGGAAGCAATTCGAATACCTTAACGGGGATGTTGTTTTGTGCCAATGCATGGCGATACGATTGTGTATACGAATGCAGCGCCGCTTTACTGGCTGAATACCCTACCAGGCTGCCCGGTATGTACGCTACTACTGATGTTACGTTTACAATAGCTGCATCAGTATTTTTGGCAAGCTGGCCTATAAGCAGTTCGTTTAGCCTTACTATTGAGAAGAAGTTGGTAGCCATCTGGCTTTCTACTGCACTATAGTTATCAGTATCGTTCACAATATCGTGAATTACGGCATGCGCACCATTGTTTATTACAATGTTCAGTTCGGGGAAGTCTTTGGCTAACGTTACGGCCAATGCTTTTGCATCTGCTTCTTTGCTGAAGTCGTTTACTATACTTGTAGCATTTTGGAGTTGGGCCAAGGCGCTGTCCAGGCGTTGTTGGTTACGGCCTGTAATGATTACCTTATTTCCTTTTGCTTCTAAAAGTTTGGCTATCTCAAGGCCGATTCCTGCACTACCACCGCTTATAAGTACGGTATTTCCTGTTGTTTTCATTTTTCTGATATTTTAAATTATAACGATTGGTATTTTATTTGAAGCAAATGTATATAAAATATACCATTCGGTATCAAAATATAGAATAGAATTTTCTTATGGTTGTATAGGGTATCTTATATACGCAAAAAGCCCCCTGCACATACAGGGGGCTTCAGCGGCATGGCGTATGCCATTTTAAGGGCTTAGAATATTATGCGTTTGCTCGCTTTTCCGTTTACGGTTTCCACCTCTACAATAAGTACCTGCTGCTCGGCAGTAAGGTTAGTTATTGTGGCTTTGGTATCGTTTACCGCTTCTTTACGAAACAGCCTGCGGCCGCGTATGTCGTATATGGTTACCACATTCATAATCGCGCTGCCGCTGTTAATGCCTATAGTAGTGCCATCAGTATATACCATAACCGTGTTGGCATCCGCTGCGGGGTTTTCTGTGTTGAGTGACTGTGTAGTGTATATCACATCAAACCTGCCTTCGTGCGTACCGGCTTCGGCGGTAAAGGTATATGCATTTTCCATGTTGTGGATGATGCCTTCGGTGTTATCCCTCAGGTATATTTTTTGCCCCTGGGCAAAGATACCGTCGGTGTGGTCCAGTGTTATGGTAAATGTACCTGCTGTAGGCAGCGTAAAGCCCATCGGTACTACATCGGTAGCTTCAAAGCCCGGCCTTGCCTGTATGGTTAGCGGGGTGTTTTCGGCTATAGAGTAGAATGATACGGTATTGCCGTCGGTAAGCTTTTTGGCATCAAAACCATAGTCAAGACCCATGGTACCGTTTTCAAAATAGCCCACCATGGCCTGGCTTGCCGTGTTGTTCTCGGCAGTAAGATTTAGCCACAGGCGTGATGCCGCAGTACTGGCCGCCGACTTAAAGAACGCCTGGCCTGCTCCTGATGCGGCACGGCGCATGCTGTTTGTGAAGCTAAGCTGTGGGTTGATGGCATCTTCTTTGGCACGGACAATAAAGCCCTGGCCCGGTGCTATGGTAAAGGCTGAAGCACTACCCGTAAAGAAATCTGCCATTTCCTGGCCGCCGCCCGGTGCAGGGTTAGCCACATAACCGGCAAGGCTAAGTGTAGCATACGATGAGCTTGAAGTGTTGTTACGTTTCCTCCACAGGTATATACCCGATGTAATATCTATAGCATTACTGTTTGCCTGTGTACCTGCTGTTGCGGCATCGGTATCACCCAGGAAGAAATCCCAAAGGTTTATAGGCGACGGATATGGGTTACCCACAGCGGTGTATCGGCCTCCCTGCATGTTTAGCGGGTACTGCACAGTACCATTGTGCGGTGTACCGGTAAAGGTACCGTTAAAGATATAGTCATCGGTACCGGCTATGTATTCGGCAGGTGTGGTAATACCGTCATTTGTAGTGCCGGTTACGTTATTGCCCAGTACATTCGGCATACGGATAAGGAAGCCTTTAGCCTCAGCAAACACTGTAGACGACACTACAGGCGAGTAGGCATCAAGGCCGTTTACGTGTACGTATTCATAAAAACGGTTGCTTGCCGTGGCAGGTGAGAAGCTGTACAGCGACCAGCCCGCTACCGGCGATGACCACATGGTATAATCCAGCCTGTACAGCGGGTTGCTGTTTTTGTGCAGGGTAATGCTGCCGCTGTTTTCCACATCGTCTTCCTGTACCAGTGCGGCATTGTCTTCAAAGGTAAGCGTGGCATTGGCATTGTCTACGGTTACCACACCTTTTATGGTAAAGGTATGGCCTGAATGTACGGTTACCGTACCGTTTGTTACCGTAAGCGAACAGGCCCTTATATCTCCCTCAGAGCTGTAATTACCGGCTATTACCGCCTGATAGTCGTAGCTGTCGGGCACGCCGTTACTCCATGCTGTACCATCCCACGTGGTGGTTATGGCACATTCTGATGACAGTTCGTAAGCACCTATATCGGTTATGCCGTTTACAAAGCGGCTCAGGCCTGCAATATCGGTAGTAATACCCGAAAGATTTGGCGTAAGCCCCGTGTTGTAGAAGCTGTTGCTGCCCGTATTAACCAGTGGGCTGGTTGCAGTAAGGGTATACAAACCGGCAGCAGGGTTGGCAAACTGTGCACTTACGCTGCCGTTTATGTTTCCGTTTGTGGTAGCCGTAAGGCCCTGTACGTGGCTGTAGCTATATTCAGGGGTGGAGGCTGCACCGCTGCCCAGGGTATACACACCCGAGGTGTTTTGCTGTATTACGGTATTGCGCACTTTTACCGATGCGCTGATGGAGTAAATACCACCGCCGTTTGTAGTGGCCGTATTGCCTGCTATGGTTACGTTGGTCAGTATGGTGTTAGAGGCCGATACGTTGTACATACCACCGCCGTTTACTGCCGTGTTTTGTACAATGGCCGTATTGGTCACTATTGCCGATGAGTTTGATACGCTGTACATACCGCCGCCGCTTTGGTTTGCCCTGTTGCCTTTTATAATAAGGTTAGTATAGGCAGGCGAAGCGTTTTGGTTGTAAATACCACCGCCAAAGCTCCTGTTTATGTTTTGGCCGTTAACGGTTAGCGTACCCGAAGCATTGGCATTACCGCCGCTTATGGTAAAGCCGTCCAGTACGGTGGCTGTGGTAAACGGGCTTGCCGATGTACCTATGGCCAGTACTACGTGGTGGGTGTTTTCGGCATTGCTGGCGGTAAGGTCGTTACCCTCCAGGTCGCCGCTAAGCACAGATGCATTTGCCGTAAGGGCAAGGTTACGCTGTGCCAATGCCGTTTCGTACCCGGCAAAACCACCGTATACCTTAACGTCTTTTACCAGCAGGAATGCTTTGTTACGGTCAGCCGGGGTAGAGGCCTCCAGCGTGGTAGGCAGGTAGGCCGGATGATAGGTACCGCCCGCAACCCAAACCTGTGTTACCGTACCCGCCGTGGCATCGTTCAGCTGTTTGGCAGCTTTAAGTGCGTCGGCTACTTCGCCCAGTGCATTGCCCCATGATGAGCCATTACCGGTTTGGCCTTTACGTACATAAAGTATACCTGCCGCATCGGGCGTAATTACCGTTGAAGGCTGTGGCGTAACACTCATTACTATGGTATTGCTGTATACTTCTGCTACAGATACGCATGCGGCATTGCTCAACATTTGTACATACACAGCAGCGTTATTGGTAAGGGTAGTGGTAGTATACGTAGCCGAAGCCCCGCTTTGCATTGTAGCGCCGTTTACCTTAAAGGTATATACCGGTGCGGTACCGCCGTTTACAGGGGTAGCTGTAAAGGTAACCGATGTCCCCGCCATAACAGTACCTGTAGGCGATACGGTTAAGGTAACCGATGGCGTTACCGGATAGCTTACCGTAACCGCTACCGGGCCCGATACTGCGCTACAGCCATTGTAGCCTGTAACCTCAAGGGTGTAGGTGCCCGACTGCGTTACCGTAATGGTTTCGTTATAGCCGCTCAGGGCATAGTCATAAAACTCGCCGTCTTTCAGCCAAATACCTTCGTAGTTTTCTATGCCGTCTGCCTGCAGGGCTACGCTTCCGCCTTCGCAGAAGGCAGTATCACCCAGCGGGATTATGGCTACATAAGGAGCACTTAGTATTTCAATTTCAAAGTCGATACTGGTTACTACCGGCGTTACCGGGCACAGGACATCACTACCCACTGTAACGCGGCACTGTACGTTTACCGTACCAGCACCCGATGGTGTGTAGCTGAATACCGCACTGTTTTCGCCCGGCTGTTCTGCACCGTTTACCAGCCATTGCAGTGTGGCATTGTCGCCTGCATTGGTTACAAAGGCTTCAAAATTAAGCGTATTGCCTATGCAGGACTGCAATTGTCCTTCAGGCCCGGTGTATTCATCATAGCTTACTACCGTAACTTCGGCAAGCAGCGGTGTGGCTATGGTTACTGCCACGGCAGCCCTTTCGCCCTCACAGCCGTTAACGGTTTGTGATACAAAGTAGTTGCCGTTTGTAATTACTGCCGATGGTGCCAATGGGCTTCCGCCGCTTGCGGTGGCATACCATTGCAGGTTATCGCCGGTGGCAGCGAGGTTTGCTACGGTACTGTTTTCGCAGAAAGTCTGTGCAGCAGCAGCCTCAGGTGCAGGGGTTGTGTGTATAAATACGTACACAGCTGTGCGGTCGCTTTCGCAGCCGTTTACCGTTTGACTTACGTAATAAATACCCGATGCAAGGGCATCGGCACCAGCCAGCGGGCTTCCGCCACTTGCTGTGGCATACCATTGCAGGTCGCCGCCGGTGGCAGTAAGGTTTGCCACAGAGGCGGCGTTACAAAAATCCTGCGCGGTGGCTACAGGTGCAGTGGTTATGATGCTTTCTACATATACCGCATCTGCCACTACGTAGCAGCCGTCTTCGGTATAGATTTCAAGCGTATAAGTACCTGTTTCGGTTACTTCAATGGTGTGGTATTCTTCATAATATGAATCGAAATACTCGCCATCGCGGTACCAGATACCGTTGTCGTGGTAACCCGTACCGTAACCCTCTAATACTACACTACCGCCCTGGCAGAATGATGTGGGGCCATTTGCCACTATGGCGGCGGTAGCATTAATAACATTTATATAGTATTCGTCGCTTTGCGCGAAGGTATCAGTATAGCATCCATCTGTATCGGTAATTGTAATTGCACAACGCACGGTAACAGATTGTGCGGTGTAGTAGCTGAAACTGCTGGTGGTTTCGCCTGCTTGTAACTCGCCGTTTACATACCACTGGTACGCAGGAGATGCACCTGCATCTGTAACATACGCCTGGAAAGTAACCGTATCGGCTGCGCAAAGGTTTCCATAGTAGTTTACCGCATCTATGTATACCGATGGTGTTACCGGCGTGTATATGGTAACCGCTATAGCAGTACGCGCGCTTTCGCAGCCGTCTACCGTTTGGCTTACGTAATAAGTGCCCTGTGAAAGCATCTCCCACGCTGATAGTGGAGTACCGTCGGTTTCGGTAGTGTACCACTGCGGGTTAGTGCCTGTGGCAACAAGGTCGCCTACAAAAGCCCCGTAGCAGAAGTTTTGTGCCGATGCTACCGGTTGTTCAGTATATGTTTCGGTAACGTATACGCTGGCCGACTGCACAAAACAGCCTTCGTACGTAAAACCTTCAAGGTGGTACTCACCGGCTGCGGTAGCCTGGTAAGTGGCAGTACCTTCGGCAGGTTCCATGTAGTTACCTTCATGCACCCAGTAAATTCCGCCGCCGTAGCCTACGTTATTAGACTGTAGTGTAACGCTGCCGCCCGGGCAGAAGCTTTCGCCATACGGCATGCTTATTTGCGGGTCGTTATGCACTACGTAAAACTGGTATTCGTCGCTCCATGCGCCGTTTGTGCTGTAGCATGGCTCGCTAAGGTCGCCGGTTACATAGCAGCTTATGGTGTGCAGGTTTGTAAGGTAGGTAGTAAACGTGGCACTGTTGCCCGTTTGCTGGTCTACCCCGTCTACATACCAGGTAAATACAGGGTAATTGCCCAGGTTTTCTGTAGAGGCGGTAAACGTAACGTTACCCTCATAGCACGAATACGACTGCCCGTTTTCCTCAGTAATAAATACCGATGGGTAACCGATGTATTCTACCGTAACCCCTACAGCAGTACGCCCGCTTTCGCAGCCGTCTATGGTTTGGCTTACGTAGTAGTAGCCTGTAGAAACAGCCACACTACCGGCAAGCGGTGTGCCTCCTGTTGGCGTATCGTACCATTGCAGGTTGGTGCCTATTGCCTGTAAGTTATCTACAATTGCGCTGTTACAATATATCTGCGGGAAGGCATCCGGTGCCGGTGTAGTGCTCTCTACAATTACAGTAAAGAAACTTTCGGCGGTGCCACAATAGCCATCATTTTGAATGTAAATGGTTTGTGTTTCGGTAATAACATCGCCGGGGTTGTACCCGTTCAGGTAGTACCCGTTATTAAGTGCAGGCAGTGTATAGCTACTGCATGTAATTACATCTGAAAAATAATCTACTTCGGTGTATGGGTGTACCGATATGTAGAAGGATTGCTCTGAAGCCCCACAATCGTTTACGGCGTATACATACAGGCTTTGTGATGTGGTGATGTAGGTACCGGCTGCTACCATATCACCCGTTCCGTTAAGGCCGGTGTAGTAATTACCCACGCTAAGGTATGGCAGTTCATAGCCGCCGCACGGATATACATCGGTTACAGGATCGAGCTGCGGGAAGTCGCTCATGGTAACTTCTACCGCAGTGCGTGGGCTTTCGCAGCTGTTAATAGTTTGGCTCACGTAGTATGTGCCACCCCATACATAGCTGTTAGGATCTAAAGGTTCGCCGCCGGTTTCATCAGAATACCATTTGCGGTTTTGGCCTTCGGCATCAAGCTCTGCCACTGTGGTATAGTAGCAGGCCGTTTGTGGATATGCCACCGGTGCCGGTGTGCTGCTTTCTATGGTAACAGTAAAGAAACTTTCGGCAGTGCCACAATAGCCATCATTTTGGATATAAATGGTTTGCGTTTCGGTAATTACATTGCCTTCAGAATAATTTATATAATAACCATTAGCCAGTTCAGGCAGTACGTAGAAGTTACAATCGGTAACATCGCTCAGGTGATCCACCTCAGTATACGGGTGCACCGATATATAGAAGGATTGCTCTGAAGCCCCACAATCGTTTACCGCATATACATACAGGCTTTGCGATGTGGTAATGTACGTTCCACCCGGTATCATATCGCCTGTGCCTTCAGGTCCGGTGTAGTAGTTACCCACGTTAAGGTACGGCAGTTCATAGCCGCCGCAAGGGTATACATCGGTTACAGGGTCGGGCTGCGGGTAATCAGTCAGGGTGACTTCTACCGCAGTGCGCGGGCTTTCGCAGCCGTCTATGGTTTGGGTTACATAATACGTACCTGCAAAAAGCCCTTCATATACAGACAGTGGGTACTCGGCAGTTTCTGTGTCGTACCAGTTAAGGTCGGTACCCGTAGCCACAAGGTTTTGTACCATTGCATCATTGCAATGCGTTTGTGGTAAAGCCGTTGGGGCAGGGGTGCTGCTTTCTATGGTAACAGTGAAGCTGCTTTCGGCATAGCCGCAGTAGCCGTTGTTGTATATGTAAATGGTTTCGGTTTCCGAAATGGCGTCGCCTTCATAATGCCCCTGGTAATAACCGTTAGTGAGTTCCGGCAGGTAATAGTAATTACATTCGGTAACGTCGTTAAGGTAATCTACTTCGGTAACAGGGTGTATGGATATGTAGAATGATTGCTCTGATGCACCACATTCGTTTACAGCGTATACATACATGTATTGTGCTGTGGTAATGTAGGTGCCACCCGCTATCATTTCGCCGGTACCGTCAGGCCCGGTATAGTAGTTACCTACACTCAGGTATGGCAGTTCGTAGCCACCGCACGGATATACATCGGTTACCGAATCAAGCTGCGGATAGTCGGTCATGGTGACTTCCACTGCCGTGCGCGGGCTTTCGCAGCCGTCTATGGTTTGGGTTACGTAGTACATGCCTCCCCATACATAGCTACTGGCGTACATAGGTATGGTGTCGTCTTCGTACTGGTACCACTGAATGTTTTGTCCTTCGGCATCCAGGTCGGCCACGGTGCTATAAAAACACTGGGTTTGTGCCGATGCCACAGGAGCCGGGGTAGTACTTTCTATAGTAACAGTAAAGCTGCTTTCGGCATAACCGCAGTAACCGCTATTGTAAATATAAATGGTTTGGTTTTGGCTGATTACATCGCCGGGATTGTGGTCCATGTAGAAACCGTTAACCAGTGCAGGCAATACATAGCCGTTGCAGCTGCTTACGTTTTCTGGCTCGTCTACTATAATATCAGGGTGTACGGTAACGTAAACCGCAGCTTCGGTAGCGCCGCACTCGTTTGTTGCATACGCATATATGGTTTGAGATGAGGTAATCACGCTGCCTTCGGGAAGTAAATCACCCGTACCGCCGGTGCCTGTATAGTACCCGCTTATAATAATGTCCTGTCCTGTAGCGGTTGAAGGAATGGTATAGCCGCCACAAACTACGGGGTTATTGTCGGTAATTACTATTGGGCCGGTTTTCAGGGTAATTTCCACGGGCGTGTACCCGCTTTCGCAGCCGTTTACGGTTTGGGTTACGTAATACGTAGCGTCCCAATATACCTGGTCTGTACCGGCAAAAGGTGTTGCACCTTCGTATTCGTACCATAGCAGGTTTTCGCCGTCGGCTTCAAGCTCTGCAAAGGTTACGCCCCCACAGTGCTCCTGTGCCGAAGCTACCGGTGCTGCCGGAGGGGTGCAGGCTACATATTCGTAAGCGCCAATGTCTATAGCACTACCCTGTATACGGGCATTGCCTGCAAGGTCTGTAGTTATAGCCGAAAGGTTTGGCGTTTGCCCGGTGTTAAAATAAGCACTATTACCGGCATCGTGGGCAGGGCTGCCTGCCTGTAAGGTATAGTCCGTTGCCGAAAGCAATGGGTTAGTACCTATGTTATTACCCATATTGTAGCCGTAGTTGCTGTTCCAGTTGGTACTGCCACTGTTTTCTATGATAGAGTAGTAGTATTCAGGGTAATAGTAACTGCTGTTCTGTATGTTTTCATCTAAGCCACTTCCGGTAGAAGTGTTGCCGTAAATGATACTGTTCCTGAACTTAGGGAATGTTGTAGACCCGCCATTATTCTCCTGGTTAGCCACCCCTCCGCCGAATAAGCCCGTATTGGCCGTTATGGTAGCATTAGTAAAGTAAGGGTATGCATACCCGCCTGCTGTGCCCACGCCGCCGCCGCCATATTCCAGGCAGGTGTTGTTGCTTATCAGTACATTGGTATAAGTAGCGCTGCTGTAGCTGGCATTCATGGTACCACCGCCCAGCGGTGCACCGGTAGAGAATGATTCTATAGATGCGGTATTGTACTTTATAGTTGTATTTATAATTTTTGGCGAAGCCATATTTGCTGTTGCCGTCGATGTCCCCGTTATATAAATACCGCCACCCAGGGTAGAACGGTTACCCGTTATAAGAAGGTGCAATAACTGTGGTGAAGACTTAACCACGTAAATACCGCCGCCATATAGTGAGTATACTGCAACGTTAGGCAGTACAACCGCAACGGTTTGGCTTGATGATGATGCCCCTTTGCCGCCGGTTATGGTAAAGCCGTCCAGTACGGCTGTACCCACACTATCGGCAGAAAGCACTACGTGGAAAGCATTTTCGCCATTACCCGATGTAGCCACACCGTTTGCATTTAGCACGTCGTTGCTGTTAAAGTCGCCACTCAGTATGGTACCCAGCGCCGTATTGGCCGCAGGCAGGTAAGGGCGCTCGTCTATGGTGGTTTCGCCTCCGGCAAAACCGCCGTATACCTTAACGTTGTTTACCAGCCTGAAGGTGCGGTTACGGTCGCCCACGGTACCTGTAGTAAGGTCATCGGGCCTGTACATAGGTTTGTACGTACCCGAAGAAACCCATATTTGTTGTATAGCCGTGTTAGTGGCTGCTGTTTTTAGTGCATCGGCCAGTTGTGCCAATGGGCTGTCCCAGCTGCTGCCGTTACCTGTGCCGTTTTGGCTTACATACAATATCCCCGCAGCCGATGGCGTAGGCACTATAACCACATTCATGGTTATGGCATTGCTTTCTACAGCATCGGTAGTGGTACAGGTAGCGTTGCCTATGACTTCTACGGTTATAACATCGTTGTTTACAAGGGTGTTGCTGGTGTAGGTACTGCTGTTATCGCCTACGGTAGCACCGTTTTTTTTCCAGGTATATACCGGGGCAGTGCCGCCGTTTTGTACCACAGCGGTAAAGGTAACGCTGTCACCCAGGGCTATAGTACCCTGTGGGCTGGCCGTAATGGTTACGGCAGGAGACACTACCGGGTTTATGGTAACCTGTACCGGTGTGGTAAGGCTTTGGCAGCCATCAACACTATCGGTAACATAGTATGTGCCCGATGCAAGCACCGCACTGCCCGAAAGCAGGTTTTGCGCATCGGCATCGCTGTACCATTTCAGGTCGGTGCCCTGTGCGGTAAGCATGCTTACGGTGGCGCCTGCGCAAAATGTTTGTGCATCGGCAGCAGGGCCGGGGGTAGTGGTTACGGTTACGCCCAGCTTATCGCTTTCGCAGCCGTTCAGGGTTTGGGTTACATAGTAAATGCCCGTACCCAATGCGGTACTGCTGCTTAGCGGCGTAGTAGCTGCCTGCGAAGCGTACCATTTAATGTTTTCGCCGGTAGCCTCAAGGGTGGCTACGGTATCGCCGTTACAGTACAGCTGGCTTTCGGCTACAGGTAACGGGGTTTCGCATGGGGCAGCGGTGTTTTCGTAAGCACCCATGTCTACAGTAGTGTCCTGTATACGTTCGTTTCCTGCCACATCGGTAGTAATGCCCGAAAGGTTTGGCGTTTGGCCTGCATCAAAATAGGTGTTGCTGCCCGCATTTATGGCAGGGCTGGTGCCTGTAAGGGTGTAGTCGCCATTGGCTACATCTGTAAACTGCGGGTCGGTATCTATATTATTACCATTGTCTGTTCCAAAGCTATCCCAACCTGCCGCGCTGCCTTCTATAAGGCTGTAAGCATACTGTGGTGTACCCACCTGCTTATACACGCTTGGCCCGGTAAGTGCGGTATTACCGTAAATGATGCTGTTCCTGAATAGCGGGGCAGTCCCGGTGTTGTACACCGCACCACCCTGCGAAGCACTGCCGGTAGCAGTATTGCCTGTTATGGTAACATTGGTAAACACTGCCGAACCTGTATTTATAATAGCCCCGCCCCGTGCATTAGCCGATGCCACTGCGGTATTACCCGTAAGTACAACATTGGTATATGAAGTGTTAGTAGTATTATAAATACCCCCACCACCACGTACGGCAGTAGAACCTGCGCTGCCTGCCGTGTTGTTTTTTATGATGATGTTTTTAAAGAAACCTGACTGGCTGTATATACCGCCACCATATGCCGAGGCGGTATTGTTTTCGATTACCATATTTTCGAACGTATGAGAGCCACTGTTAACGTAAAGCCCACCACCGCTTGATGTGGCAATGTTTCCGTTAATTGTTGCTTCTTTTATCGTAGCCGGATAGTGTCCTGTTATATACAAACCGCCACCATTAGCTGCGGTGTTTCCTGTAAAAGTAAGTGCACTTGCAGCAGGGGCGGGTAGTGTAAAGTTAAAATAAGCACCACCTCCATATGATGTTGTTGTGGCTGTTGTAGTTTGGCCAGCCGCCGTATTTTGTGTAAAGGTTACATTTTCTATTACGGCGGGAGTATAAGAGCCGCCCTGGTACAGACCACCGCCGCCGCCGCTGCCAAAGTAGCTGGGCTGCCCGGTCCCTTCGTCGTACGCTATACCTACGCCTTGTGCGGTATTTTGCTCAAAGGTTACGTCTATAAGGGAAGGGGCACATTGGGTATCAGAATACATACCGCCTCCGAATGCCTGGCCCACTGTTGTACTGTAACTGTAACTACAGTAAGCAATGTTTTTACGGAAGGTAGAATTGGTAATGTAAGGTGAAGATCCGTTAGTGTTGTAAATACCGCCACCGTAGACTATACCCATTGAATTTGTATTATACGCCCTGTTAGCCTGTATCAGTACATTGGTTATATAAGGCGAAGAAAAGAAGTTGTATATACCGCCGCCGCCGCTAGTTGACGTGTTTCTCCTTAGCTGTATATTCGTTAGCTGTGGCGATGCATAGCGGTTGTAGATACCCCCACCGTAACCGGGGTTAAAGTTACTGTTGTTATCATACCCTGTACCGCCCTGTACTATAAAACCATCCAGTACGGTAGTAGCGGTTAACGGGTTACTGCTGCTGCCATACCCTACAACTACGTGCCCGGCGTTTTCGGCAAAACCGCTTGTAAGCTGCCCATCGGTATTTAATACGTCGTTATTGTTAAAGTCGCCACTCAGTATACTGGTGTAGTTACCATCTGTAGGCAACACCCTTTGTGCAAGGGTGGTTTCGGTACCGGCAAAGCTGCCGTACACCGCCACGTCTTTAAGCAGTAAAAAGGTGTTGTTTATATTGTTAGCCGGGCCTGCGAAAGTGTCGGGTGTGTACAGCGGGTTGTAGGTACCTGCTGCTACCCATATTTGTTGTATGGTGCCCGGTACGGCATCGTTTGCCGTTTTTGCATTTTTAAGCGCATCGGCTACTTCACCCAGTGCATTACCCCATGACGAACCGTTGCCCGCAGCGCCTTTTACCACATACAGTACCGTGCCTGCGGCAGGTGCATTTGGCGAAGGGGATACGGTTACCGCTACAGCTGTTCGTGGGCTTTCGCAGCCATTTACCGTTTGGCTTACATAATAGGTTTGCGGGGTAACCGGGGTAGTGTTGCTTAGCGCTGTGCCGCCTGTAGGCTGTGTATACCACTGCAGGTACGAGCCTGTAGCTACAAGCTGTGCCACGGTATCGCCCTGGTAGCGGTTTTGTGCCGAGGCCACAGGGGCTGCAGGCACGGTAGCACAATCGTACTGGAACTCATACGCCCCGCGGTCTACCGTAGTGTTGTATACACGCGGGTTACCGGCCAGGTCTGTAGTTATGGTGCTTATATCGGGTGAGCTGCCTGTGTTGTACAAGGCATTGTTACCCACATTTATGGCAGGGCTGCCGGTTTGCAGGTTATAATCTCCTCCTGCAAACGGTGCGCTGAGGTAGCTTGGCGCATCTACAAAAAGCGGGTCGCCATTACTGTTTGTACTGCCCGGATAATCTGACGTGCAGTAGGTAATGGAATATCCGCTGCTGCCCGCAAAAGTACTGCTGTTGTTCCAGAATATACTGTTGCGGATGGCCATAACATTACCGGAAGGGCTGTAAAACAATGCCGCACCGTATATATCCCTGTTTCCGCTAAAGGTGGCGTTCGTAACGGTTATATTACTGCCGGTGCTGCTACTGTTTGTGCTTATACCACCGCCGTTATTAGATGCATAGTTACCCGTAATAAGTGCATTGGTAATGTTCATGGTAGCAGTATTGGCACAAAAACCCGCACCGCTGGTGGCCTGGTTGCCCTGTACTATTACATTTTCAAACGTTACGGTGGCACTGGAGCAAAATACTGCACCGCCATCACTACCCCTGTTACTGTTCAGGGTACTGTTGGTTATTTTAGCGGTAACGCCCGATATATAAATACCACCACCATCATTGGCGCTGTTATTACTTATCACTTCCAGCTTGTCCATTTCGGGCGCTGCCGATACCAGGCAGATACCGCCACCGTTAGAGCGGTTAACGCTTTGCGAGTTTATGGTAACACTTACACCGGTATTGCCGTTGCCCCCGGTTATGGTAAAGCCGTTAAGGCAGGCTGTGCCCACTGCACCGGCGCCCACCACCACGTGATAGGCCCTGCCTGTGCCGCCGTTGTTTGTAAAAAATCCGCTGAGGGTACTTTTATTTGCCGTAAGGGTTAAATCCCTTTGTGCCAATGTAGTTTCGGTACCGGCAAAACCGCCGTATACCTTTACGTTATTTATCAGTACAAAGGCGTGGTCCGGGTTGCTGGGGTCATTAGAACCGGCCATGTCTGTAGCACGGAACATGGGGTAGTAGGTGCCCCCGGCCACCCATATTTGCTGCACGCTGCCTGCACTCAGTTCTTTGGCTGCCTTAAATGCGTAGGCTGCTTCGCCCAGTGCATTGGCCCATGACGAACCGTTTCCGGTAGCACCCTTTTTTACATAAAGTATACCCGCTGCCGACGGCACTGCCGTAAACGAAATAAACGGGTTGCCCTGGTATTCGTAGGCACCCGCATCGGTAGTGGTATTGTAGGTTCGTGGGTTACCGGCCAGGTCTGTAGTAATGCCCGACGTGGTATAGGTGTTATTTCCAATATTAATCGCAGGGCTGGTAGACAGCAGTGTATAATCTGCCACGGTAAAAGGGGCAGTATTGCTGAGCGGTGCGGTGGTAAACTTAGGGTCAGACTGCGTATTTCCGTCGCCTGCCGTAGGTGTCCAGCTTACAATTGAATTGTTAACCGTTACTGTTGATGTAGATGAAGATATAGAACCGGTTATGACAGTAGCCGTGCTGTGCCCGTAGATGATAGAATTTCGTATGGTTGTATTAGAACCTACTAACCTCATGGCGGGTGCTGAGGTAGCAACATTGGCACTCAGCGTTATATGCGATAGGGTTAAAGGTGCATTGTTACAATAAATACCGCCACCACCTGAAGAAGCTGAGGTGTTACCGGCTATTACCAGGTTAGTAAATGTATTTGCAGTTGCGGTGTCGTTATAAATACCCCCGCCACGGCTTGAGCCGTTATTACCCATGATGATGGAGGCCGTAAGTGCAGGCAGTGATGATGTAAAGAAAAAACCACCACCGTAAGTACCCTGGTTTCGCAGTACTTTGAGGTTAGTAAGTATGGGCGATGAAGACACACAATACACACCACCACCATACCCAATACTTACCGACTGGCTGTTTACGCTTATGGTAGTAGTGGCAGTACCGTTAGCATTACCACCGCGTATGGTAAAGCCGTTCAGCTCTGCGGTGGTTACCGCCCCTGCCGATACCACAACGTGGTAGGCGTTTTCGCTATGGTTTGTAAAGGAAGTTTCAGAGTCGTTACTGCTAAAATCGCCACTTAGTATACTGGCATTGGCGGTGTTAGAAAGTACCCGCTGCGAAAGCAGGTTTTCGGTACCGGCAAAGTGCCCGTAGATTTTCACGCCGCTTTTCAGCACGAAGGCGTTATAGCGGTTGTTAGCGGTAACGGTTGCAGTGGCATCGGCACGGCGGTTTGGCTTATAGGTGCCTGCGGCTACCCATATTTGCTGGCCCGAAGACGATGCATTTATCATCGCCTGCAGGTCGGCACTGGCATTAGCCCAGCTGCTGCCCGTTCCGTTTCCGGATGCAACCGGCTTTACATAGCGTATGGTTTGCGCCTGTAGCACGGTACATGCAAGCAGGAAAAACCATAACAGCACTACGTGGTGTAAGGTAATTTTTTTAATCATAACTGGTAATTAAAGTTGTTAATTGGGGTACTACAAACTATTGTACAGAATGCAATGCTGTAGCAGAAAAAGCTGTTAAAAGTAGTTGTGCTTTAGTGGGTTATGCAAATAAATGTCGTGAACTGCACCATAAACAACGCAGATGGTACATACAGCCCGCGACAGGCATACCCGAAATGCTGCGCGTTATTTAAAAATTGAATGGTTTTGCCTGTTAGTTTTAGTACCCCGGTTGGTTTCAGGGTGGTGGTTTGTTGTCATTGCTTTATCTTAAATTTGTTGTTAATTGCCGGTTGTTGATGTGTGTTCAGGTTGATTGGTAAATAGTTGCCTTGCCCGTGGCAAATTCCTTCCTCCCGAAAAAATGAGATTGGCCTGAATAAAATACTTTGTCAGCCTGTAAAAATAAGGCAAGCAGCATATTTAAAAAATACCTGACATTGGGTATATTTTAAGAAATCACAGCAGTATAACGTTATAGTGCTATGTTGATTAAAAGCGATGATTTTTAGTGAAACAGAAACGTATTGTTTGTTTTGTGTTTTAAAATGAAACTGAATATATGGTTTTTGTTTAATATTGAAATTTTAGGGTGGGTTAAGCCAATGTTTCGTGTAGAGATACAGCAAGCCTTAAACAAAAAAAGCCCCGGATGTCCCGGAGCTTTTCATGTATGTAAAAAGGTGTATAGCTTATTCTTTTATAAACTTAGCTGTGGTGGCGCCAACTTTTATAATGTATATACCTGTAGGCAATGTGCTTACATTAACGCTGTTGCCGTTTGGTTTGCCAAGCTGTACCTGCCTGCCGGTGTAGTCGTATAGGGCTACTGCGGTATCGGCTAAAGGTATGTCTGTGCTTATGTTCAGTACGTCTTTTACCGGGTTAGGGTACAGGGTAAATGCAGCTTTGCTGAACTGCGGTGTGGCAAGCGTAGGGAAGGTAAAGGAAGCACTCACCGGAAGGTGGTCTGAGGTGGTATAGTAGTAGCTCTCTATGTTTTGCGGTACAGACACTTCCTGTGCGGCACTGTTTGCTACATAGTTACCGGCTAATTCATTTGAAATGATAATATTCTCAATGATAGGGTGGGGGTTCCAGCCGCTGTTAGCCGCTACAATATTTTGCGTAAGCGCGGTATAATTAGCCGTATCATCCATAAAATTTTGGAAAGACGACACATCGCAGTTGCACTGGTCTGTACTTTGTGTACCGGTAAGGTAGTCGTTATAGTCGCCTATAAGGATAACATTTTTAGTATTATAGGCACTGCCGTCCAGTATGGTTTTTAGTGCATCGGCTGCGCCCACCCTGCGTATGTAGCTGTCGTCGTTGTCTTCGGCTTTGGCATGTATATTTACCAGCGTTACGGGTATAAGGTTATCACCGGTTATAAGTTTTACATTGTACACAGCCGGGTAGCGCCCGCTGGACCAGTTGTAGTAATAGCTGTTACCCTGGTAAGCATTACCACTGCTCAGCTGTGCAGAATTTACAAACTGCACTTTCGACTTGCGGTAAATAAAACCCTGCCTCTGGTTGCAGTAACCCGTATCGCCGGGTACTATGGTGCCGCCCCATTCTTCGCTTCCCATAAGTGATACCAGGGTGGCTATGGTAGGGGTATTAGGCGTGTTTATTACTTCCTGCAGGCAGTAAATGTCGCTGTCCATAAGCAGCATGGCATTGGCTACGTTTTCGGCTTGCTGTTCCTCATTATCAGGGCCAAATTCGGGGCAACCCAGCCATTCGGTATTCCAGTTGGTTATGGTAAACAGTGCATCGGTGCCCGGGTTTACCTGTATTTCGCCGGTAACCTTTACGTTCTTTATTTCCCAGGTGGCGCTTTGTGTGTTGCTGCACACATATTTAAACGCAATACGTGTGTTTGCCGATTTGGCTGCATCAGGAATGGTAAGGCTGCCCGACGCTATGTATTGCCATGCTGTGGTTACGTTTTGGTTCATGCCGGTTAACTCTATCCAGTTTGTAGTGGTAGGGTCGCCGGTATAGTTACCCACGGCATATACCTTGTACCAGCCTTCGGCTACGCCTACATTCATAACGGCAGCGTTGCCGCGTGTGTGGCTAAAGCTAAGCTGTACGTTGTCCATGGCCGAAAGGTCCATAGGGGCGCTTATTAGCCAGTCTTCGTTGGCATAATTCTGCCCACCCGAATACCCGCTGCACACGGCGCCGTAAGACGTGCTGCCGTACCAGGTTTGTGTGCCGGTAACGCTAATGGCGGTAAAGGTGTTAAAGCTGCTTTCGGTAAGCAATGATTCGTTTAGGATGGTGGTTTGTGCATGCAGCAGGCTTATGCCCATAAAGGCCAGCAGCATGATAAGGCTTTTCATTTTTTGCATTTGGTGTACTCTATATTTATAAGGTGCTTTGCCTAACCAAAAGGCACACAGCCGTTTTTGCAGACAAAGGGCGTAAATATAGGGCTTTAGTGTTTACTAAAAGTAACGCTAAGTTTTTTTTATGTTAAGTGATACCGGGTAGTGGTGAAAAGGGGGATAAGGCAAAAGGCAAAAGGGATAAGGGATAAGGGATAAGGGATAAGGGATAAGGGATAAGGGATAAGGGATAAGGGATAAGGGATAAGGGTAGGTGTTAGTCTACCGGGAAGGAGAAGCCCACAGCGGCCGCGCCCGACATTTGGTCTACGGCATCGGTAAAGTAGTATGAGAACTTGATTTCTACATTGTGCTTTTTACCCACTGCAAGCCCCAGTGAAACAGGGATGTGTGCTACCACGCCGCTTTTCTTGCGGTACGGATAGCCTTCGTTATAGGTTTCAAACGAGCCAATGGACATGCCCACGCCCGCTTCTATAAACGGTGCCACATAAGGTATGGGGGCAGCCAGGCGGCCTTTAACGCCTAACAAGGCTGCATTGGTTTTAATACGCCACTGCGCCGGGTCGCTGTTTTCAGATTCGCCCGAAGCTATAATAACACCGGCATAAGGGCGCACACCCAGCCATGTGTAGGGTGCCCATACGTATTCGGCCTGTGCGTAAAAGCCGTTGCCCGATACGCCGTTTTCCTCCTCATAGTCGGTATAGGTAAGCCCCATACCTGCGTTAACGTTTATAAACTGGCCGGTATTGGGTTGGGCATATGCCTTGCTGAAAAATAAGCCGCTAAATATAAGTGCAATAATAAGGTGTAGTTTGTTCATTGGTTATGTTTTGAGCGGCAAACATACTATTTATTACCGGAATATTTATAGGCTTAAATGAGGTTTATGTGCAAAAGGTTTGGGGTAAATTAAATACATTTACAAAAAAACAACCTTATGGAAACCCAATACAAAGACGTTATAGAAATAGCCTACGCCGCTTTTAATTCACGCGATATAGATGCCGCGCTTACCGTTATGCAAAGTGAGGTATACTGGCCTAAGGCCTGGGAAGGCGGACACATAGTGGGGCACAACGAAATACGCAGCTACTGGACGCGGCAGTGGGGCGAGGTAAACCCTAATGTGGAACCGACCGGCTTTACCGAAAGGCAGGACAACAGCCTGGAGGTACTGGTGCACCAGCATGTAAAGGACCTGGAGGGCGGGGTGGTATTTGATGGTACCGTAAAACATATTTACACCTTTGAAGACGGCCTTATAAAAAGGATGGATATAGAGGTGTAGTTTTTTGATATAGGCGATTTCCATTTCGACCGCAGCGTAGCGGAGTGGAGAAATCTCGATTACAATCTTTGAGATTTCTCCTATCGTCGAAATGGAAAACCGTGGTATATAACTACTTGTGAAACATTTTTTAATATTGTATCACTTTAAAATAACACTTTACTCCTTAATAAACTTACCGTTGCGGCCGCCTTTATCGGTTGCCACTTTTATGGTGTATATGCCCGGTTGCAACTGGCTCACATCTATCTTATCAATGTTTTTGTTATAGTTATATACCTGCTGGCCCAGTGTATTGTAGATTGCTACACCTGTTATTGTTACCCCGGTTTGGTTGGGTAGCTTTATATTCAGGGTGCTTTTTGCGGGGTTAGGGTACAGCAACAGGTTTGAGGTTACATCAGTAAAATCTTCATTGCCCAATTCAACGGTGTTTTCATACCTCGCCAGTGCAAAATCGCGGTTGATGCCCGTATCAGTAGTGCCGCCTACTACAATCTTATCATCGGGTTGCAATACCATTGAGAATGCTTCGTCATACTTATTGTAAAATGCGGTATTCACCTGCCCCAGCGACCCAAAATCATCATCGTAACCTCCGTCAGCTTTAAACCTTGAAATTACAAAATCATACGTATCAGGGGTAGGGTTGGCCGGATATTGTTCTACCTTGCTCAGCGCTACCACAAACTTCCCGTCTGCCTGGCGCAATACCGACTGTATTACGTTATACGGGTCAAAACTACCTGCCAGGTACGATGCCACTACGCCGTTTGTACCATAGGTGGTATCGGTACTGCCGTCTGTGTTATAACGGGCTGCCACAAACTGGTAGAAAACACCGGCATCATAGCCCACGCTCCTCCCGGTAACAAGTATCTTGCCGTCGGGCTGTATAAACGGGGTATGTGCGTACGCGCCGTTGTCTACAACAGTAAGGGGCGATATAAAGGTATCGTCATAACTGCCGTTTGCATTAAAGCGTTTCACTTTATAGCCTACATAACCGTTTTCATTCATCTCATTGTAGGAAACCACAATTTTACCATCGGGCTGTAGTACGGCACCGGGCATGCCAAATGGTGTACCGGGGGTAGTTGCCACACCGTTAGTGCCAAAACTGCTGTCAGGGGTGCCGTTATTGTTGTAGCGGTTAACAACTATTATGGTATTGTTTTGCTCATCGTAGTCCAGGTTTATGGTAATGATTTTCCCGTCGGGCTGGCTGAGCATTACGCTGCTTTCGGCATCAATTGTAGCGTGGCCTTCGGTGCCAAATGCAGTATCTATAGTACCGTCTGTAGCATAGCGCATCAGTTCGTAATGATACTGGTTATCTACAGAGGTGTTATAGAAGGTATTCATAATTACAACCTTTCCGTCGGGCTGTACTATGGCGCTGTTTATTTTATTGATTTGTAGCCCAAATGCAGAAATAACTTTTCCTCCAGTACCGAACGCTTCATCCAGGCTGCCGTCGGCATTGTATTGGGAAAGGATAATGTCTTTATAGCTGTAATTGTTCGGTGTACGGGTCCTGCGGGTGCCCACGGCTACCAGCCTATTATCGGGTTGCAGTAACAGTATGCTGCTTTCATCGTTGGTGGAATCAAAGGATGTAGTTAGTTTTCCGTCTGTGCCAAAATTAGCGTCTAAACTTCCATTGCTGTCGTAGCGTGTTACGGCAAAAGCATCTTGAGTAGACGGCACCGCATGCGAATAGCCTGCTACCAAAATGTTACCATCGGCTTGTAATGCCAGTGTGCGTGCCTGGTTATAGCCTTCCTGTATGGTGGTGGTTACGTTGCCGTTGGTACCAAATGAGGTATCGCGGGTGGCATCGCTGTTGTACCTGCGGGTTACAAAAGAAGCACTGTCGTAAATGCCTGAAGTGGCTACCAGCAGTTTTCCGTCGGGTTGTATTGTTACGGCGTTTATGCTGAAAGAGTCATCGCCTTCATCAAAAGCGTTTGTTGCCTTGCCGTCACCGTCAAAAGTAGTGTCCGGGCTTCCGTTAGTGTTATACTGTGCCAATGCAAAACTCAGGACGTTGCTTGTTGTGTAGCCTGCATACCCGGCCGCCAAAATTTTACCGTTGGCAAGCACGGTTACAAAATTAGCCATACTGTTGCTTCCTGCCCCGAATGATGTGGTTGCCTTACCATCGCCGTCAAAAGTGGTGTCGAGGGCACCATTGGCGGTATACCGCACAATCCCGAAGTTGTGGGTTGCACTCGACCCAACGGCTATAATTTTCCCGTCATCCTGTAAGGCAATGGCTTCGGGCATGTCGTAGCCATTGCCAAACGTAGTAACTACGCGGCCATCGGTTGCAAAACCGGTGTCTTTACTGCCGTCTTCATTATAGCGCTCCACTACAAACTGGGTGTTCCATACATTGCTGCTTGGCTGTGTCCATTGTATGCCCAGTGCTATAATTTTGCCGTCGGGCTGTACTATCAGGGTATTGCCGCTATCTACGGGGCCTGAATTGCACGTAACCTTTCCGCTAATGCCAAATCCGGTATCAATGCTGCCGTTGCTATTAAACCGCATTAAAATGGTTTCACTGCCGGTATCTGAAATGGCTGAACCGTAGGTTACAATCTTGCCGTCGGCCTGTATACTGATGTCGTATACCATACCGCCCCGGGTGTTGTTATTGTAAAACTTATAGAGGTCGACCATAACCGTACCACCGTTGCCAAAAGTGCTGTCAAAGCTGCCATCGGTATTATAACGCAGCAGCGTAATGTTTTCAGAATCTTTCTGCCAGTTATTTGCGGTATTGGCAGTGTATGTAGCACCGCCCACAATGATTTTCCCGTCCGGTTGTACTGCTACGGCATTTGCCCTGCTGTAACCGTTTGTGCCAAAACCGGTATGCACCTTACCATTATCCCCGAAAGTGGAGTCTAAAGTACCGGACTGTGCCATGGCGTTCAGTGCGCACAGCAGTATACAAAGCATGTAATTTTTTTTCATAAATGTGATTGTTGGACTTTTATTGGTAATGACTGTACAACAATGTATAACATTTATAAAGCGGTTTACCCTAAGTGGGTTGTGGATGAAGGTAACAATAAAAAAACACTGCTTTGAAAATAGAAGCAGTGTTCCGGAAAAGATATATCAGATAGTGGCTACTTCAATAAGTATTTCGCAGTTAAAACCATTTTCAGGCGTTTCTAAAACCCTGATTTGTATATTTTTTACCTTGTATTCCAGGCCTTCCAGCCACAGTGTTTTATCCTTTTTAAAGAATAAGTCTGTGTTTTCCCGGTTGCCTATAAGCCGGTAAAGTTCTTCTGTACCGAATGCCGTACCGGCATTCAGGAAGGTTATTTTCGTTTTTAAATCTGCCATTGTTTTAAATGTTAGATTATTATACTTTATTTGGAGGCTTTTAGCTTAGACAACAGCGTAAACTGCTTGTATTTTAACGTCCGTAATACAGACAGCGTTTCCACTTTGTTGAGGTATTTTTCAAACGTAAAATACTGTTCTATAACAATAGTATGTTCTGAAACATCTTTAAGTTCCCCCTGTATGTACTCTATCTCACTCTTCCCGTTTGGAAGTGTCAGCCTGTGGCTCACTGCGATTGGATGCCCAATCGTATTTTTATAATTACTAAGGCTCATACTAAATCGGGTATATATTGCAAAAACTATAAAAGCCCGGGGGTATTGGTACCTATACGGGGCCGGTATTTACGGTCTTTTTGTTTCGGGCATTTTTGTTTCGGGCGGGGTAGATGTAAAGTGGCCGTTTTCATCAACATACACAATCATGCTGTCAAAGCCTTTGCCCTTGTTGTTATTCGTTTTCCTGTCTTCCCGCTTCTGTGCCTTTTGTTTCTTTATTAAAGTCTTTTTCTTATTGTTTTCTTTCTTAAAAAAGGAATCTCCCATATTCTGAAAATTAAATTCTACAAAGCCGTTAGTTGTCCGTGTGGCAAATTGATATGCCGGCACTAACAGGATTAAAGTGTTGAAACCGGCAGCTTAAAGCCAATCAGTTTTTCTATACTTTTTAAATCTGCTTTTTCTTCTGCCCCGCAAAACGATATTGCAGTGCCGGTATTGCCCCCGCGGCCTGTACGGCCTATGCGGTGTACATAGGTTTCCGGCACTTCGGGCAGGTCATAGTTAATTACGTGCGGCAGTTCGTCTATGTCAATGCCGCGTGCTGCAATGTCGGTAGCCACAAGTACGCGGAGCTGGTTTACCTTAAAGCCTTGTAACGCCCGTTGCCTTGCATTCTGAGATTTGTTGCCGTGTATGGCCGCAGCAAATATGCCCTCTTTGGCAAGGAGTTTTACAAGCTGGTCGGCGCCATGCTTGGTACGGGTAAATACCAGCGAACGTGAAATGCCTGTATCGCTTAGTATACGCGACAGTAGTTTTTCCTTGTCTTTTTTATCTACAAAATATACACTCTGGCTTACCGTTTTGGCAGCTGAAGATACCGGGGCTACGCTTACGTATTCAGGATTTTGCAAAAGGCTGTCGGCCAGTTGTTGTATGGCTGTGGGCATGGTAGCCGAGAAAAACAGGGTCTGCCTTTGTAGGGGCAATTTTGTAATGATCTTTTTTACATCGCGTACAAAACCCATGTCCAGCATACGGTCGGCTTCATCAAGCACAAATATCTCAAGATGCGAAAGGTCTATGTATTGTTGCTGCAATAAGTCCAGCAGCCTGCCGGGTGTTGCTATCAGTATATCTATACCGTTTCGCAATGCCTTTACCTGGTGGAATTGTGACACGCCGCCAAATATTGCAGTGTGCCTTAATGTAAGGTGCTGCCCGTAAGATGTAAAATTCTCACTTATCTGTATGGCAAGCTCACGGGTGGGCGTTAGTATTAATGTCCTGATGGCCTTGCGCTGCTTTGCAGGCCTGCCGGCCAGTTGCTGTAAAATAGGGATTGCAAAGGCCGCGGTTTTGCCCGTTCCTGTCTGGGCACAGCCTATAAGGTCTTTGCCGGAAAGGATAACAGGTATGGCCTGTTGTTGTATAGGGGTTGGTGTGGTATAATTTTGTTGCCCCAATGCTTTAAGTATGGGGGCTGAAATATTTAAATTTTCAAATGTCATGATAAAGTGTGCCGTAACGGCTTTAATGTTTATAAAATCATAGCTATGCACTATGAGCGGGACAGGTGAATGTTCCTGTGGGGATTACCATTAAGAATAGTAATCTATACCTGATGAATTTTATAAACAGATAGGCACTTTATAAGATAAAAAATTCATTGGGTAAAAAAACTAAGAATGGCGTTTAACCATTCTTAGCCAAACGGTGAGGGCCGTCTTTTAAAATCTTCTGTCGTTAGACCTTGAATAGCCGCTACCACCGCCGCGGTTAGAACCGTAGCCTGAATTAGCCGGTTTAGGGCGCGCTTCATTAACTACTATAATCTGGCTGTCCAGTTTTGAATTGTTAAGCTCTTCAATCGCTTTTTCAGCTTCAGCAGTGTTTGGCATTTCCACAAAGCCAAAGCCTTTAGGGCGTCCACTCATCTGGTCAACTATTAGTTTTACTGAAGTTACTTCTCCGTAAGCGCTGAAAGCATCGCGCACTTGTCCTTCTGAGGTGCCATACCCCAGGTTTGCTACATAAATGTTCATAATGTAAATTTGTTTAAATTAAAAATTAAGGCAACTGAAACGCCTAAACTGAAGAGTAAGTGAGGACAAATTTTTTACGATATGAACAAATTTGCTTATCAGAGTGAGCATTGGCAGAGAACCAATATGGCACAAAGGTAGGCATAATATATTCAGTAATGCGTGTTTCCTTTAAAAACTTTCAAATTTAAAAATTGAAAATCAATAAATTAGATGATAATGTAGCTGCGACTACACCTTTTTATATCAGGCAGACTGGTAGTTAGCACGTGCCGTTTTTACCTCTGCGGCAAACTTTTTAAGCACCCGGTAATGTGACCGCATTGCCGAAAAAAAGGTAGGGCTTTCAATATAGGGTAAGCCATATTCCTGTGCGGTCTGTTTTACAATTTTCCCTATCTCGGCATAATGTATATGGCAAACTTTTGGGAATAAATGATGCTCTATCTGCCTGTTAAGCCCCCCGAGGAAGAATGCGGCAATACGGCAATCAGAAGAAAAATTAGCTGTGGTACGCATCTGGTGTTCTGCCCATGCCTCTTCCATAGTGCCTGTGGGATTTGCATTGGGGAAATCAGTTTCCTCTACAACGTGGGCCAACTGGAAAACAAGCCCCATGGTAAGCCCCTGCGCCAGGTGCATGGCAACAAAGCCTATGATGAACTGCCACCAGGTAATGTTTAAAACCAGTAACGGCAGTACAATGAACAGGAAATAATACAGCCCCTTTGAGGCAAACAGGTTAAAATACTCTTTAGCCGGATGCTTTACCGCAACCTGCCCGATTTTCTTCTGGAATATCTTCATGAAATCTTTACGGAAAACCCACGACAGGCTTGCCAGCCCATAAAGCGGGAAGGCATACCAATGCTGGTAGCGCTGTATCTTTCTTTTAGGGTCGTCTTCTTCAATGCGTATTAATCCCGGTGCAATAACAAGGTCTTCGTCATGCCCGGGTATATTGGTAAAGGTATGGTGTACGCCGTTATGGGAAATATCCCAAATATATGGGCTGGCACCAAGCAGGTTAAATACCATGCCAAGAGCTTTGTTAACATGTTTGTTAGCCGAAAACGAGCCGTGTATTGCATCATGGCAGATGTTGAACCCTACAAATGCACTGAACATGCCCAGCAGTATGGCAAGGCCAAGCATAGCAAAAGCCGGAAGTATGCCCGAAATGATAAGCGCATAGCAGCCAAAGAAGCCAGCAAGGAATATAGAAGTTTTAATCCACATGGCGGCATTGGCGTGTTTGTGCCTGCCTGTTTCGGCAAAATGCGCATCCACCCTTTGCCTTAGGACTGTAAAGAAAGCAGACCTGGGAGGGAATTTTAAACGTTTAGTCATGATAACTACATAGCGTCAACTTTAAATTCACTATGCAATCAGTTAGACAGGACGGTGAGAGGGCATTCTATATTATTGGGGTTCCAATAATTTTTTCGGAAATATTCCTTTGTTGAAGTATGTAAAGATAACGAAGATTGGGGAATTTTATTATCCATCGGATAAATTTAAATCTCGTGCAGTAAAAAATATAAAAAGTGTACGCGCGTCTTGTTCTTTAGGCGATAACCTTAAACAACACTTCCCTCAATTCGGCTACGTACCCACCCGTTTAGGCTACGTGTACCATGCACTGCCTACCGAACTTTGTATTATCAAATTAAAACATATACATTATGTCAGATCAAAAAACAACAGACGGTACAAAGGTTTGGTTTATAACAGGTGCATCACGTGGTTTTGGCCGTGTATGGGCAGAAGCTGCGCTAAAGCGTGGCGACAAGGTAGCGGCTACCGCACGCAAGCTGGAAAGCATAGCGGTGCTTAACGAGCAGTTTGGCGACAACGTACTTACCCTGGAACTCGACGTTACCAATACCGCACAGGCCAAAGAAGCCGTAGAAAAAGCCCATGCCCATTTCGGCAGGCTGGATGTAGTGCTGAACAATGCCGGCTACTCGCTGGTGGGTACCATAGAAGAAGCCGGCGCCGAAGACGTTAAGGCCATGTACGATACCAATATTTTTGGCACACTTGCAGTAATACAGGCGGCTTTGCCATTGCTGCGCCAGCAGGGCTACGGCCACATACTGGGCACAAGCAGCAACCTTGGGCATGTAACCCTGCCGGTTATTGGCTACTATGCATCGTCTAAATGGGCGTTTGAGGCCATACACGAAAGCCTTGCCCTGGAGGTGAAGGACTTCAATATTAAGGTTACCATTATAGAGCCGGGCGCGTATGCTACCGAGTTTGGCAGCCAGGAGTCGCTTAAGTTTGCCCCGGGCATGGATATTTACAACGACTTTAAAAACAACTTCTTCCAGCAGCTGCAAAACCTGGAGCGCGGCAACCCCGATGCTACCCCTAACGGAATATTTGCCGCCGTAGATGACGAGAATCCGCCACTACGCCTGTCACTGGGTAGCCATAACCTGGCCTGGGTACGCGGCGAATATGCAAAACGCATGGCTGAGTGGGAAGCCTGGGAAGCTGTGGCTGTAGCTGCACAGGGGTAATATAGTAAACCAATTACATTGAGGGAGGATTGGATTCCTTTCTTCAGGTTCTGTCATTGCGAGGAACGAAGCAATCTCATCGTTGAAAACATGCTTTATGAGATTGCCGCGCTCCGTTCCTCCGCTCGCAATGACAAACCCACACACATCAATTACATCAAGGTAACCGGTAGTCTGCTGATTATCGGTTACCTTTATATAAAATTTTCCGCTTAAATTTTGACAAATGAAAAAGGAAGAAAACACACCGCACAACTTTACATCGCTTACCGAAGCGGCACGTGCTTTTGGCCTGCCGGAGCCTAACCACCCGCTGATAACCATACTGGGTGCCGAGAGCAACAATGTGGTGGAACGTGGCATGCCGCAAAGCCACGTGTTGCATTTTTATAAAATATCGTACAAGCCGCGCCTTAGCGGGCGCATAAAATATGGGCAGCATTACTATGATTTTGATGAGGGCGGCCTGCTTTTTGCCGCACCGGGGCAGGTTATAGGCAACGACGAACATCACGGTGGTGTGTGCTCGCAGTATACATTGCTTATCCATCCCGACTTTTTGTTATCGTATCCTTTGGCAAAGAAGATAAAGCAATATGGCTTTTTCTCTTATTCGGCTAATGAGGCGCTGCACCTGTCGGACCGCGAAAAGGCGGTTATTATCTCCATTTTCGAAATCATAGAGCAGGAACTCACCGGCCGCCTGGACGATTTTAGCCAGGATGTTATCATCTCACAGATAGAGCTGCTGCTGAATTATGCCAACCGTTTTTACCGCCGCCAGTTCATAACGCGTAAGGCGGTGAGCAACGACCTGCTGCAAAACCTTGAAGAAATACTGGATGGGTATTTTGGCAATGAACAATCGCTTAACAGCGGTATACCTACAGTGCAGTACCTGGCAGACAGGCTGCATATTTCGCCCAGCTACCTTAGCGATATGCTGCGCTCCCATACCGGGCAAAACGCCCAGCAGCACATACACAACAAGCTTATAGAAAAAGCTAAGGAGCAGCTATCAGTCACTAGCCTTTCGGTTTCTGAAATTGCCTACAGCCTGGGCTTTGAGCACCCGCAGTCGTTCAGCAAACTATTTAAGACTAAAACGAGTGTATCTCCGGTGGAGTTCAGGCGGAGTTTTAATTGAGAGAGGATATTTTCTTTACGCTGGTGCGGGCATCTTGCCCGTACCTTTAATAGCACAAGCAAGATGCTTGCGCCAGCGGGGAATTAGTTTCTACATGGTGTTATTTGATATAATAGTAGTAACATTCAAAGTGTCTCGGAACTTTGAAAAGTTTACAAAAATTTCAAAATTTTCACCATAATAGTACTCATTGTCGACGTTATAATTATTAGTGTGTCGACTTGGTAGTTTAGGCATTACCTTATATTTTATATTTAAACAAGCTTCAATTGTATTTTTACATTTAACAAATGCATTTACGGCCTTAATTGAGTCAATGCCCTTATAATATTGAATTTCAAGTTCTGTAGTAAAATCTTCTTTATCATAAACCACATAGGTTGGATATTTGTCGAATGAATATCTACTCATGTATTCTATATAAATTTCATCATCTCTAGTCTTTTCCCCCTTAAACTCTTCGAATTTTGTCGAAATCGAATTAATTGCTAAAATATATTTTTCACAGATGGACAAACTTTTCACGCTCGGATTTATCGGATTAGGATTAACAACTGGTGTTGATGTTGGCCATTTGGCAATAATTGCTACAATAATTGAACCTATTATTGAGATTATTGCAATAATTATTGCTTGCTTAAATCCAGATTTCGTGTTTTCAGATGCCATATTTACTTTTTTTGAGTATTCCTGAAAATAAGTTGTTAACTGAACCAGTCATTTTAGAAAAAGTGTTTTGAAAAAAATAAATTTACTAAAAAAAATACATAACATGCATATAGCCAGTTGATTTGATTGTGTGATATTAGTGGTAATTAAATTTTCGGCCTCCGATAAATAGAAAAGATGTACACGAATCTACCCTTGAAGGAACTAGCCATCTTGTAGGTTATACTTATAAGTCAATAATAATAAAATTAGTGGGAAATAAATAAACTAAAAAAGCCTCAACCACCTGGATAAGAGAGTGGTTGAGGCTTTTTATTCGTGACCACAATGGGATTCGAACCCATACGCCTTGCGGCACCACCCCCTCAAGATGGCGAGTCTACCAATTTCTCCACATGGCCGGTAGCAGTAAATATAAACAAAAAAAGTTAAGCGGTTATGCTTAACTTTTTAGTGACCCGGCTGGGATTCGAACCCAGGACCCCATCATTAAAAGTGATGTGCTCTACCAGCTGAGCTACCGAGTCGGTGCATTTCAGTAAGTGTCTTCTTGTGACCCGGCTGGGATTCGAACCCAGGACCCCATCATTAAAAGTGATGTGCTCTACCAGCTGAGCTACCGAGTCCAATAAATCAAAGTGTATATCACTTCCTGAATGCGGGTGCAAATATACGGAGGTATTATTTATTTATCAAAACGATTTTATTATAAATTTGAGTTTTTTTTGACTAATTTCTTCAACCGCCTGTTTAGTAAAGGCTTATTAATATGAAAAAGATAATTTTGTGTGGATATATGGGCTCCGGAAAGACCACAACTGCCCGTTTACTGGCCAAAGCAGCCGAAATAGACTGCCTGGACCTGGACGAGGTGATTGAAAAAAACACCCAAAAAAGCGTGCCGGACATCTTTAAGGAGCAGGGCGAAATACAATTCCGCCGCCTGGAGCATGAAACGCTGACCCAACTTTTAGACAGCGAGGCCGATTTTGTACTCGCTTTAGGAGGGGGTACACCCTGTTATGCAAACAACCATTTGCTGCTGCAGCGCGATGATGTAATATCTATTTACCTGAAAACCGGTATAGCCGAAGTAATACGCCGTACTAAGGCGCAGGGCAACACCCGTCCGCTATTGGCAGGAAAGGAAGGGGAGGAGCTGGAATCGTTTATAGGGCAGCACCTTTTTGAGCGCAGTTATTTTTATAACCACGCCCGCCATGTAGTAAAAACAGATGGGAAAACGCCCGCACAGGTAGCCGACGAAATTATGAGCCTGCTTTAGCGCAGTGCCGCATAAGGCTCGGTACCGGTAAGCTCTACTATAATGTGCTCCATCATGGAGGTAGACAGCGACAGCCCTTTAAAATCGGCTTTTACGGGGTATTGTTTGTGGTTACGGTCTACCAGCACCGCCGTTTTAAACTTTTTAAGCGGCACATCAAGAAAATGCTTTACACCATAAATAAGCGTGGTACCGCTGTTCAGCACATCGTCTACCAGCACCAGTGCCTTATTGGTATACTCTGCCGGGGTAAGCGATGTTTTTACCGGTTCCAGCGGCTGCTGCTTGTTTATGGTTACCTCGCACAGTGTGGTTTTAATATCGGATATCTTTGTAAGCTCTGCGGCTATCATTTGCGCAAAAACATAGCCGTTGCTGGCTATACCGGCTATAACCACCTCGGTTTCGTCTACAAAGGTTTCGTATATCTGGTAGGCCATACGCCTGGTTTTGTATTCTATTTCCTTGTTGTTCAGGATAACGTTCATGGTGTTGTTGCAGTTATTTTTTTTCAAAGATAAAAAACAGTTCCCTGTCCTGTCGCGGTTTTATCGAATTTTGGGCAGGTTCCAGTGTTTTTATATGGAACAGGTTGCCAAACAGCGCTTTGTACTCACCTGCGCTTCCGCCAAAGGGAGGGCCTTCTTCGGTAAGCGGGAAGTTAAACAGCAGCCCCGCCAGTATGCCGCCCGGTTTCAGCAGGCTGTGCATTTTGGTAACATATTCACTTCGCAACGCCGGATCCAGCGCACAAAAGAACGTCTGCTCTATAATAACATCGTATTGCCCCTCTTGCACAAAAAAATCCCCCAATATAAAATGTGAAGCATCTACCTGCGGCAGTCGGGCTGCGGCATTTTTAAGCGGGCTTTCGGCTATGTCCAGCATATAGGCATTGGTAAACCCGTTACTGATGAGGTATTCAAACTCATGCCCGTTGCCTGCGCCCGGCACTAATATTTGCACCTGTTTATCGGTCAGGCTGTCGGCCAAATCTTTTATGGGTGTGGTTATGCTTTTGGCATCCCATGGGGCATCATCGCTTTGGTAGCGGTTTTCCCAGTAGTTTTTATCCAGCTTAGTCATCGGCTAAAAGTTCGTCGGCATCCGGCCATTCGTTATCGTCATCGGTATAGCCGTCCAGTTCGCGGCGGTCTTTTTTGGTAGGGCGGCCCGTACCTTTGGCACGGTAGTGTTCCTTGCTTAGCTTTAGCAGTTCCAAATGGGCAAATGCTTCGGCAGGGGTTTCGTCTTTACGGTACATGTCTACCAGCTTGGGGCCTACGCGGTTTGCAGGTATGTCCAGCACGCTCAGTACATAGTTTATCTGGTCGCGGCGCACGGTTACCTTATCGCCCGGAAACACATCGCGCGATGCCTTTGCCTGCTGCCCGTTTACCGTAACATGGCCTTTTTGTATGGCCTGTGTGGCTATGCTGCGGGTTTTGTAGTAGCGCACGCACCACAAATATTTATCAATCCTCATACTAATTCTTAAAAATCGGTGTTATTACCAACACAAAAATACGGGAAAATCGTATCTTGCACCCTTGAAAAAAAATTAATATGAAGAGATTTTTACAGGCAATTGCCCTTGTTGCTGTTATAGGCTTTATGGCGTCGTGCAACAAAGACGACGACAAAACAGTGCCGCCGCGCGACTACACCGAGCAATATACCGCTGAAAAAGACAGTATAGAAAAATACCTTAAAAACCACTACATAAAGAGTGTAGATGCCGAGTTTAACATAGTGCTGGACAGCATAGACAACCCTGCTGCCCAAACATCTATATGGGACCAGCAACAATACCCGCTGCAATATGTAGATTTTACACCTACTGCACTTGTGGGTAACAGCGAATCTAAAAACATTGTTACTTACCGTATTTATTACCTTAAGCTGAATGAAGGTGTGGGCGACAGGCCTACACGTGCCGATGGCGTACTGGTATCATACAGGGGTAACCTGCTTGATGATACCATGTTTGACTACGACCCGTTTCCGCAGGCGCCGCTTAACCTGTACAGCGATGTATATGTAGCAGGCTGGAGGGAGATACTGCCACTTTTCCGTGGGGGTACGTATGTAGATGAGCCGGGCAGTATAGACCCTGCGCATTTTGAAAACTACGGTGCGGGTGTTATGTTCATCCCGTCGGGCCTTGCGTATTATAACTCATCAAGCGGGCTTGTAGGGTCTTATGACAGCCTTGTGTTCAGCTTTAAGCTATATGCTGTAGATTACACGGATGCTGATGGAGACGGTATAGAAAACCGCTACGAATATGGTATGGATTCAACTGAAGATATAGGCTATGTAGATACCGACAACGACAAAGTGCCGGACTACCTGGATACCGATGACGATGGCGATGGTACTTCTACTCTTGGGGAACTGTATGTATCTCCGGGTGTTTATTATAATTTTGATAACGCCCCAAGCTGCGGCGGTAATACTACCGACCCCCTGCGTACCAGGCTGTACCTGGATGCTAACTGCAGGCAGTACCCGAACCCTTAATACTATACTATCTTATAACGAAAAACTCCTGCCCACCGCAGGAGTTTTTTGTATATTGGCGGTAGCTATCACATGATTTTTATGTGCAGGCATAGTGAGGTAGAAAAGTCTTATTAGGAAGTTACTTTATGAGATGGCTTCGTTCCTCGCCATGACGGGACTGATTTGTGGTGCTGTATTCATAGCGTTTTTCACGCACCGTCCTTGCGAGCGCAGCGCGGCAATCTCTTAATGTTGCTATGAATCCTTAATATTCCGCAGGAATAGTTCGCTTGCTTTAAAGAGTAATGACAAAACTTTGGTTAATAATTACTCTGTGTTTCTCTGTGAAATCTCCGTGTTTCTCTGTGTTGCAAATTCTTCGTAAAGCCGTCCGGTACCGATGTCGCGGATTTGCAATCCGTGACATTATATAAGTTTGTATGTTTTAAACACGGATTACAAATCCGCGCTATCAGGTACAAAGTTGTGGGATGGCTTCGTTCCTCGCCATGACAGGCCTCGGTAGCGGCAACAAATTGACGAATACACAAATCCACGAATAATCCCATAACCAAATCACCACATTACCCTCAAACAAAAAAATCCCGAAGCTTATGCCTCCGGGATCTTCTTAACTATCAAAAAAACTAAACTATTATTTTTTTCTTGAAATGGCTTTTTCGGCAGCGGCGATAATAGCATCGCTGTTCAGGCCGTATTTGTCCATAAGCTGTGCAGGGGTACCGCTTTCGCCAAAGGTATCCTGTACCGCTACAAACTCCTGCGGTGCAGGGTTGTTAAGCGACAGTACGCGGGCTACGCTTTCGCCAAGGCCACCCAGTACGTTGTGTTCTTCGGCAGTTACCACACAACCGGTTTTGCCTACCGATTTCAGTATTGCTTCCTCATCCAGTGGCTTGATGGTGTGGATGTTTATTACTTCAGCAGAAATACCTTTAGCTTCAAGTGCCTCGGCAGCAACCAGCGCTTCCCAAACCAGGTGGCCGGTGGCAACTATAGTCACGTCGGTACCTTCGTTAAGCAGTATAGCCTTGCCGATAACAAACTCCAGTTCGCCGGTAAAGTTTGGCACTACAGGGCGGCCAAAACGCAGGTAAACAGGGCCGTGGTGTTCGGCTATGGCTAATGTGGCGGCTTTGGTCTGTGCAAAGTCGCACGTATTGATTACCGTCATACCCGGAAGCATTTTCATAAGGCCAATGTCTTCCAGTATCTGGTGGGTAGCGCCGTCTTCACCCAGGGTAAGCCCTGCGTGGCTGGCACATATTTTTACATTCTTGTCGGAGTATGCAACACTCTGGCGGATTTGGTCATAAACCCTTCCGGTAGAGAAGTTGGCAAACGTACCCGTAAACGGTATCTTGCCGCCAAGGGTCATACCCGCAGCCATACCTATCATGTTGGCCTCGGCTATACCCACCTGGAAGAAACGCTCCGGGTGGTTCTTTTTAAAATCGTCCATTTTCAGCGAGCCGATAAGGTCGGCACACAGGGCAACCACATTTTCATTGGTTTGCCCAAGTTCGGTAAGGCCGGCGCCAAATCCCGAACGGGTATCTTTACTTCCTGTATTGGTGTATTTTGTCATGATTTTTAATTTAAAAATTTAAATATTGAAAAGATTTAAAAATTCGGGCGTGTTATACCCCGCTGAATTTTTCAATTATTAAATTTTTCAATCTTTAAATAAATTAATAATCCCCTAATGTAATTGTGTTTTGCTCCAGTGCCTTAGCCAGCTGCTCATCGTTTGGCGCTTTGCCGTGCCATGCGTGGGTGTGCATCATATAGTCTACGCCGTTACCCATTTCAGTATGCAGCAATACGGCTACAGGCTTGCCCTGCCCGGTTTTGGCTTTCGCCGAAAGTAAGCCCGCTATGATGGATTCCAGGTGGTTACCGGCGGCAATTTCTACCACATCCCAACCGAAAGCTACAAACTTGGCACTCAGGCTTCCCATAGGCAACACCTCGTCGGTAGGGCCGTCTATCTGCTTGCCGTTTACATCTATGGTAGCTATAAGATTGTCTACCTTGTAAGCCGAAGCATACATAATAGCCTCCCAGTTCTGGCCTTCCTGAAGTTCGCCGTCGCCGTGCAGGGTGTATACAATGTGGTTGTCTTTGTTCAGTTTTTTGGTTTGTGCAGCACCTATGGCCACGCTCATGCCCTGGCCCAGCGAACCCGATGCTATGCGTATGCCCGGAAGCCCTTCGTGTGTGGTAGGGTGACCCTGAAGGCGTGAATTCAGCAGGCGGAAGGTAGCCAGCTCGCTTACCGGGAAGTACCCGCTGCGTGCCAGCACGCTGTAAAATACCGGTGAAATATGCCCGTTGCTCAGTATGAAGATGTCCTCATCCTTGCCGTCCATATCCCAGCCTTCTTTGCGCTCCATTACGGCCTGGTACAGTGCTACCATAAACTCGGTACAGCCCAGCGAACCGCCCGGGTGGCCACTGTTTACGGCGTGTACCATGCGCAGAATGTCGCGCCTTACCTGTACGGCCAAATCGTGTAGTTGTTGTGTGTTAGTTTCCATTTGTTTGTGTAAAGTTAAACTGGCGCAAAGGTAGGCCTATTTTCGGCTTTGGCAAACAAATTTATTTCTTTAACCTGCTGTAAATCTATTAGTTATAAGTGTTTTTATTACACTTTTATAAGTGATTGGTTGTCAGTTAAGATAGTTTTATACCCAGGGCGGTGCCCTGGGTTAGTATACGCGACCCCTTCAGGGTCAGGAGGGTGAAAACCGGCTGCTGAAAGCTAATAACTAAAAGTTAACCACTTTTTCATATATTTACCAATCATTATTAGTCAACCAATAAATTTTATCCTATGAAAAAAAGTACCAAAGCTATCCGGGGTTTGTTCCTGCTTGTTTTAGGTGTGTCATTTTTAATATCTTATTCAAACAGCCAGGACGAAACACTGCTGCCGAATGCCAAAGGTTCAGTAATTATCCAACCTGAAATGCTTAAAATAGCAACAGATTCTACGGGTTGCCCTGAGTGTACAAAGCAATATAATAAGAGTGCTTTAGCTATAGATGCTGTATACACTAACGCTGTTGAAAAAGCCTCAAGCCAGTTTAAGGCAGGTAAAATCAGTAAAGCCGAAATGCAGGAAAAAATAGCTGCTGCCAAGGCCAACATGAATAAGGCATACAATCTATGCACAGCTACTTACCAGGATTGCTGTATTGGCAAAAAGAAAAAGTAGTAACTGATACAATATAGTTTTTCAGAAACAGGCAGCCTGCTACTTTGCAGGCTGTTTTTGTTTGATAAAAATCCTTCTGCAAAGTTACGCCACATCCCTCCGCAAAGTACTGAAGGCATTCGTTCAGTAAATTTACCTGCGAATGAAGCTTCCAACAACCAACAACTATAAACCACGAACCGTAAACAAAAAAACCGCGCAGCGTACTGAACCCATTTCTTCAGTAAATTTCCTGTGGAAAATGTGGAATATTTGAAGGGTATTGTGAAAAAGTGTTTTGTGTTATTTCGTTGATTTTTAAACTATTGTGGTTTTTTGAACAGGAAGATATTCCACAGCATTTTATACTTTTTTGTACAAATTGTGGATTATTACCCTGTTAATAACTTTTATTGAGAGAAAAAACCTTCAAAATAAGCTACCGGTATTCAACAGGAATTTTTTAACTTGGCTGTACCAACAAAACCAAAAATGAGAGAAGATTTCTTACATTATATCTGGCAGCATAAAAAGTTCGGCCAGACCTCACTCACCACCGTAACCGGCGAACCTATACAGGTGCTTAATACAGGCCAGTATTTGCAGCAAAGCGGCCCTGATTTCTTTAACGCACAGGTAGTTATAGGAAACCAGCGCTGGGCGGGCAATGTAGAAATTCACCTGAAAAGCTCGGACTGGTACGCCCACCGCCACGAAACCGACCCTAACTATGACAATGTAATATTGCACGTGGTTTGGGAGCATGATACTGATGTACTACGCCCAAACGGCACCGAGATACCTGTGCTGGAACTGTGGCGGGTTGTAGATAACAATTTGATAAACAGTTACAAAGCATTGCTTTCGGCTAAGACGTGGATTAATTGTGAGAGGGAAATTGGTGCTGCCGACAGCTTCCTGTTTGGCAACTGGAAGGAGCGGCTCTTCTTTGAAAGGCTGGAGCGTAAGGCGTTGCCGGTCATGCAATTGGCTAAGGAAACGGGTGGCGACTGGGAAGCCGTGCTGTTCTGTTTCTTAGCGAAGAATTTCGGGCTGAATACCAATGGTGCAGCGTTCTTTGAGTTGGCTAAATCATTACCATTCAGTGTGGTGCGGAAAGAAATGTTTGATGTGCAAAACCTTGAAGCACTGCTGTTTGGGAGGGCTTCGCTGCTTATGGGCGACTTTGAGGAGTTGTACCCCAAGAACCTGCAACAACAGTATGCCTACGCACAGCACAAGTACCGGCTTCAGCCTTACATAGGTACGCCGCCGGAGTTCTTCAGGCACCGCCCCGATAACTTCCCTACGATACGCCTGGCACAGCTTGCTGCACTGTACTACGCGGAGCAAAACCTGTTTTCTAAAATAATGGTTTGTAGTGATTTACGTGAAATAAGGGAGCTGTTTTCCGTACATGTCAGCCCGTATTGGCACACCCATTACCGCTTTGATAAAGAAAGCAGCCCCAAGCGTAAAGGGCTGTCTGTTTCATTTGTAGACTTGTTGATAATTAATACGATAGTCCCTGTTAAGTTTGCTTATGCCCAAAGCCTTGCCAAAGACAATACCGAGGAACTGATTAACCTGATGCAACAGCTTGAACCTGAAAGCAATGCGGTGATAGATAAGTTTAGGCACTATAAGGTTGACGTGCCTTCGGCATACGACAGCCAGGCCCTGCTGCAACTGAAAAACGAGTACTGCAACCACCACCGCTGCATGCAGTGTGCCTTGGGAATCAGCCTTTTAAAAAGCTAAGGTTTTTTCCTTATCTTTGGCGTAACGGACTTTATGACTTTCAACTTTACGACTTTATAACTGAGTGCTATGCCCCTGATAACCAATATTCGCCATTACTTTGAAAAACACGGCTTTGAGGTAGCCAGCCGCCTTGCCGACCGCCTGGGCATGCGCGCCACAAACGTACGCCTTTTCTTTATTTACATCACCTTTGTAACGGCGGGCCTGTGGTTTGGGGTATACCTTACACTTGCGTTCTGGCTGCGGCTGAAAGACATGGTATATACCAAGCGCAGTTCGGTGTTTGATTTGTAGTGCATTGTAATACAGATTGATATAATGACGCAACCAAAACCAACCCTCCCTTACCGTTTTACTTCAGGCCAGCGAAAAGGCATTGTGGCACTTGTACTCCTTATTATAATAGTACAGGCGGCGTGGTTCTTTGTTGGGCGCTCAACTTCTTCTGCATCAAAGGTTTCAGAGGAAGAAAAGCAATGGCTTGCCCAACAGGTAAAGCTTGATGCCCTGAAAGCAAAGGCCGACAGCACTTCGCATAAAATATATCCGTTCAATCCTAATTTTATCAGTGATTATAAGGGCTATACGCTGGGCATGACCCCCGCACAGATAGATAAGCTAAAAGCATTCCGCGCTAAAAACCAGTGGGTTAACTCGCCTGCTGATTTTAAGAACGTTACCGGAGTTTCTGATAGTTTACTGGCTGTAATTTCACCTTATTTTAAGTTTCCCGATTGGGTCAATAAGAAAAATAATGCTAACTTTAAAAATCAGCAGGGCAGTGCTTTAGCTACTGATTATAAGGATGATAAACCGAAGCCTTATGATGCTGATGCTAAGAAGCAGCCTGTTGCTAAACAATTGGATATCAACACGGCACTTGAGGAAGACCTAATTGGTGTTTATGGTATAGGGCCTGCCTTTGCCAAGAAAATACTGCGCCGCCGTGCTGACCTTGGTGCTTTTGTAAGTATGGAGCAGATGGACGATTTTAAGGAGTTTTCGCCTGAGGCTGTTGCCGGGCTTAAGAAATCCTTTAAAGTAGGGGCAAACCCACAGGTGAACAAGATTAACGTAAACACCGCGTCGTTACAGCAACTGAGCCGTTTTCCGTACCTTAATAAGGAGGTGGCGCGTGCCGTGATTACACAGCGCAGTATGGATGGTAAAATTGATGATTTTGATGAATTGTCAAAAATAAACGAAATTTTTGTTGTTAAATCAAAAATAATTAGCTTATATTTGGAATACTGAAATTTAAGCTATAATTCTATGGTTTTTGAAATGACCGAAACGCAAGCCATGATTGCTGCCTCTATTAAGGAGTTTGCAGCGTTTAACATCCTGCCGTATTATATGGAATGGGACGAAACCCAGCACTTTCCGCTTGAGCTTTTTAAGAAGCTTGGCGATATGGGCTATATGGGGGTTTTGGTACCCGAAGAATACGGGGGCAGCGGCCTGGGTTACCACGAATATATTACCGTTATTGAGGAGCTTTCTAAAGCCGACCCGTCTATTGGGTTGTCGGTAGCGGCGCATAACTCTTTGTGTACTAATCATATACTAATGTTTGGTGATGAAAGCCAGAAACTGCGCTGGCTGCCGAAACTGGCTACTGCCGAATGGATAGGTGCCTGGGGCCTTACTGAACACAACACCGGTAGCGATGCCGGGGGGATGAACACCACTGCTATCAAGGACGGTGACCACTGGGTGCTTAACGGCGCCAAAAACTTCATAACGCATGGTAAAAGCGGTGACGTAGCGGTAGTTATTGTCCGCACGGGTGCTAAAGGCGACAGCCGTGGCATGACTGCTTTTGTTGTTGAAAAAGGCACACCGGGTTTTAGCTCAGGGAAGAAGGAGAACAAGCTGGGCATGCGTGCCAGCGAAACTGCCGAACTGGTATTTGACAATTGCCGCATCCCTGATGCTAACAGGCTGGGCGAGGTAGGCGAGGGCTTTATACAGGCCATGAAAATACTGGACGGCGGCCGTATATCTATAGGTGCGTTATCACTGGGTATTGCCAAAGGCGCTTATGAAGCTGCATTGAAATACAGCAAGGAGCGCCACCAGTTTGGCCAACCGATAAGTAACTTCCAGGGGATAGCCTTTAAGCTTGCCGATATGGCTACAGAGATAGAAGCCAGTGAGTTACTGCTGCACAAAGCGGCACACCTTAAAAACAACCATGAGCCAGTGACTACTGCCGGGGCTATGGCCAAGATGTATGCCAGCGAGGCCTGTGTACGCATTGCCAACGAGGCGGTGCAGATACATGGTGGCTACGGCTATACCAAGGATTTTCCGGTGGAGAAATACTACCGCGATGCCAAGCTGTGTACTATAGGTGAGGGTACTACCGAAATCCAGAAGCTGGTGATTTCGCGCAATATACTGAAATAGCACTACTTATTATACTTAACCAAAATGCGAAGGGGCTTCCGTAAGGAGGCCTCTTTTTTTGGGTACCTCACCAGCCCTCCCCAAAAGGGAGAGTAGAGACGTTACAGTGCAACGTCTCTACGGACTCTTGCGTCAGTCATTGCGAGGAGGTACGACGAAGCAATCTTATAAAGTAGCTCTTATTTTGAAATAATGAGATTACTCCGTCAGTTCGGGCTGTGCCCTCGGGTGCTTCGTTCCTCGCAATGACGGAATGTCAATAAATCAGCCCCGATAACTATCGGGGTCAGTGTCCTTTCCTTCTAGTCGTAAATATCTGTTTTTCAGTCACCGATAAAATTTACCGTTCATCTGTCGGCGTGTTTTTATTTATTAACACTATAACGTTGTAGTGACGGTGTGATTTGAGGATTAGGTAAAGTTTAAGGTTTGGTTTTGTAAATTCGACAATATCCAAACCCATATTTTATAAAAAAAACAATTATGACCGTTGCAGGCGCATTTCTATTACTAAGCGCCTGTACAACAGAAGATGCCACAAAATCAACCGTGGTAGCTGCGGAACCCACTAAGGCTACGCCGAGCAACCTCACTGCGCGTTCTACCGGGAGCAAAGTAATGATGCAGGCCTTCTACTGGGACTGCCCCGGTGGCGGTACCTGGTGGAACACCATTTCGGGCAAGGTGCCTTCGTGGGCCAGTGCAGGTATCGATGCCATTTGGCTGCCGCCTGCCACAAAGGGTTCCAGCGGGGGCTACAGCATGGGGTACGACCCTTTTGATTATTTTGATTTTGGAAGCTATAACCAAATGGGCAATACCGAAACCCGTTTTGGCTCGCTTACTGAAATCCAGAACCTTATTACTACGGCGCACAACAACGACCTTAGCGTGATTGCCGATATTGTAATCAACCATTGCAGTGGCGGGGCTTCGCAGTCGAACCCTTTTACCGGCGGCAGTACCTACACTAACTTTACACCGGCTTCGGGATTGTTTACACGTTCGTATTACGACTTCCATCCGAATGATGTGCATGCTTCCGATGCGGGTACCTTTGGGGGCTACCCCGACCTTTGCCATGATAAGCTGTATGTGCAGAACTGGTTGTACAACAACAGCAACTCCATTGCCAAATACTATAAGAACACCATGGGCTTTGACGGCTGGCGTTTTGATATGGTAAAAGGCTTTGAACCGTGGGTGGTAAAGAACTTTAAGAACGCCTCAGGCGGATTTGCAGTAGGGGAGTACTGGGATGGTAATGCCGCCACACTGGAAACCTGGGCGAACAGCGCCGAATCCAGTGCGTTTGACTTTGCCTGCTACTACGCCATGCGCGATGCCCTGCAGGGGAACGACCTTACCAAGCTGAACAACGACATGCTGCTGAAGCGTAACGCATACAGGGCGGTGACCTTTGTGGCCAACCATGATACCGACGAGATATACAATAATAAGATACTGGCCTATGCCTATATCCTTACGCATGAGGGGTATCCGTGTATTTTTTACCGCGATTATGAGGAGTGGCTGGACAAAAACAAGCTGAACAACCTTATATGGATACACAATAATAAGGCGAGTGGTACCACTACCTATTCTTATGCAGATAACGACGAGTACATAGCGCGCCGTAACGGCAGCCCGGGGCTGGTTGTATACATTAATAACAGTGATAACTGGCAGCAGCGATGGGTACAAACTAACTGGACCAGCACCGTTATAAAAGACTACACCGGCAACTCTACCTGGGAGCCTACTACGCAGGGAGACAAATGGGTACAGATACAGGCACCACCGCACGGATATACCGTATGGTCTGTTAAATAATTGTAATATTTATTTGGTGAATATGTTTTATTAGCGTAAGTTTGCATCCGTAAACGAGAGGAGGTGTATCGCATATGTTAATAATACCGATAAAAGACGGAGAAAATATCGACAGGGCGCTTAAACGTTATAAGCGTAAATTCGACAAAACCGGAACTGTACGTCAGTTAAGGGCTCGCCAGGCTTTCACTAAGCCATCTGTAAAGAGGCGTGCAGAGATTCAAAAAGCAGCTTACATTCAAGGTCTTCGCGACGCACTTGAAGCTTAAGATAATTTTTTGGGGCTTTAAATAGCAGCCGTTAGCAGCTAAAGTTTAACTTTGCTGTTAGCGGTTTTTTTATTTGTATATGTTTGACAGCAAAGATGCATTTCGCGATTACCTTATAAAGGAGAAAAACTACAGCCCGCTTACGGCACGGGCGTACCTTGATGATGTGTTTGGCTTTGAACGCTTTATCAGGGAGGAAGAAAGCGGTGCTTTGCTTGAGGAGGTAATCTACGGGCAGGTGCGCGGCTGGATTATCCGTCTGGTAGAGCAGGAGGGGCTTAGTAACCGTTCGGTAAACCGTAAGGTGTCTTCGTTAAAAGCATTTTACAAATTCCTGCTGAAATCCAAACAGATAAACGTAAGCCCGCTGCAAAAACACAAGGCTTTAAAAACCGAGAAGAAAGTGCAGGTGCCTTTTAATGAAAAGGAAATGCAGGATGTTCAGGATGTGGTGGCAGGTGAAGAATATGCAGACGATTTTGAAGGGGTGCGCAATCGCCTGATTGTAGAGCTGTTTTATACCACAGGTATACGCCGCGCCGAGCTCATTGGTTTAAAGGTGAATAGCTACGACCCCGGTAACGGTACACTGAAGGTATTGGGTAAAAGAGATAAAGAACGTATAGTGCCGGTACTGGCCTGTACAGCAGATGTATTGCGGCAATACCTTGTAAAACGTGCTAGTTTGGAAGAAATCGTGCATCCTGAAATGTTAATCTTGACCGATAAGGGAAAAAAAATTAACGAAACTTTTGTATACAGGTTAATAAATCGTTACTTTAGTGTTGTCTCCGTTAAGGTGAAAAAGAGCCCGCACGTGTTGCGGCATACCTTTGCCACCCATTTATTGAATAACGGGGCCGATTTAAATTCAGTAAAGGAATTGTTAGGGCACGCCAGCCTGGCATCTACGCAAGTGTATACCCACAGCAGCCTCGCAGAGCTGAAGTCGGTGTATAAGGATGCCCACCCGCGCAGCAATAATGGTTCCTGATTTGTTTAACCTAATTTTATTTTTTATTATGAAAGTGAACGTTCATGCGGTTAACTTTACAGTTGACAGGAAGTTGGTAGGCTTTGTACAAGACAGGCTAGATAAGCTTGAAAAGTACTATGACAGAGTGGTTTGTTCGGATGTTTTTTTCAAGGTTGACAATACAAATGCCAAGCTTAATAAGATTGCCGAGGTAAAAATAAGCGTACCGGGAGATGAGTTTGTTGTAAAGAAACAATGTAAATCATTTGAGGAGGCAGTGGAGCTTGCGGCCGATTCTATGGAGCGTTTACTAATGAAAAGAAAGCAGAAAATCAGGGCTTATTCATGAATTTAAATTTTTTTTGGAAAAAGTTTTGATTAAAAAATAATTTCTCTACATTTGCAGTCCGTTAGAAATAGCGGACTTTTTTATGAAATGTTGCCGGTGTAGCTCAGCTGGCTAGAGCAGCTGATTTGTAATCAGCAGGTCGTGGGTTCGAGTCCCTCTATCGGCTCAAAAATATGTTCTAAATTACATATTGCAACAAAGTAAAGGTTAGGGGAGATACTCAAGCGGCCAACGAGGACGGACTGTAAATCCGTTGGGAAACCTTCGCAGGTTCGAATCCTGCTCTCCCCACTAAAAATTTATTTTGAATATTGAAAATTGAATTGTAGTTTTGCGCCGCGATTCACGAAAGCGATTTCAGGATAAGCAGACTGCCGGTGTAGCTCAGGGGTAGAGTGCTTCCTTGGTAAGGAAGAGGTCACGGGTTCAATTCCCGTCATTGGCTCAAGGTTTAAAAGAATTTGAACACTAATTATAAACTAAGATTAAATTATTAAATCATGGCAAAGGGAACTTTTGATAGGTCAAAGCCGCACCTTAATATAGGTACTATCGGGCACGTTGACCACGGTAAAACAACTTTGACTGCTGCTATTACTAAAGTATTGGCAGATGCTGGTCTTTCTGAAGCTAAATCTTTCGATCAAATTGACAACGCTCCTGAAGAAAAAGAAAGGGGTATTACAATTAATACATCTCACGTAGAATATTCTACTCAAAACCGTCACTACGCTCACGTTGACTGTCCAGGTCACGCTGACTACGTTAAGAACATGGTTACTGGTGCTGCTCAGATGGACGGTGCTATCCTTGTGGTTGCTGCTACAGATGGTCCTATGCCACAAACTCGTGAGCATATCCTTCTTGGCCGTCAGGTAGGTGTGCCTCGTATCGTTGTATTCATGAACAAAGTGGATATGGTTGACGATGCTGAGCTTCTTGAGCTTGTAGAAATGGAAATCCGTGACCTACTTTCATTCTATCAGTATGATGGTGATAACGGTCCAGTTATCCAAGGTTCTGCTCTAGGTGCACTTAACGGTGAGCCGAAATGGGTTGAAACTGTAATGAGCCTGATGAATGCAGTTGACGAGTGGATCGAACTTCCGGTTCGTGACGTTGAGAAGCCATTCCTTATGCCTGTTGAAGACGTATTCACTATCACTGGTCGTGGTACTGTTGCTACAGGTCGTATCGAAACTGGTGTTGCTAACACAGGTGACCCAGTAGAAATCATCGGTATGGGTGCTGAAAAACTTACATCTACTATTACAGGTGTTGAGATGTTCCGTAAAATCCTTGACCGTGGTGAAGCTGGTGATAACGTAGGTCTTCTACTTCGTGGTATAGATAAAGCTGATATCCGTCGTGGTATGGTTATTATCAAGCCAGGATCTGTTAAGCCACACGCTCACTTCAAAGCTGAGGTTTATATCCTTAAGAAAGAAGAAGGTGGACGTCACACTCCATTCCATAATAACTACCGTCCTCAGTTCTATGTACGTACAACTGACGTAACCGGTACTATTTCTCTACCTGCAGGTGTTGAGATGGTTATGCCTGGTGATAACCTTACTATCGAGGTTCAACTACTTAGCCCAATCGCACTAAGCATAGGTCTACGTTTCGCTATCCGTGAGGGTGGCCGTACAGTAGGTGCTGGTCAGGTAACTGAAATCCTAGACTAATTATAGTTTAAATATAGAAAGCCGGCCGGTGCTTTTGTACCGGCCGGTTTTTAATCAAACGGGTGTAGTTCAAGGGTAGAATAGCGGTCTCCAAAACCGTTGATGGGGGTTCGAATCCCTCCACCCGTGCAGAAGCATAAAAGATATAAGATGAAAGTAACCAATTATATATCGGAGGCATTTACAGAGCTTAAAGAAAATGTATCGTGGCCAGAGTGGGCAGAGGTACAACGCCTTACTGTTATTGTGGCCGTGTTTTCGCTACTGTTTGCCCTGATTACTTTCGGTGTAGACAGAGGCTTTGAGGTAATCATGGCGAAGTTGTATGCTTTGTTAAAAAACTAATTTTATTGCGATGACTGATAACAGTGTCAAAAAATGGTATGTGGTTAGAGCGGTAAGCGGTCAGGAAAATAAAGTTAAGAACTACATAGAAACAGAAATAAGTAAAGCCGGCCTTTCTGATTATGTATCGCAGGTACTGGTACCAACTGAAAAAGTTGTGCAAGTACGTGACGGTAAGAAAATCAGCAAAGACAGGGTTTACTTTCCTGGTTATGTAATGCTTGAAGCTAACCTTACTGGTGAAGTTCCACACATCATAAAATCTATTACCGGCGTTATAGGCTTCCTTGGTGAAACCAAAGGCGGCGATGCTGTGCCTTTAAGGCTTACTGAAGTAAACCGTATGCTGGGCAAGGTAGATGAGCTGGCAGTGAAGACTGACAACGTAAACATACCGTATGCTGTAGGTGAAACGGTAAAAGTTATAGATGGTCCTTTCAACGGCTTTAACGGTACAGTTGAAAAGGTGAATGAAGAAAAGCGTAAGCTAGAGGTGATGGTGAAAATCTTCGGAAGGAAGACGCCGCTGGAACTGAGCTTTATGCAGGTTGAAAAAGTATAATTATACAATTATTTATAAATCACATCCTCGCTTCCAATTGAAGATGTGCTAAATCTTTTTTAAAGAAATGGCTAAAGAAATTAGTAAAGTAGTTAAACTACAAGTTAAGGGAGGTGCCGCGAATCCATCGCCACCGGTTGGACCTGCTTTGGGAGCTGCTGGCGTTAACATCATGGAGTTCTGTAAGCAATTTAATGCAAGGACCCAGGATAAGCCAGGCAAAGTATTACCGGTACAAATTACCGTGTACAAAGACAAGTCGTTCGATTTTGTTGTAAAAACTCCACCGGCAGCTATCCAGCTTCTTGAGGTTACCAAACTAAAAGGAGGTTCAGGACAGCCTAACCGTAAGAAGGTAGCCAGTGTTAGCTGGGATCAGATCAGGACTATTGCAGAAGACAAAATGCCAGACCTTAATGCTTTCACTATAGAGAAAGCAATGAGCATGGTAGCAGGTACTGCAAGGTCTATGGGTATAACAGTAACAGGCGCAGCTCCTTTTTAATCGTTAAAGACAAGAAAGAATGGCAAAATTGACAAAAAAACAAAAAGAAGCTGCTGCTAAAATCGAAAAAGGTAAGCTATACTCTCTTAAAGATGCTTCTGCATTAATTAAGGTTGTTGCCTCTGCTAAATTTGATGAGTCAGTAGATATCGCTGTGCGCCTTGGTGTAGACCCGCGTAAAGCAAACCAAATGGTAAGGGGTGTTGTATCTCTTCCTCACGGTACCGGTAAAGATGTAAGGGTTCTTGCCCTTGTAACTCCGGATAAAGAGGCTGAAGCTAAAGCTGCTGGTGCAGACTTCGTAGGCCTTGATGACTACCTTCAGAAAATTAAAGACGGCTGGACAGATGTAGATGTTATCATCACTGTTCCTGCTGTTATGGGTAAACTGGGCCCTCTTGGTAGGATCCTTGGTCCTCGCGGCCTTATGCCAAACCCTAAGACCGGTACTGTAACCATGGAAGTGGGCAAAGCCGTTCAGGAGGTTAAAGCCGGTAAAATCGACTTTAAAGTTGATAAGACAGGTATTGTTCACGCCGGTATCGGTAAAGTATCTTTTGATGCTGCCAAGATAGAGGAGAACGCTCACGAGATTATCCAAACATTAATTAAACTAAAACCAGTTGCGGCTAAAGGTACTTACATAAAAGGTATCCACCTTTCTAGCACCCAGAGCCCGGCTATTGCTTTAGATCCTAAAGCGGTATAATTGGTAGTTAAAAAGTTTTTACCATGAAAAAAGAACAAAAATCAAGCGTAATCCAAGATTTAACTGCACAGTTAGCCGAAGCAAACGTAGTTTATGTTGCAGATATATCTGGTCTTGATGCATCAACTACTTCAGACCTTAGGAGGGCTTGTTTTAAAGCCGGTATAAAGCTTGAGGTAGTTAAGAATACCCTGCTTGAAAAAGCAATGGAAATCGTTGAGAACGACTACAGCGACCTTCCTACAATACTAAAAGGTAACACTGCAATACTTATATCTGATAACGGTAACGCTCCTGCAAAGGTTATAAAAGAGTTCCGTAAAAAGTCAGACAAGCCAGTACTTAAAGGTGCTTATATACACGAAGCAGTATTTATCGGCGACAACCAGCTTGATGCTCTTGTAGCCCTTAAATCTAAAGACGAAGTTATCGGCGAAATCATCGGCCTACTTCAGTCTCCTGCTAAAAACGTTGTTAGCGCACTTAAATCAGGTGGTGGCAAAATTGCAGGTATCCTTAAAACCCTTTCTGAAAAGGAAGGTTAATCGCAGAACGCACATAATAAATTATATTTTACAAACTGTTTAAAACGATAGAAAAAATGGCAGATCTTAAACAATTCGCTGAACAACTAGTTAACCTAACTGTTAAAGAAGTTAACGAACTAGCAACTATACTAAAAGAAGAGTACGGTATTGAGCCTGCAGCTGCTGCTGTAGTAGCTGGTCCTGCTGCTGCTTCTGATGCTCCTGCTGCTGCAGAGCAAACTGAATTTACTGTAGTTCTTAAAGATGCTGGTGCTTCTAAACTTGCAGTAGTTAAAGCTGTAAAAGAACTTACAGGCCTAGGTCTTAAAGAAGCTAAAGACCTTGTAGACGGCGCCCCTGCTAACGTAAAAGAGGCTGTTTCTAAAGAAGAGGCTGAAGGCCTTAAGAAAGCCCTTGAAGAAGCTGGTGCTGTAGTGGAGCTTAAATAAGCTTACGGCATATAAAACCTAAGGTTTAGGCCTTGAGATGAATCTCAATGGCCTAAACCATTTTTCGTATAATAAACTTTTATACGGCCTTATTACTTTACTTTAATATAAATTTTGTCCATTGATGATAACAAATCAGACTGAAAGAATAAGCTTTGCTTCGACAAAAAATATCCCGAGCTACCCGGATTTCCTTGACATCCAGATAAAATCGTTCAGGGATTTCTTCCAGCTTGAAACCAAGTCGGATGAAAGGGGCAATGAAGGTCTTTATAACACCTTCATGGAAAACTTTCCGATCACTGATACCCGCAATCAGTTTGTACTGGAGTTCCTTGATTATTTTGTAGACCCACCGAGGTACTCAATCGAGGAGTGTATAGACAGGGGACTAACGTATAGCGTGCCGCTTAAGGCCCGCCTTAAATTGTACTGTACTGACCCCGAACATGAAGATTTTGAAACGATTGTACAAGACGTGTACCTGGGTACTATCCCATACATGACTCCAAGCGGTACATTTGTTATCAACGGCGCAGAGCGCGTTGTAGTATCTCAGCTACACAGGTCGCCGGGCGTATTCTTTGGCCAGTCGTTCCACGCAAACGGAACAAAACTATACTCTGCCAGGGTAATTCCTTTTAAAGGTTCTTGGATAGAATTTGCTACAGACATCAACAATGTTATGTACGCATACATCGACCGTAAGAAAAAACTTCCGGTTACTACACTATTCCGCGCCATAGGTTTTGAAAGGGATAAAGATATCCTTGAAATATTTGACCTTGCGGAAGAAATTAAAGTGTCTAAAAGCAGCCTGAAAAAATACATTGGGCGCAGGCTTGCTGCGCGTGTGCTTAACACGTGGCATGAAGATTTTGTGGACGAGGATACAGGCGAAGTGGTATCTATTGAGCGTAACGAGATCATCCTTGACCGTGACACCCTTCTTGATAAGGACAACGTAGAGGAAATCATCGAGGCTAACGTTAAGTCTATCCTTCTTCATAAGGAAGACAACAACCAGGCTGATTATGCGATTATCCACAACACGCTTCAAAAAGACCCTACTAACTCTGAAAAAGAAGCCGTAGAGCACATTTACCGTCAGCTGCGTAACGCAGAACCACCTGATGAGGAAACTGCACGAGGCATTATAGATAAACTGTTCTTCTCAGACCAGCGTTACAACCTTGGTGACGTGGGCCGTTACAGGATGAACAAAAAACTTAACCTTGACATCCCTATGGATAAGCAGGTGCTTACCAAAGAGGATATCATAACTATAGTTAAGTACCTTATAGAGCTTATTAACTCTAAGGCTGAAATTGATGATATCGACCACCTTTCTAACCGTCGTGTACGTACGGTAGGTGAGCAGCTTTCGGCGCAGTTTGGCGTAGGTCTTGCCCGTATGGCACGTACCATCCGCGAGCGTATGAACGTAAGGGATAACGAGGTATTTACCCCGATAGACCTTATCAATGCCAAAACGCTTTCATCGGTTATCAACTCGTTCTTTGGTACTAACCAGCTTTCTCAGTTCATGGACCAGACGAATCCACTTGCTGAGATTACCCACAAGCGCAGGCTGTCTGCCCTAGGTCCGGGTGGTCTTTCAAGGGAAAGGGCAGGTTTCGAGGTGCGAGACGTTCACTATACACACTATGGCCGTCTTTGTCCTATTGAAACGCCTGAAGGTCCGAACATTGGTCTTATCTCTTCTCTTGGTGTTTATGCCAAGGTAAACGGAATGGGCTTCATAGAAACCCCTTACCGTAAAGTAGTAGATGGTAAAGTAGACCTGGAAACAGAACCTATTTACCTAAGTGCTGAAGAAGAAGAAGGCAAGCTTATAGCCCAGGCCAACATAGGTATGGATGCTACAGGTGTGGTTACAGATGAGAAGGTTATTGCCCGTGAGGAAGGTGACTTCCCGGTGGTAGACCCGTCTGCAGTACACTATACTGACGTAGCGCCAAACCAGATTGCATCGATTTCGGCTTCGTTGATTCCGTTCCTTGAGCACGATGACGCGAACCGTGCGCTGATGGGATCGAACATGATGCGCCAGGCCGTACCATTGTTACGTCCTGACTCGCCAATCGTGGGTACCGGCCTTGAGCGCCAGGTAGCATCAGACTCTCGTGTACTTATCAACGCCGAAGGCCATGGTACTGTAGAGTATGTAGATGCCGATAAGATTACTATTAAGTATGACCGTACAGACCGTGAAAGGAGCGTAAGCTTCGACCCGGATGAGAAAACATATTTCCTTATTAAGTTCCGTAAAACGAACCAGAGTACCAGCATCAACCTTAAACCTATTGTTCGTAAGGGCGACAGGGTGGTTCCGGGCCAGGTACTGTGTGAGGGTTATGCTACACAAAACGGTGAGCTTGCCCTTGGGCGTAACCTTCTTGTGGCGTTCATGCCATGGAAAGGATACAACTTTGAGGATGCTATCGTAATCTCTGAAAAAGTAGTACGCGACGATATATTCACCTCTATCCACGTAGACGATTACTCACTTGAAGTGAGGGATACAAAACTGGGTAACGAGGAACTTACCAACGATATACCAAACGTATCTGAAGAGGCTACTAAAGACCTTGATGAGAACGGTATGATAAGGATTGGTGCCGAGGTTAAGCCTGGCGATATCCTTATCGGTAAGATTACCCCTAAAGGTGAATCAGACCCTACGCCGGAAGAAAAACTGCTTCGCGCCATCTTTGGCGACAAGGCGGGCGATGTGAAAGATGCTTCACTAAAAGCTTCTCCATCACTTCATGGTGTGGTTCTTGATAAGAAACTATTCGCACGTGCTGTAAAAGACAAGCGCAAGCGTACCAAAGATAAAGACGATCTTACCAAGCTGGAAATGGACTTTGAAGTGAAGTTCGTAGAGCTTAAAGACAGGCTTATCGAAAAACTATTTGAAATAGTAAACGGTAAAACATCTCAGGGTGTAATGAATGACCTTGGCGAAGAAGTACTTCCAAAAGGCAAGAAGTTTACCCAAAAGATGCTGTATGCTGTAGAAGACTTCGCGCACCTTACAAAAGGCCAGTGGACTACCGATGAGGAGACCAACGCCATGGTGAACGACCTTGTACACAACTACAAGATTAAGCTGAACGACCTTCAGGGTGCGCTAAGGAGGGAGAAATTCACCATTACGGTGGGTGACGAACTACCAAGCGGTATCCTTAAGCTTGCCAAAGTTTACATTGCCAAAAAACGTAAGCTGAAAGTGGGTGATAAAATGGCGGGCCGCCACGGTAACAAAGGTATCGTATCAAGGATTGTGCGTGCAGAAGACATGCCGTTCCTTGCAGACGGTACTCCGGTAGACATCGTTCTTAACCCGCTGGGTGTACCTTCGCGTATGAACATCGGTCAGATCTATGAAACCGTACTTGGATGGGCCGGCCTTAAGCTGGGCAAGAAGTTTGCAACGCCAATTTTTGACGGTGCTTCGCTAGACCAGATCAATGCCCTTACTGATGAGGCAGGAATACCACGCTTCGGCCACACGTACCTGTACGATGGTGGTACCGGAGACCGTTTCCACCAGCCGGCAACCGTAGGTGTTATCTACATGCTGAAACTGGGCCACATGGTAGATGATAAGATGCACGCCCGTTCTATCGGTCCGTACTCGCTTATTACGCAGCAGCCACTTGGTGGTAAGGCACAGTTTGGTGGCCAGCGTTTTGGTGAGATGGAGGTGTGGGCACTTGAAGCCTACGGTGCATCGAGCACGCTAAGGGAAATATTGACCGTTAAATCGGATGACGTTATCGGTAGGGCTAAAACTTACGAATCTATCGTTAAGGGTGAAACCATGCCGGAACCGGGCTTACCAGAATCGTTCAACGTATTGATGCACGAACTGAAAGGTCTTGGCTTAGACATCAGATTAGAAGAATAAAACCACACGGCAGTGGTGCTGCGGTGCCACTGCTTTTCCATACTTTTTTATAAATTGGCAGATTACATATCATGACAAAATTAAAAGATAAGAATACCGTAAAAAGGTTTAACAAAATTTCGATAGGCCTTGCGTCTCCGGAGTCCATCCTGGCAGAATCAAGGGGTGAGGTACTAAAGCCGGAAACCATTAACTATCGTACGCACAAACCGGAAAGGGACGGCCTTTTCTGCGAGCGTATCTTTGGTCCTGTAAAAGACTTTGAATGTGCTTGTGGTAAGTACAAAAGGATACGTTATAAGGGTATTGTTTGCGACCGATGCGGTGTGGAAGTGACCGAGAAAAAAGTACGTCGTGACAGGGTAGGTCACATTAACCTTGTGGTGCCTATTGCGCACATATGGTATTTCCGTTCATTGCCAAACAAAATAGGCTACCTTCTTGGCCTTCCGTCTAAAAAGCTGGACATGATCATATACTACGAAAGGTATGTGGTTATACAGCCGGGTATTGCTAAAAATACAGACGGTACTACAATACATGAACTTGATTTCCTTACTGAAGAGGAATATATAAACATAGCTGATACGCTGCCTGCAGACAACCAGTACCTGGACGATACAGACCCTAACAAGTTTATCGCCAAAATGGGTGCTGAGTGTATCATGGACCTGCTTGCCAGGATAGACCTTGATGCATTGTCTTACCAGCTGCGCCACAGCGCTAACAGCGAAACGTCTAAACAACGTAAAACGGAAGCCCTTAAAAGGCTACAGGTTGTAGAGTCGTTCCGTGAGAGTAACCTGAACAGGGAAAACCGCCCTGAGTGGATGATCCTTAAAGTTATCCCGGTTATCCCACCAGAACTTCGTCCGCTTGTGCCGCTTGATGGTGGCCGTTTCGCAACGTCTGACCTTAACGACCTTTACCGCAGGGTAATTATCCGTAACAACCGTCTGAAAAGGCTTATGGAGATTAAGGCCCCTGAGGTAATCCTACGTAACGAGAAGCGTATGCTACAGGAATCTGTAGATTCACTTTTCGATAACACAAGGAAAGCTTCGGCTGTAAAAACCGAAAGCAACAGGCCGCTTAAATCACTATCAGATTCACTTAAAGGTAAGCAGGGACGTTTCCGCCAAAACCTACTTGGTAAGCGTGTTGACTATTCAGCGCGTTCGGTAATCGTCGTTGGGCCTGAAATGAAACTGTACGAGTGTGGCCTTCCTAAAGATATGGCTGCCGAGCTGTACAAACCGTTTGTTATCCGTAAGCTTATAGAGCGCGGTATCGTTAAAACGGTAAAATCGGCCAAGAAAATCATCGACAAAAAAGAGCCGGTGGTATGGGATATCCTTGAAAACGTAATTAAAGGACACCCTGTATTGCTAAACCGTGCCCCTACGCTTCACAGGCTGGGTATACAGGCGTTCCAGCCGATGCTTATAGAAGGTAAGGCTATCCGTCTTCACCCGCTTGTATGTACGGCATTTAACGCTGACTTTGACGGTGACCAGATGGCGGTTCACCTTCCGCTTGGCCCTGAGGCCATCCTGGAGGCACAGCTGCTTATGCTTGCATCGCACAACATACTTAACCCGGCTAACGGTGCTCCTATCACGGTACCTTCTCAGGACATGGTACTGGGTCTGTACTACATGACCAAAGAGCGCCTTTCTACCGAAAACCTTACTATAAAAGGCCAGGGACTTACGTTCTACTCGGCAGAAGAGGTTAACATTGCTATAAACGAAGGCAGGCTGGATCTTAACGCCCGTGTGAAAATACGCGCTAAAGATTTTAATGATAAAGGTGAACTTGTTTACCAAATCATACAGACTACTGCCGGTAGGGTATTGTTTAACGAGGTGGTTCCTGAAGCTGCCGGTTACATTAACGAAGTACTTACCAAAAAGTCGCTACGTGACATTATTGGTAAAATTCTTAATGCTACAGACGTACCTGCTACCGCAGCGTTCCTTGACAATATGAAAGATATGGGATACCGTTTCGCATTCCGCGGCGGCCTTTCATTCAGCTTGGGTGATATCATCATCCCTCCGCGTAAGCAGGAGCTTATTTCTGAAGCTAATGAGCAGGTTGAAGGTATTACCATGAACTATAACATGGGTCTTATTACCAACAACGAACGTTACAACCAGGTAATTGACGTGTGGACCTCTACAAACGCCATGCTTACAGAGCTTGCCATGAAAAACATCCGTGAGGACCAGCAAGGTTTCAACTCGGTGTTCATGATGCTTGACTCGGGTGCGAGGGGTAGTAAAGAGCAGATACGCCAGCTTACCGGTATGCGTGGCCTTATGGCGAAGCCGAAGAAATCTACGGCCGGTGGTGGTGAAATTATTGAGAACCCGATCCTTTCTAACTTTAAGGAAGGCCTTTCGATCCTTGAGTACTTCATTTCTACGCACGGTGCCCGTAAGGGTCTTGCGGATACGGCGCTTAAAACGGCGGATGCCGGTTACCTTACACGTAGGCTTCATGACGTGGCACAGGATGTTATCGTTAACTCGGTAGACTGTGGTACACTACGCGGTATAGAAGTTACAGCGCTTAAGAAAAACGAAGAGGTTGTAGAAAGCCTTGGTGAAAGGATACTTGGCCGTGTGGCGCTTCAGGATGTGGTAAACCCACTTACAAACGAAGTGCTTGTAGCTGCCGGTGTACAAATCACTGAAGCGGAAATGAGGCTGATAAACGCTGCCCCTATAGACAGCGTAGAAGTACGTTCACCGCTAACATGTGAGGCTAAGAAAGGTATCTGTGCCAAGTGTTACGGACGTAACCTTGCTACCGGTAAAATGACCCAGAAGGGTGAGGCTGTAGGTGTTATTGCTGCACAGTCTATCGGTGAGCCGGGTACACAGCTTACACTACGTACGTTCCACGTAGGTGGTGTTGCGGGTGGTATCTCTGAAGAATCAAGCATCGAAACACGTTTTGCAGGCCGTCTTGAAATAGAAGACCTTAAAACAGTTAAAGGTACAAACAACGATGGTGAAGAGATAGATATTGTTATCTCTCGTTCTACTGAGCTTAAGCTTGTAGACGTTAATACCGGAATTGTACTGAATACGCACAACATTCCTTACGGTAGCAGCATCTTTGTAAAAGACGGCGAAACTGTAGATAAAGGTACTGTAATATGTAAGTGGGACCCGTATAACGGTGTTATTATCTCTGAGTTTACCGGTAAGGTAGCTTATGAAGACATAGAGCAGGGCCAGTCGTTTATCGTTGAGATTGACGAACAGACCGGCTTCCAGGAGAAAGTAATCTCTGAAGCGCGTAACAAGAAGCTTATCCCTACGCTACTTATTTATGGTAACGATGGCGAGCTTATCCGTTCGTACAACCTACCGGTGGGTGCCCACCTTATGGTAGACAACGGTGAGAAGATTAAAGCAGGTAAGATCCTTGTGAAGATACCAAGGCGTTCGTCTAAAGCGGGCGATATTACGGGTGGTCTTCCACGTATTACCGAGCTTCTTGAAGCACGTAACCCAAGTAACCCTGCTGTGGTTTCTGAGATAGACGGTGTGGTTTCATTCGGTAAAATCAAGAGGGGTAACCGCGAGATTGTTATTGAGTCGAAATTCGGTGAAATCAAGAAATATCTTGTAAAACTGTCTAACCAGATCCTTGTACAGGAGAACGACTTTGTACGTGCCGGTATGCCGCTTTCAGACGGTGCCATTACTCCTGAGGATATCCTTAGGATACAGGGGCCGAGTGCGGTACAGCAGTACCTTGTTAACGAAATCCAGGAGGTATACCGCCTTCAGGGTGTAAAGATTAACGACAAGCACTTTGAGGTTGTAATCCGCCAGATGATGCGTAAGGTGCAAATCCAGGATCCGGGAGATACCCTGTTCCTTGAAGACCAGCTTGCACACACGTCTGACTTTATTGAAGAAAACGACAAGCTATACGGCATGAAGGTGGTAGAGGACGCAGGCGATTCTCAAAACCTGAAAGCCGGGCAGATAGTAACGCCACGCCAGCTGCGCGACGAGAACTCTATCCTGAAGCGTAACGACCAAAACCTTGTAACAGCGCGCGATGTAGTTCCGGCAACGGCTACTCCGGTACTTCAGGGTATTACAAGGGCGTCGCTGCAAACCAAGTCGTTTATCTCTGCTGCATCGTTCCAGGAAACTACAAAAGTACTGAACGAGGCTGCCGTAGCCGGTAAGGTAGACTTCCTTGAAGGCCTTAAAGAGAACGTAATCGTAGGCCACCGCATCCCTGCAGGTACAGGTATGAGGGACTATGATAACACTATCGTAGGTTCTAAAGAAGAGTACAACGACCTGTTAACTCCGCGTGAGGAATATAATTATTAATTATGAGCGAGCAAAAACCGCAACAGGGGCAGATAAGCATAGAGCTTGATGAAAAAACAGCCGAGGGTACCTACAGTAACCTGGCCATCATCAACCACTCGCCGAGCGAATTTATAGTAGATTTTATCACTATAATGCCGGGTGTGCCAAAAGCCAAGGTGAAATCACGTATAGTGCTTACACCGCAGCATGCCAAAAGGCTGCTAAAGGCCCTTGCCGAGAACATACACCGCTATGAGAGTGCCCACGGCATTATCAGCGAAACAGACCAGCCGCAGCTGCCGTTAACATTCGGCCCCGCAGGCCAGGCCTAGTAAAGCAAAACCCCTTCAGTAATGAAGGGGTTTTTTGTTTATTATGGGGGATGGTAGTATCAAATGATACTATCATCTTACTACTTACCCATTATTACAGGTATCGTTTGTGATGTTACTATTGGATCTGAAAATTCTTTTTTCTCATAGCGGGGTTTAATTTTTTGTTCCCGGTGCTTTACATCTTCATAGTAGTTATGTTCAATCATAGCGATGATTTTTACATCTGCATCAACTCCTAACATAACATTATCATTATTAAGAAGAACAAAATAGCTTCCTTGACATATGTTAGGGTCTGAAAACATTCTATATCCTGCAACGCCTTTGCCTTCATCATATATTCTGTAAGAGGTATTGCGCATAAATAGGTCCTTATTCGCAGCATCTGCTACAGCATAGTATACATCTTCTCCTACTTTTGGAATCATCAATTCGGTTATTGCTCCGGCTGCCAATGCACCCAGAGGAGATGTAAAATATACCGCTCCCTTTTTTACTAGTTTTGAAACAGTCTTCATGTTTTCTTTCCATGCATTACCGCCAGCTTGTTCTACGCCAACCCAATATGCCCAAGAAATTAGTTTCGTGGTTTTGTAAGGCGTTATTTGGTTCGTTGGCAAAGTAAAAAATATATTAGTTCTACTTGAATTGGCGTTAGTCTGAGAATGAACTCGTTGTGTTTTATTAACAAGTAATTCTTCTTTAATTTCTGTTTTGACTAAATCATGTGTTACTTTCTCTTCGTAGATGGTATCATATCCTACAAGTACATCTTTATAGTACTTGTTGTAAGTTGTCTCTTGTTTGGTTTCCCATTTTACAGCCGTATTAAAGTTTGTAGTACTTTCATTTATCGGTATACGCTGGATTTTTATTTTACAGATTCTCGCTCCAATACCTGTGTTTTTGAATCTAAACTTATAAACAGCAGCTTGATTGACATTTATAGTTTGGTTGTTAACTTTTGATGTCTTAAAATCAGAAAATTTCGAATGGTCAGGGTATTCACTAATTTCCAATTCTTTTAAATCTTTCTTGTCGATTTCTTCGAAATTGAAAATTATTTTGTCTCCGGCTGCAAAACCAAAATAAAGGGTTTCTTCCCCAAGCGCCCCGACTTTAATTTTTTGGTCAGTAACATCAATTGGCGTTTGTGCCTTGGATAATAAGGGAAATAGGAAAATCAAATAGATAAAATATTGTTTCATGGTGTTTTATTGTTGGAGGGGTAATTTATAAAAAAATGTTAAAACGAAAAATAGGGTTTTACCTATTTATTGCAGCCGGTCATATCTTCCCCATCCCGCAAAATTTCCGTACCTTTGGTTTCCTTTTTTAATAATACAGTAAATTCAAATGTCCGGTATCATCCAGCTCCTCCCAGACCATGTTGCAAACCAAATCGCCGCCGGTGAGGTGGTGCAGCGCCCCGCATCTGTGGTTAAGGAACTCATGGAAAACGCGGTAGACGCCGGGGCTACAGAAATTAAGCTCATAATAAAAGACGCCGGTAAAACCCTTATACAGGTTATAGACAACGGCCGTGGCATGGGCGTTACCGATGCCCGCCTGTGCTTTGAGCGCCACGCCACCAGTAAAATCCGCCATGCCGAAGACCTGTTTTCGCTGCATACCAAGGGCTTCCGGGGGGAGGCATTGGCATCCATTGCCGCTGTAGCCCACGTGGAACTGAAAACCCGCCAGGAACAGGACGAACTGGGTACACACCTGGTAATAGAGGGGAGTAAATTCACCCAGCAGGATGTGGCCGTACTGCCACGCGGTACTGCGTTTTCGGTTAAGAACCTGTTCTTCAATATACCCGCGCGCCGCAACTTCCTGAAAAGCGATACGGTGGAGTTCCGCCATATTGTAGATGATTTCGAACGCGTGGCCATGGCACATGCCAACATCAGCTTTATGCTGTACCACAACGGCAGTGAAATGTTTAACCTGCCTGCGGGCAACATGCGCCAGCGTATCGTAGGCGTTTTTGGCGGTAAAACCAATGAGAAGTTGGTTCCCGTAAACGAAACTACCGAGATTGTTACCATAAACGGCTTTGTGACGAAACCCGAGTTTGCCAAGAAAAACAGGGGCGAGCAGTTCTTTTTTGTAAACAACCGCTTTATAAAAAGCCCGTACCTGCACCATGCCGTTATGGCGGCTTACGAAGGCCTGCTGAGAGACGGCTGCCAGCCTGCGTACTACCTGTACCTTGATGTGCCGCCGCACAGCATAGATATAAACATCCACCCTACAAAAACCGAGATAAAGTTTGACGACGAGCACGCGCTATATGCCATATTGCGTTCGGCGATAAAGCACAGCCTGGGCCAGTTCAACATTGCCCCGGTGCTGGATTTTGACCGCGATGCCAACCTCGATACACCGTACGATTACGAAAGTAAATCGGCTACCATGCCTACGGTAGAGGTAGACCGCAACTACAATCCCTTTGCCGATGACAGCCCCGGTGGCGGTTTCAGCAGTTCGTTCTCATCTTCGGGCGGTGGGCGCAGCCTTGGCGGCAGCGTGTCTTCCAAAGCTTCTTCGGGCAGTGGGGGAGGGGGCTTCAGTATACCGTCGTTTAAGAAGGAAACACAGCCCAGCTGGGAAAGCCTGTATGTAGGCACCAGCCCGTCTAACGAGGAGATTGCCGAGATAAACTTTGAGTCGGAAGAGGTAACAGGTTCGCTTTTTAACGATACTGAAGTGGAGGAAACCACGGTATACAAAACCTACCAGATACACAAAAAATACATTGTAAGCCCCATCCGTTCGGGTATGGTGATTATCGACCAGAAAAGGGCGCACCAGCGCATACTATATGAGCAATTTTTGCGTAATATTACAGTACAGCAGGCACCAAGTCAGCAGCTGTTGTTTCCGCTGGTATTGTATTTTACCCCTGCCGAAATGGCTTTGGTAAAAGAAATGGAGCCTTCGCTGGAAAGTACCGGTTTTGTATTTGCCGAAATGCACAGCGACCACATAGTGGTAAACGGCCTGCCGGTAAACGTGGCCGAAAGTGAGGTGTCTATTTTGCTGGAGGAAATGATAAACGACCTGCAGCAGGAAGTACCCGAAAGCAGCTTTAGCCTGAGCGACCGCCTGGCCAAATCTATGGCGCGCAGCCTGGCCGTAAAAACCGGTACGCTGCTCACCGAAAAAGAACAGGAAACCATGGTAAACAGTTTGTTTGCCTGTAAGGAGCCCGATGTTTCGCCTTTTAATAAACCAACTTTCATCACCATGAGTGTGGAAGACTTAGATAAACGTTTTGCCTTATGATGAAGATGACCGATACTGTTAAGCAGTTGATCATTATTAATGTTATTGTGTTTTTATGCTCGCAGTTTGTACCGCAGGCTTATGAATATTTATCGTTGTATTTTCCGGCCAACCCTAACTTTAAGGTATGGCAGGTATTTACCAGCATGTTTATGCATGCAAGGTTTGACAGCAGCGCAGGTGTAACCCACATCCTTTTTAATATGATAACCCTGTGGATGTTCGGCAGCCCGCTGGAGCATTTTTGGGGAGCCAAAAGGTTCGTTACATTCTACCTGCTGTGCGGGGTAGGGTCGGCGCTGTTTTATCTTGGCATTGACTATATAGTGTTCGAAAAAGCACTTAGCACGCTTAGCAGTAATGGTATTTCGCAGGAGGCTGCTATACAAATGCTGCAGTCGCATAACTATGAAGCGCTTATCGATTACTTGGGACCATTAGGTTTACAAAACTTTGACAGTGCTTATAACGGTTCTGCTGTAGGTGCATCGGGTGCGCTGTATGGTGTTATGGTGGCCTTTGCGTTTATGTTCCCCGAAGTGGAAATGATGATGATATTTTTCCCCATCCCTATAAAAACAAAATGGTTTGTACCCGGCCTTATAGCGTTTGACCTTATTATGGGGCTTCGTGGCAGGGCAGTAATAGGCCAGGGTGACGGTGTGGCGCATTTTGCCCACCTTGGCGGTGCTTTGGTAGGCTTTTTGCTAATGATGTACTGGAAGAACAAGCGCTTTAACCACAACCGCTGGAACTAACTTTTATGGGATTTATAGACGATATTAAAACGGAATACCGCATAGGGGGGATTGTGCAGCAGCTCATCTTCTGGAATGTGGGGTTATTCCTGTTTCCGATGGTTATATTCAGCCTTATGGGCTTAGGAAGCAGCCATCCCACATACCCGATGTTCGACTGGACGCAGGGCAGTACAGACAACCTTTTTAGCGTATCGCCAAATTTTGCCGACCTGGCCTGGAAGCCCTGGTCTGTGTTTACATATGCGTTTTTACACTATGGCGTAATGCACCTGCTGTTTAACATGCTGATGCTGGTATTTGCGGGCAGGCTTTTCCTGACTTTCTTTACGCAGAAACAGTTCTTCGGGCTGTACGTGCTTGCGGCAATATTTGCCGGGCTTGTATTTATTGCTGGAGATACCTTCATCCCTGTTATGAGGGGCAACCATTACCCTATGGTGGGGGCTTCGGCAGCTATTATGAGCATACTGATTGCCGCTGCGGTATACGCCCCGCACTACGAAGTACACCTAATGCTTATAGGCAGGGTAAAGCTTTGGCACGTGGCATTGGTACTTGTGGCACTGGACCTGATTTATATTTCTGCCGAAAATACCGGCGGCCACCTGGCGCACCTTTCGGGGGCGTTGTTGGGCGCGGTATACATAAAACTGCTGCAAAACGGTACCGACCTTAGTACGGGCGTTTCTAAGATAATCGACTTTTTTGCCAATTTGTTTAAGCCAAAGAAATCGGCACCGTTTAAAAAAGTACACCGCAATACGGCCCCATCTTCGCGCACTGCCGCACCAAAGGCGCAGGACTTCACCCAAAAGCAGATAGACGAAATACTGGATAAAATAAGCCGCAGCGGCTACGACAGCCTTACCAAAGAGGAAAAGGAGTTTTTATTTAAAGTTGGCAAATAATCCGTAGATTTGGGTTACCGGGCACCCCTTAGTAAATGAAAAAACTTTCGTGGTTTAATAAGTTTATGTATTTCATGAACATCGTGCTTACGGTGCTCACGGTTTTTTCGTACCTGTTACCGTTTATTTCACCCAAGCTTTCGCCTATACTGGCCGTATTTACGCTGGTAATGCCACTGATGCTGGTGCTCAATGCCTTTTTCTTTTGCTACTGGATGTTCCAGGCCAAAAAGCAGATGCTGCTTTCGGGTATTATACTGCTTGTAGGCATTACGTTTATCAACAAAATGTTTAAGTTCAGCGCCGAGACCCAGCCCGATGAGGAAGGGCAGTTTACCCTGTTGAGCTATAACGTACGCCTGTTCAACCTTTACGAATGGTTGCCCGACCGTGATATACCGGCCAAAATAAGCGCTTTCGTTAAAGAAAAGAACCCCGACATACTCTGCATACAGGAATACAGCAAACAGGCCGTAGGCGACACCGCATTCCGCCAGTATAGGCACCGCTTCATATTCTCTGAGAAGGGGCAGACCGAGCAGGCAGTGTTTTCTAAATTCCCAATCATCAATACGGGCGATATACAGTTTCCCGGTTCGGCTAACAATGCCGTTTGGGCTGATATAAAGAAAGGCAAGGATACCCTGCGTGTGTACACCATACACCTGCAATCGGTAAAAATAAGCCCCGACATCCACGATAATAATATTGATGAGGAGAAAAGCAAGGTTATCTTCAGGCGTATCGGTGCGGCATTCCAGAAGCAGCAGCTACAGGCTGAGTTGATGGAAAAGCACAAAAGCGAATGCAAGTACCCGATGATTATTTGCGGCGACCTTAACAACAGCGCCTTCAGCTATGTTTACCGCAGCATAAGGGGAAGCATGAAAGATTCGTTTGAGGAAGCGGGGAGTGGCTTTGGCAAGTCGTACAACTTCAAATACTATCCCGCGCGTATCGACTATGTGTTTACCGACAAAACCCTGAACGTACTGGAATACACCACCTTTAGCGATTTTGTAAATTCCGACCATTTCCCGGTGATGACACGCCTGTGTTTTGAGAAAGAGGAGGAGTAAGGGAATTTAGAATTCAGAATTTAGAATTAAGAATGAGCTTCACTCAGTTGCAATATCCTTGACCCTGAAGGGGTCACGCATATTAGCCTCGGGCAGAGCCCGGGGGAAACGATTCGATTCGCGATTTATTGGTAATGGTCCAATAACCAAATAACCGCATCACCGAATAACCTATTTAAGTTCCTGTTTCTTCAGGTAATCCAATGCGTACCTGCCTTCGTTAAACAGTAAGTCCAGTATGCTAAGGTTGTTTATAAAGCTGTGTTTTTCTTCAAAAACCTGGGTGTAGGGTTCAAACTCGTTAAGGTCTTTTTTACCGTTGGCAAGTGGGCGCAGGTCGGTATATTGGGGTGTTTCGTGGAAGTATTCCTCTGTTTTGGTATAGTCAAAAGGCATCCCAAGGCATTGGCACACAATTTCCATAATTTGGAAATTCAGCTCCATCATGTACTTGTGCTTCTGCTCAAATACAGGGCGTATATCGTCTTCAAAATACTCAAAGAAGGGCGAAGTACGGTACGCAGCCTCAAGCGACTTAAAATGCTGTTTCTGCCAGTCAAATGCCGGTTCTATCTTTACATCCTTAAACTTCTGGTGGCCTGCAACAGGGCTGTGCTTTACAGGTATGTTCAGCAGCTGTATACCGTTCGGGCTGTAAATGTACATACGGTTACGGTTCGTCTGCTTCTGGAAGTTGTCTTCCACCTCAAATGTTATGCTGTCAGCCTGTACCATAGCCACAAAATGGCTGATGGATGGAAAATATGTGGGGTGTAAAAGTATATTACTCATGATAATTTGAAAATGAGTTAATTTGGAAATTTGAAAATGCTGCTTAAAACGGACATTTTCAAATTTCCAAATTTTCAAATTAATTAATTTTCAGCTTTCTTCCTTTTCTTCAAAACAAAGAAATCAAGTGCAAAGTAGCCTATAAGCGCTATGATGAAATACCTGAAGTACGACACCGGTTCGCCGCTGCCACCCACAGTGGTAAACATGCGATCCCAACGGATCTTTTTACCGATGTTGCCCCACGGCTGGTTCTGGTCAAGGCTCAGCCAAATAAGTACCGGTTTGCCCACAATGTGGTCTTCCGGCACAAAGCCCCAGTAGCGGCTGTCTTCGGAGTTATGACGGTTATCACCCATCATAAAGTAGTAGTCCTGTTTAAAGGTATAGCTTGTGGCAGGAGCGCCGTTTATGCGTATTTCGTTACCGGTAACCTTCAGGTCGTTATGCTCATATTCCTTGATGATCATTTCGTAATACGGCAGGTTTTCGGTGGTAAGGTTTACCGTAGCACCCTCAGCCGGTATTTTAAATGCAGGCATGTTATCTACCGTAGATGTTTTATCGCTGTGCGGGAAGATAGGGTTGTTAGGCAAGGCGCTAAGCAGGAAAGCGTCAGGCTTGTGTATTATACGCAATATTGATTTTACATCTGCATCGCTTTTAAGCAGGTTCGCTTTTTCAAAAGTAGCATTAACAGCCAGTTTGTTCATTACAGGCTCCATTTTCAGTTTGGCAGCATCGTCGCTGCCTATGTAGCCCCATACTTCTACATCGGTAGAATCGCGTGAATATTCAGTAAGGTTAGATTTTACTTCTTTACTGTGCAGGTAGTTTTGCACTTCGGTATTGTCCCAAAGGTCTTTCTTAATGTTATAGAAAGCCCAAGCCTCATCCAGTTGGTATTTACTAAGCAATGGCCTTGCATCCGGCTGTTTAGATTCTACATAATGCATATACTGTGGCTTAGCCCTGTCCGAAAGTTTCAATTCGCTGCCGTTTATGTATACAAAACCGTCTTTAAGTTCAAACGTATCGCCCGGTGTACCTACGCAGCGTTTTACGTAATTCGATTTTTTATCCACCGGCTTACGGATGCCTATGCTGTTTTGGTCGCGGAAATACCTTACCGTATCTACCGGCCAGTTAAATACCACGATGTCATTTTTTTGCGGTTTAGCAAAGCCTGGAAGCCTGAAATACGGCAGTTGCGGCCATTTGCTGTATGATTTTACGCCTACTAACGGAATAGTATCGTGTACCATAGGTGCTGCAATGGTAGTTTCGGGCACGCGTGCACCGTAATGTACCTTGCTTACAAACAGGAAGTCGCCAATAAGCAGGGTTTTTTCCAATGAAGATGAAGGTATAGTAAACGGCTGTATTACATAGGTGTGTACTATGGTGGCTACCACTACGGCAAACAATAGCGAACTCAGTGTGCTTTCGCCATGTTCAGTATTGCCGTTATAATCGCCTTTGCCCGAATAGTTAAGGGCGTAGATGTACAAACCACAGGTAAGTATACCGATGATATAATCTGTAGTGGTTTTTTTTCCGAAGGCTTTCAGTATTTGTACCCAGATAACCGGGAACATAATAACGTTTACCACAGGGATGAAAAGCAGTATGGTCCAGTACCACGGGCGGTTGATTATTTTCATCAATACCACGGCATTGTATACCGGTACGGCGGCTTCCCACGGTTTGCGGCCCGCTTTTTCATACAGTTTCCAGGTCCCGGCAAAGTGTACTACCTGTACGGCCAGGAAAAATATAAACCATTGCACTAAAGTCATATCTTCTTATGTTTTTGGTATATGTGTTTGTTTATACTAAAATGTTACAGGCCCAGCACGTCTTTCATGCTGTAAATGCCTGTTTTGCCCACCAGCCATTCGGCGGCTACAACAGAACCAAGGGCAAATCCTTCGCGGTTGTGTGCGGTGTGCTTTATTTCTATTGAGTCAATTTCAGAATCGTAAGTAACCACGTGTGTGCCGGGTACATTCTCTATACGCTTCACATCGATGTAAATATCATCTTGTTTCGGGGTTTCTATAGCCCAACCTGCGTAATCTGAATGGGCTATGATGTCTTTTGCCAATGAAATAGCCGTACCGCTTGGGGCATCCAGTTTTTGTGTGTGGTGGATTTCCTCCATGGTCACCTTGTACTGTTTCAGCGTACTCATCATCCTGGCAAGGTGGCTGTTCAGCTCAAAGAAAATATTTACCCCCAGGCTAAAGTTAGACCCGTATATAAAAGCGCCTTTTTTCTCCTCGCAAAGTGCAGCCACATTGTGGTAATGCTCCAGCCAGCCAGTGGTGCCGCTTACTACAGGTATATTGTTGTTAAGGCATTGGGAAATGTTTTCCACAGCGGCATCGGGTACGCTGAAGTCTATGGCGGCATCGGCATCGGTAAGGCCGTCAAAACTGCTGCTGCCGGTTTTACGCAGTACAATTTCATGTCCTCTTTCCAGGGCTATACGTTCTATAACTTTGCCCATTTTGCCGTAGCCTAAAAGTGCTATTTTCATAATTTAAAAGCGGTATCTCATGCTTACCCCTACAGTATACTGGTAGTCTATCTGGTTCTGGTCAAAACTCGGGGTAAAGGTAAGGTTTTCGTTTACGTTAAACTGCCTCAGGTGGGCATCTACGTTAGCATCTACAATGTTCAGTATGTAAATGCCTGCGGTAACCAGTGCCGAAAGGTCGCGGTTACGCTGGTGGAATTTTTGTGCGCGTATAAGTCGGTCGGCATCTATGCCTTCCAGCTTGCCGCTAAGCTCATGCCCGGCCAGTACCTGCTTATAGGCATCACGGTACATATTGTACTGCGTGTGGTTCCAGCTGAAGGAATAGATACTTATGGCAAGGCCACCCCATACTATGGGTGCTTTCCAGTATTTTTTATTGTAAATCTGTCCCAGGCCGGGCACCATGGCCGAATAAAAAGCAGCCTTGCTTGGGGCAAGGGCATCATATTTATACGTAGAGGCCAGTACCTTGTTTATAGAATCCTGGTTAACCGGCTTTACTTCTTTTTTAGGGTCCTGCTCCTTTTTAGGGTCCTGCGCATGTGCCGAAACCGAAAAAACAAGTAAAGCCGTAAGTATGAAAAATATGTTTTTCACTAACCTTGTATCAGTTTAATGATCCTGTTAAAGTCTTCTTCAGAATGGAACGGGATCGTGATTTTACCTTTGCCTTTGGCGTCTACCTTTACATCTACCTTAGCCCCGAAGAAGCCGGTAAATGCCTTGCGCTCGTCATCATTAACGGTAAAACCACTTGTTTTATTTTCTGCCGGTTTTTCGCCCGGGGTGTCTTTGCCGCCTTCATGGTAAATTTTTACCAATGCCTCGGTTTCGCGCACGCTCAGGTTCTGGCTTACTATTTTCTGGTAAATATCGGCCTGTGCATCAAAATCATCTATGGTGATGATGGCACGGCCGTGGCCCATGCTTATAAAGCCGTCGCGTATGCCGGTCTGGATTATCGGGTCCAGCTTCAGCAGCCTAAGGTAGTTGGCTATGGTAGAACGCTTTTTGCCCACGCGGTCGCTTACCTGCTCCTGTGTTAACTGTATTTCGTCCATAAGGCGCTGGTATGACATGGCTATTTCTATAGGGTCCAGGTCGTGGCGCTGTATGTTTTCTACCAGGGCCATAACCAGTGAATCGTTATCATTCGCCAGGCGTATATACGCCGGTACGTGGGTTAAGCCTGCAAGCTTACTGGCACGCAGCCTGCGTTCACCACTTATAAGCTGGTATTTGTTATAATCTGTTTTGCGTACGGTAATGGGCTGAATCACACCCAGCTCTTTAATGCTGGTACTCAGTTCGTGCAGCGTTTCCTCGTTAAAGCTGGTACGCGGCTGAAAAGGGTTTATTTCTATCGACTCAATTTCAAGCTCTATAATATTGCCTACAACCTTGTCTGCACCTTTATCCTCTACCGACTTAATGTCGTTTTCAGGGTCTTTTAAAAGTGCCGACAGCCCGCGTCCAAGTGCTTGTTTTTTTACTGCTTTTGTCATAAACCTACTTTACTGTTTTTCTTGATGATCTCCTCGGCAAGGTTCAGGTAATTTGTAGCACCCTTGCTCGTAGCGTCATAGTTTATAATGCTTTCGCCAAAGCTTGGCGCTTCGCTCAGTTTAATGTTTCGTTGTATAATGGTGTCAAATACCATGTCGTTAAAGTGCTTTTGCACCTCTTCCACCACCTGGTTGCTCAGCCTCAGGCGCGAGTCGTACATGGTAAGCAGCAGCCCTTCTATATCCAGGTCAGGGTTGTGTATTTTCTGTACGCTTTTTATGGTATTAAGCAGTTTTCCAAGGCCTTCCAGTGCAAAGTACTCGCATTGGATAGGTATCACCACGCTGTCGGCAGCAGTAAGCGCATTAAGCGTAAGCAGGCCCAGTGACGGTGCACAGTCAATAAGTATATAATCGTACTTATCCTTTACGCTTTGCAGCGCGGTTTTCAGCATGTATTCGCGGTTTTCCTTGTCTACAAGCTCTATTTCAATGGCCACAAGATCTATGTGGGCCGGGATTATCCATACGTTTGGCGCGGTGCATTCTACCGTGGCTTCATCGGGTGTGTTGCTGTGTTCCAGTATCTGGTAGGTACCTATTTCCACAGTCTCTACATCCAGCCCAAGGCCCGAACTGGCATTGGCCTGAGGGTCGGCATCTATTAATAATACTTTCTTTTCCAGCACTCCCAGCGCGGCAGCCAGGTTAACTGAGGTGGTTGTTTTACCCACGCCGCCTTTTTGGTTGGCAATAGCAATGATTTTACCCATTTTTTGAATGAAATTTTCGAACCGTAAAAATACAATTATTTATGGTACCTGAAAACGGAATTTGTTAACACCATAAAAATAAAAAGCCACACCAAAAGGTGTGGCTTGAAAAAAACTAAACTACGCAATTATTACTGAATGATAAGCTTTTGACTGGTTGTGTAATTTCCTGTAGTGAATTGTACTATGTACATACCGGCACCCAGCTGAGACAGGTTTAACTGTTGGTTTCCTGTAGCAGCTTTCGCCTGGAATACGTTAGCGCCTGTAAGGCTGTATACGTTTACTGTACCTTCGTTACCGCTGGTGTTGGCAAGGTTTACTATGCCGTTTACAGCAGGGTTAGGATATAGGGTAAAGGCTTTTTTCTGTAGGTTGTCTGTACCTGCTGTAGTTTCCCAAACAATGTTGTCTACGTTTGCAGTGTTGTGTGCACCTGCGGCTACAAACCTGAACGCGATGTGAGCATTACCTTCAAGTGCAGGGAAGTCAGTTACAGTGTATGTTGTTGCAGGAGCAGCAGCAAGGGTTATTTCGTTACCTACAGCTACGAAAGTAGCAGCGTCGGCAGCATCAGTAAGGTAGCCTGGCTGTAGTACTACTGCTGTAGCTGAAGAAGCGTCAAATGTAAGTGTGTGGTTACCGTCGAAGCTGTTTACCTCAGGCGATACAAGGAATGCTGCCTGGCCCGGGCTCATGAAGCTGTAGAACTGTGCAACAGGAGTACCGGCTACGGTAGCAGGGTATACATACATGCCGTTGTTTATTGCAGTCCAGCAGTATTGAGAGATTACTTCTTGCTGGCCTGTAGTATAGCTATCAAAGTTTTCGTTGATAGACGATACAGCAGGACAAGCGTCCGGAGTCTCAGCCCAAACGATGTTGTCTACGTTTGCAGTATTGTGTGCACCTGCAGCTACAAACCTGAATGCGATGTGTGCATTGCCTTCAAGAGCAGGGAAGTCAGTTACAGTGTATGTTGTTGCAGGAGCAGCAGCAAGGGTTATTTCGCCACCAACAGCTACGAAAGTAGTAGCATCTGTAGGGTTTGTAAGGTAGCCAGGCTGTAGTACAACAGCTGTAGCTGAAGAAGCATCAAACGTAAGTGTGTGGTTACCGTCAAAGCTGTCTACCTCAGGCGATACAAGGAATGCTGCCTGGCCCGGGCTCATAAAGCTGTAGAACTGTGCAACAGGAGTACCGGCTACGGTAGCAGGGTATACATACATACCGTTGTTTATTGCAGTCCAGCAGTATTGAGAGATTACTTCTTGCTGGCCTGTAGTGTAGTCGTCAAAGTTTTCGTCGATAGACGAAACAGCAGGACAAGCATCCGGGGTCTCAGCCCAAACGATGTTGTCTATGTTTGCAGTATTGTGAGCGCCTGCGGCTACAAACCTGAATGCTATGTTAGCGTTGGTTTCAAGAGCAGGGAAGTCTGTTATAGTGTATGTTGTTGCAGGAGCAGCAGCAAGGGTTATTTCGCCACCTACAGCTACGAAAGTAGTAGCGTCTGTAGGGTTTGTAAGGTAACCCGGTTGTAGTACAACAGCTGTGCCTGAAGAAGCATCAAATGTAAGTGTGTGGTTACCATCAAAGCTGTTTACCTCAGGCGATACAAGGAAAGCTGCCTGGCCCGGGCTCATAAAGCTGTAAAACTGTGCAACAGGTGTGCCGCTTACAGAAGCAGGGTATACATACATACCGTTGCTTATTGCAGTCCAGCAGTATTGAGAGATTACCTCTTGCTGGCCTGTAGTGTAGTTGTCAAAGTTTTCATTCAGTTCAGCAACTGCGGTGCAGTCCTGGGCATTCATGTTAAGTACCGCACCCAACAGTCCGGCTGCAAGTAATAGTTTTTTCATATTGGCTTATTTAGATTTAATAAGGATAAATTTCCGCTGCAAATATAAACCCTAATTTGTAATAAGTCTAAATAAAATATTATTTTTTTCAGGAAATTTTGCCCTGAAATAGCAAAGGGAGCTGTAAAAGCCCCCTTACTGTCTATCATCCTGTCAAACTAAGCTTTAAAATAAAGCAAAGGATAGTGTGTTATTTACTCTTTTTGGCACGTATCATGGCTTCAAGCTGGTCCCAAAGTTCCTCGGGTATGGCTTCCAGCAGGTTAAACTGCCCTGCGCCTTTCAGCCATTCGCCTCCGTCTATGGTTATTACCTCACCATTTACATACGCCGAAAAATCAGATACAAGGTACGCGGCAAGATTAGCCAGCTCCTGGTGGTCGCCCACACGCTTGAGCGGTACTTTTTTGGCCAGGTCAAATTTCTCCTTCAGGTCGCCCGGCAGTAACCTGTCCCATGCGCCCTTGGTAGGGAAAGGCCCCGGCGCTATGGCATTGGTACGTATACCGTATTTGGCCCACTCCACGGCAAGGCTTCGCGTCATGGCCAGCACACCGGCTTTGGCAGTGGCGCTCGGTACTACATAGGCGCTGCCCGTCCAGGCGTAGGTGGTAACAATATTAAGCACTACGGTATTTTGCTGTTTGCTATCTATCCAGTGTTTGCCAAAAGCCAGCGTACAGTTTTTGCTGCCCTTAAGCACTATGTCTATAATAGTGTCAAACGCATGTGCCGAAAGCCGCTCGGTAGGGGATATGAAGTTGCCCGCAGCGTTATTAAGCAGTACGTCTACTTTGCCAAAGGCGCCCAACACGGTTTGCAGCATATTTTCCACTTCGTCATAATTACGCACATCGCATTGTACTGCCAGGCAGGTGCCACCGGTTTCGGCTTCCAGTTCTTTGGCAGTATTTTGAAGCTTATCAAGGTCGCGGCTGGTAATGGCTACCTTTGCGCCAAGCTCTAAAAAATATTTGGTCATGCTCTGTCCCAGGCCGCTTCCGCCGCCCGTAACCACTATTACTTTGCCGCTAAGGGCATCGTCGCGAAGCATCTTTTCAGTATAGTTCATTGTCTTAAAATGAGGTTTGTTTATATAGTAAAGATACTAAAAATAGTATGCGTGCCTATGGTTGCCCCGGCTGATTTTGTGTATTAAAATTTAACACATGCACGCAACCTTAACAAAATTTCGGTATCATTATATAAAATAACCAATTGATTATGAAATACCTTACTCTATTTATTGCATTAAGTACCGGCCTGTTGCTTAGCAGCTGCTGGGGCTACGGCACAGATGATGAATTTGTAAATACAGCCGAACAAAACTTTGAGGCCGTAACCATGACCCGTGCCGAACTGGAAACTTCCATAAGCCTGAAACCCACGCGTGCGGTAGGGGCTGCCGGTAAAATTTACATTAAAGATAACCTGATGTACGTTACCGAAGTGAACAAGGGTTTCCATGTGTACAATTACCAAAACCCGGAAAATCCTGTGCCGGTAGCTTTTATAGAAGTACCCGGCGCTACCGATGTGGCCATACGCAACACCAGCCTGTACATTAACCAGGCGGTAGACCTGGTAACGCTTACTTATAACGGCAGCAGCATTTCGGTGAGCGGGCGTGTGCGCAATGTGTTCCCGCAAAAAATAGCACCCGACGACAGCTACGAAGAACTTGCGGAAAATGAAGTGATTGTTAACTGGATACCGAAATCGTAATGAAAAAGATATACCTATTTATCATCATCGCTGCGCTTGCCATAGCGTGCAGCAGCGACAGCCAGGAAAGTACCTACAACGGTGCCGACGGACAGGGTGGCTCTACCGCTATTTTTGCCCTTAAAGGCGATTACCTGTACAGTGTAGACCATAGTAACCTTAATGTGTTTTCGCTGCTCAGCGCTACGGGGCCGGTGCAGGTAAATACCATACAGATAGGCTTTGACATAGAAACGCTTTTTGCCGATGGCGATATACTGTACATCGGTTCGCAAAGCGGTATGTTTATGTACTCTATAGCCAACCCCGAAGACCCTGAAATGCTGGCCTCAGTATCGCACTTCACTGCCTGCGACCCAGTGGTGGCAAACGGTACCCACGCCTTTGTAACCCTGCATACCAATACCTGGTGCGGCAACAATACCAATGCCCTTATGGTATATGATATAGCCGATGTAAACGAACCGGTACTGGTACACCAGCGCGGCCTTATAGCACCTAAGGGCCTTGGCCTGTACGGGCATTATCTTGTAGTATGCGACGACATCATTAAGATATTTGACATTACAAACCCGGAGGAACCTGTTTTGGCAACGACTATAAATAAACAGTGCCACGATGTTATTATACGCGGTAACCAACTTTATGCCGTAGGAGATAGCGGTGTGTATAACTACACGCTGACTGCCGCTGCCATAGACCAGTTTTCGTTAAACAGTGAAATATCGTTTATGCAATAACAGTATAAAAAGTATACAAGAAGGGCTATCCGTAAAAGTTTATGTTTGCTTTTAAAGGATAGCCCTGTTTGTTTTTATTTGGAAGCAACTTCCTGTAAGTTGGCAGTACCCAGTATGGAAATCAGGAGCCTTTTGCAGGCTGCGCTGTCCTGTAGCGGTTCCATAAGGGTAAGCTGTATTATAGAGTTTCCGGTAACACAGGCTACTTTTAGCTCCGCCGGGAAACCTTCAGGGTTTTCATTGTACCAAAAAGCCATTATCTTATTATCCCTTGTGGCAAATATCTCCGTTTTACGGGTGTAGAGTTCGGCTATAGATGCACCGGGTTTTTTATCATCAATCATGTGCTGGTTCAGTATATCGGTAGGGGTATTGCGGCCGGCATTTTCATTTGTATAGTCGGGCACATCGGCACGGGTAACCTTTATTTTTTTGCCCTGTACCACCATGTAAGTATTTAGTCCCTCCGTAAGCGCATAGGTTTTTAGGGGGAATTGCAACTGTACCGATTCGGTTTTACCTTTCAGGTTGCATTCTACGTAGTCTTTGTCTTGTTGTGCCCAAACGGATGCTGAGGCAACACACAGCAGGAGTAAAAATATCTTTTTCATAATTGTGCGGTTTTATATATTAAACGGTTATTGTACAGTGTGTATTGCGTTGTAAATACACTTAAAGTTACAACAGTTTTATTAAAAAAAGCAGCACTTTATACGATGTTTAACACAGGATGCTGTTTATTATGAAAAATTTAAAATATCTATTCTGTAAAAGGCCCCGGAGTGAATTTACCCTCAAAACTACCGTTAATGTTTATCGCCGCCCCTGATGCATCATGAATGGCGCTTACATTACTAAAAGTAAGCTTATAATTGTTGTCTCCATTGTCTTCAACAGCAACAGTAGCACCTTCAGTAAATATATATTCTTTATTTCCGGAATAATAGCTTCCCATAAGGCAACCGCTTGCAGAGCATGGTTCCGGCCCGTGGATGTATGTGCCGTCGGTATCTGTTTCATTTGCAGGAACGGAAATATTAATTGTTACAGATGATAGCCCATCTTTCAGTGCGAATGACCTGTCTTGTGTATCATCTGGCCAATAGATTCCTAATGTCATGGCATCTTTGGTGCTGAAAGGTGTAAATGGTGTACCGTTTACAGTAATAGCAGATGTAAATCCTGCATCTTTTGGTGAATCATCCTTACTACAGCATACAAAGCTGATACAAACAACAATAGTTAATAGTAACTTCTTCATAGCAAATTTAAAATTTGTTGGCTCGGTGCTTATTAATAAGTAAACATTTATCTTACGGAACCAGTGGTTCCTCCGTAAAAGTCCCTTCAAAGCTTCCGGTAATGTTTTTAGTTACTTGTGTACCATCAACCGTGCGTTTAGCCTTCACATTTTTAAAGATAATTTTGTAATGATTATTACCATTATCCTTTACCACCACCTTACTGTTTGGGTCAAATGTGTATGATTCATAGCCAAGCCTGTATTGCCCCATAAGAGCATTTTCTGTGTAAGAAGCCGAAGCACTATAAGTACCGCTGGCATCAGCATCATGCGCTGTAATATATACTTCTATCTCAGCCGAAGTAGCAGGGTCTGTAAGGTTAAAAACGCGTTCATGCACATCCGGGTCACCGTATGCCCAGGATGTTTTTGCGTCTTCAGCACTAACAGGCTTAAAGGCTGTATCATCTGCCTTCAGTGTAGAATTGTAGCCTGTGGTTTGCGGTGCAGTATCGTTATCATTACTACACGAAATGGCTGCTATACAAAAAAGTGCAACGAAAGGGGATAAAAACTTTTTCATAGTTATTTAAAAATAATTGGTTACGTTTTGGCTCAAAGCATTTTAGGAGGAATGCTTTTGGTTTGTTCCCCAAATATAATGAAATATTTGTAGCTTTATTACTATCAGGTTATTTCTTTACAACTAAGCCTATGAAGCAAATGCGCAACGCTTTGTGGACTTTTTTTGCTTTCCAAAGGAAAGCCTTGGTGTTCTTATTAAGCACAATTTATATCTTTTGTGGACTTTGTGAAAAACTTTGTGCCCATCGTGATAAATAATATGCCGTAGCTGATAACCATAAAAAATGGCTGCCTTTTACAGCAGCCACCTTATGTATGAGTAGCGTATAGTATTACTCTGTTTCTATTTTCACTACAAAAGCTTTTTCGTCTATCATTTTAGCAGGTGTGCTGAAGTGCAGGCCTTTGTCGTCTGTAGTAAAGGCCAGGTTTTCGCCTGTAGCCAGTGCAGTTACCTTTTTCACTTTAGGGATAGTATCAAACACCTTACCGCTAAAGGCTTCTAATGTCACTGCGCTGTTGCTGCCCGGCCACCCCAGGAATATGGCATACGCCGTATTGCCCTTGCGGGTGTAGCGTACGTCTTTCTCGGTGTAGGTTACCTTATCGGCAAACATACCGGCTTTGCCCATTTTGGTAGGGCCTTCGCCAAAGGTTTTCCAGGTACGGCTGCCGTATATGGCCTCGCCGTTTACTTCCAGCCATTTGCCTATGCTAAGCAGTATGTCCTTCTGGTTTTGCGGTATGGTACCGTCGGCCATAGGGGAGATGTTCAGCATCAGTGCGCCGTTCTTGCTCACAATATCTGCCAGCAGGTGAATGATTTCATCGGCGTTTTTCAGGCCAAGGTCATTGGTATAACTCCAGCTGCCTACCGATACGGTTTCGTCTGTAAGCCAAAAATCATTGGTAATGGCGTTGTTGCGGCCTTTTTCAAAATCCTCAAGGCTTACGGTCTTTGGCAGTTCGCCTTCCTTGTGGGTAACCACAATCTGCTTTTTCTCTGCTACCGAATGGTTAAAGTAATGTGCCAAAAACTGCTGCTTGTACGGCTCCGGTATCTTGGTCATTTTACTGTCAAAGTAAATCAGGTCGGGCGAATAGTTATCAATAAGCTCCTTCAGCTCGCCCAGCCAGTTGGCATAAAACTGTTCCCTTGGTATGTTGCCATACATCATACGGATTTTAGGGTCGGTGCTCGATGTAGCCATATCAGGGTTGTACGGGAAGTACGAAGTATCATCCAGCCACTTGTCCTTTTCGTCCTGGAACAATTGCAGGTTCCTGTCCTTATGGAAGCTGGTAACCAACTTCAGCCCACGCCCGTGAATCGCTTTTGCCAGTTCGCCTACAAGGTCGCGGTGCGGCCCCATGTTCTGGCTGTTCCACGGGTTTATTTTACTGGCCCAGTTGCTCCAGCCGTCGTGGTGTTCAGCAACCACACCTCCAAATTTAGCGCCCGATTTCACCATAAGGTCAGCCCATTCGTCGGCGTTGAATTTCTCCGCTTTAAACATCGGCACAAAATCATGGTAACCAAATTTATTCAGCGGCCCGTAGGTTTCCACCTGGTGCTTGTTTTCGTCGGTGCCTACCACGTGCATGTTGCGCGGGTACCAGTCGTTGGCATACGCCGGTACCGAAAGTACTCCCCAGTGGGCATAGACACCGAACTTGGCATCCTTAAACCACTCAGCCGACTCATCGTACTGCGCCAATGACTCCCACGTAGGCTCATAGTGGCGTACTTCTGGCACGCCTTTTTTAGCGGTAGAGCAGCTTGCCAGCGCAAATAAAGCGGCTATTGCTATTGTATTTTTCTTCATCATATTGTTTGGTTTATAAAAAAGAGGCACAGAGTGGCGGATTAACTCCGTGTAACTCTGTGCCTCCTTAATTGAAACGTTGTGTAATATATATTACTTCACAGTCACACTCACTTCAGCTTTGATATCCCTTGAAGAGTTACCCAGCTTAAAGGTGTATGTACCCGGTTCTACAACCCATTTTTTAGAAGCTACATCGTAGTACGCAAGCTCTTTAACCGGAACTTCAATGGTCACTTTTTCAGTGCTGCCTGATTTTACAGCTACCTTGTTAAAGCCTTTAAGTTCTTTAGCGGCACGTTGTACTTTGCTGTCTGTTTTAGCCACATAAAGCTGTACTACTTCTTTACCGTCTACCTTACCCGTGTTTTTCACGTCGATGGTAACTTTAACGGTATCGTCGTTGCCGTACTCTTTTTTGTCGGCTTTGGCATTGGCAAGTTCAAATGTAGTATAGCTAAGGCCGTAACCAAACGGATAAAGCGGTGCTATGTTTTTAGTGTCGAACCAACGGTAACCTACAAGGATGCCTTCTTTGTATTCTACAGTAGCGCCACCCGGGAAGCTTTTTGTAGCATGTGCAGGAGAGTCCTCTATACGCTTAGGCATGGTCCATGGCAGTTTACCCGATGGGTTCACTTTACCAAGGATTACATCGGCAAGGGCGTTACCGTTTTCAGAACCGTTGTACCAGTTCCAAACGATGGTTGAGTTTTCTTTTTCAAGCTGGTTAAGGTCGTAAGGAGCACCACCGGTAAATACCACTATGGTTTTAGGGTTGGCAGCCTTTACAGCTGAAATAAGTGCCTGTTGGCCAAACGGAAGTGACAGGTCCATACGGTCAGATGCTTCTGTTTCGTAGTCACGGTTAGCACCCACAATAAGGATGGCAACATCTGATTTTTTAGCAGCGGCAACAGCCTCAGCCACCATTTTAGGGTCAAGTTCTGTAACCGTTTCTTTAGCTTCCTGTGTTACTTCGCCAAATTTCATTTCCCTTTTAGGTTTGAAAAGTGTTTTGTAACCTTCGGCATAGTTAATGGTTACCGACTTAGGCAGTTTGGCCTTAAGTGCAGCAAGCGGGGTAATTTCGTGCTTGGTTTTTACACCGGCACCAAAACCGCCCTGTGCGTGTTTTTTATCGGCGTTAGCGCCAATGATGGCTACGCTCTTAATACCGTCTGTACTAAGCGGAAGCAGGTTCTCGCTGTTCTTAAGCAATACAATAGATTCTGATGCAATGTTGTAGGCATCCTTAAAGTGCGCTTCTGTAGCAATGCTTCCTTTGGCACGGCCATCGGTTTTGCCCATAGCCTTAAGGTTGTACAGCATTTTAAGGATCCTTTTGGCGTGCTTGTCTACTTCAGCTTCGCTTACTTTACCTGCCTTTACTTCAGCAAGAAGCGGCTTGGCAAAATAAAACTCGTCAAACGATGGCTTGTTGGTACCCATTTCAAGGTCGGTACCGGCTTCAAGTGCTTTCTTGGTGCTGTGTACAGCATCCCAGTCAGAGATTACCACACCTTTAAAGCCCCACTCATCCCTAAGGATGTTTTGAAGCATGTACGGGTTTTCACAAAGGTAATCACCACGGAACCTGTTGTAAGCGCCCATTACGCTGTATGCATTTGCTTTGGTAACCGCATCGTGAAACGCAGGCAGGTATACCTCACGTAGCGTACGCTCGTCCATAAGCACGTCTACCGTACCACGGTTGGTTTCCTGGTTGTTGGCGGCGTAGTGCTTAATACACGCGGCCACGTTGTTTTCCTGTACACCTACAATGTAAGGTACAATAAGGGTTTTGTTCAGGAACGGGTCTTCGGTCATGTACTCATACGTACGGCCGCCCAGCGGTGTACGGATAATGTTGAACGCAGGGGCAAGAAGCACGTCTTTTTCACGGGCACGGGCTTCTTCGCCTATGCTGTTACCAAAGGTGTGCGCCATTTCAGGGTTCCATGTAGCCGAAAGGCCACCACCGGCAGGGTAGTACGTGGCATAGTCGGTTTCCAGGTGCAGCGGCGCCCAGCTCATACGCTCCAGCTCTTCGCGGATGCCCAGCGGGCCGTCCGCCATGTGTACTTCCGGGATGCCCAGGTGCTCCACGCCCTCGTTAGTAAACATGGTGTAACCGTGCAGCAGCCCGATTTTTTCCTCAAGGGTCATTTTACTAACAATTCCGTCAATTTCAGCGTCCCATTCGTCGCTCATAGGAGTACCTTCATACTTGGCGGCAATAGCGCCGCTTTCGGTACTGTCTGTTGATTTGTCTTCTTTGCAAGATACCATTACAAGCATCATTGCTGCCGAAAGGCATAAAAACTTGTTCTTCATATTTGGGTTCAGGTTACTATTCTGTTTTAATATTCTTTTTAAGTACTATGTTGTCCGATGCTCCGCCTGCCTGTAGTTCCAGCGTCCCCGGTTCCAGTTCAAAGCGTTGTTTCTGTGCGTTCCAGTATTCCAGATCCTTTGCAAGCAGCGTAAGCGGTACGGTCTTCGTCTCACCGGCTTTCAGCACCACACGGGCAAAGGCTTTCAGTTCCTTAACCGGCCTTTCAATTTTTGAATCAGGATGTGCTACATACAGCTGCACCACTTCTTCGCCGTCGCGGCTGCCGGTATTGGTTAGGGTAACATTCACGGTTACCGTACCGTTTTTCTTTAGCGAAGCCGTATTGGTTTCCAAAGCCTTATACGCAAAGGTAGTATAGCTAAGGCCATAGCCAAAGGCATACAGTGGCTTCCCTTTAAAATACATATACGTCCTGCCATGGCGGATGTTATAATCCATAAGCTCGGGCAGGTCGGTTATATCCTTAACCCAGGTTTGCGTAAGCCTTCCGGCAGGGTTGTAGTCGCCAAACAGCACAGTGGCAAGGGCGGTGCCCGTTTCCTGGCTGTTGTGCGTCATGTGTACTATGGCAGGTACGTGCTCCTGTGTCCAGTTAATGGAGTAGGGGAAGCTGCTCATCAACACAACTACGGTATTCGGGTTGGCCTGTTGCACAACCTTCACAAGGTCTTCATACTCCAGTTCCAGCGACTGCCTGTCTACCGATTCCTTACCGTTGCTCGGCACGGGGCATTGGTTCCACCCGGCGTTGCACCACGGGTGGTTACCTACCACCACTATGGCAACGTCGGCGTTTTTGGCAAGGGCTGCGGCTTTACCGTCCTTATTATCTAAAGCGTAAGTCACCTCAATTTTTTCTCCTGCTTTGGCCTTAATACCTGCAAGCGGTGTTACAGTATACGGCGGTGTACCGCTGTACCAGTCCAGCAATACCTCGTCGGCACGCGGGCCTATAACGGCTATGCGTTTTATCTTGGTTTTATCCAATGGCAAAAGCTGCTTAGCCGGGTCGTTCTTCAGCAGTACAATCGACTTTTGCGTAGCTTCCAGCGCCAGTTTTTTATGGGCTTCGGTTGCCCAAGGGTCTGTGGTATCTTTTTCTGCGCCAATGGCTGCAAACGGGTTGGCTTTGGTTTCGCCATCCAGCAGGCCGAGCTTTATCATCACGCGGTAATCACCACGGATAACTGTGTCGATGTCCTTTTCGGTAAGATAGCCGTTTGCCACAGCGCCGTATACGGCATCGGCATAATCGTCCAGGAACTGGTTGATGCCCGCCTTAACCGCTGCTGCTGCCCCAAGGAACTTATCGGCATAATATTTATGGTCAGAGAGCATTAAGCCAAACGCACCGCCATCGGTACAGATGATACCGTTCTGGCCCCATTCCTTTACGGTAATGTCCTTCAGCATGGGGTGTACCATAGCCGGTATGCCGTTCACTTTGTTGTATGCCGCCATGTAGGCACGGCTGCCACCGTCTTCCACACCCATTTTAAACGGGAGCGAATAGTATTCCCTGAACAGCCTTTCATCAAAATCCGATGAGGTATAGGTTCGGCCGTCTTCATTACTGTTGGCAAGGAAGTGCTTCATCAGCGCAGCAGTCTGCCAGTATTTTTTATCGTTGCCCTGTAGCCCTTTTACAAAAGCCACGGTCATGGTACCGTTAAAAAATGCATCTTCGCCATAGCTTTCCTCGGTGCGCCCCCAACGCGGGTCGCGGGCAAGGTCGGCATTCGGGGCGCGTACTACCAGTGCACCACGGTTGTAGTGCTGGTAGGCATAACGGGTTTCGTAACCTTCTACGGCTGCTACTTTTTGTAGTAACTCGGTATCCCAGGTTTCGCCAAGGCCATACGCCTGCGGAAACGTGGTTGTGGTCAGTGGCGCTTTGCCCTTGCCACCCCATTCTCCCGGGCCGCCCAGTGCCAGCCCGTGCAGGCCTTCCACATGCCCGGCGGCTTTAATGCCCAGCCGTGGCACCGATGGGTTGGTGCTCAGTGCGTGTATCTTCTCATCCAGCGTCATGAGCTGCAACAGGTTGTCAATACGCTTTTCTGTGTCCAAAGTTGGATTTTGGAAAGGGTATTTGTACTGTGCCAATGCCGTGGTACTGATGAGTAGCAGTATGTATAGTTTTAAAAATTTCATTATCGGTTTTGTAAATGGGCAGATAAAAAACCGGGGACCTGTTTCCGGCAGATCCCCGGCAACCTAAATCAACTAACCCAAATAGTAACTTAAATTATTTAACCCACTCGGTTTTAAAAGTGGTTTTTCCATTCAGAGGATTCTGGCTTACCTCAAAGCTGCTGCCTTTTTTGGCAGTGCTTACGGTTTGTACTGCATCGCTGCCCGGCAGGTATACCTTGCCTGTAGCCGCAGTTGTGTTGTCGGTAGCGTATACTTTAAGCGTAAGCTTGCTCCAGTCCATGTCCTGGGTGCTTTGTGCCAGCTTTATGTGCGGAAGTACGGTACCGTTTTTAACCAGTACCACTATCGGAAGGTCTCCGGCCTTAATTTTGTGCCAGCCGCCTTCGTATACTTTTTTAGTCTGGTAATCTATCCATTGTCCCGGCGGAAGGTATACGTCCCTTTCGGTAACTTCCTCAAACAGCGGTGCCACCAATAGGTCCGATCCAAAAAGGTATTCGTTATCCACCAGCCAAGAGCCAGGGTCGTTAGGGTATTCTACAAACAAGGCACGCATCATCGGCAGGCCGCGTTCGCTGCAGTCTTTTGCCTGTGCATAGATGTACGGCATCAGCTCGTAGCGCATGTTATCGGCATTACGGTACATTTCCAGGAAGTCGCTGCTGTACAGCCAGGGCTCCTTAGGCGGTTCGCCGTGGCTGCGTACGTGGCTGGTAAGCATCCCGAACGGTGTCCACCTGCGGTACAGTGGCTCCGGCGATTTGGTCACAAATCCGCCCACATCGTGGCTCCAGAAACTAAACCCTGAAAGCCCCAGTGAAAGCCCACCCCTAAGTGTAGCGCTCATGGCACCGTTAGTGGTAGCGGCATCGCCACCCCAGTGCAGCGGGTAACGCTGGCTTCCGGCCCAGGTACTGCGCGCCCATATCAGCGTATAGCCTTTTTCGCGTTGGGTAACTTCGGCAACAGCCTTATTATAGCGTAGTGGGTACAGGTTGTGCTCATAGAAACCGGTGCGGCCGTTGCTGTAAATACCGTCATACGGTGCAGCCTCGCCAAAGTCGACCTTAAATACGGCAACACCCTGGTCAAACAGGTTTTTCAGTTTGCCCTGGTACCATTTTATGGTAGCCGGGTTGGTAAAGTCCAGCACGGCATCTTCATACGGAAGGTTGCCTTTGCGGTCTTTCACGGCAAGGTTGTTGTCTACAATTTCATTGAAAAGCGTGTTCTTCGGCGTGAAGTACGGCAGCTGCCAAAGGCATACGTTAAAGCCGTCTTTCTTCAGGTCGACCATCATTTTTACCGGGTCTTCAAAACGCTTAGAGGCAAACTGGTAGTTGTTCCTCCAGTCGGTATCAAACCAGCCGGTATCAAAGTGGATTACATCTGTTGGTATCTTGTATTTGCGAAGGTTTTTGGCAACCTCGCGGCCTTCTTTTTCAGAGAAATAGGTAATGCGGCTCATCCATAACCCGAACGACCATAGCGGCGGCATTGATGCCTTTCCGGTAAGGTCGGTATATTCGTCAAGGATGTCCTTCGGCTCACCGATAAACAGGAACAGGTCGGCCTCATCGTCGCCCATCATCATCTTGTTGCTGTTGGCTTCGTATTTACCAAAGTCGACAGTAATGGGCGATGAGGTATGCATAAACACGCCATAGCCTCGGCTGCTCATGTAGAACGGTATCGGCTTGTACATGGTTTCGTTCTGTACGCCGTTAGCATCATCTGTATACAGGATTACCTTTTGCCCGCGCTTGTTAAAGTTGGTAAACGATTCACCACAGCCGAATATCTTTTCATCGGGCTCCAGGCTGAATACCGGTGCCATGCTGCGCGAATAATCGGCAGTGCGGCGCACAAAGCTGAACGGCAGGATAGGGGTGTAGGTATTTTGCACATCCTTGTCGTGGATGGTGCTGGTAAGTAGCTTACCGGCTGCATCGTATATTTTTACGTGCCACGGGTTGGCTATTATCTCTACCGAACCGTACTTGCTGGTGTACTTGTGCCCGGTAGTGGTTTTACTGTATTTCCAAAGTTCAGGGTGGTTTGGTGCTGTGCCGTTTACCAGCATCAGCGATTCTGCAGGCTGGTGGAACTGCGGCCCCGAAGCCATTTTTATCCTTACGGCACGTTCTGAAACAAACTGTATGCTGAATGGCAATACGGGCGATACCTCGTACTCGGTGGTAGGGAACTCGTTTGGCGGAGTCACTATTGGCTTCATCAGCATGTTGTCGAATGCGTGGCGTATCTGGTAGGTATTGCGTATGTACTTTACCGTGCCTTTCCCGGTAGCCGGGTCGAAAGACGCTAGCTCATCGGCAAAATAAAAGGCGTTGAGGTAGTTCTCAAAATCCTTGCTGATATCGATAGGCCCGTTCAGCACATCGGCATTCTGTACCTGTGCCTGCATGCTGTGCCCTCCCATAAAGAGCGCCGCTACAGCCGACAGTAAGGTGAGTTTTTGTTTGTTCATGAGGTTATAGTTTGGTTATAAGCGAGAGGTTATTTGCAATCCATTATTTTGTATTCAGGGTTACGGTAGCGCTTTTAAGCCCCGGTGAACTGGCTGTAAGTTCCAGTGTACCAGCCTTGGTTCCTGCCTGTACTATTACAAGGCATTTGCCCATCCAGGCACTGTGCTTTTCAGCTTTGTACGGTTCGTGGCTTACGGGGTCGCCGCTGCACACGCCTACTATTTTACCGTCGCCCTTCAGGCTGAAGTTTATGATGTTACCGGCTGTTGCGGCAAATACACCGTTGGCATCGGTAATGTCTACGGTTATGTAGCTCAGGTCAGTGCCGTCAGCAGTTATGGTTTCGCGGTCGGCAGTGGCTTTCAGGGCAGCCGGTGCACCGGCGGTTTTTATTTCTTTTTCCAATACCACCTTGCCGCCTTTGCGCGATACGGCCTTCAGTGTGCCCGGCTCGTATTTTATCCTCCACATAATGTGTAGGTCGTCACCCTGTTTGCTTTTTTTACCAAGCGACTTGCCGTTAAGGTACAGCTCCACTTCATCGGCGTGGTTGTAGTACGCCCATACGTCTACTTCCTGCCCGGCTTTCCAGTTCCAGTGCGGGAAGATGTGCAGCACATCCTTATCCGTCCATTCGCTTTGGTACATATAGTATACGTCTTTCGGGAAACCGGCAAGGTCGGCCACACCGAAGTACGAGCTGATACTCGGCCACAGGTATGGGGTAGGTTCGCCAATATAATCGAAGCCCGTCCAGATGAACATCCCCGAAAGGAAATCGTATTTCTTCATCACCTTCCAGGTTTCCTCATGGGTAGAACCCCAGGGCGCCTGTACCTGGTCGTATGCCGAAACCGTATTGCCCGGGTTACCGTCATAGAACGGTATGTCCCAACGCTTCGGCCATATTTTTATCGTATCTGATTTTGCATCGTAGTAGCCCCTTGTTTCCAGTGCCGAAGTAGTTTCGGTAGCAATAAATGGCACTTTGGGGAAGTTTACCTGGTGTTTTGGCCAGGTTTGGTGGGCATAGTTGTAGCCAATGATGTCCAGCGCACCCGATGCCGCAAGGTTGTTCGGCTTATCGGCAGTGTTTGTAAACTGTATGCTCACTTTGGTAGCATCTACCGCCACCGGAGGGTTCATAGCCGCTGTAACCGGCCTTGTTTTATCAAGATTCTTTACAATGGCGGCAAGTTCACGGCCTGTTTCGGCACCCTTGTCGTTCCATTGCTCGGGGATTTCATTGCCTATGCTCCACATAAACACGCTCGGGTGGTTACGGTCACGCAGTACCTGGTCTTCCAGGTCTTTCTTGTGCCATTTGTCCCAGTCTTTGCTGTAGTCGTCAGGGTTTTTGGCCTGTGCCCACATATCAAAGGCTTCGTCCATAACAATAAGGCCCATTTTGTCGCACAGGTCCAGCAGTTCCGGGGCAGGCGGGTTGTGGCTGGTACGTATACCGTTAACACCCATTTCCATCATAATCTGCAATTCGCGCTCCATGGCACGGGTATTAAACGCCGAACCCAGCGGACCCAAATCGTGGTGCAGGCATACGCCTTTTATTTTCAGCGGCTTCCCGTTAAGGATAAAGCCTTTGTCTAAGTCAAATTTAAAATCGCGTATCCCGAAGGTGGTTTCATACACATCGGCTACTTTGCCGTCTACGCTTATTTCGGTAACGGCGCGGTACAGTTCCGGTTTTTCGGTGCTCCACAGTGCCGGGTTGGCTATCTCGGTTTGCTGCGCCACTACCTGCTGTGCATTGGCACCTATCTTTTGCTCGGCAGTAACGGTTGTTACCTCACTATTGCCTTTATAAATGGTAGTGGTTATAGTAGCAGTTTTTGCTGCTTTGTCTTCATTTTTTACGGTGGTTTCAAGCGCTATGGTAGCTTTTTCTGCCGAAACCTTCGGTGTGATAATGTACGTACCGTATTCGGCTACGTGTACATTGGCAGTGGTAGTAAGCCACACGCTGCGGTAAATACCCGAACCCGAATACCAGCGCGAATTGGGCTGTTTCGAGTTATCGGCCTTTACAATGATTTCATTTTTCTGGCCTTCGCCAAATTTAAGGTAAGGGGTAATGTTGTAGCTAAAGCCAATGTACCCGTTAGGGCGGTTGCCCAGATAATGGCCGTTTACCCATACGCTGCTGTTACGGTATACCCCGTCAAACGTTATGGTGGTAATTTTATCGCTGTCGGCTTTTGGCACGCTGAATGTTTTTTTGTACCAGCCAAGGCCGCCGGTTAGTGCGCCGCCGCCTATTCCCGCAGGGCTGTGCTCGTCAAAGCTGCCTTCTATGCTCCAGTCGTGCGGAAGGTTAAGGGTGCGCCATTGTGTGGCTGTGCCTATGGTATCGTGGTCTTTAGAATCATTCAGGTGAAATTGCCAACCGGCATTAAAATTCTCTTTTCGGTTTGCAAGCAGGGTAGTGTCCTGGGTACCGCAAGCTACCAGGGTTATGGTACCTGCAAGTGCCAGGGTTTTAATAAGGTTTAGTTTGTAAGGTGCAGTCATTACGGGTTATTTAAAAAAGGCCGGTAAGCCCTCATGCTTACCGGCCCCAATTATGAGAAAAATTATTCTGCAGGTTTGTAGTGGAACATTATCTGGCACTGGCCTTCGCCTGTACGGCTTTGGTCGCGCACTACTGCAAGGCGCAGTGAAGTTTCAGTAAGTTCTATTACGTGTACGTTTACCCAGTTGCTGCAATCAGGGTAGTAGTCGCCACCGTACAGCATTTCAGGGCCGCCGTTAAATACCAGCCTGTCTGTATCAAGGTTTAGCGAGAAGGTACCTGTTTTTGCAACCTCGGTATCTGTGGTAAGTGCAGTCTGGGTTACGCTTACGTTATAGTTACCATCAAGGTCAAACGTCATGCTGCCCCAGTTTTTGTTTACCATAGACCAGCTTGCGTCATTATAGGTAGGGAACCAGTTCCAGTTATCACCGCTTGTTGCAGGATAATCAAGGCCACACCATCCTATAGGGCTGTCCATGTCCAGCACCCAGGTTTTGCCTTCGGTACCATTTGTAAGGTAACCCCACTCAGCCGCTTCAAAATAGTCTTCATCGTTGTGCTGTATTGTAATAGGCACAGCCTCAGAAGTTACTGCACCGCCGCGTGTGTAAGCGGTAAAGTAAAAATTATACGTACCTGCAAATGGCAGTACCGTGGTGGTAGTTTGCTGGTTGCTGTGCCCCAGGTCATCGCCGGCAGCATTAGTAAAGTTCCAGTACGGTATTACGTCCTCAGTAAGGTTTGTCATGATTACCTTATTAGGGTCGTTAGGGTCTATTGTTACAGAGAAGTTTAACTCTGTAGGATCAAGCGTAATAGCCGGAAGGCTGTCACGGTCTTCTACCGGATCGCAGGAAACAACGGTTCCTACAACCAGCAGGGCAACAATCATTCTAAACATATTTTTCATAAGACTCGTTTGTTTTTGTTGTTATTACCAACCCTGGTTTTGGGTTATAGCACCGTTAGATACCAGTACCTGCGATTGCGGAAGTGCAAACCAGCCAAGGGTTTCCGGCCTGAAGCTTACGGCAAATTCACCACCCTGGTTTGTAGCGTTTACTGCTGCTGTAGTTACAGCCATACCCTGCCTTATCAGGTCAAACCATCTTTCGCCTTCAAGGGCAAGTTCCAGCCTGCGCTCGTTAAGGATATTGTCCAGTGTAGCCGGTACACTGTGTGAGTTGTCTGTAACACCGTAAGCACGGTTACGTACCCTGTCTAAGCAGGTTTGTGCAAAAGCATCGTTAGTGCCCAGGTTAAGCTCGGCAGCCAGAAGCAGCACGTCTGAGAAACGGATAAGGTAAATATCCTCGGCGTTATCAATCTGGAAGTCGCCTGTACCTTGCTCACCTACGCTGCGGGTACCTTTTTTCCAGCCGTAGCCGGTGTACTGGCGCTGTCCGTTAGCATCGGCATCATAGCCAAGTGCTTCGCCTACAAAATCTATAATGGTAGCGTCGCGTCGGGTATCACCAGAGCCATAAGCATTATACAGCATAGGTGTTACCGGGCCACCGCCCCAGCCCTGGCCGTAAGGGCCAAAGTTGCCGCCACGTACAGATATGTTTACCTTAAAACGGTTACCATCGTGCAGGTTCCAGTTAGCATTACCCGAAGTATTGTAACGGATAGCGAAAACTGTTTCGGTATTACCTTCGCCTGCATAAGCTACACTTTCAGATGCCGATGATGCCAGCCAAAGGCTTGCAAACTCGTCTACAAGGGCGTGGCCACTGTTGTTTACCACATCATTTACGTAAGTAACTGCCTGGTCTTTTGTTACCACACCGGCAAGGTCTGCCGTATCGTAGTAGCTGGTGTAGAACAGGAATGCTTTAGCTAATAAAGCTTCGGCAGCCCATTTTGTTACACGGCCATAGTTAGGGTTAGCCGGGGTAGAGTAGTTGTCGTTACCCAGGTTATCTGCAGCAAACTTAAGGTCTTCTGCAATAAGCTTGTAGGTAACCTCTGCCGGCTGGCGAGGCGATTCAAACTCAGCTTCGGTAAGGGTGTGGTCCAGCGGAACGATGTCGCCGAATACCCTTGCAAGGCGGAAGTGGTAAAATGCCCTAAGGAATTTTGCCTCAGCCTCATACTGTGTGCGCAGTGCAGTATCTGTACCCCACTCTATGTTATCAAGGTTTTCCAGCAATACGTTTGCCCTGTATATACCTATGTAATCGTTTTCCCATATAGGGTCGTTCATTTCCTTATCGGTTACAAACTGGAAACGGTCGCGCTCCACGTCTACGTTACTATCGGCAGTACCGAAGCCGCCGTAGCAGTTATCTGAAGCCATTTCTGTGTTCATAAGCCATCCGCCGTAGCCTTCGCGCTGTAGTATATCGTATACCGATACCAGCCCTTTAAGTCCGTCCTGCGGGGTTTTATAAAAGTTCTCCTCCACCTGCTGGGTGTAAGGCGACTTTGTAATAAAATCATCTGTACACGAACCCAGTACAAGTAATGATGTTATCCCGAATACTTTGATTATATTTTTCATTTTTCCATGCATTTTTTAGAAGTTAACACTTAAGCCCAGCATATATGTCCTTGGCTGCGGGTAAGAACCTACGTCTATACCTTTTGCCCAAGACTGGTTTGCGTTACCAAAGCCCACCTCAGGGTCCATACCAGGGTATTTTGTAAAGGTAAACAGGTTATTAGCCGAAGCGTATATCCTGAACTGAGAGAACGTTTTGCCCACTACATCTGTAAGCTTAGCTACGTCGCAACCCAGGGTTATGGTTTTAATCCTGAAGAAATCGCCGTTTTTCATGTAAAGGTCGCTAAATTTTGTCCAGTTACCGTTACTGTCTGTTCCGTAGGTTACCCTTGGCAGTTTGTTAGAGCTGCCTTCGGTTGTCCAGCGGTCAAACACGTCTGTAGTGTAGTTGTAGAACGGCCTTGAGTAATCGCGAACGCCATACGCTATCTGGTTACCGGCTACACCATACGTGTATACCGAAAGGTCAAACGCCTTATAGTTCAGCTGGAAGCTAACACCATAGTAGTAATCAGGGTTAGGGTCGCCTATTTTAGTTTTGTCATCAGCAGTAATGGCGCCGTCTCCGTTACGGTCTACAAATTTCACGTCACCCGGTTGGGCATTCGGCTGTATAAGGTTGCCGTTTTGAGAATAAGCATCAATTTCAGCCTGGTTCTGGAAGATACCATCGGTTTTAAGTCCGTAGAAGTAGCCGATAGGCTGGCCTTCCTGTACACGGTTAATTTCATCTATACCCTGGAAAAGCAGGTTGCTTTCGCCGTAAATGATACCGTTTTGGTTAGCTACCTTGGTAACTTCGTTTTTGTTTTTAGAGATGTTGGCATTTACTGTAAGCCTCCAGTCGCTGCCAAAAGTGGTGTTGTAACCCACCGCGGCTTCAAAACCTTTGTTGTTTACGTTACCACCGTTAATAAACGGAGGCTGTGCACCTGCAATTTCAGGTACTGTGGCCTGTAGTAGCCAGTCTTTAGTAGTTTTATCGTAATAGTCAAAAGTAAATGTAAGGTTGTCAAATAGTGTAGCGTCTAAACCAAGGTCCAGCTGCTCTGAAGTTTCCCATTTAAGGTTATCGTTTTTCAGGGCGTCCGGGCTTGCGCCTACAAAGTTTACAAGGTCTGTACCGTTACCAAACTGGTAGTTTTTGTCGTAAGACGATATGGTAGACATGTAAGCGAACCTCCTTGAAAACTGGTCGTTACCGTTTTGTCCCCAGCTACCGCGTATTTTAAGTGCTTTTATCACTTTGCTGTCCTGCGGGAAGAATGATTCCCTGTCTACGTTCCATCCTGCAGAGAATGAAGGGAATACCGCCCACTTGTTGTTTGCGCCAAATTCTGACGAACCGTCGCGGCGTATTGTGGCAGTAAACAGGTATTTGTTATCGTAATCGTACAGTATCCTGCCGAAGTATGATGCTATGGCATAGTCATAACGGTTACCTACGGTAGTGTTTAGCGCCTGGTTTGTTACGTTATCAAGGTAAGCGTGGCCAAAGTCGTTAAAGGTAAGGTCCCTTCCTGTGGCGCTTGAGTACCTGTTTAAACGCTCGCGGGCAGATATACCGCCAAGGAGGTCCAGGTTATGGTTGCCAAAGCTCTTTTTATAGTTAGCCGTGTTTTCCCATATGTACGAGAAGTTGTTTGTACTGCTTTGTGTTACCGAGTTGATGGCGGCATAGCTTACAGATGAAAGCTCGTAAGTAGGGGTAAAGGCACGGTAGTTATCTGTATAGATGTCTACACCGAACGATGTTTTAAGCGTAAGGCCTGCTACCGGTACTACTTCTGCAAATACGTTACCTACAAAACGGTTTGCAAGGGTTTCTTTAAAGTTAGTGTAGTACAGTAAACCAAGCGGGTTAGTAATATCTGCACTGATGTCAGATGAACCGTAAGTACCATCTTCATTATACACGTTATAGTTTGGCGGTGTATTGATGAAGCCCCTTAGCGAGTTGTTGTAGATACCCTGGTCTGCAATACCTTTACTCTTAATGTTAGCGTAAGAGAAGTTTTCGCCTATTTTAAAGCGGTCTTTTACAATGTTAAAGGTAGTGTTTGTGTTAAAGGTAACACGGTCGTACTGAGACTGGCCGGTTTGGCTGCCTATAAGGCCCTCCTGGCCGTAGTACGAAAGGCCTGTGCTGTATACCACTTTTTCGTTACCGCCGTTTACAAGCAGTGAGTGGTTTTGTTTCATGGCGCTGTCGTTAAACATTTCGTCCTGCCAGTTTGTGTTTGGCATAGACGCTATCTGCTCCGGAGTGTACAGCGGAGAGAAGCCAGAGTTTACGCGGGCTTCGTTCATTATTGTAGCATACTGGCTTGCGTTAAGCATCGGCAGCCTTTTGTAGCTTTGCTGCCAGCCTGTATAGCTGTTTAATGATACGTTTACTTTGCCTTCGGCACCTCTTTTAGTAGTAACAAGGATTACACCGTTAGCGGCACGCGCACCGTAAATAGCTGCCGCAGAGGCATCTTTAAGTACGTCTATCCTTTCTATGGTAGATGGATCCAGGTAGCTGATACCGTTATCTACCACCACACCGTCTACTACATACAGCGGGTTTGCATTACCTACAGTACCCGCACCGCGGATGTTTACCACCATGCCCGCACCCGGCTGGCCCGATGTCTGTGTAATGTTTACACCGCTTGTTTGCCCCTGTATGGCGCTTGTAGCATCAATGCTGTTTGTTTGTTGCAGGTCTTTACCGCTTACTACGGTTGTAGCAGCTGTGCTTACCTTGCGTTTTTGTGTACCGTAACCTACTACCACTATTTCTTCGAGTTCCTGGGTAGAAGATTTAAGTACCACGTTTATTGTGGTTTGGCCGCTTACAGGAACTTCCTGCGTGGCAAAACCTACGTAGCTGATAACCAGTACAGCATTAGGGTTAGCGCTGATCTGAAATTTACCGTCAATGTCGGTACTTACACCATTTGTTGTGCCTTTTTCTACTACGTTTACACCGGGTAGCCCCAGGCCGTCGTCTGAAGAGGTAATGGTACCTGAAATAGTGGCCTGCTGTGCAAATGCTGTATACGATAGCATCGTAAGCATAAACAACATGCAAAGCGTAAGTACTCTTGGCGGAATACAAAAATTACTTTTCATGATAAATGAGAGTTTGGTTATAGGGTTTTACATTATGGGTTAGGCGTCCTAGTAAGCGTTAGCAATAATCTGTTCAAACAGTTCTTGTTTACCGCTTATAGGTGTAGGTTCTCCATTCTGGCGTGCGATAGCATTAAGGTTTTCCAAAGTGAGCTCTCCTTTTTCAAACTGTTTTCCGTTACCGCCGTCAAATGATGCGTAGCGCTGTGTGCGCAGTGTTGTATAGTTTGTGTTTGTAAGTATGTTTTCTGCTGCAATAAGCCCGCGTGCAAATACGTCCATACCACTGATGTGGGCTACGAATTTGTCTTCAATGTCTATTGAGTTACGGCGTACTTTGGCATCAAAGTTTACACCACCGCCCTGCATACCACCTGCCTGAAGGAATACAAGCATGGCCTGTGTCACTTCGTAGATGTCGATTGGGAACTGGTCGGTATCCCAGCCATTCTGGTAATCACCACGGTTAGCGTCGATACTGCCCAGCATGCCTGCATTTGCGGCTACCTGAAGCTCGTGCTCAAAAGTGTGGCTGGCAAGGGTAGCGTGGTTTACTTCTATGTTTAGTTTAAAGTCGTCTTTAAGGCCATACTGGTTAAGGAAACCTACACAGGTAGCAGCATCAAAGTCGTACTGGTGCTTCATTGGCTCCATTGGCTTTGGCTCGATGAAGAACGTACCTTTAAAGCCTTCCTTGCGTGCATAGTCGCGGCACATGGCAAGGAACATGGCAAGGTGTTCCTGCTCGCGCTTCATGTCGGTGTTTAGCAGGCTCATGTAACCTTCGCGGCCACCCCAGAAAACGTAACCGTCACCGTTAAGGGCTACAGTAGCGTCGATAGCAATTTTAGCCTGTGCACCTGCATACGCCACCACATCAAAGTTAGGGTTGGTTGAAGCACCGTTCATGTAACGTGGGTTACTGAAAAGGTTGCTGGTACCCCAAAGCAGCTTAATGCCGGTTTCCTGTTGTTTTTGTTTTGCATATTCCACCATAGCCTGTACACGCTCTTCAAACTCAGCCAGGGTCGGCGCTTCGTCTACAAGGTCTACATCGTGGAAACAGTAGTACGGTATACCCAGTTTTTCCATAAATTCAAAACCGGCATCCATTTTATCTTTAGCACGCGCTACGGCGTTATCTTTTGAGTTCCATGCGTGTGTTTCGGTACCCGGCCCGAATGGGTCGTTACCGGTATTGCATAGTGTATGCCACCATGCCATGGCAAACTTAAAGTGCTCTTTAAGGGTTTTGCCAGCAACCACGCGATTTTCATCATACCATTTAAAAGCAAGCGGGTTGTCGCTTTCGCGCCCCTCAAACTTTATTTTGTCTACCGATTTAAAGTAAGCTTGTTTTGTTGTACTCATAATTGTATTATAGGGAATTAATGTGGGTTTTCCACGTATTGTAGATTTCGGCGTATTTAGCACTAAGTGCTTCGGTAGGGGCTATGGTTTCCAGGTGCTCCAGGTTTTCAAAGGCAGCATCAAGGGTAGGGTAGTAGCCGTTGCCGTAAGCAGCACCGCGTGCAGCACCTTCGGCACCACTGGTGTTGTATAGTTCCAGGGTAGTTTGTGTGGTATTCACAAATATCTCACGGAACACTGGGCTCAGGAACAGGTTAGCCCTGCCCGCCTTTACCACGGTTCCTCCGGCGTTTATACCTTTCATAATGTCAAAGCCGTAGTTCATGGCAAATACGATACCCTCGCAGGCAGCGCGCACCACTTCGGGGCTGTTGTGTATATTGAAGTTCAGGTTCTGTATACCGCTAACAGCCGGCTTGTTGCTGAAAATACGCTCTACACCGTTACCAAAAGGGTAGAAGCGTAGCCCCTTGCTGCCCGGCTCGGCCTTTGCAGCTTCGGTATTCAGTGCCTCGTAAGATATTAGCCCGTCGGCACCCGTGCTCAGGGTTTTGCGTAGCCATTGGTACAGTATACCACTGCCGTTTATGCACAGCAGTACGCCGTTACTTTTATCTGCTTCAGTATTGTTTACGTGTAAGAACGTGTTTACGCGGTTGTCGGCATCAAAGGCATTGGCCTCTGTAACCGAATATATTACTGCCGATGTACCTGCAGTGGTAGCTATTTCGCCTGCATTAAGCACACCCAGTGAAAGGGCGTTGTTCGGCTGGTCGCCTGCGCGGTAGGTTATTTTTACATCGGCGCTAAGCCCAAGCTCAGCAGCGGTTTCAGGGTTTATGCTTGCCTGTTGGCCAAAGGTAGGTACCACCTCAGGCAGCAAGTTGTGTGGCAGTTCCATTGCGTCAAGCACCTCTGTAGCAGGGCGGTTTTCGGCAAAGTTCCACAAAGCAGCTTCAGACAGGCCCGATGGTGTGGTTTGCGCCACACCCGACAGCTTTGCTGCTATATAATCTCCGGGAAGCATCATGTAATGCGCTTTGGCAAATACTTCCGGTTCGTTGTCTTTTACCCATTTCAGTTTGGCAGCGGTAAAGTTGCCAGGGCTGCCCAGTATGCTGTGCTGGCAGTTTGCCGTACCCATTTTTTGGTATATGGCATCACCGGTTTCGGCTGCGCGGCTGTCGCACCATATTATAGACGGGCGTACAGGGTTCAGTTTGTCATCGGTAAGTACCAGCCCGTGCATTTGGTACGCTATGCCTATGGCGGCAATGTTTTTCAGGTCAATGCCGTACTTGGCATTTAATAGTGCTATACCGTCTTTGGTATACGCCCACCAGGCTTCCGGGTTTTGCTCGGCCCAGCCAAATTGAGGGGCATCTATAACCATTTCAGACTCCGGTACGGTAACCGATGCGGTTATGGTACCACTATCGGCATCCAGCACCGATAATTTTATTGACGAACTTCCTAAATCGATTCCTAAAAAATACATTGCTTTTATTTTCCTTTTTTTAGCGCTAAGCCGCATAAACACTAATGGTTTGAGTGACTATAACGTTTTTTCTTATGGTATTTGTGACCACAAGTATACGGCGTATTTTTGATATCAGCAAAATTTTTGCGTAAAAAATTTATTATTCTTAGTTGCTAACAGTTTTATTAACAGATGATGAAAAAATTAGAATTTGTTAAGAATTCTTTTTTTTTACGTATCTTCGCCTTGTTTTATTCCAACTGAAGCAATGCTGAAGAAATTTATTGACAGGGAGTCCGGAAAAGTTGTTGAACGCACGGTGATGAATGCCATAACCATCGACTGTGTGGTGTTCGGTTTTGATAACGGCAGCCTTGAGGTACTGTTGGTTCAGCACGGCGAAGGTATCCGTAAAGGCGAATGGGGTTTACCCGGTGGGTGGATTAAGGAAACCGAAGGTACCGATGCCGCTGCGCACAGGCTGCTGGGCGACCTTACCGGCCTGGACGATGTATACCTGGAACAGCTTAAAGCTTTTGGCGAACCCGACCGTTTCCCCCTTGGGCGCGTTATTACCATAGGCTATTATGCACTGGTAAAACGTGAAGACTACAATATTAAGGCAGGTTTTACGGCTTCTGATGCCAAATGGTATAAAATAAAAGACATCCCGAAACTAATTTACGACCACAACCATATACTGGACTACAGCCTGGGCCACCTGCGCAACCGCGTAAAACAGGAGCCTTTAGGTTTTAACCTCCTGCCTGAAAAATTCACCTTGTTTGAGCTGATGCAGCTGTATGAGGAAATTTTAGGTATTGCTATGGATAAGTCGAACTTCAGGCGTAAGTTTTTGCGTATGAAACTGTTACTTCCATTGGATGAAAAACAGGAAAATGTGTCGCACCGCGCAGCACAGCTGTACCAGTTTGACGAAAAAATCTACGAGAAGCTTACCAAAAAAGGTTTCAACTTCGAGTTTTAACACAAGTTCACTTACGTTTAATTGGCTGCATTTTAAATAATGCTGCTTTCTCTGTTATTTTAATAATTATTTATGTGTATTTCAGGCAAGTACAGGATGCCGCGCGCGGTGCCTGTACCTATTTTTGTATTGGTTATAGCCAGATTCTGAATAGTTAAGGAGCTTGAAGAGGTTTGGTTTGTTTTTTAAATATTTTTTTACACGCTAATGCCGGGAAGTACCCGGCATTAATTTTTGTGTAAATGTATTGTTTTCAAATAAATGTGATTGCTGTTTATTCTTTAAAAGCATCAAGCGCAGGCGATGGTTTACCGTCGTCCAGCCAGGCGCTTAGGGCATAATGGCTCCAGCTACGGGCACCTTGCGGCTCCCAGTAGATAACCCCCAGGCCTTTATTGTCAGGTACATTTCTTACGGCTTTTATCACGGCAACCAGCATGTCGCGGGTGTTTTCTACCTTGTTATCTTCGCCGCCTACTTCTACTACCATAACCTCTTTGTTATAGCGCTGTGCCATGTCTTTCAGGTTGTTTTCCAGGTCGGCAATATTTTCGGTGTAGTCGGTCTTTATCCAGAAAGGGTAGTATGACAGGCCAATCACATCGTATTTTACCTTATGGGTAGTGGCATTGTCATAAAACTCACGGAACTTTTTGCTGTTGTTCCCTTCGTCCAGGTGAACGATTACCTTAATCTTTTTGTTTACGGCCTTGGTGGCTTCGTAGCCCTTGTTCAGCAGTTGTGCCAGCTGAGGCCAGTTAGTGGTGCTGCCGTCGGGCCAAAGCATACCGCCGGGTATCTCGTTGCCCACCTGTACCCACTCCGGCGTAACGCCTGCTTTTTTCAGTAGGGTAAGTACGTCAAAGGTATGTTGGTACACATCATTAAGCAGTTCCGGGAAACTGTGGTTTGCCCAGGCAGCAGGCTTATTTTGCTTGCCGGGGTCGGCCCATGAATCGCTATAGTGGAAGTCGATCATAATACGCATGCCCATTTTTTGCGCCCTCACCGCCATAGCCACGGTTTCTTCGGGGCTGCAATGCCCACTGGCCTTATCGTTATTCGGGTGTACCCATACGCGAAGGCGAATGGTATTCATGCCGCGGTCTTTCAGCAGTTGCAGGCAGTCTTTTTCGCTGCCGTCTGCATCGCGGAATTTATAACCGGTGGCTTCCATTTGCTGGAGCCAGCCCACATCGGCGCCTTTAGCAAACGTATTGTTTTGTGCAGTAGTGTTTTTGGTTGATGTGCAGGCTGTAAATGCTGTGGCAATAGCAAGTACGAGCGGTAGTATGGCTAAACGTTTTTTCATGGTTAAATTTTACCAAATTTAATGAAACCGCCCCGCATTTTTAAGGTTATGGCAAAAAAAGCAGGGCACTAATGCCCCGCCTTTATATAACCCCGAAAACTGCTTTAATTGTTATTGTCCCATAATGCCCAGTTCCAGGCCGCGTAGTTCGGCAAGGCCACGTAGCCTGCCAATGGCCGAATAGCCCGGGTGGCTGGTTTTGTGGAGGTCGTCCAGCATCTGGTGGCCGTGGTCCGGCCTGAAAGGTATGGGGGTGCTGCGTTTGTTGTTTTCTTCTACAACCGCTTTCATAATGCGGTACATGTTTACGTCGCCATCCAGGTGGTCGGCTTCGAAGAAATTGCCCTGTGCATCTTTCTTTACATTACGCAGGTGCAGGAAGTTAACCCTGTGCTTCACCGCATCGAAAATATCGTTAATATCGTTGTGTGCGCCTGCCCCCAGCGAACCGGTACAGAAACAGATGCCGTTAAAGGCTTCGTTTACGCCGTTTATTATAAATTCCAGGTCGGCCTTGTTAGACGCTATCCTCGGCAGGCCAAGGATAGGGTACGGAGGGTCGTCCGGGTGTATGGTCATGTTAATAGATTGCTCCTTGCATACATCGGCAATGGATGTAAGGAAATACAGCAGGTTTTCCCTCAGCCCGTCAAAGCCGATGCTTTGGTAAGTGATGATGCTTTGGGTAAGGCTTTCCAGTGTGGTACTGTCTTCGCCCGGTACACCCATAAGTATAATTTCCTGCAGGGTAGCTTTTTCGGCTTCAGTAATGGTTTCTTTCCTTGCTGCTGCTGCGTTCAGTATATCTTCGCTATAGTCGGCGGCGGCATTTTCCCTTTTCAGGATATAAATGTCAAAATACGCCAGGTCGGCCCAGTTGAAGTACAGGGCTTTGGCACCGTTTGGCATTTCCAGTGCCAGTTCGGTACGTGTCCAGTCCAGTACGGGCATAAAGTTATAGCACACGGTTTTCAGTCCGCATGCACCCAGGTTCCTGAGTGACTGCCTGTAGTTGTCCAGGTATTTTTCGGCATCGGCATTTCGCGTTTTTATCGCTTCGTGTACCGGTACACTTTCTACCACACTCCATGTAAGGCCTGCGTCTTCTATCTGTTGTTTACGTTTCTGTATTTCTTCCACGGTCCATACGGCGCCGTGCGGCACATGGTGCAGTGCAGATACTATGCCTGTGGCCCCGGCCTGTTTTACATCTTGTAATGTTACGGTATCATCAGGGCCGTACCACCTCCAGGTTTGTTCCAGTTTCATGTTCATAAGTAAAAATTATACGCCGCACCAGGCATTAAAACCACCGTCTACAAAAATTATTTCGCCGTTAACAAACCCTGATGCATCGCTTAGCAAATATACGAGGGTTCCTTCCAGTTCCTGCGGCTGCCCCAGGCGCGAGTACGGTGTATTGTCTACAAATTTTTGCGCCCTTTGGGTAAAGGTGCCGTCGGTATTGGTAAGCAGGCTGCGGTTTTGGTCGGTAAGGAATACGCCCGGCGCTATGGCATTGACACGCACCTTATCGCCATAGCGGAGAGATAGTTCTGTAGCCATCCATTTGGTGTAGCCGTCTATGCCGTGCTTGGCTACGTTATAACCCATGCCACGCGTAATGGCACGGCTGGCCGCCAATGACGAAATGTTTACAATAGCGCCTTTGCCCTTTTCGGCAATAACCCGCCCAAATACATGCGTGGGTATTATGGTGCCGTACAGGTTAAGCTCTATGGCTTTTATAGTGTCTGCCATAGATGCATCAAACAGGTTATCATCGGGGTTTATGGTAGCGCCCGGTATGTTTCCGCCTGCGGCATTTACCAGCCCGTCTATCGTGCCGAAATGGCTGATGATTATATCTTTTGCACGGAGAACGTCCTGCTCATCGGTTACGTCTACGGTAACTGCCAGTGCTTCGGTACCAAGGCTTTCGGCTAGTTGTACGCGTTCGTGGGCTTTGGCTTCATTGCGGCCCAGTATGGCTATTTTGCCCCCGGCCTGTGCTATGGCAGTTATAAATGATTCGCCCAGCACACCCGTGCCGCCGGTTACCACAATTACTTTTCCTTGTAACGAAAAGGTATCTAAAATGCCCATTTGCGATTATGCGTTATTTTGTCCTTAAATATGGTTCAATATTAAATCAAAAAGTTGGGCAGCGCTTTATAACCGTCAGGATTTTAACTAAAACGTATTCGTAAGTTTCGGGGTAAATCGTTTGCTGATATGGAATTGCGGTTATTTCGAACGAAAAATTACTATATTTAACCCGCTTGTTCTTACAACCTTAAACCTCCCTAAACGTACCATGATTGTAAAAAAGACACTTCAACTCAGGGCAATTTTCGAATTTACCGGCCATCACCTGGTGTGGCTCACCGCATGGATGTGTGCCGTTACCCTGCTGTATTACTTTACCCGCTGGCAATGGATGATCATCCCGTGGCTGCCCATGTCGCTTATAGGTACCGCAGTGGCGTTTTATGTAGGTTTTAAAAACAACCAGGCGTATGACAGGCTTTGGGAAGCCCGCCGGGTATGGGGCGCTATTATAAACAACAGCCGTATGCTGGGCACTATGGCGAAACATTTTATAGCCGATGACACAGGGCAGGAGGCGCGCCAAATCATTTACCGCCACATTGCTTACCTCTATACACTGCGCGAACAGCTGCTGGTGCCTACCCAATGGGAACACGTAAGCCTTAACTGGAACTTCGGGTATTATAACCGCAAGCGCCGGGAAAAAATGTTGGATGATGCTTATAAAGTAGAGTTAGAAGAAGTAAGCCAAAAGCACTACCTTACTGTTGCCGACTTGCAAAAGCTGGCACCGGCGGCTAATAAGGCTACGCAGATTATAGAACTGCAATCGGCGCAGGTGGCGGCACTGTATAAAAACAACAGCCTGAACATGATACAACAGGCAGAACTGCAAAAGGCGCTGAACAGCTTTTATGACGAGCAGGGTAAGGCCGAACGTATTAAAAGGTTCCCGTTCCCGAGGCAGTATGCCAGCTACAGCTTTACGTTTGTGTGCATTTTTGTGTTCCTGTTACCCTTTGGTATAGTGTCCGAGTTTAATAAGCTGGGCGACGATGTAATTTGGCTCAGCATACCTTTCGGCGTGGTGGTAGGCTGGATTTATGTGGTTATGGAAATCATAGGCGACTATTCTGAAAACCCGTTTGAAGGCTTGTATAATGATGTACCTATGCTCTCTATATGCCGCACCATAGAAATAGACCTGCTGCAAATGCTGGGTGAAACAAACCTGCCGAAACCCATACAGCCTAAAAACGATATTTTGATGTAGTACGCGGGTATGGGTGGCGGTTACACAGGTAATATTTACTTAACAGCCTTAACAGATTGTTTTTATACTTTTATCAAAACCCAATACGTATGGAGGCAAATATACAGGTAGGTACTACTCTTATTTATAACAACCGAGACCTTAGCTGGCTGTCGTTTAACAACAGGGTACTACAGGAGGCAGCCGATACCGCTGTACCGCTTTTAGAGCGTATACGGTTCCTGTCGATATGGTCGTCTAACCTTGATGAGTTTTACAGGGTACGTATACCGGCGCTTACGTTGCTTAAAAAAGTACACAAAAAAGGTGGCGATACCAGGGATGCCGAAACGCTGCACTATGTAGTTGCTGCCGTAAAAGCCCAGCAGGAAAATTTCGGGACCATACTGAGGGAAGGGATTATTAAAGCGCTGGACGCTATTTCGGTAACGCTGGTGTACCAGCAGCCACTGCCCGATGCAATAATCACAGCCGCTTCTGATTATTTTTATAATGTGCTGCTGGCCTATATAAAGTATGTAAAGCTTACCCCTGATTGTAATTTCTTCCCTGAAAATAATAAACTCTACCTGCTGGCCGATACCCCAAATGCCCAGTACATTGTAAACATACCTGCCGATGAGCAGCCACGTTTTGTGAGCTTTACCGAAGGAGGGAGGCAGTATATTGTTTTTGCCGACGATATTGTACGCGCATTTTTAGGCTTTATACTGCCGGGTGCCGATGCCGGAAATACCTATTCGTTTAAGATAACCCGCGATGCCGAACTGGAGCTGGAAGATGAATACAGTGGCGACCTGGCACGGCAAATGGAAAGGAAGTTGGCACGCCGCGATTTCGGGTTGGCCTCAAGGCTGCTGTACGATGCCCGCATGCCGCAGGAATGGATGCAAACGCTGGTACACAGCCTGAACCTGAAAGGGGCACTGATTGTAGAGGGCGGCTGCTACCACAACCTTAAAGACCTGGCGCAGCTCCCCCTGAAACATCCGGGTACCGAATACACCCCATGGCCTGCAAAGCCATTGGAAATACCCCATGCCGAAGGGCTGCTGGCACAGGTGCAGGAAAAAGATATACTGATTAATACCCCATACCAGTCGTACAATACGGTGCTGCGCTTTTTTAACGAAGCTGCTGCCAGCCCAGAGGTATCGGAAATTTATATTACGCTGTACCGCGTGGCGGCTGATTCGCGTATAGCAAATGCGCTGATAAGTGCTGCGGCCAACGGCAAAAAGGTTACCGTAGTGGTAGAACTGAAAGCCCGCTTTGATGAGGCAAATAACATTAAGTGGACCAAGCGTTTTAAGCAGGCCGGTATACGTATTATTTACAGCGTGCCGTCGCTAAAGGTGCATGCCAAAATAGCGCTGGTAAAGTTTGCTAAAGGCAGCAGCAAAAAAGCGGTAGGGCTTTTGGCTACGGGCAACCTTAACGAAAGCACTGCCCGTTTTTATACCGACCATATTTTGCTCACCGCCCACGCCGGGATGATGAAGGAGCTGGGCAAGGTGTTCAGGTTCCTGAAGAAAAAAAGGCAGCCTACAGCTGAAGATACCATAGTATTTAACCACCTGCTTGTAGCAAAATTTAACCTGAAGGAACGCTTTACCGCACTTATAGACCACGAAATAGCCCTGGCCCGTAAGGGTGCAGCTGCCGGTATCACCATAAAGCTGAACAACCTGGAAGAGCTTTTGCTTATAAACAAGCTTTACGAAGCCTCGCAAGCGGGGGTGCGTATACAGCTTATAGTGCGTGGCATTTGCTGCCTGGTGCCTGGTGTAGAAGGCCTGAGCGAAAACATAGCCGTAACCCGTATAGTGGGGCGCTACCTGGAGCATGGCCGTATTTTTGTGTTTACTAATGGTGGCAGCCCTTCGGTATTTATGGGTTCGGCAGACTGGATGGAACGCAACATACACAGGCGTATAGAGGTGTGTTTCCCCGTGTACGACCCACAGTTGCAAAGCCAACTGCTGGCCTTATTGTACCAACAACTGGATACAACACAGGTACAGCATTCGCAGGAGCGGATATACAATGCGCTGTAACCGCCTCTGTTTATAAAAACCATCGGTATTTTATTGTCATCCTGATGCGATAAATTGCGTAATTTTTATTGGTTTTTTAAGAAAAGCATGTTGTTTTAAACGACAGATGTTTTCTTTTGTTAAATATTTATTTTTTACCGCACTCAGGTGAATTATCTTATTTTTTAATTTGTTTCAGTTATATCGTTTTCGTTGTGAAAAATTGCTAAATTTACCCAGGGTAAAAGTTCTTTTTTTTATATTTAATATAATTCTGTAATAAACCGTTTCATGCATAATTTTAGTAATCCGTCTTCTCCCGGGCTGCGTTTCAGGGAGGCCATGGAAAAGGAAAAGCCCCTGCAAATTGTAGGCGCTATAAATGCGAACCACGCTCTGCTGGCACAACAGTCGGGGTTTAATGCCATATACCTTTCGGGCGGCGGTGTAGCTGCCGGTTCGCTGGGTGTACCAGATTTGGGCATCACCACGCTGGAAGACGTACTCATAGACATACAGCGCATAACCAATGTGTGCGACCTGCCGCTGCTGGTAGACGTCGACACGGGTTTCGGGCCATCGGCATTTAACGTGGCAAGGACTGTAAAATCCTTAATTAAGGCCGGTGCTGCCGCACTGCATATAGAAGACCAGGTAGGCGCCAAGCGTTGCGGGCACAGGCCGGGCAAGGAAGTGGTGAGCAAAGACGAAATGGTAGACCGCCTGAAGGCCGCTGCCGATGCCCGTACTGATGAGCATTTTGTAATAGGTGCGCGTACCGATGCTTTTGCGAACGAAGGGCTTGAAAAAACCCTTGAACGTGCAATAGCCTATAAAGAAGCCGGAGCCGATTTCATTTTTGCGGAAGCAGTGCCCGACCTGAGTTTCTACCAGAAGTTTGTAGATGCCACGGGGATTCCTGTTTTGGCCAATATTACTGAGTTTGGTATGATACCGATGTATACGGTTGAAGAACTTGGTGATGCGGGAGTCGGGTTGGTATTGTACCCGCTGTCGGCATTCCGTGCGGCAAATAAAGCAGCGCAGAATGTATACCAGCACATACGCAACGACGGTACCCAGAAAAACGTGATTGATACCATGCAAACCCGCGAGGAATTGTACAAAAGCATAGGCTACTACAGCTACGAGGAAAAATTAGATAACCTGTTTAAAAACAACAAAAATGGTAAGTAATAACGAAACTACATTTAAACCTAAAAAAAGTGTAGCACTTTCAGGGGTTGCTGCCGGTAATACTGCCCTGTGCAGCGTAGGTAAAAGCGGTAACGACCTCCACTACAGGGGGTACAACATACTGGACCTGGCCGAAAAGGCCGAGTTTGAAGAAGTGGCCTACCTGCTTATATACGGTGCACTACCTACCAAAGCCCAGCTTACAAACTATAAGACAAAGTTGAAATCGCTTAGGGGATTACCAAATTCTGTAAAAAAAATATTACAGCAAATACCTGCAGCTGCACACCCTATGGATGTGATGCGTTCTCTGGTATCGGCTATTGGAACAATCCAACCTGAAAAAGACGACCATAACGTATCTGGCGCAAGAGACATTGCCGATAAACTGCTGGCCTGTTTTAGTTCGGCATTATTATACTGGTACCACTTTACCCACAATGGGAAAACCATAGAGGTAGAAACTGACGACGATACCGTAGGCGGGCATTTCCTGCACCTGCTGCATGGCAAAACGCCTCCCGCATCTTGGGTAAGGGCTATGCAGATTTCGCTTAACCTGTATGCCGAGCACGAGTTTAACGCCTCTACGTTTACCAGCCGCGTGATTGCCGGTACGGGTTCAGATATGTATTCGGCCATAACAGGCGCCATCGGTGCGCTGCGCGGGCCAAAACACGGTGGTGCAAACGAGGTGGCTTTTGACATACAAAGCCGCTACAGTTCACCTGACCATGCCGAAGAAGACATCCGAAAAAGGCTGGCCAATAAAGAGGTAATCATAGGCTTTGGGCACCCGGTGTATACCATTTCCGACCCGAGGAATATCGTGATAAAGAAAGTCGCCAAAGAGCTTTCTGAAGAAGCAGGCGATATGCTGCTGTACAACATAGCCGAACGCCTGGAAACCCTGCTGTGGGATGAAAAGAACATGTTCCCTAACCTGGACTGGTTCTCGGCCGTATCATACCACCAGATGGGTGTACCTACACTGATGTTTACCCCGCTGTTTGTAATTTCGAGGGTAACCGGCTGGAGCGCCCACATTATAGAGCAAAGGCAGGACGGTAAAATCATCCGCCCGAGCGCCAATTATATCGGGCCTGAAAACAAGGAGTTTGTCCCGTTAAATGAAAGAAGTTAATCCATAAAACAATACATATAAAAGAATGTCATCACATATTTCAAACGAAAGGCCGCAACCCGATAAGGTGTTAACCGATATAGCCGACTATGTTTTAAATTATGAAATAAAGAACGATTTAGCCTGGAAAACGGCACACTACTGCCTGCTTGATACCATTGGCTGCGGGCTTGAGGCGCTTACCTACCCTGCCTGTACCAAGCTGCTGGGGCCTGTTGTAAAAGGTACTGTAGTGCCAAACGGTGCCAAAGTACCGGGTACGCAATTCCAGCTCGATCCTATACAGGCGGCGTTTAACATTGGTGCCATCATCCGCTGGCTGGATTTTAACGATACCTGGCTGGCTGCAGAATGGGGGCACCCGTCTGACAACCTTGGCGGAATCCTTGCCACTGCCGACTGGCTTTCGAGGACGAACCTTGCCGAAGGTAAAGCCCCGCTGAAAATGAAGCAGGTACTGGAAGCCATGATCATGGCACACGAGGTGCAGGGTGTATTGGCTTTGGAAAACTCGTTTAATAAAGTGGGATTAGACCACGTTATATTGGTTAAAATAGCCTCTACGGCAGTTGTGGGCAAGCTTTTGGGGTTAACCCGGGATGAGCTTATCAATGCCATATCACTGTCATTTGTAGACGGGCAGGCACTGCGTACCTACCGCCACGCACCTAATACCGGCAGCCGTAAATCATGGGCTGCGGGCGATGCCACATCGCGTGCGGTGCGCCTGGCACTTATTGCACAAACGGGCGAAATGGGTTACCCATCGGTGCTTACTGCCAAAACATGGGGCTTTTACGATGTGCTTTTTAAAGGCAACGAATTTAAGTTCCAGAGGGATTACGGTTCGTACGTGATGGAGAATGTGCTGTTCAAGATTTCATTCCCGGCGGAGTTCCATTCACAAACAGCTGTTGAAGCTGCCATGACGCTTAACGCAAGGCTGCATTCTATTGGCAAAACTGCCGAAGACGTTAAAAAGATTACCATACGCACGCATGAGGCTGCCATACGCATCATTGACAAAAAAGGCCCGCTGAACAACCCTGCCGACCGCGACCACTGCATACAGTACATGATTGCCGTGCCGCTACTGTACGGAAGGCTTACTGCGGCCGACTATGAAGATAACATAGCATCTGATGCAAGGATAGACCTGCTGCGCGATAAAATGGAATGTGTGGAAGACGTACAATTTACTGCCGACTACCACGACCCTGAAAAACGCTCTATAGCCAATGCACTTACCGTGGAGCTGATAGACGGCACCATCCTTGACGAAGTAGTGGTAGAATACCCTATAGGCCACAAAAGGCGCAGGGAAGAAGGCATACCTGAACTGATAGCCAAATACAAAATTAACCTTGCGCGTATTTTCCCTGAAAAGCAACAAAAAACGGTGCTGGAAAACTCACTGGATTTTGATACGCTGGCAAACCTTGACGTAAATACATTTGTAGATTTACTGGTTATATAAGCCACGGCGCGTTACATAACGTCCCTATGATATAGAGGCAGGTGCAATAGTACCTGCCTTTTTTTATTAGGTATATACAGAAGGGTGAGGGTAATAATTATTAGTACCTTTGCAGGGTTTGAGGTGGCAGGTAAAACGTTTGAGGACGATGCGCCATTGCCACCCGATAATTACAATACATTACAATTATGTTGAAAAACTTTAAATCGACTGCGGTTGCCACTGTACTGTTTGCTGCACTGCTTGCAGGGTGTTCGGGGCAAAAAAACGGTGCCGAAACCAGGGGGGTAACCCTGCTTAGGGAAGACTGGAAATTTACAAAAGGGAATCCTGCCGGGGCTGAAGGCACTGGGTTTAACGATACCGGCTGGGAGGCCGTAACCATTCCGCACGACTGGGCCATTTACGGGCCGTTTGACAAAAAGTGGGATATACAGAATGTAGCCATTGAGCAAAACGGCGAAACCGTACCTACCGAAAAAACCGGGCGTACCGGGGCATTGCCGCATATAGGCGACGGCTGGTACCGCAAAACCTTTACCGTGCCGGAGTTTACCGGGAACAACACCGCCCTTTTGGTTTTTGACGGTGCCATGAGCGAACCCGAGGTGTACCTTAACGGACAGAAAATAGGGGAGTGGGCTTATGGCTATGCGTATTTTTATATTGATATTTCAAAGCACCTTACACCGGGCAAGCCAAATACCCTGGCGGTACACCTTAGCAATAAGGAGTATTCATCGCGCTGGTACCCAGGTGCGGGGTTGTACCGCAATGTGAGTATTGTGGTAAAAGATAAGGAAAGCTTTGACCAGTGGGGCGTGTTTGTTACCACCCCCGTTATTACTGCACAGCAGGCTACGGTAAACATTAAGGCCGCATCATCTGCCGGTGCCGATAGCCATATGGTGACAAAAATCCTTGATGCCAACGATAATGTTGTTGCCATACACGAAAGCCAACCGGCGGTTAACGGTGCTTTTGAAGATACGGTAGCAGTGGCTTCACCCAAGCTGTGGAGCCCCGAAACGCCTTACCTGTATAAAGCCGTAACGCAACTGTACAACGGTACTACGCTAAAAGATGAGGTCACTACACGCTTTGGCATCCGTGAAATAAAATACGAGCCTGAAAAAGGTTTCAGCCTTAACGGAAAGGTTACCAAATTTAAAGGCGTATGCCTGCACCACGACCTTGGCCCGCTTGGCTCGGCCATAAACATAGCGGCACTGCGCAGGCAAATGCAAATACTGAAAGACCTGGGTTGTAATGCTATAAGGAGTTCGCACAACATGCCGTCGTTTGAGCAGCTGGAACTGGCCGACGAAATGGGCTTTTTGTTCCTTGCCGAAAGTTTTGACGAATGGGGCAAGCCAAAAGTGCAAAATGGCTACCACCGTTTCTTTAACGAATATGCTGAAAAAGATGTAGTAAACCTTGTACGTGCTACCCGAAACCACCCAAGCATAGTAATGTGGAGCGCCGGTAACGAGGTGCCGGACCAGTATGGCGAGGAAGGCCTTAAACGGGCGAAGTTCCTTCAGGATGTTTTCCACAGGGAAGATCCTACGCGCCCCGTTACTGTGGGTATGGACCAGGTGAAACAAACCATGCAAAGCGGCTTTGGCGCCCTGCTGGATATACCGGGGCTTAACTACCGCGTGCACCTGTATGAAGATGCCCACAAGGCGTTCCCGCAAGGGTTTATATTAGGCTCTGAAACAGCTTCTACCGTGAGTTCAAGGGGTATTTATAAATTCCCCGTAGTGCAGGCCAGGGAAAAGAAATATGACGACCTGCAATGTTCTTCTTACGACCTGGAGGCCTGTAGCTGGAGTAATGTGCCCGATGAGGATTTTGTGCTTCAGGATGATAAGCAATGGGTAATAGGCGAGTTTGTATGGACCGGCTTTGACTACCTGGGCGAACCTACCCCGTATGATGATTTCTGGCCGTCGCGGAGTTCGTATTTCGGGATGTGCGACCTTGCAGGTTTGCCAAAAGACCGCTACTACCTGTACCGCAGCCGCTGGAATACCAAAGATGCTACCCTGCACATACTGCCGCACTGGAACTGGCAGGGGCGTGAAGGGCAGGTAACTCCCGTGTTTGTGTATACCAGCTACGACAGTGCCGAACTTTTTGTAAACGGCAAAAGCCAGGGCGTACAGAAAAAGAACAACAGCACACCGCAAAACCGTTACAGGCTGATGTGGAACGACGTAAAATACGAACCGGGTGAACTGAAAGTTGTAGCGCTTGACAAGGACGGTAAGCCTGTTGCCGAAGAAAAAATACAGACTGCCGATGCGCCTTACCGTATAGTGCTGACCCCAGATACTACCGGCCTGAAAGCCAATGGTGACGATATGGCATTTGTAACCGTTTCGGTAGTGGATAAAAACGGCGTACCGTGCCCTACGGCTACAAACAGGCTGCATTTTGAGGTATCGGGTGCGGGTACCTACAGGGCGGCCTGCAATGGCGATGCCACATCGTTAGAGGTGTTCCACAGCCCTGATATGGACTTGTTCAGCGGTAAGCTTGTGGTGCTGGTACAGTCCGGAAAAACAGCCGGTGACATTACACTAAAAGTTACCGGAAAGGGCCTTCAGCAGGCTGAGCTAAAACTGAAAGCGTTGTAAGATGTAACCAATAAAATCGATAGAAAAGCCCGTAAACGTAATTGTTTACGGGCTTTTTATTTTGCGTGACTTAGTTAAACCAGCGTTTTGATTTACCTCAAAAGTGAAAAATGCCCTTTAAATTCCGGTTCGCCTTCCCTTTGCACTATAAACCAGTAATCTGTAGCCGGCAGAGGCTGCCCGTTATAGGTACCATCCCATCCTTTGTCATTGTAGCCAATTGATGTAAGTAATTTTCCGTATCGGTCGTATATATGCACGCGGGTTTTATAGGTGAGGTATTTTATGCGCCAGTAATCGGTTTGGCCATCGCCGTTAGGGGTAAAAAACTTAGGGTAATTAAGCAGGGTCACCTTTTTTGTAACGATACCACATTCTGCCCTATCCTTAACCGAAATGGTGTAAACACCACTGCTTAAACCTGTAAAGGTGTTACTTTCCTGATATGTAATGCCATCTATAGAATACATATAATCTATACTGTATGGTAGAACGGTAATACTATTATTATCGTCACTAAAATCAGTAGTAAGTACCTCTGTTATCTGCGGAACGCTGTACAGTTCTACAGTAAAATGCTTAATAGTTTCGCACAGGGTATTGTTCACTACAGCCGTTACGGTAACACTATAATCTCCTGCTTCTGTAAACGAAGCCGATGCCCCTGTGCCACCACCCGTCCAGGCATAGCTATTAAAATTACCGGGTAGCGATATGGTAACCGTTTCGCCTGCACAAATCCTGTATACGGTTTCCAAATCAAATTCAGGAGCCGGAATAAGGCCAAGCTGCTGCTTAAAAATATAGGGGCAATTGCCAGGGCTTTCAGCCCTGTAGTAGATTATATCAGGCTGCTCACTTAGCAATAGGGACGATGGTATGGTATTAGCAGTACCGTCTATAGCATCATTGTAATTAGCATAATAACTAAACTGGTAGTTGTTAGCGGGCAGTGTTGCTGTAATGGACGTTTCGTTTTGCGAAAGGTTGTACGTTACAGGTGTGTCTGCCACACATTCATAATAGTCTGCCAGTTGTACCTCCGTAGCATGCAGTGCCTTAAGGTCAATAGTGCCGCTGCCTACGCACCCTGAAGCATTTTTCATTGTTACATAAACGGTATATACAGCTGTGTTTGTAGTGAAGCTGTTACTATTTGCAATCGGCAAATTATTCTGGGCATCCTGTAACGTGGCATAGAATTTTACTTCATGCACATTAGAAGGGTCTAAAACCGGTACTGCCTGCGAAAGGTTAAACACCTGGCTTCCTGTGCCGAAACACTTTTCTATGTCATACGCCGGTACGGTGGGCAGTGCATTAAATACGAGTTGTACTACACTCATTGCCTTACAGCCATTGGCAAAGCTTATTACGGCATAAATATCCTGGTTAAGCGTTGTGCTATATGAGGTAATACCGGTAACCGCATTGCTCTGTAGCAGGGCATCGGCCTGAGATGTATAATAGCTAAAGGTTGCCGTAGTATCGCCTGTAATAAGGGGTTGTACTTCGGTAAGGTTAAAAATAGTATTGCCTGCACACCTGTAAAGCGATACTGTAGCTGCCACAGGAGCGTTGGCAGCGTTTATGGTTACGTCTTGCTGTTGGGTTGATTCGTTACCTGAGCTGTCTGTAAATTTCCAGATTATAGTATAATTACCCGCTACCGTATACGTTAACGGATTAGTGGTTGTGGCCGTTATAATACCGTCGCAGCCATCTGTAGCCGTGGGTATTTGTGTTATGGTAAGGCTGCAATCGGCTGTTAAAGCTGGCAGTTGTGGCACCGTAAATTGTGGTGGAACAGTATCGCCTACTGCAACTTCTACCGTATGGGTAGCATCGCAGCCCGAGGTACCGGTTATGGCACAGCTGTAGGTACCCGCTTTTAGTGCCGTGGCCGATGGTATTGTGGGGTTTTGCTGTGTAGATGAAAAACCGTCTGGACCGGTCCAGAGGTAGTTAGCCCCGCCCTGGGCGTTAAGGTTTATGGTTTGGCCCACGCATACCGGTGAGTTTGAAGATAACGTGCCTGAAGTACTACAATCCCCGAACTTTACAAGGTACGATGCCCATTGATTCCCTGGCGACATATCTGGCTGAAATGCATTATCAGTGGCAATACCGGTAGTATTATTGGTACGGCCGTGCATAAAAATATTTCCTGCACTATCTACAGATGCCACGGTTATATGAAATTGATTTGAACCTCCATAATAGGTTCCCCATATGCGCTCGCCCGCTAATCCAAGCTTTATAAGATACGATTTATAATTACTGTTATTTTCAGGCATATAGGCATCGGGTGTGGTAATACCGGTATTTTCATTAGTAGTCCCCGAATAAAAAATTTCTCCTGCCTGGTTTACAGCAAGGTCCTGAACCTGTACTTTAGAATAGGTACCCCACACAATTGACTGGCTAGTAAGGTTAAAAGCTATTAAGCATGGTATTTCGAACTGATTTTCTATAATTATGAAATCGGGCTCAAAGCTACCCGGCGTACCTATGCCCGTATTACTATTTGTACGGCCATACATATAAAGTATATCATCTTTCAACACTGAACCAAATGCATAGTCATTTGCATTACCTCCCACATAAGTACTCCATATACGGTTGCCCGATGTATCAAACTCAGCAACAATAATTTCCGGCGTACCATCCCAGTCCGGCCTGAACGTACCCGGTGTGGCCATTGCATTGTTATGTGTAATTCCTGAAGCATAGAGCCTGTTATCGGCTGAAATATCTAAACCATAAAATCCGTCGGCATTATCTCCACCAAAATAGGTACCCCAAGAGCGTACACCCTCCGGGGAGAACTTAACCAGAAAACCGTCGATATTACTGTTAAACGTACCGCTAACAGTAGGTTTAAAGCTACCGGGAGTTGCTATATGATCAGTACTCCCGGTGTCTCCATCAATGTATATATTATTATTGCTATCTATAACTACATCACCTGCATAATCATTACCATTACCCCCATAATACGTACCCCAGAGCCTTTGCCCTTGCGAATCAAACTTAACAATGTAACAATCATTTAAATAGTTTTTGTTTGGCTGGTGCGAACCCGGTGTGGTAACGTTAACCGGTTCATTCAACCTGTTACCAAAAATTATTACATTAAAATCGTTATCAATTGCTATTTTATCAGCACTTGTACCATAATAAGTTCCCCAAATCTGAACCCCTTCGGGTGAGAATTTACTTATATATCCCGGCGTTGCACCCGATATATATGTAGACTGAAAGGCACCTGCTGTAGCAACAAACTCAGAACTGCCCGTAGCACCGCTTATATATACATTATTAAGTGCATCATTTACTATACTTGCCGAAGATGCCCACGCATACCCACCATAATAAGTACCCCACAGGCGCACGGGTACCGGGTCTATGATAATTTTTCTGCCGTGTGTTTCTTTGCCTCCGCTAAACCCATAGGTGTTTTTCCCTTTTTTTTGGTAAACGATGTCCAGGTTATCTTTTGTATGGTTGTTCTCTGCCCAGCTCATAGGTATGGTTTCCTGTGAGATGCCGAAACGGGTTTTAAGCGCTATTGTATTATCAATGATTTCTGTAGGCGCGCCGTTTATTTTGAATTGTATATCGTTTATATTGCCGTTTTCATGTACAATGAAATTATACTCAACCGGCTTTTTTATGTCTTCGGGTATAGAAAACACCAGGTCGATACCCTTATAAATGTCTTTGTAAGTTACCTTATGGTACTGGTGTACGTTTTCTACGCCTGTCGACTTCCAGGGCATATTGTAATAATTAAAGTGCGATGACAACGGACTCTCTGCGACAATTTTTACGGAAGGGTTTGCATTTTCAAAATTAAAATCTACCCTGTGAAATTCTGTAGTTATTTTATAATCAATGCTATCGGCCTTAGCTGTAGGTAATGCCTTTCTGTTTGCCTTCTTTATCGTTTGTTCCTGTTTAATTTCGTAGAAGTCATAACTAAACCCTGTTTTGCGTAGCTGCACATTGAGTCCCGGGGTATTAAGGAGGTAAAGTATTTCCTTGTTTGCTTTTTTATGCTGGTTGAAAAATTGCCCTTTATTTTCTATGAATCCCCTGTTTTCAGGCATAGTAGATTTACCCGGCTGGGCAAAAAATAAATAAGGTAATACAAGCGCAAAAAACGTGGTAAAGAATTTCATAGCGGGTTGGTTTTGATGTACAAAAGTAGTTTTTTTATACATATTGCAAAAGCTTCTGTAATGCATCTAAAAAATATTCTATAAAAAAAACCACCTAATCTCTCAGGTGGTTTTTATATATTTTTGTAGAAACCCTAAATTAATTGCGGGCTAATATTACAATTTTTTAGCGCTCTTATCAATAATTTTCTGGATCCTTTTGTCCAGGTCTTTGATTAATTCTTCAAGGGCACTTTCGCACATCGGGAGGATTTTTTCAGGCTTCATTACCGGAACCCCGCCAACCATTACCCCGGTTTTTTTAGAGTTTGCTCCTTCGTTAATGGTAAACACCTTTTCAGCTTTTTTGTTATACAGCACTATATTGGTATAAGCCCTCATTTTTGTAGTGGCTGTACCGCCTACACCAAAGCCTTTGTTCAGGGCAAATCCGATGTAAACAAACATAACGCCGTCAGCATCCGGGAACAATTTTACAAGTTCCTTTTCATTGTTTTTACCCCAGTTAGAATCTACCGCTTTATAGCCGTCAATTACAGCGTAACGAGATCCCTCATCCCCGGGCTTAAATTCAGGCGAAAATTTTTGGTAGGCTGCATTGCCCGTCACGTCCGCTTCCGGTACTAATGTAAAAGGGAACTTTTTGGCATAATCGTTAAAAAACTTATCGTGATAAGTATTCAGTATAGGCTGTAGATTAAAACTCGGGTCATTTTGTAGCTCTGCAATTTGGGGAATACCCGCAAGGCCTACATCATCAAGGTTAACCAGCTTATCAGCGTAAAATGTTACTACGGCTACTTTTTTTGTCTGTGCTATGCCGGATAAGCTAAGCAATAAGGCGGCTGCACTAAGTAAAATTCGGAAGGTTTTCATAAGGGTTTATATATTAAGTGATTATATTAACTTGAAGCAAATTAAATCATTTCTTTTTGAAATCGATGAATTTGTACTACTTTTTTTAGTTTCAACCCTATTGACCAAAAAAACACTTAAGCAATCAGGGAGTTAGCTTACACTACAGGATGCTTAATTTATACACAAGCTTACCTTTGGTACCGTAACCGCCATTAATAATTTTGGTATGAGAAAATGCATAATTGCCTTATTGTTTTTAAGCTTTTTAAGCCATGTTTACGCACAATCTTTATCGTATGAAATAGATACCCGTGTAGCACAGGAACAAGTAAGGAAAGGAAAATTGAAACTTGGGGGCAAAAGCCCTACAGGCACACAAATATCGGTAAACAACTACTACGTCTCAGTAAATGAGCAACCCTTTATTCCTATTACCGGCGAATTTCACTTTTCGCGTTATCCGCAGGAGTATTGGGAAGAATCCATCCAAAAAATGAAGGCCGGGGGCATTAACCTCATTGCTACGTACATTTTTTGGAACATCCACGAAGATAAAGAAGGCATTTTCCGTTGGGACGGTGACCGTAACCTCAGGAAATTTGTTGAGTTGTGTGCCAAATACAACATGTATGTTGTGGTACGCATAGGCCCGTTTGACCATGGTGAGATACGCAATGGCGGTTTGCCGGACTGGCTTTTGGGTAAGCCGTTAATGATACGCTCTAATGATTCGGTATATCTTTCCTATGTTGAGAGGTTTTACAAAGAAACAGCCAATCAGCTTTCGGGCCTTTATTTTAAGGATAACGGCCCTGTAATAGGAATACAGGTAGAAAATGAATATCAGCATTCGGCTTCACCCTGGGGATTAAGCTATCCGGGCCAGCCGCTTGATTTTACTGCCTCAGAACGCGACCTTACCGCAACTCACAATGGTGTGAGTGTAGCCGATAACAACAATCCCAATGCCTCTTCGGGCAACGAACACATGAAGACCCTTAAAAATCTGGCTATAAAAGCAGGGATGGATACCCCGATCTGGACAGCTACCGGCTGGGGTTACGCAGCAATAATACCCAATGAATCTATCCCGGTAATGGCCGCGTATGCGTATCCTTTCTGGACCGAAGGTAAAGACCTTTCCCCATTCTTCCTGTATAAAGACATGCACAAGGACCCGGACTACTCACCGGTACGTTACAATCCCGAAGATTATCCTGTATTTGCAGCGGAGCTTGGTTCCGGCATTATGTCCGTTTACAGCCGCAGGCCCATTGCCGAACACAAGAGTTTTGATGCAATGATTAATCGTTGCCTTGGCAGTGGCTGTAACGGTATTGGTTATTATATGTACCATGGAGGCCTTACGCCCAAAGGGGAGTTTTTCTTTAGTGATGAGGCATTTGGGCTACCGAAGATTTCATATGATTTCCAGGCACCAATCGGAGAATTCGGACAGGTAAGGGAGGGTTTCCACAGGCTTAAGCTCCTGCATTATTTTGTACAGGACTTTGGCAACGGGCTTGCACCCATGGCCACTGTACTGCCACAGAATACGCCTGCACTGAAACCGGAAAACGTATCAGATCTTCGCTATGCGGTCAGGGCAAAAGGGGACAGCGGGTTTTTATTTGTAAATAACTTTCAGGACGACGCTGTATCTACAGACAAGAATAATATACAGGTTGCGGTTAAAACCAAAAAAGGGGTAATCAATATTCCTGCTGAGGGCGGCTTTAACATAAAAACGGATGGCAATGCTATTTTCCCGTATAACTTTGACCTTAACGGTAACAGGCTTATTTACGCAACATCCCAATTGTTGTGCAAAGGCAGGGGTGAGACTCCGTATTACGTGTTTTTCAGGCCTGAAGGCGTTACTTCTGAGTTCCTTTTTGATTCAAAAGGCGGCTTTAAAATTGAGGGCCTTACGGGTGCTGTACTGAGTGAAACAAAGGGCGGTGTACTTGTGAAGACAACTGATGGAGTATCGCAATTTACCGTAAACGCAAAAGGAAAGAAAACAACCGTTTTAGTACTGGATAAGGAGTTGGCACTTAAATCATACCGTATACAGCTATCGGGGAAAGATTACCTGTTATTTTCCGATGGGGTTGTGCTTACCAAAACCGACGGCTCGTTTGAATTGCTTATTGACATGCAAAACACTACCGGCATATCCCTTTACCCTGCCTATAAGGGTAACCTGAATCTTACCACAGGTACAGTTACACAAGGCAACGGCAGCCCTGTTTTCAGCAACTACGCTGTTACACTCCGCGCAGCCAAACTGGACAAACCTTCAGTAAAAAAAATCGGGGAACGCAAATATGCCGTAGCGTTTCCGGAGCTTAGTGCCGGCCTCAATGATATTTATCTTGAAATTGATTATACCGGAGATACCGCTATGGGCTTTGTTGACGGGAACCTTGTAATTGACGAATTCTTTAAGGGTATAGACTGGAAAATTGGTTTAAGGAAATTTATTCCTTCGGCCAAAACAAAGGAAATGGTCTTTTATTTCAGGCCACTGCACAAGGGGGCTACATTCCTTGATGACATCCATAAAGAAGATGTGCCCGACTTTGGCGATAAGCAGCAGGTCCTGGAGGTGCGTAACTTTACCTTCATACCGCAATATAAAACGACATTGAACTTTAAATAAAAACCTAAGTTAAATCAAACGTTCTGGTAAGGGGATATTTCATAGTACCCATAGTTTAAAAAAACTGGACAAACGATTATTTTTTTCGTTTGTCCAGTCAAGTCGGGATGACTGGATTCGAACCAGCGACCCCTAGCACCCCATGCTAGTACGCTACCAGGCTGCGCTACATCCCGAACGTTGTAAGGCGTGCAACTATATTTTGTTTTGCCTTAGCGGGGAAGCCTATTCTGTGGCAATCTTGTAGATGTCTACAATGTTGCTGGTAACGGCATCAAAATCAATATTAAGGTCTATAAGCTTACCGCTACGGATGTCAAATATCCAGCCGTGTACGGTAATACCCCTTTCGGCAGAGGCTTTTTGTACCTCGGCGGTTTTAATAACGTTAATGCACTGTTCCTGCACGTTAAGCTCTACAAGGCGGTCATAGCGTTTTGCCATATCTTCTATGCTGTTCAGCTCTTTGCGGTGCAGGCGGTATACATCGCGTATGTTTCGCAGCCATGGGTTCAGTATGCCCAGGTCGCTCTGTTCCATGGCAGCCTTAACGCCACCGCAGTTATAATGGCCGCATACTACTACGTGTTTCACTTTAAGGTGGCTCACGGCATAGTTAATAACCGACATCACATTCAGGTCGGTATTCGGCACCATATTGGCTATGTTACGGTGTACAAAAGCCTGTCCCGGGGCTACGCCCATAAGCTCTTCGGCAGTAACACGGCTGTCGCTGCACCCTATGTATAAAATTTCGGGCGACTGGCCTTTGGCAAGGTTTTCAAAATACTGGCCGTCTGTATCCAGTTGTTTTGTTATCCACTCGCGGTTGTTTTCAAATACCTTTTTTATGTCCATGGAAAATCAGTTTAAGTTGTTTCATCAAAAGTAGCAAAAACAAACGTAACATATGTTTATTTCTGCGTGGTAGGATTAGATGCTTAGTGGTGTGTATTTCCTCCTATCCGTTGTTGTGGTATACCGGCTGCTATGGCTTTAAAAAAGCCACCTGCTGCTTCCGTTTCCTCTATAAGCGCCCATGCTTTTTGGGTTATTTCATCGGTAAGGCTTTCTACGTAATGGCTGCCGCCCCAGGGGTCTACAGTTTTGGTAATCATAGTTTCTTCCTGCACAAACAGCTGGGTGTTAAGTGCCAGGCGCGCCCCCTGTTCAGATGGCTGCACTGCAAGCCCGTCATACGCAAAAGTATGCAGTGATTGTATGCCGCCAAAGGCTGCCGCGGCCGCTTCGGTACAAATGCGTATTACATTGTTAAACGGGTCGGCAGCGTTAAGGCTTCCGGCCCGGCTGTGGATGTGCAGTGCCATCGACTTCTCGTCTTTCGGGCTGAATTGTTTTAGCAGCTTTGCCCAAAGCATACGGGCTGCCCGCATTTTGGCTATTTCGGTAAAATGGGCGGGGCCAACAGCAAACGAAAAAGTAACGCGTTGTGCAAGCCCGTCAACAGGTATACCTGCGGCCAACCCGCTACGTACAACTTCCAGCCCGTAAGCCAGCATATAGGCCAGCTCTGTTTCGGCAGTGGTACCTGCCTGCTGCAACCCGTAACCCGATATATTTAACATATCGGTTGTGGCTATACCCGAAAGGGCAGGGGCAGGAGCGCTTTCTATTGCCGTAAGGACGTGAAATTGCAGGGTGCCCGAAAGTTGTTCCTGTTCGTCACCCTCTGCATTATTAATATCGTTAAACTGCTTTATTTTCCAGGGTTTTAGTACGTACATGGTAGCATGTATCCCACGCAGGTAGGGCGCGAAGCCTGCCCCGAAATCCGGGTGCCCTAATTGCTCATTATCGGCTGCTGCCGAAGTTTTAGTGAGTTGTATGTGCTGGAGGTTTTTTCTCATAAGTCACTCCACTTTTGGGAATCCCTGGATGTATGGTAAACTGCATGGATTATAATCGAATCTGAATAAACAGTAAAGTATATCAGATAGGGAAAAGTTTTGGTTAGTGCAGTTCGTACGTCCATATGCCTTATGCTATATTTCAATGGATTTTGACGTATGAGATCAATTTCAGTTTTAACTGCTTTAATTAGTCTCTTGCCAAGGCCTTTCTGTTTATTTTCATACCACGAAGCAGCTTCATTCATATCAATAACCGCTTTAGGTAGAATTATTAATTTATAAGGCATCCTCAATTTTTTTTATTGCCTCATCAAAATCAAGCCCAATCGAAGGGTTTCTGAGGTATTCTTCTCTACGTTCCATTACCTGCTGCATTTGCCATTGGGGTATGGTTTCGGGATATTGATTACCCGAAGGCAAAATAATTACCTCTACTTCATCAGCATAAAAATCATCGGGCAGGGTAATGTTTATGGTTTTGCCTTCTACCTTTATAAATTTCCGTATCGCTTCCATGGCCTGTACTTTTTTATAAATATACAAAATTATTGTGCAATGCCGTTTTGCAACTGCCTCCCCTGTAATCTATTCTTTAATGAACTTACCGGAATAAACACCACTGCTGAAGATGTATATACCACCCGGTAGTGCCGACACGTTAATTTCGCTGCCGGTAAAACCTTTTTGTACCACCCTTCCGGTAAGGTCGGTTATTTTGTAAGGAGCTGTGCTATTTATATTATCTGCCGATATTTTTATAACGTTTGTAGCGGGGTTAGGGTACAGTAGTTGCTTTTGGGTATTAAAATTACCGGTACCCAGTGCCGGTATGCTGAATTTTGATACGTATAACTCGTTTGTAGAAGCTGTGTAGGTTTCGTTACCAAATTTTATGTTGGTATAATTACCCGATACATATAACGAATTGTTTGCATTATCTACCGCCAGGTACGATTCGGCATGCGTAGTGCCGCCTATCTGTTCCACCCAGGTATAGTTTCCGTTTCCGTTTAGCTTGGCAACAAATCCGTTTAACCCGCCCTCGTTTGTCAGGGTAGTGGCGCCAAAGGTTATTTGCGGGGTGTAAAAATTGCCCAGCAGGTATACATACCCGTCAGTACCTGCCTGTACATCCCACATACTGCCACCACCGGCAGGTGATTTTGCCCACAGCACATCGCCGTCAGTATTGTATTTTACTGCCCAGCCATACTGTAGCCCCGCTGCCGAAGGGGTTAATGTGGTACCGCCAAAAGTTATAGATGCATAATCGGTATAGCCTACGGTATAAATGTTGTCGTTAGCATCTATAGCTATATTGTAGCAATGCACGGCGTTATTAGTATTGTTTGTGTGTGATTTCAGCCAGGCCATATCACCTTCGGGACTGTATTTTACCAAAAAGGTAAGGCTTTTGTTACCGCCCAAAACAGTATCGTTAAACGCTATGGTACCATCACCGGCATGGCTACCAGCCATATATACGTTACCGGTGCTGTCGCAGGCCAGCCTGCGGCCACCCTGGTAGCTGTCTTCGGTTATCATTTTTGCCCATAATACTGTACCTGTACTGTCGTATTTGGCAATGAAAGTGTCAGATTCTCCTGTTACCGGCAGGGTTATCGTGTCAAAAACGGCAGTGGTGCCACGTGCCTGCCCACATACAAAAATATTACCTGAAGCATCGGTTATAATATCATATGCGCGTATAAAGCGGTTTACATACATGGGGCTTTCCGGGCTTTCTTCTACGCCTATATGCTTTGCCCACAGGGTAGTACCGTTGCTGTCTTTTTTTGTTATGAAAGAGTTGATACCCGAATAAACATCCCCGGTACTGAACGTATAGCCTTCAAAATTGTAACTGCCGGTAAATTCTCCTGTAGAGTACAGGTTGCCATCAGCATCGGTAGCTACGGCTATGGTATTTATAGATGCATTTGCAGCAGTGGCGTTAACCCACTGTACCGCACCGGCACTGTTTAGCTTCACAAGGAAGTTACGCCCCAGAAACGAGCTGCCCTCAAAGTTTTCGTTGCCGAAAGCCATGCTTGCCTGGGTAGAAATGCAGTTTATGTAAACACTGCCTTGGGCATCGGTTGTTATGCCTGTTACGTAAGAGAATGTAGGCATGCCGCCGGTGCCTTCTGTTGATTGTGTGGAAAACATCCAGTCCCAGCTTTGTGCGGTGGCTGCGTTTAATCCGAATAATGCTAAACACAGTAGGGTAATTTTCTTCATGATTAATTGGTTGTCTGTTATTTTGTGTAATATATTATTTTTCTTCCTGTTCCAACCGTTCCTGCTCCTGCTTTTCGGCCAGCCTTTTTTCTATAATCGGTACTACCAGCGTTTTGCGGGGTTTGGTTTTTACAAACGGATACAGCTCAATAGACCGCCCCATGCGTTCGTTATTGTCGGCGTATTTGTTAGTACCCACCAGCACCTCTTTACCGCTGCTGAAAAGTTCCTGCTCATGGGCTGCGCTTTGCTGTATTTTGCGTTGCAGGTTGCCCAGCTTCAGTTGTTGCAGTAGCCCGCCACCAGCCTCAATTTCCTTAAACAGTGCCAATGCCTTTTCGGCCAGCTGCATGGTAAGTTCCTCTATGTAATAGGCACCGTCAGCCGGGTTTGGTATGCTGCCGAAATTACTTTCATTTTTTAATATGGCCAACTGGTTTCGCGCCATACGGTCTGAAAAAGCGTTGCTTTTGCGGTAAAAGATATCGTAAGGCAGGTTTACCACCGTATCGGCACCGCCCAGTATGGCAGCCATACATTCGGTAGTGGTGCGCAGCAGGTTTACGTTGCTGTCGTACAGGGTTTTGTTACGCCGGGTAGGGGTAGCCAGTATATGGCAGGTTTGGTTCAGGTTATATTCCTTGGCTACAGCAGCATATAGTATGCGCAGTGCACGCAGTTTGGCAATTTCAAAAAAGTAATTGCCGCCCACAGCTACTTCCAGCACTAATGGCTTTTCGCCAAAGCCAAGGTTAAAGTACTCATTGGCATGAGCAAGGGTATAAGCCAGTTGCTGCACCATATTGGCACCTGCATTTTGGTACAGGCTGCCGTTTACGCTAACCACGCTTATATTAGGGCTGCTGTCGGCTATCTGTTTCAGTTGGGCAAAGTTATCGCCACCGTCGTACCAGTTACCCTCTTTGGCAAGGTACCCCACAGGGTCGGCCATAAGGTAATACTGTGCCTGTTTGCCAACTGCTACAACATCAAGCTTTTTGGCAAAATCAACAGAAAGGGATTTCAGATAAAAGTATGCCGGTACGTTGCTGTCCAGCCCTTGCAGTAATGCCGCAGCATCGGTATTGGCATCGGGCAGGGTAAAACGTATGGCTTCGGCGCCACGCTGTATGGTAGATTGTGCACGTGCGGCACTTTTGGCCACATCCTGCACATAAATGTCCTGTCCTATTTTAAAAGGGGAAGAGGTTGCAGGGATAGCCAACGGTTCTTTGGCTTCGTCTGCATGGTAAAAGGGTTTTACCTTAATGCCTTCGGGGCTTTCCCAAACCATGGTTTGGTTATAGTCCTGGCCCTGCAATTCATATTGTATCTTCTGCTTCCACAGTTTAGACGATACCGCACCAAATTCCTCAAAAAGGTTATTGCCCATAAAAAAGTATTTTTAAAGGGAGGTGGTATCTTCTACCTTAGGGGCATCTTCTTCAAACTCTATGATGTAAATGTCTTCGTCGTCGCGTTTCATGTAGTATTTCTCGCGGGCGTAGCGTTCGGTCTGGTCAGTGTTTTTCAGCTGCTTTATGGCGCTGCTGTCTTCCTCTATTTCGTGGGTGTAGTATTCTTTTTTATCTTCCAGTTTTTTTATCTCCTTATCAAGTGAACGGTGCTCAAAATAGGAGTAGTTATCCAGGAAGGTGAGCCACAGCGCTACAAAAACAATAACCAGCATATAGCGGTTACCCAGCACTTTAAGCACCGGATATTTTGAAAACCAACTTTTTTTCTCTTCTTCCATGTTTCGTACTGCAAGATAAGTTTTTTATCGCTTTTGCTAATGTATTAATTTTTTGGTGCTTTCTTCCATTTCGACTGAAGCGCAGCGTAATGGAGAAATCTCTAAACAAGAGGATTTAATATCGACAGAGGTTCAATCTCAGAAAAACAATAGAGATGTCTCCTATCGTCGACATGGAAAAACTACGCTATCCTCTGGTTTATTACAGCCCTTACCACATCAATGGCTACGGTATTGTACTTATCATTCGGTATAATAATATCGGCAAAAGCCTTTGTAGGCTCTATAAACTGCTCGTGCATGGGCTTCAGCGTACTCTGGTAGCGGCTCAGTACCTCTTCCATATCGCGTCCGCGTTCGGCTATGTCGCGCTTCATACGGCGTATAAGCCTTTCATCAGGGTCGGCATGTACAAATACCTTAATGTCAAACAGCTCGCGCAGCTTAGGGTCGGCCAGTATAAGGATGCCTTCTACAATCATCACCTTGCGCGGATGGGTCAGTATGGTATCGTCTGTACGGTTATGGGTTACAAACGAATACACCGGCTGCTCTATGGCCTTGCCTTCCTTCAGCTCTTTAATGTGCGTATACAGCAGGTCAAAGTCTATGGCGCGCGGGTGGTCAAAGTTTATTTTGGCACGGTCTTCATAGCTAAGCCCCGTGTTATCCCTGTAATAATGGTCCTGGGATAGTACGCCCACTTCGGTAAGGGGCAACTGGTTCATAATCTGGTGTACTACAGTGGTTTTTCCGCTTCCGGTACCACCGGCAATTCCGATAACGAGCATTTTTTTCTGGTATGTATGTTTTTTGCAAAAGTAGCAAATATAGGGGTGCATTGGCAATGATTGTGAAATAAACTTATCTTTGGGAAATGCAAAAGGAAAATCACTGCTTTTTACCAAAACCTGTTATGAAAAACCTGTTAACCGTTGTTTTAGTTGTGCTATGTTTAAGCCCCGCCGCAGCCCAAAGGCAGCCGCAGGAAGTTATTTACCACGTGTTCCAGCGCAGCTTTTTTGACAGCAATGCTGATGGTAAAGGCGACGTGGAGGGCATCCGCCAAAAGCTGGAGTACCTGCAAAAAACGGGTGTTACCAGTATATTGCTTACACCGTTGTACACGTCTGATTTTTACCACAGCTATTTCGCCGAAGATTTTGAACATATAGACCCGGCGTACGGTTCGCTGAAGGAATACCGCACCCTGGTGCAGGAAGTGCACCGCCACGGCATGAAGATATACCAGGACGTGGAGATGCAGTACGTAACTGCCGACCATCCGTGGTTTAAGGAATCGTACAAGAACCCGGCTTCCAAATACACTCCGTATATTTTTTACCTCGATAAAAAGAATGAAAAGCCCTGGTATTTTATGGGTGTACCCGAATTTACCACCTACGACAACCAAAAGCAGCAGCTGGTTGTGGTAAACATGAAAAGCCAGCAGGTAAAAGACTATACCCTGAAAATGCTGAAGTATTGGGCCGACCCCGATGGAGACGGTAATTTTAACGACGGTGTAGACGGTTTCAGGTTAGACCATGCCATGGACAACCTGGACAATGCAGGAAGGCTTACCAACCTGTTTAAGGATTTCTGGGCACCGATACTCGCCAGCCTGCGTAAGCAAAACCCAAAACTGCTTTTTGTGGCGGAGCAGGCCAACTGGGCTTCGTACGGCTATGAGTACCTGAACAAGGCTACCGTAGACCGCGTGTTTGCCTTCCGTCTGTGGGCAGCGGTTTCTAAATTTGATAAAAACGAAATTATAAAGGCTGCCGACAGCACTTTTAACTACCTGCCGAAAGGCAAGGAACAGGTGGTGTTTATAGAAAACCACGATACCAAACGTTTTGCCACTACCGCAGGTGGTAACATCGGTAAGGAGAAGGTAGGTGCTGCGCTTAATGTACTGTTGGGAGGCGTTACCTCCATCTACTACGGCCAGGAAATAGGTATGCAGGGCGAACAGGGTAAAGGCGCTACCGATGGTAACGACATCCCACTGCGTGAGGCGCTTGACTGGTACAAAAGCGGGGAGGGTACAGGCATGGCCAATTGGTACAAAGACAGCGGCCCGTGGTGGGACAACCGTAATACCAAACCCAATGACGGCATATCAGTAGAAGAACAACAGGCCGACCCTAACTCACTATATAATTACTATAAGGAACTGCTGCGTATAAAACGTATGGAGGAAGCATTTAGTGATACTAAGTTTACCAATGTGCCGAATGCCAACCCTAACGTGCTTACCTTTATAAAAAAAGGAAGCCGCAGGCCGGTACTGGTAATGATAAACCTGGGCGACAACGAGGAAGCCGTAACCATTGATGACCCGAAACTGAACCTTACCGCCACCAAGGTTATACTGGGCAATGACTTTAAATTCCCGGCCGGGGGTACTACAGTAATGATAAAACCGTACGGTGTACAGGTGTGGAGGTTGTTGTTTGATTAGTACTATTGCGTCGCTTTCTTCACGTCCCGTCATTGCGAGCGAAGCGTGGCAATCTCATTAGGAGTTGCTTGGCGATATTAGATTGCTTCGTCGTACCTCCTCGCAATGACGGAGCCTGAAAAATGGTATGGTTTACGGACATTCATATGACCAGACACTCTAACGCTACTTTCTTCACGTTCCGTCCTTGCGAGCGAAGCGCGGCAATCTATTTTTACAGTCAAAATTTTAAATGACAAAGGCTGCCCTAAGTAAAATTACCGGGCAGCCTTTGGTTTATGTATTACGTCAAAGCTTTATTTATAAAACTCCGGGGTAGGGTTAAGCGATTTGTTTTGCCACTGGTGCCAGTACGGGTAAATAGGCGGTACGGTACTCGCTTCATCCAGTTTTTTAACCTGTGCTGTGCTGAGGTTCCAGCCCACCGCACCCAAATTTTGGTGTAGCTGTTCTTCCGTCCTTGCGCCTATGATAATGCTCGATACCGTAGGGCGTTGCAGCAGCCAGTTCAGTGCTACCTGCGCCACACTCTTGCCGGTTTCTTCCGCTACTTCGTACAGTGCATCTACCGTATTGTAAAACACCTCTTCGTTTACCACCATTTCGGGTACGGGGCTGCCGCCCTGGGCTACGCGTCCGTCCTGCGGCATGGGTTTGTTGCGCCCGTATTTACCGCCAAGCCTACCTGCAGAAAGCGGCGACCATACCAATGCACCCACCTTTTGGTCGATACCCAGCGGCATCAGTTCCCATTCGTATTCGCGGTTGGCCAGCGAATAATATACCTGCTGGCCTACGTAGCGGCTCCAGCCATATTTTTCGGCAATGGCCTGCGATTTCATAAGGTGCCAACCCGAAAAGTTAGAAGCCGCAATGTAACGCACCTTGCCGCTCTGTACCAAATCATCAAGGGTACGCAGGGTTTCCTCCACGGGCGTATTGCCGTCAAAACCGTGCATGTGGTAAATGTCTATATAATCGGTACCAAGGCGTTTCAGGCTGCCCTCTATCTGGCGGGTAAGGTGGAAGCGCGATGAACCCTGGTTGTTCGGGGCTTCGCCAAAGGTAAATGTAGCCTTGGTAGAAAGTAACAGCTTATCGCGCTGGTGCCCGGCAATGGCCTTGCCCAGTACTTCCTCCGAAATACCATCGGAATAAATATCGGCAGTATCAAAAAGGTTTACGCCTGCATCCATGCAAATGTCTACAAGGCGTGTAGCTTCCTCCGCCTGCGTGCTTCCCCAGGCTTTAAAAAATTCGTTTCCCCCGCCAAAGGTGCCAGTACCGAAGCTCAGCACAGGGACCTGCAGGCCCGAAGCGCCCAAAAATCTGTATTCCATTGTGTTTTGTGGTTTTAGTTTTTATTGTGATGTGTACTATTCAAATACAAATTTCTGTAACATGGGTAATTTATAACTTGTAATTTTATAATGTTTAGTTGTAAATTAATGATATGTACCTTTTGGAAAACCTTCATTAAAATTTCCGGACGGTTTTCGGAAAATATGCTTCCTAAAGGTACTACTATTATCCCTGCACAAACGAAAAATTTACGCAAATGTGCAAAAAATCGGTACTACTAAAGTTTTGTTTCTTGCTGATTAACAATTGTTTAATTACAACTTAAAATTCCTGAAACGATTGCGTTTGCCATAAATCATATTTTTAGCTGTTCTATAAACCTAATTAAAAACCAGAGTTAAAAATGATTAAAAAGTTACTTTGGGAAAAACCCTTTCTGGCGTTTTTCCTGATTTTTGCTGCTGTTTGCAGCGCACAGGTGCCTTATACCTTTACACACGGTTTTGGCGGCCCTGTAGGCCTACCCACAGGTATTTCTATTGTTTCTTTTGATGGTGTTACTGCCTGTTCTACCAACTCTAACGGTGGTAATGCCGTAACCACCCTGGTACTGCAGGCGCAGCCGGGCTATAACTTTACCGTAACATCGGTAAACGGTACCGGTGTGCGTAGTAATTCAGGCCCTACCAATTTTAATTTTAAAGTTACCAATAATGGTGTGGCTACCGGCCCTGTAAGTGTGGTGCCTAATTCTACAAGCTGTAGTGGCAGTACTCCTATAACCGAGCTTGCCGTACCACAGGCTAACCAGCTTGTAACATCGGGCAATTCTATAACCATAGCCGTGCAACGCGCCCCGGGTTCTACATCGGGACTTGGCTACAGCCATGCCAAAACAATAGTTATAGCCGGTGAGGTAAGCGTGTCGCCGCCTTTTGCTACGCCTGCCACCGAGCTTACCACGGCGGGCTTTACGGCCAACTGGAACGCTGTAACCGGCGCTACAGGCTACCGCGTAGATGTGAGTGATACCCCAAGCTTTGCCAATATATTGGAAGATTATGACAACGTAGCCGTAAGCGGCCTGTCACTTTTTGTGCACCTTGGCATACAACCGAATACTACCTATTATTACAGGGTAAGGGCTGAAATAAACGAAATGATTTCGGCACACTCTAACGTGATTATGGCCGTTGTACCGCCATGTGGCGTGGTAGAGCAGCCTGTGGCCGCCGCCCAGCTGTTCTGCGGAAGCGGTACTGTAGCTAACCTTGTAGCCACAGGTACCGGAACCATAAAATGGTACGACAGCGAAACTGCTACTGAAGCGTTGACATCTACCGCAAGCCTTACCACAGCTACCTATTATGTTAGCCAGGTAATAGCCAACTGCGAAAGTGAGAAGCTTCCGGTTGTTATTACTGTTAATGAAATACCGGCTGCACCTGAAGTAGCTGCCACACAGGATTTCTGCGGTGCTGCTACGGCTACCCAATTGGTTGCAACAGGAACGGCCCTGCTTTGGTATGCCGATGCTACCGGAGGTACTGCCATTACTGCTGAAACTGCCCTTGAAACGGGAGATTACTATGTGAGCCAAACAATAAACGGTTGCGAAAGCCCACGCACAATTACACAGGTTACCATTATCCCTATACCTGCTGCCCCTGTTGCCGAAGCACAACTATTCTGTGGTACGGGCACTGTGGCCGGACTTACAGCGACGGGTGATAACCTTAAATGGTATGCCACCGAAACAGATACCACTCCGCTTGCCGCCGATGTTGCCCTTGCTACGGCTACGTATTATGTAAGCCAAACGGTTAACGGCTGCGAAAGCCCTAAATCAACTGTGGCTGTAACCGTTAATGAGGTGCCTGCGCTTCCGGTGGCTGTGGCCCAGCAGTTTTGCGGTTCGGGACTTGTGTCCGGCCTCGTTGCCGAAGGTACTGCCGTAGTGTGGTACGCTAACGAAACCGATACTACACCACTTACCGGCGATACCGCCCTTACTACTGCTACCTACTACGCTACGCAAACCATAGGCGGCTGCGAAAGCCCACGCCTTGCGGTTGTGGTAACAGTATACGATATCCCTGCGGTGCCTACCATTGCCCCTCAGGTATTTTGTGGTGAAGCCCTTGTGAGTGACCTTGCCGTTACCGAAGGTGCATCGCCTATGTACTATACAACCCTTACCGGCGGTGAAGCCCTTGCTGCCGATGCTGCACTGCAAACGGGTATTTACTATGCATCTCAAACCGTGAACAGCTGCGAAGGCGCACGTGTGGCGTTCCTTGTTATCATCAATACCATACCTGTAGCCCCTGTCGCCCAGGCCCAGGAATTCTGCGGAAGCGCTACTGTGGCCGACCTGATGGCTTCTGGTAACGGTATACAGTGGTATGCTGCTGAGGCCGATACTACTCCGCTTACTGCCGATGCTGCCCTTGCTACCGGTACGTACTATGCAACTCAAACCATAACGGCCTGCGAAAGCCCTAAAACTGCGGTAACCGTTACCGTACACGAAGTTGCTGCTGCTCCCGTGGCTGAAGCCCAAACCTTCTGTGGTGCTACACAGGTAAGCCAGCTTGAAGCCTCAGGCGAAGATGTAATGTGGTATGCTACCGAAGATGCTACAACACCGCTTAGTCCTGCTGCAGCCCTTGCTACAGGTACGTACTATGCCTCGCAAACTACTAACGGCTGCGAAAGCCCGCGTACGGCTGTTGAGGTTACGGTAAGCACCATCCCTGCTGCACCGGCAGATGCTGCCATAACATTATGTGGCGTAGCTGTTGTAGCCGATATTGAAGTGGAAGGCGATAACCTGCAATGGTACGCACAAGCTTCAGGTGGCGAAGCCCTTGCTGAAGATACTGCTATTGAAGCTGGACTTTCCCTATACTACGTTTCGCAAACGGTTAACGGCTGCGAAAGCCCACGTGCTGCCATTGCTGTAACCCTGACTACTGTTGCCCAACCTATAGGTGAAGCCGACCAAACTTTTGTGTCAGGTGAAACTATTGCATCCCTTGAAGTTACAGGTGCTGCTGTAGTTTGGTATGCCGATGCAGACCTTACTATGCCGTTGACTGAAGATGTAGCTTTAGAAGATAATACAATCTACTACGCCGTTTCGGTGCAGGGTGATTGCCAGAGTGAGGCTTTAGCAATTACTACCCACAACGACCTTGGTACAGATAACCTGAACGGTAAACTGTTTACGCTATATCCTAACCCGGTACGCAATGTTATGAACATCAATGCTCAGGATGTTGTACGCCGTATTACTATTTTTAATTTGTTAGGCCAGCAGGTAATGGAAGTTGCGCCGCAAACAACAAACGTTGTGGTAGACCTTTCGGCACTGCAACCAGCGGCTTACCTGGTAAAAGTGGAAACTGCGTCAGGTACGCGTACTGTAAAAGTGCTTAAGGATTAATTTTCGTTATAACACCTACAAGGTCTCGCAGACCTTGCAGGAGGATAACGCCTGATACCTGCAAGGTTTTTAAAACCTTGTAGGTTTGAATAAAGGCAATATTTAAATTTAATATATGATAAAGGCTCCCAAACGGGAGCCTTTGTTATTAAGTGATATTCTTTTCTGAGCTTCGGAGAAGCGGCATGTTTATTGTACAGGAGTGGGTTGGGATTCAGGAGTTCCGGAGGAACGGTATATAGCCGTAACACTATGCCGCTCCTCCGGAGCTCTGCTTACTCTGCTGTATTATGTTGCTATAAACATGCCACCCCTCTGGGGTTCAAATCATAAAAAAAGCTCCCAAATGGGAGCCTTTATATTATCGTATTTCTTCAGACGTGAAGAACAATTTTACGCTTGGGTATTTCTGTTGTGCCATTTGTATAGAAAACTCAGAGTCGGCAAGGAATACCAGCTGGCCGTATTTGTCTTTGGCCATAAACTTCTGCTTTATCCTTGCAAATTCCAGGAACTCGGCATTCTTCGGGTCTTCCGGCCTTACCCAGCACGCTTTGTACGCCGGGAAGTTTTCGTAGCTACACTTGGCACCGTATTCGTGCTCCAGCCTGTACTGTATAACTTCATACTGAAGTGCACCCACGGTACCGATAACCTTACGGTTGTTCAGCTCCAGGGTAAACAGCTGCGCCACACCTTCGTCCATCAGCTGGTCGATACCCTTTTCAAGCTGCTTGGCTTTCATCGGGTCGGCATTGTTAATGTATCGGAAATGTTCCGGCGAGAAGCTCGGTATCCCCCTGAAGTTCATGTTTTCGCCTTCGGTAAGGGTATCGCCAATTTTAAAGTTGCCCGTATCGTGCAGGCCTACAATATCACCCGGGTAGGATATATCCACCACTTCTTTCTTTTCTGCAAAGAATGCGTTCGGGCTGCTGAATTTCAGGTTTTTGCCCTGGCGTACGTGCAGGTACGGCTTGTTTCGCTCAAAGGTGCCCGAAACAATTTTCACGAACGCAAGGCGGTCGCGGTGCTTAGGGTCCATGTTGGCGTGTATCTTAAATACAAAGCCGCTGAATTTCTTTTCGTCAGGCTCTACCAGTCGGGTATCGCTTTCCTTAGGGCGCGGGGTAGGGGCTATTGCTATGAAACAGTCCAGCAGTTCGCGCACACCGAAGTTATTTAATGCCGAACCGAACAGTACCGGCTGCAACTTACCTTCAAGATACGCCTGGCGGTCAAACGGAGGGTATACCTCGTCTATCAGTTCCAGTTCCTCACGCAGTTTTGTGGCAGGTTTTTCACCGATAAGCCCGTCAAGCTCGGGGTTATTAATATCGTTAAACGCTATGGTGTCCTCAATATCCTTACGGCTGTCGCCGCTAAACAGGTTGATGTTCTTTTCCCAGATGTTGTATATCCCCTGGAAATCGTAACCCATACCAATAGGGAAACTCAGCGGGGTAACTTTTAATTGGAGCTTTTGTTCCACTTCGTCCATAAGGTCGAAAGCATCCTTACCTTCACGGTCCAGCTTGTTGATGAATACCAGCATAGGGATGTTCCTCATGCGGCACACCTGCACCAGCTTTTCGGTTTGCTCTTCCACACCTTTTGCCACGTCTATAACCACAATAACGCTATCCACCGCAGTAAGCGTACGGAAGGTATCTTCGGCAAAGTCCTTGTGGCCGGGGGTATCGAGTATGTTTATTTTTTTATCCTGGTAGTTAAAGGCAAGCACCGATGTAGCCACCGATATACCACGCTGGCGCTCTATTTCCATAAAGTCGCTGGTAGCGCCCTTTTTAATCTTGTTGCTTTTTACGGCGCCGGCTTCCTGTATGGCCCCACCGAAAAGAAGTAATTTTTCGGTAAGGGTGGTTTTACCGGCATCGGGGTGCGATATGATACCAAAGGTACGCCTGCGTGCTATCTCGTCTTTAAAACTCATTTCAACTTATTTGTTTGAGAGTGCAAAAGTACACTTTTAAGTCGTAAAGTCATACAGTAGAAAGTTGTAAAGTCTGATGCCGAAAGTCTCAGGTCAAAAGTCCGATGCCGGTTGCGGGCAGGGGTGAAGGTGCTTCGCTATTGAACTATCGTGTGGACACATCTTTTCATCCCCTCCCCAACCCTCCCCAAAGGGGAGGTAGTAACTTCACTCAGGTTGCAGTCACTGCGAGGCACGAAGCAGTCTCATAAACAAAGTATTTTCCCACATTATCCGTCGCCGTTACAAATATTGTCCCTATATTGCATGATAAATGGAGCCAACCCCATTTACCACAACCCAACACGTAACCAATAAATAAGTTTATATATCATGAAGAAACTTTTCGTTATCGCGGCTTTCGCGCTATGTGGCGTTGCCGTACAGGCTCAAACCATTGAATCGGGCAGCCACAGTACAGCCGGCTACATTAAGAGCGACGGCACTATAGAGAACAGCAGCCACAGCACCGTAGGCTACATTAAAAGCGACGGCACCATAGAAAACAGGAGCCATAGCACCATAGGCTATATTAAAAGTGATGGTACCATAGAAAACGGAAGCCACAGTACGGTAGGTTACGTAAAAAGCAACGGTACTGTAGAGAATAGCAGCCACAGCACTATAGGCTACGTAAAAGACGACGGCACAGTAGAAAGCAGCAGCCACAGTACCATAGGCTATGCCCGTGGCGTAAAGAAAGAGTGGGCAGCCGTAGCGTTCTTTTTCTTTAAGTTTTAATACTTGTTTTTCCTCAGGGAAATTTAAAAGAAAGTAAATACCTGTTATCCGTAGAGACGCATTGCATGCGTCTCTTTTTATTGTAATATGTTTTTTAATTGGTAGACGCATGCAATGAATCTCTACAGTAACTCAGTACTGTTGGTACAAAAACCTGAGCTTACAAATCATTCCACTATGATTTCGTAAGTGTCGTTATTATTAATCACTTTTTCAAAAAAGTCCCTGGCAGTTATAGCGGTACTTAATATGTTAGGTATATAACCTGTAAAATCCGACTCTATTTCATGTTCAAACACATTGAAATTTTTTAGATAAGAAGCCCCGTTGTACCACTTCTCTATAAACCCGTCAACACCTTCATATACATCTATAACCAGATCAGTTTCCTTAGGCAGATGTTCTAATGCGGGTATTACTGTATTGGTTAAAAAATCCGTTACGCCCTTCAGCTCTTTTGCAGTATAATACGCTTTGCTTTCATTTGTAACGTTATCTGGCCTGCTATTCACATTAGGGTGAAACAGTTCGGGCACTGAGGCATTCATTAGTTTTAAACCTCCCGTTTCGCTAAGCAATGATGCATATACATAAGCACATAATACATGCTGAAACTAATTTCAGTAGTATTATTCCAGTCATCCCCATCAACATCTGAAGACAGGCAAAAAGAGATGTTACGCGCCATATTTTAAGTGTTTCATATTTCGACAACAGACAAATCTATACCGTTCATTACCAAATAACTAACAAAAAAAACAACAATCTAAAAACCATCCCTTTCCGCATAGCCTATCAGCCTGAGTGCCAAATCTATTTCGTCAACAAAATCATCGCTGTTGCGGTCGGCATCCTTTACCGCATTCAGGAAATAATCAAACCCAAACAAACTGTAAAACTCCGACCCGTTGTAGCTGTAATGTGGCTTACCTGCGGTTTCTTCTATTTTGAAAAATTCCAGCTTGCCGTTTAGCCCAAAGGGTTTCTGCATGTATAGTTCTATCTCGGCATACTTGTTCAGCCCCTGCATCTTGCAGAAGTCTTCGTAGCTGTTGCCTTGGGTAAAGTAATGTATCAGTTCGGGGAGTGTCATTGATTTTTTATTTTCTGTTTAGCCACAAATTACACGAATTTACACAAATTGATTAGTGCCAATTCGTGTAATTCGTGGCTATAAATCGTTTTACTTCAAAATCTCTATTTCGGCACCGTCTTTAACAGCTGTAAACAGCTCGTCTATCTCGGCATTGGTTACCGCTATACAGCCGTGTGTCCAGTCGTTCCACCGGTGGAATTTGCCTATATAGCCACGCCCGTTCTTCAGGCCGTGTATTTTAATATCGCCGCCGGGGCTTTTACCAAGCTTTTCCGCAGCGATGCGGTCGGCCTCATTCGGGTAGCTTACGCCCAGGTTTTTGTGATAGGCGCTTTTGGCATTGCGTGCATTTATGGTGTAGCGGCCCTCGGGGGTACAGCCGTCGCCTTCAAACTGCTTGTGTCCCGACGGGTTAAAGCCCAACGAAACGGTATATACTTTTACGAGTGTATCACCGCTGTAGGCTTCCATAATGCGTTTGCCCTTGTGTACCACCAGCCGGTTGATAACCGTGCCGGGTGCCAACATTCGTTCGGGGTAAACATAATACACCGCAAGCGCCACGATGCTGCATACTATAATATAGGCCATAAACTTCGTTTTCATTGTTTGGGTTCCATTGGCGAAATGAAAGTACAAAATTACGGCTTATGGTACTACAAAGTACTGAAGGCAATCGTTCAGTAAAATTTACAGAGGAATATATTTTTTGGAAATGAGTGTAGCTCCCAACAACCAACAACTGACAACCATGAACCATAAACAAAAGAACATGAAAGAGTACTGAAAGCATTCCTTCAGTAAAATACCTGTGGAAAATGTGGAATATTCATGTCGAAAATTGCAATACCCTAAAATGTCAAAATGCTAATTTTAAGGAATTTAACCATTTTTATATTCCACACGAAAATGTACTTTTTTGTACAAATTGTGGAATATTCGCCTGTTGATAACTTTTTATATAAGAAAACCCCTTCAAATTTAAACTTGAAGGGGTTAACCTGAAACCTGAAACAAAAATTTGGTTACCATTTTATAATCGCGCTGCCCCAGGTGAACCCACTGCCAAAGGCTGCCAGCACCACGGTGTCGCCTTCCTTGATTTTGCCCAGTTCCCAGGCTTCGGTAAGCGCTATCGGCACCGATGCTGCGGTGGTATTTCCGTACTTCATGATGTTGTTAAATACCTGGTCATCAGTAAGTTTAAACTGCTGTTGAATAAACTGGCTGATGCGCAGGTTGGCCTGGTGCGGTATCAGCATATCAATATCTGAAACCTGTAAGTTGTTGGTTTTCAACCCTTCGTTGATTACTTCAGAGAAGCGTTGCACTGCATTTTTAAACACGAATTGCCCGTTCATGTACGGGTAGTACGATATATCTTCAGGGTCGTTCTCGGCAATGATGTCCGTTACCCAGCGTTTGCCCATTCCGGGAGCTATAAGGCTCAGTTCCTCAGCGTGTTGTCCTTCGCTGTGCAGGTGGGTAGACAGTATGCCTTTGGTAAGGTCTTCCTCGCGGGTAAGCACTGCCGCCCCGGCACCGTCGCCAAAGATAACCGATACGTTACGGCCACGTGTAGTCATGTCAAGACCGGTGCTATGTAGTTCAGAACCAATGATTAATATGTTTTTGTACATGCCGGTTTTAATGAACTGGTCGGCTACCGAAAGGGCATATATAAACCCCGAACACTGGTTGCGTATATCCAGTGCGCCTATGGTGCGGCTAAGGCCTAAATCGCGCTGTACCAGCACACCCGGCCCCGGAAAATAGTAGTCAGGGCTTAGCGTAGCAAAGATGATAAAATCGATGTCATCTTTCTGTATACCAGCACGTTCTATGGCTACCTGTGCGGCTTTTACCCCCATGGTAGTGGTGGTGTCGCCATCGCCTTTTACCACATGGCGGCGCTCCTGTATGCCGGTGCGCTCCTGTATCCAGGCATCGTTAGTATCTATTAGTTTAGCAAGGTCGTCGTTGGTTACCACGTTAGATGGTACGTAGTAGCCCAGGCCTGATATTTTAGAGTGGTACATTTTTAAATGTTTTATAAAATGGGGTGCAAAAATATTCTATATTTTAAGTAAAGTTCAAATTTACAATATTTTATCTGAATATTACACATTTTTGCCTAAACCCCAAATGCATTGCGGTCTATGGCCAGTGACACCTCTGTTTCTGCGGGGATTTCCTTATAGTGTTCGAAGAAAATTACCTGTTTGGCAAGGGCGGCTTTTACCAGGTAGCGACTACCTTTAAAGTAGCATTGTTTCACCACCACCTTAAGTGGCCCATCGGCTGAAATGGCCAGTTGGTGCGGGTATATCAGCACGGTTTCGGCGGTGTTCTGGGTAAGGGTAAGCAGCTCCAGCTTTATCTCGTTTACCTCCCCGAAAAGCGATGCAGTGTACTTATCCTTAGGGCTATAGTAAATATCGCGGCTGGGGCCTTTATCCTGCAGTTGCCCGTTTTTAATCACTATGGTTTCATCTGCAAAAGACAGTGCATCGGTACTGTCGTGCGTGGCTACTATTACGGTAACGCCTTTCTTTTTCAGGTAGGCAAAAAGGTTGCGGCGCAGGGCGTTTTTCCTGAAGTTATCTATGTGGCTAAAGGGTTCGTCCAGCAGCAGAACCTCGGGTTCCAGTGCCAGTACTTTGGCCAGGGCTATGCGCTGTTGCTGGCCTCCGCTAAGGTACTGCACCTTAGTATCGGCAAAGGCTTCCATTTCCACAATTTGAAGCAGCTCCATTATACGCTGCTGTTTTTCCTCTACGTATATATTACTAAGGAAACTGCCCACGTTTTCGGCAGCGGTAGTAAAGGGCATCAGGTCAAAATCCTGTGCCAGGTACTTCATGTAAGGCATGCCGGGAATCAGGTTAAACTTAGGGCCGGTTACCGTTTCTCCTTTATAGGTTATTTCGCCGCCACCCAGGTCGTACAGCCCGTAAATGAGTTTAAGCAAGGTACTTTTGCCACACCCGCTTTCGCCAATAACGGCTATGTTTTGGCCGGTTTTGGCATTAAAGCTAATGTTGTGTATTATAGTGGTTTCGGTATACCCGAAAGAAATGTTTTTTACTGCCAGCATACTACTGCTTTATTAAGGTGCAAAAATATTCAATAAGATTTTATGTGAATTATTTTTATTAAAAAAATAGGGTTTGTAAACGGTTAACTGTTAATCATTAAATAAAAAGCAGATAATTTTGAGGATATAATATTTAAAAAGTGATTTTCGTGAAAAATAGTTCCTAAAATTTTGCAAATTAGGTTTTTATGTAGAAATGTTTAAAAAAAGTTAATATATTTGCAACGTTCCTAAAAAAATTAACCAATGAAGAAAGTTACGTTATTTGTATTTACAATGTTGATTACTGTGTCTGCATTTTCCCAGCGCAGGCAGTTTTCTGTAGAAGGGGGTTATGGTCTTGGCATTTCAGGTGAGCCTGTAAGCACAGAGTTTGGCCATTTTGAAGGTGGTGTAAGGTATATGTGGAATGAGTACTGGGGGGTAAAACTTGACGCAGGCTTTGACAAATACCGTTACGATATGACACCAACACTTGAAACCGGTACTGATTACAGCAGGATTTCGGCACAGGTGGTTTACAATCTTGGCCGTAAGCTTGACTGGGCTGAGTATGTAGACAACATTAATATACTTGCACACGCGGGTGTAGGTTATTCTTGGATAAAGCCTATTAACATGCCTGCAGGTGACCAGACTGACAGTATGGCTAATGCCGTTATAGGTCTTACCCCACAGCTATACCTAAGTAATAACTTTACCCTTTATGCCGACTGGACTTACGTTGGTAACTACTCTCAGCACAGGGATTATGATGGTCAGTTCCATGACGACCCTACAAAAGGCAGGCCTGATAAGTTTATTGGCGGTACTTCTACTGTATCTTTAGGCCTTATCATTTACCTTGGCCGTTTCGGTTCAGACAACGACTGGAGGTAATACAACTCTTTATACAAAAAAGGCAGCTTAGGCTGCCTTTTTTTATACCCATTTATTTAGGGATATTTTAACGCGGTTTGTAAGTTATTTTTGCCAATTTTATCGTTATTACCTCAAAATAACTCTATGCTATACATTACATAAGCTTTACAGGAACAGGCTTTGTAGCCATAAAAACTTGTGTATGAGAAAGATGATAATCTTAATGGCAATGCTGGCCGGTAGTGCTGCATTAGCCCAGGAAACCAACCATTTTAACCAGTACTCTGTAGAGGGCAGTTACGGCTTTAACTACAGCCGGGGGCCGGTGCTTACGGGCTTCAACCATTTTGATATTGGCCTGCGCTATATGGGTAATGAGTACTGGGGTGCCAAAGCCGATTACGGCTACGACATGTTTAAATCAGACGATGGGCGTAGTGCCAATACTACCCTGAATCGCCTGTCTTTACAGGCAGTGTACAACGTGGGCAGGGCATTCCGGGTGAGCGATGTGGCAGCCCGTACCTTTAATGTGCTGGTGCATGCCGGGGGAGGGGCTACCATACTTAAAACCGAGGAAGGTGTAACCGATAAAGGCGCACACGTAATCATTGGCGGCACGGCACAGTTTTACCTTTCGCCAAATGTGGCCCTTACCGGAGATCTTTCGGGGGTACTTAACTTAGCCCAGAACTACCGTTTTGACGGTACAGGGCCTTACGATGATTTTACCGGTAAGTACGCTACCCTAAGTGTGGGCGTTACCTGGTATTTCGGGCGTAACGGTTCTACTGCCGACTGGAGGTAACATCACTTCCAGGTCTTGTTATTAAGGAAATACTACACCTGTAACTTCCTCTGCATATTCCCAAAGTTGTTTGGCAACAGTCACATCCAGTGCATGTGGTTGCAGGGTGTCTTTTACCGGGTAGCCTTTGTGGCCGCCTATGTGTGGCCCATACAATTCGCCTGCTTCGGCTTCAGGTGCGGTAGCTGCATACAGCGAAGGCAAAGCACCCTGCCAAGGTTCCATAAGCCCTTCAAAACGTGCTACAGCATCGTCATATGCAGCCTTATCCATATGGCGTGCAAGTTCGGTAGCATTGGCTCCCGGTTGTGCAGCTATAGAAAGCACATCATCACCGGCAGCCTGTATACGGCGGTTCAGCTCCAGCGAAAAGAAAATATTGGCCAGCTTGCTCTGTGCATATTCCCGCACCGGGTCATACGAAACCTCTGATTTCAGGTTGGCAAAATCTATCGCTCCGCTCAGGTAGGCCATACTGCTTACGGTAACAATCCTTGAATGTTTAGTAGACTTTATAAGCGGGTACAGTAGCCCGGTTAAGGCAAAGTGCCCTATGAAGTTGGTGCCGAATTGTAATTCAAACCCGTCTTCCGTTTTAGAGGCGGGTGTCATCATTACACCGGCGTTGTTTACCAATATATCCAGGTGGGTATGTGTTGCCAAAAAGCGCTGCGCAAATTCCCTTACCGATTGCAGGCTGGAAAGGTTTAATTCTTCTGTAATAACGGTACCCTCACCCTCATGTGATTTGATTTTTTCGGCTGCATCATTGCCTTTTGCTACATCGCGGCAGGCTAAAACCACATTGGCACCTTTAGTATAAAAAGCCAGTGCGGTTTCGTACCCTATGCCGGTATTGGCACCGGTAACAATAACTGTTTTACCCTGCTGTAGCGGCATGTTTTCTGTTGTCCACATAATTTTATGGTTTAAAAATTTATAAGACAAAGTTCGTACAGGTGCTAAAAACGGAGCCTACCAATATGAAACCAAAAACTACAAAAATCAATCTGTGGGTGACTGGCGGAATTTAAGCGGGGATATTTTAGTTTGGGTTTTAAAAAACGACGAAAAATGGTTGGGTTCGTCAAAGCCCAATGCCCAGGCAATTTCATTAATGCTCCTGTCGGTCATTTTTAACAGCGTACGCGCTTCCTGCAGTATACGTGATGCAATGTGCTGCGATGTGGTTTTACCGGTTATCTGTTTCAGGGCTTTGTTAAGGTGGTTTACATGCACATTCAGTTGGGTTGCAAATTCCGATGGCGATTTCAGTAGTATGGACTGGTTTTCCAGTTTCAGTGGAAATTGACGTTCCAGCAACTCGGCAAACAGGGTTGTTATGCGCTCTGCTGCTGTGGCTGTATTATGCGCGTTGCCCTCAGCGGGTTGCATCTTTTGGGCTTCGTGAATGCATTCCATAAGCTGGTTGCGCAGCAAATCATACTTATATGCATAATCACTTTCCAGGTTATCCAGCATGCGCTTAAACAAGCCTTTAAAAAACTCGCTCTCTTCATCGGCTAATGGAACTATAGCACTGGCAGCCGACTGAAAAGCAGGCATTTCCTTTATATTCCCGAACCGGCTGAAAAACTGTTCTGTAAAAATGCAGATGTAACCGGATTGCTCTTCGCTCAGGGTTTCCCACTGGTAAGGTACCATGGGGTTTGTAAACACAAGGGTGGCGCCGTCTACGGCAAAGCTTCGGTCGGCATAGTGGATAATGCTTTTGCCAATGACAAGGGCTATTTTAAAAAAGGTGCGGCGGCTGTATCTACTGGTCTTAGGCTGTGCGTTGATGTAGAGGTCCTCAATTTTTACAACATTAAAATGCCCCATGCACGTGTTGTGGTCTTCGGGCGACTGGTGGGGTACGTGGTTGTAAAAATTTTTAAGTTCTATTATATCAGCCATACTACAAAGTTATACAAATCAATCATTTGTTTTACAAACCTCCCTTTTCGCCTAAAAAGCGTATTTTTGGTACTCTAATACCACCTTATGAAATTCCTTACTATAGCCTTGCTGTTCGGTACCGCTGTTTCCTTTGCGCAGCAGCTTACGCCTGAGCGTGCTGACGGCCTTGCCCGCCTGCCCATGAAATGCCTGCAACAGGAATACCCAAACAAGCTGGGGCAGCTGCTGGCCGACAGTACCGAGATAGCCAACCCTAAAAAGCTGCACCCTGCATTTTACGGTTGTTTCGACTGGCATTCCAGCGTGCACGGGCACTGGAGCCTGGTGTATTTGCTGAAGCATTTCCCTAACCTGGAAAACCGTGACGAAATCATCCAAAAGCTGAACATCAACCTCAGTAAGGAAAACATAGCACAGGAAGTGGCTTACATGAGCAAGCGGCACGAAAAGTCGTTTGAACGTACCTATGGCTGGACGTGGCTTTTAAAGCTACAACAGGAGCTGGATACCTACAACGAACCTTTCGCCAAAAAGCTGAGCCAGAACCTGCTGCCACTTACCAAGCTGGTATGCGACCGTTACATAGAATTTATGCCAAAACTGGTGTACCCCCTGCGTGTGGGTACCCATACCAATACGGCTTTCGGGTTGTCATTCGCGTGGGATTATGCCGTGCACGCCAACAATACCGAGCTGCAAAACAGCATCAGCACACATGCGTTGCGCCTGTTTAAAAATGACATCGACTGCCCGTTCACCTGGGAACCCAGCGGCACGGATTTCCTTTCGCCCTGTATGGAGGAAATCGGGCTGATGCAGCGTGTGCTTTCGCGGAAGGATTTTATAAAATGGCTGAAGGATTTTGCCCCGAAACTGTTCGATAAAAACTATAACTGGGAACCCGGTAAGGTAAGCGACCGAACCGACGGCCTGCTGGTACACCTGGACGGGCTTAACTTCAGCCGTGCATGGAACCTGTACCGCCTTGCAAAACAATACCCAAAACAACTGGGCCACCTGAAAGCACTGGCTGATGCACACCTTACCTATTCGCTGCCTGCCATTGTAGACGGTAACTATGAGGGCGAACACTGGCTGGCAAGTTTTGCACTGCATGCGTTTGAGGAAGCCCCTTAACCCCCAAAGGAGGAAATAGAAGGGGAGAAGTCAGTTTTCAGTCGCAGTCTTCAGGTGTATAAAAAGGTATGAGTGAAGCTTTTCCCTTCCTGGAACTATTGTGTGTACTCAAATCGCTTTGTGGACTTTTTGCTTTCCAAAGGAAAGCCTTGGTGTTCTTGTTAAGCATAATTTAGGACTTTTGTGGACTTTGTGAAAAACTTTGTGTCCCTTGTGGTAGAAAATTCCTCGCAAAGAAGCTAAGTCGCAAAGATGTGTCCGCACAATAGCTCTCTGAGAGGGTTAGGAGCGTGTTGTTTAATACACTGATTTTAAATTTTTTTATAAATTGTGGAATATCGTAAAAATAAAAAATCTGCCCCGGAGGATTGGTGGGGCAGATTTACACACAATTATGAAGAAAAAGGATTAGGTTGAAGACAATTTTAGTAGTACGTGTAGCGCCTTACTTTTGCCACGTATTTTGCCAGGCGTATTACCTGCTGGCTATAGCCATACTCATTATCATACCATACATAAAGCACTACGCTGGTGCCGTTAGGGCTTACAATGGTGGCTTTGCTGTCGAAAATGGCGGGGGCAGTGCTGCCTACAATATCGCTGGAAACCAGTTCGTTGTTAAGCGAGTATTTTATTTGTTCCACCAGTTCGCCTTCCAGCGCGTAGTGCTTTAGTATCTCGTTTATTTCCTGTACGTTAGTAGCCCTTTCCACATCAAGGCTGGCCACCACAAGCGATCCGTTTGGTACCGGTACGCGTATGGCATTGCTGGTCAGCTTACCCGATAATGATGGTATTGCCTTGGCTACGGCAGTACCTGCGCCGGTTTCAGTAATTACTATATTCAGCGCTGCGGCACGGCCACGGCGGTATTTACGGTGCATGTTATCTACCAGGTTCTGGTCGTTAGTATAGGCGTGTATGGTTTCCAGGTGGCCTTTGGTAATGCCAAGGGTGTCCTCAATAGCCTTAAGCACAGGGGTTATGGCATTTGTAGTGCACGATGCCGCCGACCATATATCTACCTTTTCAGGGTCAAATTCATTATGGTTTACGCCGTATACAATGTTTGGCACGCCCTTGCCGGGAGCGGTAAGTATTACTTTTTCAATACCATCTGCCCTTAGGTGGCGTTCCAGTGCTTCGGCATCTGTGTATGCGCCGGTGTTGTCTATAAGCAGGGCGTTTTTAATGCCGTAAGCCGTATAGTCTATATCTTCGGGGCTGTTCGTGCTTATAATGTGTACTGTAGTACCGTTTATAATCAGTGATTTATTCTTTTCATCTACCACCACACTGCCGTTAAACTCGCCATGAATGGAGTCATGCTTTAGCAGCGATGCCCTTTTGGCCAGCATATTGGCATCGGCTTTCTCGCGTACTACTATAGCACGCAGGCGCAGTTGGGCGCCTTTACCTACCTTGTCCATAATATCGCGGGCAAGCAGGCGGCCTATACGGCCAAAACCATACAGCACCACATCTTTAGGTTTTATATTGCTGCTGCGGCGTGCTCCGCTAAGCTTGTTGCCTACAAACAGCGCTGCATCGTGGCAGGTATTGGTGTCCTCATGAAATTCATAGGTAAGCTTGCCTATATCCAGGCGGCTTGGGGGCAGGTCGGCTACTTTTATGGCCCGTGCTATTTCTACTGTATCAAAAATATTGATAGGCTTCTTAATAAACTCAGCGGCATAATCGTGCAGGTTCATTATTTCACCTATGCTTTTATCAATCAGTTGGTTACGAAACAGTACAAGCTCTATCGACTTATCATACCACAATTCGCTTACAATATTTATCAGCTCTACACCGGCGCGTCGCCTGTCTGCCTGATAGTTAAGCTCCTTTTCATAAAGCACGGCATTATTCATGAGGACAAAAGTTTGGGTTTTTGTGTTATCTGATGACAAATGTATATAATTCAAACGTTTTCGTAAAATATTTTTTGAATTATTTTTCAACGAAAATGTTTTCGTATTGAATTATATTCTATTTAGCTTGATTTTGCTGAGAATTAACAAAAGTGTGGTTTTTTACACTTTTACATGTATTCAGCACAGAAATATAAGAATACACAAACAATTCACCCGTAGAGGCGTTGCACCACAACGCCTTAATCTGATTACAAAGGCTTGATAGCTGATGGCTGACCGCTGAAAGCTGATTGCTAAACCACCTTCCTTTTACGATGGGTTTTTATAGCAGTGGCAAAGCCCAGGAATGGCAATGCTACCGCGGCTATAAGGCATATTTGTGAGGCAAGGGTATCGCCTACGGTATTAAAAACCACATAGTTTAGCAGCAGGGCAGGAGCTTCCAGGTAGTAGCAGGCCAGGCGGGCATCGCGCGGTGCCAGTTTCAGCCTTTTCCAGAAAAGGGTTATTACCATGGCTATACCCATAAGGCCAAGCAGTATACCGCCGGGGTAGTACATATTGTCCAGTATTAGCTGGCCGGCCCTTAGCAATAAAACTCCGGTTAAGGCTGCGTGGAGCAGCATCTCTGTTTGGCGGGCTAGCTTTCTCATGGTAATATAATAAGGTGTAAGGTTGTAAATGTAGTCAATTGCCCCGGTACTTAAAACCGACATATGTTAAGTTTTGGTATAAAAAAAGCCTCCCGCAGGGGAGGCACTTCAAAATAAATATCTAAAATAAATAAGGACCTTTATAGTATAAAGCGGAGCATCTGCCCGTCTTTACTCAGCAGTTGCACTGGCATACGCTGGCCTTGCTGCTTACGCGAAAGTATCTCTATAACCGTATCAATATCGGTAGCTTTCGTATTGTTGATGCTTAGTATGATACCGTCTTTAAGCTCGTTATAATAAGGTAAAAAGTCGCCATCGGTAATCTCCTTAATACGGATGCCGTAATTAATTTTCAGTGTTTTCTTTTCGGCAGCGCTCAGGTCTTCCAGCTCCAGCCCTTCGTAGGTAAAACTGTTGATTTCGTTTTTGGTAAGCTTCACCGGCAGGGTTATGTTTTTGCCGTCGCGGTTTACCAGTACCTGCACCACATCGTTTGGCCTTTTGGTAACGATTGCCGCATTAATATCAGGGAAGCCGTGGATGTCGTGGTTGTCTATCTTCTTGATGATGTCACCCTTGCGGATTCCGGCTTTCTCGGCGCCGCTTTTGCTCACCACACTGTTTACATAGAAACCCTGTGTTTCAGAAACGCCTATTTCCTTGCTGAATGTGCTGTTCAGTTCGTTACCCTGTATACCCAGTGCGCCGCGTTGTACGTTGCCGTATTCCATAAGGTCTTCCACAATTTTGCGGGTAATGTTGCTCGGCACTGCAAACGAGTAGCCTACGTACGAACCTGTTGTAGACGAAATCATGGTGTTAATACCCACCAGTTCGCCACGGGTGTTTACCAGTGCGCCACCACTGTTGCCGGGGTTTACGGCGGCATCGGTTTGTATGAACGATTGTATGCCTTCTTTGCTCAGGTTTCGCGCCTTAGCCGATACAATACCCGCAGTAACAGTACTGTTCAGGTTGTAGGGGTTACCCACGGCAAGCACCCATTCACCTACCTTAATATCATCGCTGTTGCCAAAGGTGGCGTACGGTAGTTTTTCGTTGGCGTCTATTTTCAGCAGGGCAATGTCCATTTTGCTGTCAGTACCTACCAGCTTGGCCTTATACGTCTTGTTGTTGTTCAGGGTCACTTCCAGCTCGTTAGCATCCTGAATCACGTGGTTGTTGGTTACTATGTAGCCGTCTTCGGTAATAATAACACCGCTTCCGGTACCCACCTGGGCCTGCGGCTGCCCGTTACCGCGGTACCCGAACATATAATCCATCATGCTTACTGGTGCCTGGCGGTATATAGTGTTTTTTACGTGTACTACCGTATGCACGGCCTTGTCTGCCGCTGAGGTAAAATCCACGTTTTCGGCACCGGCGCTGTAGGCTACGGTATGGCTGTCATTGGTTTGCGGAGCTGCTATAGAAAGTGGTGAACGGAATGAAGCGTCTTCAAATACCAGTTTATAAGCTCCAAGGGTAATGGCGCCGCTTAAAAGCGATACCACAAGCATGCTTGAAAAATTTTTCATAAACAATAAGTATTCAGTTTTATTAATGTTAAACTATCAGTTAAAGTGCGGCGAATGCTATAACATCAGTGTCGTTTATATTCGTACTTTTGTGCTACAATACCTGCTTTAAATGGAATCCACTTTTTACAAATACCAGGGCACGGGTAACGACTTCGTGATGATAGACAACCGCGATGAAACCTTTCCCAAAAATAATACCAAACTCGTAGCGCAGCTGTGTGACCGCAGGTTTGGCATAGGGGCTGATGGCCTCATCCTTTTAGAAAACGACGGAAGTACCGATTTTCGTATGGTGTATTATAATTCCGATGGAAATACCAGCAGTATGTGCGGTAACGGTGGGCGCTGCATTGTGGCCTTTGCCAATTTCCTGGGCATTATAGATAACGAAACCGAGTTCTTGGCTGCCGATGGGCGCCACCACGCCACTATAAGCGATGACGGTACCATATCACTGCACATGAAAGATGTAAATACCGTATCGGTTTACGAAGATTATGTGTTCCTTGATACCGGTTCGCCACACCACGTGGAGCTGGTGGAAGACCTGCCGAACCTTGATGTAAAGCACATAGGGGCAAACATTCGCTACAGCGGCCTGTATGGCGATGCCGGGGCCAACGTGAACTTCGTGAGCCAGCTGGGTCCTGACCGTTTTTCGGTGCGCACTTATGAGCGTGGGGTAGAGGACGAAACCTACTCTTGTGGTACCGGCGTTACTGCCGTGGCTATAGCTATGAGGGTTTTGGGCAAGACCGATGCCGATACCATCCACCTGCAAACGCCGGGTGGACAGCTACAGGTGACGTTTGCACAAGATGGCAAGCAGTTTAAGGAAGTATACCTTACCGGCCCTGCCGACTACGTGTTTAAAGGCGACGTTACATGGTAACCCTTACCGGGAATGCCATTTACCTGCGTGCCCTGGAGCCGGAAGACCTCGAATTTATTTACCGTATAGAAAATAACGAAAACCTGTGGGAGGTAAGCTATACGCAAACCCCCTACAGCCGTTTCCTTATCCGCCAGTACCTTGAAAATGCCCACCAGGACATTTACGAGGCAAAACAGCTGCGCCTGGCCATTTGCCTTAAAGAAAGCTTTGAAGCCGTGGGGCTAATTGACCTGTTTGATTATGATCCTGCCAATGCGCGTGCAGGCATAGGGCTTATTGTGGCCGATGAAAACCTGCGTGGCAAGGGCCTGGGCACCGAAGCGCTGGGGCTGGTTATACAATACGCTTTCAGTACGTTGCACCTGCACCAACTCTATGCAAATATTGATACTGCCAATAGCGTAAGTACCGCCCTTTTTACTAATTTTGGCTTCACTTTAGTGGGGGTTAAGCAGCAGTGGAACAGGCGGGGGAATGCCTGGGCCGACGAAGCTTTGTACCAATTGATAAACAAACAATAACTGTAACCTTTTGAAAGCAAGAAAAATTATCGGGATTTTTTCGCTTGTAGTAATACTGGGCGGAACCATAGCGTGCTATATCTTTTATAAAAAGATTTTAGCGGCTAACACCAAATTTGAAGACAAGGAAATGGCTGTCTTTTTACCTACCGGCAGCTCTTTTGAAGATGTAAAAAAAGTAATGGCGCCACTTACCGAAAACCCGGAGAGCTTTGAGTGGGTGGCCGGCCTTAAAAAATACGACCAGAATGTAAAATCGGGTAAGTTTATCATTACCAAAGGTATGAGCAACAACGATATTATAGTATCGCTGCGCAACCCGGTAACGGTAAAGGTGTCGTTTAACAACCAGGAAACCATACAAAACCTTGCAGGCCGCCTGTCGCACCAGCTGGAACCGGACAGCCTGGCAATACTGACTGCGTTTACCGATAAAGAGTTTCTTGATGAAAACGGCCTTAACGAAGACAACGTACTGAGTATTTTTATACCAAACTCGTATGAGTTTTACTGGAATACCACTGCTACCAAGGTGCGCGATAAAATGATTAAAGAGTACCGCAAGTTCTGGAACCCGGGGCGTACTGCCAAAGCCGAAGCGCTGGGACTTACCCCGCTGCAGGTATCGGCACTGGCCTCTATAGTGCACAAGGAAACCGTAAAGACCGATGAAAGGCCGCGTGTGGCCGGTGTATACCTTAACCGCCTTACCAAAGGCATGAAGCTGGAAGCCGACCCTACGGTTATCTATGCCGTAAAAAAGAACTCGGGCGATTTTAACCAGGTTATAAAAAGGGTGCTTTACAAAGACCTTGTGGTAGATTCGCCATACAATACCTATAAGAATAACGGCCTTCCGCCGGGGCCTATTGCCATGCCCGATGTTACGGCTATAGATGCTGTACTTAACCCAGAAAAGCACAATTATATTTATTTCTGCGCAAGCGTAACCAACTTCGGTTACCATGAATTTGCCGTGACACCGGCGCAGCATGAGGTAAACCGCCAAAAGTATGTGGCCTGGGTAGAAAAGATGGGTATAAAGAGGTAAAATCCTACAAAATATTTTGCTAAATGCCCCTTGTAACACCTGCAAGGGGCATTTTTTTCATTACAAAATAGCACTTTTTCATTACAAATCGCCCTTGCGAAACCCGGCCATGCCTATCCTCGGTAGCCCCTGTGTTTAAGGGTGTTCACGGGGTTTTAGGTGGTGGTTTTCGGCTCTTAAAGTTAAGTTAAAGTAAAATTTGTGTATAACTATCTGTTTATCAGGCTTAGGTTTTTTCGTATATTTGCCCCTGTGAAATTCATAATGTGACAGGTTATGAGAAATAATACTGCATGATAAAACGACAATGGATCTACTTTTCCGGGCTGGCACTGTTCATAGTAACTGTAAGCACCGGTTTTAAGACCAAAGAAGAAAAACAGTTCGGAAGGATAGAAGGTTTTCACCTGGCCGAAGACGAAATCACTCATTACTCTGTTCCTACCATTGATGAAACCGCTAAGGTTACTTTTAATTTTCCATCGACAGGAAAATCGTACGTAGGCTTTAAACAGGCAATAGCCATTAAAGAGAGCCAGGGCATGTACACGCTGGTAAACCGTTACGGTTATATGGGCAAGTACCAGTTCGGAAAATCGGCCTTACGTTCGGTAGGCATTACTAATACTAAGGGTTTTCTTAAAAACCCGGGCTTGCAGGAACGTGCTTTCCGCGCGCTGCTAAGCAAAAACAAATGGGAACTCCGTAAAGAAATTGGCCGATACGAAGGTAAAATAATGAAAGGCATTACCATTACCGAATCAGGCATCCTTGCAGCAGCCCACCTTGCGGGCGCTAATTCTGTAAAATTATTTCTTAACAGCAACGGTAAAAACGGTTACCGCGACGGTTTCGGCACATCATTACGCAGCTACATCAAAAAATTTGGCGGGTACGATACTTCGGGCATCGTAGCACATCCCAGCCCACAGGTGCAGCTTTAATCTTTAAGTATAGCATTCAGCTTTTCCTCGGCTTCAGCTAATAATACCTGTTGCCCGGACAGCATATCCCTGGCCTGCATTAAGATGATACGGTTATTCGTGTTCTTAATGCGGGCCATGTTTTTATCCGACAGGTTCTGTACGTGGTTCTTCTGTAATGATTTCAGGTATTCCTTATAGGTATAGCCTTCTGTAAAAGCATCAGAAGCCGTATTATTAGCCAGTATAAACGAACTGAGCCTGTCCTGTAATTTCAGCGACCTTACCCTTGCACTTTGCAGCCCGGTTATAATCTCCTGTTTGCGCGAGGTATGCTTCCTGCTTTTATTAAGCAGGGCAAACAGCAGGTATAATAACAGTAGCACAGCCAATATGCCTGCTATGTAAAATTCCGGTAACATGTGAGTGATTTTTAAGAATGTGTCAAATGTATAAAATTATCCTTATACATTTTAACAGATTTTAACACTTGTTGAAGAAAAAAGGATAATTTAAAATAAGCCTGCTTATTTTAACGAAACGGCAATATTAGCATGAAGTTTAGTTTTTAAAGGCATGAAGTGTCGCTTAATCTGCGTTTTTTTCAGGGGGTGAAAGGGTAGGTGAAGGGAGATTTATGTTTTAACCCTTCTTGTTTAAGCGGTACAGGAAAAAATACCCCGCACAACCCGACACCACCGATGCTAAAAGTATAGCCGCCTTGGCTTCATTTTGTAATTCAACGCTGCCTATAGATAACAGTGCTATAAATACCGACATGGTAAAGCCTATACCACCCAGTATACCCGCCCCGATAAGGTGCAGCCAGTTGGTTCCTTCAGGTAATTTTGCCAGTTTTAGTTTTACGGCAGCCCATGATATGCCTAAAATACCTAACGGTTTTCCCAGCACAAGCCCTAAAATAATGCCCAGCCCCATAGTGCTTACCAGCCCACCTGCCATGCTTTGCTCAAAAGTAATATTGGTATTGGCCAGTGCAAATATGGGCATAATGATAAAGTTTACCGGGTTGCCCAGCAGATGCTCCAGGCGCTCTAAGGGTGATTCGGTGTCATCATCTGTGGTAGGCAGGGTAAAGGCCGTAAGCACACCTGCTATGGTAGCATGTATGCCCGAATGGTGGATGAAATACCACATAAATACCCCGGGGATGATGTAAAACCAGATGCTTTTCAGCTTCATGCGGTTAAATGCCAGTTGCAGTGCAAATACGCCTGCAGCATACAGCAGGTAATTCATGTGTACTTCTTTGGTATAAAAAAATGCGATGACAAGTATGGCCATAAGGTCGTCGGCGATGGCCAGTGCTGCCAAAAATATCTTTAGCTGGTGTGGTACCTTATCACCCAAAAGCGACAGTATACCCAGTGCAAACGCAATATCGGTAGCCATAGGGATGCCCCAGCCTGCCGATGTTCCGGGGGTGTTGTGATTGATAAGGCCGTATATTATGGCAGGGAGCAGTGCTCCGCCCAGTGCAGCAAGTACCGGCAGTGCGGCCTGGCTTACTTCAGAGAGTTCGCCTTCTACTACCTCGCGCTTTATTTCCAGGCCTACCAGCAGGAAAAACACCGCCATAAGGCCGTCGTTTATCCACGAGTTTATGGTGTAATTAAGGTGGATGCTTTTACTTTCAAAGCCAAATTGCGTATCCAGCAGTTTCTGGAAATTATCGGCCAGGCCAGTGTTGGCTATGGTTAATGAGAGTACTACGCTGATAAGCAGCAGTATGCCACCGGCCGATGAGGATGCGAAAAACTTTCGGAATGCGTGTAGGTTGATAAGCTTAGCCATAGTTACAAATATAGCCAATTAGCCCGCTTTTTCCGAGTGTTTTAACAGGTTTATGCTTTCATTACCCTGTATTCGGGGTCGTGGGTAATGTTTACGTCAATCACCGCCGATGCGTTATCTAAAAGCTCCCTTGAATCGGGGCTGAGGTGCTTCAGGTGTACGGTTTTGCCCAGGGCGGCGTATTTTTTGGTAATGCTGTTCAGCGCTTCTATGGCCGACATGTCGGCTATGCGGCTCTCCCTGAAATCAATAACCACCTGTTGTGGGTCGCCTATAATATCAAATAAATCATTAAACACGCTAACCGAACCGAAGAACAACGGGCCGTAAATCGCATAGTGCTTTGTGCCGTCATTGTCAATGTGCTTTTTCGCGCGGATATGCTTGGCGCTTTCCCAAGCAAAAACCAGTGCGCTGATTATTACCCCGATAAGTACTGCCAGTGCCAGGTTGTGTAAAAATATGGTAACGGCGGCCACTAATATCCCTGTTATAATATCTGACTTTGGCATCTTGGTAATGATACGGAAACTGGCCCATTCAAAGGTGCCTATGGCTACCATCATCATTACCCCAGTGAGTGCCGCCATGGGCAGCTTGCCAATAACCGGCGCACCGAAAAGTATGATAGCCAATATGGTCAACGCCCCGATAATCCCCGCCAGTCGCGCACGCGACCCTGCATTAAGGTTTACCATGGTTTGGGCTATCATGGGGCAGCCACCCATACCGGTAAAGAAACCGTTGGCTATATTGGCGGTACCCTGCGCCAGGCATTCGCGGTTGCTGTTGCCGCGCGTACCGGTAATTTCGTCTACGAGGTTCAGGGTCAGCAGGCCTTCGGTAAGGCCCACGGCGCCCATAACCAGTGAGTAGGGGAAGATGATTTTCAGGGTTTCTAAGGTGAAAGGTATATCCGAGATATGGAACGGTGGGAAACCTCCTTTTACCGAAGCAATGTCCTCTACGGTTTTGGTTTCTATGCCAAAGATAAGCACCACGGCAAATACTACAATTATGGCTACCAGCGATGCCGGTACGGCTTTGGTCACCTTCGGGAAGCCGATAACTACGGCTATCGTAAGTGCTACCAATCCCAGCATGGTGTAGAGCGCCGTGCCGGTTAGCCAAGTGGTTTCACCATTGACTACGGTTTTAAACTGCTCCAGCTGCGACATGAAAATAATTACTGCAAGGCCGTTTACAAACCCGTACATAACGGGCTGCGGTACCAGGCGGATGAATTTGCCCAACTTAAACACGCCCACCAGTATCTGGAAAACCCCTGCCAATGCTACGGCGGCAAACACGTAGTCCAACCCCTGCGCTTTCATAAGGGCGATGAGTGTTACCACGGTGGCGCCCGCACCACCCGAAACCAACCCCGGCCTGCCGCCCAGTACTGCGGTTATAAGCCCCATAATAAAGGCAGCGTATAACCCCGTAAGCGGCGGGAACCCTGCCAGTATAGCAAAGGAAAGCGATTCGGGTATCATGGTCATGGCTACGGTAAGCCCGGCCAGTATCTCGTTTTTGTAGTTTATCTTTTGGGAAAAGTCGAAGAATTTCATTGGGTAAAGTTACTGAGTTTTTCGTTACCGTCATTGCGAGCGGAGGTACGGAGCGAAGCAATCTTATAAAGTATTCGAAAGAGTAGATTGCTTCCGTTCGTAATGGCATGCCGGATTGGACTGTTCCAATCATAACGTTTCTCACGCATCGTCATTAACGTAGTGAAGTAATCTCATGTTTTTAATAATGAGATTGCTTCGTTCCTCGCAATGACGGCCCGGATAGGACTATGTTCACTCATTATTATAGATACGAGTGGAGCTGCTCAGAAACTCAGCAGCTAAGTCGCTCAGTAGCTTCTTTAGAATCTATGCACAATAAAAATCGCAGGCCTGTTATGCAGGTCGGGTTTTTCTTTTTTCCACTGGGCTACGGTTTTGGTCTTGATGTATTCCGTGTCCAGGGTAATATCGGCAGCTACGCACAGGTGTGTATTGGGCTGAAGCATTGCTAAAAGATCCTCCATCAGCTTGTTGTTACGGTACGGCGTTTCTATAAACAATTGCGACTGCCCACGCTCCTGCGATGTTTTCTCGAAATACTTCAGGGCGTTTTTCTTGTCGTTTTTGTCGATGGGCAGGTAACCGTTAAATGCAAAGCTTTGGCCGTTCATGCCACTGGCCATCATAGCCAGCAGGATAGAGGAGGGGCCTACAAGCGGCACTACCTGTATGCCTTTTTCATGTGCCAGCTTTACAATGGCAGCGCCGGGGTCGGCTACACCGGGGCAACCGGCTTCGCTCATTAACCCTACGTTTTTACCTTCCATGCAGGGCTGTATAAAAGCAGCGTGCTCAGACGCTTCTGTACGTTTGTTCAGTACCGAAAGCTTCAGGTCGGGTTGTTTTTTGGTGGGGAGTATCGCCTTAATAAAGCGGCGTGCCGTTTTTTCGTTCTCTACTATATAGTGGTCTATAAACTCTATGGAGCGCGCCACGGTTTCGGGCAGCACATCCTTAGGGTTGGCGTCTTCGCCCAGCGGAACGGGCAACAGGTACAACTTACCGGCTGGCATTACTTATGGTTTTTAAGGATTTTTGCGGCGGCAATAGTACAGGCTTCGTCAAGCATGTCGTATACATCTTCAAAGCCCTGCGGGCCGCCATAGTATGGGTCTGGTACTTCTACGCCCAGTTCGGGGTGAAGTTCGTCCATTATCAATTTTACTTTATGCTTTTGTGCAGCAGGAGCCAGGTGTAATACATCACTAAGGTTACTGCTGTCCATTACATATATATAGTCAAAAGTATCGAAGTCTGATTTTTTAAGCTGGCGTGCTTTCTGTGTGCTGATGTCAAGCCCGCGGCCTTTGGCGGTGCTTATAGAGCGTTTATCAGGGCATTGGCCTGCATGCCAGCCGCCGGTACCCGCGCTGTCTACCGTAAATTTATCCGATGGCAATTTGCTCTGCATAATCCCTTCGGCCAGTGGCGAACGGCATATATTACCCAGGCAAACCATCAGTATCTTTACAGCCATTACACCGAAAGTTTTTTGTTGATGTCGTCTACAAATTTTCGGAACTGCTTATCGGTAGTCACCAGGTTGTCTACGGTTTTGCAGGCGTGCAGTACGGTAGCATGGTCGCGGTCGCCTATCTGCGAGCCGATGTTTGCCAGTGAAGACTTTGTGTACTTCTTGGCAAAGAACATGGCCAGCTGCCTGGCTTGTACCACATGGCGCTTACGCGTTTTAGATTTCAGCGTATCTACATCAAGCTGGAAATAATCCGACACTACCTTTTGTATGTAGTCTATAGATATTTCGCGCTTTATGTTTTTTACAAACTTCTCTACCACCATCTTGGCAAGCTCAAGGGTTACCTCACGGTGGTTAAATGACGACTGTGCGATTAGTGAAATTATGGCACCTTCAAGTTCGCGTACATTGCTCTTAATATTACGGGCTACGTACTCTACAATTTCCTGTGGCATCTCTACACCGTCGCGGTACAGGATGTGGTTCAGGATGGAGATACGTGTTTCATAATCAGGCTGGTGCAGCTCTGCCGAAAGCCCCCACTTAAAGCGTGAAAGCAGGCGTTGCTCTATGTCCTGCATGTCTACAGGCGCCTTATCTGATGTAAGGATAACCTGTTTGCCATTTTGGTGCAGGTGGTTAAAGATGTGGAAAAACACATCCTGCGTACCGGTTTTACCCGACAGGAACTGTACGTCGTCTATAATAAGGACGTCTATCAGCTGATAGAAGTGGATAAAGTCGTTGCGGGTATTGCGTTTTACCGAGTCGATATACTGCTGGGTGAATATCTCAGCCGAAATATACAGCACGGTTTTTTCAGGGTATTTCTCTTTAATCTCAATGCCTATCGCGTGTGCAAGGTGGGTTTTGCCCAAACCTACACCACCGAAGATAAGCAGCGGGTTAAACGAGGTTCCGCCCGGTTTGTTTGCCACGGCCATACCTGCCGAACGGGCAAGACGGTTAGAGTCGCCCTCAAAAAAGTTATCGAAACTGTAATTGGCATTCAGTTGCGATTCTATTTTAAGGTTGCGTATACCGGGTATTACAAACGGGTTTTTAAGCTCTGGGTTTTTGTTTTGTACAGGTACGTCTACCTCCTGTGGTTTTACAGGGGCACGGTGGGCACTTGGCAACTGCTCTGTAAAGGGCTGTTTGTTGCCGTAAGTGTTTTCCATCTTAATTTTATAAAGTAACTTAGCGCCCTGTCCAAGTTCTTTAGTAAGCGCCACCTTCAGGAGTTTCACATAGTGTTCTTCCAGCCATTCGTAAAAAAATTTACTCGGCACTTGTATATACAGTGCGTTGTCTGAAAGTTCTACTGCTCTTATCGGTTCGAACCAGGTTTTGTATGCCTGATCCTGTATATTGTCCTTTATGAACGACAGACAGTTCTCCCATACCGATTGCGCAGTTTTCGTCATATCCTGAATATTAGGTGTTTATAATTGTTGCTTTTACTAATGCGGAATGCACAGGTTCATTCCTTTTCGGGAGAACAAATATGAGTACAAAATTCCTCAAAAAAAAACTTTGGGTGTATTGATTATTCTAAAAAAAAATTGTAAGCATCTGTAACATAAATTTAGGTTAAAATTAACATTAAAAAAATATGAATTTTCACGAATTTACTGTACGTGTACGATACGCCGAAACCGACCAGATGGGTGTGGTTTATCACGGTAATTATGCACAATATTTTGAAATGGGCCGTGTGGAATGGCTTCGTAATCTTGGAGTTAGCTATAAATCTATGGAAGAGGCCGGTGTAATGCTTCCGGTGGTGTCGCTTAGCATGAATTATAAAAAACCGACTAAGTATGACGACCTTCTGCGGGTGCGTACCATCTTTAAAAAACAGCAAGGCGTTAAGATAGAATTTGACTACGAAATATACAACGAAACTAACGAGTTATTAACAACCGGGTACTCTATGTTAGTGTTCGTAGACATGAAAACCGGGCGCCCTGTAAGCCCTCCGGATTACGTAAAAGAGAAGCTCAACTTTTAGTTTAAAGTTTCAGGTTTAAAGTTATTTTTAAAGTTGTTTGAACATACAGAACGGTCAAAAAACTTGAAACTTTAAACCTGAAACAAAACTTCTATCGTATAAAGACTCTCAAACGCCTCAAGTACCATTGGGGCGTTTTTTTTGCGGGTGGCCACTACCATTTCGCAGTCCATTTCCATTTTTTGGGAAACCACCTCCAGGTTCTTTTCCTTAATCACTCGCATCACGCGGTTCATGTCCTGGTACCCGAATTTAAGGGTGTAGTGCACGTCTATGGTTTTTTCCACAATTTCGCTTGCTTCGAGTGCCATTTGTGCCGAAAGCCTGTACGCGGCAATAAGCCCGCCCACACCCAGCTTTACCCCACCGAAATACCGCACCGAAATCACCAGCACATTAGTAACCCCAAAGCTTTGTATTTGCCCGTAAATAGGTTGGCCAGCAGTGTTGCTGGGTTCACCGTCGTCGTTAGCGCGGTAGTACACGTTAGGTTCGGTGCCCAGCTGGAAGGCATAGCACCAGTGGCGTGCCTGCGGGTGCTGTTTCTTAATGTCTGCCAGTATGGTTTTTACTTCGGCTTCATCTGCCACGGGGAAAGCATAGCCAAAGAACTTGCTGCCCTTTTCCTTAAACAGGGTTTCGTTGCCGGGGGCGGCCAGTGTATTGTACGTATCTTTTTCCATGCCGGGCGCAAAGGTAGGGCAAAATATATTTTATTAACTTTGAAATATAAATAGGATGATAAGCAATGGGTAAAAAAGAAGATTTGAAGTATACTTTGGATAAACTGTATAGATGCCGAGATTTAGAAATATCTAATCTTTGGCAAAGGTCAGTTTTTTTATCAGTTTTTTTAATACTTTGTTTCACTGCCTATGGCTATATTGTTTTTGAGATAGTTAAGGTCGATTATAAATCAAACATAATATTGAGATATAGTACGGCATGTCTTTTTATATGCTGTATTGGGGTAATTTTTTCAATTATTTGGATATTGATGGCTAAAGCATCAAAAGCTTGGTATGAAGTTTATGAAAATGCTATAAGTAAGTTCGAATGGAAACATTATAAAAAAATGGGTTTGCCGAAAGAAAATATAATGGGTAATATGGGATTTCCGCAGACTTTTAGAAGTGATAGCATTTTTTCTACCAAAGGAGGGGCCTTTTCACCCTCAAAGATTAATATTGCAATTGGACAAATGAGCTTTTATTTATGGATTCTATTTATGATTCTCCATATTATCTGTAACATAATTAATTTGACTTATTTTGATGTAGTTTATCTAGTAATTACAATTTTATTACCTCTGCTTACTGTTATAGTATGTATACTACTAATATATATGCCGACTTATCTCAAAAGCGGATTTTTGATACATTAAAACTGTGGGAAATTTTATACCTTAGGTATTCCAAATAAACAGGAAAAACTGAAAACAACTATTATGAAAAAAACGTTTGTAACATCGGCATTGGCGTTACTGCTGCTGGCTTCATGCGGGCAAACCGAAAAACCTAAAGAGCTGTACTGCGGCATAGGCATGAGCGCCTTTGAGGTGATTGATGCCAAGACCCTGGCAGCCAACTTTAAATACACCGAAGAAGACAAAACCCTGCTGGGCGAAGTAACCCAGGCGGTTACGGCTATAGATACCACCAAGAAGATTGATGTGTACTTTTTTAACCACAAACCGGAGGAAATTGGGGTGTATATTGTAGCCCCTGACGATAAGGCGCTGGTAGAAAAAATAAGCTGCAACATACTGAAGAGTAGCATAACCGGCCTGCCTGCAACACGCAAGGTGGTGTTTTATACTAACGAACACAATAACCTTGTAGCAGCTGTAAAAACCAAACCGGCTGAGGCTAAATAGTTTAATGGTTGTTCGTCTTCCATTTCGAGCGTAGCCTTAGCGAAGTCGAGAAATCTCTTTTAATCAATGTTTTGAGATTTCTCCATTCCGCTTCGCTTCAGTCGAAATGGAAGACGTATAAAACCTATATATTCCCTAACAACCACTTCGAAAATTCCTCAACGGTGCCAAACATCGCATCAGGGTGCATGGCAGCCAGTTGATCGGGTTCCGCGGTTTCTGCCCAGGCGGCACCGGCTATGGGTATGCCCGCTTCGCGGCAGGCGGTAACATCGCTCGGGGCATCGCCTACGTAGATTACTTCGTTTTTATCAAGGTCGCCCCACAGGTTAAGGATTGCCTTAATACCCTGTGGTTTGCTCGGCCCTTCGGGTACACCGGTTTCCAGCAATTCAAAGTAGGGGAGCAGCCCAAATTTCTCAAGCGATACCAATGCGCTGCTGCGGCCTTTCCCTGTTACCATTGCCGTACGTATACCTTTTTGCTTTAGTTGTTCCAAAAGCGGTATAATGCCTTCAAACGGCGCTTCGCACATGCTGTGGAGGGCTGTGTAATGGGTAAGGTAGTCGGTTACGCCCTGTTCGTAGTAATCAGGGGCGAGTGCCATTATGGTACCCTCCTCGCTGGGGCCAAAAGTGGCTATGATTTCGGCATCGCTTACACTGCGGTTTATGTGCGGCTCTATAGCCAGGCGGAATGCTGCTATGCACAACGGCAATGTATTGGCTACGGTACCGTCAAGGTCGAAAATTACGGCTTTTAGTTTTTGCATTTTCAGATATGATTGAATTTCAAATATAAAACAAAAAACCGCAGCATTACTGCCGCGGTTTGTATCTGAGATATTGAATTGTTACTCCACTTTTAAGCCTAATCCCTCTATATATCCCTTGTTCTGGAAACAGTTTTTATACGCACAGTTTTCCAGGAAACCATTCAGGGCCTGCTGCACCTTAATGCGGTCGGGCATGTTGTTGCGTATCTTTTCAAAACTACCACGGTCGGCTTCAGCATATTTGGTAATCAGCGGGTAACTTTCCGGCTGCTTAAAGTTCATAATGCCACGGGTGTTGTCCATCTTTTTATACGGCCAATATGCCCAGTGGATATCATTTTTATTTAGCAGTGGGGTGAACTCCTTAATCCACTCATCGGTATTCTCACCGGTTTCACCTATATATATAGGCACATTGTGTTTTGCGCGGAAGTCCACATACTTCTGTATGGCATCCTGGTTAATGTCAAACCAGTACTTATGGAACTCGTACACTATATTGTCATCCAGTATGCTTTCAAACACCCCGAAATCGCCCGCCCATACCGAGCCGTTCAGGAAAATGCTGTGCTTTTTGTCCACCTTGCGTACATCGGCTACAAGCCTTTGGTACAGCAGGAAAAGGCGGTGGTTATAATCGGGTATTTCCTTCAGGAAATAGTGGGCTAAGGGTTCGTTTGCCAGGTCATAGCCTATAATTATCGGGTCGTTGTTATAGTGCTGCGCTATACGTACCCAAATATCGCTCATTTCATCCTGGCTCGCCTTGCTAAAGTACAACCACGGGTAGCCTGCACTGTCGTCTATGTTATCGCCGGTTTGGCCGCCGGGTGCGCAGTGCATGTCCAGCAATACGTAGAGGTTTTCGGCACGGCACCATTCTACCACACGGTCCATGTAGGCAAAGCCCGCATTGCGCGTACCCATGTACAGGTCATTGGTAAACAGTTTGTAGTGAAACGGCAGGCGGATGTGGTTACAGCCAATGCGCTTCAGGTACTTAATGTCGTCGTGGGTAATGTAGCGGTCCAGGTATTTGTGCCAAAATGCCGTGGTACTGTCCGGGCCTACCAGCTGGGTAAGCATCTCGTCTATTTTTGCAGGGGCGCTTACCTGCCCGGTTTTAAACATATAGCCTTCGGGTACCAGCCAGTTGCCCAGGTTAGTCCCTTTCAGCATTATGGCTTCGCCGGTAGGGGTAATGATGTTTTTTCCGCTGGTGTGCGGAACTTTTGTACTGTTGCCAAACTTGCTTTGGCCCACGTCTTTCTGCGCCGAGCATGATGCCAATAGCAGCGCAAGGGCCGCAATAAGGCCCTTAGGTAATAGTTGTTTCATTAGAACAGATGTTATGTTTTGGAAGGCTAAAGATACAAACTATTACGTTATAGCGTGGGCAGGACATAAAAAAAGCCCCCGTGCCTGTACAAGCACGGGGGCCAACTAATATAGCATTGCTGGATGCTTAGAAAACTATTTTCTTGCTAATAGTTCCCTTATCGGTATACGACCTTACTATAAGCACCTGGCTGGCTGTTCCCTGTGCGTCTATAGTATAGGCCGACCCATTAATAGTGGGGCTTTCAATAATTTTGCGGCCGTTAATGTCATATACCTCTACGCGGTTTAGCGTCATGCTGCCTGCGTTTATACCTATGCTGTTACCTGATTTATATACAACAAGTGCGTTATTTTCCGGGGTAACTTCACTTACAGATAAGGCAGTTTCGGTATACAGTATGTCAAAGCGGTCGTTAAATGTACCGGCTTCAGAGCTGAATGAGTAGTCGTTTGCAGTAAGGTTCCTTAGCAGGCCTTCCAGTTTATCGTACACATATATTTTTTGGCCTTCGGCAAATACACCATCGGTAAAGCCTATGCTTAGGGTATAGGTACCGGCTTCGGCGGCAAAGTAGCCCATAGGTACTATATCGGTATCGGCAAAGTCCGGCCTGGCCTGTACGGCAAGCGCATTGTCTTCTGCTATGGTAAAGAAGTCGCCATCGGCATTTTCAAAGCGTACTACGTCCCTGTGGGCATCAATACCCAGTGTAGCCGTAGGGCTGTATACTACTGCCAGCCTCAGGTTTTTGCTTGGCCCGCTAAGATCCAGTCCGTATTTAGAAACTTCCTGGGGTGCGCTTTTAAAGAACTGTGCATTGTGGTTACCACGGCGCATGGTGTTAGTAAACGTTACGTTAGCCGAAGAAAGTGCATCATCAGTCTGGATGAAGAAGCCCTGGCCCGGGTTAATAACCCAGTTTGCAGGAGCCACCTGGCTGTTAAAGAAGTTGTCCCAAATAGCACCACCGTATTGTGCCTCACCGGCTGCACCACCTGTTGCAGGGTTGCTTATAAATACATCGCGGGTAAGTATGGCGTAGCTGCTGGCATTAGGGTCGTTTATCTTCCTCCAGAAGTACAGACCGGTATTCGTTTCCATTTTTGTTTCATTCGCATCAAAGAAAGCCTGCACGTTTATTGGCGAAGGGTAGGGGTTACCTGTGGCGGTAAACCTTCCGGCACTTACTGACATGGCCTTGTTTATGGTACCGTTGTTTGGTACACCTACAAAGTTTCCGGTAAATATTATAGACGTGCTGCCTGTATTATAACCCGGAGTGCTATCTACATTCGGCATCCTTATCAGGAAGCCTTTTGCCGGGGCAAAGGTTGTAGTTAGCGGGTCTACCGGCCAGTAGGCTTCATAGTAGGTAGTACCACCGTCTGTAGTGTCGTACTTATATTCGTAGTAACGGTTAAGGCTTGTAGCCGGCGAAAAATTACGCAGCGTTTGTGTGCCTGTTACCGGCGATGACCACAGGGTATAATCCAGCCTGAAAAGTTGCGAACTCCTTCTTACGGCAGTAATGTTACCCGTGTTAGCCACATTGTTTACCTGTACCAGGTGGGCATTGCTTTCCAGTGTAAAGCTGCCACTGTTTACCATTATCTCATTTTGCAGCGTTACTGTATATTCAGACGGAATAATTACTACCGCGCCGTTGTTTACCTCAAGGGCACAACCATCAAGGTTAGTGGCTTCGCTGTAATTGCCGGTCATATAAATGCGGCTTCCGCTGGTAGGGGTTCCGTTACTCCATGTGGTACCATTCCACGTAGTGGTGTGTACGGTTAGTGTGGTTGTAGCGTATACTTCGGCATACGAGTTTAGTTTTACCACAGCCCTTACATAAGTAGTTTGTGTAAGCGGGCCTATTTCGGCACTGGTTAATGTAGGCGTGGTATTATTTATACTTGTTACCGAAGCAAATGAAGGGCTGGTACTGCGATCCCACCGCAAAATGTTTCCCGTATATCCACTCACGGTAAGGTTCCCGGGTGAATATCCGTAGCAAACCTGCCCCCCACCGCTTACGGTTCCAGCTACAGGAGGTTGTTCTATAGTTACGGTAGCCGTACCGGTTTTTTGTATGCCGTATATATCAGTTACAGTAACGGTATATGTGTAAGTTCCGGGTGTGGTAGAAGGGGCTGTTACTGAGGCGGTAGATCCCAGCCCGCTGCTCCATGAGTAGGTGTAAGGGGAGTTACATCCTGTTGTTGAAGCTGTTAGTGTTACCGTTTGTCCCACCTGGTAGCTGCCACTACCCGAAACGTTTACAGTGAAATTTCCTTTTGTTATACCATAAAGGTTTATAGCCTGTGTGAGTGCACCCAAACTTGCCAGGCCGTTCATTCTTATCGTTATACGGTCTACAGCTCCGCCCGGTTGTATGGGTAGTGATATTATTTGGCCGTTAGTGATAGCAGTACTAAGGCCCAGGGAAACAAACGCAGGGTCGTTTAAATAGGCGCTATATACCTGCGTGGGGCCGTTATAGGCTATAATTTGGGTATTTTCGAGTATGCCGAGGCTGAGGAGGGCGCTGTTTAAACTGAATTTTACAAAATAATAGTCTGAAGCTGCCGATGGCCCCTCAAAATACACGGTTTGCGATATGGATGTACCCACTCCCAGCTGCCCAAGGCTTATAATACTGTAGTTTGTAGCATCAGCATCTATAGCATACCATGAGTTAAACACCCCTGCGGTACCCAGCGATACCAGTCCGGTAGCAGTATACGAGGTATACGTACCTATGGCACAGTTTGCAGTACCGCTTACGTGAAACACGTCGTACACATCAAGCCAACGTTGTGCTACAATACCGTTCAGTTTGTTTTCAATACGGATGATGTTGTAAGTGGCATTTGGCGTAATTACAATATAGTAACTACCTGCGCTGTCGCGTACAACCCGCAAGCGGTGCTGGTCGTAATTGCTTGATGCCGAAAATACGCTTGTGGTTTCATTACGGGCGGAAACCTGTATGTATTGCTGCCCGAAAACAATACCTAATACGCTGTTTAAAAGGTTACCCACGGCACCTCCTACAAGGGCCTGTAGCTGGCCGCTGTCCTGCATATTAATTTTAATGTAAGTGGGTGTGTTTGCCGCAACGGGCGTAGAGTACTTTAATTCAATAGATCCTTCGAGTGATACTGTTACATTTGTTGTTGTGAGCCTTGCGGCGGTAGTTAAATTCTGGTCAGCAGCATTTGAGGTGCTGGCTGCCGAGAATGACGTGTTCACTGTAGTAGCATAAACCTTTGTTTGGGCTTTTGCAAATACAGTCATGAGTAAAAAACCGATCAGTAAAATGGGTTTTCTACAACTGCGGTGGTTGTAAAAGAACATCATAATCATTTATCATATAATGCTAAATTACATTCGCAAACGCCTCAAAGTCAATAGCTAAATTGTTAAAATTATGTTAAAATATGATAAATTCGTAATTTAAAGTAGTTAAAATTGTGAATTAAATAAAATTAAATGATTATATGTGAAAAATAAATATTTGGATGAAATTAATACAACTATTCCTAATGCATTTATAGGGAAAATCCCGGTTGTTAAATAAAAAATAAATTTGTTAATTAAGTGTGATAAAAAAATCCCCGCACTTTTTAGGTGCGGGGATTAAAATCAGATTTTATTTTCTGCGTAAAACGCTTAGAAGATGATCTTTTTTGATACGGTTCCTGTTGCAGTATTTACCTTAACAATGATAACCTGGTTTTCTACAGCAAGCTTATCTGTGCTGAAGTTTGTAGCGTTAATATTACTTTCGCTGTACAGTTTCCTGCCGCGTATGTCAAATATCTCCACGCCGTTTATAAGTGTGCTGCCTGCATTGATGCTAACAGTACTGTTGTTTTTAAACACCATAACGTTATTGCCTGCTACAGGGTTGTCTGTGCCCAGGGCGGTAGTGCTGTACAGTATTTCAAACCTGTTGTTGTTTACACCTTCGCCTGTGGCAAATGTATAAGGGTTTTCAAGGTTGTGTATTATACCTTCCTGGTTGTCTTTCAGGTATATTTTCTGTCCTTCTTCAAACACACCGTCTTTATTGGTAAGGGCTATGGTATATGTACCTGCCTGTGGTGTATAGAAACCTGCAGGAACCACATCGGTATTTTCAAACGAAGGCCTTGTTTGTACATTCAGCTTGTCATCACCGGCAAGTGAGTACAGCATTATAAACTCTTCGTTGTTTACTGCAAAAGCATCATAAGAGTAGTCTATACCTGTGGTAGCACCATCAAGGTACGCCACGCTCATTTGTCCTGCGTTACCGCTTTCGTCTATGATATCCAGCCAGTAGCGAGACAGGTCGGCCATGCCTTGCTGTTGCTTAAAGAATGATACGCCACCTGTTACAGCCGATTTCCTCATGGCATTGGTAAAGGTTACAGCCGGGGTGCCTGTAGCTGAACTGCTGGTTTGCACTATAAAGCCCTGTCCCGGAGCTATACGCCAGTTGCTTGGCGCCTGGTTAAAGTAGGTATCGTTAACCTGGCCACCGGTTGTAGCACCGTTTGCGGTGTTAAATGCATATGAAGTAGCAGTAACCGTAGCGTAAGACGAAGTACCTGCACTGTTGCGCTTCCTCCAGAAATAAAGCCCCGTACCCGATTGCAGTACGCCGCTGTTTTGTGCAAAAAACTCTGTTACACCTATTGGCGAAGCATAAGGGTTACCCACAGCAGTATAGCGGTTACCTGTAGTATTAAGGTTGCGTGTTATAGTACCGTTGTTTGGTACACCGTTAAACGAGCCTACAAAATAGTAGTCACCTTCACCGGCTATATACTGTGCAGGGGTAGTAGTACCACCGTTAGTAGTACCGGTAACGTCACCGGTAAGTATGTTTGGCATACGGATAAGGTAACTTTTTGCCAGTGCAAAAGTAGTTGAACTGGCTGTAACCGGAGAGTATAAACCTGAATCAAGGTACTCATAGAAACGGTTGGCCGCTGTACCTTCAGAGAATTGCTGTAGCGTTTGTGCACCCGATACCGGAGACGACCACAATGTATAATCAAGCCTGTACAGTGCGTTACTGTTTTTAATTACTACAACATTACCGGTGTTAGTGGCAGTATTGGTTTGTACCAGTGCACCGTTGTTTTGTACGGTAAAGGTACCGTTGTTAGTAATAGCGTTAGCTACTGTTATTGTTTTGTTAGGTGTAACCGTAACACTTTGTCCGTTGTTTACAGTAAGGGCACCTATGGTAAGGTCGCCATTAGTAGTAGTGTTATAAGTACCTGCTACAGTACCGCTGTCGGCCACAGTAGGGGTAACGCCTGTAGTAGCGCCATAGCTCCATGTAGAACCGTTCCATATAAGCTCTTTACCTGTAGTAACAGTAATTACGTTAGAGTTTCCACTGGTTGTATTAGTAGCAGTGTTTACTGAACGTACCCTATAATTATAAGAAGTATTTTGTGTAAGGCCATTAACTATCTGGCTTGTACCTGTTACTTCATAATCCTGGAAAGGCTGGATAAATGTTTCACTGCCTGTAGAAGTGTTGATGGTCATTTCATCTATATAAACCACTCCTATAGCCGGATTTATAATTTTGTAACTCACAGCTGGATTGGTGTCATTTATGGTTACGTTGTAAAACTCCCATGATGTACCTGTAGGTAAAGCAACAGTGGTAAAATTAGAGGCTACACCATTGATTACTTTTTGAACAGTAAGGTTAATTGCGTCAGATGTACCTTTTTTAGCATAAAAAGATATGTTAGATACCTTACTAAATGCAGGTGTGGTCATTGAACTTGAAGAGCCACCCTGCATCTGGGCACCTGCTATGCCGGTGTAGTAGGTTTGCGTGCTACCTCTTACGTTATCAAATATCCATGTACCGGTTGATAAATTAGAGGATGTATTAGAACCATAGCTACCTGGCATTCCAAGGCTAAAGTTTTCATAAAGGGTAGTGTTTACAATAGTACCGGTATATACATCAAGTTTATACTTATTTGCATTTGCTGCTGTATTCCAGTTTGCCTTAAATTCATGCGGAGTTATATCTGTAGCAGCTGTTGCTACAGGTGCAATTAATTCATCTTTTACCGATATGTTGTCAATATACCACTCGTCATCATCATTTTGGCTGTATACAAAAGCTATATAAACCGTTTGTCCTGCATAAGCGGAAAGATCAATCGTCCTTTGCGTCCAGGCGGCTGAAAACGTTGATTCGCCATAAGAAGTAACATTAGTAAATGAGCTTATTGTAGTTTGAGATGATGTGGATACTTTTATGTAGTGGGTAGCACCATAATCAGTTGCGAATGATTGTTTCTCAAAATAGCTTAGTTTTATTGCATTTCCGTTATTAGGAAGCACTATACCAGGAGTTACTAACCAGTCTTCGGCTACTTCCCCATCTGGTGCAACATCATAAGAAATACGTGCTGAACCGGCAGATCCGTTATAAGTTCCCGAAGTTGTACGGCTCCATTCTTCACTTACCCCATAACCGTTTGCACCTATAAATTTCGTCCAGCAGGTCGGAGGGAAAGTAGAAGCTTCGAAGTTTTCAGAAACAGGTAGGTTTAGTGATGCACATTGAGTTGTAAAACTTCCCTGTGGGGTAGAATAAGTTGTGCCTGATGTATTAGTTGCATATGCTTTGTAATAGTAAGTGGTGGCAGGAGCCAGGCTACTAAGGGTAACACTAAATGCACCACTGGCCAGGTTAGTACCTTGCACCTGAGTTCCCGAACCGTTAGCAAAACCACTTGAGGTACTATAATAAATGCCATAGGCACTTATAGCTGTGCTACAATTTGATATTGTGGCAGTAGCGGGTATAGTTGCTCCTGAACTTGTAATCCCGGCTGCAGTACTTGTGGTAACTGTTGGTGCTCCTGCTGCTGCACCTGTACCGGTAAGGCTGCTGGTAGGGCTGTTGCTACCGCCTGTTGTGCTACTTACAGTAATGGTTGCAGTTTTAGCGCCCGAAGATGTAGGGGTAAAGGTAACCACATAGGTAGCTGTGCCACCTACAGGAATAGAAGTTGAAGACAATCCACTTACAGCAAACATGCTGTTGCTTGTGCCTACAGCTATGCCCGAAGCAGCTGCGGTACCATTATTTGTTATGGTATAGGTAACAGGTGTGCCGGCAGTGCTAACACATACCGAACCGTGTGCTGTAGTACCGCTTATAGCAAGGACAGGTGCTACAACAGGGCCATACCATCCACTGAATGTTTCTACACCGGTTGTTGTACCAGCCGATGCTACAGGGGTAACGCTGTAGCGGATGTATTTTGCAAGCTGTGTACTGGTAAGTGTAAAAGTGGTAGCAGTTGCTCCCGAAATCTGGGCAGCGCCTGTACCGGTATTGTCGGTAGCGGTATACCACTTATAAGTAGAAGTCCCCTGAGGGTTGCTTTCGTAATCGGCATAGGTAAACGAACCTGTAAGCTGTGTACCTACTATATAGTTCGCGCCGGTAACAACTACGTTTGATGCAGTAGGTGCCTGGTTGGTAACGCTACCGCTTACCGTAACTGATGTAGTAGCACTGCCACCGCTTATGCTTATAGTTTCGCTATTATAGTTTCCGTCTGCAAGGCCTGCTTTAAGCTTTACATAAACAGGTGTACTGCTTAGTGTAGCTGTAGTGTAAGATATCGTTGCAGTAGAGCCAAAAGTTATATTATCTGAAGATACTACATAATCAGGGGCTGCAGTTACAGTAATACTACCTGGGGCGCCTGTAAGATTTGCACCTGAAAGGTTAAACGACTGGCTTGACGAAGGGCCATTTCCGTTAATGTAGCTAAATCCTGTTAGTGTGGCAGGTGTAGCTACAAGTGCTGGGGTTGTATTTACAATCCACCTCGCATATAGTGTTGTATTGGCAGCGGGCATTGTGTATGTAGCCCCTGTTGAATAGTTTGTGCCAGAACCATCGGCAGCAGTATTCCATCCACCAAATGTATATCCAGTCTTGATAAGGCTTCCCGTGTTTGACGGTAATGTAACGGAAGCGCCTGAAACATAACTGTTTCCTGTAGGAGCAGTTCCGGAAGTTTGGCTGTTACCGTCATAAGTTAGAGTATAAGTAGTAACTGTTGTCCATGAAACAGTTACGTCGTCAATACCCACGCCATGATCAGTTCCAGAAATATTTGTGTCTATCCATTTGATTACTAAGAAAGATCCGGCAGGTACCGAAATTCCAGATAAAGATACGGCAGATATTCCAGACCTGTTTGCACTGTTATTTCCATTTAGGGCTGCTGCTGTTGTAGCAGTTGCAATTGGTGCTGTAAACGTCAGGCCGGTAACTTGTGTCCAACTTGCAGTTGAATTATCGACTGATGTTTGAGCACTACTGTAAATTCTATAATAGAAATCTATCTTGTCCTGAGTAGAATTATTCTCCTTTCGCCATTGTTCTCCGGTATATGCTACAGAAATAGATGTTATAGCGGCCGAAGAATTGTTTTTGAGCTGTAATCCATAAGCTATGGCTCCGGATGCATTTGTAACGAATGACCCTAAAGCTCTATCGGACTCTATGTCAGTGCCATAGCTGTAAAGGCTTGCAGTTGATGTTGTACCGGCACTGGCAACCACATTACCTGAATAAGAACTATACCAATTCGATATAGTTGAGTTATTTGTCCAGGCTGTACTTGAAGTGGTTGGAAGCGTATTGAAATCCTGACTGTAAGAACCGGTCGTAGCCATACTTACCTGCCCCCATGTTACGTTCGCTCCCAGCAACAGCGTGGCAAGGAGGAACAATCTGTAAAAATTGCTCTGTAGTAGTTTTAGCATAAATTAAGCATTAAATTCTTCTTTTAACGAATGTGTATTTTTGGCTCAGCAAAGTTATATCAAATTTTATCACAAAAAACACTCTTACAGGCGATTATAATCACTATTAACATTATTAAATTGTTAAGTACTCCTGATTGCCAATAATGTAAAAAAAAGCCTCCATATTTTTATAACATGGAGGCTTGCCGCCAAAAACCACTCATTATTCCTATAGGGCGGCTTCATTTTGGGGGATCGCAATATATATATATGTAAGGATGCTTTGGCACTATATACGTAAGGCAATACCCGTATGGTTTTATTTTTATGTAAATTTTTTCAAAAAAAAATCCCCTCACTATACAGCGAAGGGACCAGAAGAAAATTACATACTACTTGTTTAAAAAACCAGTTTCTTGTTTGTGGTGCCTTTATCAGTTACTACCTGTACCAGTACTACCTGTTTTGCTATAGTAAGGTTTGCCGTAGTAGCGTTTTGTGTATTATATTTTTGTGTATACAGCAGCCTGCCGTTAAGGTCGTACACTGCTACACTCCTTATTATAGTATTGCCTGCATTTAGCTGTATAGTATTACCTTCTTTATATAGTGTTACCTCAGGTTGTTCCGTTATGGCAGGGGTAGCCAATGCCTGGGTGGTATATACCACTTCAAAACGTTCGTTAAAAACGCCAACTTCACTACTAAAGGTATAGTCATTCTCGCTCAGGTTGCGCAGTATACCTTCCTGGTTATCGCGCAGGTATACTTTTTGCCCTTCGGTAAAAATACCTTCGGTGTGATCCAGTCCTATAGTATAGTTACCCGTTGCAGTAGCGGTAAATCCCAGCGGTACTATATCTGTTATGTCAAAAGCCGGGCGTGCCTGTACGGCCAGGGTTTCGTTTTCGGCAAGGCTGTATAGTGCTATGTTTTCGCTGTCGGCCAGCCTCTGCCCATCGAAACCAAAATCGAGCCCCATTGTAGCTTCCTCCATATAAGCCACCGCCATCTGGCTGAAGCCATTGTTCGCATCGGTAAGGTTCAGCCACAGTTTCGGTGCTCCCTCCTGCTGCGCCATCTTCAGGAAAGCCTGCCCGCTGCCGGGTACTACCTTACGCATACTGTTATTAAAGGTAAGCACAGGGCTGCCGGTAACGCCGCTTTTGGTTTGCACTATAAAGCCTTGTCCGGGAGCTAAAAGCCAGGTGGTATTGCTACCGGTAAAATAACCCGAAGCATTTTGCCCGCCGGTGCTGTTTGTGGCATTTTGCCCGCTGCCGTTTGCCGTAAAGGCTGCAAGGGTAAGCGTGGCGTATGATGCTGTTGCGGCATTATTCCGCTTGCGCCAAAGGTATAATGCACCCGTTTGGCTTAGTACGGCACTGTTTTGCGTAAACAATTCGTATACGCTTATTGGCGAAGGGTATGGGTTACCTACAGCGGTAAAGCGGTTCCCTTCGTTAGACATCGGTACGGTTATGGTGCCGTTATTTGGTGCGCCGGTAAAGGTGCCAATAAACGGAACTGCGGTAGTGCCTTCATTGTACCCTGAAGTACCCAATACGTTTGGCATGCGTATCAGGTAGCCTTTCCCTGCGGCAAAGCTGGTAGCTGTGGCATCTACAGGTGCATAGGCTTCACTGTTTGTTGTGCTGATGTACTTATATTCATAAAAACGGTTTGCCGCTGTGGCGGGACTGAAGTCGTACATGTTTTGTGCTGCCACGGGAGACGACCACATGGTGTAATCCAACCTGTATAGCGTGTTGCTGTTTTTGTACTGTACTATCTGGCCGGTATTGGTTACATTATTTGTCTGTACCAATGCTGCATTGTTTTCTATGGTGAAATGCGATGCAACGCCGTTGTTAAAAAACTGGTTGTCTACGGTAAGGTTTTTACCCGAGCCTACTAATAGCGAAGCCGTGCTTTGCAGTGTAAGGTTATTTGCCACGCTCACATTCCCTGCAAGGGTTTTCTGCCCCGTGCCTGATAGGGTGAGGTAACCGTATTTTTGGCTGTTGCTTAGTGTGCCTATGGTTTGTGCCGTACCGTAATATTCCACAGTACTGCCGCTACTGAAGCTGTGCGTACCATACCCCGAAGGCAGGGTAGCGGTGCCGCCTATTTTTAGCGCACCACTGCCCGAAAGTGTTAGTGTCCCGCCGGTAGCCGAGTTGGCTGTATAGCTGCCCAAATCCAGTGTCCCTCCTGTAACGCTAAGGTTTGCAGGGCTGATGTTTGCGCTGAGGCTTACCGTGCCCGAAGCTACTGTTAAGGCGTTTAGAGCGCTTACTGTACTGCTACCCGGGAAGGATGTGGTGCCGGCCAACTGTAATATCAGTGTACCGTTATTGGTTAGCGTGCCACTGTTCGTATAACTTCCGGTTACTGTAAGTGATGCGCCGCTGTCTATAACAAGGGTGGCACCGCTGTTTATGGTAAGCCCGCTAAGGGTTTGGTTTTTTGCTATACGCAATGTACCACCGCTCTGTACCGTTACCGATGCAGCAGCAGGTAGTGCGCCCGATGTATTGTTCAGTTGCAGTGTACCTGCTTCTACCACAGTACTGCCCGTATAGGTGTTGCTGCCCGAAAGCACTACCGTAGAGTTCTGTTTAAGGTACAGGCTGCCGCTGCCGTTTATCACCCCGGCTATGGTAAGGGTTTTGGCATTGCTGCCGTATACATTAATAGTATTGCCAAAGGTGTTTACGTTGCCGTTTAGGGTAAGGTCGCCACTTACGGGGTTTATCTCGGTAGTGGCATCCAGCGAAATTTCAACGTTAAAGGTGTGGTTAACTGAGGAGAAGTTCTCCATTTTGGCACCTGCATTCTTAAAGAAGATTTTCTTGCCGTTATCGGTATTTATAGTGCGCGACCACGACGCCGAACTTTCAAAATAAATACGGTTTACACTAAAGTCGTCGCTTGAGTTCAGGTTCATGGTTACCTGGTTGTTGTTTGCAAAATGCAGGTAGTGGAACGAATAGCAATCGGGCCTTTTGCGGTTGCCGCCCCAGTTATAGTACCATTGGCCATCGCTGCCGTTATCGCAGGTGCTGCCCCATTCCCAGTTACCGTTAGGCGCTTCGCTGCGCCAGTACACATCGGTTTGTGCCTGTGCGGTAAAGCCAAAAAGTATATAAAATAGCAGTAGTAGTTTTTTCATACTGAAACAATTAGTAAGGGTAATATTCAATATTTAGTTATGTAAAACTACACCTATTTTAACATCTGCAATAGCTTCAATCGTTTTCGGAGTTTGCTACAACGTTTGCGTGTTGATAAGTTTTTGTTTTGAGGTTAATTTTTTGATGATACAATATTTTTGTTTTTCGCAATGAGATTGAGCTAATTACAAAGAAAAACCCCGCAGCTGTTGGGCTGCGGGGTTCAGTGAAGTGATTTTTATAATCGGTTTAGTAAACAATCTTTTTAGAAACAGTACCTTTTACGGTTTTTACTTCCACAATCAGTACCTGCTGCTGCGCGGTAAGGTTGCTTATTGTAGTTTCGGTAGTGCTTAGGCCACTTTGTGCAAACAGCTTCCTGCCGCGGATGTCGTACACAGTTACGCCTTCCATAAGGGTGCTGCCGGTATTGATGCCTATAGTGTTGCCATTTTTGTATACCACAACAGTGCTTGCATCTATAACAGGGTTTTCAGTACCCAGTGCGGTGGTAGTATATACAATGTCAAAACGTTCGTTAAACGTACCGGCCTCGGTAGTAAATGTATAGCTGTCTTCGGTTAGGTTGCGTACCAGGCCTTCCGCTTTATCTACAAGGAACACACTTTGCCCGTTGGCAAATACACCATCGTTGTGATCCATACTTATGGTATACTCGCCTGCCTGTGTGGCGTTGTAACCTGCAGTTACCACGTCCTGGTTTTCAAACTGAGGCCTTGCCTGTATGGTAAGGGTGTTTTCTTCAGCTAAAGTATACAGGCTTATGTTGTTTCCGTCTACCAGGGTTTTACCATCGTAACCAAAGTCAAAACCTGTAGAGGTATTTTCCATATAGGCTACCGCCATTTGGCTAAAGCCACCTGAGGTGTTGGTAAGGTTCAGCCAGTAGCGTGATTTGCTTATCCCTGCATTAGGGTTAGCATTCTTTAAGAATGCCTGCCCGGCAGATGATGCCTGTTTCCTCATGCTGTTGTTAAAGGTAAGCTCGGCACCTGTACCGGCGGTTGATTTGGTTTGTACCAAAAAGCCTTGTGCCGGTGCCAGTGTCCAGGTGGTTTCATCCGGGTTGGTAAAGTAACCCGACTGGTCCTGTCCGCCCGAAGCAGAACCGCTGTTAGCTGTAAATGCCGATAGTGTAAGTGTGGCGTAAGACGATACGTCGGCATCATTTTTCTTCCTCCACAGGTACAGGGCGCCGGTTTCCAGCACGCTGCTGTTTTGGGTTACAAATTCGTATACGCTAAGTGGTGACGGATAAGGGTTACCCACAGCGTTATATCGGCTTCCTTCCAACGAAAGCATGCGGGTTATGGTACCGTTATTAGGTACACCGGCAAATTCGCCTTCGTAGTAGTAGTTATCGGTGCCAGCTATATATTCGGCAGGTGTGGTTACATAATCATTAGTAGTACCGGTCACGTTGCCCGAAAGTACGTTTGGCATACGTATAAGGTAGCCTTTACCTGCTTCAAACAGGGTGGAAGAAGCTACCGGGCCGTACGCTGAAGCACTGATAGAGCTGAAATAGCCATACTCATAAAAACGTGTTGATGCTGTAGCCGGACTGAAATCATAAAGGCTAAGCCCTATTACCGGAGATGACCACATGGTGTAGTCTAACCTGAACAAAGGGTTGCTTGTTTTCAGCACAGTGATTTCTGCAGTATTGGCGGTAGTACTATTTTGTAATAATGATGCGTTGTTTTCTATTACAAAATCGGCCGCATCAGCATTGTTTGTTATGCCTTCTTCAAGTACTATGGTTGTATTTTCTGCCAGGGTAAAGGTATAGCTGTTATTAAGCGTTATGCTTTTGGCAGTAAATGTACCATCTGCAGTGGTGTTATAGTCTTCGGCAATAACCACATGGGTAAGTGCTGTAGGGGTTTGCCCGCTTGGTTGCCACTCCGGTGCGGTAAGGCCGTTCGGGATTACCCAGGTAACAGTGTCTGATAGTGTAGTTAAGCTTATAGTGTTAGAGTTGTCTGAAGTATCGTTTGTACTTGCAGCCCTGACCCTGTAATAAAAAGTAGTATTATCATCAACGCCGGTAATGCTGGCCGAAGTTCCGGTGGCCGGGAAGTTTTCGTAGCCGCTAACATAAGAAGCCACAAAACCGAAATCATGGCTGCCAAGGTTGCTTACATCGTTTATATCAAGGGTAATCCATTCTGTAGCCAGGGTAGGGAAACCGCTTGCAGGGTTTGTGGTAACACCGTGTGTTATGGTGTTTTTTCTCCTCAGGGTTTTGTCCAGTGTTGTAAATCCTCCGTTTACACGCCATTCTACGCCCGGATCTTCGCCTATACGGCCTATGATGTCTACGTTAGATGCTGTAGATATTTTATACAGTACTATAGCATCATCACCATTAAAGTTAACGGCGCTGTTAGTTGTTGTTGTGCCGGCATAAATGTTTGCACTGGTGTTCCTGTATACTATTGTAGCGCCGTTAGCCAGCGTACCTGTAAGTACAATGTCGTTAGATGCCGTGCCAGATCCGTTGGCATACAGCCTCAGCCTGTAATCGGTAAGGTTTACACTTGCACCGGTTCCGTTGTATATTTCAATGTACTTGTTGTTGCTGGTACCTTCTACGTATTCAGATATAAAAAGGTCGGTAGCGGTTACCCCGGCATTATACGCGCCAAAGGTAGGGCTGGTACTCACGTCTACAGTATAGGAGTCGGCACCCGAAACAGCATTCCAGTTGGCAGTGAATGAAGTCTGTGCTACAGCTGTTGCAGCTGTTGCCACTGGTGTACCAAGGCTGGCGGTGGTCAGTGTTTGTTGCGAACCGTTATAGGTACCGGTGCCGTCTATAACAAACGACCTGTAGTAATAGGTGGTAGAAGCCTGCAGGCCGCTAAGCGTAGCACTAAAGCTGCCTGAAGCAAGGTTGTTTGAATAAACTGTAGTGCCTGTGCCTATGGTAAAGCCTGTTGTAGTAGCATACTCAAAACCGTAAGTGGTAACGGCAGTACAGCCGGTAGTAACCGTAGCATTTACTGTAGCCGATACCTCTGTAATACCTGAGGTGGTTGAAGAGGTAGTTGTGGCGGCGGCAGTGTTTATACCGGTTCCGCTGGCGCTAACGGTAAATTGCGCAGTGCTGTTAGTTCCGGTGCCGGCTACCGATATGGTTCCGTTGTAGGTGGTGACAGATGGTGGTGCAAAACGCACGTACACTGTAATTTCGGCACCGTTATAACCTGTTATGGTAAGCGGTGAAGTGTAGGTTCCTGATTCTGTAAGTGAGTAACTGTACCCGGAAAGTTCAGATACCGTAATATCGGCATTAGAAAGGTTGGCACCGCTAAATACGATTGTCCCGGTAGCATAGGCATTGGTACATACACTGCCAAAGGTTAATGACGAACTTACCAGCGTAAGTGCAGGCGATGCAGCCGAGTTTGTGGCAAGGCTGGCAGATGGCCCGTAAGCCGAATCTACGCCTCCTGTATTTTGTGCGGTAACATCTACGGTGTAGTTAGTGCCCGGTGTAAGTCCGGTTATGGTTGTAGTGCCCCAGTTGGCTACGGTTTTGTAGGCAGGGCTTGCGCCAAGGGTGCCGTCAGCCTGTACGTATTGTGTGCTGTTTACACGGATGGCATACAGCACGGTACTGCCATTTCCGTTACCGTTAACGGCAACTTTAATGCTGGTTTGCTGCGGGTCGCTAAGCGTAGGAGCGGCAGGAGTCAGCGCCAGGGTGTAAAAAGAATACTCTGTACCGTAAGCCGTAGCACTCGATGAGTTTGTGGCATAAGCACGGTAATAATATAATGTGTTATTAGTAAGGCCAGACAGTGTGCTTGTAAAGCTACCGGTACCTGTGCCATCATCTGTTTTTGTGGTAAGCGCTATGGTAGGTGCAGCCGAGGTATTCCACACGGTACCTTTATGTGTAACCGAAACGCCGTTATCGGCAGTAACGTTACCGCCGCCGGTAGCCCCGGTACTGGTAACGCTGCTTATTGTAGTGGTAGTCACTTCCGGATAAACAGCAGCTTCTACAGTACCGTTAAAGGTGAAATCGTTTATACTGAAAGTAGATGTTGTGACTGTTGAAGCATTACCCCATACATAAAAACGTATTGTTATGGCTGAAGTAAGGTTTTGGTACGTGCTGGCACTCAGGTTTATAGTTGTGCCGGTTAGTGTAGGTGTACCAACACCGGCTGCGAAGCCGTCTAAGCTGGTACGTACCTCAGCACTTGTAACAGGATTTGATGCACTCGCCTGCGAAGTATACACAAAGCTGCTTAAATTTATTTTGTATCCTGTATTTGGGGTAAGGGTAAATTCAAAATAAGCGGTAGGGTCTAAAGCTGTGGTGTTCCAGCTGCTTGCATTATACCTGTTAGTTGCGTTGGTGCCTGTGGCTCCTGCTCCGCGGCCTATACCGCTTACGGTTATATTGGCGTTGGCGGTATCACCTGTTGTGTAAGGGTTAGAGGCATTAGGATTGGTGCCGGTAATCGGGTTTGTCCATATCGATTGCCCCCAGGATATAGCAGATACCAGCAGCAACGCCACCAGCAAAAGCCTGTTAACTTTTGTGTGTAAATTTTTTACCATTCGCAGTAATAATTAAAGTTCTAGTTTCGGTTTCAGAGAATAATATGCGTGACGCAAATATAGAATTAGAAATTTATTAATTAAAAGAATGTTGATAAGTAGTTGTTTTACTTTATGTTGTGATTTATATGTTGTTAAATGTAAATATCTTTATTAAAAATATAATTTGACAGGGTGTAAATTAAGAGGTTGTTAAAAAATCAGGACTTATTTACGTATCAGTTTTACGGTTTTAACATATTGGCCATTGGTAATTGTTAAAAAATACATGCCGGGCGCATTTTTCTCCACCGAAAAAGTACCGTCTGTTACAAATACAGGTACCTGTTGCCCCAGTGTATTATATAAGGTATATGTGTAGGTTGCGTTTTCGGTATTCATTATATGTACTTCGCCGCTGGTGCAGGCAGGGTACAAATAGATGTTGTTTAGTTTGTCGGTTGCTGTGGCAAGTAATCCCCAGGTGTCTTCAGCCTGCGGGCCGTTCCAGATACGGCTGGCCAGGTACGGGTTGTCTATAAAAGGGTTGCGGTTACCCTGTATATCCTCAAGTATATCATTGCGGTTGGTTTCATAGTCGCTTACAGGGTCTTCCTCGTTCCACTCCAGGAAAATATTCGGCATATCGGCATAGGTGCTGTAGTTGGTATCGCCTGCACCCACTACGGTAGCCTCGCACTGGTTGCCGTAGCGTACATACATGTACATCATCATGCGGGCTACGTCGCCTTTCCACTCATCGCCGGGGTAAAACTGGTCGTTAGGCAGGGTAGTGGCATGCCCGCTGCCATCGGCAAAAACGCGGTTACTGCGGCTGTTGTTCATGCTGTTGTCTATAGCCCTCAGGTGGTGCGCATCCGATCCCGGCCCTTCAAACTCCAGGTTAGGGTTGCCCAGCGACCGTGGGTATACATGTTCGCGTACCCAAAGCCCGTTGCAACTGCTGGTGTGGCAACTCAGGTCTTTATCGCGGGTGCGGTCGGTGCTAACTTCGGTGTCGGTGTCATCATAACCGTATACAAGCAGCACATTTTCGGCGTTGGTGGGGTCCAGGTCGGTTTGCTTCAGTGCGTTCCATACGCCCGGTGTATATACCAGTTCGGTAGTGTGGGTATCGGTAATCAGTGTTGCAAGTTGTGCTTTTAGGGCATCGCCGGTAAGGTTGAAATCAATACTGCTGTAGTATTGCGGTACCTGTGCGGTGGCTATAAAAGGCAGAGCTATAAGGAGTAAAAGTTTCTTCATCCAGCGTAATAGTTTAGTAAGACCAAAGATAATGCAAAACGCTATAGTGCTGGTAACACTATTGTTATATTACATTTATTTCTGCTAAATACGTTATCATTAAACCCTTAACAAGGCTTTAACAAATCTTTTTCCTATTTTTGGAACATGATGGCACCTTACTATTCCTGTTTTTCCTTATCTGCTGTGTGTTTGGCCTTTACAGGCTGCATTGGCACAAAGTACAATTACAGCCATTTTACCGGTAAAATTACCCAGCTGACATGATCCTTATTGTAGACGACCAGCGGGAGAACATCCTGCCCCTTAAAAAAATATTAGCCATACACAACCTCGACTGCGATTCGGCAGAATCGGGTGAGGAGGCGCTTATAAAAATCCTTAAAACCGATTATTCACTCATTATCCTCGATGTGCAGATGCCCGGCATGGACGGCTTTGAGGTAATGGAAATCATGGCCGGAAGCTCGCGCACGCGAGACATTCCCGTGATTTTCCTTTCGGCGATAAACAAGGAAAAGAAATACATTTCCAAAGGGTATGAAAGCGGTGCGGTAGATTATATTACCAAGCCCGTAGATCCAGACTTGCTGATACTTAAGGTGAAAACCTTCCTGAAACTGTACGAGCAAAAACAGGAACTGCGCCACATACGCGACATTCTCAGCAAGGAGATAGAAATACGCAAAGAGGCACAAGATAACCTTGAAGCCAAGGTAGAGGAACGTACCCGCGAACTGCTCCAGAAAAACGAGGAGCTGGAACTGCGTAACCACGAGTTGCAGCAATTCAGCTGGGTGGTATCGCACGACCTCAAGGAACCGTTGCGTAAAATAGAAATGTTTACCAAAATAATACGCGACAGGTATGTTACTTCAGGTGATGCGCTCGACTATATAAGCCGCACCCTGCGTTCGGCCGACCGTATGTCGCGGCTGATAACGGACCTGATTGATTATTCGCGACTTTCGTCTACCGCATTGCCCGAGCAGGTAAACCTGAATGAGGTTATAGATGAGGTGCTTACCGACTTTGATTACCTTATAGAGGAGAAGCATGCCCATGTACATATAGCACCGCTGCAACCCATACCGGGTGTGCGTAGCCAATTAAGGCAACTTTTTCAGAATTTAGTGGGAAATTCGCTTAAATTTGCCAAAGCGGGTGTCCCTGCCGAAATTACTATATGGGGAGAATATAGTAATGATAAAAGCTTTGACGCGCCTGCGGCTAATGCCACGGGCAATTTTTACCGTATAATTGTAAAAGACAATGGCATAGGCTTCGATGAAAAGTATTTAGACCGTATCTTTATCATCTTCCAGAGCCTTAACGACCGACAGCAGTATGACGGTACCGGTATAGGCCTGGCCATTGCCAAAAAGATAACAGAAAAGCACAACGGGATTATTACCGCCAAAAGCGCACCGGGCGAGGGTGCCAGCTTTGTTATGGTGTTCCCGGCTTAATATAACCAAAGACAAACACAAAATTAGATGAATACTAATTTCAGGAGGAATTTATTTATAGGCTTCGGTATATCGTTCATTATACTGATAGTGAGTTCGCTTGCATCTTACTTTTGTATAAAAAACCTACTGGACAGTACCGGATGGGTAGACCATACCCAGCAGGTAATATCTAACCTTAACGGAGGCAACACCGTAGTACTGGAAGCACAAACCAGTATGAGGGGCTACCTGATTACCGGTAAGGAAGAATACCTGACCCAGTACAAGGGTGCACAGAAAGAGTGTGATTCGTTTTTTGACGAGGTAGAGGTGCTTACTATAGACAACCCTACGCAGCAGCAAACCCTGCAAAAGCTGAAGCCGCTTACGGCTTCATTCTTTAATTTTATGAACGACCGTATAAAGCTGAAGCGCGAGCAGCGTATGGTTTACCCTGAAGATATAGACAAAGGACGTGAGCTTATGGCGGATATACGTAAGTGTATTGCCGACTTGCAAACCGAAGAACAACGCCTGCTGAAGCAGCGCATGGAATATACGGAACGCTACAGCGATGCATCAGTAGTTACAATAGTACTTGCAGCATTGCTGTCGCTTGTTATAAGCGGGTTCTATTTTTCAAGGATAATGCGTGATTATCGCGAACGTTCGCAGCTGCATGATGCACTAAAGGATAAAGATCGCGAAATGAGCGAACGTATAGAAGTTATCAGTGGTATTGCTTCGCAAATTTCGTCGGGTGATTATGAGATACGTACTGATGACCGTCAAAACGACTCGCTTGGTTCGTTAAGCGGCTCGCTGAATGCCATGGCCAGGTCGCTGAGCCAGTCATTCAAAACCCTGTCTGATAACGAATGGGAACAATCAGGTATAGCCGAACTTAATACCGTAATGATTGGCGAAAAACCGGTAGAGCAACTGTGCCGCGATATTGTAGACTACATAGCCGGTTACATCAATAGCGATGCTGCGGCTATTTATATTGTAGAAAACGATATGCTGAATGCTATGGCGGGTTACAGCTTTGTACCGACTGAAGCAAGGCGCAGTATACAGTTTGGCGACGGCGTGCTGGGGCAGGCGGCTTTATCTGGCAATATGATGGAGCTGAAAGGCCTTGACACAGAAAATGTAAGCATATCGTATGCGCTTGGCGAACTGAAGCCATCGCACATTATAGCCCTTCCTTTGGTAGACATTAAGGTAGAGGGCGCCATGGGGCTTGTAAGCGTTAAAGGCTTCAGCCCGCGTGAGGTTGAGTTCCTTAAAGCGGTTTCAAATAATATAGGTATTGCGCTTAAGGCGGCTCAAAACCGTAAGCGCCTGCAGGAATTGCTTGAAGAAACCCAGGCACAAAGCGAAGAACTGAGGGCACAGCACAGCGAACTGGAAAGCATGAATGCCGAGCTGGAAACCCAAACCGAAAAGCTACAGGCCAGCGAAGAAGAACTGCGCGTGCAGCAGGAAGAGCTTCAGCAAACCAATGAGGAGCTTAGCGAACGCGGTGCACTGCTTGAGGAGCGTAACCTGGAAATCCTTAAAAAATCGGAAGAACTGGAAATATCTACCCGATACAAGAGTGAGTTCCTGGCTAATATGTCGCATGAACTGCGTACCCCGCTTAACTCTATATTACTGTTAAGCAGGCTGCTTTCTGAAAACAGTGATGCTAACCTTAACGAGGAGCAAATAGAATTTGCAAGGGTAATACAAAGTTCCGGTAACGGGCTGTTAGGGCTTATCGATGAGATATTGGACCTTAGCAAAATAGAGGCCGGTAAAATGGATCTTGAATTCATAGATATTGCCACAGAAGAAGTTACATCTAACCTTAGGGGTATGTTTACCCCGCTGGCAAGGGAAAAGGCAATAAGCCTGTATATAGACGATAAAGATGCGCCGCTGGTGCTGCGTACCGATAAAATGCGCCTGGAGCAGATACTTAAAAACCTGCTTTCAAATGCGGTTAAGTTTACAACTGAAGGTAGTGTAACCCTTAGCGTAAAAAGGCATGCAAGCAATGATAAGCTATTACAGTTTACGGTTAAAGATACCGGCATAGGCATACCGCTGGAAAAACAAGCCATGGTGTTTGAAGCCTTCCAGCAGGCAGACGGCAGTACAAGGCGTAAGTTTGGTGGTACAGGCCTTGGCCTTTCCATCAGCCGCGAACTGGCCAAGCTGCTTAACGGCGAGCTTTCGCTGAAAAGCGAAGCAGGCAAGGGTAGTGAGTTTACCCTTACCATCCCGGTATACGGTGCCCCGGTACCGCAGCAGGTTACGGTGTCGCCTACTAATTTGGTACAGCCTAAAACCGATACAAAACCGGCTCAGGAAAAAGAAACCTTACTTGAAAAACCTATAGAAGAATACCGCAGTGCCGTAATCCCCGAAAGTGTGGAAGACGACCGCGAAGGCCTGCAACCCGGCGACCGTTCGGTACTTATTGTGGAAGATGACGTACCGTTTGCCCGCACCTTGCTCGACTTTACGCGCAAGCGTGGGTACAAAGGCATTGTAAGCGTACGTGGCGACCAGGCGCTTGATTTGGCCCTGGCCTATAAGCCATCGGGTATATTGCTGGATATAGAGCTTCCGGTGAAGAGCGGCTGGGAGGTTATGGAAGAACTGAAGGCAAATGCACAAACACGCCATATACCGGTGCACATCATGTCCAGCCATAAGCTTAAAAAAGAAAGCCTGCTTAAAGGTGCGGTTAACTTCCTGGATAAGCCTATGGCCTATGAACAGATACCGGATGTATTTAAGCGCATAGAGCATTTTATAAACCGCGAGTCGCAAAAGGTGCTTATTGTGGAAGACAACCCTAAGCATGCACAGGCGCTGGCGTATTTCCTTGGTTCGTACAATATTAATTCTGAAATAAAAAGCGCAGTTGTAGATGGTGTTGAGGCACTGAAACGCGAAGAGGTAGATTGTGTAATCCTTGATATGGGCGTGCCGGACAGGCAGGCCTACCAGATACTGGAAAACGTGAAACAGACCCCGGGACTGGAAAACCTTCCTGTTATAGTATTTACAGGCAAGAGCCTGTCTATGAAGGAAGAGTTTAAGATACGCAAGTATGCCGACAGTATTATTGTGAAAACGGCCCACTCGTACCAGCGTATGCTTGATGAGGTATCGCTGTTCCTGCACCTGGTGGAGGAAAACAAGGGCAAACCGGGCGATGCAGGCAAGAAACGTGGCGCACTGAACAATATACTGAGTGATAAAAAAGTACTTGTGGTAGACGACGATGTGCGTAACATTTACTCGCTTACCAAGGCGCTTGAATCGCTGAAGATGAACGTAATTACCGCCATAGACGGTAAAGAGGCACTGAAAACGCTGAACCAGAACCCTGATACCGATGTGGTGCTGCTGGATATGATGATGCCAAACATGGACGGCTACGAAACCGCCACGCACATAAGGCAGGACAACAGGTTTAAGAACCTTCCGGTGATTGCTGTAACGGCTAAGGCCATGACCGGCGACCGTGAGAAGTGTATCAATGCCGGTGCCAGCGATTACATTACCAAACCTGTAGATACCGACCAGCTGCTGTCGCTGCTAAGGGTATGGCTATACGACAAACAATGATCAATTTAATATAAAAGAATGGACGCAAAGAACAAAACCGTACTGATCATTGACGATGATGCCCGCAATATTTTTGCACTGAATGCCGTACTGAAATCCAGGGGTTACCGCTGTATTTCGGCACAGGGCGCGGCAGAGGCCATAGAACTGCTGGAAGGCGATATACCCACTGATGTGGTGCTTATAGATATGATGATGCCCGGCATGGACGGTTACCAGGCCATACCGGTTATAAAAGGGCTGGAAAACAGGCAGGGGATTCCCGTTATTGCCGTTACCGCACAGGCTATGGTGGGCGACCGCGAAAAATGCCTTAGGGCAGGCGCCGACGGCTATGTGTCTAAGCCTATAGATGTAGATAAACTGATGCAGCAGCTTGCCGCACTGTAATTTTAAAGTGTATGATAGAGGATAGGGAACTGCAACTCCTTATAAACGATATTTTTGAATACTACGGCTACGATTTTTCGGGCTATTCCCGGGCTTCCTTTAAGCGCCGGGTGGACAGGCTGTACCAAATTGACGGCTTTTCCAGTTTTGCCGAGTTCCTGTCACGCGTCAGGGTAGACGAGGCTTACTTCAGCCGTATGGTAGAGGAAATCACCGTAAACGTTACCGAAATGTTTCGCGACCCGGCGTTTTATGCCGTATTGCGAAACGAGATAATCCCCGTTTTGGCTACCAAGCCCTTCATCCGTATATGGCATGCGGGCTGCTCTACCGGAGAGGAGGTATACTCTATGGCCATCCTCCTTAAGGAAGCCAACCTTTTGCACAAAAGCCTTATTTACGCTACCGATATTAATACCAATGTACTTGATACTGCCAAAAGCGGCGTGTTCCCGTTGCGTATGATGAAGATGTACAGCGAAAACTACGTAGCGGCAGGGGGCAGGGAAGACTTTTCAAATTACTATATTGCCAATTACGGCATTGCCAAATTCAGTTCTGAGCTTTCAGAAAAAATGGTGTTTTCGCAGCACAACCTGGTGTCAGACCGCTCGTTTAACGAGTTTGACGTTATCCTGTGCCGAAACGTACTTATTTATTTTGATAAAGACCTTCAGGACCGCGCCCTGCACCTGTTTGACGACAGCCTGGCTACTTTGGGCTATATGATATTAGGTACAAAGGAAACCATTAAGTTTTCGGGCATACAAAAACAATACGAACAGCTGAGGAAAGAAAAAATATGGAAAAAGATTCGCTGACCGTAAAACGCCTGTTGCTTATCGGCGGTTCTGCCGGCAGCCTGGAAGTATTGATAAAAGCCCTGCCACAGCTACAGCCGCTAAACCATCTTTCTATGGTGATAGTGCTGCACAGGGCAAATACCGAAGACAGCCTGCTGGAAGAACTCATAGCCCTTAAAACCAGCACCACTGTTGAGGATATTGAAGATAAAACATTGCTGCAACGAGGCCGTATATACGTAGCCCCGGCAGATTATCACCTGCTTTTTGAAAAGAATGGCGAACTCAGCCTTGATGTTTCAGAAAAAGTCCACTACAGCAGGCCGAGTATTGATGTGGTATTCCAGTCGGCTGCCGATGCGTATGGAAGCGGTATTACCGCATTATTGCTTTCGGGTGCCAATGCCGACGGTACCGATGGGCTGAAGGCCGTTAAAGCAGCAGGGGGAAGCGTGGGTATACAGGATCCTGCCACGGCTGATATACCTTTTATGCCACAACATGCACTGGGTATTGTAGAGCCTGATAAGGTTTTTACCCCCGATGATTTACCACAAATTATTAACAACCTCGATGCAGGTTTGGATTTTTAACACGAAAAAGATATTTTCGCAGAAATCCTTTTTTATGAGCACCTACAACGAGAAACTCAGCCTATTGTCAGATATGATAGCTTTTGCACGTATAGACGGGCATGTAAACGAGCGCGAATACCGCTTCCTGACCATCATTGCAAAGCACCTCGATGTAGAAACCGATGTATTTGAAAGCCTGTTCAGCAAACCGGCCGAACACCTTACCATAAAAGATGAACACGAACGCATACTGCATTTTTACAGGCTGGCGCTACTAATGCACGCCGACGGTATACTGCACGATGCAGAGCAGGTAGCCATACACGAAATAGGTATTACTATGGGACTTAGCCCGTTTGCAACACAAAGCGTACTGGATGCTATGGAAGCTTCGGAAACAGGTATGGTAGACCCTAATTTTTTACTTGGACTGTTTAAGGCACAACAGAATTAATTTGCCATAAATAAAAAAAGCCGTACAAAACTGCACGGCCTACTAACTTAAAAACTATAAAAAACGCTTCATTTATCCGTTGTTGTATACCCTTACGTAGTCTATAACATACTCCTGCGGAAAAATGCTGTCGTCTACTTTCGGGCCACCGAAATTGCCGCCCACTGCCATATTTATCAATATATAAAATGGCTGGTCAAACGGCCAGTTCTCTACGGTTTTTTTTTCGGGTGCATATTTGTACACCTCTTTACCGTCTACATAAAACGTCATGGCATCCTTAGTCCAGTTTACTCCATACGTGTGGAAACCTTCCTCTATATTGCCCATATCGGTCTTTTTGCTACTGGCATGTTCGCCATGCGTAGCCTTGGTATGCAGGGTAGTATATATAGTATGCGGTTCGCGGCCTATGTATTCCATAATGTCTATTTCACCGGCAAGCGGCCATCCTGCCTGCTTAATGTTGCCACCCAGCATCCAGAATGCAGGCCAAATGCCGTAACCTTTGGGTAGCTTGGCACGGGCTTCCACATACCCATATTTAAACTCCTTTTTAGTAGCAGTGGTTATACGGGTACTGGTGTAGTGTTCGCCATCTTTTTTTGCTGTTATGGTAAGAAAGCCGCCTTCTACGCGGTGGTTATCCTTTGTGTAATCCTGGCGTTCGTTATTACCCCAGCCGTTATTGCCCAACTCAAAGTTCCACACTTTTTCGTTGAGGACAGTGCCTTCAAAGTTTTCTTCCCATACAAGCTTGCCTTTTTTAGGTTGTGCCAAAGCCGCTACAGTAGCGCACAACAGCAGGGTAGTAGATAGTATTTTCATAATGGTATAAATTTATTCGGTATAGCTGAATGATGCATTAAGCGCAGCGTTAGAATCGCCGCCTAAAAACACAAAGAAATCGCCCGGTTCTGCCTCAAACTTTTTATTTGCAGTATAAAAGCTAACCAGTTTTTCATCAATGGTAAAGCTAACGGTTTTGGTTTCACCCGGTTTCAGGCCGATGGTTTCGAAGCCTTTCAGTTCCCTTACGGGGCGCGTTACCGAAGCCACACGGTCGTGAAGGTACAGCTGTACTACTTCCTTGCCCTCTGTTTTTCCGGTATTTGTTACGTCAACCGATACCATGATTTTTCCGCTTTTGCCAAATGAATTGCTGCTCAGTTTCAGGTTGCCGTAGCTAAACGTGGTATAGCTTAGCCCATACCCAAACGGATACAGCGGGCTGTTTGCCACATCGGTATAATGCGACCAGAAAACACTTTCGGTAGGCTGGCCGTTGCCGGGCCTTCCGGTGGTTTTGTGGTTGTAGTAAATAGGTACCTGTCCCACATTCCTCGGAAAACTCATGGGCAATTTACCGCTTGGGTTATAGTCGCCATACAATACCTGCGCTACGGCATTACCCGCTTCAGTACCCAGGTGCCAAGCCTCTACAATTGCGGGAATGTTTTCCGCTGCCCACGGTAGTGCCAGTGGCCTGCCGTTGTTCAGTACCAAAACAATATTCGGGTTGGCTTTAAATACGGTTTCCAACAGTTCCTGCTGTACACCCGGTAAACCCAGGTCACTGCGGCTGCGGCCCTCACCGGTTTGCAGTCCGTGTTCACCCAGTACCATTACTACCACATCAGCAGCTTTTGCGGCTTTTACAGCCTCGGCAAAACCGCTTTTATCTGTTGTGTTAATGTGTGTTTCGCTTACGAAAACCGGTCTGCCCAGTGCTACATCGGTACCTTTGGCATACACCAGTTGGTTGCCTTTATATTGCTGCATCCCTTCCAATACCGAAACAGCGGTACCATCATCGGCACCGATACGCCAACTGCCCAACGGACTTGTTTTGTCATTTGCCAAAGCCCCTATAAGCGCTATTTTTTTACCCTGTTTTGCCAAAGGCAGCAGGTTCTTTTCATTTTTCAGCAGTACGATAGATTTGCGTGCCATATCCAGCACACCTTCGTGAAATTCCTTTTTGCCGATGGTTTCCTTTTCGCGGGTTTCGTTGCAGTATTTATAAGGGTCATCAAACAATCCCAACATAAATTTTACACGTAATATACGGCGTGCAGCATCATCTATTTTATCCTGGCTTACCTTGCCTTCGCGTACCAGTGCGGCCAGGTGGGCTACATACCCGTACGATTCCATATCCATATCGCTGCCTGCATTGGCGGCTTTCATGGCGGCCTCTTTCAGGTCTTTGGCATACCCGTGCGGAATCATTTCACCCATAGAACCCCAGTCTGACACTACAAAGCCTTTAAAACCCCATTCGCCTTTCAGCAAATCGCGTTGCAGGTAACTGTTGCCTGTAGAAGGCACGCCTTCAAGCTCGTTAAACGAGTTCATGAAGGTAAGCGCACCGGCATCGGCAGCAGCCTTAAACGGCGGCAAGATGATGTTGTGCAATGTATTATCGCTTATGTCTACGGTGTTATAATCACGGCCTGCTTCGGCAAAGGCATAGCCTGCAAAGTGCTTTACACAGGCGGCAAGGCTCAGTTCGCCCAGATTACCCTGAAAACCTTTAACGCGTGCTTCGGCTATGCGGCTGTTAAGGTACGGGTCTTCGCCTGCGCCCTCCATAACACGGCCCCAGCGGGCATCGCGGCTTACATCTACCATAGGTGCAAACGTCCAGTTAAGGCCACTTGCGGCAGCTTCGGCAGCGGCTATTTCGGCTGAGTGCTGTATGGCATCCAGGTCCCAGCTTGCGGCCTCCGCCAATGGGATAGGGCTTACCGTTTTGTACCCGTGTATTACATCAAACCCAAAGATAACGGGTATGTGCAGGCGAGTTTCTTCTACGGCAATTTTTTGCAATGCACGCACGTCCTTTACGCCCCTTACGTTAAGCATAGAGCCTACCCAGCCTTTTTTCAGGTGTTCGTATTTAAGGGCGGCAGCGCCATCCTGCGGGGCAGGGCCGGTTACTTCCCAAAAGCCATTGTACTGGTTCATCTGGCCCACTTTTTCTTCCAGGGTCATCAGTGCCAGCACCGAGTCTACCTTGCGGTCTATACTGCTTTTTTCGGCTGTAACCACCGGTGGCTGCTGTGCGGCAGGTTGTTTGCTGCCGCCACAGCCTAAAGCCAGGGCAAGCGGAGCTGCAAAAACGTAACTGCTAAATTTATATTTCATGGTATTGTGTGTTGTTCCCAAATGGATATAAAGACTGTTTCAGTGTTCCATTTCGACCGGCAGGGAGAAATCCCGATTATAATTAGAGATTTCTCCACTCCGCTGCGCTTCGGTCGAAATGGAACAAAGCAGTATGCACTACCTTTTGAAACAGTCCCCGCCTTCGGACAGGTATTTCAAGAATGATGTTTTTGGAAAATCTTATTGGTATACGCGTACGTAGTCTACCTCCATGGCGCTCTGGGTGAAGGCAGGGTCTACGTTTCCACCCATGTTTCCACCTATAGCTACGTTAAATATCAGGAAGAAGTTCCAGTTAAAGTACGGGTGGTTTACGGTAGAGTTTGCAAACTGCTTCACAAGCACAGGGTCAGATGTTTCGGTATCCCTTACGTAGAATTTCATAATATCGGCACTCCATATAAACTCATAAATCTTAAAGCCTTCCGATACCCCTGGTACGGTAACCTGCGAGGTATTGGCATTACCGCCCGAATTGCCCGGATAGTGCAGCGTACTGTGTATTACGTTCTGGCTGTTGCCCACATGCTCCATAATATCTATTTCGCCACAGGCAGGCCATTCGGTAGTTTCAAAGTTACTACCCAGCATCCACAGTGCAGGCCAGGTGCCGCCACCGGTAGGCAGTTTTGCCTTAATAACCACACGTCCGTACTTAAAGTCGTATTTGTTATGCGTATGCATACGCGCCGAAGTATACTGGAAGTTATTGAACGTTTCTTTTTTCGCTGTAATTTTAAGGGTACCACCGTTTACAGTAGCATTTTCGGCACGATAATATTCCAGCTCGTTATTACCCCAGCCGTTGGTTCCGTTACCGGTTTCCATATTCCACTTAGTATTGTCCGGTGCGCCTTCGTAGTCAAACTCATCGGCCCACATAAGGGTGTTGTACACCGGGTCCGGGGTGCCGTAAGGGTCTTGCGTAGTGAAGATATGGTACCAGGCCAATCCGGTATTGTTAGCCTGTACTGCACGTACCACCATACGGTTATCAGTTATTTCAAGGATTTCGTAAATGTTTGTGCCAATGTAATAGCCCATAAAGCCGTTATCACTGAATTTCATCTGTGTACCTGTAGTATACTCGTTTGGCACTACTGAGTTACGCGGCTCAAGCGATACGGTCTTTTGCCCTGATGTATCAAAAGCAAGGCAGGTGTCTTCGGTTTGGGTACCTCCGGCAACGCCCACGTAACCCGCATTAAAGAAGGTTGAACCTCCATTATCAAGGCTAAAGCGTATCAGGTTGCCGTCTTTGGTAAAGGTAAGCTTGTTGTTGTACAGGCAGCTGCTTGAAGGCGAAGCCGCTTTTTCAAAAGGCTGTGCCATATACCACGATGCCCAGTAGTTGTTACCGTCTACCGTATTAGGGCCTACGCCAAGGTGCCCTGCTTCCGATGCTGCCCAATACCATATTTTGGTATCGCCGCCGGTAAGCTTCTGTACGGTTATAGGGTCGTCAAAGGTGCTTAGCAGGTCGGTAACGGTTATAGAACCCGTGGTTGAGGTACCGCCTTTGCCATAAGCAATTACCGTAACCTCATACGAGTGTATACCCGATTCTGTAAAGCGCTTGGTTATTTCACCTTTCCCGTTACTGTCGAAAGTTCCGTCAGGGTAAATAAATTTATAGGTTATAGCACCATCGGCATGGGCGGTAAGGTCTACGTTACCGCTGCCGTCGCCGTTAGGGTTTTCTGCGCTTTGGCCTACAATGGTGTAGCCCAGTTCCAGGTTGGCCGGTGCGGTAAGGTCGCCAAAGCTATGGTCGTCGTCCTGGCAGGCCACTGCAAAAAGCAGCAGCAACAGGAACGGTGTAAATATATTTAAAGCCTTTTTCATAGTATTTTAGTTTGATTGTTTTAGATCATCAAAATAGTAAGATTCACCCGTACCGGCCACGTTGAAGTTGAAGAACAACACTATCTGCTGGTAGTTTTTGGAGTTGTCTATACCGGTAAAGTCAAACGTTATTTCTTCCCACTGGTTGGCTACAGTAGTGGTAGTGGTCTTTTCAATATCGTCGGCCTGCACGTGCGGGTTCATGTTTTCAAACTTCATCAGCACGGTAATGCCTGCCTGTGGCGACCACACTTTCATTTTTACTTTTTTCATTACCGAAAAGTCGATTACATCATCAAACGGTATGGCAATACCTGCCCATGTTTGCGAACCGGGTGTTTTAAGGAACCTGCCAACCTGCATGCTGGTATTGATGCCGCTTTGGTCAGGATTGGCTACCTGTGTGCCCAGTGCACCGCCAAAGTTGTTCCAGGTAAGGTTAGGGTTTTGCTCAAAGGTAAGCGGGAAGCCTATCTCTACACCTGAAGCCGATTGTTCTATATCGTCGAAGTAATAAGCATCGCCCGTACCAGGATTACCCGCGTTAAAGAACAGTACCACTTTAGAGTAGCTGGCCGTAGCCCCTGAGAAGTCATAAATAAGCTCTTCCCACTGGTTTGCTACGCTGGTGTACAGGGTATGCTCGGCACTTACAGCACCATCGGAAAGGTTTTCCAGCTTAAGCAATACCGGGACACCTGCCTGTGGCGACCATACTTTTATCTTAAAGAAATGGTTGGTCATATCCAGAGGGTTGTCCAGGGTAAGGAAGCCGCCTGTCCAGGTTTGTCCTGCGGCAGGTATCAGTTGGCCTACTTTGCTGCTGGTGTTTATGCCGGTAGCATCAGGGTTATCCACTACGCTTGCAGCAGCGCCGCTCCATGTGGTAAAGACATAGTTAAGCGTACTGTTTTCAAAGTCTATGGGCAACAGTAGCGGGTTGCTTATCGTTACTTCCTGGGTGTATGAAGTGGTTTCACTACCACCGCTAAAAGCTGTTACGGTAACCGTGTATGTACCAATATTGGTATACGTATACGCTACGGTATCGCCTTCATTAAACGTTATGGGTTCGGCAGCAGGGTCTTCGCCAAAGGTTACCTCAAAGTACGTTTCCAGGTCGGCCTCTGCAATAACGTTTATAACCATAGGGCTGCCCACTACGTTAATTATGGTAACCTCAAGGTTTTCCGGTGCAACGAACGATACCGTTAACGGCAACTCTACCGAAGTGGTTTTGCCATTGATACCAATGCCCACTATCTTAACCGTAAAGGTACCATCGGGGTAAATATGGTTTATCTTTTCACCTGCCGACAGCGTGCCGGGTTCGGCAGTGCCATCGCCATAGTATACTTCAAATGCGGTAACGCCTTCGCCGTGCGGGGCAATGGTTACATTACCCGTATTGTCCTGCGAAATGGTAAACAGCGCAGTAATGTTCTTTGGCGCTTCGGCGTTTTCCACAAAGCCTATATCGCCTTCTTCTTCACAGCCAAACAACAGGACTGCAAACAGTATAATGATGTATTTAAAGTGTTTCATAATGGTTAACTGTTAGTTATAGCCTGGGTTTTGCTGCCAGTTGTTGTTGCTGAATTGGATTTCCTCATACGGTATAGGGAATATCTCGTTTTTACCCGGGGTAAAATTCGGTATCATACTGCCGCGGCCGGTACGTACCAGGTCGAAGAAACGGTGTCCTTCGCCCATAAGTTCCCTGCGGCGCTCTTCAAAGATAAGGTCGGCCAGTGCAGCCCCCGAAGCGCTGAAGTTATGGTTGCTGTCGCCAAAGGCACGTGCCCTTACCATGTTTACATACGTACGGGCTTTGTTGTCGTTGCCTACTTGGTTAAAGGCTTCGGCCGCCATAAGCAGTACATCGGCATAGCGTATAGCCCTGTAGTTGTTAGGGTTGGTCAGCTTGCTGTCGCCCAGGTTTTGGTCGCCCTGCCTTGGTATGTACTTTTTGTTGAAATACCCGGTGTGCTGGTAGCCTTCACCATATGTAGTACCCGGATTTACATTGGCAAATGCCACAATATCCAGTATGGCCACATCGCGGCGGTTGTCGCCCGGTTCATAAATACCGTATGATTCTGCGGTAGGGATGTTAAAGCTGTAGCCCGAATCGTATAGCGGGCCTACAAAGTTCCTTGGGCCGTTAAAACCCACGGCTACGTTACCCTCGCTACACTGAAGGCAGCCGAAACCGGCACCTTCCTGGTCGGTATATTGTATTTCAAAAACCGATTCGGTACCGTTTTCCCCTGAGTTTTCAAAAATAGTGTCGTAATCACTCACAAGGGTGTAGGCATTGCTTTGTATCAGTTGCTCCAGTATGTCGGCGGCCTGCTGGTATTTACCCTGGTACAGGTATGCCTTGCCCAGTAGTGCCTGTGCAGCGCCTTTGGTTATGCGGCCTGCTTCCTGCGGGCCGGTTTCCATATTTTCTATGGCGTACAGCAGGTCTTCTTCTATAGATGCGTAAACGTCTATTGTGCTGGAACGCGCTATGCTGGTTTCGTCACCCACCAAAAAGCGTTGGTCGCCTTTCATAGGGATTTCACCAAACCATTTTACCAACTCAAAGTGGAAATACGCACGCAGGAAACGTGTTTGCGCAATGATTTTCTCCTTGCCTTCAAAGTCGGTTTTGTCCTTGTTTTCCATGATGTAATTGGCACGGGCTATACCGGCAAACATCCAGTCCCAAACGTTTTTAATGTTGGCGTTTACAGGGGTGTGGCTCATTTGGTCTACCTGCTGGAAACCCGGTACGTCTGTAGCGCTTTCGCCGCCGCACAGGGTGTTGTCTGAGGCTATTTCGCCAAGGAGTACGTTTACATACGTACTTTGCAGTATATCGTATACACCTATAAGCGCGTTCTGGTAATCATTTTCGTTAAGGAAATAATTGTCAGAATCCAGCTGGTAGGGTGGGGTGGTGTCAACAAAATCGTCGCACGAACTGTTGAAACTTATTATGGTTAAAGCCGTTATGGCGATAAGAAATTTCCTTTTCATGATGCTTGTAATTAAAAATTAATGTTGGCGCCTATCATATACACTCTCGGTACCGGATAAAAACCGTAGTCGATACCACTGCCTATAGGTGCCCCGCTTGAAGCGCCCGGATCAAAGCCCCTGTATTTTGTAAAGGTGTACAGGTTGTTTACAGCAAAGTAAATGCGTGCTTTAGATATGGCATTATTAAGCCATTCAGGGTTTATAGAGTAGCCTATCTGCGCGTTTTGTATACGGCAGTACGAAGCATCTTCCACATAGTACGATGAAAATATGGTGTTATTTGTAGCGCCTGTGGTTACCCTTGGTACGCTGTTGCTGGTACCTTCGCCGGTCCAGCGGTCCAGTACGTAGTTAAGGCGGTTAGCATTCGGTACATTACGCTCATAAGCACGTATCATATCGTTACCCAACGATGCAAAAACATAAGACGTAAAATCAAACCCTTTATAGTTCAGGGTAAGGTTAAAGCCCATTGTAGCGTTTGGTATCGGGTCGCCCAGATTCGTCCTGTCATCAGTAGTAATCACACCGTCACCGTTTACATCTTTAAAGCGTATATCTCCGGGTGAGGTAGAAGATGTAGGCAAGCCGGCCTGGCTTGGTGCAGCATCTATTTCAGCCTGGTTCTGGAAAATGCCTTCCATTTTGTATCCGTAGAAATAACCCATTGGCATACCTATTTCCATACGCGACGGCTGCTCGCTAAGCCCGAAGCTACCGCCCGGGTAAAAGCCTGTACCGTTATTTACCTGGGTAACTTTATTTTTAATGAATGTTACATTATAGTTGGCCTCCAACCTGAAATCCTGGCTAAGGTTATTTTTGTAGCCAATGGCAAATTCAAAACCTGAGTTTTTTACCGTACCGGCGTTTACCGTAGGCGAACCCGCACCCGGTGCGCCCACACCCACTATTGCAGAAGTAGGTATATTAGGAACCAGAAGGTTCTCTCTTGTATCATCAAAATAATCAAGAACTAAGTTTACTTTGTCGTTAAACAGGTTAATGTCGGCACCTATGTCCAGTTTTTTCGCTTCTTCCCATTTGGCTATGGGGTTTGGTACAACACCTGTAGCGGTACCGTTTACCATTACGTTGTTAAACACATAGGTAGCTTCACCGTCAAGGCCGGAAAAGAATATGTAACCGCCCAGGTTACCGTCGCTGCCCAGCGTACCATAGCTTGCACGTAGTTTGGCAAAGCTTATAATACCGTCTTTATTGAAGAATGGTTCTTCAGATATGGCCCAGCCTGCAGTAACCGACGGGAACCATGCCACCTTGTATTGTGGTGAAAAGTTAGTGGAAAGGTCACGGCGTAGTATACCCGAAACAAGGTAACGTCCTTTATAATCGTATTGCAGCCTTGCAAAGTGCGATACCCTGCGCTGGTCATACGAATAAGAACTTGATGTTTTCCCGTTAAGGAATCCTGTAGACAGGTTGATGCTGGCGTATTCCCAACTGTTGTAAGGAATATCAAACCCTGTTGCCGAAAGGCCTTCGCCCCACGACCTGTATTGTGTGGTACCTACAGTAGCCGTTACGTGGTGTGTATCGGCAAAAGTACGGTCGTAAGTGGCAAATACGTCCAGTGTATAGCTCTTATCAGTTACGGCGCTTTGGTTAACGCTGCTACGGGTAACGTCGTATATTTTTCCGCCGTAATCTACCTGCGGGCTAAAACTCCTGCCGTTGCTGCTTGCGCTGTTAAAACCGATACGCCCTGTAACGGTAAGCCCGTCAATAAGCTGGTAATCCAGCCCGAAGGTACCGTTCAGTTTACGGTAGTTATAGGCGTTATAGGTATTGTGCACCTGCGCCAGCGGGTTAATAATCTCTGTACCAAAGCCTGTAGTGCTGGGTACCAGTGTATAATCGCCATTTTCGTCATAAGGTGTTAGGGTGGCCGGTACGTTAAGCGCGTTAAACAATACCGAACCCAATACGTTTTCGTTCAGGTTTTTCCTGTCAAACTGGGTGAAGATGATATTTGTATTCAGTTTCAGTTTTTTGGTAATGTCTACACCCAAAGCCAGGCGTGCGGTGTTACGCTTAAAGCCTGATTTCTCTTCGCCTACTATACCTTTCTGGTCCAGGTTAGAAACTCCCAAAGAGTAGGTTATGGTTTCGCTACCACCCGAAAGGCTAAGGTCATGGTTAGTAATAGGCACCCCTTTGCTAAACACCTGGTCTTGCCAGTCGGTGCCACGTCCTAATCCGCTTAGGTTAGGGTAGGGTATTTGCTGCCCGCCGTTTGCGTAGCTTTCGTTAAGTAGTGCAGCATACTCTGTTGCGTTAAGCAAAGGCAGCTTACGGCTGGTTTCCTGGAAACCGCTGTATACGTTGTACGCAACTTTTGGTTTCTGGTTTTTGCGGCCTTTTTTGGTAGTAACCAGTACTACACCATTGGCACCCAAAACACCGTAAATAGCGGCCTGTGCATCTTTCAGTACGGTGATGCTTTCTATATCGGCCGGGTTCAGCAGGCCAAGTTCACCTGCGTAGCCGTCTATCAGCACATAAGGCTCGGCATTACCATTTGTACCGATACCCCTGATGCGGATGGATAACCCCGCACCCGGCGAGCCCGATGTGGTGGTAACATTTACCCCCGTTACCGTACCCTGTAGCGCCTGCTCTATTTTTACAGGGCGTATTTTGTCTATGGTTTCGGCACCTACAAAGCCTACGGCCCCGGTAACTTCTTTTTTCTTCTGGGTTCCGTAGCCTATAACCACTACTTCATCCAGTGTTTTTGCAGTTTCTTTAAGGCTCACCGAAACCGTACCGCCTGTGGCTGGTTTTTCTACAGTTTCAAAACCTATGTAACTAAATACAACTGTAGCACCTTTGGGCACTTTTAAGGTATAATTACCATCAATGTCTGTAGCGGTACTTACGGTGCTGTTTTTAACCGTTACACTGGCTCCCGGTATGGGCAGTCCTGTGGCGGCTTCGGTTACCTGCCCGCTTATTTGTACATCCTGTGCAAAACAGAATGCAGTAAATAACAGGAAGGCAAACAAGAATAATTTTGACTTCATATATGATTTGGGTTTTTTGTGATATGATAAAATTACCTGCCTTTTGCAGACGATACTTAAAATAAACCTCTACAAAAATTCAACATTGATAAAAAAATGATGGGTTGGTGCCGAAGAAACCCGTTAACGCAGAGTTAACAGGCTTTTAGCGGTTTTGATAAGTGTTAAAATATATTTACGAAAACCTTGTAAATACAGGGTTTGTATAGGTGTTGTATAGGTGATTTTACAAAATGTTGAGTTGGGTCATATTGACAATATGTACTCAACCAGGCCCAGTTCGTGCTGCAAATCCATTTTTTTACGCAAACGATAGCGCTTTATTTCCACACTGCGTACCGAAATGTTAAGCAGCGGGGCTATTTCCTTAGAGGAAAGGTTAAGCCTCAGGTAGGCACAAAGGCGCAAATCATTAGGGGTAAGTGCCGGGTGAGAGGCTTTTATTTTCTTTAAAAAGTCCTTATCGGCATTGTTGAAGGCTTCCTTAAACATATCCCAGGTATCGTCCTCGTTTATGTTTTTGTTGATGGTGGTTATAACCGATTTCAGGCTGCGGTCGCCCTCACTGGTTTTCTTCAGGTCATCCTTTATAGCCGAAAGCAGCTCATTCTTTTTAATGAGGTTCATGGTGCTGGCGGCCAACTCACGGTTTTTGTTTTCAAACTCCTGTTGCAGCTGGTTGTTTTTAAGGCGCATCAGTTCCTGCTCGGTTTCCAGCTCCTTAATTTCCAGCAGGCGGTTGTTTTCCTCTATCAGTTTTTCCTGTTGTTCGCGGTAGTAGTTCTTGTAACTGCGGTTTATAAGGTAAGCCGCCACAATACCCAGTATCACGTAAATAAAAATTGCAAAGTTAGTGGCATACCACGGGCGTAGTACCGTAATACTGTACACTGCCGTATTTACCGATTGTGAATCGCCCGTCTTTGCGCGTACCCTAAAGGTATAAGTACCCGCAGGCAGGTTTTTAAAGTTTACCGTGGGGCGTGTGCTCCATTCGCTCCACTCGTCCTGCATGCCTTCAAGCTGGTAACTGTATTCGGCATTAATGTACTTGCCGTACTCAGGTACGGTAAAGGTAAAAGTAAGGTTGTTAGCATTGTAATCCACCTTGCCATTGCCACTTACAGATAAGTTAAACGGGGCTTTGTTTTGCTCATTTGCAGTAATGCCGGTAATGGATACGGCATATTTTTTAAATGAAATTTCATTGATATTCAGTGTGTAGTAGCCATCTGTAGTGCCTATAAGGTATACATTTGGCGATAGCTGTGCTATGTTTTCAAACCCCGGCATAGAGTTGGTTAAACTCGATGGTATGGGTATGATGTTGTGCTTGAGTTCGGCTGCCAATGTACCTGATGACAGGTAGTTGATGTAGTTTTTGGTAAAAAACCACAGCTTTCCGCTGCTGTCGGGTATCAGTTTGCCCGATGTATATTCGTCATTACCGAAAATAGCCGAAAGCCGTGCCTGTTTTTCAAACTTCTTGGTTTTATCATTTAGCCTGAAAATACCTTCCTTCGAAGCGAAATACACCTGACCGTTAAACGTAGCAAGGCTTACATTTCGGCCTTTAACAGGTTCTTTGTAAATGGTAACGTCCTTTACTTTTGTAAACCCGGCATCGACACTTACCCTGTAAATCCCTTTGTACTCGTGGCTTATGTAGATTTCGTTGTTCTTCCTTATGGCAAAAAATCGGCTCGATACCCCGAAGTTGTCAATGCGGTTACGGAATTTCCAGCCGGCAGCTGTTTTTTCCAATACTGAAAGCCCCATATAGTTGCCCTGTATCAGCAGGTTTTTGTTGTGAGGATGCGGTTCAAATTTCCATGTTCCCAACCCTGTAAATATCGCTGTGGCTGTAGTACCATTAATGATGTAGGTGCCAAAGTCGTGCCCGCAAAACAGTGTGCCGTCATATTCATACAGCGACCATACCTGGCCCTTGGTGCCGGGGATGAATTTAAAATTCTCTGCCGAATTGTAGGGTTTGCAAAACAATCCCTGGTTGGTGCCTACATACAGCAGGCCGTTATGAAGTACCGAACTGTACACCGTGCCAAGGAAACCAGTATCGTCTGCATAGCTGCGTACCGGCGATTGCAGGTTAATGCAGTTAATACCGTTATCAAGCCCCAGCCATACGTTGTGGTCGTTATCCTCATAAAGCGAAAGGGCTGTGTTGTTACCCAAACCTTTGTTCTGTGTAATGTGGTATTTTACGGTGCCATTAGCAGTCAGGATAAAAATACCGTTACTCACCGTGCCTATGGCAAAACTACCGTCGGAAAGCCTGCTGCTGCTGTAGATGGTTCCGATACCCAAATCGGCATCGGCGGGGATGGCCCATTTAACGAATTTACCGTCTTTAAAAGTGTAAAAACCGTTGTGTTGGGTAAGTACTAAGTAACCGTCTTCCTGGCTGTAAATGTTTACAATCTTGTTTTCGTTAAGGAAAGGGTCGTTGCTGAGTGGCTTGCTTTTACCATTTTCTATTTGAAACAACCCTGAGCCAAAAGTTTGGTACAGCACGGTATTGTTTACCGTAAACACGCGGTGCATACCGGTGTCAGAACCTATGACGTTAAACTTACCCGTTTTGGTATCGTAAATAAAAACCTGCATCAGCGATTGGAACAGCACCCAGCGGTCGTACTGTATAATGTTCCAGAATTGTTCGTCGTCTATAATCTTATTCCTGATGTTTTTGCCCAAAGACGTATAGGCCAGCCTGCCGTCGGCTTTGCGTACCCAATACCCGAAATCCATGTAAAAGCCACAGTAAATGCGGTTTCCTATCACCTTTACAGATCGCATTATGGTTTCATTTGGGGTAGGGTACAGGCTCCATTCAGATCCGTTGTATTCCAGCAGCCCTTCGTTGTTGGCAAAATACATATAGCCCTTAGCATCCTGGCTTATCATCCAGTTTTGGTTGCCCGCTGCGTAGCTAACCGGGTTGTATTTTATAATAGGTGGAAGGTCCTGTGCGCTTACCGACAGGAAACAAAATATGATGGATAAAAAGAATAGCTTTTTCAAACGTTTTAGTTGAGAGGATTAATGTACGAATATACTAAAAAACCGCAGTACCATGGGCACTGCGGTTTACTATCAACACGAAAATTAAATTACTTTATTGCTTTATAAACCGTATGGCCGATGTTTTGCCTCCGGCAGTGGCATTAACTATGTAAATGCCCGCATTAAGGCTGCTTACGTTTAGTGTTGCCGTAGTGTTTTTCGGTTGGGCAGCCATTACTGCCTGTCCCAGCATGTTGTATACGGTAAGGTTTTCAATTATATCCTGTCCGTTAATGTTCAGTACATCGTTGGCAGGGTTAGGGTAGGCGGTGAATGCATCTTTAGTATTGTTAGCTACTGCGGCCGCTGCGGTACCTACTTTGGCAAAGCCAATAGCTTCGGCCTGTGCAGGGTTGGCATTAAGCCCGGTAACGGTATACCCGTATTGGAAGTGCGCCCCGTTAGTATAATCAGATGGCGCTACCGTAAGGCTGAAATCTTCGCCTGTTGTAAGGGCTGCATTTATGTATTTAACCGTGGTATAGCCTGCGTCCATTACTTTTACGTATGCAACTGCGGTATACCCTTCTGCAAAGGTGTTGCTCGTGCAGTACCCATTAAAGGTTACCGTTTGTCCCAGCAGTGAGTCGTCCTGTACGTAGGTATTGCCTTCAAATATCTTGGCGCCAATTTCGCCGTTTGCCCAGTAAGGGTCGGTACCGTTACCATAGGTATTAAAGTTAGGGTATAGGTCTATGGTACCGTCTTCGTTTAATACAGTTTGCATATCGCTTAAGCCCCATTCGCCTCCACTTACATAGCTGTTATCGGCAGGGTTAAACCAGTTGGCATATCCCATAAGTGCCGATGAGGTGGTTATAGCTACCTCAGTACCCTGCGGTACTTCCGGCTCACCTGCGGTAACCACTACATTGCCGTATTCCTCCATATAGGCAGGATTGGCGTTAAGCCCGTGTATCATAAAACCGTACTGAACGTGTGCGGTACCGGCATACTGTGCGGCATTGTAAGGAATGCTTACAATACCCGTACCTGTAATGGCTACATAGGTTTCATTTAGGGGTGCCCATTCGGCGGTAAATGTTTTTACAAACGCCCTGGCCGTATAACCCGAGGCAAGGGTGAATGACGTAACATTAGCTGTAAATGTAAATTCCTGTGTTGCCAGTGCATCGTCTATAATCATACTGATGCCGTCCAGGTATTTGTTGCCCATATCGCCATTGGCCCAGTAACTGTCTGTAGCGTTGTACGTATTATAATTAGGATAAAGGGTAAGTGTATTGTCTGTAGTGTTCTTTTCGGTTTTTACATCGGCAAGGCCCCAGTCATTGTACCATATATACGCTTGCTCGGGTGTGTTTTCATAGCACAGCATACCGCCTACCCAGTTGGCATTGGCGTCTATGGTAATATTCGTCTGGGCGGTTGCGGTGTGCAAACCAAACAGTGCCAAAGAGGCTGCTGTAACTTTTGAAAATGTTTTAAAGAGTAGAGTTTTGGGTTCCATAAATATTCGTTTAAGGTTGTAGGATAAAATTATATAATCAACGAAAACGATGTAATAAATGCGCCTATATAGAAACTATACACTTTTTTAACCTTATTTTTTTGGAATGTATAAAAATGGAAATCCTTGAAGATAGTGGCTGTTTCAACATTTTTACTGAAACTGCTAAACCGTATGTTGCCAGACAACAAAACAGCTTTGTATAGGTATTGTATAGTTAAAATACCGCTTGTTAAAATTTTGTTGTGGTATAATAAACGTTTGGGCAATACCTGATACTATCAAAATCAACCCAAAATGCATATTGTGTTATGCGATGTTAATGTTTTGGTTAAAGTTGGTTGTTAAAAGGCATTAAGTAATTTTTCTTACAGGGTTTTGTAAGTATGTTGATTTTAAAGAAAATGAAGAAAAATAAACAGGTGTTTGGCTGTTAAACTTATTGTAAAAGTTTCATTTTAAGAAAATTGAAATATTCAGCAGTATAGTTTTGGGCTACTAACACTAATTAATTTTGCAATATGAAAAAGATGCAATTTCTTTTTGGTGCACTGGCTATAGGTGCACTGGGACTAACATCGTGTAACGATGACGATAATAACGACGTAGGTATTGCGGGGACGTATAACCTGAAAGAAGTAAACACAGAGGCTGCTACCGATTTTGACCAGGATGGCGACGAAAACGAAAACCAGAAGGAAGAATCAAGTTGCTATGACAGTGGCAGGATAAGGCTGAACAGCGACAACACGTTTACCTATGTTATCACCGGTATCCTGATTGACGAGAGCGACGGTTCTGTAGGCTGTAAAAACGAGTTTGAAGCATCGGGTACATGGCAGGTGCAAAGCGGTACCGATAACGATGCCATTATCTCTGCGGCGTACGAAGACCAAAACGGTGACGACCAGATTATCACCCTTGTAAAAGATGGTAACACACTTACCCTGGTAGACGACAACATACTGTCTTCTTACCCTGACAGGAACAGCAGTGGTGAGGCTGTATATACATCGGGTAGTACTACCTATGTATTTAAAAAGTAATTTTTGTGCCGGCCACTTAAAGCATGAAAAAAACGGATGCCATTTGGCATCCGTTTTTGTTGTATATTATTTCGTTATACTATCTCAGCGCTAAGGCCGGCTTCCAGCAGTTGGGTACATTGTGGTACCAGCTCACTGAAGTCGCCTGTTTTTACGGTACATTTGCCATTATAGTGTACTATAAGCGAACATTGTTCGGCCTGGTGCGGTGTGTGTTCGCACACACGCATTAAGGTATCTATTACGTGGTCGAAGGTATTTACATTGTCATTATACAATACAATCTCACTACTGTTGGCAACATCTTCTTCAACGAGTACTTCTTCAAGTACTTTTTCTCTTGTGCTCATATTCAAAACTTTAATACTGCTAATTTATATATTTTAGCGCTACCCAGTTATTTTTTTTATGCTTTTTTATCAACTGTAAACCCTTGGCAGTACAGCTTTCGTCTATCGCCGGAATGTCCTCTTCATAGAAGCCGCTCAGCAGCAATGTACCGCCCGGGTTAAGGCAGTCTACATACACTTGCATATCGTTCAGCAGTATGTTCCGGTTTATATTGGCAATAAGCAGGTCGTACTTTCTACCCGGCAATAATGCGGCATCACCTTCATATACGCTTATGTGTTTACAGTTGTTGCGTTCTGCATTTTCTATAGAGTTCAGGTAGCACCAGTTGTCTATATCTATAGCATCAATCGGTTGGGCGCCCTTCATTTCGGCAAGTATGGCAAGTATAGCCGTACCGCAGCCCATATCCAGCGTTTTCAGCCCGGCAACCTCCATTTCCAGCAGGTGCTGAATCATCATGTGGGTCGTTTCGTGGTGCCCGGTACCGAAGCTCATTTTCGGTTCAATAACAATGTCGTACTGCACCTCCTTATATTCGTGGAACGGCGCACGTACGCGGCACAGCCCGTCTACCTCTATAGGGTCGAAATTCTTTTCCCACTCCTCATTCCAGTTTACCTGCTCTATCTCCTCAAAGGTATAGGTAATGGTAAACTCGTCCGATTGTAATATCTGCACATCGGCCAGTACATCTTCCGTCCAGTATTGTTTCTGGATGTAAGCACTAAGCCCGGTTTCGGTTTCCTCAAAGCTTTCAAACGGGGTTTCGCCCAGTTCGGCAATAAGTATTTCGGTAGCGGGTTCTTTCGGCTCTATGGCGAAGTGGTAACCTATGTAAACAAGTTCAGACATTGTGAATGGAAATTTTTTGCAAAGATACTGTTTCAATGTAGCAATTTTATAATGTAGCAATATTTTAATGTATCAATGTAACAATTGTTAGGCAGGAGTGGAATTGCTACATTGGTAAATTAAAGAATTATTAAATTAGCCACATGACTATAGAAGAAATCAAAAAGATATGCGAAAGCCTGCCGGGCGTTACCACTGATATTAAATGGGAAAACCACCTGTGCTTTAACGTTGGCGATAAGATGTTCCTTATTACCGGGCCCGACCAGGTGCCGCCAACAGCATCCTTTAAGGTAACCCCGGAGGATTTCGACCTGCTTACTGAACGGAAAGGCATAACCCCGGCGGCCTACCTTGCCCACTACAAATGGGTATACACCGATGACATCAGTAATTTTACCAAAGCAGAATGGGAAAAGCACATAACCACGTCCTACCAACTTGTATTTGAAAAACTCCCAGCCAAGGTCAGGAAAGAGATTCGTTAAACTAAGGTTTTACACGCCGAATCTTTTAATTTTTCAATCTTTAAATCTTTCAATGGTCAATAGTTAAATCATTACCTTTGCACCTCATAATGATATTTGATGATTGAGATAGGAAAACACAACACCCTTACCATAGCACGCGGCACCAGCGTAGGCTTGTACCTTACCGATGGTACTACCGATATACTGCTGCCCAATAAATACGTGCCGGCCGAATGGAAAGAGGGGGACGAAATGACCGTATTTGTATACCTGGACCAGGAAGAACGCCCTGTGGCTACCACACTGGAACCGCTTATTAACCTGGATGATTTTGCGCTGCTGCGTGTAAACTTCATGAATAAGTTTGGCGCGTTCCTGGGCATGGGGCTGGAGAAGGACCTGTTTGTGCCCTTCCGTGAGCAGGCACGCCCTATGGAAGAAGGGAAGCGCTACCTGGTGCACATGCACCTGGATGAAAAAAGCAACCGCCTTGTGGGCAGCAGCAAGCTGAGCCAGTTTTTAGATAACGAAACCCTTACCGTAGCCGAGGGTGATGAGGTGGAAGTTATAGTATCGCACTTTACCGACCTTGGTATCAACGTTATTATAAACGGCAAGCACCGAGGACTGCTGTACAAGAACGATGTGTACGACGAACTACGCCTTGGCGAAAGGCTTACCGGTTATATAAAAACCATCCGTCAGGATAATAAAATAGACGTTACCCTGCAAAAACCGGGTCTGGAAAGCATAGAACCAAATGCCGAAAAGATACTGGATGAGCTTCGCGCCAGCCGTGGGTTCCTGCGCCTGCACGACGACAGCCATCCCGAAGACATAAAAACAGTACTTAAAATGAGTAAAAAGGCGTTTAAGAAAGCCATAGGCTCATTGTACAAACAAAGGCTTATCGACATAAAGGAAGACGGTATCTATCTTGTAAAATCCTAACCGGATATTAATTTTATAAATACACAATCTTTACCGATATTTGCTTTTACTATAACGATAGGAGGAAACACGAAATGATGAATAAGAATACTGTACTGGGCTGGGCAACACTGATAATGGTAATAATGGGTGTTTTGCTGGTATGCCTTGGTGCCTTTAAGTACACTGAAGTAGCCGGATACGGCTTCGGTGCCGTAGGAATCGGCTTTTTTGCAATAGCGTGGGTTTTTAACGCCTTGAAAGGGCGCGTTTAACAGCAGAGTAAGTAACCTGAAACTTTAAACTTTAAACAAATAGAACATTAATAATGTCTGACGATAAGAAAGTAATATTTTCGATGTCCCGCGTCAATAAGACGTATCAGGGCGCACAAAAACCGGTACTTAAGGACATCTACCTTAGCTTCTTTTACGGGGCTAAAATCGGTATCCTGGGGCTTAACGGTTCGGGTAAATCTACCCTTTTAAAAATCATAGCCGGGGTAGACAAGAGCTACCAGGGCGATGTGGTATTTTCACCGGGCTATACCGTAGGGTATTTGGAGCAGGAGCCACAGCTTGACGAAAACAAAACGGTTATAGAAATTGTACGCGAAGGCGTAGCCGAAACCGTAGCCATCCTTGAGGAGTTCAACAACATAAACGACCAGTTTATGCTGCCTGAAGTATACGAGGATGCCGATAAAATGCAGAAACTGATGGACCGCCAGGCCGACCTTCAGGATAAGATAGACGCAGCCGGTGCATGGGAGCTTGACACCAAGCTTGAAATAGCCATGGATGCACTGCGTACCCCTGAAGCCGATACGCCGATTAAAGTACTTTCGGGTGGAGAGAAGCGCCGTGTGGCACTATGCCGCCTGCTGCTTCAGCAGCCTGATGTACTACTGCTGGATGAGCCTACCAACCACCTTGATGCCGAGAGCGTACTGTGGCTGGAGCAACACTTGTCGCAATATGCAGGTACGGTTATCGCGGTAACGCACGACCGTTATTTCCTTGATAACGTAGCAGGCTGGATCCTTGAGCTTGACCGTGGCGAAGGTATTCCATGGAAAGGTAACTATTCGTCTTGGCTTGACCAAAAATCGAAACGACTGGAGCAGGAAGAGAAAACAGCCTCTAAGCGCCGCAAGACCCTGGAGCGTGAGCTTGAGTGGGTACGCCAAGGTGCCAAAGGCCGCCAGACAAAACAGAAAGCACGTTTACAGAACTACGACAGGCTACTTAACGAGGACCAAAAGGAACTTGACGAAAAACTGGAACTCTACATACCAAACGGGCCAAGGCTGGGTACCAATGTTATTGAAGCCAAAGGCGTTGCCAAAGGTTTTGGCGACAGGCTACTGTACGATAACCTGAACTTTACACTGCCACAGGCAGGTATAGTGGGTATCATCGGGCCGAACGGTGCGGGTAAGACTACCATTTTCCGTATGATAATGGGTGAGCAGCAACCGGACAAAGGTGAGTTTGTAGTGGGCGAAACCGTAAAGATTGCGTATGTAGACCAGAGCCACGCCAACATTGACCCTGAAAAGTCGATTTGGGAAAACTTTGCCGATGGGCAGGAACTGATCATGATGGGCGGGCGTCAGGTGAACAGCCGTGCCTACCTGAGCCGTTTCAACTTCAGCGGAAGCGACCAGAACAAAAAAGTAAGTACCCTTTCGGGTGGAGAACGAAACAGGCTGCACCTTGCCATAACGCTTAAGGAAGAAGGTAACGTACTGCTACTGGATGAGCCTACTAACGACCTTGACGTGAACACGCTTCGTGCGCTTGAGGAAGGCCTTGATAATTTTGCAGGTTGTGCCGTAATCATCAGCCACGACCGTTGGTTCCTGGACAGGGTTTGTACCCACATCCTTGCCTTTGAAGGCGACTCTGAGGTGTACTTCTTTGAAGGCAGCTTCTCTGAATATGAAGAAAACCGCAGGAAACGTCTTGGTGGTGACCTAACACCGAAGCGTATTAAGTATAAGAAACTTATAAGGGGATAATTCAGGCATAAGGGAAAAGGCAAAAGATTGCAGCGCTTCCCGGCCTTACTGTCTTAACATAACAAACCCCGTTCGAAAGAGCGGGGTTTTTCTATTTAGAGCGGTGGGTAGCATAGTCGAGAAATCTCACGGCTTTGTTTAGATTGCTTCGTCGTTCCTCCTCGCAAAGACGTACCGGATTGGACCGTCATTCATTTCGATAGTTACGTAACTTTCTTCACGCACCGTCCTTGCGAGCGAAGTGCGGCAATCTTAGTAAGAAATGGATTTATTACTTTTTATGAAGTTTTTTTTAGCATGTCTTTTAAGATTTTTAGAAATATTCAGACTAAGTAGAATGTTTAGAATTAGTTTATCACGTTCGATTTTTCGGATTTTTAAATTTTCCTCATCAATTGGCTTAAGAAAAATTTTATCAAAGTCTATTTCTATCTTTAGTTTTATTGCATTGAAAACTCGTGGATATTCGAATAAAAGCTTTTTGCTATCTATTTCATTTTCAAATAACCTTATTTTTGACGAAGGAATAAATTCTCCATTATGGTCAATAAATGGTAAATAATCAATCATTCCATCAATCCACTCAATACAGATATTAAATGGCAGATATTTTTGTTCGAGATAGAAAAATTCTTCATTGACTAAATCAACATATTCAAATGCTGATTTTGTAGTTGTTAATTCATTTTCCTTTATAAAACTTCTATAGTCGTCAATACATTTATGAATTGTCGAAAAGTAAATTTGTTTTTTAGAAAATGCATAAGCATACCATATACCTAATAATGATATAATCGTAACTAATGATGCAGAAAGATCAATCCAGTCTTTAAAATCCATTACTTAAAATTGTAAATCAAATCTACTAAAAAAACATTATACAAAAAAATACGGCTCTAAAGCCGTATCTTATATCTCATCATCTTCGCTGTCAATATCATAGCCCAGAGGTTCTTCGCTTTCGTCTTTGTCAAATTCAAAGAAGCTGAAAATGCTACCGCCGTACTTTTTCTCAAACGAAAAATTCATCAGGTGCTCCATTTTGGTGTACTTGCTGTGCTCTATAATCATCATGCCATCTTCGTTCAGCAGTTCGTTTTCAAACACCAGCGATACAATTTCCTCAAACTGCTCCTGCGTAAAGTTATACGGAGGGTCGGCCACAATAATATCGTACACGGCTTTATGCCCTGCAAGGAATTTATACACATCACTCTTTATTGCGGTGATGGGGAACTCAAATTCGCCGGTGGTTTTTTTTATGAAACGCACACAGCCAAAATCGGCATCTACCGATGTAATGGCTACCGCGCCGCGCGACCCGAATTCATAGCTCAGGTTGCCTGTACCGCTAAACAGGTCCAGCACCTTAAGCCCGTCAAAATCGAAACGGTTGTTCAGTATATTAAACAGGGCTTCCTTGCTCATATCGGTCGTAGGCCTCACGGGCAGGTTGGAAGGCGGGCTTATCCTGTGGCCTTTATATTTGCCGGAAATAATCCTCATGCGTTCAGTAAAATAAAGTTGGTTAAAGCATCTTTATGGGTAGTTTGCCACTTGGCAGCCAGTGCCGCAGCATCATAAATGGTTATATTGCGTATGTACGTATATGCCAGTGTGTACAACGGGCTGTCTGCGTCTATATTGCCCAACAGGTACACCTTTACGGTTTCCGGATTCAGGTCTAATTGTTCGAGTGTAAAGAGCAGGTAGTATAAAAAGTCTTCCGCAGCGGCGTACTCAAACGAGTTGAACAACAACAGCTTTTGGCCGTGCGTTGCCACGATTTCAAAATGTGTGGGCTGTATGTGTACAAACACCTGTTTTTCAAATGCATTCTTAGAAGCATCGAGCAGTTTTTCTACCAGTATGCTGTTGGCATTACGGTATTCAAAACCACCAAGTCGGTCAACAAGATAATTGTTTATGTTCATCAGCGGCACGTACACATTGGTAATATCGTAATTGCCCAGGCTGTCCCATGCGTAGGCATCGCCCTCAAATACACGGGTATTGTATTGCAGGTAGCTCCCGGCAAAGTTTTCATCAAAAAGTGCAGTGGGTACAAGCGTGTTAAAGGCATTGTCGTGCAGCACCATGGCTTCATTAAAACCAAGGCGAAGTTCCGGGTATTGTACAAACAGCCGCCAAAGCTCGTCTTCCAGCGGAACCGTTTTGCTGAAGGGAATATGGCTCACCTGTTTTATTTCGTAGTGCAGCGTATCGAGCACACAAAACGATACCCCTGCCGCAGAGGCCTGTAGTACAAGTTTTTTAAAGTGCTTACCGCTTATGGTATCCATGTTTGTGTAGTGTGCTTGGCGCAAATTTACATTCTTTTTTGGTTTAGCCTGCGCGTTGGGTAAAATGATGTTATCTTTGAGGTGCAAAAAATAACAATTCCTTAAAAGTGACCCCCGTACAATTTTACCGCATCCTCAGGGATAATTTCCCGTTTACGCCTACCGGGCGGCAGGATATCTTTTTGCAGCAGATAGCCTGGTTTGTGGTAAACGGCACACGCGACGACCTTTTTGTGCTGAAAGGCTATGCCGGTACGGGAAAAACCACCATCATAGCCACACTGGTAAACAACCTGGATGCTGCCGGTAAAAAGTACGTACTGCTGGCACCTACCGGCCGTGCCGCCAAGGTAATTTCGGGCTATGCCGAAAAACCTGCTTTTACCATACACAAGCGCATTTACTTCCCGAAGAAGGGGAGTGGGGGACAGGTGGGATTTGTAATGCAACAGAACAAGTTTAAGGACACCATATTTATAGTCGATGAGGCTTCGATGATATCGGACACGGCTACGGAGAGCAATATGTACGTGAACGGTTCGCTGCTGGACGACCTTATGGGCTATGTGTACAGTGGGCAAAACTGCCGCATGGTATTGGTGGGTGATACCGCACAGCTGCCCCCGGTAAATTCCGACCTTAGCCCTGCGCTGGACGAACGCGTGCTGGGGCAGGCTTATTTTAAGGAAGTGCAGCATATAGAGCTTGATGAGGTAATGCGCCAGGCTGAGAAGTCGGGTATATTGTATAATGCCACCGAACTCCGCGAACTGCTAAAGACCGCTTTTTTTGATACCTTTAAATTCAACGTGCGTGGGTTTAAGGACATTGTACGCCTTACCGATGGTTACGATATTCAGGATGCCATACACACCGCTTATAGCAATTATAGCATAGAAGACACCGCATTTATAGTGCGCAGTAACAAGCGCGCCAATGCCTACAACCAGCAGATACGTGCCCGCATACTCGATCGTGAAAGCGAACTCTCTGCCGGGGATTTCCTTATGGTGGTGAAGAACAACTATTTTTGGCTCGATGAAAAAAGTGAAGCAGGCTTCATTGCCAATGGCGACATTATTGAAGTGCTGGAAATCTTCAGGATAGAGGAGCTGTACGGGTTTAAGTTTGCCCGGGTGAAAGTCCGCCTTGTAGATTACCCCAACCACCTGCCATTGGAAACCGTTTTGCTATTGGATACCTTATACAGTGAAGCGCCATCGTTAACCTACGAAGAGTCGAACCGTTTGTACCAGCAGGTGCAGGAAGACTACCAGGACCAGCCGCAGTACCGACGTTTTTTAATGACGAAGGCCAACCCACATTTTAATGCCCTTCAGGTAAAATTCAGTTACGCCATAACCTGCCACAAAAGCCAGGGCGGGCAGTGGAACACGGTGTTTGTAGAACAGCCCTACCTGCCCGACGGTATCGACCGTGATTATATACGCTGGCTGTACACTGCCATAACCCGTAGCCGCGATAAGGTGTATTTAATAGGTTTTAAGGATGAGTTTTTTGAGGAGTAGAGACGCATTGCATGCGTCTCGGGATATGACAAACGCATTGCATGCGCGTCTGAGTCATTGCGAGGCACGAAGCAATCTCATCTAAAAAAACGAATTTAAAACCTTTATTAGATTGCTTCGTGCCTCGCAATGACTTGAAAACCCTTAAATTTGGATTATAAATAAACATAACATAAAAATACCCCGTAGTTTTCTCAGGTTTGAGTGAAGCTGCTCCCCTCTCCTTTGGAGAGGGGCTGGGGGTGAGGCCTGTACCATGAAAATAATAGCCGTAATACCCGCACGATACGCCAGTACCCGTTTCCCTGCCAAGCTGATGCAGGATTTGGGTGGCAAAACCATAATAACCCGCACCTACCAGGCAGCGCTGAATACAGGGCTGTTTCAAGATGTGTTTGTGGTAACCGACTCAGATATTATTTATAACGAGATAACCTCAAACGGCGGCAAGGCCATTATGAGTATTAAGGAGCACGAAAGCGGCTCTGACCGTATTGCCGAAGCCGTGGAACACATGGATGTAGATATTGTGGTAAACGTACAGGGTGATGAACCATTTATCAACAAAGAGCCGCTGGCCGATGTGCTGGAGGTGTTTAAGTCCGACCTTGCACACGAGGTTGACCTGGCATCGGTAATGTATGAGGTAACCGATTGGGAAGACATAGAAAACCCGAACAATGTAAAGGTAATTGTAGACCAGAAGGGCTTTGCACTGTACTTTTCGCGTTCAGTAATCCCGTACCCAAGGGATAAGGAAGCTGGGGTGCGTTACTTTAAGCATGTGGGGATTTATGCCTTCCGTAAGCATGCACTGCTGGACTTCTATAAACTACCCATGCAGAAACTGGAAGCCAGTGAAAAACTGGAACAATTAAGGTATTTGGAATACGGCAAACGCATCCGTATGGTAGAAACCAGCCATGTGGGCATCGGTATAGACACACCTGAAGATTTAGAGAAAGCAAAGAAACTGCTTGGGGTATAAAAACAACAAAGGGCGCTTTACAGCGCCCTTTGTTGTTTTTCCATTTCGACCGAAGTGCAACGGAGTGGAGAAATCTCTAAAATTTAACCAACTGAGATTTTTCGACTCCACTGCGTTTCGCTCAAAATGGAAAAGCAGCCGGTATAATTTAGTTTCCTGATTTTATTATATAAACAGATCAAGCAAGTAGTATATAAGTGCTGCCACTACTGCCGATACCGGTATGGTAAGTATCCATGCATACAGCAGGTTTATGGTAACACCCCAGCGTACTGCCGATACCCTTTTTGTAACACCTACACCAATGATAGAGCCTGTAATGGTGTGCGTGGTAGATACCGGGATTTTAAAGTGCTCTGTAGAGAATAGGGTCAGCGCACCGGCCGATTCGGCTACCACACCTTCAAAGGCGTTTACTTTGGTAATCTTAGACCCCATGGTCTTTACAATTTTCCAGCCGCCGCTTAACGTACCCAGTCCTATTACAGTATAACACGCCAACGGAATCCACTCAGGCATCTGGCTCTTTATGCCAAGTTCTTCGTTAGGTAGCACCACCCTAAGCCATTCGGGCATAGTGCTTACATCCTGATGAAGTGTATTAAGGTATACCGCTACAGCAGCAGCAATGATACCCATAACTTTTTGTGAGTCGTTACCACCGTGTCCAAGGCTGAATGAAGCCGAAGACAGCAGCTGCATACGTTTCAGTACAAGCTCGGCCCTTGCGGCAGAGAATGAGCTGAACAGCAGGTTGAATATTGCAAGGCCGTAGAAAATAACGGCTACAAGCATCCACTTAATGTTGGCCGGGTCAAATACCTCTGCCCAGAAGTGGCTTTCAAAACGCGGTTTTTTAATGTGGTCGTAATCTTCCCAAACCGAATACAGGAATAGGAAAACCAATAGCATAAGTGCTACAGTAACTATTTTTGGGCCTATAGCCTTGCGAGAAGAATACATCATCCATATAGAAATGAAGTACGATATAATCATACCTACTACCGGGGCCAATACAATAAATGAAATAATTATCAGTACGCCGCTTGGCAGTAGTTCACCAGCTTTAGGGTCTTTGTACCAGCTTACTATTTTCCAGCCGTAGTGGTCAGGATTGGTTACGTTGCCCGAAAAACCGTGTGCCACGGCTGCACCGGCAAAACCGCCTATAAGCGTGTGTGATGAAGACGACGGTATACCTTTCCACCATGTAAACAGGTTCCAGATGATGGCGGCAATAATACCGGCCAGTATCACTACAAGGTTAATGCTGTCGGTATGTGCGGTTTTGGCTACCGTATCGGCAACGCCAAACCCGAATACCCAATAGGCAAGGAAGTTAAAAAACGCTGCCCACAGTACCGCCTGGAATGGTGTAAGTACCTTGGTGGCTACAACAGTGGCTATAGAGTTTGCCGCATCGTGGAAACCGTTTATATAGTCAAAGCCCAGCGCCAGTATTATAATTACAATAAGTAATGTAAACATATTTTGTGTAAAAGGGGTTGTGTTATGAATGCTTCACGGCTATAGATTCCAGCACGTTTGCCACTCCTTTGCACTTATCGGCAGCAGTTTCAAGAGATGAAAGTACTTCTTTGTACTTAATGATGTTTTTGGCATCTATTTCATTCTCAAAAATATCGGCTACTGCCTTATCAAATACGCTGTCGCTCTTAGCTTCCAGCTTGTACAGCTTTTTGCAGGCATCAGCAATATTGTTCAGTTTTTTCATGTCCTTAAGGTCGCCCACAGCAAGCTGTATCAGTTGGGTAGCCTCTACGGTAATTTCGGTCATCTTACGGATGCTTTTCGAAATTTTTTCTACCTGGTACAGCTTTATACGGTTTGAAGCACCGTATATATAACCCGCCACGTTGTCTATAGCGCTTATCAGGGCGTGTATATCCTCGCGGTCAAACGGGGTAATAAAGTTGCGGCTAAGTTCCAGGTTAGTATTGTGTGTTATCTGTTCGATAACTTCTTCAAGCTCTTCAATCTTTTTAAAGTACGCGTCGCGTTCCTGTTTCGGGGCGTTTATGGCTTCGTGCAGGGTTTGCGCAAGTATTACAAGGTTTTGTGTTGCCTGCTCAAACAGCGGGAAAAATTTCTTATCCTTTGGTACAAGAAACTGGAAAATGTTGTTAATAGACATTTACATTTAGTTTTATGCGGCAAATGTATGAACCTAATGTTAAGGAATTATTAACCTGTATTAAACCTAACGTTACCAATGTTAACTACAGGTTAAGTCTTTGTTTTTGAAAAAACAGAAACAAAATTGCTGTATTAAAAACAAATTCGTATTTTGGTGGTGTAAAAATTATATGTTTTTAATAAAAATCAATTTTTATGGATATTAACTTCAATAAGAACGAAGACCATAATAAACTTTTGTTGTCTGATTTAAGACAAAAACTTAACAAAGTATACCTGGGCGGTGGCGAAAAGCGTATAGAAAAGCTTCACGCCGAAGGTAAAATGACTGCCCGCGAGCGCATAGACTACCTATTGGACAAAAATACGAAAAGTATTGAAATAGCTGCACTGGCCGGTGATGGTATGTATGCCGAACACGGCGGCTGCCCCGGTGGTGGCGTGGTGGTAAAGATAGGCTATGTTTCTGGTAAGCAGTGTGTGGTAGTGGCTAATGATGCCACGGTGAAAGCCGGTGCATGGTTTCCTATTACGGGTAAAAAGAACCTTCGCGCACAGGAAATAGCCATGGAAAACCGTTTGCCTATTATCTACCTTGTAGACAGCGCAGGGGTATACCTGCCCATGCAGGACGAAATTTTCCCTGATAAGGAGCACTTTGGGCGTATATTCCGAAACAACGCTATAATGAGCAGTATGGGCATCACCCAGATTGCTGCTGTTATGGGGAGCTGCGTTGCCGGTGGTGCATATCTGCCCATCATGAGCGATGAAGCCCTGATTGTAGATAAAACCGGTAGTATCTTCCTTGCGGGGAGCTACCTTGTCAAGGCTGCCATTGGCGAAAGCATAGACAACGAAACCCTGGGCGGTGCCACTACGCATTGCGAAATTTCGGGGGTAACGGATTATAAAGCTAAAGATGATAAAGATGCGCTGGACCGCATACGTAATATAGTAAGTAAAATAGGCGATTACACTCCTGCCGGATTTAACCGTATTAAGGCTGAGAAACCTGCGCTTGACCCGGCTGATATTTTCGGTATTATACCTGCCGCCCGAAACGAGCAGTACGATATGACGGAGGTGATAAAACGCCTTGTAGACAATTCTGAATACGACGAATACAAAGCCGGTTATGGGCAAACCATTATCACCGCTTATGCGCGTATCGACGGTTGGGCTGTGGGTATCGTGGCTAACCAGCGTAAGGTGGTAAAGAGCAAAAAAGGCGAAATGCAGTTTGGTGGGGTGATATATTCTGACAGTGCCGATAAGGCTACACGCTTTATAGCCAACTGTAACCAGAAAAAAATCCCGCTGGTGTTCCTTCAGGATGTTACGGGCTTTATGGTAGGCAGTAAAAGCGAACACGGCGGTATTATAAAGGACGGTGCCAAAATGGTAAACGCCGTGAGTAATTCGGTAGTGCCTAAGTTTACCATAGTGGTGGGTAACAGTTATGGCGCGGGTAACTACGCCATGTGCGGTAAGGCGTATGACCCGAGGCTCATAGCAGCCTGGCCAAGTGCCGAACTTGCTGTAATGGGTGGGGCACAGGCAGCCAAGGTGTTATTACAGATTGAAGCCAGTTCGCTTAAAGCAAAAGGCGAGGAGCTTACCCCTGAAAAGGAGGCTGAATTATTCAACAAAATAAAAGCGAAATACGATGCGCAGGTATCGCCTTACTACGCTGCAGCACGTATTTGGACTGATGGTATCATAGACCCGCTGGATACCCGTACGTGGATAAGCATGGGCATAGAAGCCGCTAACCATGCGCCCATAGAAAAGCAGTTTAACCTTGGGGTGATACAAGTTTAAAAATATTTGTTAGAATTTAATTGAAGGAAAACCGTTTGCAATGGCAGGCGGTTTTTCTGTTTAAAATAACTAATTGGTGTGTTAGTGTTATTTTATTTAGGCGCAACTTATTGCAAAAAGACTATCTTAGTGCTTTAAACCAATAAACGCATTGTTTTATGAAAAAGATAATGGCCTTGTTCTTCATGCTGGCCTTCAGTATTGTTGCCTTTGCCCAGGGTAAGGTAGAAAAGATAGACAACTTTAAGTCGAAATACGTAAAGAAGCGCAATGTAGAGGTGTACCTGCCTGCGGCGTACTTTGCTAACCCGAAACAAAAATTCCCGGTGCTGTATATGTGCGACGGGCAAAATGTTTTTAACCCCGAAACCTCTAAAAGCAAGGTGGCATGGGAAGCCGATGCCACTGCTGATAAACTGATAGGTCAAAAGGCTGTAAGGCCTATGATTATTGTGGCGGTATGGAGTCTTGATGAAACAAGGATTACCGAGTATTTCCCGGAGAAGGCTGCAGCCAACTTTACCCCGGCTGATAAAGAAGCGGTAAGTAAGGTAATGAAGCAGTTTGGTGTAAAAGACGAAACCCTGCTGGGCGATGAGTACCTGCAATTCCTGGTAAAAGAACTGAAACCTTATATAGATAAAAAATACCGTACGCTAACCGATGCACCTAATACAGCTATTAGCGGTAGTTCATTAGGCGGGCTTTTTTCTATGTATGCCATTTGCGAATACCCCGATGTTTTTGGTGAGGCGGCCTGCCTTAGTACTCATTGGTCAGTAATGATGGATAATACTAACATGGCGCCTTCTATGGCTGTAAAGCAATACGTTTGGGAACACCTGCCTGACCCGAAAACACACCGCCTGTATTTTGACTATGGTACTGCCACGCTGGACCAGTACTACGAAATACACCAACGCATGATAGACGATATGCTGCGCAAAAAAGGCTATGTGGAAAATGTAAACTGGATTACCATAAAGGCACAAAACGAACCGCACCTGGAAATTGCCTGGCAAAAACGATTTGACAAGGTACTGGCATTCCTGTTCATGCAGGAGAAACCGGGTATTATAAAAAGGGGTAGCTTTTAGCTACCCTTAATTATTTTCCTCGGCAAACAGCTTATTAATTCTTGGCTGTAATATCCATATACCAACGACAAGGAAACACAGCAGGAAAAATTCGCCTAAGTATTCGTCACCTTTTAACGGTTTTTGCTTTTCTGCAGCCTTTAGCGATTTTGCATTAAAGTAAATGCAATAGAACATGCAGAATATGCTGAAAAAGTGAAATGGTATCATCAGCATGATTACAAACGGGTTAGGGAAGGTAAGCGTTTTAATGCCTTCTATCATACTTGCCATATAAAACATAAAACACGGCACGTATAACAGCGGGAAAATCATGAATGCCTTAAAAAGTGGCAGGTTCATGCTTACGCCTTCCGGTAACTTTTTATAGAGATTCGTTCCGAGCGTATATTGCCATGAAAAATGAAGCAACATTGTTACCGTTGTAATAATGCACATTCCGGTCATAAATACTGATAAAAAGTCGATAATAACCATAGGGTCATCAGCCGGTAATGCCCTGTCTTGCGTAAGCACCCACGAAAATATGTAACCCATCAAAGAGAATTGTGCTACAATAGGTATGCCTGCAAGCAGTATAAACAACTGCCAGTGTTTTAGCTGTAATAATTTTTTCATGTTGGTTGGTTTTAAATGTTATTGCTGAAACTTAGTCCTTTTACTACCTTCGTACATTTCGTATTTTACAAGGCGTGCTTCCAGCTTACCGTTAAACAGCTTTATCTTACGTGACGGTTTCAGGCCAACAAATTTCAGTGCCTCAAGGTTACCGGTAATAAACCAGCCGTTAGTGTTCGGGTAGCCCTGTTTCAGGGTATCGCCTATTTCGCGGTAAAAACGCTCAAGGTCTATATCCAGTCGTTCGCCATACGGAGGGTTAAATACCATGTGTAGTGGACCTTCAGTTTCTTTATTAGTATCGAAGAAATTCTCCTGGGTAATGGTTACGTAATCTTCAAGGTTAGCATTGCGGATGTTGTCCTTCGCTTTAAGCACAGCCGACGGCGCTTTATCATAACCCTTTATGGTGTAGTGGAACTCGCGCGTTTTGTTCATCAGTGAATCCACAATTTTGTCGAACAGGTCGTTATCCCAGTCGGCCCATTTTTCAAAGGCAAACTCCTTACGGTTTATGTTCGCCGGGATGTTACAGGCTATCATGGCAGCTTCAGCCAATATAGTACCGCTACCACACATAGGGTCCAGGAAATGCGTACTGCCATCCCAGCCGCTAAGCAGCAGCATACCGGCAGCCAGTACTTCATTTATAGGGGCTATGTTAGTAGCGCTGCGGTAGCCACGGTGGTGTAGTGAGTTGCCACTGGTATCAAGCGCTATGCTGCACTGTTCTTTAAATATGTGCACATTAATGCGCAGGTCCGGGAAGTCTTTATCGATATTAGGGCGCTTGCCAAACTTATCCCTGAACTGGTCTACAATGGCATCTTTGGTTTTAAGGGCCACAAACTGCGAGTGGGTAAACTCTTCACCGCTTACGGTAACATCTACCACAAAGCTTTGGTTTACATTAAGGTACTTGCTCCAGTCGGTGCTTTGTACACCAGCATACAGTGCCTTTTCATTCCACGCCCTGAAGCTGTGTATGGGTTTAAGTATTTTAAGGGCTGTACGCAGTGCCAGGTTGGCTTTGTACATAAAGCCTTTATCGCCTACAAAGCTTACCATACGCACGCCTGGTTCCACGCTTTGCGCACCCATCATTTGCAGTTCTTTTGCCAATACTTCTTCAAGGCCAAACAGCGTTTTGGCCACCATTTTAAAATTTTCCATCAGGCAGTAGTTTCAGTTGCAAAAATACATTTTATAAATGGAAGTTGGCTATCGGTACAAAAAAAGGGCTGTCTCAGGAGTAGTTGTTACTACCGTTTTCCATTTCGACTGCAGCGAAGCGGAATGGAGAAATCTCTTAAAATGATTTTGAGATTTCTCGACTACACTGCGTTTCGCTCGAAATGGAACCCCCGAGACAGCCCTTGATTATTATATTTTTAAAGAATTTTACCCGTAGTAGTGCGTGTGTGCAGCATCTACATGCAGTATTTCTTTAGCTTTGGCTATTTCTTCTTCATCACCACTTACTGCAAGGGCAAATTTGCCGTTTTCCAGGTGGTTTTTAATGTCTTCAATGTGTTTGTCGTCAGTAAAATACTTTGCCAATACCGATGCAAAACCACCGCCTATGATACCAAGGTCTACACCGGCTAGTGCACCTACAAAAGCGCCCGCGCCATATAGTGCACCAAATCCGGGTATTGCGAATACGCCTATACCGGTAAGTAATCCTATAACCGTACCGGCGCCCATACCCACATACGCAGGGATGTTTGTGTCCCTGTCGGTTTCGTCAAGGTGCAGGTGTTCGTCGTCTAAAATACCTGCTTTCCCTATTATCGAAAGGTGGTTAGTAGGGTAGCCGTTAGCATGCAGGGTCTTAAGGGCTTCAACAGCCTCTTTGTGCGAGTTGTATATCGCTACTTGTTGTTCCATGGGTTATTATGTTTTTAAGTCATGATTGTGTTTGTAAATATAAGCATTTTATATGCCAATGCTAACTAAAAACGTGTTAAACAATCAATCGTTTATTATTGCAAAGACTGCAAAAAATATTTAAAAGCACTGTAGGTTTGGGCTATAAAACCTAACTTTGTATCCTACAATTTATAAAACATTATGCCACAGGGGGAACAATGTACATGGTACGCATCCTGGTTTGATACGCCATACTACCACATACTCTATAAAGACCGCGATTATGGGGAAGCCCAGCTTTTTATGGACAACCTTACCGCTTACCTTAACCTGCCCGACGATGCTAAAATACTGGATCTGGCCTGCGGAAAAGGCCGCCACTCCATTTACCTGAACAAGTTGGGCTACGATGTTACCGGTGCCGACCTAAGCGAAAACAGCATCAGCCAGGCAAGTCAGTTTGAGAACGAAAAGCTGCACTTTATGGTGCACGATATGCGCGAACCGTTCCCTACGCAGTACGATGCCATTTTTAACCTGTTTACCAGTTTTGGGTATTTTGAGGATGATGCCGATAACGTTGTTACGCTAAAAGCAATCTGCCAGAGCCTTACTGAGTACGGATTTGCAGTAATCGATTTTATGAATGTACATAAGGTGATAGAAAACCTGGTGCCACAGGAGGTGAAAACAGTAGACGGTATCGATTTCCACATACACCGCAGCGTGGTAGACAACCATATTATAAAAGACATTAAATTTACCGATAAGGGCAAGGACTTCCATTTTACCGAAAAAGTAAAGGCACTTACGTTGGCCGATTTTGAGCAGATGATGGAAGAAGCAGGCATTTACCTGCTGGAAACCTTTGGCGATTACCGCTTGCGTAAATTTTACAAAAACGAGTCGGACAGGCTTATCATGATCTTTAAGTAAACTATTTTATGACAGTATATTTAGTTCCGTTTTTATCGGTACTGGTAGGTATAGGCGTAGCACTGCTGCTGAAACCTACAGGAAAAAAAAGCCTGAAACTGCTGCTGGCCTTCAGTGGTGCGTTCCTGCTTTCGCTTACCGTACTGCACCTGCTTCCTGAAGTGTATGAGGCCACCCTGCACGCAGGAGGGCATGAAGGACACGACCACGGTCATGACCACGGCGGCCACACAGTGGGCATCTTCATTATGGCAGGTATCATCTTCCAGATTATTTTGGAATACTTCTCGCAGGGAGCCGAGCACGGACATGTACACAATCACGGGCACCATCATGGTATGCCGTGGCTGCTGTTTATAAGCCTTTGTATCCACGCACTGCTGGAAGGCATGCCGGTAAGCCACCACCCGGGTATGGCGTGGGGCATCGGTATACACCATTTCCCTATAGCCATTATCCTTACGGCGTTTTTTGTCAACTCAGGTATGAAAAAAATACCAGTACTGCTGTACATGGTGGCTTTTGCTGCCATGACGCCACTGGGTACACTGCTTTCGGGGCAGCTTACGGTTGTAGAGGAATATTACCCGTATATATCGGCTGTGGTAGTGGGCATACTGTTCCATATATCCAGTACTATTATTTTTGAGAGTGGCGAAGACCATAAATTTAACCTGGCCAAAATGCTAAGTATAGGGTTGGGTGTGGTTTTGGCCTATTATCTGTAATTTTACCAATAAAGCGTAAACTATGTCATTCATCCGCACTACCGAACAAAGCAGCAAGTACGAGCATTTGGAGAAAATGCCTGTTGCCGAACTGCTGGCCAACATAAACAACGAAGACAAAACCGTTCCGCTGGCAGTGGAAAAGGCGCTTCCGCAGATAGAAGCACTGGTACAAACCGTGGTGACCCAAATGAAAAAGGGTGGCCGCTTGTTTTACATAGGTGCCGGTACCAGCGGCCGCCTGGGTATAGTAGATGCCAGCGAATGCCCGCCTACGTTTGGTGTGCCGTTTGATTTGGTTATCGGGCTTATAGCAGGGGGAGATACCGCCATACGCCGCGCTGTGGAGTTTGCCGAAGACGACCGTGAGGCCGCCTGGAACGACCTGTCTGCATACAACATCAACGAGAATGACGTGGTGGTAGGCATAGCCGCTTCAGGTACTACGCCCTACGTTATTGGCGGACTGGAAAAATGCAACGAACTGGGTATTGCTACAGGTTGCATTACCTGTAATGCGGACAGCCCGCTTTCGCAAACGGCAAAATTCACGATAGAGGTAGTGGTCGGGCCTGAGTTTGTAACTGGTAGCAGCCGCATGAAGGCCGGTACCGCACAAAAGCTGGTGCTGAATATGATTAGTACTGCTACCATGATACAGCTTGGTAAGGTAAAAGGCAACAAAATGGTAGACATGCAGCTGAGCAACCACAAGCTTGTAGGCCGTGCCGTGGGCATGATTATAGACGAGTTGGGCATCAGCCAAACTGAAGCCGAAGCCTTGTTAGAGCAACATAAAAATGTACGTAAAGCCATAGAAGCCTATGCCAACCGATAAAAGAATACTGATGCGCGGCCTGCGTTACCTGTTTGCCGCATTGCCCTTGTTTTTCATAGGGCCGGTAGTGGTAAATAATGCCTTCCAGAATAAGAAGCACCCGTTTTTTATGCCGATACTGGGACTGGGCTGTATTTTATGCCTTATAGGGATGTGGTTTATGTTTTTGGGGTTAAGGACGGTGATGAAGAGTATGAAGGATTAGTTGGTAACTAAGCCACGAATTACACTAATTCATTTAGACTGAAGTGCAGCGCAGTGGGGAAATTCCCTAAAAAAAATGATTTAAAAGAGATTTCTCGACTCCGTTAAAGATTCGATTGAAATGGAAGAATGTTGGAAGTTAATTATCTATATATAAAATTTTTCCAGCTTGTTGTTCGAAAGATTTTTTCAACTGTTCACGTTCTTTTTGGTATTCAGTACTAAGTTGATCAGATACATAGATGTTAAAGTCTTCCATAGATATTTCTTTCCTTGATACCTTATTAAGTCCCTCAATATATCCATTATATGTTTTTTGTAAATGATTAATAAAGAAGTCTTTAGTTTGATTGCTCAATTCATTTGATAGAAAAATGCTTCTTTTTTCAATAAAAACATATGTATTCAAAAGAGGTGAAGAGTCTAGTATAATTGATTCTTGACTTTTACTCTGCGCTTCTTTGTATTGTTGAGCTAAATCGTGCCGAATATAATATTCCAATTCAATTATTTTATCCCATATGTCTTGTAAGGTTTTTAATACTGTATCATGGCGTTCCTTTCTTATAGTTATTAATGTTTTTTGAAACTCTTCGATTTTAATGAATTTTTTATCAATTCGTTTTTGAAGGAGATAAGTGGCAATAGTTATTACAAATGAAGAAGTCAAAATATTTATAAGAATCCCTGAATAGGTCATAATTTATTTTTTTGGTTGATTCCTCAAATTAACAAAATAAATCAACACAAACATCTGCCACAACATATCCTTTAAACCCGTATTTTTGTAAGTGTATTAATACCTACAAGGTCTCAAAGACCTTGCAGGAAACTAAAGACAATCCGGGTTCCGCCAACCTGCAAGGTTTCTAAAACCTTGTAGGTTTAAGTTAAAGAAAATCAGTGTCAATAAACTAATTATGCAAGCAACAGCAGCCTACATAGAAAGCGCCCGTAAGCAGTTTTTGTACTACAAAACACTGGGCGAAAAAGCTATGGCGCAACTTCGGCCGGAGCAGCTTTTCTATTCGCCAGATGAGGATACCAACAGCATTGCCGTAATAGTAAAGCACCTGCACGGCAATATGCTGAGCCGCTGGACGGATTTCCTTACCAGCGATGGCGAAAAGGAGTGGCGGAACCGCGATGCCGAGTTTGAAGATGATTTTGCCGACAAGGACAGCCTGCTAAAAGCATGGGAGGAAGGTTGGGCATGCCTGTTCACGGCGCTTGACACTGTGACCCCCGATAACCTGGACAGCATTATCTACATCCGTAACGAGGGGCATACAGTGGTGGAGGCCATAAACAGGCAGCTGGCGCACTATCCGTACCACGTGGGGCAGATAGTATTCTATGCCAAAATGCTGAAGCAAACCGCATGGGACAGCCTCAGCATACCAAAGAACAATTCGGCGGTGTACAATGCCGGGAAGTTTGCACAGGAAAAAGGCATCCGTAATTTTACCGATAACGAGCTGAAAAGGCTTAACGATAACCAATAAATGAAAAAAATGTTACTTATACCCGTTGTAGCCCTGCTGCTTATGGGATGTTACAATCAGGAACGCAACTGTGCCGATTTTAAAACTGGGAAATTCCGCTCGGAAGTGGAAATAGACGGCAAAAAAAACGTAACCGAGTTTACCCGCGATGAGAAGTTTGAAATTGCCACTTACGAGGGCAAGGTAGACACCTCGTCGGTACGCTGGCTGAACGACTGCGAGTTTGTACTGGAAAAGGTAAACCCGAAATCTACTGCCGAAATGAAGGGGGTACACATGAAAATTTTGACAACCAAAGGAAATTCCTATACCTTTGAGTTCTCGCTGGTGGGCGACACCCATAAGCAAAGAGGCACCGTTACTAAACTCGACTAATTAAAACCTTACCCCGATGGATTTTAGCTTCCTGGCCAACCCTGATACCTGGATTGCCCTGCTTACCCTTACCTTTCTGGAAATAGTATTAGGCATAGACAACATTATCTTCATCAGCATAGTAACCGGCAAGTTGCCCGAAGCCAGCCGAAAACAGGCCACACGCATAGGGCTTTTCCTGGCTATGTTCCTGCGTATTGCGTTGCTATCGGGTATTACGGTGCTTATCCGTATGAAGAGTGCGCTTTTCGGGGTAGACTGGGGTTGGTTTAAAGCCGATTTCACAGGGCAGGCGCTCATACTTTTTGCGGGGGGAATCTTCCTTATCTATAAAAGCACCAAGGAAATCCGCGAAAAGGTAGACGAAAAAGGCGAGGAGGAGAAAGAATTGAAAGCAAGTGCAGGCAGGTCTATGGCAGCCACTATTGTACAAATATTGCTTATCGACCTTATATTTTCTATAGACTCTATACTTACCGCCGTGGGGATGACCAATGGCATGCACGGCGCACTGCCTGTAATGATAGCCGCTGTGGTGGTATCGGTAGGTATCATGATGCTGTTTGCCGTTCCGGTGGGCAGTTTTGTAAACCGTAACCCTTCGATACAGATACTTGGGTTGTCATTCCTTATCCTTATTGGCTTTATGCTAATAACAGAGAGTATGCACCTTAGCGGGGCGGTACTTGCAGGCCAGCATGTAGGCGAAGTGCCTAAGGGCTACCTGTACTTTGCCATAGCATTTTCGCTCGCGGTGGAGTTTTTAAATATGAAAATGCGGAAGAATAAAAATTAGTAGAGACGTCGCATTGCAACGTCTTGCGGGAATCGACATTATGAGACGTTGCAATGCAACGTCTCTACGTGGGCTGAAATTAAACACTCTTCAAAAACTAACCTCTTAAAAAATCATATCCTCAATAATTGGAAAATTTGTGCTATTGATTGAATGAAATGTGCTATTTCTAAAACGATGTAGTAGGTAACTTTGGATTAAACAAAAAGCAAATTTAAAGTTATGAGCACTATTGTAGCACGTCCGCAATTTAAAGACAAATATGATAATTTCATTGGTGGTAAGTTTGTTCCACCGGTAAAAGGTGAGTATTTCGACAACACTTCACCTATAGATGGTAAGCTTATTGCCAAAGCCGCACGTTCGTCTAAAGAAGACATCGACCTGGCACTTGATGCCGCCCACGAAGCATTTAAAACCTGGAGCAAAACATCGCCTGCACACCGCAGCAGCATACTGAATAAAATAGCCGATACTATTGAGGCCAACCTGGAATACCTTGCCGCAGTAGAAACGATAGACAACGGTAAGCCCATCCGCGAAACCCTTGCTGCCGACCTTCCGTTGTGTGTAGACCACTTCCGTTATTTTGCCAGTGTTATCCGTGCCGAAGAAGGTACTATTTCTGAGCATGACGAAAACACGGTAAGCATTGTACTGCACGAGCCGATAGGTGTGGTAGGGCAAATCATACCGTGGAACTTCCCGCTGCTTATGGCTACCTGGAAAATAGCCCCGGCCATTGCTGCTGGTTGTTGTACCGTAGTTAAGGCCGCCGAGCAAACCCCCGTATCTATTATAGTACTAATGGAGCTCCTTCAGGATGTTGTGCCTGCGGGTGTAATAAATATAGTGAACGGTTTTGGCGTAGAAGCCGGTAAGCCGCTGGCCACTTCGCCACGCATCAGTAAGGTGTCATTTACAGGTGAAACCACTACAGGCCGCCTGATTATGCAATACGCCGCCGAAAACATTATACCAAGTACTATGGAGCTTGGTGGTAAATCGCCAAACATCTTCTTTAAATCAGTAGGTGATGCCGATGACGATTTCTTCGATAAAGCGGTAGAAGGCGCAGTAATGTTTGCCCTGAACCAGGGTGAAATATGTACCTGCCCGAGCCGTATCCTGGTACACGAAGATATTTACGATAAATTCATAGCCCGTGTGGTAGAACGTACCAATGCTATTGTTGCAGGCCACCCGCTTGATAAGTCTACCATGATAGGCGCGCAGGCCAGTAACGACCAGTACGAGAAGATACAGAGCTACCTTAAAATTGGTAAGGAGGAAGGTGCCGAGCTGCTTACAGGTGGTGATGTGAATAAACTGGAGGGCGAGCTTGCTACCGGTTATTATATCCAACCGACGATATTTAAAGGTAATAACAAAATGCGCATTTTCCAAGAGGAAATCTTCGGGCCGGTGGTGTGTGTAACTACGTTTAAAACAGTTGAAGAAGCAATAGAAATAGCCAATGATACCCTTTATGGCCTTGGCGCAGGTGTTTGGACACGCGATGCCCATGAGCTGTACCAGGTGCCGCGTGCTATTAAGGCAGGCCGTGTTTGGGTGAATAACTATCACGCATATCCCGCGCATGCACCATTTGGTGGTTACAAAAAATCGGGCTTTGGCCGCGAGAACCACAAAATGATGCTGGAGCACTACAGGGAAACCAAAAACATGCTGGTATCCTACAGCAAACAAAAATTAGGATTCTTCTAAGATTAAGTAGTTTGAATACAGGCTGCCCCTCATGGTGGCCTGTTTTTTTATTAATATGATTAGTTATGTACAAAAGGATAGAAGCTGACGAAAAGGCGATAGCTTTAATAAACGAACTGAAAGGCCGTTATGGCGAACTAATGTTCCACCAGAGTGGCGGGTGCTGCGACGGCAGCCAGCCCATGTGTTTTGAAAAAGGCGACTTTAAATTGGGCTACAGCGATGTATGCCTGGGCGAAGTAGAGGGCTGCGAATTCTGGATGAGTAAAGACCAGTTTGAATACTGGCAGCATACCCACCTTACCCTTACTGCGGTAGACGGGCGTGGTGCAAGCTTTTCACTGGAAATACCACTGGGCAAGCGCTTTATTATAGATTCCCGGTTGTATACTGAGGAGGAGCGTGCCGACCTTACGCCGCTGCATTACATTGAAGATTAAAAATCAAAAAGCATCGGGTATCAGGCCGATGCTTTTCTTACGGCTGTTACCAGCCGGCTAACCTAAAACTTGTATATGAATTGGTTTAACCTTTTTCGCTTCAATCAAAAAAGGTTAAACCATTTTTATATTAAAAAACACTGAAGGTTCCGTTACCGGTACGCATAAGGTCCTGTCCTTCGGGCTGTCCGCCAAAAGCTATGGTGCCGTTTCCGTCCAGCCTGCCTTTAATGGACTTACTGCTCGATACCTTTATGTTACCGCTTCCGGTAAGCTGTACATCGGCAGTAAGGCATTCTACATCGGCTGCTGTTATGCTGCCGCTGCCTGTAAGCTTACACGACAATATACCCGAAGTACCTTTCACCTTCACATTGCCCGAACCTATAACCGCTACCTCGGTATCTTTGTTATAAACTTCGAATGTAAGGTTACCCGAGCCATTCAGCAGGAATCGTACTTTATTGCGTATAATGTTTTTAGATGTAATGCATCCCGAACCTACAAGGTGTACTTCAGTAAGCAGGGAATACGGTATGCGTATTGTAATCTTGCTGTACTTAGAAGGTGCTACTTTATAGCCCTTTTTCAGTACTACGTTAAGTGTATTGTCTTTAGTTGAGGTTTCTATAAGCGGCATCAGGTTATCTGCACCCTGTATACTCAGTTTCTGGGCGGTATCTTCGGTAAGTACCACTTCAAAAGGCCCGTCTACTTTCAGTTTTTCAAAAGAACCCGTATTGCGCTCTTCCGTTACCTTGTGATTTGAGGGGGCTATGGTGGTGCCCTCCTGTGCTGCTGCGGTTAGGGAAAAGAATATCCCTGCAACCCATAACATTGCGTTTTTCATAACTGCTCGTTTTTATGATTGATAAATAAATGATGATTGATGATGATATTTAAAAGCAGGGGTGATTAATTCCTGCTTATCCTTATTTCTCCGTATTCTGATTTGGCATATACCTTACAGTTTCCTTCTCCGGCTTTGCTTGTACCTACATAATGTGCCCTGATGTCTTTCTCTGTTTTTTCAGAGAAGTTCAGCAGCTCCTTGCCGCTAAGCCCGCCATATTCGGTATTAAACTCAAAGCTGAATGCTGTTTCGGGTGCAAATCCCAGCCTAATGTCGCTATAGGTACCGTTTACCACTATACTGCGAGCGCCATTTGCAATGCTCTTTACATTCACATTGCCGTAGTTTACCGAAGCATTCAGCAGGTTGTCTATCCTTCCGCATTTAAAGCCGCTGTAATTCGATTTCAGGTTGATAATATTACTTGAACCTACAGTCAGGTCGCCATAATCCATATCCAGGCTCAGTGTACGTACTTCATCTGCTTTGATGTTAGAATAGTCGCAGTTAGCGGTAATTGTCCCTGATTTACCGATGTTCATATCGCTATACTGCATCCTCAGGTTCATGTTTTTGATATAATTTACCCTGCTGCCGTTAGCGTATTGAAGGTCAAGTTTATTCGTATCGCCATTAGCTTCGTCAATGGTGATGTTGCCGTATTGCAGGTCAATGTTCATACCGCCGTATATTTTGCCCAGCTTTATGCTGCCGTATTGGTTGTTAAGGCCCAGGGTACCGTTTTTAGGGATGCGTATGGTGTAGTTTACCTCCATGCTGGTTTTCCCCCTAACGTTGCCAAAGCGTGTCATTGCGTTCACCAATGCCTTTGTAGCGTCAAACTCCACATCTATGCTGTTCAGCCTTTTTACCACATCGTCTTCATTGTTACCGCTTACGGTGATAACCACTTCAATTTCAGTACGGTCCTGGTCCCATGTAGTAACGGCTATGTTCCCGAACTTATTGCCCACCTGTAGGCCTGCATTACTGTTTACTGCAAAGCCCTTTTCTATCTTCTTCTCTTTAGTATACTTACCCTTTATTATGCCCGCCGAGAGCCCCAGCGGAAGCAACAGGAATAACAAGGTTAGTTTATAGATTGTTTTCATGGTACGTTTCTTTAATTTTTTTGATGTTTTCTATTTGTGTAAGCACTTCCTCCAAAAATGATATCCGTGTTTGCAGGTTGGTTATCATCGCATGGATTATTTTTTTGTTTTCGCCTTTTTGCTCCAGTTCGGCCAGCAGCTTGTTATAATCTTTTTCAAGCTGGTCCATTTGCACCAGTGCATCGGCTACGAGCCTTTTTGTCTCAGGCGAATTTTCCTTTTCTACCTGAGCCAGCTCTTTTTTAATTACGGTATTAAAATATTCCTGTGCCTCGCGGTTTTTTGGCGACATGCTGTTGTATGCCAATTCAGCATCGGTAGGGCGGTTCATAAACATAAACGCAAGCCCCATAATCATGGCTATCATGGCCGCAGCAGGCACGGCAATCCAAAGGAGGCCTTTTTTCTTTTTTTCGTCATTGCCTTCCAGCTTTTGCATAAAACGGTGGTGGTGCCCCAGTGCGGGTTCCTCGGTATCCCATTGCCCGTTCATGCCGCCAAAAAGGTGGTCAAGTTCATCGTGTTTTTGTTCTTCTTTCATTATCCTCTCAGTTTTTTAAGCAGGCTTTCCTTTGCCCGGCTTATGGTGGTACGGCAGTTACCCGGGGTAATAGCCATTATTTCACAAATCTCTTCCTGGTCGTAACCTTCTATGTACAGCAGGGTAAGTACAAGGCGGTAACTCTCTTTAAGGCTTTGTATGGCAGCGCCTACCTGCTGTACCTGCATACTCTGGAAATCTATTTTGGCTTCTTCCTTGTAGCCATCATCTTCCACTTTATACAGTATGTCGTCCAGCGGTGCGGCAGCTTCCTGGTTTATTTTTTTGTAGCTGTCCAGGCTGTGGTTAACCACTATGCGCTTCAGCCAGGCACCAAAAGCTACTTCACCACGATATGCCCCTATTTTTGTAAACGCCTTTAAAAAAGCCTCCTGCATTACATCTTCGGCCCAGTGTACATCTTTCACTATACGCAGTGCAGTATTGTACATCGCTTTATAATAGCGGTTGTACACTTCAAACTGCGCACTGCGATTGCCCTCCCTGCACAGGGCCACAAGCTGGTCGATATTCTGGTTTGGTACCGTCAATGTATGCGTTATAGGTTTTGATATAATGACTGCTGTGTAATTCTTATTGTTACAGTAGCCTGCTAAAAAAGTTACAAAAAAATGATGATGATTTTATATCCTAAAGCCAAAAGCCTTGTTTTTGTTGGCTTTTCGGTGTAAATTTACACGTATAGTATTACTAATTTTTTTTTAGGATGAAAAAACTTTTACTTCCTGTAGCACTTGTATTTACCACGCTGGCCGGCGCACAGGTTTACCATGGAAAAGGCGATACCAAACTGCAAATAGGCTTTAATGCCCAGGATGATGCCAATGGTATTACTGGTACGGTAGATTTTGGCCTTGGCAAAAACCTGTCGTATGGTTTTTCGGCTACGTATTTGCTGAATGCCGAAAACGGAGGCGTTGAAGATCCTGATTTTGGCGACCGTGCCGATTTTAAAGCAAGGCTGAATGCTAATATAGGCGATGTATTAGGAATAGGGGATAAGGTAGATGTATACCCCGGCCTTAATGTTGGCCTGCGTAACTTTGGCGGGCACGTGGGTGCACGTTACTTCTTTACCGAAGGTTTCGGGTTATATTCTGAAATTGTATTTCCGTTTGCCCGCTATGACAGCGATGTAAATGGGTATGATTACTTCAACAACCAGTTTACTTTCCAGGTAGGGGCATCATTTAATTTGTAGAAGTTATTTTGTAGACAGTTTTCACATTTTACTTTGATAGCGCGGATTTGTAATCCGTGCTTATTGTTGAGGCACGGATTACAAATCCGCGCCATCTAGTTTTAGACCTAATGTCGAATGACTTTGAGAAATACATAAAATAACAAAAGGCTGCCGATTGGCAGCCTTTCATTTATAATTCAAATTTATAATTTAAAATAAATTATTCCTGCATAGTGTGGTACACGTTCATTACGTCGTCGTCTTCCTCTATTTTTTCAAGAAGTTTTTCCACATCAGCTACCTGGTCTTCGGTAAGCTGCTTTGTAACCTGAGGTATCCTCTCAAAACCTGAAGAAAGGATTTCTATGCCGCGGTGCTCCAGTTCTTTCTGGATTGAACCAAAGCTTTCAAACGGCGCATACATCATGATACCGTCTTCATCGGCAAAGATTTCTTCCACACCAAAGTCTATCATTTCCAGTTCCAGTTCTTCTACATCCTGGCCTTCAGCCGGTATACGGAAGTTACAGGTATGGTCAAACATAAACTCTACCGAACCTTGTGTACCCATGGTACCGTTGCACTTGTTAAAGTAGCTGCGGATGTTTGCCACAGTACGGTTGTTGTTATCGGTAGCGGTTTCTATAAGTATGGCAATGCCGTGTGGTGCATAGCCTTCAAAAAGTACTTCTTTAAAGTTAGCTGTGTCTTTATCAGATGCTTTTTTAATGGCACGCTCTACGTTGTCCTTAGGCATGTTAGCTGCCTTGGCATTTTGTATTACCGCCCTTAGCCTTGAGTTGGTTTCAGGGTTTGGCCCGCCTTCCTTAACGGCCATCACTATATCTTTACCTATACGTGTAAAGGTTTTGGCCATGGCAGACCAACGTTTCATTTTCCTGGCTTTCCTGAATTCGAACGCTCTTCCCATAATGATTATTTATTTGGAGCACAAAAATATAATTATTCGCGCTTTTTGCCAAAACAAAACCGCAGGCTTTTTTATTGCTTTTTATACATGCTGAGGTCGTGCAGTATGTTGATGCCCTCATACACGTACGGGTCAGTTTTAATGCCCTTTATTTTAAAGTCGTTTACTGTTTTTACAAAATCTTCACTGCCCTGTGGGGTATAGCTGCCCGTTACGGTAATGCTGCTTTCTTTTTCGGCGGCTTCTTTAATGTCTTTGTACAAACCATCGGTACTGTGTACCTGGTCGTATACGGCCGTAAAAGTTACAGGCAGTTTCCTTCTGTCATCGTTATACAGCAGGTTAATACGCTCATTAAGGCTGGCTATGGTAGTAAAAGAAGCATTACTGCCTACGCGGTCTTTACTTTTAAATATCGCTTCATTAAGCGGCTGGATAGGCAACTTTGAATAACGCAGGTGCACGTCTATAGAATCGTTTTTAAGCGCATTCGGCATGCCTTTTTCGCGTGGCAGTATCGGGCTGAAGAGCATAGGAAGTTCCACATCGGGCAGTATGCCAGTGTACTGGCTGCTCTTGCCGCTTACACGGTAAAAACGGTCTATGGTAATTTTTATAAAGTCATTGTTGTCATTTTCTTCAATGGGGATTATGTTTTGCATAGAAGCCTTGCCGTGGGTAGGGCTGCCCGCTATAATACCACGGTTATAATCCTGTATTACCCCGGCAAAGAACTCACTCGCAGAAGCGCTGAACGCATTAACCAGCACTACCAGTGGCCCTTCGTAAATCATGCCGCGGTTGTAGTCGCGCACGGTGTTGTATTTCATCTGGCGGTCGGTAAGCACTGCCACCGGGCCGTAGTTGATGAACATGCCACACAGTTGTATTACTTCGTCCATAGAACCGCCGCCGTTGTATTGCAGGTCTATGATAATGCCTTTAATATCTTGTTTTTTAAGCTTAATTACTTCGGTAGCCACATCGGCAGCACAGCCACTGCCATCGGGGTTATCGTAATTGGTATAAAAACTCGGTATTTTTATGTAACCGTACTTATCATTACCATTGCCCAAAACATAGCTGTACACCAGGTTTTCATCGTCTTTCATTACCTCTTTTATAAGGGTAACAGTGTACAGTGTGCCGTCTTTTTTGCGCAGGGTAAGGTCTACATTGCGGTAGGTGTCGCTGCTTACAATGCTGTTTATGGCATCCATAGACGAGCACGATACAATATACTCGTTGTTGTTAGATGCCAGCTTAATAATCTTGTCGCCTTTCTCTATTTTTTTTGTGTTGAAAGCCGGGCCGCCGGGTACTACTTCGTCTATTACAATTTCCTCGTCATCAGTCTGGCTTACGTACAGGCCCAGTGTATAGCTTTGGGTGCTGATGGTCGATACAAACGAAGCTTTTTCATTATAATTAAAATAGGTAGAATGCGGATCGAAATACGAGCAGAACACACTATAAAATCGGTTATAAATGCTGTTTTCAAAACCCTCAGGTGGCGACAGCAGGTTATCGGCACGGCACAGGTAGGTTTCCAGTACCTTATGCTTGGTGGTTTCAAAAAGCGCGGGCAGCTGCTTAGTTAGTGAGTCCTTGTTTTTGCTCAGTTCGGCTATATCTTCCAGTATGTCGTAGGTTATTTTTTTACGCAGGTAGCGTTTTATGCGTTGCGGATCCTTCACAAACGGGTATACCTTTTTAGAATAAAAAATGGTATCCTTAGTATTGTAGGTAAGTGTTTCGGCTGCTATTTCCTCAATAAATTTTTTATTGCGAAGCAACGCAGCACGATAGGTGTTTATAAACCCATCAAAAAAAGAGCATTTCTGCGATTTAATATAATCGTCTATGCTGGTTTTGTGGACAAGCATACTATTGTATTCATCTTCGGTAAAAAGGATATGGTTATCATCAAGCTGGTCGATAACCGTATTGAATGCATACACCGAAAGGCTGTCGTCCAGCGGCTTTGGGCTAAAATGCTTTTCCTGCATCAGGGTATTGATGCGCGCAAAAATGCGGCAGGCATTCCGGTTGTCCTGTGCGGCAACAGCAGCCGAAACAAACAGTATCAGCAGTACGTATTTCTTCATAATAAGGCTTGATATATCTCAAATATAACCAAAATTAAGCGGGGTGTAAACGGCTTTAACTAAAAAAGCCGTTTCCTTTAGCAGAAAACGGCTTATAGCAGGTATAAATTGTATGCCTATTTTTTGTAGAACGGTAGCTTTACCACTTTGGCAGCCACATCATTCTTACGGATGCGGATGAATATTTCGCTGCCTTCAGGAGCAAAAGCCGTTGGTACATAACCAAGGCCGATACCTTTACCAAGCGATGGCGACTGTGTACCCGATGTTACCACACCGATAACAGTACCTTCGGCATCTACAATTTCGTAGTCGTGGCGTGGAATACCACGGTCTATAAGTTCGAAACCGATAAGCTTACGGGTAGCTCCCTCTTCTTTTTGTTTTTTAATGGCTTCGCTGTTGGTAAACTCTTTGGTGAATTTGGTAATCCAGCCCAGTCCGGCCTCTATTGGCGATGTAGTATCGTTAATATCGTTACCGTACAGGCAGAAGCCCATTTCCAGGCGCAGGGTATCGCGCGCGGCAAGGCCTATCGGCTTGATGCCAAAGGCAGCGCCTGCTTCAAATACCTTGGTCCATATAGTTTCTATGTCGCTGTTTTTAGCATAGATTTCAAAACCGCCACTGCCGGTATAGCCCGTAGCCGAAATGATTACATTGTCTACGCCTGCAAAATCTGCCACCTCAAAGTGGTAGTATTTTATGGCAGCAAGGTCTATGGATGTAAGTGCCTGCATGGCCTCAACAGCCTTAGGCCCTTGTATAGCCAGCAGCGAATAGTCTTCGCTGGCGTTGGTCATTTCCACACCAAGGTCATTGTGCTGCGATATCCAGCTCCAGTCTTTTTCTATGTTACTGGCGTTTACTACAAGCAGGTATTCTTCTTCGCCCAGGCGGTACACAATAAGGTCGTCTACAATACCGCCTTCATTGTTCGGCAGGCAAGAGTACTGTGCACGGCCTATGGTAAGCGTAGCAGCGTCGTTAGTGGTTACTTTTTGTATCAGGGCAAGGGCGTTTGGCCCTTTAAGGAAGAACTCACCCATGTGCGAAACGTCAAAAACGCCTACGCCGTTCCTCACGGTTTCGTGTTCTGCATTTACCCCTTCATATTGTACAGGCATATTGTAGCCTGCAAAAGGTACCATTTTGGCACCCAGTTGTTCGTGTATGTGCGTAAGCGCGGTATTTTTCATTTTTTAGAGAATAAAATTTCCGGACGCTAAATTATTGAAAAAATCACAATAAACCCTGTTGAATTTACGATATAACTGTTTTATTGTTCAGTGTTATAAAATACTGTGCCGGTTCGCCAAAGCCTGCGTGCCAATTGCCCAAAATACTTACATTTGTACCATGCGATATATTGTTATTCTATTAGCTTTTATAGGCTTTTCGGCCAAAGCCCAGCAGGTAACCATGCACTGCGGGTACGATTTTACGTCTTACCTGGTGCTTGATGTACATGAAAACGGTAAAAAGGAAAACATAAAAAACCTGAAGATTACTATTGTAGACAGCCTGGGGCGTGAGGTAATCAATGTAGGCAATGTATACAGCTGGAGCCGTGCCAACGAACCCATGCGCTTTAAGCAAAACTATGCCATAGGCGATGATAACAAAGCCTTACCCGAAGGAACAAAGCTTACGGGGAATGAGCGTTGGTTTTTCCCGTATGCGAAGGATAATTACATATTGTCTATAGCCAATACGTTCCCCGCAGACCGGTTCAGCTTTAAGATAGAGGATGTAGACGGCAAGGAAAATGGCGGGCAGTTTAAAACCGTAATACTGCCACTCTATGCCTACAACATGTATGTGTTGTGCAGTAACGACAGCCAGCAGGCAGCTATAAAGTTTGGCCGTAAAATGAACAAACCTGTAGATGTGGTGCTGGAAAAACAGTAATAATTCAACCAATTATAAACAAACCATCCTTACCGCATTGTTGTTGGCATCGTTATTTACTGCCTGTAAAAAGGAAGAAGCCAATGCTGTCAGTATTGCTGTTGATTCAACGGAAGTTGCACCTGCAACCCCGGTTGCTGAAGAAGGAAAAGCCGAGAAGGAACAGCTTGCCCAACTTATCCGTAAAACTATTAAGTGGGCAGAGTCAGGCCAAAGTATTGACTTATTGCCCACTTTCCCTAAGGATTCTATTTGTACAGGATTCGATAAGATAGGGCTTTCTAAAAACCTGATTAAACTGAGAAGTACAGGTTTTTTCTCATCGGAGTTTATTGATAACTATGCGGCAATAATAAATACCCTTGATGAAAAAATAAAGAATAAGCAATTTGACCCTTGGGATATGGGAGAGCTACCGCCGTTCAGTTTTGTAAATGATGTAGACCCTTGGTGTATGTGCCAGGACGACCCGGGTGACTGGAATGATGTTAAAGTAGGTATCACCAGCCTTAAAGGCGACTCTGGCGAGTTTTTCTATTACTTTGGTGATGCTGAACCTAAAGCTGATGAATACAGTTATAAGTTTAATGCAGTGAAAGAGGATGGTAAGTGGAAAATATCCTATATGTGGGGATTTGATTATAAAATGAGCGTTAAAGCAGACGGAGAACTATAAGAAAAAGCCCGTAACCAAATCATCAGGTTACGGGCTTTCATATTCAGGTTAGGATAGTCCTTTATTTAGAGTACATCAGCGTAGCCAGGCTTTCATCCCTCTGGTAAATGTCATCAAAGAAGGCAACGTTACCCTTTTCATCGGCCCAGGCCGTAAAGTAAGTCAGGTATACCGGTATCTTTTTCTTCAGTACATAGCTGTTTTCTTTACCGGCATTCATGGCCTTGTCTACTTTCGCCTCGTTCCAGCCACCGTCTTTTTTGGTAATCATAATAGCCAGTTCACGGGCTTTCTGTACACGCACGCAGCCGTGGCTAAAGGCGCGGTCGTCTTCGCTAAACAGGCTCTTGGCAGGGGTGTCGTGCAGGTAAATGTTGTTCGTATTCGGGAACATGAATTTTACCAAACCGAGCGAATTATCACCGCCCGGCTTTTGGCGTATGTGCTTGCCATTGTAATACTCCATGTTGTGTTTTGCCATGTAATTCGGGTCTTTGGCTATGCCCGGGTTTATTTCCTTTTGTACAATGCTCGGCGGCACGTTCCAGTACGGGCTGAAAACCAGGTAACTCATATTCCCGCTGAATATCACGGTGCGGTTAGCATCCTTGCCCACCACCACATTAGAAATCAGCTCCGGTTTGCCGTCTATGACATAACGCAGCCTGTACGACGGTATGTTTACCGCTATGTATTCCTTTTGTGTGTCAATTGTTGTAGGTATCCAACGGCAACGTTCCATATTCACTGCTATGGTCTTTATACGTTCGTTTACCGGTACGTTCAGTTCTTTTATAATCGATTCCGTTACCTTATTGTTATACGTGCGGAAATGGCTTTTTTCGTATGAAGCCACTGCATCGTTCAGGTCTTTATCGAAAGTGGTGCTTTTACTGTCTTTGGCAAGATAACCTTCTACGGCAAGCCGTGTACGCAGCTGGGCTACAGCATCGCCGCTGTCGCCTTCTTTAAGCGATTTTGTGCCTTCGGGCAGGGTAATGGCAGGCCAACCGCCTTTTTTTTCTATTTCACGGTATTTTTGCAGGCCTTTCTTCAGGTTGTAGTACTGGCTGAAAAGCTCCTTTTTGTCGCCCTTAATTTTCTGAGGCTCCTGCATCAGTGTGTCCAGGTAGGCAACATAATCAGTATGCTGGCGCGGCAGGAACCACCCGGTTTGCTGCCTTTTCTCAGTAGGCAATCCTTCCAGGGTTTTATCAGCCCAATAAAAATACATTGCCGAAATCAGTAATTCCGACTGCACGTTTGGCCGTTCGCCACGCCCTGAATCCTGGAACAAATCGTCAATTGTCGACTTGTAAGGCAATTTGCTCGGAAGGCCTTCATCGTCCAGCTGGTTTACGCGGTTATACAGCACTTCGGCAAATTCTATAAGCCCACGCTTTTCGTGCCATATATAGTGCGGGTGTTTTTTGTACAGCTCGCTTATTTCTTTTTTATACGGTTTGTAATCGGGGTAGCGTTCGTAGAAAGCCGCAAAGCCATTGGTATCCAGTGCTATCATTTTTTCATCATGCTCGTGGGTTTCCACATCGGTACCATCCTTTTTCTTGCACGATGTAATGTTGGCCATCATAAGGCAAAGGGAGGCCATTAAAAATATCTTCTTCATACTGTCGGTTACTTTTTTGATAAATGTAGGAAGAATTCTAATAAAAAATAATCGTACCCCGCAGATTAACGCATAATTAGCACTAATAGCCAAGGCGGTGTTAAAGCAGTTTAGGCGGCCATTTTTATTGCTAACTTTAAATAAAAACTAATGTGCCATGGAAAGATTTCAAACGCTTATTAACGGTGCCACGCCGGTACTGGTAGACTTTTTTGCTACCTGGTGCGGTCCGTGCAAAATGATGTCGCCCATACTTACCGAGGTAAAGGAAACCCTGGGCGATAGCGTAACCATAATTAAGGTTGACGTAGACAAGAACCAGGAACTTATGGCAAGCCCGCAATTCCAGCTGAGGGGCGTACCCACGCTGATGCTGTTTAAAGAAGGAAAAATACTTTGGAAACAGGCAGGTGTTGTGCCTAAGGAAGAAATTGTAAGCAGGATAAAAAGCGTACAATAGCCATTTATGATTTCAGATTTTAGATTTCAGATTCCACTCATACGAAAAATCCGAGTGTAGTTCAATCTGAAATCTAAAATCTTAATTCTGAAATCTACAAAGGCTCCTGCTGGCTAAGGCAATGGAAGCTGCCAAGTCCCCAAATGAGGTCGGTGCTGTCTATGCCTATAACCTCGCGGCCTTTAAAGCAATCTGTTAGTATATCAAGCGCTTTCTTATCATTAGCATCATCACGGAAAGTAGGTACAATCACGCTTTCGTTTGCAATATAAAAATTAGCATACGATGCAGGCAGCCTCTGGTCTTCCCAAATCACTGCTTTTGGCATAGGAAGCTCTATAATGTTCAGCTGCTTGCCATCCTGAAGGCGCATACCTTTCAGCAAATCAAGGTTTTCCTGAAGCAGGTGGAAGTTGTCGTCGTTTTTATCTTCTTCAACTACAGTAACTACAGTATCTTCATTTACAAAACGGGTAATATCGTCTATATGCCCGTCGGTATCATCGCCCACAATACCGTCGCCCAGCCAAAGGATGTGCTCCACACCGTAGTATTCGGTAAGGTATTCCTCTATCTGTTTTTGGTTCAGGTGCGGATTACGGTTTTCGTTAAGCAAACATGCAGTGGTGGTAAGCAAAGTACCTTTACCGTTAAACTCCACGCTACCGCCTTCCATAACAATATCGGCATTAAAAACTTTAAGCCCTAATGCCTCACCTATACGGGTAGGTATAACATCATCCAGGTCAAACGGGGGGTACTTACCACCCCAGGCATTATAACCCCAGTCCACAACCGCCTTTTCGCCTGTTTCGCGGTTTACCACAAAGGCAGGGCCGTGGTCGCGGCACCAGGCATCGTTAGTAGGGTGGAAGTAAAAGGTAACTTCACTAAGCTTAGCACCCGGTACCAGTGGCAGGTAAGCATCCAGTTCGTTCTGGGCAAACTGTTTCATAGCTTCATTGGCTACGTTAATGCATACCTTTTGGTGGCGGCTTACCTGTAGTATAAACTCGCAGTACGGTTTATAAATGGTGTGCAGCTTGCCTGGCCAAGATTCCTCTTTATGGGGCCAAGAAAGCCATAACGCACGCTGGGGTGCAAATTCGGCAGGGAAGTGAAACCCTAATGACTTTGGAGTTTGTCCTGTATGTATTGCCATTAATTTTTATTTGGCTTCAGCGATTTTTTCAGGGCCTTGGTGTGGTTTAACAACAGGTAAGACTCTGTATACAGCTCGCTGAAGATTTCCGGTGATATATAATTTCTTCGTTGTGCCTTGTGCAGGCAGCAGACCACCTCTGAAATGGACCTCATAGAGTACGCAAGGTACTTCCTGAAATCCTCGTTAGACTCTTCGGCCATGCCTTCCGATATAAGGAAGGCGATGTTGTCTGCGGCTTTTGTAATGTGTGTTTGCAGACTGTACAGCTCATTAGGCGGGAAGTCTATGGATATCTTATGGATGCGTTCACCATAATCCATAGCCTGATTCCACACCTGTAGGCGCTCAAATTTAAAGTGCGTAATTTCCATGTGTATTTTACTGGTTTTGACAGTACAACATTACTAAAAAAAACACTCTAATTATGTTAATTCCGCACACAAATGCAAAATGTCACCATTTTTACCTATTCCCCGTCCAGGTATCTTTTGGTAATAGGCTGGTAACTATCTATCCTGCGATCCCTTAAAAACGGCCAGTGCGTACGGTAGTGGTCGGTAAGTTTTGTGTCAACTTCCACTACAGTTGTAACTTCGCTTTCATGATCTGCAAGATACATAAGTGTACCTTGTGGGTTGGCTACAAAACTGCCGCCCCAAAACTTCATGGCGCCGTCCTGCTCAAAACCTACACGGTTTACACTTACCACGTGTACGCCGTTTGCCACGGCATGGCTGCGTTGTATGGTTTGCCATGCATCATACTGTTCTTTATTGGTAGCCTCATCCTGGTCTGTAGCCCAACCGATGGCGGTAGGGTAAAACATAATTTCGGCGCCCATAAGTGCAGTAATACGGCTTGCTTCCGGGTACCATTGATCCCAGCAGATAAGGATACCTATTTTGGCATATTTCGTTTGGAATACCTTGTAGCCAAGGTCGCCCGGGGTAAAGTAGAATTTCTCGTAAAAGGCAGGGTCATCCGGTATATGCATTTTGCGGTATTTGCCCAGGTAGGTACCGTCTGCATCTATAACAGCTGTGGTGTTGTGGTACAACCCTTCGGCACGCTTTTCGAATAACGATGCTATAATAACCACATTAAGCTCTTTAGCTACGGCGCTTAGTGCATCGGTGCTTGGGCCCGGTATGGCTTCGGCCAGCTTAAAGTTTTCATAATCTTCCACATCGCAAAAATAAAGCGAAGTGAACAGCTCCTGAAGGCATACGATTTGTGCGCCCTGTGCAGCAGCATTGCGAATTTCGCGTATAGCTTTGTCCAGGTTTGGCTGCTTTTCTTTTTCGCAGCTCATCTGTACCAGTCCTACTTTTACTTTACCCATTTTGGTTTATTATAAAATTGAGGGGCAAATTTACGCATTTTTTTCGGTTTTGGCATTCGCCCAATGTTAAGCTGTACCTTCATGTAGGAGCTGTATTCGAATTTTAACTCACACGCAAAATATAATGTAAATATCGATGCAAAAAACTAGGTTTTTACCTAATATTTTCTAACGATTGTTGTTGCATATTTGAAGTAAAACATTTGTTAAAATTTAATTCTAAAGCTTATGCCATCTACCTTACCACCATCGCAGTTTATTGTAATCATTAAGAAGAACTTAGTCCCGGTAGGCTGGACAACGACTCACGCAGCCGGTATTGTATTAGAACTCTCTACAGTTATCCATGTAGACTTGTTAAGGATTTCTACAGATGATGCCACTTTGTTTAACTGGCTCAAAACTAACGACCAGTATATAGATTTCCCGGCTATGTATGGCACAATAGAAGTGGCACATATAATGCACCCCGACAGCGCCGAGTATACGGTAGCAGCAGCAGTTCCGGCAGGGGGATACAGTAGTAAAAGTCATGCTGATTTATTGACAGAATTTGCTGCATTATCCCTTTCGTATACTGACCATTACAACGAATATTTGAGGGTATATTATGACGTTACAACACTGCGCTATGCGAAAACGACAGATATAACGCTTGACACCTTGTTCTCTGTGCCACTTTTAAGGGCTATTGTAAGTAACCATGGGCTTAATACAAGTACTACAGTGTTTTCATTTGCCAAAGGTGCTTTTGCAGGTGGTAGCGATATCTTTTTTAAAGTGACTGATAATGGTAGCTTTATTGGGTTTTATAATTTTTCCAGGACGAGACCAAGGGCTTAATGTATAATTAAAGTAAAAAAGTGTAAATTCAGCCTCTTGTAATACAGGCTGAATTTATGTTTCAAAAAATATTGACTGAAATAAGTTTACTCCAGTTTTATATCGCCTTTTCGGCTATAAATGCTTTCTTTTTTGCAAATTTTAAAAAAAAGGAGCATATAGGGCTTCTTTTAATCCTAACGGCTTTTGTTTTTAGTGAAATTGTAATAACGTATTCTATTATAATTGACACATTAGATAATGAGTGGATATATCCTGTAACGACAACAATCCATAATACCATTTGGCTTTTATTATTACTTAAAGTTTTTAAAAGACAGTCTTTTTGGGTGTATGTAATAGTGCCTTACTTGGTTTTTTGTTTGATTGACATGCTACTATGGGAAGGGATGGGGAAATTTAATATCTATAGTTTTGTAGTTGGTGCAGCAATCTACATGTTGATTTTTATTAAAGAATATTTTGGACAACTTAATGTTGAGAATTTTGCCTTTTTCCAAAGTAATGAGAGTTTGCTTTTATTTACCCCTATCCTTTTTTTTATGGGTGTGAGTATTATGAATGGTTTTGATAATAGTAAATTGTCTAATACTATAATTTTAGGAAATGTAAATATGTATGATGTGGCCGTTAACTTCCCTAACCTTATTTACTATTCTATAATAAATATTTACTTTTTTAAAGAAAAACAACTCAGGAAATGATAGATAATCTTGTTGCCGGAATACTTATTACCATAGCCTTTGTAAGTGCTATAATAGTGTTTTGCGCATTGCTCATAAAGCTGTACATTAATAAGATAAAAAACTACACCAGGCTTATTTACGAAAAAGACCTGGCCTTCCAGAAAACGCTCACCGAAACCATACTGGAAACCCAGGAACAGGTATTTAATAATATTTCGCAGGAGCTTCATGACGATGCCGGTCAGCAGATTACGTATATTAATTTCCTTGTTGAGAATTTGAAGCTTGATAGCCCTCAACTATCTGAAACAATGGAGCCTGTGTCTAACGCAGTTGCAGAACTGTCTAACTCTATACGCAGGGCAAGCCACTCCCTTAGCGGCCAGCTTTTGGTGCAGCAAAATGTTGTAAAGGCCATTTCTGCCGAAGTTTCAAGGCTGCAACAGTTGGGAAGAATAAAAATTTTGTTTAATTTTGAGGGAAATGAACTCAAAGGGTTCGATTCCGGCAGCCAAATAGTAATTTACAGGATTTTTCAGGAATTGGTAAACAATGCATTAAAACATGCACAGGCTGCCGAAATCAGCATAAAGCTTATTGCTGAACCTTTTGAACTTACCGTAGCTGATAATGGTAAAGGTTTTGATATTAGTGCTGTAGATAAAGGTGAAGGCCTGGGGCTACATACGCTGCAAAGCCGTGCCGAACTGGTGAACCTTAATTTTACACTTAATTCAGCACCCGGTAAGGGTACCCAAGTGATATTGTCCCAAAAATAACGCTATGCATAAAATTACAATTGGCCTCGTAGACGATCACCAACTTGTAAGGAAAGGCCTCAAAGAACTTATAGAAAAATTAGGAGACTATTCGGTAGCGGCCGAGTACGATAGTGCGTTGGATTTTTTAAACCACCAGCCTGTAATACCACACGATGTTTTAATTGTAGATTATTCTATGCCGGGCCTCAGCGGTACCGATTTACTGAAAGAACTGGAAAAACGCAGTGAAGACGCCCAGGATACTACACCGAAAACAAACCGGGTATTACTCCTTACTCAGTATTTAGACGAGGATATTATAGATGAAGCCTTTTATTATGGTGCCCGTGGTTTTTTACATAAAAATTGCGCCGCGCAAGACCTGAAATATGCTATAGACAGCATAGCTACTACTGGCTATGCTAATGTGGTGGAAATATTACGCAGGGTAAAACGGTTTGACCTGCATACACATGAAGACCACGAAAAGCACATACCCGGGCTTACCCGTCGGGAACTGGAATTCCTTTCGCTGGTGTGCGATGAAAAGGAATATACTTACGAGCAAATGGCTGATATAATGTGCGTATCGGTAAAGTCTATAGAATCGTATCGCAGTGCGCTTTTCGATAAATTTAAAATAAAATCGAAAGTAGGCCTGGTGCTGTTCTCATACCAAAATAAACTTACAAGGCCGTTTATATAGCCTATTGCTTAGGTGTTGCTGTCGTCTCGTGTACGCTTTATAAGTCCTATACCCGATACAAAAAAGATAAGCCCAAGTACTCCATATATTACCAGTGTTTTTATACTTTGCTCACCCATGGCGCTATTTATAAAGATATATGCTGCATAAATAAGGCCAACAATGCCAAGTATAGTAAGCAATGTTCCGAAGATGCGTTTAAGGTTCATAGTGATGATTTTTTAGAAATTCCTTATCAAAGGTCATGGAATTTTACAGTTAAAATCACTGTTTGTTAAAACCTTAACGCATATAGTTTTGTTAATGCATGTATGTAAGAATTTGCTTTGTAAATAAAAGATAATTAAATGTTATAACGATTATAAAGTTCTGGTTTTGAATGTTTTGTTTTTGGAAATTTGGTGCTGAAAATAGTTGAAACCTCCTAATCTACAGCATTATGAAACTAATATACATTCTACTAACCATAGTGGCACTAATCCTTGGCGGTTATTTTGTGGCCGATAGTTTTGATTACGATAATGCTGTAATCAGCGTAGTACTTATAAATACGCTTTTTGTAATAATCCCAATTACTATACTGGCAGTAGCGGCAGGTGTATATTTTTCCATAAAACGCAGGCAAAACGATAAAGACGTAATGACCATACGGCAATACTACGATTATAAAAGCGTCCGTTAAACACACGGCTACGCTTTAAAATGAAACGGGATTACTTTCACAAAGTAATCCCGTTTTTATATGTGTTATTTAATCAAAGAGTGAAATTTCAGACTATCAATTTCGCTTAATAATTTTTTGGGTATAAAAGGCGTTATCAGAGTGTACTTTAAAAAAATAAATACCCTCATTAAGGCTGCTTATATCTATACTTTTACCGTTATAATTTTCAAATGATAATACGTTTTGTCCTAACTCATTATAAACAGCTATATTTATTTCTCCTGAATTTTTTATGTTAATAATATTAAAACATGGGTTTGGGTAAAATAAGTTATTATCCAATGAATTATTTAGTACAGCTCCGGTCTGTAAGACTGAATTATTATTGTAAAAACTCACTTTTCCGATAAAGTAAAAACTAGTAACAAGATCTTTTTTTCCATCATTGTCTAAATCGCCAAGTACAAGATCCCTGGAAAGGCTGACGGCATCGCCCAAACTATCAATGGTTGAAGTGCTAAATGAATTACCATTATTTTTAAATAAATATATTTTTTCGTCAAATGGCTCATAATAATGATAAACCACACCTATAGCATCTGTGTCGCCATCGTTATCAAAATCATCAAAAACCAAGGCTTGATTACTTTTATTAGCTATTGTATGGGTTGTAGTAAAGCCACTTACACTATTTTTTATCCAATAACTATATCCGTTACTGTAACTATTGCTGGAACCAGAAATAACATCAATAAATCCATCTTTATTAATGTCTGCAAGGTATAAGATATTGCTGGTGGTTTCTACTATAATGTTATTAAGGGAAAAATTTAGGTTGCCATCATTTTTTAGCCATTGTATTGATGACGTGGTATTAGCTACTACAATATCAATGTCACCGTCATTGTCTATATCGTCACATTCAACAGAAAAAGGCTCAAAATAAAAGTTATTATAGTCTAGATAAGCTATATCCGAAAATTCAAAATTACCATTATTTATAAGATACCCTATCTTTTCAGGAGGGGAAAAAGTAAATAAAATGTCAATATTACCATCACCGTTTATATCGGCATTCTCTATATCAATTGGCATTGAGGAAAAAGTTAGAGAATACATTAATGTAAACTCCCCTTGGTTTTCATTTTTGTAAACTTCAAGCACACTGCCTTTAATACCCGCAACATCTTTAATTCCATCATTATTATAATCCATAGCAGCAATGCGGTATGAAAGTGGAAGATTGTTATAAGGGGAAATCAGATAATTGGAAGAAAAAACATTATTTCCTTGGTTTTTATTCCAAAATATTGATTTTCCTCCGGATATTATATCATTGAATCCGTCACCATCCACATCTACAATTTCATTATTACGGATAGCTGATAAATATGTATTGAAGAGTACTTCATCAAAAACACCTTGTTGGTTAGATTTAAAATAAGATGCTTTCCTCTTTCCAAAATCGTTACTCGAGAAGGAAGCACAAATTATTTCTTGAAGCCCATCATTATTTAAATCCTCGGTTACAAATGAATTTAACAAACTGACATTTGATGTTATTTGGTTGTAATTTTCAAAAGTATTGGTGTTATTATTGTACTTGTACCAACCTATCAGATTATATGATGCGATTATTAGGTCTTTTTCTGTATCTCCATCTAAATCGGCAATAGCTAATGTTTGTATTTCAACAGGGGTGTCCATTAATAATGTGGGTTCACCAAAATATTCTCCATTAACATTTACCCTCACATAAACACTACTACCATATGCAATAAGTAAATCAAAGAACCCATCATCATCGACATCGTTGAATGCAAATGCCGCTGCGGCGTTTGTAGAAGAGATAGTATTTCCATTTTCGAAGGTTCCTTCAATATTGCGATATAAATTTATTTGGCTACCATTAATTCCGAATAAATCTTCATCGCCATCATTGTCAATATCGAGTGCTTTAAAATTAAGTGTATAGGAATATGATGAAATTGTCTGGCTTTCCGTAAAGGAATTGCTTTCATTATTAAGGTATGTTACTACAATATCATCATTTGCAGCAATTATATCGGTCCATCCATCATTGTTTATATCTGTGCTGCTAATTGAATAGACTAAAGGAATGGTCGATATGAGAATTCCTTCTGAAAATGTAAAATTACCTAGATTTTTATACCAAATAATTTTGCCACTTATCTGGCTAGAAACAATGAGATCTATTAACCCATTATTATCAAAGTCTGCCGTAATAATCTTCTTGGCATATTCAATATCATTTGCAACTATATGGGCTTGCTCATACTTAATGTCTCCATTTACATTTTTATACCATACCAGCGAAGTATTATCTCCTCCAGATATTAATACAACCTCGGGAAAACCGTCATTGTTTATATCGGCTGTTGTTAAGGCTGCACTTTCAGACGGAAAATACTCCTTACTGTCTAAAAGGACATGCTCATCTCCAAAAAGTATTTGAGAATGGATATGGTAGGTATGTATAGATACTAATAAAAAAAAATAGATTTTTTTCATTTTAATGTTGATTGATTTATTGCAAATATATCAATTCTACACAAATATAAAAGCCACCCGTTACAGGATGGCTTCAGTACTATTTAAAAAATCTGTTCAGTTGTTGCTTACTAAATCCGTCTGGTTACGGAATACTAATTGGCCGTCAAAACTATCCAGCAGTATAATGCTGTCAGTAGCAACCTTGCCGCTTAGTATTTCCTTGCTCAGTTGGTTCATAACCTCTTTTTGTATCACGCGTTTTACAGGGCGTGCACCAAAGTCGGGGTCGTAACCTTTTTTGGCAAGGTAATCAATCGCTTCCGGTGTGGCATCAAGCGTAATGTTTTGCTGTGCAAGGAGCTTTGTAACACCCTTAAGCTGCAGGCCTACAATCTCATGTATGTTGGCACTGCTCAGCGGGGTAAACATCACTATATCATCTATACGGTTTATGAACTCTGGCCTTACGGTTTGTTTCAGCAAGCCAAGTACTTCCACTTTAGCAGCTTCAATAGCTGTGTCTATGTCCTTAACCGCTTCAAATTTCTCCTGTATAATGTGGCTGCCCATGTTGCTCGTCATAATAATGATGGCATTTTTAAAGTCAGCCAAACGTCCTTTGTTGTCGGTAAGACGGCCTTCGTCCAGCACCTGAAGCAATATATTAAAGGTGTCAGGGTGGGCTTTCTCAATCTCATCCAGCAGGATAACGCTGTATGGTTTGCGGCGTACGGCTTCAGTAAGCTGGCCACCTTCATCATATCCTATGTATCCCGGAGGCGCACCTACAAGCCGGCTTACGCTGTGGCGTTCCTGGTACTCGCTCATATCGATGCGGGTCATGGCATTTTCATCGTCAAACAGGTAACTTGCTAGGGCTTTGGCCAACTCAGTTTTACCTACACCGGTAGTACCCAGGAACAGGAACGAACCTATAGGTTTCTTCTGGTCTTGTAAACCGGCACGGCTGCGGCGTACGGCATCACTCACGGCCTCTATGGCTTCTTCCTGGCCTACCACACGTTTGTGCAGTTCGGCTTCAAGGTTAAGCAGTTTTTCGCGCTCGCTTTGCAGCATTTTCGTAACAGGGATGCCCGTCCATTTGGCTACAACTTCGGCAATATCCTCGTGGGTTACTTCCTCTTTAATAAGGCTCTGCCCTTTCTGGGTTTCCTGTAGCTGCTGCTGTAAATCGTTCAGCTTTTCTTCCGATTCTTTTATTTTACCGTAACGCAGCTCGGCTACTTTACCATAGTTGCCTTCGCGTTCGGCTTTTTCGGCATCAAGCTTATAATTTTCAATATCAGTTTTAGTAGCCTGTATGCTGTCTACCACATCTTTTTCGCTTTTCCAGCGGGCAAATATCTCGTTGCGCTCCTCTTTAAGGTTGGCTAGTTCCAGGCCAAGTGCTTTCAGCTTAGGCTCGTCGTTTTCACGCTTAATGGCTTCAATCTCAATTTCGAGCTGCATTATTTTACGGTCAAGCACATCCAGTTCCTCCGGCTTCGAGTTGATTTCCATACGGAGTTTACTCGCTGCCTCATCCATAAGGTCAATCGCCTTATCGGGCAGGAAACGGTTGGTAATATACCTTTGGGAAAGCTCTACCGCAGCTATAATAGCATCGTCTTTAATACGTACCTGGTGGTGTGCCTCGTATTTTTCCTTAATACCACGGAGTATAGAAATGGCGCTTTCGGTATCCGGCTCATCTACCATTACCTTCTGGAAACGTCTTTCAAGAGCCTTGTCTTTCTCAAAGTATTTCTGGTACTCGTCCAGTGTGGTAGCGCCTATTGCACGCAGTTCTCCACGGGCAAGTGCCGGTTTTAGTATGTTGGCAGCATCCATAGCGCCGTCGCCACCGCCTGCACCTACAAGTGTATGTATCTCGTCTATGAACAGCACGATATCGCCCTCGGCAGAGGTTACTTCCTTCACAACCGATTTTAATCGTTCCTCAAACTCACCTTTGTACTTGGCACCGGCTATCAATGCACCCATATCAAGGGAATAGACCACCTTGTTTTTAAGGTTTTCGGGTACGTCACCCTGGATGATACGGTGTGCCAAACCTTCGGCAATCGCAGTTTTACCCACGCCGGGTTCACCCACAAGCATAGGGTTGTTTTTGGTACGTCGGCTTAGGATTTGCAATACGCGGCGTATTTCTTCGTCACGGCCTATCACCGGATCCAGCTTGCCATCGTTGGCCAACTGGTTCAGGTTTTTGGCGTATTTGTTTAGGGAATTATAGGTTTCCTCAGCACTGGCGCTGGTTACCCTTTCGCCTTTGCGGAGTTCGTCTATGGCAGCTTTAAGGCCTTTTTCGGTTACGCCCTGGTCTTTCAGTATCTGGGCTACCTTACTGCGTGATGCAAATATAGCAAGCAGCAGGTGCTCAATACTTACATACTCGTCATTCATTTTACGGGCAATATTGCTCGCTTCGTTAAGTGCAGTCATCGCTTCACGAGAAAGCTGCATTTCACCGCCCTGTACCTTAGGGAAACTGTTCAGAATACTGTCCAGTATCTGACCGAACAGCCCCAGGTTTACGTTCAGTTTTTTAAGCAAAAACGGGGTCACGTTTTCGTCTACCTCCAGTATCGCTTTCACGATGTGCTCGTTTTCAAGCTGCTGGTGGCCAAGGCCCTGGGCTATTTGTTGTGCCCTTTGCACGGCCTCTTGTGATTTTATAGTATAATTAGCAAAGTTCATATCGTATTTCCTTAAATTTGGTAACTGTAAGTCAATTTATGTTCCAATACGTATAATCTGACAAAACGGCTGTTTACGATGCTGAATAATTAGCTTTAACAGTCAAATTGTCGTAAATTTTTAAAAATATGGGCTTGTTTGGTGGGATATTCGGTAATTCTGACAATAAAGATGCAAACACTTCTGCGGTAAAGTGGAACGGTTTAACAGAAATAAAACAACTGGACGATATAGTAACAGAATCGGCCGAAACACCTGTTATTATTTTTAAGCACAGTACCCGTTGCGGCATCAGCCGTATGGCACTTAAAGGTTTTGAAGGCGCCTACAACATAGGGGAGGGGGATGCCAAGCCCTACTACCTGGACTTACTGGAACACCGAGACATTAGTAATGAAATAGCCAACCGTTTTGGCGTAATGCACCAAAGCCCACAAATACTGCTTATTAAAAACGGCGTAGCAGTTTACAATGAATCACACGATAACATTGATGCCGGTGTCGTAAAGGGGAAGTTGTAGTTATTTGTGGTTTAGTTTCGTTTTATAGCGCTGTACAACTCCATTCTCTCCACAATCAAAACGATAGAAATACAAGTAGTTGTAGTTACCTTCAGTCGCTATACTGTCTATCCCATAGCCTGAGGGTAAAAATTCAGGGTTTACAATTTTATATCCTGTATTAATCTTAGTTATAAAGGCATACCATGGCTGGTAACAATGCCCCGAAGCAAAACAAGGCATAAGGTGATATTCTATAATACCATCTTCATGGTTGTCATTGTTCAGGTGATAGGTGTATAGCGTATCATAATATGCACACATTTGATTACCCTCATCATCCTGGTAGCCGGTTTTGTAATTATGGATGCCTTTTGCAGCATAATATTCCTCAAGGGTCTTTTGTGCGATTTCCTTGGTAAGCTTGCTGCTCCCGTTAGAGTCAATAAAGTTCAAACTGTCTAATGCCATTACTGTGTCTTTATAGATACTTTTATATATTAATTCATGTTTAGACGATGTTGTTTGTTTTCTATTACAACAAATACAAATAATAATGAGTAATAGATATAAAAACCTCTTCATAGCGCTATTCTTTTAAAACCCATTTGCCATTTTTACCAATATATTCACGTGTTTCTGCACCTTCCCCGGTTGTAGCATCGAGTTGCGTGTTGTCCTGCTCTGTCTTTTTAAGTGGTATGGCGGTAAGCCCGTCCAACTTATAAGTATATTCCGCGCTCCGCCCAAATACTCCTGAAAGCAGTGTACAACTGATGATTTTCTTTTTCGGGTTGTATTCAGGTGCGCACCAAACATCTTCCTCATCAGGTGTGGTGCGGAGCTTCTGTAATTGTCCGGTATCAGGATTGCTCAGGAAAATCCGCTCCCAGTCGTTACCGTTTACATTGGTATGTGTCCAGCACATAAAATCTTCATTACCATCCCTGTTAAAGTCTGTTATGGTAAATGCCGGTGTTACGTCGGGGAAAACCGAATAGCCAAGCGTGTCTATTGCTTGCCAATGATTATCAACAAAGTGGGACAGCACTACTCCTTCGTTTGCAATAACGGTTAGCGTACAGCGCACAGGCTTGCGGCCTTTTAACTCAAATTCATGATGTATTTTATTCCCGGTTGCCCAGTTGATACTGTCATATTCGTTGTTTGTTTCTATAGATTCAAATTCTATATAGCGTGTTTTATCCTGTGCGTAAAAGTTTGCCGAAATCAAAAAGATAAACAGATAAAAGAGTCTCATTTCGTGGTTGGTATTTCCACCAAATGTAAATAAATATTTCGCTCACGGGTATAAAAAAGCCTCCGTAAAGGGAGGCTCTTAAATAATATTTTTATGGGCTTAGTTTACCACGATTTTCTTAGTAGAAGTTTGGCTGCCGCTTGTCATTTTCAGCAGGTAGAAGCCAGTAGGCAAATCTTTAACCGTATAGGTATAGTTGCTGGCTTGTGGCTTGTTTATCTGTTGTATCAGCTGTCCGTTAAGGTTGATTACCTGGATGTTTTCAATTGCAGCTTCGCTGTAGATATTCACCTCATGGTTTACAGCCGGGTTAGGATACACAGCAACCGTAGCTGAAAAATTAGTGTCAACACCTGCCACAGTACCCCATATTGTTGTAGCGTACTCCGGGTGGTCTATAAACGGGTTGCGGTTGTCCTGGCGGCCGTATATGGCGTTGTTACGGTCTATTTCGCGCTGGCTTACAGGATCCTGCGTATTCCAGGTAAGCAGTATGCTAAGGAAGGTAGCCGAAAAAGAATGCCCTTCGGTACCGTCAAACATTGCTTTAGATTGTGTAGACGATTCGTTTACAGCAGTGTAAAAGCCATTCAACTGGCTTTCGTAGCGTGTAACAAAGTAAAAGAACATACGGGCTACATCGCCTTTAAACTCATCTATAGGCTCAAATACCACGCCTGTATATCCGGCAGAATAGCCTGAGTTTAGGTTGTTTCCCCTTTTAGAACCGTTTGTATAGGTTTGGTTTGCAGTGGCTACCACACCGAAAGGGTAGTTGCCGCGTTGTGCATTAACGTATTTATCGGTTGGGAGTATAAAGTGAGCATCAGCATACATGGGCAATTCAGAGCCGAAGTACGACTGCGGTATAATGTGCTCACGGTTAAATTTTTGTCCCTCAGCTGTACCACCACTGCCATCATCCTGCTGGTCAGAACCATAATAGTATTCATAAGAGTCGGGCCCGTTCGGCTTTTCAGAATAGATGTCTAATATAGAACCGTTGTTTTCGTAGTATAAATCCTTATCAGAAAGTGCAAATGTAGTATACAGCCCTCCATAGCCCTGGTCGTCATGGTCTTTTATGATGTTGTGAAGCTGGGTTTTAAGCGTGTAACCGGTGCCGGTGGCCGTATTGTAGTAACCGGCCGGTGCCTGGGCAAATGCGCTAAGCGTGGCAATCGCAGTAAAAAGGGTAATTATGTTTTTCATTCCAAAAATTTAAGCCAACAAATGTAGGTAGTTTTACCTTCAGGTTGGCTTAAATTTAACATCAAATATAGGTTAAAGTTATTTTTTGCGTTCCATCAGGGCCATATAAAACCCATCAAATCCGCTTTCAGATGCCAGTATCTTACGGTCCTGCACAAAGGTAAATTCTTTACCTATCTCGGTCTCTTTAAGGAAACGTTGTACCTGTTGCTCGTTTTCACTTGGCAATACGCTACAGGTAGCATATACCAGTTTACCCCCGGGCTTCAGTATTTTACTGTAGTTTTCCAGTACTTCGGCTTGTGTTTTACGGATGTTGTCTATAAATTCAGGCTCCAGTTTCCACTTGCTGTCCGGGTTACGTTTCAGTACGCCAAGCCCGCTGCAAGGAGCGTCAATCAGTACACGGTCGGCTTTTTCGTGCAGTTTTTTAATTACCTTGGTACTGTCTATAATACGGTACTCTATATTAAAGGCGCTGTCGCGTTTGGCACGAATCTTCAGCTGTTTCAGCTTACTTTCGTACAGGTCCATGGCTATTAGCTGGCCTTTGTTTTCCATAAGGGCAGCCAGGTGCAGGGTTTTGCCACCGGCACCGGCACAGGTATCTACCACGCGCATGCCCGGCTGTACATCAAGGAATGGCGCTACAAGTTGAGACGATGCATCCTGAACCTCGAACAATCCTTCTTTAAAAGCATCGGTAAGGAATACGTTGGCACGCTCCTTAAGTACCAGTGCAAAAGGGTAATCTTTTACAAACTCAGTTTCTATATTGCTTTCGCGAAGTATGTCGCGTAGTTTTTCTTTAGTGGTTTTCAGCGTATTTACACGCAGTATTACCTGTGCCTGTTCGTTTTGTGCGGCAATTTCCTTGCTCCATTTGGCTTCGCCAAGTTCGGCAACACCAAGCTCGTCCATCCAGTCAGGTATTGCCTCACGGAATTTTCGTATTTTGCTCAGTTCGTCAAATTTACCTTTAATACGGCGCAGGGGAGTATCTTCAAAATACTTCCAGTCGGGCAACTGAATGCCACGCAGTACTGCCCATACGGCAAATATGCGCCACAGGTTATCGCGGTCATACGGTTCTTTTACCTCGGCTATTTCGGTATACAGGCGTTTCCAGCGCACAATTTCGTAGATGGTTTCTGCCACAAACTTTCGGTCGTGGCTGCCCCAGCGCTTGTCCTTTTTCAGGGCGCGTGCCACCACTTTATCAGCGTATTCGCCATCATTAAAAATATAGCCCAGTGAGTCAATCACCGTAAAGCACAAATTCCTGTGTAGTCTCATTTTCAAAAAAATTGAGCGCAAATGTACTATATTTTGGCGGATTTTTTTAGCTTAATACTATTGCGAAGCTGTTAAAGGTCAAAATTATAGCCAAGGCTAAGTTGAAGGCTTGCATTTCGCATTTCTTTCACGCCGATGCCGGGTGTAGTAGGGTCGCGAAAGGTAAGTAATGTAGTAAGCCCCTGGTAGGTACTTATTTCTGCAAAAAAGTTGTGTATTGTAAAACCGGTACCCAGGTGCAGCCCTATATCTGTCTTTTTAGAAACGGGCCCTGTAAATGTATTTTTGCTTTCCTGTTTCAGCAGGTAACTTATTTGTGGGCCTGCAAGTACATATATTTTTTTCCAAAACTTAAAATCAACAGGTATACTGAGATAATCCAGCTTGTAAGAATAGGAATCAGAGCTGCTTGATGAGTCCATAAAATCTTCAGGCGTATAGCTTTTCGGGCTTCGGTTACCCATTTGCGAATATAACAGCTTAGGACGGAAAGTTATTTTTTCATTTAAAGGGTATTCATAAATGGCTCCAAAATGATAAGCAGTGCCATCAAAGCCGGTAACCTGTTTGGCAAAGCCATTGGTAAACATAGCGTAATTGATACCTGTAGTAAAGCCTAATTTCTGTTGTCCATGTGCTAAAGTAAATACAAGCAACAAGGTTAACAGGGCAGTATGTTTTTTCATTGGTTGGTTAAATTGTTTTAACAACTACAATCTTACGAAAAAGAATTGTATTTACAAAGAAGGTTACATACTGTAAAAACTGTCCTTTTCTATAGGTGGCGGCACGCATTCTTCGCCCAGCAGCTGGCGGATGTTGATTTCTATATTACGGGCTATAGTGGTAACATTAGTGTCGCTTGGCCTGTTGCGGAACGGATCCTGCAGGTGGTAGGCTGTTTTTTCGAGGAGAAAGAATACCATGCTTACCAGCATAAGAAGGGGAATCTCATAATAGAGCTTTACATTATTAAGCCCTATGGACAGGATGATCACAAACAGGTAAATGGTAAAGTGCAAAAACAAGCGGTACGTAACCGGGAATACCGTATTGTTTATACGCTCGGCCATGCCCATGTTATCTGAAAATCGGATAAAAATGTTGTTGAACTGCACATGTGTAAAGTCCGATATTACACCCTCGCTGTGCAGTGTGCTTACCTGCTTTACGTTTTGCTGTAGTATGCCCAATGCCTTATTGTTGTGCCCCTGTAGTTTGGTAAGGTCTTCATTGTTTAGTAATTCCTCACAGCCTTCAAGCGGTTCAAGCCCCCTTAGTGAACGTCCCAATACATAGTTCCATGCAATTTGCCTGTAGGCCATGGTTTTTATCTGGGGTTCAAATTCGGTACCTTTTACAAAAGCCTGTAATTGCAGTACAAAACTACGTGAATCATTTACTATGGCACCCCATATTTTGCGGGCTTCCCACCAGCGGTCGTAGCTTTGGCTCATTTTAAACGAAAGCAATACCGATATGGCCGTGCCTAAAAAAGCAGCTATGTTAAGCGGCATTTCGGGTAGGTACGGATCCAGGCGTTCTGTAGTAAAATGGATGATGATGCCCAGGATGAATACCACGAGCATTTCGTACTTTACTTTCCCGAAGATATAACTGAGCGGTGGGATTCTGTCTACAAGCATAAGGTGATGGTTAACTGATATAAAGTTACGTACTTAGCCTTACGGTTGGATAGGGCAGGGGATATATTTATAATAAATTTCACACAGGGTATTAACCGTTGGTTATCAGCTTTCTGGTAAAGTGAAAACAGGCCAGTATAGGGTAAAACGCTATCATTTGTATTGTTAAGAATCTAATAGCCTAAAAATCTAACCATCCAAACAATCTAACCATCCGACAACCAATCTGAAATTGTTATCTTTGCCGACTGTAAAATAGCGTAATGAAATTTGACTTACTTACCAAAGACCCGCAAACCAAGGCCCGCGCCGGTGAAATAACCACCGACCACGGCACTATACAGACACCGATTTTTATGCCGGTGGGTACGGCGGGTACTGTAAAAGGCGTGCACCAGCGCGAACTGAAAAACGATATAAACCCCGATATTATACTGGGCAACACCTACCACCTGTACCTGCGCCCGAAAACGGACATACTGGAACAGGCAGGCGGCCTGCATAAATTTATGAACTGGGACAGGCCTATCCTTACCGATAGTGGCGGCTACCAGGTATATTCTCTTTCGGCTAACCGAAAGATTAAGGAAGAAGGTGTAAAGTTTAAGAGCCACATAGACGGTTCGTACCACTTCTTCAGCCCGGAGAGCGTTATGGAGATACAGCGCACCATAGGCGCCGACATCATTATGGCGTTTGACGAATGTACCCCTTACCCGTGCGACTACCGCTATGCCAAGCGCAGCATGCACATGACGCACCGCTGGCTGGACCGCTGTATTAACCACCTGGAAAAGCTTCCGTTTAAATACGATTATAGCCAGGCGTTTTTCCCTATTGTACAGGGCAGTACCTATAAAGACCTGCGTAAGGAAAGTGCCGAATACATAGCCAATGCCGGTGCCGTGGGTAATGCCATTGGCGGGCTTAGCGTAGGCGAACCTGCCGAAGAAATGTATGCCATGACTGATGTGGTGTGCAGCATACTACCCGAAGACAAACCGCGTTACCTTATGGGTGTGGGCACTCCTATAAATATATTGGAAAACATTGCCCTGGGCGTAGATATGTTCGACTGTGTGATGCCTACCCGCAATGCCCGTAACGGCATGCTGTTTACGGCTAACGGCACCATAAATATAAAGAACAAGAAGTGGGAAAACGACTTTAGCCCCGTAGACGAAATGGGCATAACGTTTGTAGATACCGAATACACCAAGGCGTACCTGCGCCACCTGTTTGCCGCAGATGAGTTTTTAGGCAAGCAGATAGCCACCATACACAACCTTGGCTTTTATATGTGGCTGGTGCGCGAAGCCCGCAAGCACATTATTGCAGGCGACTTCCGCGAGTGGAAGGAAATGATGGTACGTAACATGAGCCAAAGGCTTTAATTTCTTTGGTTGTTAGTTATTAGTTGTTGGTTGTTGGAAGCTTCAGTTTACCAATATCCAACAACTAACAACCAAAAACCAACAACTGATAATAAAAAGTACATGAAGATAATAGACTGGTACATACTAAGGCGTTACCTTGTTACATTCTTTGTAATGCTGCTAATGTTTGTCCCGATAGGGATAGTTGTAGACGTATCTGAAAAGGTAAACCGCATGCTGGAAAGCAAGGTGCCTTTTAAAGACATTGCCATATACTACGGCGATTTCACCATCTATTTCGCTAACCTTTTGTTTCCCATCTTCCTGTTCCTCAGTATCATTTGGTTTACCAGTAAACTTGCTAATAATACCGAGATTGTAGCCATACTAAGTTCGGGTATATCGTTTAACCGTTTCCTGAGGCCGTACCTTATAGGTGCCGGTATAGTATCGGTTATAGCATTGCTGATGGGCTTTTTCTTTTTGCCAAGGGCCAGCAAGGGGTACAATGATTTCCGTTCTACCCACCTTACCCGCAAGGAAGTACGCCAAAGTACCGATGTGTACAAACAGATAAGCGATAATGAATACATATATGTAAGCAGCTTTAACTACCAAAGCAAAACCGGTTACAACTTTAACCTGGAAACCTTCAGTAAAAACAAGCTGGCCAGTAAAATAAGCGCTAACAGCATACGCTATAACGAAAAAGACAGTACCTACACCCTTAACGGTTTTACTAAGCGTACGGTAGGTGCTATGGGGGATAAAATTGAAAAAGCGCCGTCTAAGACATTTAAGTTTAATTTCCAGCCAGACGACCTTACCCCGGCAGTATACGCCGCCGAAACCATGACCTACGGCCAACTTTCAGATTTTATAGACAAGGAGCGCCAGCGCGGTTCGGCCAATCTTAACTCGTACCTGGTGGTGCTGTATAAAAAGTATACCATACCTGTTTCGGCCTTTATCCTTACCATAATAGCGGTATCGGTTTCAAGCATGAAACGCCGTGGTGGTATGGGGGTTAACCTGGCCATAGGCATAGCCCTGGCCTTTACCTATGTGTTTTTCGATAAGGTTTTTGGCGTACTGGCAGAGAAATCTGCATTTTCGCCATTCGTTGCCAGCTGGATTCCTAACGTAACTTTTGGTATATTAGCCTTTTACCTGCTACGCAATGCAAGGCGATAACCTTAAAAATTACCTGCACCTGCACCTCATAGTATTTGTATGGGGGTTTACTGCTGTGCTTGGTAAGCTTATATCGTTACAGGCATTCCCGCTGGTGTGGTTCCGTATGGTTATAGCCCTGGTACTCATGGTGGTATATGCCGTGGTTATGAAAGCGCCGTTTCGCGTACCCACGAAGGCTTTACTGCGTATGCTCTTTGCGGGGCTCATTATAGCATTGCATTGGTTTACGTTTTTTCATGCCATAAAAATCAGCAACATATCAGTCACGTTAGCCTGCCTCAGCACCGGTGCATTCTTTGCATCTCTGCTGGAACCACTGCTTTACGGGCGGAAACTGATTCCATATGAGGTAATTTTCGGTATGTTTATTATTGTAGGCCTGCTTTTTATATCAGGATTGTTTGTTATAATCAATAACAGCATTTGGGTCCGGGCTGATATAAACTATCCGTGGGGTATAGCCGTTGCACTGCTCAGTGCTTTCCTCAGCACGGTATTTGCCATGATAAACGGAAAATTTGCCAAAGAATATAATGCCACCGCCGTATCGTTCTATGAACTGCTGGGCGGCATCTTTTTCTTTTCGTTGTACCTGTTGTACGACGGGCAGTTTACACCACAGTTTTTTAACCTTTCGGGGAGCGACTGGCTGTGGCTGTTCCTGCTGGCTTCGGTATGTACCGCCTATGCACAGATAGCCGCAGTAAAGGTGATGAAAACGATTACCCCGTACACCATGATGCTTACCATAAACCTTGAACCCATATACGGTATTATACTGGCGCTTATTGTTTTCAGCGAAAGCGAAAAAATGAATACCTCATTCTATATCGGCGCGGGCATTATCCTCATCACGGTGATTATCAACGGTGTGCTGAAAAACCGCACCTCTCAGACGGGTTAATTGGCAATATTATATACGCCGTATTAAACATAATTACTTATCTTTGTCGCTTTCAACTATAAACAAAATATAAATTTTTGCCTCTACTATGGAATACCTGGATTTTGAGCTTCCTATTAAAGAACTGGAAGAGCAGTTAGAGAAATGTACCATCATAGGCCAGGAGAGCGATGTGGACGTATCGAACACCTGCAAACAGATAGAGAAAAAACTCGTAGAAACTAAAAAAAGCATATATAAAAACCTTACTGCATGGCAAAGGGTACAGCTTTCGCGCCACCCGAACCGCCCGTATACTATGGACTACATAAAGGCACTGACAGGCGATACCTGGCTGGAGCTTTTTGGCGACCGCGCGTTTAAAGACGACAAGGCCATGGTAGGTGGTCTTGCCAAAATAAACGGCCAGAGCTTTATGGTTATAGGCCAGCAGAAGGGTTTTAATACCAAGACAAGGCAGTACCGCAACTTCGGTATGGCTAACCCTGAAGGCTACCGTAAGGCACTAAGGTTAATGCAGATGGCTGAGAAATTCAAGATCCCAGTAGTTACCTTTATAGATACACCGGGCGCATATCCGGGCCTTGAGGCCGAGGAGCGCGGCCAGGGTGAGGCTATTGCACGAAATATTTTTGAGATGAGCCGCCTTAAAACGCCTGTTATCTGCGTTATTATAGGTGAAGGTGCATCGGGTGGTGCACTGGGCATAGGCGTGGGCGACCGCGTGTACATGCTGGAAAACACCTGGTATTCGGTAATATCGCCGGAATCGTGCTCATCGATACTATGGAGGAGCTGGGAATACAAGGAGCAGGCAGCCGAAGCGCTGAAGCTTACCAGCTACGACATGAAGAAGCAAAAGCTGATAGACGAAATAATACCTGAACCGCTTGGAGGTGCCCACTATGACAGGGAAACCACCTTTGCAACGGTAGAGCAGTACATAACCAAAGCCTACAATGAGCTGAAAGACTTATCAACAGCCGAACTTGTGGAGCAAAGGATGGAAAAATACTTTAATATGGGCGAATTCAATAAATAATAGCTGAATATCAATCCATTAAAAAAGTCACAGTCCGAAGCAATACGTTTCGGACTATTTTTTTGGTTATCAACAAAACACCAGTAATTATTACAGTTTTTTTTGTTGTTAACAAATTGTAAAATTTATCAACATTTTTTGGTTACAAATTAATCTTGATAGAAGTTTTTTAAAGGCTAAATTTATCAAATGGAAAATGCGCAACAATATAGTTCACGAAAAAAAGACTCTTCTAGGCTTATAGCTCTTGAGGCTGGCAAAATTCAGCCACAAGCTTTAGACTTAGAAGAAGCTGTATTGGGTGCCATGATGATAGATAAGAAAGGTGTAGACGAGGTTATAGACATACTGCAGCCCGATGCCTTTTACAAGGACAGCCACAAGCACATTTATGAGGCCATAGTGCAGCTGTTTAACGATACCCAGCCTATTGACCTGCTTACCGTTTCTGCACAGCTGAAAAAGAATGCCAAGCTGGAAGCAGCCGGCGGCGACTTTTACCTGATACAGCTTACGCAAAAAATATCATCTTCGGCACACATAGAGTTCCACTCGCGCATCATCCTGCAAAAGTACATACAGCGCAGTCTGATACGCCTTTCCAGTGAAATCATTGAAGATGCCTACGACGAAACCACCGACGTGTTTGACCTGCTGGACAAAGCCGAAAGCAAACTCTACGAGGTAACCCAGGGCAACATAAAGCGTAGTTCTGAAACCGCGCAGAGCCTTGTGATGCAGGCTAAAAAACGTATTGAGGAAATCGCGGGCAAAGAAGGACTATCTGGTGTGGCTACCGGTTTCCATGAGCTGGACAAACTGACCAGCGGTTGGCAACCGAGCGACCTTATCATTATAGCGGCAAGGCCGGGTATGGGTAAGTGCCTGGGCAAAGGCACCAACGTGCTTATGCATGACGGTTCGCTAAAAAAGGTGGAAGATGTAGTTACAGGCGACCTACTAATGGGCGATGACTCTACCCCGCGTACAGTACTTTCTATAGCCCGTGGGCGTGAGCGTATGTACTGGATACACCAGAACAAAGCCATGTCGTACCGTGTTAACGAAAGCCATATCCTTTCGCTGAAACGCAGCAGGAATGAAGGCCCTCATAAAAAAGGCGATGTCCTGAACATTACCGTAAAAGACTGGCTGGAAAAAAGCGATAAATTCAAATCAAATTATAAAGGCTATAAGGTAGCGGTAGATTTTGATGAAAAACCACTGCCGCTGGAGCCTTATTTTATGGGGCTTTGGCTGGGTGACGGACATTCGTACAGCCAGCGTATAACCAATACCGATCCTGAAGTTATTGCCTACCTGCAAGGCTATGCCGACAGTATGGAGTGCGAACTGGTTACCTACGAACAGGAAAACCGCACCAATAGCTACGGCATTGTAAAACGTAATAAGGCCATTGCTGAAAGTTTTTATATAGACATACAAAAAGAACTGAGGGCACTGAATGTGCTTACCAATAAACACATTCCACAGGAGTTTTTAATAAACAGTAAGGAAAACAGGCTACAGCTTTTAGCAGGTATTATTGATGCCGATGGCTATTACACATCTGAGTTCAACTGTTTTGAAATCGTACAGAAAAACGAGGAATTTGCTAAACAGATTAAATTTCTGTGCGACACCCTTGGTTTCCGTACTTCCCTTAAAAAGAAAAAAGCTACCATTAAGTCCACCGGATTTGAAGGCGACGTATACAGGGTGCGTGTTTTTGGTAACATCAATAGCATCCCTACTAAAATAGAACGCAAAAAAGCCCGAGAGGGCAAAACGATAGTTGACTGGAAAGTAACCGGGATTTCGGTGAAACTGGATAAGGAAGACGATTACTACGGTTTTGAGATTGACGGTAACAGGCTATTCTTATTAGAAGACATGACCGTTACCCACAATACAGCATTCGTACTTTCTATGGCGCGGAACATAGCCATTACCTACGGGCATGGCGTAGCGGTATTCTCGCTGGAGATGGCCTCGGTACAGCTGATAACCCGTCTTATTTCGAGTGAAACGGGGCTTTCGTCAGAAAAACTACGTACCGGTAAGCTCGAAAAACACGAATGGGAACAGCTGAGCATTAAGGTAAAAGACCTGGAACGTGCACCGTTGTACATAGACGATACTCCATCGCTATCGATATTCGACTTGCGTGCAAAAGCCCGAAGGCTGGCATCGCAATACGGTATCAGGATGATCATCATCGACTACCTGCAACTGATGACCGCCGGTGGCAGTGGCAAAAACGGAGGTAACCGCGAACAGGAGATCTCTACCATATCGCGAAACCTTAAGGCACTGGCTAAGGAACTTAACATACCGGTTATAGCACTGTCGCAGCTGTCGCGTGCGGTGGAAACTAGGGGAAGCAGCAAACGTCCGCTCCTTTCCGACCTTAGGGAATCGGGTGCGATTGAGCAGGATGCGGATATCGTATCGTTCATTTACCGCCCCGAGTACTATAAGATTGAAGAATGGGATGACGAGGAACAGTCGCCTACAGCAGGCCAGGCCGAGTTTATTGTGGCCAAGCACCGTAACGGTGGGCTTGACAATATCAGGCTGAAATTCATAGGCAGCCTCGGTAAATTTGACAACCTTGATGATTTTGGCGCATCGCCGTTTGACGAATTGCCGTCGAGCATGAACAGCAGCAACGACTTCATCACCAAGAACCTGCCGAGCCCTAACGAAGCCTTTGGCAGCAACATGAACAGCGGCCGACCTGACGACGATGATGTACCGTTTTAAGAGCTTCTAAGCCGCTGAGCTTCTTAGCTTTTTAGTAATTGAAAAACATAATTGCTAAACTTCCGAAAATTAAGACTTATAAAATAAACCAAACGGCTCAGCAGCTAAGTAGCTCAGCAGCTTAAATAAAAACCAGAGGATGAGTAAAAACATAAACACTGACGAACTGATACTTACCGATGCTATACTGGCCATTGCCGTAACGGATGCCGAAATAGTTATTGCAGAGTAAATTTTTGAAGTGCCTTACGGGGCACTTTTTTGTTGGAATACGGTTTAAGGCCGGGAGTAGTAAACGGTATTTTTTGTACATTTGGTAAAATTGAAGTCCTATGGAAACCATACATTTAAGAGTGAATTCTAAAGTTTACGACCATGTAATGTGGCTGTTGAAGCAGTTTGACCGTAACGATGTGGAAATTGTTTCGGAGGAATTTTTACGTAATAAAGCAGAGCTTGAGGAAGACCTCAGGAGGATTGATGCAGGAGAAGAAACTTTTATTTCTTTAGAAGAATTTGAAAAAGAAACTGACGAACTCCTGAAAAAGTATGAAGGTTAAACTACTGCAAAGTTTCAGGATAAAATTTAATGACCAGTTACTTTATATTGCAGAAGACAAGCCTTCAGCTGCAAGAAAGTTTAGAAGTGATGTATTACAAAAACTTAAAGATTCTTCTGTAATGCCCTACAGCAACAGAAAATCCATTTATTTCAGGAATGAAAACATAAGGGATTTGGTTTTTAAAGGTTATGTAATTATCTACCGCATAAAACCGGAACTAAACGAAATAGAAGTATTCGGTTTTATAAAATACACCGACAAGCCATAATGCTGTTTACAAGAAAATCAATCTACCTCTTACTCATACTGTTTTCGGTTGCAGCCTTTGCCCAGAAAACCTACGTGTTCTTCGGGTCATACAACTGGGATAAAAACAAGCCCGGCCTGTACGTTTACAGCCTTGATACTACAACCGGCCAACTCACCGAAGTAAGCAGGCTCAGCGGCGTTAAAAACCCATCATTCCTTACCCTTTCACCCGACAGCAAAACCGTATACAGCGTTACCGACAGCAAAACATCCGGCGGAGGCAGTGTAAGCAGCTTTGGGTTTAACCCAAAAACCGGGATGCTTACTCATACTTCTACCCAGAGCAGCCTCGGCGAAAACCCCGTATATGTGGCGGTACACCCCTCGGGTAAATGGCTTGCCTGCGCTAACTATACCCAGGCGGGGCTTACCATCTATCCTGTTAATAACGACGGCACCATAGGCAAGCCCGTACAACATTTTGATTACACTAAAGGCAGTGGCGTAAACCCTGCAAGGCAAGAAACTGCCCACGCGCATTGTGTGGCTTTTGGTCCCGATGGGAAGCAACTGCTGGTTACCGACCTTGGTGGAGATGTATTGTGGTGTTACAGCTTTGACCCAAAAAGGAAAGAACCCGTAACCACAACTGCTTTCACCGAAAGCAAAACCTTACCCGGCAGTGGCCCAAGGCACTTGGCCTTTAATAAAAAAGGCGATACCCTCTACATGATTGAAGAGCTTGGCGGTGCAGTAAGCGTATTTCTAAACAGTAACGGTAAACTCACCCGGGCCCAACGTATTTTTACCCATCCCGAAGACAGCGGGCTTACGGCTTTTGAAAGTTCGGATGTGCACCTGTCGCCCGACGGGAAGTTTTTGTACGCCACTAACCGTATGGAAGAAAACAACATAGCCATATACCGTGTGGGTACCGACGGTACGCTTACACTGTTGGGGTACCAAAGCGCCATGGGCAACCACCCGCGTACCTTTACCCTTACACCCGACGGTAGTTTTGTGATTGTATGCAATGTAAAAACCAACTCGGTAACTGTATTTAAAAGAAATCCCGAAACCGGCCTGCTGCAGTTTACCGGGCAGGAAATCAATATAGAAAATGTTACTACTGTAGCAGTACGGAATTACTGACAGGAGACAGGATTGTTTTGGTAAAGCCCTCTTAAAAAGTGGGGAGGAGTGGACTCTGTTAATTCCTGAGTACATCCATATTATAGAGCAAGCTTTGCTGTGCTTTGTCCAGTTTACTTATAGGTTGTTTTAGTTCCATCATTTGAGAAGGGTGGGTAAAACATTTAAAAACAATCTCCTTTTTGAACAGGCTTTTTTCAATCCGGTCAAAAAACACGTAGAGCTTGGCATCCTTTACAATTTCATTTAAAGACGAAATAAAGCCCTCGGCAAGGGACGCAAGTACCTCGTCATTCAGGCCGTTATCAAAAATGGTAATTTTTTCAATCAGGTCGTAGTATTCGTTTACCTCCCTTACAATGTAGCCTTCCATTTTTAAAAAAGGATTCTCTTTGTCAAATGCAATTCCCGGTTCATCAGAAGTATTGAGTGATATCATTACCTTTTGGGTCATGTCATGGTACAGGAAACCGCTTATAATGTTTATGGTTTTACCACAGCTGTCGCAGGCTTTATCATTTAAAGTGCCTTTAAGTACTTTAAGCTTAAGGGTAGGGTCTATAGTTACATTAACAGAATCGTAGATATTGGCTACCTGTGTTTCTTTGCAAAAAGGGCAGTTTATAACTTTTGGGGTGATTTTACTCATAGTGGTTTGTTTTTGGTAAATATAAAAAATCCGCCCCGAAAGTATCAGGGCGGATAGGTATTGTTATAGATTGTTAGAACTTTAGACTATTAGATTTTACCTTAGTGAAGCTCAATCTGCAATCTTAATTCTACAATCTGAAATTAGATGTGTATTACCTCATCATAAGCGGCAGCGGCAGCTTCCATAATGGCTTCGCTCATGGTAGGGTGCGGGTGTACCGATTTAATGATTTCGTGGCCTGTGGTTTCAAGCTTACGTGCTACAACAGCCTCTGCTATCATATCGGTAACGCCGGCGCCTATCATGTGGCAGCCCAGCCATTCGCCGTACTTAGCGTCGAAAATCACTTTTACGAAACCGTCTGAAGCACCCGAAGCCTTAGCTTTACCTGAGGCAGAGAACGGGAATTTACCTACTTTGATTTCGTAACCTTTTTCTTTGGCAGCTTTTTCGGTAAGTCCTACTGAAGCAATTTCAGGTGTAGCATATGTACAGCCCGGAATGTTACCATAATCAAGCGGCTCTACGTGCAGGCCAGCGATTTTCTCCACACAAAGGATACCCTCTGCCGAAGCCACGTGTGCAAGCGCCTGGCCCGGAACTACATCGCCAATGGCATAGTAACCAGGTACGTTAGTAACGTAGTATTTGTTTACAAGTATCTTATCCCTGTCGGTAGCAATACCTACCTCTTCAAGGCCGATGTTTTCAATGTTTGATTTGATACCTACAGCAGAAAGCAGGATGTCAGCCTCAAGTACTTCTTCCCCTTTAGCAGTCTTAACGAATGCCTTAACGCCGTTACCTGTAGTGTCTATACGCTCCACAGAAGAGTTGGTCATTACATCGATACCTGATTTTTTAAGTGAACGCTCAAATTGTTTTGATACATCCTCATCCTCAACAGGAACCACGTTTGGCATAAACTCTACTATGGTAACCTTAGTACCCATAGAGTTGTAGAAGTGTGCAAACTCTACACCTATAGCGCCCGAACCTACAACAATCATGCTCTTAGGCTGCTCAGGCAGTACCATAGCCTGGCGGTAACCGATAACTTTCTTGCCATCTTGCGGAAGGTTTGGCAACTCACGGCTGCGTGCACCTGTAGCAATGATGATGTGGTCGGCACTGATTTCGCTTACTTTACCGTCAGCATCAGTAACTTCCACTTTTTTGCCCGGTTTTACTTTACCGTAGCCGTATATAACTTCAATTTTGTTCTTTTTCATAAGGAACTGAACGCCTTTGCTCATACCGTCGGCTACGCCACGGCTGCGGGCTACTACAGCGCCAAAATCCTTGTCAAACTCCTTTACGGTAAGGCCGTAATCAGCAGCATGTTTCAGGTAATCAAATACCTGTGCACTCTTTAGCAGTGCTTTTGTAGGTATACAGCCCCAGTTAAGGCATATACCGCCCAGGCTTTCTTTTTCTACAATGGCTACTTTAAAGCCCAGTTGCGATGCCCTAATGGCAGTAACATAACCACCCGGGCCGCTGCCCAATACAATGATATCGTATTTCATTAGCTTGTAAATGTTTCTCGTTAAAATTTGTGCGCTACGAAATTAAGGATTTATTTGGAATGGGGGAAATGTTTTCGGGATTGAAAAATTGAAAGATTTGAAGATTAGGAAATACAGTAATAGCTAAAAAATAGAATAAATTAATTTTTACTACCTTTGTGTGATAGTACATATCTAACAATGACTTTTTACGATAAATATCCGCAATTACGAAGCAAGGCTTTTTTGAGAGAAATGCTCAAAAAAACTGTATTTGCTACTATGGCACTTGAGAATCAGATGGTGCCTGAAGAGAAGATTGAGGCTATGGTGGAAAAGCTCATGATTAAAAAGGAATTAGAGACTCCTGAGTTCTTCACGGATTAAGTTGTGTAAAAGCGTGTAATCGCCACTATCTGCTGTACGCAATGCATTAATATAAATTTTCCTTGAATCACCTTCTCGTTTGTATAATTCTAAAGGTTGATAACCAAACTTTAGTGCTACAAGGTTCATGACAATCCGTCCCAAGCGGCCATTACCGTTATTAAACGGATGTATTTTTACAAATTCATAGTGCGAGTATGCTATGCACTCTATATAATCTTCTATGTTTTTTATAATCTTCTATGTTTTTTGCTATTGAAATTTTAAAATTAAGGTTGTCCAGAAACTGATACATTAAGTTTGGGACATTGTAATATGGAGGAAGATTTAATGTACCGACACTAACCTGTATTGTTCTCCATTTCCCAGCCCAGTCATATAATGATTTGAATGCTGCTTCATGTAGCTCAAGGATTAATCCTGCGGTAATATCGCTTAATGGATCCATTCCGTAAATCATTGATTCTGCCAATAAAATGCCTTCAGCTTCAATCTCATTAACAACATTACTATCTGTTAATCCTAACAGGTTTTCTTCTGGTCCTTCTGTATAGTTGGTATTATCTTGCATATACCAAATGTAACGTTTTATCATAAAAAAACCGCTTCCTGATGGGAAGCGGTTTCACGGTCAATTTAAACCCTAATTATTAGTAAACCAGTTTTACTGAAAGTTCAAACTCGTCGTTGATAGCTTTGTCACCAATGCCTTCAAAGAAGCTTTTTGAACCGTATTTGATGTCGTATTTAGTCCTGTCTACGTTAAATGCTGTAGAAGCAGCTTTCTGGCCTGTAGTAAGTTCGAAAGTTACAGGGGCAGTTTTACCTTTAATAGTAAGGTTAGCAGTTACAGTGTATACGTTTTTAGCTTTTTCTTTTACTGAAGTAAACACAAGGGTAGAAGTAGCATATTTGTCAGTACCGAAGAAATCGTCAGCTTTAAGGTGGCCTTCAAGTTTCTCTTTACCTTCGCCTGCTTTAAGGTCAGTTACGTTGATAGAGTTCATATCTACTGTAAATGAACCACCTGTAAGTTTACCTTTAGTGAAGATAAGTGAACCTTCTTTAAAAGAAATAGTACCACTGTGCTGGCCGGTTACTTTTTTACCTACCCAGTTGATAACGCTGGCTTTTACGTCAACTTTTTTAGTTTGTGCAGAAGCAGTTAGTGCAGAAAGCGCTATTACAAATGCAATAGCAATGGATTTTAGATTTTTCATCTGTGTTAAAAATTAGGATTAAAAAATTGTTTTGAATTTAATAAATAGTCGTTTTATAAAGTTATAAAGAGCTCGCCTTCAGGCTTGCGTACTTTCTTAAGGTGCTGGTTGGCATCTTCATCGTGGCGGTAACCTATAGTAGCTACTAACGATGCGTTAAGGCCTTTTTCTGTTAAGCCCAGTATTTCATTAATAGTAGCGGCATTAAAGCCTTCCATAGGTGTAGCGTCTATATTAAGCAGGGGAGCGGTGTGTATAAGGTTAGCCAATGCTATATAGGTTTGCTTGGCAGTCCAAATGTTTTTTTGCTCGTCTGTAAGCGTACCCAAAAAGTTTTTCAGGTAAGTGCCTAAACCGGCTACGGCCTCGGCAGGTACACCGCGTACTTCGCTTACATTTGCTACATACTTATCTACCTGAGCATCGTTTACATTAACCTCATTTGCAAAAATCAGTATGTGCGATGCGTCTTTAAACAGGTTAGCGTTGTTGCCTCCGGCAGCAGCTGCAAGTTTTTCTTTCATTTCCTGGCTGCCCACTACTATTACCTTATACGGTTGTAGGCCCACAGACGATACGCTTAGTTGTATCGCTTCTTTAAGCAGTGCAAGGTCCTCAGCTGAAACTTTTTTTGCCGGGTCGTATTTCTTCACGGCATAGCGCCATTTCTGGCTGTTAATATATTCTTTCATTTAATATAATGTGAATGTGTGTGTCTTGTATTAAACAGTTCGGTACTTTTGTAACAGGTGTATCAATTGCTGTACTTCTTCGGTGGTAAGGTTATTGGCAAATTTGTCCTCTGCCTCTTCCACTTTAGGATCCAGTTGCTGCAATAGTTCAAGGCCTTTTTCGGTGATGCCTATCTCCATCTTACGGCGGTTATCGGGGCATATTTCACGGCTTACAAGGCCTTTCAATAGCAGCTTGTCTACCAGTCGGGTGGTGTTGCTGGTACGGGCTATCATACGTTCCTGTATAACGCCCATATTGGCCGGCTTGCCTTTTTGCCCACGCAGTATACGCAGTACATTAAACTGCTCTGGACTCAGGTCGTAGGTTTTCATCACCTCCAGTGTACTCTCGCCTATAAGGCGGGTAGTATAAAAAAGGTTCATTACCACCTGTTTCTCAGGCTTCATGTTCGGGCTCTTTATTATCTCTTCTATCTTCATTGCAACAAATGTTAGTAAAATCAACAATTGTAATTACAATATTTGTATATACAAATGTATAGTAAATTGTAATCACTTTTACAAAGCAGGCGTTAATAATTTGTTAACGGGATTTAAGGGGGTATTTTAAGCGTGGGTTTGTAGTAATTTAATAGCTGCTTAGGCAATAAAATATTTACCATGAAAAAACTTCTTATTGCAGCTGCCGGCGTGGCTGTATTTGCTTTTTTATCAGCGTTTTCGGGTACTCCGGTTAAGGGCGAGCCAAAGCCCGTACAGGTGTTTACCAATGGCAAAACTACGGTAAAAGCATACGAATGGTCGGGGTTGAGTTACTTTTTAAACCGCGATACTGATACTACTTATGTTGTAAACTTCTGGGCTACCTGGTGTATTCCGTGTGTGGAGGAGTTGCCGAATTTTGAAAAACTGGCCGAAAAATATAAAGACGAAAAGGTAAAAGTTATCCTTGTGAGCCTGGATATGCCTAAAATGGCGCAGAACCGCCTGCTGCCTTTTATAGAAAAGAACCAGCTGAAAAGTAAAGTGATACTAATGCGCGACCCGGACCAGAATACCTGGGTACCTAAAGTGAGTACCGACTGGAGCGGTGCCATACCTGCCACCGTTATATATAATAAGAGGAAGCGTAAGTTCTACGAACAGTCGTTTTCTTTGGCCGACCTTGAACTGGAATTAAACAATTTTAAATAAACAGACTTTATTATGAAAAAAGCTTTTAAATTTTTGTCGCTGTTCCTGGTAGTAGGGGCACTTGCGGCTTTTACAACCAGAGATACCGTTGCCGGATATAAAGTGGGGGATACCGCTGCCGATTTCAGCCTTAAAAACGTGGATGGGAAAAAGGTTAGCCTTAAAGATTTTAAATCGGCCAAGGGTTTTATCGTAGTGTTTACCTGCAACCATTGCCCGTATGCCAAGGCGTATGAAGACCGTATAATTGCATTGGATAAGAAATACAAGGCGCAGGGTTACCCGGTCATTGCCATTAACCCGAACAATCCTGATAAGGTAGCCGACGATAGTTTCGACAATATGGTGGCCCGTGCCAAAGAAAAGCACTACAGCTTCCCGTATCTGCTGGATGAAGGCCAAAAAGTATTCCCGCAGTATGGCGCTACTAAAACACCACACGTATATGTACTGCAAAAAACGGCTAACGGTAATGTGGTGAAATACATTGGCGCTATAGATGACAACTACGAAGATGCCGCTGCTGCAAAAGAAAAATATGTAGAAAATGCAGTTAACGCCCTGCTGAAAGGTAAAGACGTTACCGTAAAAGAAACAAAGGCTATTGGCTGTTCTATAAAAGCGTAATACCTTTGCGCATCAAACAACAACAAAGATGAATTTATCTCAGGAACAATGGTGGGATGGTACCCAGAACGAAACCGATGCGGTAATACTGGATGTGCGTACCCCCGAAGAATGGAACGATGGTATTATACCCGGCGCCATTAACATAGATATTTACCAGGGACCTGCCTTTATGGAGGCCATAGGCGAACTGGATAAAGATAAAAGCTATTATGTATACTGCCGTTCGGGTGCGCGTAGTGGCAATGCCTGTAACATTATGTCACAGCTTGGCTTCTTAAAAGCCTATAACCTTAGTGGCGGCATTATGGGCTGGAATGGCCCTGTGGTGCAGCCATAAAAAGTAGAGACGTTGCACTGCAACGTCTCTTTTGTTTTAGTAAACGCTGCAAATAATGCAGCGTTTTTATTTTGGTTTTATTTCAGGCGTTGCATTGCAACGTCTCTACAACTAATTCTTCATTGAACCCATATCAATCACAAAGCGGTATTTCACGTCGCTCTTCATCATACGGTCATACGCTTCGTTTATGTAACTCATGTCGATTACCTCAACGTCTGACGTGATGTTGTGTTCAGCACAGTAATCCAGCATTTCCTGGGTTTCTTTAATACCACCTATAAGGCTGCCTATTATGCTGCGGCGCTTCATGATTAATGCCATAGCAGGGGCTGTAGAAGGAGTAGGTGGAACACCCAATACCACCATAGTACCGTTTTTACGCAGCAGGTTCAGGTAGGTAGCATACTCATGCTGTGCGGATATAGTGTTGACAATAAAATCAAAACTGTTTTGCAGTGATTTCATTACGGCAGGGTCGGTAATCAGGGCAAAGTTATGCGCACCCAGTGCACGCGCATCGGCTTCCTTGCTTGGGCTGGTGCTCAGCATGGTTACCTCGGCACCAAATGAAGCAGCAAATTTCACCGCCATGTGTCCAAGTCCACCCAAACCAAGTACCGCTACCTTATGGCCTTTGCCTACATTAAGATGGCGTAGGGGAGAGTACGTAGTAATACCGGCGCAAAGCAGCGGTGCTACTCCCTCCAGCGGAAGCTTATCGCTTACATGCAGGGCATAATTTTCGTCTACACTAATGCTGGTACTGTATCCGCCGTACGTAGGTATGGTAGTACCGCGCTCATAGCTATTGTACGTACCGGTCATACCTTCTTCGCAGTAGTTTTCTTCACCTTCAAGGCAGCTCTGGCATTTACGGCACGAGTCTACGAAACAGCCCACACCGGCAAGTTCGCCCACTTTAAAGTTGGTCACTTCACTCCCAACGGCAATGATGCGCCCCACAATTTCATGGCCGGGAACTACAGGGTATTTTGCAGGCCCCCATTCGCTGCGCGCCGTGTGGATGTCGCTGTGGCATACACCGCTGTACAATATATCTATCTGTACCTGGTGCGGGCCAAGGTCTTGCCTTTCAAAATCAAACGGCCTTAATGGTGTAGTAGCATCATAAGCCGCATAAGCGTTAACTTTAATCATAATTGTTTTAGTTTGTTAGGTTATTTAAGCTATCAGCTGTCAGCATTTAGCCATCAGCTAATTTTGTTTGTCTGTCCTTAAAGATTACGAGTAAATCAATTTAAAATATAAAATTCAAAATTTAAAATAACTCATCGTTGCAGTTTCTCCGCAAGTTCCCTCCTGTAGGTTATGCCGATAGGTATATCAGTACGCTTTATCACTACGTGGTCGCGGTGTACTTCGTCCACTTTATCCAGCGCAATAATAAACGACTTATGTGCCCTCATAAAGTTGGCGGGGGGCAACAAGTGCTCCAGGTCGTTTGTAGTTATAGTAGCCAGGTAGTAGCGCTTTTGGGTAAAAATCTTTACGTAATTGCCATAGCTCTGGGCATAGAGTATCGATGCCAGTTCAATTTCTATGGTGTCGCTGTCTACCTTTACGCTTATAGTACCTTTCACCTCGGCCTGTAGTTCTGCCGGTGAAGCATCAGACAGTTCCAGGTAACGCTTAACCGATTTTACAAACCTCGGATGGAAAATAGGTTTCAGCAGGTAATCCATTACGCCGTATTCGTAGCTTTCCAGTGCAAACTCACTATATGCCGTGGTAAGTACCGTTTTAGGGCGCTGTTTCAGCTTTTTTAATAAATCCATACCACTTATGCCAGGCATGTCTATATCCAGGAACATAAGGTCGATAGTGTTGCCTGTAAGGTATTCAAGGGCTTCCACACCGTTATAGCATTGGTGTACAAGTTCTAAGAACGGGTCTTGTTTTATGTAATTAGCCAATACATAATGGGCGGCGGGTTCGTCGTCTACAATTATACAGCGTATGGTTTGGTTCGGCATCATAAGCGTTTCAACTGCAATTGTAAATGTACCGAAAATATACCGTTCTCTGCGATGTCTAGCGTATAGTTGCTGCCGTACTGAAGCTTCAGGCGTTCGGTAGTATTTCGCATTCCTATGCCGGTACTTACCACATCGGGCTTTTTCTCCGGCATGGAATTTTTTACATAAAAATCCATTTTACCCTCGCGTACTTTAATTGAAACATCCACAAAACTGCGTTCTATGGTGCTGGTTCCATGCTTAAAGGCGTTTTCAACAAAGCAAATCAGCAGCATGGGCGGTATTTTGTAGGCACCTTCATCGTCTATGTCAATGTTGAACTGGATATCGCAGCGGTAGCCCACACGTTCTTTTTCCAGTTCGGTATAGCTCTGTAAAAAGTTTACCTCGTCATCCAGCGGCACACAGTTACGTTCATTGCTTTCCAGTTGGTAACGCATCAGTTGCGAAACGTGCATAATCAGGTTTGGTGTACGCTCAGGGAATTGCAGGCTGATGCCGTACAGGGTATTGAACGTATTGAACAAAAAGTGAGGGTTCAGCTGTTGTTTCAGCGAATTAAGCTGTGCCTGGTTGTACAGTATTTTTTCGCTGTCCAGTTTTTTGCGGTCGCGGTAGAATTTAAAGATAAGCGTTACCGATATAATACAAACTAATGTTGCCACCAAAGTAGCTGTCTGGAACCAGTAGCTTTTTTGCTGCGATGTCTTATACAGGAAACAATTGCGATAAATCCAGTTGGTGGTGGCCTCGTACATTATTACCGAGAAAACAGCCACAAGTGCCGCGCTTGCCAGCAGGTACAGCCACGGACGGTGTTTCTTAATCAGTATGGGCAGCAGTACAAAACGGTTTACCTGGGCATGGCCGTACAGCATGCAGAAATACAACGAACCGCCCCACATACCCTTCCACGAACGGATGAGTATCCAGTCGTTCAGGGTAAAAAGGATGAAGCAGAACACCAGTATAAGGAGTTCCTGCCACCACGGGTTTTCCACTATTTTAGTAAAAGTGCGTTTCATTGCTAAGTTAATAACACTACAAAATAACTACATATTAGCGTAACTAAGCGTTTTTGTGTGACGAATTGAATTCATCATTTAAAGCGGATTAAACGACCGTTTAAAAAAAATGCCTCCTTACCTTTGTGCTACAATTTTTCAAAACCCTTACTTAAACATCATCTACAATGTACGCAAAAAAGATCATGCTGCTTTTTTTGCTTCCGGTAATGTATACGTATGGCCAGACACTTACCCTGCGCGATGCTATAGATACCGGAATGGCAAATTACGGTTTGGTTAAAGCCAAGGAAAAATACGCCAGGGCTTCAGACGAAACCGTAAAGCAGGTTAAACGCGACTATTTGCCAAACCTCAACCTTTCTGCCCAGCAGGATTACGGTACCGTAAACGGACAAAACGGCCCGCTTTACGGATTTGGAGGGCTTGGCGTAGCCTCATCGGGGCTGCCGCTGCCCGAACAAAACTGGAATGCTGCCTTCGGGGCGCTTTACCTGGTAAACGTCAACTGGGATTTCTTCACCTTTGGCCGTACCAAACAACGTATTAATGTGGCTAAGGCCGATGCCGAACGCCAGCAAAAAGACTTTGAGCAGGAGCAATTCCAGCAAAAAGTACGTATAGCAGGCGCTTACCTAAACCTGCTTGCCAGCCAGCGGTTGGTTATTTCGCAACAGAAAAACCTGGACCGTACCATCGTAGTCCAGAAAAACGCCGCCGTGCGTGTAAAGAACGGACTGCTTCCGGGGGTAGACTCTACACTGGCTTCCGCCGAAGTATCAAGGGCCAAGATTTCCCTGAACCAGCTTAAGGAGCAGGTAAAAATGCAAAATGCCGAACTGGTACGCCTGCTGGGGGTAGACACGAAGGATTTTGCTGCCGACACCACTATGGTAGCCCGGGTGCCTAAAGCAGTGCTTACCGGTGAATCGGAAACAGGGGAGAAGAACCCTATCCTTCAGTTCTACAAAAGCCGTATTAACTACAGTGCACAGCAGGAGAAAGCGTTTAGCCGCGAGTACTGGCCTACGTTCAGCCTGTTTGGTGTGTTCCAAACCAGGGCATCAGGTTTTAAGTCAAATTACGCCAGCGACCAGACGGCCTTTACCCAAAACTACTGGGACGGCATAAGCCCGAACCGCCAGAACTACCTTGCCGGTGTGGGTGTTACCTGGAACCTTACCAATATTATGCGCTCGTCTAAAAAGGTAAGCGCACAAAAGCTGGTTACCGAAGGCCTTCAGGAAGAATACAAAGCTGTAGATACCCAACTGAAAGCACAACTTGATGCTGCCAACGCCCGCCTTGGTTTTGCCATGCAAAACTACCAGGAAGCGCCGCGCCAGGTAAATGCTGCCCAGCAGGCCTACGTGCAGCGTACCACCCTGTACAGGAACGGCCTTACCAATCTGGTAGACGTTACCCAGGCACTGTATACGCTGAACCGCGCCGAAACAGACCGCGACGTTATCTATACCAATGTATGGCAGGCACTGCTGCTTAAGGCAGCCGCCACCGGCGATTTTAACCTGTTTATAAACGAACTGTAATTACCTTACAAGATGAATTTAATCCGTTTTGCACTGCGCAAACCCATATCGATACTGGTGCTGGTAGCCGGGCTCTTCTTCTTCGGGATAGGGGCTGTAAGGGACATTAAGGTAGACATCCTGCCGAAAATGAACCTTCCGGTGATTTACATAGCACACCCCTTTGGTGGTTACACACCCGACCAGATGGAGTCTTACTTTGCCAAAAACTACATCAACATCATGCTTTTTGCCAATGGTGTAAAAAGCATTGAAACCAAGAACATACAGGGCCTTACCCTGATGAAGATAAGCTACTACGAAGGTACTAACATGGCACAGGCCGCTGCCGAGCTGAGCGCTTTGAGCAATAGGATACAGGCCGCTTTCCCGCCGGGATCGCAGCCGCCGTTTGTCATCCGCTTTGATGCCTCGTCGCTTCCGGTAGGGCAGCTGGTACTGAGTAGTAAAACCCGCAGCAATAACGAGCTGCAGGATTTGGCTAACGTATACGTACGTGCGTCATTCACCAGTATACCGGGATTGCTGTCGCCGCCGCCATTTGGGGGTAGCCCGCGTACTATAGAAATAAACGTAGACCCTACCAAGCTTAATGCTTACAACCTTACGCCCGACCAGATTGTGGAGGCCATAAGGCTGAACAACCAGACGGCACCTTCGGGTAACGTAAGGGTGGGGGACATCAACTACATTACCCCAACAAACAATACGATTAAAGAAGTTAAGGACTTCGAAAAGATACCGCTGTTTAAAGGCGGCGTGCAAAACCTTTACCTTGGCGATGTAGCCACGGTAAAAGACGGTGCCGATATTACCAACGGTTACGCCCTTGTAAACGGCAAGCGTTCGGTGTACGTAAGTATTGCCAAAGCGGGTGATGCCTCTACCTGGGATGTGGTGAAAAACCTGAAGGCAAACATGCCTAAAATACAGGCTACGCTTCCTCCGGATGTTTCCATTTCGTATGAATTTGACCAGTCGGTATATGTTATCAACTCGGTTAAAAGCCTTATTACAGAGGGGGCTATTGGTGCCGTACTTACGGGCCTTATGGTAATCCTCTTCCTGGGCGACCGCCGTGCCGCACTTATCGTTATCCTTACCATACCTATTTCGGTAATATCGGGTGTGCTGTTCCTGAAATTATTCGGGCAAACCATCAACCTGATGTCACTGAGCGGATTGGCACTTGCCATCGGTATCCTGGTAGACGAAAGTACCGTAACCATAGAAAACATCCACCAGCACCTTGATATGGGTAAACCCAAAGCCCTTGCTATATGGGATGCCTGTAAGGAAATAGCCCTGCCTAAGCTGCTTATCCTGCTGTGTATACTGGCGGTATTTGCACCGGCGTTTACCATGGCGGGTATACCGGGTGCGCTGTTCCTTCCGCTGGCTATGGCTATCGGTTTTGCAATGGTTGTTTCGTTCTTGCTGTCGCAAACCTTTGTACCGGTTATGGCCAACTGGATTATGAAACACAAGCACAAAGAGCATGACAATCACCAGGGCGTAGAAGCGGAACATTACCTGCATAAAAATGAATATGCCGAAAAAGAAGACTACGATTCTAACGGGAAGGTAAGCGGTTTCGAGAAATTCCGTATCCGTTTCATGAAGTTGATAGACAGGCTGCTGCCAAAACGTAAGTTTGTGGGTATTGCTTATCTAATCATCATCTCAGGACTTGCCATACTGATGCTGAACATAATAGGGCAGGACGTTTTCCCTAAGGTAAACAGCAGCCAGTTCCAGTTGCGTATGCGTGCCCCTAACGGCACCAGGCTGGAGCGCACCGAAGAAAAAGCCCTCAAAGTACTGAAGGTAATAGAAAAAACAGCCGGTAAAGAGCACATAGGCATATCATCGGTATACGTGGGTACGCACCCGTCGCTGTTCTCGGTTTCGCCTATATACCTGTTCATGTCAGGCCCTCATGAGGCAGTGTTCCAGGTGTCGCTTAAAGACCTGCACACTGATATGGATTCCTTTAAAGACCAGCTACGTAAAAATATACACGCAGTAGAGCCGGATTTAAGACTTTCGTTTGAACCGATAGAGCTTACCGATAAGGTACTGAGCCAAGGTTCGCCTACGCCTGTTGAGATACGTGTGGCGGGCAAAAACAAAAAGCTGAACGAGGAGTACGCTAATAAAATTATTGCCGAGCTTAACAAGAAGTCATATTTCCGCGATGTGCAGATAGCACAGCCGATACATTACCCTGCGCTTAACATTAACATAGACCGTGTTAAGGCCGCACAGGTAGGGGTGGATATGAGCGATGTTTCGCGTTCGCTGATAGCCAGTACATCATCATCACGCTATACTGAAAAGAACACGTGGATTGATGAGAAAATGGGACTGTCGTACAACGTACAGGTGCAGGTGCCATTAGATAAAATGAGCACTGAGCAGGACATTAACGATATACCAATGCTGAAAAACTCGGTACGCCCGGTATTGGGTGATGTGGCTTCTATAAGCTATAGCGATACCCACGGTGAAAACGACAACCTTGGCGCCATGCCTTATATTTCGGTTACGGCTAACATAGACCATACCGACCTTGGTACCGCTGTAAAAGACGTGAACAAAACCATAGCAGGCCTTGGCGAACTGCCACGCGGCTTATTTGTAGAGCCTATCGGTTTAAGTAAAGTACTTACCGAAACCATGGGCAGCCTGGAAAGCGGGCTTCTTGTAGCGGTGGTGGTTATCTTCCTTATGCTGTCGGCCAACTTCCAGTCGTTCCGTGTGTCGCTGGTAATCCTTACTGCTGTTCCGGCGGTGGTACTGGGTGCGCTGTTGTTGTTGCTCGCTACTGGAAGTACACTAAACCTTCAGTCGTACATGGGTATCATCATGTCGGTCGGGGTATCCATAGCCAATGCCGTACTACTGGTTACTAATGCCGAACACCTCCGCAAGGAAAATGGCGGCGATGCCCTTAAAGCAGCACGTGAGGCGGCTTCTATACGCCTTCGCCCGATTATCATGACCAGTGTGGCCATGGTGGTGGGTATGCTGCCAATGGCTATAGGCCACGGCGAAAGCGGCGAACAAACATCGCCACTGGGCCGCGCAGTAATCGGCGGGCTTATATTCTCTACCATTACTGTACTGGTGGTATTACCTGTTATCTTTGCCTGGGCACAGGGCAAGGCCGGTATACAGTCGCCATCATTAGACCCCGAAGACGAACAAAGCAAACATTATGTACCTACACAATCATAATATGAAAAAGATCACCTTACTATCATCGGCAACGTTAGCACTGCTGTTACTATACGGCTGTGGCGAAAAAAAGGAAGAAACCGCAGCACCCGCCCCTGAAAAAACGGTAACCGAAACTTTTGGTGTTACCAAAGAAAAACTTTCGAGCGAAATACGCCTTCCGGCAGAATTACAAGGTTTCCGCCAGGTAGACCTGTATGCAAAGGTAGCCAGCTACGTAAAAGAATTAAAAGTGGATATTGGCAGCCAGGTAAAGGCGGGCCAGCTCCTTATAGTACTTGAGGCACCTGAAATCAGTTCGCAGATAGCGGCCGCCCAAAGCAGGCTGCATTCGGCTGAAGCGGTATATACGGCAAGTAATGCCACATACAACCGCCTGCTGGAAACCAGTAAAGTAGAAGGTACTATTTCTAAAAACGACCTTGATATAGCACTTTCGCGTAAAAGTAGCGACTATGCACAGTTCCAGGCGGCTAAGGCTACCATGCGCGAACTGCAAACCATGCAGGGTTACCTGCAAATCCGCGCCCCGTTTGATGGAGTGGTATCAGTCCGTAACGTGAACACCGGGGCTTATGTAGGCCCTCAGGGTAAAGGCAGCGACCTGCCGCTATTTACGGTGCAGGACCAGGCCAAGCTAAGGTTGGCCGTATCGGTACCTGAGGCATACACAGCTTACCTTTCTGAAGGTGATAACCTGAGCTTTACCGTGAATTCACTTCCGGGTAAATCATTCAGTGGTAAGATAAAGCGTATGAGTGGTGCGCTCGACCTGAGGCTGCGTTCTGAACGTGTAGAGATGGATGTTATCAACGCCGATAAAAAACTGCTTCCGGGTATGGTGGCACAGGTAATACTGCCGCTTAATGCTAAGGACAGCACTTTTGTAGTACCGAAAACGGCTGTGGTAAACAGCAGCGAAGGTACGTATGTTATTGGCGTGAAGGATAATAAATACCATCGTACTGCCGTTGTTAAAGGGCGTGAGTTTGGCGACAGGGTAGAGGTATACAGCGACAGCCTTACCGTAAACCAACAGCTGGTAAAAACCGCAAGTGAGGAAATGCACAACGGCGACGCAATTAATCAGTAGGCTTTACTTACTACATCATAAATAGTAATTTTTTGTTTGGTTGGAGGCCCTGCGTATGCGGGGCTTTCTTTTGGTTATATATGAAAAGGGTTGCCGTATGGCAACCCTCTTTCGACTTAATTATTATCAGTTTTATTTCTTTATAATTAACAGTGAAGGTGTATCGTTAAGCCATTCTGCACCAGACTCTATTTGCTTCTTCCAGCTTTCTTTACTGATGATAAGCAGGTCGTTGCTTTGCAGCAGTTCTTTTTCTATTTTTCGGTTGCTAATCAGTTGTATGTGGTTTGGTACCACCTGTTCTACACTGCGTATGCTTTCTTTTATCTGAGGATTGTTTTTTACCGAACCATCTGCATCCAGTATGGTTACCTGCGAACCTCCGTTGGCAATAAACTTATGTGCATATTCTATAAGGTAGGCATCATCCCGGTCAAACAGTGTAAGGAAAATCCTGTCGGTACCTTTAAAACCTTTATCTACGAAAATGCCCACCGGGGTTTGCGTTTTGGTAAGTATCTGCTGCGTTTTGTCGTCAAAAGGCGAGTTTTCAAAAAACTTCTCTTTACCTGTAAAGGTATTCAGCAGGTTTTCAGGGTTGATGATACGGGTAGTAAAACCAAGTATCTTACCCAGCAGTGTACCTTCAAATATCGACTGGCCTATATCGATTAGCACAAGGTCGAACTCGCCTTTATTGGCTACCACAGCAACATCACTGTCAATATCACTCGTGGCCTTAAACAGGGTGGTGACGTGCTGCCCCAGTTCTTCTGCTTCAGCAAGTACAGGTTTAAAGGCTTCATGCTCGTATTCCTGTAGGTTGAAGGTGTGTATTTCGCTACTTTGCGGTACGTGCATGGCGGTAACCATGGCATTGGTACTCATCTTAGACACCATTGCATGTGCAAGTTTCAGTAGGGGTTTACCGGTTTCAGGCGTGTCAAATGAAAACAACACCTTAAAGCGACTGGCCTGTCGTATTTCGGCTGGAACGTAGTTTTTTCCTCGGTTAAATATAAGCCCTATCAAATCCAGTGCAGGGCCGGTCATAAACGTAGTGGCAAGCGCCATAATAACCATCATGGAGAATACCTCTGTAGAAAGTACGCCCAGCTCCAGTCCTATGTTCAGTACAATAAGTTCCATAAGGCCACGGGTATTCATCAGGGCACCTATCGTAAGGCTGTCACGCCAGTTTTGGCCAACAAATTTAGCCGTAATGGCACTACCCAGAAATTTACCGGCTACGGCCACGAGGATTATGAATCCACATACTTTCCACATATACGGGTCGTCCAGCAGGCCGATGTTAGTCTTTAGGCCTGTGAACACAAAGAAAAGCGGTAGCAGCATTACCTGGCTTACATCTTCCACTTTTTCTATGAAAATGCTACGGAAACGCATGTTCTCCGGCATAATAGCACCCGCCATAAACGCCCCGAACAGTGCATGTATACCGATGATTTCGGTAGTGTATGCCGATATAAGCAGGGTAAGGAAGAAGATGCCTACTACAGGCTTGGTAACGTTTTCACGGTGTGAGTATAAGTCGCCGATGCGCTTAAGGAACGGACGTACCACAAACAACATCAATACTACGTATAATACCGAAAGCCCTATGATGTAAAGCGAACTTACAAATGTACCGGCCTTAACTATGGCTATTACGGCTGCAAGTATGCACCATGCGGTAATATCGTCGGCGGCGGCACAGGTAATAACCATAGCGCCAATACGTGTACGGTGCAGGCCCCGTTCCTGTACAATACGTGCCAGTACCGGGAATGCCGTAATACTCATGGCAATACCCATAAACAGCCCGAATGAACTGAAAGCTACACCGGCAGGGGCAAACTGGTTATATATAAAATACGCCAGGCCAAGACCCATGGTGAATGGGATGATGATACTGGCATGGCTAATGATTACTGCATCTTTCGCTTTATTTTTCAGTACGCTGAGGTCGAGTTCCATACCTACTACGTACATAAACAGTATAAGGCCCAGCTGGCTGAAGTATTTAAGGTTTGGCAATGATTCTTTTGGAAATAACATGCCCGAATATTCAGGGAAATAAGTACCTACGAGTGAGGGGCCGAGTACTATACCGGCTATCATTTCGCCGATAACAGACGGCTGGCCCAGTTTGCGGCATATCCAGCCGAATAGGCGGGCCACGAAAATAATGGTGATGATTTGTACTAAAAGTAAGGCAAGCGGATCGGTAAGGTTATGGAACATGGAGTCTATAAAGTCCTGCCACTGGCCGTTACCGGTTGTAGTGTCATTAATAACGCGGCCGGCTTCCAGTGTTTTGCCATTTTTTAAAGCGAGGTAGATAAGTACCGAAAACACTGCAATTACTACAGTATAAAATATACTGTTCCTGAACTTTTTCATTTACGTTTGTCTTTTTAGCAGCACAATATTATAGCGCTTTTTTGAATTGCTCAATTGCTAAAAATCCTTTTGCAGCAAACTCGGGAAAAATTGTAATGAAATCTTAAAATAGCCCTAAAACCCCTTTAAACCCGCACTTTTTTTACAAAATCATTACGGTATATCTCACTTAACGGGAAAGTATAGTGGCTTCCGTCAGTTTGCAGGCGGTCAGCGGTCACTAGGTCGTGTGTATAAAACTGCACATGTTTTATGGCTATGATGGCCTTTTTATTAATACGGCAAAACTCCTCTTGCGGCAGCATATCCAGCAGCTTTTCAAACGAGCAGTTTTTTACCGTCATGCGGGTATTGTCGTTCATTAACAGTATCTTATCCCGGCTGTCTACATTGCTGGTCATAAAACAGAAAATCTTGTCAGTACTAATAAGCGCTTTACCCTTATCGGTATTCAGCTGTATCTGTTTTACAGTGGGTGCGGCGGCAGTTGTGTTTGTAGCCAGGTATTGCGCCACCTTTTGTATGGCATGCTGCAGCCTGTCGGCCTTTACGGGTTTTACTACGTAATCTATGGCATCGCGGTCAAAAGCATCTACGGCAAAGTTTTTATAGGCTGTGGTAAAAATTATGGCTTTACCTTTCAGGGCATCTGCCACCTGAAGGCCGTTCATGCCCGGCATTTCTATATCGGTTATCAGCAGGTCAAAATCCAGTTTTTGGGCTTCCTGCAATAAAGTAAGCGGGCTGTTGAAGGCTTTTATCACTTCCAGCTCAGGTTGTTGTTCGCACAGCATTTTAAGCAGGGTAAGGCCCGGCAGCTCGTCATCAAGCAGTAAGCATTTTATTTTTGTGTTCAAGCAGGTTTATTTTTAGTTGTGCTACATAAACATCTTCCTCAGTATAGCGATCCAGTTTATAGCAGTTGTTGTACAGTATCTTAAGCCTTTGTTCCAATGTACTGGCGCCAATACCGCTGTGTTCTTTAAGGAACGCCGATTTTGGCGATACCTTATTCTGCACTATTATGGTGAATATATTATCCTTAAATTCTATAATTACCGAAATAAAAGCATCGGGGCTTTGCAGGTCGGCATGTTTAAAGGCGTTTTCTATCAGGTCTATCGAAATCAACGGAGCCAATATTTTTTCCTCATAAAGTTCATCAAGCTCGTCTATCTTTTTCTTAACTGAAATAGAGAACAGCGGGCTTAGTTTTATCTTATTTATCTCTATGAGGTTCAGGGCAAAGTCTATTTCCTCTCGGGGGCTTACAAAACGCTTTTGGCTTTCGTATAAAATATAATCCAGCACATTGCTCAGCTTGTCCATGGCAAAGTATGTTTGGTAAGCATGGCTCTGTATACTGTTTAGTATGTTCTTAAACAGGTGTGGGTTCAGGCGGCTTTCCAGGGTTTGCAGCTGGAGGTTGTTAGCCTTGGTTTCCAGTTCCACGAAACGTTTTTCGACCTCTTTCTTTACCTTTTTTGCCTTTTTATACCTGCGGTACAGCCATAGGCAGGCCACCAGCAACACGCCGGTAGTTACAGAAAGGATAATATTTAGCGTATGCAGATTCATTTATTTGCTTACGGGTTCGCCTGCCTGGTTCCAGGCATCAAGGCCGCCTTCAAGTTCTACAATGTGTTTAAAGCCTTTACGTTCCAGTATGGTAACGGCTTCGGCACTACGGGCACCAGCTTTGCAGTACACATATACGGTTTCATCCGTGTCAAGGCTGTCCAATCGTTCCTGGAAGTCTTTATCATAAATGTGCAGGTTTTTAGCGCCTTCTATATGGCCTTCGCTATATTCTACAGGCATGCGCACATCAATAAGCTGCCCGGCATCGGCCGACATTTCTTTGGCGAATGCCGCCGGCGGAACCTGTTCCGTACCTTTTTTCTCTTCTTTCTTACAGGCCGAAAGCAGCACAAGGGCCATAGCTGCCACTATATATTTTTTCATGGTTGAATACAGAATTTTGAGGCAAGTTACAAAAATGTTGCTTACCAATGCATATACGGCTTTTGCAGGCTGTTAATCCTTATAGTTTACGTTGATTTCCAGCCATGACAATATAAACTCGGCTACGTCTTGCCAACCCGGTTGGCGCAGTACAAAATGGTTACGCCCTTTAAACGCCTGGTAATGGATTACCGAATGGTTTTTGTTGTAGCGGATATAGTTTTCGTATACCAATGATTGCGGCACTATACGGTCTTCGCTGCCGGTGGTGAGCAGCAGTGGCGGATGGTGCTTGTTGAAATCAATTTTTGGCGCCGATGAAAATGCCCCTCGCAGTATTTTCCGAGATTCGGGTATGCAATAGCGGTCGTAAGATTTTTGCTGTGCTTCTGTATTAAGGCCATTAGTAAACGTATATTTCCACTCATTAAGGTGCATTTGGTACACTTTTTTGCTGAAAGGGAGTACGCCAAGCGGGTTTATGATGGACTTTAAAAACGACCATTCAAATGAAAATATACCCTTTGGTGGAACCGAATGTATGGCAATGCCAGAGGCAACCAAATCTTTGTTTACCAATGACTGTACTATAAGCCCACCTATAGAATGCCCTATAACTATAGGCTTCTGTGGCATGGATTTTATAATGTTTTCGTAATGGGCTATGATGTCATCAAGCGTAAGTGATGCAAAATCTTTGTCGTTGGGTAATGTTTCACGGAGTGTTTCGGCCTGGGCTTCCTTGCCGGGCCATGCAGGCGACAGTGTGGTGTAGCCCTGGGCAGTAAAATAGGCCTTCCATTCATCCCAAATGGTATGGGATACGAAAGCGCCCGTAATAAATACTATGGTTTTAGATATGTTCATTTTCTTTTCCTGGGGAGGAGTTGGGGGATAGTTTTAAGCTGCTAATACGTCTTGTATTTCCGGTCTGCGGTCAAACATTTTTTTCGCAAAGGGGCATTCCGGTATAATTTTTACGTTTTTCTGACGGGCATACGCCACCGCTGCATCCAGCAGGGTAGTACCCACGCCTTTAAATTCCGGGTTTCCTACAGTGTGTTCTATGGTAAAGGTATCGGGGCTGTTCCAAAAATAGGTGAGTATACCGGCTTCCGTATCACCTTCAGTAGCCCTGAAGATGCCTTTTTTACCGTTGTCTGAGTGTTTTATCTGCATTGGTTACTTTTTTATGTTAAGGCCGGGATGCTGTTCCGGCAGGGGAACAAATCCGTGTTCGCCCTCTATTTTCGGGAACTCCTGTTTTTCCCAGCGCTCTTTTGCATCTTCAATAAGCTGTGGGTCGCTGGCTACAAAATTCCAGTAAATGTGGCGCGGCTCAGGGAAAGGCTCGCCACCAAAAATGTATAGTGTGGTGTTTTCGTTCATTGTAAATTCGCACAGCGAACTGTCTTTGGCTACCAAAAGTTGCTTCGTCCCAAAGGTATGCCCTTCGGCTTCTATGCTGCCTTCCAGTATGTACAGGCCGCTTTCACCATACAGGTTGCCATTAAATGAGGCTTTTTGCCTTTCAGTGCTTTTCAGTTCCAGGTAATACAGCGGGCTATATACCGGCACTTCCGATTTTTTACCGAAAGCCTCACCGGCTATAAGCGTATACTGTATACCATCCTGTTCCCATTTCGGCAGGCCATCGCCTTCCACATGGGCAAAGTTGGGTTCGCATTGTTCAAGTTCTTTTGGCAGGGCTACCCATATCTGCAGGCCGTGGAGCGACTTATCGCTGTGGCGCAGGTGTTCGGGTGTACGTTCAGAGTGTACGATTCCCTTGCCGGCAGTCATCCAGTTTACCTGCCCGGGAACAATTTCCACGGCAGTGCCCAGGCTGTCGCGGTGCATTATGGCACCTTCAAATAAATAGGTAAGAGTAGATAGGCCAATGTGCGGATGCGGGCCTACATCAAAGTTTTCATGGTCGCTAAGGGTAGTAGGCCCCATGTGGTCTATAAAGGCAAACGGGCCTACGGTACGCTTTTCCCTGAAGGGTAATAATCGCCCTACAAGGAAGTTACCTATGCTGGCCGGACGTTCTTCAATAATCAGGTTAATGTTAGACATGGTCAGTTTTGTAATTAGGATGTTAAGTTACTACAAAATTGTGAAATATCCGAGTGTAAAAATGTTAAATACATAACGCAGCTCCTTTAAAAACGGCTCAAATAGCGGATATGGAAATTTTAAGTTGCCAATTTTACTATAAACGAAAAACTGCCCTACATAGCAGGGCAGCCTTTCAAAGATAGTTGTGTTGTAATTAAGAATTAATAGGAACCAAATGAGCCTCTATATCTTCCCGGATGTTTTCATATTTTGCAGGAAGCTTAAGCCCTTTGCCAAGCTCTTCCAGCTTTTCATCTACCATAAATCCGGGGTTATCGGTAGCGATTTCAAATAATACTCCTCCCGGTTCCCTGAAGTACAGGCTGTGGAAGTAGTTACGGTCTATCATCGGTGTAATGTTAAGCCCGCTGTCTGCCACTTTTTCGCGGAAGTACAGTAATTGCTCGTCATTTTTCACCCTGAAAGCTACGTGGTGCACTATACCGTTCGCCACATGGCCGTGCTTTTCGTCTTTAAGTTCCACAAGGTCTACTATGGCCGCTTCGTTTACGGCATCGGTAGCATAGCGGTAGCGGTTAGCATCCTGTCCTACCAGTTTATAACCGAATATATCAGTAAGCACAGCGGCAGTACCGGTAATGCTGTTTAGCGTAAGTGTAATGTTATGGAAACCCCTTGTAGCTATATCAGCTTTTACCTCGTCTGTTTCCCAAGGCTTGCGGTCGTCTGTCTCCACTTCATATAGTTCCAGTTTTAGTCCGTCAGGGTCTACAAAAGTAAGGTAGCGTTGGCCAAAGCGTTCGGCGGGCTTGTTGTAGATAACATTATATTTTTCAAAACGCTCTACCCATTTTTCAAGGCTGCCTTTTGGTACAGAGTAGCCTATTTCGGTAGCCATGCCACTGCCTCGGCGGCCTTGTGGTATAGCACTTCCCCAAGGGAAGAACGTTAGTATGGTACCTGCACTGCCCACTTCGTCGCCAAAGTAAAAGTGGTAGGTTCCGGGGTCGTCAAAGTTTACGGTTTTTTTGATGAAACGTAAGCCAAGTACGTTGCTGTAAAAATCAAAGTTCCTTTTGGCATCTCCTGCTATCGCAGTAATGTGGTGTATGCCGTATATCCTGTTTTCCATGGTAATGATTTTGTTTAAATATTAAATTAATTGTTGTTTCATTTTGATAGTGTAAAATTACCCCACGTTATACTTGTGTGCATTGAACTAGGTTAAGAAAGTGATTTGAGAGTGTTTTGTGCATGAAAACTGCTATTGAATAGTATTTTAATACCTTTACCTTATGGTAGATAATTTTATAGCATATCTTAAAGACAAGTTTGAAATTACCGAAGAGGAAACAGACCTTATAAAAAGCGTATGCAGGCTGAAGAAGCTGCGACGCAGGCAATACCTGCTACAGGAAGGTGATATATGGCGAAACAATGCCTTTGTGTCGGTAGGATTGCTGCGTACGTATAGAGTAGATGAAAAAGGGCAGGAGCGCATTATACAATTCACCCCAGAAAACTGGTGGACGGGCGACCGCTACAGTTACGTATACGATGTACCGGCACGTTATAATATAGAAGCACTTGAAGATTGCGAGGTAGTGATTATACCAAAAGGCGATTTCGAAATGCTGCACCATGCAGTACCTGCTTTTGGCGATTTATGGCATAGTCTTGTGGAAAGGGGTTTTATAGCACTGCAAACCCGTATACAGGCAGACATAAGCTATACTTCTGAAGAAAAATATCTTGACTTTATTAAAACCTACCCCACACTGGTAAGCCGTGTGCCACAGCACATGATAGCTTCTTACCTGGGGCTTACCCCCGAAACACTCAGCCGCATACGCGCTAAAAAATAACCGTATCTATATTATTAGATATTTGTACAAAGGAAACCGTTGACATTTGTCAATGGTTTTTTTTGCGCATTGTCAATGCTTTAGGGTACCTCCTTGTCGCAACTTTGTAATGTCAAAAGCAAGTAGTTTTTGGCAATTAAAAAGAAACATTAAAATTTAAACTTTTTGTATTATGAAAACTTTAGAAAATAAAATCGCATTAGTAACGGGAGGCAGCCGTGGTATAGGTGCTGCAATTGTAAAACGCCTTGCTAACGAGGGGGCTTCAGTAGCTTTTACCTATGTATCAGGCAAAGAAGAAGCTGATAAGCTTGTAAAAGAACTGGAAGCTGATAATCATAAAGCACTTGCCATACAGGCCAATGCCGCCGATGCCGATGCCGTGAAAAAAGCTGTAGACACTGTGGCTGCTACCTTCGGTAAACTGGATATATTGGTGAACAATGCCGGAGCACTTGTAATAGGAGGATTAGATACCCTTACCCTTGAAGACTATGATAAAACGTTTAATGTTAACGTACGCGCTATTTTTGTGGCAGTTAAAGAGGCTGTAAAACACATGTCGGTAGGCGGGCGTATCATAAACATAGGCAGCACCAATGCTACCCGTATGCCTTTTGAAGGCGGAAGTATCTATGCTGCGAGTAAAGCGGCAGTACAAGGGCTTACCATGGCACTGTCTCGCGATCTTGGCCCTCAGGGTATTACCATAAACAACCTGCAACCCGGCCCTGTAAATACTGAAATGAATCCCGAAAACGGCCCGTTTGCAGATTATATGAGGACGCAGCTCTCTATAGGCCGCTATGCACAACCTGACGAAATTGCAGCCTTCACTGCTTTCCTTGCAGGCCCTGAAGCCGCATACATTACCGGTGCCAGCCTTAACATTGATGGTGGTTTTAAAGGTTAATGACCAGTGCAAATATAATAGATGAAGGCTGCCCGATAAGGGCAGCCTTCGTTTTTAGGAAAGGTATATATAAAAAACGAGTATTCCGGTTATTCTCTTAATACTTGATACTTCAACCTTTATACTTTTGTTATTACTGTTTCACTAGTTTTTGTGTTTCTATAGTACCACTTTCTGTTTGTAGGGCTATAATGTAATATCCGCCGGCAAGATGGCCTATGCTTATGTTGTTTTCGCCTTTGGCAGCATTACCCCTTGCTACTACGCTGCCGGTAAGGCTCGTTATGGTGTAGCTCCCGCTTTCATCGGCTACAAGGGTTACCTTTTCAACAGCAGGGTTTGGGTAAATGCTGAACACCGGGGTACCGGCTTCGCCCACTTTTTTATTACCGCCCATCTTTGCTGAATTTTCTACCAACGTAAGCTGCCACTGCTGGTTGGTACCGCCACCGTATCCCCATACCTGTATCAGTGCACCGTTTGCTGTAGAAACATCGGTAACATCAAGCGCCTTGCCGCTGTATACATTTTCTATTTTGTAATAGCCGCTTCCTACACTGGTTACTGTCCACTTGTAAGTATCGTTATTTACAAAGCTTTTTTGCTGCACTTTAATGCCGTCTGCCGTACTCGTGCTGGCAAGGGCAAGGTACATGTTAGTCGATTTCACACGGATGTAATATTGGCCATTTCCTGCGCTTTCAAACCTCCATCTCTGGTTGTTTCCGCCTCCGCTTGTAATGTCCCATTGCTGTATGCTGGCGCCGCTTGCTGTTGAGTTACCTGCTACGTCAAGCCCTTTGCTGCTCAGCCTTGATATAATGTTGTAATAGCCGGGGAAGCCCTGTGTGCTGCCTTCGGTCCATTTAAAGCTGATGGCCGCAGATGCGGGGATAGAGTAGGTAAATGCATTGGAACCCGAAACAATTTTAGTACTCAATGCCGAACCTGATGAGTTGTATACCACAAGCACCACAGAACCGTCGTTGTTTTTAAATGCCGATGCCGAAAGGCTGCCGTTTGTACTGCTGCTGCCGATGCGTACAGCACCGTTTTTCACAAACTTGGAAATCTGCCCGATGATATAGTAAGGTGAATTACGTGTGTAACTGCTGCTGCTGTTTATGGTAACGGCTCCCATACAATTGGTGCACCCACCCGAGGTATGTGGCCCGTAAGAGGTATCGGTAGCCAGGTTCCATTCCAGGGCGGTTTTAGACCAGTTGTTCATACTGCCGATGACTACATTTTGCAAATGCCAACCAAAATCTCCTGAAAAGCTGCCCGGGCCGCCTACGTATTGCTCAGTAAAATATACGTTTTTACCCGTATTGTTCTTCACGGTAGTCATTGCCGATATGCTGCCTGCGTACAGGTGAAAAGCCGCACCGTCTACATAGCTGCTGTTGTTCAGCACATCGGTAGGGTAGGCGGTATTGTCGCAGTTGTGGTCAAAGGCAATGATTTTCACATAGCCATATCCTGCCGACATCAGTGCAGGGCCAAGATTGTTATTGATAAAGTTTTTCTGCTCGGTAGAGTTCATGGTCATGCTCGGCTCGTTATAAGGGTTTTCCGGCTCGTTTTGAGGGGTTATTGCCCAAATCTTTATGCCCTGCGCCTGCATGGCCTGTAGGTATTTTACAAAGTAATTGGCATACACGCTGTAGTTGGCTGCCAAAAGACTGCCGCCTATCCAGCCATTATTACTCTTCATCCAGTACGGTGCGCTCCACGGGGTAGCCAGTATCTTGATGTTTGGGTTAATGGCAAGGATTTTCTGCAATATCGGCACAGTGTAGGTAAGTGTAAAACCCGACAGGCTAAAGTTATTCAGCGCTGTATCACCATAAGTGTCGTCGTAGCTGTAGGTGTACTGGCTCAGGTCTGAAGCACCGATGCTGATGCGCACCACGTTAGAACTAAGCCCGGTAGAGGGATTAAATAGTTCCTGTAAAAGGTTGTTTTGCGTTGTGGCATTCAGCCCCGAAATCACCTGTGCACTGCCATCGGTTAACGTCCAGCCATAGCCATCTATGGTTTGGTAGGTGGTGCCGGGGGTTACCGTAATGGTGTTAGAGTTACTGCCGGAGTTTGTAGCAAAGCTTACGGTGCCCTGCTGCGACAGTAGTGCGGACTGGTCTCCTTTAGTGAGCCATGGGGTTACGGTTTGAGCCAACCCCGAAAAGCTGAGAAGTAATCCGGTCGCTGAAGTAATGAATAGTTTTTTTACGCTGTTGCGCGAAATGAGTGAATGGTTTTTCATAATTAAAAATTTAATGAGACAAAATTTTAATTTTTATAAAATTAGCCTGTTAAAATTTTTAAATCATCAAAATACCCTCTATCAAAAACCTATCATTCTGCGGTTTAAATCTTTACAAAAACTTATTTAGATGTGAAAAATACTGCTGAAAATCAGTTTTTTAACAACTGTCGTTTACTCCGTTTCAAAACCTCTCCAACGATTCTTTTCGTCGGTTATATCTGCTTTTAAAAGAGGCCTGATATCTACTTTGGCACCCTTAAGGATATAAATACAAGCGCCGTTTTCTCTTGCCAATGGATTATTCAGCTTGCCATATCGCGTTACCGATTCAAAAAGCGGCTTTTCTTTTTTGCGTTCCGGGTCGGTATCACTTGCTTCCTGCACGAGGATTATGTTTTGATATTTTTTGCTGAGGTCTATCCAGTTTACATAATCGGCATTCATGGTCACGGCCTGTATGTTCGGGTCAATACTGTAATAATTTATGGCACCGGCCTGCCCGTAATTATCGCACAATACAAGGGTATTGCCGTTGTTGTCTACCTTGTGGTAGGCTTTCTCAGCCATGTAAGCAATGGCGTGCCAACCCTGCATATCGGCAAAATCCTGTGGCAGGTCGTGCAGCTTCCCGTCTTCCCAACGCGATAGCCCGAGTTCTTTGTAGCGTGCCGACACCTTTGAAATTTCCTTAGGGCCGTATATGGGGAAGGCGATTGTGGCAATCGGGATGAAGATTGCTATGGCAATGATAACCAATGCGGGCTTCAGGAAACGTTTTTTGCCGGTTTGCAGCAACTCTTCCAGGTATACCGAACCGAAGGCTATATACACAGGGTACAGTCCTATGGCGTAATATCCTTTGGCTTTAAGCCAGATGAAAATGCCCAGTATGATGAAGAATGACACAAAAAACACCCTGTATTTTTTGAATGGGATGTATAACAAAAAGCCGATAAGCGCTACAGGAACCAGGTAAAACGTACCAAGGAAAAACAACAGTTGTTCTTTTAGAAAGCCTCCACGGTCTACGTTGGCAAGCTGGGTGGTATCCAATTCCTGCATGTGGTGCAGCACCGGCCAGTAATGGTCGTATTGCCAGTATAGGTTAGGTGAAATAATAATCAGGGCTAATAACCCTGCGCCTACAATATGCCCGTTAGTAAGTATACGGCTGTTTCTGGTAAAAAGCAGTGCAGGCGCTATCCCAGCCATAAGGAATACAATGTTATACTTGTTCAGGAAACCAATGGCAAAGCCTGTTGCCATAGCATACAGCCAGCGGTTTTGCTGCGTGCTGATGTGTTTTACCAGTGCAAAACATACGAATGCCCACATCAGTATATCGAAAGAGTTGGGTTGAAACAACAGGTTAATGCGTGCCAGTGCGCTAAATATAAGTGCTGTGGCTGCAAGTATTTGGGCATAGTAACCGCCTTTCAGTTCCTTTATAATGTGCCATACCGCCACTATGGTAAGCGCCCCGAACAGGGCGGGGAAGAAGCGTACCCAAAATACGTCATTACCCAGCAGCCAGATGAGGTATGAAAACCATGAGGTAACCGGCGGTACCGATAGATAGCCCCATGCCAGGTGGTGTTCCTGGTCCAGGTGAAGGTATTCATCGCGGTGCAGGTCGTAGCCGGGGTGGATGAGGAAAAACTGTAATACTATTTTAATGATAACAAATAACAACAGTATTACAGTATTCTTCATGGCTTATAGCGGTGTTTTATTGGTGTTTTAAATAATCCTTCAGCTCACTGTAGGTACTTATCCTGGCAGCTTTTTTCTCGCCGCCCAGTACCGCCTTTATCTGATCCGGGATAGGGATTTCAATGTTAAGGTTGTTTACAATGCTGTCTGCAAATTTAACAGGATGCGCGGTTTCTAAAAACACTCCTGTTAAATTTTCATGATTTTCTAAATATTTTTTTAAACCGAGGTAACCTACAGCCCCGTGTGGGTCGCACAGGTAGCCGTTTTCCGTGTATACTTTTTGCATTGCAGCCACGGTTTCGGCATCGGTAAACGGATAGGAGGTAAGCTCGTTTTCAAGCGCGCCAAATTCCTTCCCGAACAGTTCCAGTATGCGTACAAAGTTGCTTGGGTTGCTTACATCCATGGCATTGCTCAGTGTTTCCACGGTAGGTTTTGGGGTGTATTTCTGCGAATCCATAAACCTTGGTATCGTGTCATTTACGTTGGTAGAAGCCACAAAATGCGCTATAGGCAGGCCTATTTTCTTAGCCATCATACCGGCACATATATTCCCGAAGTTACCGCTTGGCACACTTACCACTAATGGTTTACCCAGCTTTTTCAGTTCTTTGTAGGCAATGAAATAATAGAACATCTGCGGCAGCCAACGCGCGACATTTATAGAGTTGGCCGACGTAAGGCTTACATCTTTTAGTTCTTCATCAAGGAACGCCTGTTTTACCATATCCTGGCAATCGTCAAAGGTGCCATTAACTTCCAGCGCTTTTATGTTCTGTCCAAGGGTGGTCAGTTGTTTCTCCTGTACGTCGCTCACCTTACCGCTTGGGTATAGTATTACCACGTCAATGCCTTCCACACCAAGGAAACCGCTGGCTACAGCCCCGCCGGTATCACCCGAAGTGGCTACCAGTATGGTAATTTTCTTGTCTTCTCCCTGCGTAAAGTAATTCAGGCAACGCGACATAAACCGTGCACCCACATCCTTAAAAGCCATGGTAGGCCCGTGAAACAGCTCCAGCGAATACACGCCTTCTTCCACCTGAACCACAGGGAACGGAAAGGCAAGTGTTTCGGCTACAATCTGCCTAAGTTTATCTTCAGGGATTTCATCGCCCACAAATGATGCTATGGCGCGGTAGGCTATTTCTTCGTAACTGTATTGTTCTATGTTTGCTATAAAATTAGCATCAAGCTGTGGTATGCTTTCCGGGAAGTACAGCCCTTTGTCTTTGGCTATACCGGTTATGGCAGCTTCCTTAAAGCTGGTTTGTATATCGGGGTTGTTTAAACTGTAGTATTTCATTTTAATATCTTTATTCCTGTTGGATTTATTGCCGATACATGCACCTCAAACGGCACGTTGATTTCTTCAAGGACGATTTTCATGGCTTCGGCTGCCTTTTCAGCGTTTTCTTTTCCTTTGCTCAGCGCAAAGACCGATGGCCCCGAACCCGAAATCCCACCACCCAAAGCACCTGCTGCTATGGCTGCTGCCTTTAGTTCAGCGAATTTAGGTATAAGAATGCTGCGTACGGGTTCTACGAGTTCGTCGTGCAGGCTGCGGCCTATCAGTTCGTAATCATTGGTATACAGGCCACTGATGAGCCCACCCAGGTTACCGCATTGTATCGTTGCTTTTTTCAGGCTGATGTTTTCGCGCAGTACAGAGCGTGCATCCTTAGTCTTTAGTTCTATCTGCGGATGGATTACCGTAGCATACAGTTCTTTCGGGGCTTTTATACTGATGATGTCCAGCGGTTCGTAGCTGCGTACCAATGTAAACCCACCCAAAAGGGCAGGGGCTACGTTGTCGGCGTGGGCGCTGCCACTGGCCAGTTTTTCGCCCTGCATGGCGTGGACAACAAGTTCTTTTGTAGTAAGTGGGTTGCCAAGCAGATAATTAATGCCAAATACCGCGCCCGCCGCACTTGCCGCACTGCTGCCTATACCACTGCCTGCCTTGATTTTTTTGGTGATACTGATGTCAAAACCACAATCAGGTTGAAGGGCTTGAATTAGCGATAATGCTGCCACTCCGGCCACGTTCTTCTCCGTTTCCAAAGGCAAATCAGCACCGATGATTTCAGTAATGCGGATGCCTTTCTGCGCCGATTTGGTTATGGTCATTTCATCGCCCGTGCTGTCCAGGCAAAGCCCAAGCACATCAAAACCGCACGATACATTGGCTATGGTAGCCGGGCAAAATATTTTTATCTCCTCCATAGTTTTAGGCCTCACCCCAGCCCTCTCCAAAGGAGAGGGAGGAGCTACACGAGGGCGTTATCGTTATATAATAACAACAAATTATAGTATCTTTTGAGCTATATCCATTCTTGTCTCCCCTCTCCTTTGGAGAGGGGCTGGGGGTGAGGCTCTTACCTGTTTCCTATCCTGATTACATCCGCAAAAATACCCGAGGCTGTTACATCGGCACCCGCACCTGCACCTTTAATAATCAGTGGCTGGTCGGCGTAGCGGTCAGTATAGAACAGCACTATATTGTCCTTACCTTCCAGGTTATAGAACGGGTGGTCCTGCGGAATCATTTGCAGGCTAACCTTGGCCTTACCTTTCTTAAACGAAGCCACAAACTTCAGTTTAGAATGTTGTGCCTTAGCCTGTTCGTACATATTGTAAAAAGTATGTGCATGTTCTTCAAGCGACTTCAGGAATTCATCATTGGTAGTCGTAGCCATACACTCATCCGGCAGGAATGGCTTGGTCTTAATATCGTCTATCTCCATTTCGTAGCCACTTTCGCGGATAAGGATAACCAGCTTGCGCTTCACGTCTATGCCGCTAAGGTCAATCTTTGGATCCGGTTCTGTGTAACCTTCAGCCATAGCCTGTTTTACCACACTGCGGAAACTGTTGTGCTCGTTAAAGTTGTTAAAGATAAAGTTGAGGCTGCCGCTCAGTACCGCCTGTATCTTATGTATACGGTCACCGCTGGCTACCAGGTTTTTAAGGGTGTCGATGATTGGCAATCCTGCACCTACATTCGTTTCAAACAGGAACGGGGCATTGTACTGCCTGCTTAGGTTTTTCAGGTGCTTGTAGTTTGCATATTCCGATGAACAGGCTACTTTGTTGCAGGTAACCACTGCTATGCTGCTTTTCAGGTATTGGGCATACGTAGCCGCCACCTCATGGTTAGCCGTGTTGTCTACAAAAATGCTGTTGCGCAGGTTTAGTGCTTTAATCTTTTTGATGAAGCTGTCAAGGTCGCTCGGTTCACCTTTAGGCAGTAACTCTTTCCAGTTATCAAGGTCAATGCCCTCCTCATCAAAATACATGGTGCGCGAATTGGCAAGGCCTGCTATACGTACGTTCAGGTGCAGGTTGTCGCGCAGGTATTGTGCCTGCTTTTGTATTTGGGCTATAAACCTTTCGCCTACGTTGCCCACACCCATAACAAAGAGGTTAAGCTGTACGGTAGCGTCTTCAAAGAAGGTTTCGTGCAGGGTGTTCAGCGCTTTTTGCACATCCTTGCTGTCAATTACGGCAGAGATGTTACGCTCACTTGCGCCCTGTGCAATCGCCCTTATATTGATGTTGTTCTTACCCAGCGAACTGAACATACGTCCGCTAAGCCCTTGGTGGTTCTTCATGTTCTCACCCACCACGGCTATAATGCTCAGGCCGTTTTCTATAATGGCAGGGTATATTTTTCCCTGTTGGATTTCAAAACCAAATTCGGCATTGATAGCCGCTTCGGCCTTAGCCGCTTCAGCATCGGCTATACCAAGGCATATAGAGTGCTCAGACGACGCCTGAGTGATGAAGATAACACTAACGTTCTCTTTACTGATTACGTCAAACAGGCGCTTAGAGAAGCCTGCTACGCCCACCATGCCCGGGCCTTCAAGCGTAATCAGCGTGGTGTTGTCTACATTGCTGATGCCGCGTATAGGGTTATCGCTTTTTACCTCAGGCACCTTGCTTACCACGCTGCCGTGGGCTTCAGGCTCAAAGGTGTTTTTTATATGCAGGGTAATGTCCTTATTCAGTATCGGCTGTATGGTAGGGGCATAGAGTACTTTGGCACCAAAATGCGAAAGCTCCATCGCTTCTTCAAAGGTAATGTACGGAATCGGTTCCGCCTGTTTTACCAGCTTAGGGTTAGCGGTGTAAATACCGTTTACATCCGTCCAGATTTCCAGTGAAGGTACCTCAAGCGCTGCGGCTACAATGGCTGCGGTATAGTCGCTGCCGCCACGGCCCAGGGTAGTGGTATGCCCGTCAGCCGACTGGGCTATGAACCCCGGCATAACAGTTATCTTTTTATTGCTGTGCTCGAAGTAATCGAATATTAGTTTGTTTGTAGCTTCAAAGTCTACCGATGCTTTACCAAAACGGCTGTTGGTCTGTATCAGTTCGCGACTGTCGGCGAGTTCGGTATCTTCGTCCTGTGCTAATAGGGCTTCCGAAATAATATATGATGAAAGCACCTCCCCGAATGACAGGATAAGGTCTTTGGTACGTTCAGATAATTCACCAAGGAGCGAGCAGCCGTCCAGCAGGGTTTCCAGGCGGTTCAGTTCGCGTTTCACGTGGCTCAGTACGGCGCTTTGCCCTGCCACGGGTATCAGTTCCTTTACGGTATCAAGGTGGCGGCTTTCTACAGCCTGTACAATTTCTTTATAGGTTTCGTGTTTTTCTGAGGCTTGTACTGCGGCATTAAGCAGCAGGTCGGTAACGCCGCCAAGGGCTGATACTACTACAATTACAGATTCTTTTTCACTTTTTTGCTTGATGATGTTTATGCAGCGCGATATGTTTTGCGCATTGGCAACAGAGGTTCCGCCAAACTTTATGACATTCATTTCTGAAATGGTTTTCGGTAAATATATGGATTTAAATACAGAGGGTTGCGCTATTTTCTCCCGAAAATAACCCTTAAAATGGCTATATGTAAATGATTATACCCCGCAAGGGGTGATGCCGGTGCCGGTTGTTGTGCCAATAATGCCGAAAGCCCCAATGGATGAGGCGGCAATTGTTAAATATTTATTGGCGAAGTGATTCATATAGTTACAAATGTAATAATTTTACATAGCCAGCCAAATCTATACGGCCTTTTTAAGGATATTCTAAAAATTCAACAAATTAACGGGTGTATGAAAATTTTTGAAACAAAAAACATTCGCGAAGCTGATAAAATAACAATAGAAAACCAAAATATCACCTCGTACCAACTTATGGAACGGGCCGCCACCGAAGCTTTTTTGTGGATTAAAAAACACTTCCCCGATAAGGAAACCACCTTCCACGTTTTTTGCGGGCGTGGTAACAACGGTGGTGATGGCCTGGTAATAGCCCGCCTGCTGCATACCGATAACTACCCTGTGAAGGTGGATGTGGTAGACGCGGCAGGGCAGCCCACAGCCGATTTTGAAACCGCTTTGCAGGATCTGCTGGCAAGCGGCATTGAAGATAATAAAGGATTGGAATACGAATATGAAAGGGGCAAGCTGATTTACATAGATGCTCTATTTGGCATTGGCCTGAACCGAGACATGCCCGAAGCAGTAGTAAACGTCATTGAAAAAATAAACCGTTGCGACGGCCATGTTATTTCTATAGATGTGCCCAGTGGCCTGTTTATGGACAAGCCTACTATCGTTGCCGTTAAAAGTGATTATGTGTTTACCTTCCAGTTCCCGAAGCTGGCGTTTTTCCTGCCGGGTAACAGCGCATTTGTAAACCGTATAAAAGTGCTGGATATTGGCCTTGATAAAGATTATATCAAAGTTACTCCTACAACGCACTACTTTATAGACCGTAAAGAGATTTCGCCACGATACCGCCCCGTGAAACCCCATGCGCACAAAGGCACGCAGGGGCATGCACTGATTATTGGTGGCAGCTATGGCAAAATTGGCGCAGTATGCCTTGCGGCCAAAGCAGCGCTGAAAGCCGGTTGCGGTTTGGTTACGGCCTACCTGCCGGAATGCGGTTATGAGGTGATGCAATCTTATTTTCCTGAAGCGATGGCACTGACGGATGGTGAAGGGCATATACAAAATATCAACTTCGATGTACAGCCGAAAGCCATTGGGCTTGGGCCCGGCATAGGTCAGCATCCCGAAACGCAGGAGGCTATTTATAATTTCCTGCAAAGGCAAACCCAGCCATTAGTCATTGATGCCGATGCACTGAATATTTTGGCACAAAATAAAGACTGGCTGCAACACCTGCCCGAAAATACCATACTTACCCCGCACCCTAAAGAGCTGGAACGCCTTATGGGCAGTTGGGACAACGATTTTGATAAGTTGGATAAGATGAAGGCTTTTGCATCGCAATACAAACTGGTACTGGTAGCTAAAGATGCCCATACCATGGTAGTGTATGGCGATAACGTATACATCAATTCCACAGGGAATGCTGCGCTGGCTACCGGTGGCAGCGGCGATTGCCTTACGGGAATTATTACAGGGCTGCTGGCACAGGGCTACAACCCGGTAGATGCTGCTATTTTTGGCGTATACCTGCACGGGCTTACTGCCGATGTGGGCATACACGAAACAAGCGTACAGGCATTTACGGCAAGCGACATACTGTATTATCTGGGCAAAGCCTACCTGAAAATAGAGGCAGAATGCAGGCAAAAATGAAATATCTGTAAAATTGTTGTTTTTTAATTGAAGATTAGTGAATTTTGGGCTTTCAAAAATCCGCACCTGATGGAGAACATACATTATATCAGCAGTGATATCCTTTCCCTTGAAACTGTGAACATTATCCTTACCCAGGATAAGAAGCTTGCCCTTAGCGAGGAAGCCCGTGCCAATATAGAAAAGTGCCGCGCCTACCTGGATAAGAAAATGGAGACCCACGAAACGCCCATTTACGGTATCAATACCGGTTTTGGTGCGCTGTATAATGTAAAGATTGACACCGATAACCTTTCCAAACTACAGGAAAACCTTGTGAAATCGCACGCCTGCGGTACCGGTGATGTAGTACCCGAAGCCATAGTAAAGCTTATGCTGCTGCTAAAGATACAGTCGCTGAGCTATGGCAACAGCGGTGTGCAGCTTGTTACCGTAGAGCGCCTTATCGATTTTTATAATAACGACATACTGCCGGTAGTGTACAACCAAGGCTCACTTGGGGCATCTGGTGATTTATCGCCACTGGCGCACCTTTCATTGCCGCTGATAGGGGAGGGTGAGGTATTTGCCGATGGTTTCCGCCAGCCTGCACATAAGGTGCTGAATAACTTTGGTTGGGAGCCTATTGTGCTGAAAAGCAAAGAAGGGCTTGCCCTGCTAAACGGTACGCAGTTTATGAGTGCCTATGGGGTGCACATATTGCTTAGGGCTGTAAAATATTCGTACCTGGCCGATGTTATAGGCGCTATATCACTGGAAGGTTTTGATGGGCGTATAGAGCCGTTTAACGAGCACATACACATAGTACGCCCACATAAAGGGCAAATTGTTACCGCCCGCCGTTTTAATGAGCTGCTGGAGGACAGTGAAATTATAGCTCAAGCTAAAAAGCACGTACAGGATCCGTACAGTTTCCGTTGTATACCGCAGGTGCATGGCGCTACTAAAGATACTATTGATTATGTGAAGAAGGTATTCCGTACCGAAATCAATTCGGTTACAGATAACCCTAATATATTTGTAGAAAGCGATGAAATCATTTCGGGAGGTAACTTCCACGGGCAGCCGTTGGCGCTTACGCTTGATTTCCTTGGTATAGCCCTTGCCGAACTGGGCAGCATATCAGAACGCCGTACGTACCAACTTATAAGTGGGCTAAGGGGATTGCCTCCATTCCTGGTAAGCAACCCAGGGCTTAACTCAGGCTTTATGATACCGCAATACACTGCTGCAAGTATCGTGAGCCAGAACAAACAGCTTGCCACTCCGGCCAGTGTAGACAGCATAGTATCGAGTAACGGGCAGGAAGACCACGTGAGTATGGGTGCTAATGCTGCTACCAAAACACTGAGGATTATGGAAAACCTGGAGCGTATCCTTGCCATAGAGCTTATGAACGCCTCTCAGTCGTTGGAGTTCCGCAGGCCATTAAAATCGAGCGATTTCCTTGAAATGTTCATCAGTTCATACCGCGAAGAAGTACCTGTTGTAACTGAAGACCGCATACTGCATTACGACATAGAAAATACACTGTCTTTCCTGCACAACCTGCAGATTGACGAAAGCGTTTACGAATAGTAAACGCTTTTTTATTTTTCGGTTACAACGTGTTTTATATGGTCACGATGTTGTTTGCCCCAGTCTATCATCGCCTGTATAATAGTGCCGAAGCTTTTACAATATTCTGTCGATTCATATTCTACCCGCACCGGAATATCCGGGTAAACGGTGCGTTTCACAAGATTATTCAGCTCCATTTCTTTCAGTTCCCTTGATAACATACGGGTGGTAATGCCCGGTATGCTGCGTTCTATTTCCCGGAAACGCTTGTTGCCGTTACAAATAGAGTTTATTATGGGCAACTTCCATTTTCCGCCTATAACATAAATAGTGTCCTGTAATGCCTGTAATTCATCGGGCTGGTTACGCATAGTGTCAAATTTAGGTATCTGGTATCACTAATGATACTGGTTACAAAGTTATACCATTTCAGTTATAACTTTGCCTTTACAAATAAATTTAACTATGTACAATTTAGAGAACAAAATAGCACTGGTAACGGGAGGCAACAGCGGCATAGGATATGCCACAGCAAAAATACTTAAAGACAACGGCGCACAGGTTATCATCACCGGACGCAGGGCTGAAGCGGTACAGCAGGCTGCACATGAACTTGGCGTGACAGGATTGGTGTCAAACCAGGCGGACCTTAACGATATTGAAGCTTTGGCTACAACTATTAAAGAACAGTTCGGCAGGGTAGATGTATTGTTTATAAATGCCGGGATATCAAAGCTTTTTGAAATTACCGATGCTACGGAAGAAGGTTTTGATGAAATGATGGATGTGAATTTTAAAGGCGCTTATTTTACCCTTAGCCGTTTTATACCTCTTTTGCCTGAAGGTGCTTCGGTAATTTTCCTTTCGTCTATAGTATCACAAACCAGCAGGCCACATTCTTCCATTTATCAGGCCAGTAAGGCTGCACTTACTTCAGTAATGAAAACAGCCGCGGCTGAGTTGGCTCCTAAGAAAATAAGGGTAAATGCCGTAAGCCCGGGCCCTACTGAAACAGCAATTCTCCAAAAATCAGGATTTAGTGAAGAGATGCTGGATACTATAGGCGATATGATACTGAAAAAAATACCACTATCACGTATGGGCAGGGCAGAAGAAATAGGTGACCTGGTAACGTACCTTGCTGATGAACGCTCAGCATTTATAACGGGTTCAGATTTTATTATAGACGGAGGATATTTATTAGATTAAGATATTCCGGTTAATCCTATCTTGTTTGAAGCGCTATTCTGCAAGGAATAGCGCTTCAATTATTTTTGAGGAAAACGTGCTGGCTACGGTTTCTATAAAGTGCAGGAAGTCGGCGGGTGATTCTTCGTCGGCGGTGTCTGATATGATACGGATTACCGTAAGCGGGGTGTCGTGCTCAAAGCAAACCTGGGCTACGGCAGCACCTTCCATTTCCACACATTGTATTGTGGGGAGTTTTGCCAGTAGGTTTTGCTTGTCGGCTGAGGTGGCAAAAAAACGGTCGCCACTGGCAATGTCGCCCACTACAACTTTTGGGGTAAAGCCCTCAGCAGGGGAACGGAGTATCAGCTGGCTTATCGCTAGTGCAGCCTTATCGCGATACGAGGTATCCGCATCCAGGAATTTTTTACCCAAAAGTGGAATCTGGAATTCCTCCATAATAGGGCGGGCATCAATGTCGTGCTGAATGAGGCGGTCGGCTACTACCACATCGCCTATATTCAGTTCAGGGGCTATACCACCTGCAACCCCCATAAAAACGATACGGTTTACCTTAAATTCGTTTATAAGCGTAGCAGTTGTTGCCGCCGCTGCCACCTTTCCCCAACGTGAAAATACCAATACTACACGTATGCCGTTTATAGTGCCATGCGTATAGGTACGGCGGCCTATAGTGGTTTCCAGTGGGTTTTTTATGAGTGGGATAATACCGTTTATTTCCTGGGGCATAGCGCCCATAATGCCTATGATGGTGTCCATTAGTTTGTAATTTCTATTTTATAACTCACAATCATCTGCCTGTCAAGATATATTTCCAGATAATTGGCTTCAGTGTCAGTTATGGCGTAATTGAAAGAATAGATATTGTCGTCCTTTTTAAAATCAACAGAGACTCCTTCTTGTGTTGAGGTACTGCTTTTTGATTTTGTATTGATTGTTATCGTTTTAATTTCTTTTTCAGATTTAAATTGAATATCAATTCTTTGACATAAGCTCACTTTGATAATACCATTTTGTGGTGCAATGATTTCAAGAGATGGAATATAATCTGTCCTGATGTATGGATTATCCCTGTATTTTTCTGTCGGATAATGTAAAACACCCGGATTAGCGTTATCTTCAGGGTAATGGTCTATGCAAAATTTTTCTACCGGTGTTAACCAATAAAAATTATCGAAAATTTTTTCAAACTTTTTAAGTTTGCCGTCAGGGTAGCGGCTACACCCCCCGGAAGCCCATGTAGCATCAATAAAATAGTGCTTATTATCAAGCCATATACCATTCCATGCATGGCTTTTGCTCCCCATTTCGCCAATATCTTCCGGGCTACGTTTTGTATATCCGGTTACGTAAGATGTTTCTACATTGGCATAGCTGCACATTCTTTGAAAAAGATAGGAATACCCCTCACATACGGCACGCTTTGTCCTTAAAACCACATCAGTGTAATTTATTTCCCATTGTTTAACAAGCTCGTTATAGTCCTTACCTTTTCGTGGTGCCGGCCGTTTGTAATGGTGCCCGGTATTATAGGCAATAACATCATACGCTATATTATCAGTTATCCATACAAAAATGGCACGTGCCTTTTCGGTTTGAGAGGAACAGTTTTGTGTAAGTTGGCTTACGAGTAGTGGTAAATCACCGTCATATTTTTTTGTACGGGAAATACTGTCCAGTTGCGTAAAATCGGTTTGAGGAGCCTGCGCAAAAGCAATAGTACAAAACAGCAGTAATAATAAATGGTAAAGGTGGTGGTTTGGCTTTGGAGATTTCATGGCATTATTCCCTTGGAGGGTTCAGCCCGTCATCACCCTTGCTGCTTGTGGGTGTGGTAGTGGCAGGCGCCGTAGTACTGCGTGGCGTACTGGTTACGGGGGTAGTAGTGGTGCGTCTCCTTGGGGTAGTTGCAGTGCCTGTTGAGGTGCCCGATGTACCTGTAGTACGCCCACCGCCGGTAGCCTGGTTCGTAGATGTCCTTGAACCAGCAGTACGCCCTGAAGGTGTACTGCCCGAAGTTGTGGTGCGTCCGCCTGTTGCGGTATTTGTACCTGTCCTGTTACCTGTTGTAGTACCTGTAGGCTTGGTTCCGGTTGTGGTAGTGCCACTTTGTGTCCTGGTTAGGGAATTGGCGGTAGTGCCTGTAGGCTTTGTACCTGTCGCCGGTGTTGTAGTCCCTGTAGGGTGTGTGGTAGGTGGTACCGTTTGTTGCGGTTTAGTACCTGTTTGTGGTTTTACTACTGGTTTCACAGTCTGGTTAGCTGCCGGTGCTACGGTAGCATCGTTAATAGGTGGCAATATAGGCTGGTTGCTTAACGAATCAACAATTACCGGCTTGCCTATAGGGATGTAAATATCCGTTTGCCATTGCGATGGCCTGCGGGTTTGCCTGGTGCTTTTGGTGTAAATTTCGACATATTCGCCAGTGGTGTTTTCCTCTAACACTTTTTCGGTTACATGTTGCCAAGCCTTTTTCCATGTAGCCGGCAGGTGCGAGTAATCACCCTTAAGCGATGTTTTCAGCGCTTTAAATGCGGTAAGCTCGCCACCGTTATATTCGCTGCCTGCACTGGTAAATATGGCCTCCTTAAGCGGGATGGCGAAAGTACAGGTAGCGGTTTTAGCCGTTTTGTTGAGTTCTTTATAAATGATGAACGGGGCACCGTTTATGGCTATTTTGTTTTGCTTTGCAAAATCCTCCAACTTGCCGAACTGCTCTGCTGACAGGCTGTTTACCTTATCCAAAGGTGTTTTTACGGTATGCCCCAGGTAGAATGCTCCTTTCTTGGTAACGATGTCCTTAACTTCTATCTTGTAGTTTTGCAGTTCTGTAACCAGGTAAGCGTTCAGGTTTTCAAGACCCTGCTGTATGTTCTTTTCGTAATTTTTGCTGATGCCGCCTTTTACAAGAGCCTCGGCTTTTTCCATAAAGGTAAGGTTACCTGTAAGCTTTATACTCACCCGGGTCGATTTCAGCGTGTCCTTAAATTTCCAGGCAAGGCTGCTTTCTAGGTTGTCAACTTCTGTTTTTTGGGTAATGGAGTCGTTTTCGGCGTTAGCAGTAGTGGTAATATTTCCACTGCCTTTAGTGCTTTCCCATCTCATGAAAGCTCCTGTACCGGCGGTCCTGCTGCTGTAGTTAAACGTAGCGGTAGAATCGGCACCTTTAAGCAGGCCCAGGTTTTCCCAGTTTTTAAAATCGTTTACGTAGTTGTACAGTACCGGCCTGGGTACGTTTACCACGGTATGTTTTTCTATGGTATAGGTGCCGTTTTGGGTGGCTATAAACACAGTAAGCGCTATAGCTGCCAAAAGCAGTAACAGAAAAACATATTTTGCAATTTTCATTAACGGGACTAAATTCCTGTAAAATTATAAATAATTCCGTAAATCCCTATTACCCGCGCGTATTTTATAGAAAAGCGTTTATTCGCAGTCTATAAAATTGTTGGGGTAGGGCGAAAGGCTCACTTTGTCTACCGTTATAAAAATGTTGTCGCTGTCGGTGTAGGTTTCTATTTCAGCGCTTACAACGCCAGGGTTCAGTACTTTGCGGTGGGTGGTGGCTTCGTACTGGCCCGATTCGTCGCTTACGTGGTAATTAAAGGAAACAACGGTTTCGTAACTGCTCCTGAACTGTACTTTCCATATATGGCGGTCACCGTTTTTGCCCACATATTTCAGTTTGAACTGTATTTTGCTGTAGCAACTGGTATTTTGCCACTCTTCCTGGTTGTTTTGCTGCGCAAATACCGCAACCGATACCAGTAACAATAATAGGGACATCAGTTTTTTCATGGCTATTGATTTTCAACTTTAATGATGGTCACATAACAGTCTGCACCTTCCTGTACAAACGGGTACCATCCGGTAGTTTCCGCACCCGATTTTACATTGTCGGTAAGGAAGTAATATACATCAGCAGCCTTGCCTTCATCCTGTAGCTTTTCAAATTCATCTAACGATACCAGCTTCATCTTGTCGGTATACGGCTTATCGGTTATGGCATACGTAACTTTTAAGGTAGAAGGCAGCGTGGTTTTAAAAGTGATCTTTTTGCCCCATACGTTTTTGCCTTCAACCATTTCCGGATAGTACTGCACTTTGTACGATACACCCTTTTCGCTGTCTACCCACTTATCATATTTGGCGGCATATTTTGCATCCATTTTTACCGATGGGGTAGCAGCTGGTGTGGTTTTCACCGAAGTATCAGCAGGTAAAATCTGCGTACGGCCCAGGTCGAAATAATTCACAACCTGTATGCCTTTTTTGTACGGAATGGTAAGCGTATCGGTGTCGATAACATTATTCGGCCCGTACTTTTTTATGATGAACCTGTTTTCACCCGAAGGGCTGAGCGGTACGCGTGCATAGTTTATGGTAGCGGGTAGCGACTGCCAGTTGCGTGTATCGGCCTTTTCGGTAATGGCGCCTGCGGCATCGGCACCCAGTCGTACCAGTTCGGCACCGTCTTTACCTACTGCCTCCCGGGTAATCTCCTGTAAAAGTATGCTCCCTGCCTTTTTTGCGGCAAAGCGAGTGGCTATGTTCACCGTTTCGCGCAGGTTGCGGTCTTTTAGGCACTGTTTAGCAATAGGGTAAAAATCCTGTGCGGTTTCAAAATATTGTTCCTTACCGTTTACTGTAAGCGAAGCCTTACCGTAGTAGCTGGTGCTACGGGTGTATTTAGGTATGGCAATGGCATTGATATTACCCAGGTTGCTGCCAAAAGGTATAGGGATGAGGATGTCCTGTACCACGCCGTCTTCCATATAAGAGCCATAGAAAAAACTACCCGCGCCCGATGCCGTAACTACTATCTGGTCTTTTACAGGGCCAAGGCCGTTTTCCCAGAAAATGATGGCCTCGCCATCGCTTGCAGGTTTAGGTGGCACTGTATTAGCAGGAAGCTTAAACAGTTTCAGGTAGTCGTGATATTCCTGCGTGAAACCCAGCGCGTAAGAAGTACGCAGCAGGTCGGCCTGTAATTGTCTAGGCAGTGCTACACCATAGTAGGTACCTCCGGCAGAGGTATAAATTTCTTCGGCATTACGGTAGGCAATAAAAGCATTGTTTATATCGCCGGTACTTTCGTACAATATACCCTGTAATATCTGGCTAAAGGCATCGCGAGTGTATTTGTTTTTATTGTCTTTGTAGCGGTTGTTAAGCTCCTGTAATTTCAGGTCGATACGCTTGGCTTCTACCAGTGCCTCATCGGGCTGGCCCAGCATAAAATAGTTGAGCGCCTTGTAGTAGTGTATGGTTACTTTTTCAAAATCCTCGCCTTTGTAGGGTGCAGCCATAGGATTGGTAAGGTTAGCCGCTACGGCATGCCCGGCAGAGGTTTTTATCCTGTCGTCTACAAGTATGTATGCTGCTTCAAAAAGTTCGTTGCTTTCCTCATAATTGCCACGCATGTGCTCCATTTTTCCTTTTTCAAGGAGGTAAAGGAGTTTGTTGCGCTTTTTACCGAGGAACTTGTTTTTGTCTATCAGCCCCGAAGCATGTTCAAAGCGCCCGTTTACCATTTCCTGCTGTACATCGGTAATTTTATCGTTGTACGTAGCGCAGGAGGTAACGGATACCAGTAAGAGTAAAAGTGCCGCCCTTAGCGGGGCGGCAACAAAGGTTACGGCTCTTTTCATCTGTTCAAAAAAGAAATTAGCCTATATTATCGTACGATTTTTTTAATCTTTTTGTCGCCTATCCATACCTTTTCGTTGGTTTGGATGTTAGTAAGCTCTAGGTCTATCTGGTAGTATACGGCTTTTTCTTTTTTGCCCTGGTCTACAATAGAGTTTACAGTACCCTGCAGCATAAAATCAGCGCCATGTTCTAAACCAAATTTCTTAATGGTATTCTGTGCAGCATTGGTTTGCTGATCGGCACGCTCAGCCCTTACTTCCTCACGCATGTTACCGGCTTGTACCAGCTTCATACGGCCTGAGTTGATAATGGCTTTTTCTATGTCTTTAGAAAAAGTTTCGGTAGCTATATGTTCGTGTGATTTGTTTGTGATAAGGCCTACAATGATTACCGGCTTTTTGGCAGCGTTTTCACTGGCGTAAGTGCTGTACCATGAGTGGTCCATCATTTCGGCGGTAATTTCTTCTGCTGTAAGACGAGAGTCGGTATCGTTCCAGCGGCCGCTAAGGTCGGTTACGCTGTTTTCGTTTACGCGTTCTACAGTTTGTTTAGATGAACAGTTGGTTAAAGAAAGCCCAAGTGATGCTACAGCAAGAAGGGTAAAGATATTTTTTTTCATTGTTTTGTTTTTTGATTAATGTAAATGTATTGATAATTTTAATATGGTTAACCGTGTTAAATCAAAGAGCGTGCCAAATAAAACCATGGGTCCCTCACTGAGGGACCCATTTCCTAAACCAACTACAAATAACTAAAATAAAAATTTAGTTAGCTCTTTATACATGCGGCTTTAGCAGCCTGTTTTTGTTTTTTAAAAATCGTATTTCTTTTCTACTGAGTAACGTACCAAATCGTTTTTACCCTGAAGGTTAAGCTTTTTCAAAATGTTTTTGCGATGGGTATCTACGGTGGATTTTTCTATGAACAACACTTCAGCTATTTCCTGCGATGTTTTTCCCTGGCCTACCAGTTTCAGTATTTCGGCTTCGCGTTTGCTAAGTATTATTTCGGCCTTCTTTGCAGGTAACTTCGCCTGGGTGAAATACGTTTCTCCTTTATACACAGCCCTTATAGCCGCAGTTACGTCCTTTAACGACGCGCTTTTCAGTATATACCCCGACGCCCCCGCTTCCTGCATTTGCGCTATGGCATCTTCCTGGTCAAACATGGTGAAAGCTATTACCTTACAATGCGGGAATTCTTTTTTAATGGTTTTGGTGGCACTTATCCCGTCCATTACCGGCATACGAATATCTGTAAGCACCACATGGGGCTTTTTTAGGCGTACTATATCCAGCAGGCCGGCGCCGTTATTGGCTTCGCCCACTATAGAAATCCCTTTTTCGTATTCCAGGTACACTCTCATGCCGTCTATAAGTGCCTGGTGGTCTTCGGCAATGGCTACGGTTATCATATCGGTATGTCTATTAGTATGGTGGCTCCCCTTCCGGGAGCAGAATCTGCGTTAAATGTACCGCCAAGCTGTGCCACCCTGCCCGAAATATCTTTCAGTCCGTTCCCTTTCATTAAAGCCTTGTGTATGCTAAATCCTTTTCCGTTGTCTTCGGCAATAATGTTTACCAGGTTGTCATGCCCGGTAAGCTGAATGGTGGCTTCGGTGGCTCCGCTGTGCTTTATAATGTTAAGGCACAGTTCGTGCACAATGATTAAAATGCTTATTTCCTGCGCGTTGCCCAAACGTTCAGAGAGGTTAAAGATAAGCATTTGTATATTTACATCCGTATTTTCTGATGCAATTGCTTCAAGTTTTTTTAAGGCGGGTATTAAACCTTCGTTTGCACCTACGCCAAAGCTTTTACTTGCGCCCAGCCTCTTTACCTTTTGGTAGCCCTGTTCCAGCAATTGGCCGGTATTATACAGCAGCTGGTTTTCCCTTTCACCGGCAGGCGGGTTCAGTACGCTGATACTTTCAAAGTTTGCCCTTAGTGCGGCCAGGGTACTGCCCAGGTTGTCGTGCAGTTCATCCATAGCCATAGTCCGTTCCTGTTCCTGCTTGTTCAGCATGGTGCCCAGGCTTACGATTTCATGCCCTTTAAGGTCGTTTTCAAGTTCAAGAAACCGTATGTGTTCGCTTTGTAGCGACAACTTTTGCTGATAGTAGTCTGTTACAATATAGAGTATACCGAAACACAATATCAGCATCAATACAATGATACTTAAGGTTAACATGTAATAGGTCGTGTTTTCTGTTTAGCAATTTTCCCGTTGGCAAATTTGGGCAAAACAGAAGCATAAAAAAATCCCCATAAGTAGGGATTTTGATTTTTTTAACACAGTTAGTGTATGGTGTCCTTAGTAAGTACCTTTATAACAAAAAGCAATGCTATAAACCCAAGGAATGCCAGCAGTATAATGTATGTTTTTTTATAATGAAGCTTGTGCAGTGGCAGGTCTTTACGGTACATAAATACCAGTGCTGTTACAAAAACCACCACAAACAAGGCTGCAAAAACAATTTGTCCGGTAGAAAACATGTTGAAATCTTTTGTGCAAAGTTACGGTAACAGCCCTTATTTCGGCTTACTTTTAATCCATAAATTTTTTGCACAATGAAAAAACAACTCGACTCCGTAAAGCTGTTCCATACTTCGTTTAAACTTGGGGTAGGTGAGGCTCCACGTGCCACGCTTGGCGATAACATCAACCTGCTGCGTTACAACCTGATGAAGGAAGAAAACGAAGAATACCTGGAAGCGGTACAAAATAACGATCTTGTAGAAGTAGCAGATGCCCTGGGCGATATGCTGTATATACTGTGCGGCACCATTATAGAGCATGGCCTGCAACACAAAATAGAGGAAGTGTTTGATGAAATTCAGCGTAGTAACATGAGCAAGCTGGATGATAACGGCGAACCCATATACCGCGAAGATGGCAAGGTAATGAAAGGTCCTAATTACTTTAAACCTGACTTTACTGAGATACTTTCAGGTTTGTAGTTCATGGTTTATTGTTTATAGTGCTGCCCAAACCCGGAACAAGTGAATAAAAAATGCCTTAGAATTTTCTAAGGCATTTTTTGTAGGCTGATAGCTCATAGCTAAGTGCTGACAGCTGTAAAATTATATTTTCACCGTCCACCCAAAGGCGTCTTCGGCTACTTTATACTGTATGTTAGTAAGCTTTTCTTTAAGCTGAAGCGATACAGGGTTTTCCTGCACCGGCAGTTCATAGTAGTTTTCCTGGTAGCTAAAGCCCTTAATAGGGTTAATTACCGCAGCGGTACCGGCCCCGAAAATTTCCTGTAACGAACCGTCTTTAATACCTTCTATAAGTTCAGATACCAGTACCGGGCGCACTTCCACCTTCAGGCCTTCGCTTTCCGCAAGGGCTATAATACTCTTACGGGTTACGCCGTCCAGTATACGCTCGCTGGTAGGTGCGGTACACAGGGTATCGTTAAAACGGAAAAATACGTTCATGGTACCTGCTTCTTCCAGCTTGGTATGCGTGGCATCGTCTGTCCAAATTACCTGCTGGTAGCCCTGCTGGTTTGCCAGCCTGGTAGGATAAAACTGCGCCGAATAGTTACCTGCTGCCTTAGCAGCACCTATACCGCCATTTGCAGCACGGCTAAAGTGTTCTGCAATAAGCACTTTTACCTCGCCTGAGTAGTATGACTTAGCAGGCGACATAATAATCATGAACCTGTATTCCTGCGATGGCGATGCTATAACACCGTGTCCGGTGGCTATCATAAACGGGCGCAGGTACAGGGAGTTGCCCTTGCCTTTTTTTACCCACTCGCTGTCCAGCGCTATCAGTTGCTTAAGGCCTTCCATAAATACATCTTCGGGTACTTCGGGCATGGCCAGGCGTACTGCCGATTTGTTAAAGCGGATGTAGTTTTGGTCGGGCCTGAAAAGCCAGATGTCGTCTTGCTCATCCTTGTAGGCTTTCATGCCTTCAAAAATGGCCTGTCCGTAGTGGAATACCCTGGACGACGGATCCATAGGTATAGGGGCATAGGGTTCAATTACCGGTGTGCCCCACTGTCCATCCTTATAATCGCAGTACAGCATGTGGTCTGTAAATACGTTCCCGAATGGCAGGTTGTTGAAGTCTACAGCTCCTATCTTTGAGGTTTGGGCTTTGTGCACTTCAATGGCAAAAGTAGGGTTACCGCTCATTATTGTATTGTAGTTTAGGGTTATTCGCGTTTTCGCAAATTTACTAAAAAATCATAGTTAGGCCGGTTTTGGTAGAAAAAAATGAAAAATAAAAAAACAATGGGCTGAAAGAAAGAAATATAAATAAAGGCGTTAAGTTGTTGTAATTAAACTTTCTGTATAAATTTGTCACACAAAAGACCAAATTAGTTAAAAATGAGAAAGACCATAGTGCTTGCCGCCGCGCTGCTTAGCCTGGCCGCCTGTAAGAAAAACGAAACTGAAGTAAAAACCGAAGATACGGTTATAGAAGGCGAACACGATACTACTAATGTGGATGTAGATACGGTAACTAATGATGCTGAAGCGCCTGAGGCCAAAGAAGCCCCGGAAGCTGCTGAGCAACCTGAAAAACCGGAAGCTAAAGAAAAGCCTGAAGTGAAGGAAAAACCTGAGGCAGCCGAAAAGAAAGTATCGGCGGATAAAGCCGACTATGCATCGTTTGGAGATAAGATAGTGGCCGATAATGCACTGAGCAAAGAGCAGATGCTTAAAAAATACAATACACTGAAACCGGGCGATTCTGTAAACGTGAAGTTTAAGACCAATATAAAGGACGTGTGCCAGAAGAAAGGTTGCTGGATGTCGCTGGACCTTTCGCAGGGCAAAGAGTCTTTTGTGAAGTTTAAGGACTATGCGTTTTTTGTACCGCTAAATGCAGGCGGACAGGAAGCTGTAGTGCAGGGTAAGGCTTTTGTTAGCGAAATATCTGTAGCGCAACTGAAGCATTATGCCAAAGACGGTGGCAAAAGCGAGGAGGAAATTGCCAAAATAACCAAGCCTGAAGTTAAGTACGGATTTATGGCCGATGGTGTGCTGATAAGCAAATAATGAGGAAAGTACTTTTTATATTGGCGGTTTTTACCGCTCTTTCTGCCTGTAAAAAAGAAGCCCCTGCTAAAGTAGAGACTGCCAAAAAAGATACTGCTGCCTGTGCCAAGCCGAAAAAGGAGTTCAAGATGTATGAAATGAGCGAACTGGCAGCGCTTATGGAGCAGATGTATGTGGAAAATGAGCAGCTGAAGCAGCGCATTGTTAAAGGCGAAGCAGTAGGGCATTTCCCGGAGCATATTGTAAAGATACATTCGGCGGCCATGACCGATGAAAGCGACCGCGATGCTTTTTTCAATGAGCAGGCTTCCAATTTTATAAAGGCACAGGAGCTGATTTATAACGACCCGAAGAATGCCAAACAGCATTTTAACGATGCTGTTACAGCCTGCCTTAGCTGCCACGAAGGCAAGTGTGGCGGCCCCATACCCAGGATTAAAAAACTTTACATAAAATAAATTTTGAAAAGGGAAATTATAGTAACCGGCGACGGATCGGTAACCATACACCTTCCGGATATGAAGGAGAGTTACCACTCTAAGTTTGGCGCCATACGCGAAGCATACCATGTATTCATACAAAACGGGCTGGCCTTAACCAATGGGCAGCCCGTTGCCATTTTAGAAATAGGCTTCGGTACGGGGCTTAACGCATTTATTACGTACCTTGAAAGCCTTAAAAACGGACAGAGTATAAATTATACAGGGGTAGAGGCATACCCTGTAGCATTAGAAGAAGCCCTACAGCTGAATTATGTAACCGAACTTAATGCCGGTGCACACAGCGATATATTTAACACAATGCATGCAGCAAAGTGGGAAGAAGCGGCAATATTGAATGATACATTTACGTTAACTAAGCAGCATAAGTTCTTTCAGGATATAGACGATACCGAGATTTACGACCTGATTTATTTTGATGCCTTTGGTTACCATGCACAGCCCGAATTGTGGAGCGAGGAGATTTTTGCCAAAATGTACAGGGCACTTAAGCCCGGTGGCATACTGGTTACCTATGCCTGCCGCACCGTAATAAAAAATGCCATGAAGGCTGTCGGCTTCACCACCGAAAAACTACCCGGCCCACCGGGCAAGCGTGAAATGCTGAGAGGTTTTAAAAATTGAAATGTGGTTAAATAATTGTCATATTTAAAATTTTATTAGGTTAAAATTATGATATTCGTTTTTTAGGCTGGAAATAATTTTATACTTTTACATCCAAGTTCTTACTATAACCATAAATTCAAACCATCATTTTATGCCTGCATCCATGTTTAATTACACTAAAACAGTGCTGGAAACGGTAAGTTTCGACCCGTCGCTGTTTTGCAAGGAAGTAGAAAAAGCCTTAAAAATGCTGCTGCCTTATGAGCTGGAACAGCTGGTAGAGTGGCTTTACAAATTTACCACCAACAGGCCCGAGCTGCAAAGCTGCCTTACAGTAGTAGAAAATACAAAATAAAGGTCGCTGCCTTTATTTAAAAAACCGGTTACCCATTACAGGCAGCCGGTTTTTGTTTTTATTGGGGTTTTGTAATCTCTCGGTGGTTTTTATCTCAGCTCTTTTTCAAAGCCGTCATCAAGCAGGTTGGTAAACGCATTTTTTATAGAGCCATCGGCATTAAGCACTATGGTGCGGTTTATTTTGGTAAGTACCCATTTCTGCCTTAGTTCTTCAAAACGGGTAGCACGCAGCTGCTTTACACCTTCCAGGTCGTATACCTGTAGGTCTTTGCGCCATTCGGTATCGTTGTCTACGTTTATGCCTATAAAGTCTACATTTTTGTGCTGTGCTTTAAGCTCAGTTATTTTATCATATACTTTTTGCAGGTTTACACGGGCGCATCCTGTCCAGAAAAACACTACGGTTTTTCGGGCTATATCCTTTTGTATATCAAACGGTTTATTATCAAGGCCCGTAAGTGCTATTACAGGCAGTTTTTTACCTTCAGAAAGCTCTTTTATGCTTTCACGCATTTTGTCAATCTCATTATCCGGGCCTTTATCGGTAGAAAGTTCGCTATAGCGCTGTAAGAATTTTTGGTTATTAACCACATTTTGGTCCTGGAGCAGGTAAGCAAACGCAATAGAATTTAATATCTGGTTTTTAATTTCCGGGTTCTTAAAGATAGAGTCGGCTATATTCAGCTTGTTAAGGCTGTATTCCAGGCTGTTTTCCTTAAATTCAGCACCTACAGGAAATGTTTTATAGTACGCCAGGTTATTGGTCAACGCCATGCTGTAGCGTACAAATGGCGAAAAACCGGCCAGTTTACTGTTGTTAAAATCTACTGTTTTACGGTAATTAAAAAAGTCTTTAGGTACCTTAGGGCGAATGTCTGTAGCCGTGCGGCGTGCGTATACGTACGAATAATATTCCTTGTAGGCATAGTAATTCAGCTTAAGGCGGTATTGGGCATAAAAGTCAAAACCCTCGCTCCACTGTATGTCCTGCTTGCTTTTTTTGTAGAATTTTTCCCTGCTCGCGTAGCCCGAATCAATGTAATGGCTGTACGCTTCGGGCGTAGCAGAAAAAATATCATAAGAGTTTTTGCGCGAATGCTCGTGCATGGCAAAAAGCTCCATCATAAAATTGTTCTTACGGTCGCCGCGACCACTGAATACTATAGACCTGTCGAAATCATCGGCGTCTATAGCTACCGAAATGCTGTCGTTTTTATCGAAATAAATGTACTGGTAATCAGGCTCCAGTTTAAAGCTGTACATGCCTGGGGTGAGCGAATCGAATTTTACGGAGAAACGGTTTTCCTTGTCCAGCTTTATGGTATCTACCACTTTGTTATCGCGGCTGAAAAGCAGGTAGGGCTGGCGTGCATTTTTCACCTGGCCGCTAAAATAAGCGGTGTAATTATCATCATCGCCCCCGCAAGACGCGAGCAGCAGTAACATAATATACAAAGGCCATTTGGTAAGGTTACAAGACATTCAGGTGAATAATGGTGCAAATGCAAAAATATTTTTATTATGCTATTGAAGTTGTTAAAAGACCGTTAAATCATGTATGGGTAAGCTTATTGGTTTGCGCTGCAAATGAAAGGCTATTTTTTTATATTTTTGCAAAAAAAAATTCAGATGCTGTCAGTTTCAAATCTATCGGTGCAGTTTGGCAAAAGGATTTTGTTCGACGAAGTGAACACAACCTTTACCCAGGGTAACTGCTACGGAATAATAGGTGCCAACGGTGCCGGTAAATCTACTTTCCTAAAAATCCTATCGGGTGATATGGACCCTACATCGGGGCGCGTACACCTGGAACCCGGCAAGCGTATGAGTGTGCTGAACCAGAACCACAACATGTTTGACGAACATACGGTACTGGAAACCGTGATGATGGGGAACAAAACCCTTTTCTCGGTAAAAAAGGAAATGGATGAAATATACCTGAAGCCTGATTTTAGCGATAAAGACGGTGAAAGGGTGGGGGAACTGCAGATTATTTTTGAAGAAATGAACGGCTGGAACGCCGACTCAGATGCCGCTACTATGCTGAGCAACCTGGGTATAGGCGAGGAGTTCCACTACACCCTTATGGGCGATATGGACGGTAAACTGAAAGTACGTGTGCTATTGGCGCAGGCACTTTTCGGAAATCCGGACGTACTGATAATGGACGAACCTACCAACGACCTTGACTTTGAAACCATATCATGGCTGGAGAATTTCCTTGCCAATTATGACAATACTGTAATAGTAGTATCGCACGACCGTCACTTCCTTGATGCTGTGTGTACTCACATTTCGGATATCGACTTTGGTAAGATAAACCACTTTAGCGGTAACTATACGTTCTGGTACGAATCGAGCCAGCTGGCCCTTAGGCAACGTGCCCAGCAGAACAAAAAGGCTGAGGAGAAGAAGAAGGAACTACAGGAATTCATCATGCGTTTTAGCGCTAACGTGGCCAAAAGTAAGCAGGCTACCAGCCGTAAAAAAATGCTTGAAAAACTTAAAGTTGACGATATTAAACCATCAAGCCGCCGCTACCCGGCCATTATATTTGAGCAGGAGCGCGAGGCAGGTGACCAGATACTTAACGTAAAAGACCTTTCGGCTTCTGTAGACGGTGAGCTGTTGTTTAAGAACATTGACCTTAACATGGCCAAAGGCGATAAGATAGTGGTGTTCTCTAAAGACAGCCGTGCTACCAGTGCCTTTTACGAAATTATAAACGGTAACCTTACTGCAGATACCGGTACATACGAGTGGGGTATTACCACCATACAAAGTTACCTTCCGGCAGATAACCACTCGTTTTTTGAAAACGACCTTACCCTTGTAGACTGGTTGCGCCAGTGGGCCAAGACAGAGGAAGAACGCGACGAGGTTTATGTACGTGGTTTCCTTGGTAAGATGATTTTTAGTGGTGAAGAAGCCCTTAAAACCGGCCGTGTACTATCGGGTGGTGAAAAGGTACGTTGTATGCTTAGCCGTATGATGATGCTTCGTGCCAATGTACTGATGCTTGATGAGCCTACAAACCACCTTGACCTGGAAAGTATTACGGCGTTTAACAACTCGCTTAAGAACTTTAAAGGTTCGGTGCTGTTTACCACGCATGACCACGAGTTTGCACAAACGGTGGCAAACCGTGTGATAGAAATAACCCCTAAGGGCGTTATAGACCGCTACATGACATTTGACGATTACCTTGACGACGAAAAAGTACAGGAGTTGCGTAAGAAAATGTATTCTTAAAGCGACTAAGCCGCTTAGCTTCTGAGGTGCTGAGTTGCTGAGTTTTCAGTCGCAGTCGCAGTTTTCAGGAATTGACAATATTAAAATCCCGTAAGTATATATGCTTACGGGATTTTTTTGCTAAGAAGCTAAGTGGCTCAGATGCTTAACAGCTTAGGATTTCAGGACATTACAGGACACCTCATTTTAAATATTTCTACATATTTACAGATGATAATTATTGCATTAATAATTAAGCATCATGATGATTAAGAAGATTATTGTAGCTGTAGGGTTGCTATGGCTGGGGACTGCCGTTGCCCAAACGAATATTAAAAACGATGTGTTTTGGGATACGGCACAGGGCACTCCCATATACAGCCAGGGCGGGGGTATCTTTAAATTTCCCGATCCTGCTACGGGAAAGGTAAAGTACTTTTGGTACGGCGTAAATTATGAAGAAGCCGAAACCTACCGTAATGCTCCGCAGGTAACCCTGAAAAATTCAACATTTAAAACCGTTACATGCTATAGTTCTACTGACCTTGTTAACTGGAAGTTTGAGGCTGACGTAATGACCACAGCAGAGGCTTTTACAAACGGGATGAAACCTACATGGGTGGGGCGCCTTGGGGTGGCTTACGTAAAAGAAATGCGTAAATATGCCCTATTTGTGCAGCGTGGCGCTAAAGTGCTGGTGGCTGTTAGCGATACGCCAACCGGGAAATTTTCAGAGCATAACGAGATTGATATGGAGCCGATGATTGGCACTACCAATACGGGCGACCAAACTGTTTTTACCGATGAAGATACCGGAAAATCGTACCTGGTGTATTGCTACGGAAGGGGCAGGGATAAAATTTACCTTTCGGAAATAGGGATTAAAGACGGTAAGATAGGCCTGCTGGATTGTAACAAAATATTCCAGGGAGCAAGCCGTGAGGGCAATTGTATGTTTAAATATGGCGGCAAATACTACATGTGCGCATCAAACATATACGGGTGGGACTGTTCTTATGCCTACTATCTTGTGGCCGATGATATAAAAGGACCTTACATTCCTTCTAACGATATGCAGGTGATGAACGGCAGTGAAAAGGATTATGCTCACGTAACGCAGACCGGATTTTTTCTGTCAGTAAAAGGTAGCAAACAGGAAACAATATTGTATTGCGGCGACCGTTGGGCTGATTTTGCAGGGAATGGGTTGGGCTACAACCAGTGGTTCCCGCTGTCGTTTAACGGGCCGGTGCCGTATTTTAACTCGCTAAGCAGCTGGAACCTGAACGAGCAGACAGGCGAGTGGGCTGTAGCCAATGATAACAACTATGTAATGAACGGCAGCTTCGAAGCCGACCGCAATAAGATACCCAGTGCCGTAAAGCCTGTGCAGGATTTTCTGCTGGGGTGGGACACTGAAGTTATAGAAGGCAATAAGGTAACGGTAGGCAGTGACGATTCGCCACAGCTGAATTACTTTAATACCAAAGCCGACAGGAAGGTAGTAATAGGGGAGAAGAGCCTGAATATTAGTGATAAGGTAGCCTTTAAACGGAAGGTAAGCCAGGTGATAACATCTACCCCGTATGTGGAATTAACAGACGGGAAGTATACACTAACCGCAAAAGTGCAGAACAGTAAAGGTTTCTCTAAACTCGAAATGTACGCACAAGGGGGCAGTAAAGTACAGGTATACAGCATCAAAAATGAAAATACGGCCTGGCAAACCATCACCATAAAAGATGTGGTAGTTAAAGGCGGCAAAGCAGAAATTGGCTTTATAGCCGAAGGTGCGGCCGGTGCCTTTTGCCATATAGATGATGTTTCTTTTTTAAGAAGCTTCTGAGCTGCTTAGCTTCTGATCTTCTGAGTTTTAAGTCACAGTCACAGTTTCAGTAAAAGTATAAATTATGAAAAATCCCGTGAGTAAATATACTCACGGGATTTTTTGCTAAGATGCTCAGCAGCTAAGTAGCTAAGAAGCTTACTTCTAATTGTTTGGTTTTTTTGTTTTTAAGATTATATTTACAAAACAATCAAAACTATATGAAGGCATTTATTCACGTTATTATGGCAGGCATACTGCTGTATGCCATGCCGGTACATGCATTTAACAGCATTGTACCCGACAAGGGTACAACTGAACGTATACAAAAGCTGCTGGATGACGCCGCTACTTTACTTCAAAATCCGGCTTATACGGATAAAGATGTGGCGAAAAGCATAGATATGATACACCGGGCCGAACAGCTTGCTGTGGCAACGAATGATAATATTAAGTTGACTGCCTGTTACATGTATTACATTGAAGCCTTTTGCAAAAACAACCATAAAGAAAAGGCGTTGTTTTATTACAATAAGGCGTTGCCACTGCTGGCAGGAAAAAGGACAGAGACGGCCGGTGATGTCCATCTTCACCTTGCCTTTTATTATTATAATCCCGATACAGATGATGATAAAAGGATAGCGCTTATACAGAAAGCCATTCACTATTTTGCTGCAAACAAATTTTTTAAAAAAGCAGGTGAAACCTCTGAAATGCTTGCCGATGAATACCGGTATTTATTGAAGGATGATAAGGCTATAGCCGCTTTAGAAAACGCCATCGGTTACTATGATAAGGCAGGGTATAAACAGTTACAGCGTTTGTACGATACCATGGGCGATTGTTATACCTTTTTACACAGAGACGATTTAGGCTTAAAATACGGGCTTATGGCTGCCCGCCTGGCAGATAAATATAAAGATTCGCTTATGTTGCCTACTATTTGTACTTCTATGAGCCTGAAGTATTTTAATATAAAGGAGCCTCAAAAGGCGTTGGATTACTGTGAGAAAGGGATTCCTGTTGCAGAAAAGAACAATGATACTCTAAATATTTTTTACCTGTACAATAATGCTGTGGCTGCATTATCTGAGCTAAAACGCTTTGATGAAGGGCTGCACAAGCTTGATTACCTTTTTAAGCATTATACCTTTTCAGATGAAAATATTTTCCTAAGCACCCATTGCCTCTACATAGATTTATATCTTGGTAAAAAGCAGCATAAGAAAGCACTGGCCTATTTACAAAAGATACGGCAAATGGTACCGTCTGGCGATAACGAACATGCCGGTAATTATTATTACGTATACAAGGCCTATATTAACACATATATTGCCAATAATCAGTATGATAAGGCACGGCAATATTTGGGGTTGTACAAGAAAATGGTGGCAGGTGATTCTTTAAATACCAATATATTTATTTACCATTGGCAATACCAGCTCGATTCTGTGTCGGGTAATTATGCCGGGGCCCTGAAAAACTTCCATGCATTCCAGGATCAGAAAAATAAAATGTATAACCAGGCCAAAAGCATGCAATTTGCCGAACAGGCTACTATTTATGAAACCGAAAAGAAAGACCATGAAATACAGCTGCTGTCGAAAGACGGGCAGCTGCAACGGCAAAAGGCAAAACAGGCCCGATTGGAGCGAAATCTTGCGTATGGGCTTGGGCTATTCATCATAGTTATTGCCGTTGTAGTATTTATTTTATACAGGAAAAAGGTAAGGATTACCCGTATACTACACAGGCAGCAGTCCGTTATCAACCATAAAAATACCATATTGAGCCGACTTGTACAGGAAAAGGAATTCCTGCTTAAGGAAATACACCACAGGGTAAAGAACAATTTACAGATTGTTATAAGCCTGCTGAACACTCAGTCGGAATACCTTGAAGACCCTACGGCACAAAAAGCAATAAACGACAGCCAGAGGAGGGTACACTCTATGTCGCTCATCCACCAGAAACTGTACCAGAACGACAGCCTTTCGTCCATCAATATGGAAAACTATGTAAGGGAGCTGGTGTATTTCCTTAAAGACAGCTTTGATGCCGAAAAGATACATTTCGCATTGAATGTTGAAGCTGTAGATTTTGATGTGTCTCAGGCGGTACCCACAGGGCTGATACTTAATGAAGCCATTACAAATTCCATTAAATATGCCTTTAAGGATGCAGTGATAAAGCCTGTTATAGAAATATCTTTACACCAAACAGATAACGGGCTGTACAGCCTTATGGTGAGGGATAACGGAAAAGGCCTGCCCGACGGATTTGATATTGATGAAACCGATTCGTTAGGTATGACGCTACTGCGAGGGCTGAGTAATGAACTGAATGGCGATTTCGAAATTTATACTGAAAACGGTGTAGTTATACACATTACTTTTGAAAGGTATGTAGCTAACAGTGCTGTATCATAAAAAAGTCCTGCCTTAAATATTTAAGGCAGGACTTTTGCTCAGATGCTTTTATTTAAAATAAGAAAACGTTTCACCGTCCTCTATATTCAGTAGTGTTTCGTATATAAGTCGGATTACATTTTCTACATCCTCTTTCTGTACCATTTCTACAGTGGTGTGCATGTAGCGTAGCGGTAGTGAAATAAGTGCAGAAGCCACACCGCCGTTGCTGTATGCAAAAGCATCGGTATCAGTGCCCGTAACGCGGCTCGATGCCAGGCGCTGGAATGGTATTTCGTTTTTCACGGCTGTGTCAACAATAAGTTCACGCAGCTTGTTTTGCACTGCCGGGGCATAAGTAACTACGGGGCCTTTTCCTATTTGTGTATCGCCTTCAATCTTTTTGTCAATCATAGGTGTGGTACTGTCGTGACACACATCGGTAACAATAGCTACATTCGGGCGTATGGTTTTGGTAATCATTTCGGCACCACGCAGCCCTACTTCCTCCTGTACAGAATTGGTAATGTATAGTCCAAACGGCAGTTTTTTGCCATTTTCGTGCAACAGGCGTGCTACTTCGGCAATCATGAAGCCACCAATGCGGTTATCTATGGCGCGGCATACGTACTTGTTTTCGTTCAGTACCATAAACTCATCGGGGTAGGTAATTACACACCCCACGTGCACGCCCAGTTTTTCTACCTCGTCTTTGTTGCTACAGCCCAGGTCTATAAACAGCTGCTCGGTTTTCACAGGTTCTTCCTTACTGCGTATACGCGTATGTATGGCCGGCCACCCGAAAACTCCTTTCACAATACCGTTTTTGGTGTGTATGTTCACGCGTTTGCTGGGGGCTATCATGTGGTCGCTGCCGCCGTTGCGAATCACATAGATAAGGCCGTTGTCGCTAATATAATTTACGTACCATGATATTTCATCACTGTGGCCTTCAATCACCACTTTATAAGGGGCATCGGGGTTAATAACGCCTACTGCAGTGCCGTAAGTATCGGTTATAAAAGTGTCTACATAAGGTTTCAGGTACTCCATCCATATTTTTTGCCCTTCGCTTTCATATCCGGTAGGGGAGGCGTTGTTTAAATATTGCTCTAAAAATGCTACAGAAGCATCGTTTAGTATAGTTTTTGCAGACATAAATTTAATTTTCGGCTAAAATATAAATTACATAGCAGAGTTATATATTATTGTATACATTTGAGCAGAATTTTTATGAACATGAAACCAACTTTCTTTATTGTTTTGTTCCTGCTTTTATGCGGCCTCACCAGCCATGCCCAGGTAATACAAAACGATAGTATAGTACAGGACTCTATTGTGTTTAATACCCAGCTTCCCGATTTGGTTATTGGCGGTGTGAAGGATTCTATTTCTCCCGATGAAAAAGCACAGCTTATGGCGCTGCGCCGCCGTGTGCTGAAAGTATACCCGTATGCAAAGATTGCGGCTGAAAGGATTACCACGTTAAACTACAACATGTCTCGCCTTAAATCTGAAAAGGATAAGAAGAAGTACGCCAAGATGGTAGAGAAATACCTTGAAGAAGAGTTTGAGGGCCAACTGAAAAAACTGTCGCGCAAGGAAGGCCAGATACTGGTAAAACTGATTTACAGGCAAACCGGTGAAAGTACCTATGACCTTATTAAGGAGCACAAGAACGGTTGGAAAGCTTTTTGGAGCAACCGTATGGCTAAGCTTTTCCAGATAGACCTTAAAAGGACGTATAGCCCGGCAAATGTAGCCGAAGACTTTATGATAGAAGGCTTTTTACTGAAGGCTTTTGATGAGCATAGGCTTATAAGGCAAGAACCTGCCTTTACCATAGACTATCCGGCCCTTAAAAAACAGTGGCACGCGAGGCAGAAAGAAAAAAGCGAATAGCTTTCAGCAATCAGCGATTAGCCATCAGCTCTCATCTGAATTTTTTATAGCTTTTGTTATCGCTGAAAGCTGATTGCTGACAGCTAAAAAGCTACAGCTTAAACGTAAAACCGTCTGACACCTTACTATTATACTTCTCCTGGTCAAACATGTACAGGAACGATCCTTTTCGGGATGATTTCATATCCTTCTCTTCGGTTTTTACCAAAATATCCAGGCCATTTATCTTATTGATAAAGTTGCGCTTATCCAGCTTTTCTCCCAAAATAGCTTCATACAGTATTTGCAGCTGCTTCATGGTGAATTTTTCAGGCAGCAGTTCAAATCCTACAGGTTTAGTGGAAGCGCGGTAGCGCAGGCGCGTAAGGGCATTTGCTACCATTATATTATGGTCGAAGATAAGGCTGGGAAACTCATTAATATCAAACCACTCTGCCGAGAAGTTAGAATTCAGTTCGGTGTGTTCTGATATATTAATGAGTGCGTAGTAGGAAATAGATACCGTGCGTGCAACAGGATCCCTGTCTATAGCGCTATAGGCGCGCAGCTGCTCCATGTATACATTATTAAGGCCCGTAAGGTGGTGCAGTACGCGTGTAGCGGCATTATCCAGGTTTTCATCCGGACGCAAAAATCCGCCCATAAGAGACCATTTACCCCTTTCGGGTTCAAAATCCCTTTTTATCAGCAATATTTTAAGCTGTTTTTTGTCAAATCCGAAAATGATACAGTCGGCTGCTAAGAGTACTTTTTCCTGGTCGTTATAACTATTCATGTGTGTGTGAATTGGTGGCAAGTTAAGAACTATGGTTGTAACATGCAATTATATTGCATAAATCGCATGAAAATACAAATTTTTAGCGAGAACGTTGTAGCATTACAGGGTTATTAGTTTATTTATAATAAATTTTAAAAAAGTGAAAAATTTATTTGCTTTTTTAGATAATCTTTAACTAAATTTGGAAGTGTAAAAAATACATTTATTAAACAAACCAAATTTTAATTTTATGATGGCATTAACCACATTATTAAAAGACACCGCTTGCAGGGTTATTAAAAGTAAGCTTGCAGGTTTAATGTTCGTGCTGTTTACCGCACTCACGGCTTCGGCCCAGGTAAACATAAGCGGTACGGTAACATCGGCAGAGGATGGCATGGGCCTTCCTATGGCCACCGTTATTGTAAAGGGGACTTCAAACAGTGTGTCTACCGACCTTGATGGTAATTTTTCTATCAAGGCCAGCGCAAACGATGTATTAGTTTTCTCATACATTGGTTTCGCAAACCAGGAGGTTACAGTAGGTAGCCAGACTACTATTAATGTAAAGCTTGCCTCGTCTGCCACGCAGCTGGACGACGTGGTGGTTGTAGGTTACGGAACCGCTAAAAAATCCGACCTTACAGGATCTGTAGGGGTTGTAAATGTTGAAAATGCAAAAAAGACCATTAGCTATGATGTGGCTAAGCAGCTACAGGGCCAGGTGCCGGGTGTTACCGTACAAAGTAGTGGTGAGCCGGGTGGTTTTGTAAACATCAAAATCCGTGGACTAACTTCATTTACAAACAATAACCCGTTGTTTGTAATAGACGGTATGATTGTAGATAACCCTTATGACTTTGCTCCGGGTGAAATAGAAACCATGCAGGTGCTAAAAGATGCATCGGCAGCGGCTATTTACGGTGTACGTGGTGCAAATGGTGTTGTAATTATTACTACTAAAAAAGGTAAGGCAGGTAAAACCAGCGTTAACTTTAAGTCGCTTACAGGTTTCCAGACAATTGGTAAAAGGATTCCGGTTACAAACAGGGAACAATACCAGCAAATTACAAACCAGGCCTATATTAACTCGGGCCAGTCTATACTTCCGGGTAACGACCCTAACAGCCCGTATTTTATAGACGATGTAGATACTAACTGGCAAGATGCTGCCTACCGTACCGGCCGTGTGGAAAACCACTCATTAACCTTTAGCGGTGGTGCCGAAAACATGAACTACAGTGTAAACGTAGACTACTTTAAAAATACCAGTTATCTTAAAGTTCCTCAGGCGTATGAGCGTTACACTACCAGTGTTAATGTAGGTGGGCAAAAAGGAAAATTTAAGTATACTGCCAAATTAGGCTACACTAACAGTGATAAGGAAAACTTCAACTCATATAACGGAGAGTCTCAAATAACAGCATTGCTTCAGGCTATACCTACCATGCCGGTGTACGACCCTAACAGGCTGGGTGGTTACGGAGGTACAGATAACCTTACGCAAAGGGCTATTACCCTTAACGTTATAGGCTGGAACAACCTGCTTACTAACAGTACAGACAGGAACCGTTTTATAGGTAATATTTATGGTGAGTATGAAATTATCAAAGGCCTAAAATATTCACTTAGGGTTACTGCAGATAAGCTTGATGCTAAGAACAGGATGTTTGTACCGGAGAGCGACCTTGGCTGGTATTATATAACTACAAGGGATGAGTCTGCCCTAAACATAAACCATACCAGTGAAACCAGGACTATTATAGATAACCTGCTTAACTATGAAGTTACAATTGGCAAGCATAAGATAGAAGCGCTTGTAGGTAATGTACAGGAAGACTGGAGGACAGAATATATGTGGAGCCGTGGTGTAGGCTATGACTATGGAGAAATAGCACAAATACAATATGGTGATGCTATTTCAGGTGGTGAAAGCTTTACCCGTGAAACGAGGATGTCATACCTTGGAAGGCTAAACTATACGTTTAACGATAAATATTTCTTAACCGTTAACTTCCGCCAGGATAAATCGTCAAGGTTTGCGCCTAAAAACGATACCGGTAACTATTATTCAGTATCTGGTGCGTGGAAAATAAGCAACGATATAAAACTGCCTGAGTGGTGGGATTCATTAAAGCTTAGGAGTGGTTATGGACTATTGGGTAACAACACTATAGCACCTTACATGTATTCGCCGTTAACCAACCCGTTTGCAGGCTACAATTTTAACAACTCACTTGCACAAGGTACAACGGTAGTGGCTCTTATAGACCCGGAAATTAAGTGGGAAGATACTACAACATGGAATGCTGCACTTGAATTTTCCATGTTTAAAAATAAACTTCAGTTTACCACAGAATATTATATAAGGACATCAGATGACGTACTGGCAGACCAGCCGATACCGTTTTCATCAGGTGCTTTCCCAGCAACTATTTCTACTAACATTGGTAAACTAAGAAACAAAGGCCTTGAGTTTTCGGTAACGTATATGAACCATGACCATGATTTTAAATGGGACATTAATGCAAACGTTGGTACACTGAAAAATGAGGTGCTTAAAATTTCTAATCAAAACCTGCCGCTAACAGGTACAAACTCACAAACGGAGGTAGGCCGTAGCGCCGGTGAACTTTATACCTATGTAGCTGAAGGTATTTTCCAGGATGCTGCAGACATTGCAAACCACGCTACACAGCCTCTTGCACAGCCCGGCGACGTGAAATTTAAAGATATTAACGGCGATGGCCAGATTAATGATAACGACCGTACCTATACAGGTGTTACAATACCAAAATACAGCTACGGTTTTAACTTTAATGCCAGCTATAAAAACTTCGATTTCACAATGTTCTGGCAAGGTCACGGAGGTAACAAGGTGTATAACGGTACCTACAATGCGCTAATGATAGGTGGCCTTCTTAACCACCACAAAGACATGCTTAATTACTGGACGCCGGACAATACAGACACTAACGTACCACGCCCGGATGTACTTGAAGCTAATGCTAATGCAAGGCCATCTACACGATTTATAGAAAAAGGTGACTATATAAGGCTGCAAAACCTTCAGGTAGGCTTTAATGTACCTTTAGATAAGAATAAATATGTAGAACGTATAAGAGTGTATGCACAGGGATCTAACCTGCTTGCCATTTCGCCTTACAAAGGTATCGACCCGGACTTTATGAACGATGGACTTAGGTCAAGGGGCTTTGACGGAGGCTCGTTCCCTAACCCACGTACGCTAACACTTGGTATTGAAGCTAGTTTCTAAAAAATTGAAAAGACATGAAAAGAATATTTACATTAAAAAATACACTTATCATCCCTGCGATGGCAGTAATGCTTACCGGATGTGTAAATGAAGAAGACCTGGTACAGAAAAACCCGAACTATGAAAGTGAGGCTAGTTTCTGGCAAACTGCAGATGATGCGCAGAAAGCTGTAAACGCAGCATACGGCAGCCTTATAACAGACGGAAGTTACATGAGGAGTACCCCACTGCTTTTGGATACAAAATCTGACGACTCACGCAGTAACAGCCCTTGGGCGGCAATGGCCAATGTGGGAAGGTTTAATTCAAGTATTGCTGACGCAGCTATTTACGGCTGGGCTTTTGAAACCTACTACCAGGGTATTTACCGTGCTAACCAGGTGCTGGATAACGTACCGGGTATTACATTTGAAGACGAAGCATATAAAAACAGGATTTTAGGCCAGGCCTATTTCCTTAGGGGGCTTTACCTGTTCCATGCGGTAAACATGTTCAGGAATGTACCGGTGCCACTAAGCAGCGACCAGGTATACCACGACCAGAAAACTCAGGAAGAGGGGTGGGCACAGGTTAAGTCTGACCTACAAATGGCTGCCGACCTGCTTCCGGTATCATATGATAACGTTACCGGCCCAGACCAAAGCGAGAAAGGCCGTGCTACTAAAGGTGCTGCTTTGGCTTACCTTGGCAAGGCACAGTTGTTTACCTATGATTATGCAGGTGCAAAAACTTCATTTGAAGCCGTAATTAACCTTGGCGCCTATGCATTGGTAGCAAATTATAAAGACAACTTTACTACCGCTAACGAAAACAATTCAGAATCTATATTTGAAGTACAATTTAGCCGCGATGCCGGCGGTGTAGGTCTTGGCTGGGGAGGTACCCCTGCATCAGACTGGGGTAAAACCAGCGCACGTGCTATTACCTATGCACCGCGCGCTTTCGGCTGGACAGACGTACAGCCTACATGGGCATTGTTTAACGAGTTCCAGCAGGAAACTACCGCAGGTGGTGCTGTAGATCCAAGGCTAGATGCTACAATTATTTACAACAAACCGGGTATGATGCTGTACGGCCAGTCATTCCAGACGAAGTATGCAGGCAGCCCTGCCGACCTTAACGACCTTTTCTGGAGGAAGTACCAAAATGCAGATGGTGATTTTGCAGACGAATACGACTGGAGGAGTGGTATTAACGAGCGCCTTCTTCGTTATGCAGATGTATTGCTTATGTATGCAGAAGTACTTAATGAAACGGGTAACACTGCCGGAGCGTATAGCTACATTCAGCAGGTACGTGCACGTGTGGGACTTGCCGACCTTGCAACTGTACACCCAGGTATGAACCAAACGCAAATGAGGGACCAGATAGCCCATGAGCGCTTCCTGGAGTTTGCTGCCGAAGGCCACCGTTTTGATGATATCCGTCGTTGGGGATGGCTACAGGATGCTACCAAGCTTGCCTGGCTGAAAACCCGCGATGCCGAGTTTAACACTTACCAGAATGGCAGGGAGTATTTCCCTATACCTCAATATGAAATGGATAACAACCCGAATATTGAGCAAAATCCAAGTTATTAATAACTAATGAAGTTAATGCCATGCGGCGGGTATGTGAGGGCCCGCCGCATTGGCATTAATTATTTTCCGAATATCAAACTCAAATCAAACTCACTTTTATGGGCAAACAAAAACAAATCTTTACCACTCTTTTCTTTACAGCAGCTACTATGCTGCCGGGCGCATTGCTTGCACAGCAAAAATCTACCGTTACGGTAACAGCAAAAGCCGATGCACCAACTATTAGCAAACACATTTACGGGCATTTTTCAGAACACCTTGGTCGTTGTATTTACGACGGTTTTTACGTGGGTGAAAACAGCGCTATCCCTAACACTAAGGGTGTGCGCAATGATATTATTGCAGCACTTAAAGACCTTGGTATACCTAACCTGCGCTGGCCGGGCGGTTGTTTTGCCGATACCTATCACTGGAAAGACGGTATCGGGCCAAAGAACCAGAGGCCAACTATAGTTAACCAATGGTGGGGCGGCGTTACCGAAGACAACAGCTTTGGTACGCATGATTTCCTGGACCTGTGCGAAGTGCTGGACACTGAGCCATACCTTGCTGCTAACGTAGGTAGTGGTACCGTGCAGGAATTTACCGAATGGATACAGTATGTAAACCACGGCGGTAAAAGCCCGATGAGCGACCTCCGTAAAAAGAACAACCGCGAAACACCTTGGGGTGTTAAGTTTTGGGGTGTAGGTAACGAGGCCTGGGGTTGTGGCGGTAACATGACTGCCGAGCATTATGCCAATCTTTACAGGCAGTATGCTACTTTTATGACAGACTGGTCTAACACAGGGGAACTTTTCCGTATAGCATCGGGTGCTAACGTGGCCGACTACCACTGGACGGAAGTACTGATGCGCGAAATACCAAAAAGCCTGCTTGATGGTGTGGCGCTGCACTCGTACTCTTTTGTAACCTGGGAGAAAAAAGGCTCATCTACAAAATTTGATGAAAGCCAATACTTTGAAACCATGAAAACCGCCCTGAAAATGGAGGAACTGGTTACAAAGCATACCGAAATAATGGATAAATATGACCCTAAGAAAAAAGTGGCGCTTGTAGTAGACGAGTGGGGCGGATGGTATGATGTGGAAGAGGGTACAAACCCGGGCTTCCTGTATCAGCAAAACACCATGCGCGATGCTATGATAGCGGGTACTACGCTAAACATATTTAACAACCACAGCGACCGTGTACGTATGGCTAACCTTGCCCAAACGGTAAACGTGCTACAGGCGGTGATACTAACCAAAGGCGATAAAATGCTGCTTACACCTACATACCACGTAATGAAGATGTACAAGGTACACCAGGATGCTAAACTACTTCCGGTAAAATTAGAAACACCTGAATATAAGTTTGGTAATGAAACGCTTCCGGCGGTTTCTGTTTCGGCTTCGCAGAAAGACGGAAAAACCCATATTTCATTGGTAAACATCGATTCGAAACAAAAAATAACTACCGAAGTAACACTTGAAGGCCTAAACCTTAAGGATTTTACTGCTAAAATCATTACTTCTGGCAAGCTTCAGGATTGTAACACATTTGAAAACCCAACGGCGATAACTCCTAAAGACTTTAAAGACTTTAAATTTAAAAAAGGAGTACTTAGCGTAACACTGCCACCATTCTCTGTAGTGGTTCTTGAAGGAAAATAATGTTGGACTAAATTTTTAAATTACTATGAAAAATATAAAATGGCAGATGGCCGTAAAAAGCAGCAGTAGCTTCTTTTTATCGGCAGTGCTTGCCTGCTCCATACTTGCAGGATGTACAAGTTCTGACAGCAATGGCGGCGGTGGCGGTAATGACGACGATACACCGCCGGTAGGTGAAACCTTTCCGGGGCCTACTTATGCAGATAATTATACGCCTATAAGCGGTTGGGAAAACCGCAGTCAGTGGAACCTGGCTAACGTGCATGACCCTACGGTAATAAAACAGGGCGAGTACTTTTATATGTACCAAACCGATGCTTCGTATGGTAATGCTACCTTCGGGCACGGGCATTTCCACGGGCGCAGGTCTAAAGACCTTGTTAACTGGGAATACATAGGCTCTACTATGGATAACCCACCGGCATGGGTAAAGGAAACCATGAATGCTAAGCGTGCAGCTATGGGGCTTCCGGCTATAGAAAACCCGAGCTATGGTTACTGGGCGCCATGCGTGCGCAAAGTGGGTGACAAGTACCGTATGTACTACAGTATTGTTGTAGATGCGCTTATTACCGGTACTGACCCGAACCTGTCTTGGGGTGAAAGGCCATACATCGGCTTTATGGAAACGACTGACCTGGCTTCTAACCAATGGGTAGACAAGGGTATGGTAATTTGCAGTGAGCCAGATGGTGTGGTAGACTACATACGCAGTAATGGAAATGACTGGAATTCATACTATAAATTTAATGGTATAGACCCGAGTTTTATTATTACCCCTGAGGGTGAGCATTGGCTTATATACGGTTCGTGGATGACGGGTATCGCTGCCGTTCAGCTTGACCCTGAAACAGGTAAGCCGTTCCAGCTGAATACTATTGACGATTACGGTACGCGTATAGCAGGCCGTGGTAACATAAACACAAACCGCTGGCAGGCGCTTGAGGGTGCTGAAATTATCTATAATTCGCAAACAGGGTATTACTACCTGTTTATGGCAAATGACGAACTTGCTGTGGCATACAACACCCGCGTAGCAAGGTCTACCAATATCCTTGGGCCATACTACGGTATGGATGGCGGAAACGTATCGCAGGGAGCAGAGTGCTGGCCTTTGGTTACGCACCCGTACAAGTTTAACAACCATACTGGCTGGGTAGGTATTTCGCACTGTGCGATTTTCCAGGATCCGGATAATAATAACAAGTGGTACTTTTCCTCACAGGGCAGGCTGCCTGAAAATGTACCGGGTATAAACGTATCTAATGCCGTGATGATGGGCCAGGTACGCGAACTACAGTGGACATCAGACGGATGGCCGGTGGTATCGCCGGAGCGTTATGCCGGTGTACCTCAAACTGAAATTACAGCAGAAAAAATAGCCGGTACTTACGAGATTATCATCGCGGGTTACCAGTATCGCGTAATGCAGACATCGGTATCCGTAAGCCTTAATGCCAATGGTACCGTGGGTGGTGGCATTACCGGTACATGGAGTTATGACACTGCTAATAAAGAAGTACTTATAAACGGTATGAAGTGTAAGGTATTCGATTCATGGGACTGGGAAAGCAGCCCGCGTAAAGTTACCCTTGCCATTTCGGGCTATACAGCCGAAGGTAAAGGCATTTGGGGTAAAAGGTTATACTAATATTTCAACACACAATTATGAAGAAAGTTGCTTTGGTTGTTATGGCAACGCTCAGCACACTGGCCAGTACTGCCCAGAAGAAGGCAGCGGCTAAAGAGCCTGTGTATAACAACCCCATAATAAAAGACAAGTACATGGGCGACCCCGCAGCCCTTGTATATAAAGACTCGGTGTACCTGTACGCAGGGCATGACGAAGCTCCTAACGATTTCAACTTTTATAAGATGAACGAGTGGCTGGTATATTCGTCTGCCGATATGGTACACTGGAAAGAGCACAAAGTGCCACTTAAGGTTAGCGAATTCAGCTGGGCCAGCGGCGATGCCTGGGCATCTCAGGTTATAGAGCGCAACGGTAAGTTTTACTGGTACATTTGCGCCGAGCATAAAACTATAAAGGGTAAAGCCATAGGCGTGGCGGTAAGCGATTCGCCACTGGGCCCGTTTAAGGATGCTGTAGGCAATGCAATCATTACCAATGATATGACCACCCAAACGGGCATTACCTGGGATGACATAGACCCCACCGTATTTATAGATGAGAAAGGGCAGGCGTACCTGTATTGGGGCAACACCGTGTGCCACTACATTAAGCTGAAAAAAAACATGGTGGAAACTGAAGGTGAAATTAAGGTGGTAGACCTGCCGCATTTTACCGAAGCACCATGGATACATAAAAATAAAGGATGGTACTACCTTTCGTATGCATACGAGTTCCCTGAGAAGATTGCCTATGCCATGAGCAAAAGCATTGAGGGGCCCTGGGAATACAAAGGCATACTGAACGAACTGGCGGGCAATTCCAATACCAACCACCAGAGTATTATAGAGTTTAAGGGGCAATGGTACTTTATATACCACAATGGTGCCATACAACCGCATGGGGGAAGTTTCCGCCGTTCGGTGTGTATAGACAGGTTGTATTATAACCCTGACGGTACCATGAAACGTGTAGTTATGACCTCTGAAGGCATCCAAAACTGATAAGTATGAGAAATCATTTCATTTATATTTGGGTTAGTTTAGTTTTGTTTCTCGTTTGTGGCAGTGCTTTTTCGCAGGAAGCGCTGCCCACGGGCGAAACTATAGTGCACGACCCGGTAATGATAAAGCAGGGCAGTATGTACTACCTGTTTTGCACCGGGCATGGCATATCGGTATTTTCTTCACCGGATATGAAAAACTGGACTAAGGAAAAACCTGTTTTTGCGGAGCAGCCAAAATGGGCTACTGCTGTAGCGCCTGATTTTAAGGGCCACATCTGGGCTCCAGATGTAAGCTACCACAACGGGCAGTACTATCTGTACTACTCCGTTTCGTCTTTTGCCAAAAATACATCGGCAATAGGGGTAGCTACAAACAAAACGCTTAACCCTAAGGACAAAGATTTTAAATGGGTAGACCACGGTATTGTAATACAATCGGTTCCTAACCGCGACCTGTGGAATGCCATAGACCCTAATCTTGTATTTGACGAGAATAACACACCCTGGCTTACCTTCGGTTCTTTCTGGAATGGGCTGAAACTGGTAAAGCTTACCCCTGATTTGCTTTCGATAGCAAAACAGCCGGAAGAGTGGTATACCGTGGCGCGCCGCGAACGCACCTTCAGCCTGCAGGATAAAGACCCGGGCGATGCTGCACTTGAGGCTCCGTTTATATTTAAAAAAGACGGCTGGTATTACCTGTTCCTGTCCTGGGATTACTGCTGCCGTGGCGAAAACAGTACTTATAAGGTAGTGGTAGGCCGCAGCAAAACCGTTACCGGCCCGTATGTAGATGCTACCGGGAAGGAACTTTTTCAGGGAGGCGGCACGCTGGTAATAGAAGGGAATAAAAACTGGGCCGGGGTAGGGCACAACAGTGCTTATACTTTTGATGGTAAGGATTACCTTGTATTCCACGGGTATGACAATGCCAAAAAAGGTGCACCCAAGCTTATCATTAAAGAAATGCAATGGAAAGACGGTTGGCCTGTAGTAGCGCCAATGCAGTAACATAAATAAAACAGTACACGGCAGCTGATAAGAAATATGATTTCCTGAACAGGCCCTGCCCATAAGCCTGGTAAAGGTATTTCGTAGCTTGCGGCTGCCTGTCCTTATTATAAACAGTAGGGTGTACATGAGTAGTACACCTCATTTTTAACCGAGAGAACAAACTAATATATAATGAAAAATCAACTTTTAAAGAGTGCTGCTTTTTCGGCAATTGCCCTGGGTAGCTTCCTTGCTTCGGCACAGCAAAACAAGTATGTGCTGGATACTAAAGAAACAGGCGTAAAAATACAGCCTACCATGTACGGTATCTTCTTTGAAGACATCAATTTTGGTGCAGATGGCGGGCTTTATGCCGAAATGGTAAAAAACCGTTCGTTCGAGTTTGATACACCGCTTATGGGGTGGGCACAGCCGAACAGCGACAGGCATTCGCTTAACGATAAATCGGGTTATGCCAATATCATTGAATCTAAAACTTCAGGCAATAAAAACTTTGCCCGTATAGAGGTGAAGAATGATAAAGGCTACAGCCTTATCAATGAAGGTTTCCGTGGTATGGGAATTAAGGAAGGCGATGCGTACAACGTTTCTATCCTGGCTGCGAACCAGGACGGTAACATCAGTAAAATCAACTTCCAGTTTGTAGATGAACAGGGCAACGTGATAGGCGAAGCCTCTGTAAGCCCTGCCGGTAAAGACTGGAAAAAATATACAGCACAGATAAAAGCTACCAAAACAGCGGCCAAAGGCAAGCTGAAAGTAAGCTTTACCGGTACCGGTACCATAAATATCGACCTTGTTTCGGTATTCCCGCAGGATACATGGAAAAACAGGCCAAACGGGCTTCGTAAGGATTTGGTACAAAAACTGTACGACCTTAACCCGGGCTTCCTGCGTTTTCCGGGCGGCTGTATTGTAGAAGGCCGTACGCTGGAGCAACGCTACCAGTGGAAAAAAACCGTGGGTAACCCTGACGACCGCGAAACACTTATAAACCGCTGGAATGTAGAGTTTGCCCACAAGCCTACACCGGATTATTTCCAAACGTTTGGGCTTGGGTTCTTTGAATACTTCCAGTTGGCTGAGGATATAGGGGCAGAGCCACTTCCTATTTTGAGCTGCGGTATTGCCTGCCAGTTTAATACAGGAGAGCTTGTGCCACTTGCCGAGCTTGACCCGTACGTGCAGGATGCGCTGGACCTTATTGAGTTTGCCAATGGTGCAGTATCTACCAGATGGGGTAAGCTGCGCAGCGATATGGGCCACCCGAAACCATTTAACCTAAAAATGATAGGTGTGGGTAACGAGCAGTGGGGGCCTGATTATATAGCGCGCTACAAAGTGTTTGAAAAGGCTATCCGTGCCAAATACCCTAACATAAAGATAATATCGGGCAGTGGGCCGTTCCCGTCGGGTGAATACTTCGACTACGGCTGGCAACAGCTTAAGGAACTGAATGCTGATTTTGTAGATGAGCACTACTACAACACACCGGAGTGGTTTAAAACAAACGTAAACCGTTATGATAAGTACGACCGCAAAGGCCCTAAGGTATTTGCAGGTGAATATGCAGTACAAACCAAAGACATAGCCAGCTCTGAAAACCGTAACAACTGGGAAGCTGCGCTTTCTGAAGCGGCATTTATGACCGGCCTGGAGCGTAATGCCGATGTGGTGTATATGAGCAGCTACGCGCCGCTTTTTGCACATGCTGACGGCTGGCAGTGGACACCGGACCTTATTTGGTTCAATAACCTGCAAAGCTATGCTACGCCAAACTATTACGTACAGAAACTATACGGAAACAACGCCGGTACTAACCTGCTTTCGCTTACTGCCGACGGTAAAAACATTACAGGCCAAAACGGTATGTTTGCCAGTGCGGTAGTTGACAAAGCCAGCAATGAGGTGATAGTGAAGCTTGTAAATACATCTGACAAAGCGCAAACAGCCAAGATAGATGTAAAAGGGAAGAAGCTGGTTGCCGAAGGTACCATGACGGTGCTGAAAAACGACAGCCTGAAAGCTGAGAACGATTTTACCAAGGAAACCGTTACGCCGAAAGAAAGCAAATTCAAGACCGGAAAAAGCAAGATAGAGGCCGAAATCCCTGCGTATTCGTTCGTATTGCTACGCGTTAAAATTTCCTAAAAAATATAAGTGTAAAAATTACATTTATAAAGATAGAATACTATATTTGTAAAAAAATAGAACACACAATTATTTGGATACATGAAAAAGTATGTAATAGGATTAGATTACGGTACCGACTCTGTAAGGGCGGTACTTATAGATACAGATAATGGGGCAGAGCTCGCCTCTGAAGTGCACTGGTATGCCCGTTGGAAAAAGGGGATGTACTGCGATGCACCTTCAAACAGGTTCCGCCAGCACCCGTTAGACCATATTGAAGGCCTTGAAAAAACCATAAAATCTGTAGTGGCTACCAGCGAGGTAAACCCTGAGAGTGTTGTAGGTATTTGTATAGATACTACAGGTTCGTCTCCGGTACCTGTAACGCAGGATGGTACACCGCTGGCACTGGTTCCGGACTTTGAAGAAAACCTTAACGCCATGATGGTGCTTTGGAAAGACCATACGGCTATTAAGGAAGCAGGCGAAATCAACGCGCTTGCGGCTTCATGGGGTGGTGAGGACTTTACCAAATACGAAGGCGGTATCTACTCATCTGAGTGGTTCTGGGCAAAAATACTTCACATTGTTCGCGAGGACGAGGCTGTGAAAAACGCTGCCTTTACTTGGATGGAGCACTGCGACATTATGACGTACCTGCTTGCCGACCAAAAAGACCTTAAAACCTTTAAGCGCAGCCGTTGCGCCGCAGGGCACAAAGCCATGTGGCACGAAAGCTGGAACGGGCTGCCACCGGAAGAATTCCTTTCGCAGCTGCACCCGTACCTTGCTACGCTAAGGGGTAACCTATATGATGAAACCTATACCAGCGACCTTGTAGCCGGTAACCTTAATGCAGAGTGGGCTGAAAAGCTTGGCCTTACTACAAAAACGGTTATCGCCGTAGGTACGTTTGACGCGCACTCGGGTGCGGTAGGTGCTAAAGTAGACGAAAACGTACTGGTGCGCATAATGGGTACTTCTACCTGCGACATCATGATTTCGCCTTCAGAAGTTATCGGAACCAATACTGTAAAAGGTATCTGTGGCCAGGTAGATGGTTCGGTTATACCGGGGCTTATCGGCCTTGAAGCAGGGCAGAGCGCCTTTGGCGACGTGCTTGCATGGTTTAAAAATGTGCTTTCTTGGCCAATTGATAACCTTGTACTTACTTCAGATATCCTTACCGACGAGCAAAAAGCAAAACTTGCTGAGGAAGTGGATGCCAATTTTATACGTACGCTAACCAAGCAGGCTGAGGCTATTCCGTTGCACGAAGCGGTTCCTGTAGCCCTTGACTGGGTTAACGGCCGCCGTACCCCGGATGCTAACCAGGAGCTTAAAGCTGCCATGACCGGACTTTCGCTTGGTACTAAGGCACCACACATCTTTAAAGCGCTTGTAAACGCGATTTGCTTCGGATCTAAAATGATTGTAGACCGTTTTGAATCAGAAGGCGTTAAAATTACTTCGGTAATCGGAATCGGTGGTGTGGCACGTAAGTCGCCATTCATCATGCAAACGCTTGCCAACGTGCTTAACATGCCTATTAAAGTTGCCGAAAGCGACCAGGCACCTGCACTTGGCGCTGCTATCTATGCTGCCGTAGCCGGTGGTGTGTATGGCGATGTGATTGAAGCAAGCAAAAAAATGGGGTCTGATTTTGAGGCGGAGTATTTCCCTCAGGCCGACCTTGTAGAAAAATACGAGTTACTGATGCATCAGTATGCAGAATTGGGTAGCTTTGTAGAAAACGTAATAAAAAACAAAGAGCATGTCCATATATAAAGAGCTGAAACAGGAATGTTATGAAGCCAATATGCAGCTTGATGCGCTTAAGCTGGTTATTTATACCTTTGGTAATGTAAGTGCTGTAGACCGTGAGCGTGGCGTATTTGCCATAAAGCCAAGCGGTGTGCCTTACGAAATACTGAAGCCGGAAGATATTGTTATTGTTGATTTTGACAACAACATTATTGAAGGCAGCATGAGGCCGTCATCTGATACCAAAACGCATGCTTACCTGTACAAGCACTGGGAAAAAATAGGCGGTATTGCCCATACCCACGCTACATATTCGGTAGCATGGGCACAGGCGCAGCGCGACATCCCTGTGTTTGGTACTACACATGCCGACCACCTTACGGCTGATATACCTTGTGCTGCGCCTATGGCAGATCACCTGATCCAGGGGAACTACGAGCACAACACGGGTATCCAGATTTTGGACTGCTTTAAGGAAAAAGGCATTTCTTACGAAGAGGTAGAAATGGTACTGCTGGGCAACCACGGGCCATTTACCTGGGGTAAGAATGCTGCCAAGGCGGTATACAACAGCAAGGTGCTTGAGGCTGTAGCCGAAATGGCCTACCTTACATTGCAGATAAATCCTGCGGCGCCACGCCTTAAGGATTCGCTGATACAAAAACACTACGACCGTAAGCATGGCAAAGATGCCTATTACGGGCAGTAGTTACAGTTAATTACCGGTGCTGCAACCCGCTATAACTGCAGTACCGGTAAATAATGCTATAACACAAACCAAAACTTTATCATGAAAAACGTGAAAATAGCCTTGTGCACGCTAATGGCCACCTCATTGCTGTTTAGCTGCAAGGAAGAAAAAAAAGAAGAACCAATGACCGAACAAACAGCGCCGGCCACTAAAGCCGGGATTGAAAAGTCTGATTACGCCACAACTGCCGAAGGTGTAAAAATTGAAAAGTATACCCTTACCAATGCCAATGGCATGAAAATGGAAGTTATCACCATGGGTGGCGACATCCTTTCGCTTACTGCCCCTGATAAGGATGGTAAGTTTGAAGATGTGGTGCTTGGTTATACTTCACCGGAGCTTTACCTTACGTCTAACCCGTACTTTTTCGGTGCTGTCATAGGCCGTTACGGTAACCGTATTGCAAAGGGTAAATTCAGCCTTGACGGTAAGGAATACCAACTTACCGTAAACGATGGGCCAAACTCGCTGCATGGCGGTAAAGGCTTTGACAAAAGGGTATGGACTGCTGAGCCGATTGAGGGCGATGCTCCGTCACTAAAGCTTTCTTACACTGCTAAAGACGGTGAGGAAGGTTACCCTGGCAACCTGAAAGTAACCGTTACGTATGTGCTTACTAACGACAACGCCCTTGAAATTAAATACGAGGCTGAAACCGATAAGAAAACCGTGGTTAACCTTACACAGCACAGCTACTTTAACCTGAGCGGTAAGTACAAGACCATCCTGGATCATGAGCTTGAAATTAAGGCAGATAAATTCCTTCCGGTAGATGCTACGCTTATCCCTACAGGTGAGCTAAAGGCAGTAGCCGGTACACCATTTGACTTTACAACAGCTAAAGAAATAGGTAAAGACATAAATGCTACAGACGACCAGCTGAAAAAAGGCGGCGGATTTGACCACTGCTGGGTATTTACCGACAGCAGCAAAAAGGTTAAGGAAGTAGCCAGCCTGTACCACAAGGCATCAGGCCGTTATATGGAGGTACTTACTGATGAGCCTGCGGTACAGTTTTACAGCGGTAACTTCATAGACGGTACCAAACCAAGTAAAGCCGGTGGTAATTACGAAAAACGCAGCGGCCTTTGCCTTGAAACACAGCACTACCCGGATTCGCCTAACCAGCCGAAATTCCCTACTACAGTGCTAAACCCGGGAGAGAAATATACCTCTACCACCATTTACAAGTTTTCTGCTAAATAATAGCATTAATGATAGTTTGTTAGGTTAGTTACAATAAGTTTGGGTTACTTATTTGCTAATGATACCGGTCTCTGGCAGGGGACCGGTTTTTTTATGATTATCGCAAAAACAAAATCCGGCTGAGTGCCGGATTTATTTTTAAAGTCTATTTGTTGTCTTTTTGCTTTAGTTTCTGGTATTCGGTAGGAGCCATGCCAAACTGTTTCACGAAGCTGCGTCCAAAACTGGTTTGCGAATTAAAGCCCAGCATGTATGCAATTTCGAATATCTTATAATTGGTCTCCACTAACAGTTGCGCCGCTTTTTTAAGGCGGGTTATGGTTATAAGTTCGTTCGGTGTAAGGTCTGATATGGCATTGATTTTACGGAACAGGCTGGTGCGGCTAGTATTCATCAGTTTGGCCAGCTTGTCTATGTCCAGGAACTGGTCGTCAATATTGTTGTGTATTACCTCGTTCAGCTTTTCCAGGAATATTTCGTCCGATTCGGTATGGGCTATGCTTTTTATATTAGCCAATGGCGACTGTGCGAAATAACTGCGTAGCTTGTTACGGTTAGAAATAAGGTTTGCTATCTGCACAATAAGATGTTCCACGCTGAAGGGCTTTTCTATGTAGGCATCGGCACCCAGTTCCAGCCCTGTAATACGCGATTGCAGCGTGTTTTTTGCGGTGAGCAGTATTACCGGGAAGTGGCTGTATTCCAGGTTGGATTTTACGATTTTACAAAATTCAAAGCCATCCATAACCGGCATCATCACATCACAAACCACCACCTGTATTTCGGTTTTCTTCAAAACATCCAGTGCCTGCTGCCCGTTTAAGGCGGTTACCACGGTATATATTTCACCCAATTCATCGCCGAGTGCTTCCAGCAGCTCTATATTGTCATCAACTAAAAGGATGGTTTGTTTCATTGTTATAAGTTAAAAATAGGTAAGGTGAGTGAAAATACATTTTTGTTGTCTTCCGGACTTTCCAGCGCCAGGCTGCCGTTGTGGGTAAGCGCTATGGAACGTGCCAGTGCCAGGCCGATGCCCGTCCCTGTTTTTGTTTCGGTGTTTTTAATCCTGAAAAACGGCTCAAAGATTTTTTCCTGTAAATGTTCCGGTATCAGGAAACCGTCGTTTTTAACCCGAATGGTAAAAGTGCTGTTGTCCTTATAATAAGGCAGCAGGTCTATGTTTACCGTAGTGGCGGCGTATTTTACGGCATTGCTCAGCAGGTTGTAGATTATCTTTTTTAGGGCATCTACATCTACGCGGGCAAACAGGTTTTCCGGCGGCATGCTAATGATAAGGCTTATATTGGCCTGTTCTGCAAGGGTTATAAAATTTGCATACGTATCCGCGAGCAGTTCAGATATATCGGCTTCTTCAAACGAAAGGCTGTAGGCCTTTAGTTCCGTCTGCCTGAAATCCAGCAGCTGGTTACTTAGTTCTATAAGCCTGTCAGTGTTTCCGCCTATTATTTTAAGGCTGTTGGCAATATCTGTTATACCCTCAGTCTTGCGTATAACCCTGCCCAACGGGATTTTAATCAGTGTAAGTGGCGTCTTTATTTCATGCGCCACCTGGGTATAGAACTCTATTTTAGATTCCAGCACTTCTTTTTCCTTGCTGATTTCTATTTGCATCAGTTCCTTTTGGTTGGCTATTTCCAGTAGCTCTATCTTGCGCCTGTTTTTTTCCTCAATCCATTGGTGATAATAATGAAATAATGTAAATATCAACACAATCGCCAGTATAAAGTAACCCGCAAATGCCCACCGGCTGGCCCACCATGGTGGCAGTACTTCTATAACCAGTTTGGTTTCTTTGGTACTCCATACGCCACCGCTGCTTGCAGCTTTAACCCTGAAGGTATAGTCACCCGGTTCCAGTTTTGTAAAGTTTATCTTCCTGCTGCCGGTAATGTAGGTCCATTTGTTAGAGAGGCCGTCCAATTTATAGGCATACTTCAGGTTTTCGGGGGCAGTGTAGCCCAATGCCGCAAAATCAAGGCTGAAGGTAGACTGGTTGTGCTTAAGCGTAATTTTAGATGTCTTGAATATGGACTGCTTTAAAGGCGAATTTTTTGCCCCGGTTACCACTTCCTTATTATCTATCTGCAGGCCGGTAATGTATACGGGCGGTATATAATTGTCGGTAATAAAATCCAGCGGGTTAAAGCTTATAAGGCCTTTTGCACTGCCGAAATACATTTTATTATCGGTATCCATAAATGCCGAACTGAAATTGAACTGGTCGCTCAACAGGCCGTTCCCTGTAGTGTATACAAAAGCTTTATTTCTTACGGGGTCAAAACACACCAGGCCTTTTGTCGTGCTTACCCACAGCCGGTGCAGGCAGTCTTCGAGTACCGAAAGTATAAAGTTGCTGGGAAATCCGTTTTGGGTGCCATAGCGCGTAAAATTACCCTTACTGCGGTTAAACCTGCACAGGCCGTTTTCTGTGGCAAACCACAGGTTTTTGCTGCTGTCTTCAAAAATGGCATTAACCATTTCGCTGCTCAGGCTCGTTGCATTTTTAGGCTCGTGAGTATAAGCGCCAGTTTTTCCGGTTTTGGCATTGGCATACAAAACCCCTTTGCCCGATGCCGCTGCCCATATAGTGCCGGTATGGTCTTTAATAATATATTTACAGTTGATGTCGGCGGGAAAACCCTGCAACGGGCTAAAGTAATCGCCCTTTTTATTATAGTTGTAAATACCCGGGAAAGAGCCAAGGTATATTTCACCCTCAGTTGTTTTGTGGAAGCAGAAGGGGAAGTTCGACCTGAAACCGTTTGGTGAGGTTACATCATAATGCCGGATTACTAATCCTGTTTTTATGTCCAAAATATCGAGCCCATGTTCAAAAGTTCCTACCCATAGTTCATTTCCGTTGGCCAGCAGGCTGTGGACACCTATATAGGATATGCCCTTTTTGGTACCGTCGGGTTTGTAATACACGCTTTTCCCGGTTTTGGTATCCAGCTTGTTTAGTCCACCGTCTTCAATGCACACCCAAAGGTTACCAAAGGTATCTTTGGTGATTTCCCGTACTATATTGCCGCTAAGGGGCATATCGGTAGAATGCTGGTAAAATTTATGGAAAGGTGTATACTGCCGGGGGTAATAGTTAATGCCGCCAAAGTAGGAGCCAACCCATATGCCGCCTTCCCGGTCTTTATAAAAGGTATAAATCACATTATCTGAAAGGGCATAGGGGTCGCCGTTCTTTTTCTGGATTTTAAACGATTCGCCGGTTTTGGTGTTATAGCTGAAGATACCGGTTTCGGTACCTATCCATATTTCTGTAGGAGAAACCTGTATGCAGCAGTGTATGAACAGGTTGTCTATCTCTTCGCAGCAAAGCGGTACATCGCGGTAGGTAAAATCTTTTGAATCAAAAATTTTAAAGCCGGCCTTACTGGTTGATATTAATATCTTATCGTCTTCGGTACATTGTATGCCGCTTATAAAACGCCATTTTCCGGTATCGGGATGGCTGAACATATCATAGGTTTCAAAGGAATCACTGTCTTTATTGTACCTCTTTAAAAAACCATCGGGTGTAGATACCCAGAGTACACCATGCTTGTCAAAGCAAATGCCGGTTGCCCAGAAATAGTTTTCGGGAGGGTAACTTTTTGATTGCTTTGTTTTTTCAGAATAGCACGACAATACACTGCCTGCATTGTACCATATGTTTCCTTTCCCGTCGGAAATGATGTCATCGGTAGGGAAACTTTTTGAGGAAATAAGCAGGGAAAAAGAGTCTGATTTTGCGTCGTATTTATAGATGTCCTTTTCGGTACCGGCATACAGGTTGCCGTCTGCACTTACATGTAAAGCATGCACATAATTGTTTTGCGGAAAACGGTATACCTTAAATGCATAACCGTCGAAACGGTTCAGGCCGTCGCGGGTACCGAACCACATAAACCCGGCTTTGTCCTGCACGCTGCATATAACGGCATTGTTAGACAGGCCCGATTCTACCTCATAGTGCCTGAAGGTATAAGCCTGGGAGTAGGCTGCTGCGACTGTTGCCAATAATATAATTAAACATAAAATAAATTTCCGTATCATCATTAATAGATGCTTTTTCCCTTTAAAACTACTGCCGAAGGTACTCTTTTTTTTGGGAGGTTTTTTCGGTGGAACTTTTTGTAGAAGTTTTGGGACTTTTTGTTGAAAACGTTTTCGTTATTCTCTTGAATTTCGCCTTAACAATTTTTTAATAACAATCCCGGCTAAGGCTGCTGTTGTTTAAAGGCTGTTGCTAAGATAAACATTCCCATCCGTTTTTATATACTGATTAATTTCTCTGTAAAAGAGCAGATGTGTAGTGGGAGTCTAAATTCAAACGTTTTCGTAACCAATAACTCGTTTTATATGATTAACACTTACCTCAATGTTAAAAAGCCAAAAAGGGGAAACTACTTAGTGCCGCTTTTTATGCTTTTATTCTCATTAACCTTTTTTTCAGGGAAGGCTTATGCCCAGGCCATTGTTACAGGTACTGTAACTTCATCTGAAGACAATATGGGGTTGCCCATGGCTACCGTATTGGTAAAGGGAACATCTAAAAGCGTATCTACCGATATGGACGGAAAATTCTCTATAGAGGCAGGCGCAAACGATATACTTGTTTTTTCTTACATAGGTTTCACCTCGCAGGAAATTGCAGTAGGCGGCCAAACAATTATTAATGTTACACTTGCCAGTACAGCCACAGAGCTTAGCAATGTGGTGGTTATAGGCTACGGTACACAGAAGAAAGAGCAGGTAACCAGTTCGGTAGCATCGGTACAGGCTAAAGACTTTAACAAAGGTAGCGTACAGGATGTGGGCCAGCTAATACAGGGCAAAGTTGCCGGTTTAACCATTTCGTTAAACAGTGGCGACCCTACAGGCAATACCCAGGTACTACTTAGGGGTAGCAGTACGCTTATAGGGGGTAATGCTAATCCGCTTGTGCTTGTAGACGGTGTTCCGGGCGACTTTAATACAGTAGCTCCGCAGGATATAGAGTCGATAAGCGTGCTTAAAGACGGTTCGGCTGCGGCTATGTACGGTACCAGGGGTACTAACGGTGTAATACTCATTACAACCAAAAGGGCGGCAGGCGGCCAAAACAGGGTTACCTACAGCACTATGCTAAGTACCCAGCAGATAACAAGGAGCTACGATATGCTTACGGCTCAGGACTACCGCAACCAGATAGCAGCAGGCACACGTGCACCGGGCGATGATTTAGAAGCTAATACAGACTGGCTCGATGCCATAACCCAGACTCCTATAAGCCACACGCATAACCTTAGCTTTAGGGGAGGTAATGAGAAAACCAACTACCTGGCTAGCATTAACGTAAGGAAACTGGAGGGTATATTCCTTAAGTCAGACAACAACATTTACACAGGTAGGGTAGATATAAACCACTCTATGCTGGATGATAAACTGAAGTTTAACTTCGGTTTCCTTAACAGGAGTGGAAACTATACTACTACTGGCGACGGATATGGGTTTAACGGTTATGTATACCGCCAGGCGCTTATACGCAACCCTACTGCTCCTATACGCTATGCCGATGGGGCTTATGATACAACTGCCGATGCAGGTAATTTTAACTATGATAACCCGGTGGGCAGGCTAAAAGAATCTGATGGTGAAAACAGGAACAACTTCAGCAGGTTAAACGGTAAGGTAGATTTCCTTCCTATAGATGGGCTTAAGCTTTCTGCTTTGGTATCGTACTCAAGGTATAACGAAACAAGGGGATACTATGAAACAAAGAATAATATATCGAACATAAGGAACAGTGTAAACGGTTATGCATCTAACGGCACACGTGAAACACAGGACAGGCTGGCTGAACTTACTGCGCAGTACAGCAAGAAGATAGGTGAGCACGATTTTACTGTACTTGGTGGTTACAGCTACCAGGATACTTATGGCCGTGATTACTACATGACTAATAATAACTTCCAGACAGACCAGTTTAGTTACCACCAGATAGGGCTTGGGCTTGGTTTACAGCAGGGTAGCAGGTGGGCTACTATGGGAGGCAATACGTGGGCAACTAACCTTATAAGTTTCTTCGGCAGGGTTAATTATGCTTATAAAGACAGGTACCTGCTACAGGCCAGTTTAAGGCGCGAGGCAGCAAGCCAGCTATACAAAACAAACAAGCCGTGGGGTTCATTCCCTTCAATTTCTGCCGGTTGGAGGATATCTCAGGAAAGTTTCATGAAAGATATTAAAGAAGTAAGCGAACTAAAGGTAAGGGCAGGGTATGGTGTTACCGGTACACCTAATACTGATGGTTTTGGAGCCGTGGCGCTTACAGGTTTTGGAGCATCTTATTATTATGATGGCAACTGGATAAGGACATTAATACCTGCACAAAACCCTAACCCCCACCTTAAATGGGAAGAAAAACACGAAATAAACATAGGTATTGATTATGGCTTCTTCGATAACAGGATTTCGGGTTCGGTAGATTACTACAAGCGTAATATTAAAGACCTTTTGTATAACTATACTGTACCGGTTCCACCAAATTTGTATGACAGGACGCGTGCTAACGTAGGTGAGCTTGAAAACAAGGGTATAGAGGTATTGCTGAACATTACCCCGGTAAGGACTGCAGACTTTGAATGGACAACAACCTTTACCTATTCTAAAAACAAGAATAAGCTAAAAAGCCTTACGAACGATGTGTATACCCTGACTCAGGATTATTTCTACACCGGTGCTACGGGTGAGCCGATACAAACCGATACACATATTGTAAAAGTAGGCGACCAGATAGGTAACTTCTATGGTTATAAGGTAGTTGATATTGGCGAAGATGGTAAGTGGATTTATGAAACTCCGGATGGACAAAGGGTACCTTACAGCGAGTTCAGTGGTGCTACGGAAGAAAAACAGGTACTGGGCAACGGCTTACCGAAATGGTATGGCGGCTGGAACAACAATTTCAGGTATAAAAACCTTGACCTGGGCATAACCATGAGGGGGGCTTTTGGCTACCAGATACTCAACTTTGACAGGATGTACCTGGAAAACCCTACCATTACAAACTATAACCGTATGAAGTCGTCTCAGGATCTTGTATACGGCAAAGCATTGCTGACTGCTCCGCTTCAGTATAACAGCTACTATATAGAAGATGGTGATTTCTGGAAGATAGACAACATTACCTTGGGGTATACCTTTAATAAGGTGGGCAAATACATAAGCTCTGCAAGGATATATGGCGCTACGCAAAATACCTTCCTTATTACAAAATATAAAGGTATAGACCCGGAAGTAGATAGGGGAGGCCTGGCACCGGGTAACGATGGCAGGGATAAATATCCTACTGCACGTACATTTACGCTTGGCCTTGACGTAACATTCTAAAAAAATTGAACAATGAAAAAATATAAAATCCAAAGAAATATAAGTAAGGGTATTATCCTGGCTTTAGCCCTTTCGCTTTCGGGCTGTACAGAGCTTGAAAACAGGAACTATAACACCTTTATTACAGAAGAATTCCATCCTACAAGCGATGACGTAGCTGCGCTATTGGGTTCGGCTTATACCCCATGGAGGGAAACACTATTGTTGTGGAATGGCGTATGGCGCAGCCAGGAAGTATCGGCAGATGAAATTGTAATACCGGGCAGGCCGAACGGATGGGTAGACGGTGGTATATACAAGCGTATACACCAGCACAACTGGTTTGTACAGGAAGATAATGTACTACAAGGTTGGAACCGTACCTATAAAGGTATATCTATATGTAACCAGCTGATGTACCAGATAGAAACCGGTTTTATACCTATGGATGAGGCATCGGCAGCTAAAACCATTGCCGAGTTGAAGGTGCTAAGAGCCTCTTATTACTATGTAATTATTGATATGTATGGTAAGGGAGCGCTAAGCACACAATTTGATGTGCCGGAAGGTTTCCTGCCTCCCGAAGCTTCACGCACTGAGCTGTACAATTTTGTAGTAAGCGAAATTACTGAGAACATTAGTTTGCTTGATGAGACTAAAGGGGGCGCGTATTATGGCAGGTTTAACAAATGGGCTGCTTACACACTGCTTGCCAAGATATACCTTAATGCTGAAGTATATACTGGTACTGCCCGCTGGGCAGAATGCCAGGCAGCCTGCCAGGAGGTTATAAATTTTGGGCAGTACCAGCTTGAGGCTAACCAAAAGAACGTATTTGCCACAGAAAATGAAAATTCATCTGAAATTATCTTTGGTCTTGCCATAGATGCCCAGTATACAAGGGAATGGAACCAGTTTGATATACACCTGCAAACCCTGCAGCCGGCTAACCAGGCTACCTATAACCTTACGGATACCCCTTGGGGCGGCATGTGTGCCATACCGCAGTTTATAGAAACGTTTGATCCTAATGACAGCAGGCTTACCGAAAACTTTATCTATGGCCCGCAATACAATAGTGGCGGACAACCGCTAAACTGTACTATGGGGGCTTATAATGGCCAACCGCTTAGTTACATAAACGAAGTACCAAGTGTAGATGCCTCAGAAGAAATACACGGTTACCGTTTTGGTAAGTTTGAAATTGCCAAAGGCAGTACCAATGTACTTAGTAATGATTTCCCGCTGTTCCGCTATGCAGATGTATTGATGATGAAGGCCGAATGCCTACTGCGTACCGGCCAGGCCGATGCAGCTGCTACTATAGTAACACAGGTAAGGCAAAGGGCATTTGCATCTAATCCTTCACTTGCAGTGGTTACAGGTGCGCAACTACAGGGAGGCAGTTCTTATGACTACGGCCTTAGGGATGTTAACGCAACTACGCACGAAGGCGGTGCCAATATACAATATGGCCGTTTCCTTGATGAGCTTGCATGGGAGTTTAATCAGGAGGGCCGCCGCAGGCAGGACATGATACGTTTTGGGGCCTTTACTACCAAGTCGTGGTTTTCGCACTCGGCAAGCGCTGCTTACAGGACGGTATATCCTATACCTACAGCAGCATTGCTTACTAACGGCAACTTAACCCAAAATATAGGGTATTAAAATATATTTTACGGCTGCAACCGTGCAACCGTAATCAAAGGGTGTTTAGGATTATTTGAGGTTTTTATCGTTTATGGCGGCACCTAATGGGCAGGTGCTGCTGTAGACGATAATTTTATACATCATTACCTGTTTGTGTAGTATTTTTGGGAACCTTACACTGGTTAAGGGCAATTAATAGCAAAAGAGATAACAATTTATAATGAAACAACTTAAAAGATTAAGCCTGGCACTACTCATGGCAGCTGCTGCCACGGGGTATGCACAGGTAAAAAACGAAACTGCACAAAACGAAGCATCACAAAAAGCCATTGGTTATCCTATACAGGCGGTGCCCATAAGCCATGTAAAAGTAACCGATAATTTCTGGCTCCCTATTATTAAAAGGGTGCAGGAAAAAACTATAGAATACGCTATACAAAAGTGTAGTGAAGAAGGCCGTTTTGAAAACTTTCTTATTGCCGGGGGCGTAAAAAAAGGTGAAGTACGAGGACAGATGCCTTTTGACGACAGCGATGTATACAAAATCATTGAAGGCGCATCAAACTCACTAATCAGTTCACCCGATGAAAAACTGGAAGTATTGCTGGATTCGCTTATTGCAATTATAAAAATAGGCCAGGAGAAAGACGGTTACCTTACCACCTGGCGTACCATAAACCCGGCAAAGCCGCCTGCGCCGTGGGTTAAGGTAGAAAAAGGCGTACGTTGGGAGTACATGAACATGAGCCATGAAGAATACAACGCCGGCCACATGTATGAAGCTGCCGCAGTACACTACTGGGCTACGGGCAAGCGCAACTTTTTAGATATAGCACTGAAGAATGCCGACCTGTTTGTAAAAACCTTTGGCGACAAGCCGGGGCAGATACTTGCAGTACCTGGGCATGAAATTATAGAAACAGGACTGGTAAAACTGTACCAGATAACCGGTAAGGAAGAGTACCTGAAGCTGGCCAAGTTTTACCTGGACCACAGGGGCGACCCAAACAAAAAAGAACAATATGGCGCTTATGCGCAAGACCACGTACCGGTAACCCAGCAAGATGAGGCTGTTGGCCATGCCGTACGTGCCGTGTACCTGTATGCAGGCATGACCGATATTGCGGCCATTTATAACGATGCTGCCTACCGTGCCGCCATAGATAAAATATGGGACAACATGGTAGAAAAGAAAACTTACATAACAGGAGGCATTGGTGCACGCCACGATGGTGAAGCTTTTGGTGACAATTACGAACTTCCAAACCTTACAGCTTATAATGAAACCTGTGCCGCTATTGGTTCTGTATACTGGAACAACAGGTTATTTAACCTTACCGGGGATGTAAAGTATACCGATGTACTGGAACGTACCATGTATAACGGGTTGATTTCGGGGATTTCATTAAAAGGGACTGAGTTCTTTTACCCTAATGCATTGGAAAGTGACGGTAAGTACCTGTTTAACCGTGGGGCGTGTACGCGTTCGGCGTGGTTTGACTGCTCTTGCTGCCCGACTAACCTGATACGTTTTATCCCTGCCATACCTGGCCTTATTTATGCCCAGAAGGATGATGTACTTTACGTAAACCTGTATATGGGCAATACCGCCGATGTAGCATTGGCATCAAACAAACTACAGGTAAGCCAGGAAACGTCTTACCCTTGGGATGGTAGTGTTAAAGTAGCTTTTAATCCTGAGAAGGAAGGTACGTTTACGGTAAAATTCCGCGTACCGGGCTGGGCAAGGAATAAGGTAATGCCGGGCGGTCTGTATAGCTATACAAACAAGCTGAAAGGTACCCCTGAGTTACAGATTAATGGCAAGAAACAAAACATTAAGATAGAGGAGGGGTACTACACCGTAACCCGCAACTGGAAGAAAGGTGATGTGGTAACGCTAAACTTCCCGATGGAAGTACGCGAAGTGGAAGCCAGCGACAAGATAACAGACGACCGTGGCAAGGTTTCTTTAGAGCGTGGCCCATTAGTATATACTGTAGAAGCTGCTGATAATGCAGATATACAGGGCATAAAGGTAGATGCCAAAACTACTTTTACGGTAAAGAAAAGGCCGGAATTGCTGAAAGGTATTTACACCATAGAAGGAAAAACAAAGGGTAAAACCTTTACTGCCATACCGTACTATAGCTGGAGCAACCGTGGTGTGAACGAAATGAAGGTTTGGTTACCGGAGTCAAAATAATCCGGTGATTATCTAAGAATAAGGAATCAAGAACCTATTTATAAATTAAAAAATGAAGTGCCTTTGAAACATTAAAATTAAGTTAGTATTTTTTACACACAGGCCTGTCCGTAAAAATACGGACAGGTTTTTTATATACTTTTCTACAACTGTAGTGTTTTAATTAACGATGTTGTTATCGTTTGAAACTTTGTAAATGTTTATTATCGGTATTAATGTACTGATAGCTTTTTCAGCATTTCGGTAGAAATAGGGTCGGCATAGGTGCCAAAGGCATTTATCATAACGCCCTTAATGCCATAAGTGTCAGATTTTATGGCGTATACTATGTTTTCATCGCCCGGGTCGGTATCGCCTTCAAACCTGAAAAAGTATTCAATATTAAAATCGTCGGGCGACATGGATTCTTTCCCGCTGTTAAACCTGATACAATCGTTATCAAGGTTAAAATCGTGTGTAAATCCCTGTGTGCCAAGCCAGCTTAGTGCCTGTGTAACCGTATCAAAAGATGGTTGAATATTTTGCATAATAAATATGGTTTTTAATAAATCCCCTGCCAATACTTACTGGCAGGGGATTGTTATAATTATTGTTTAAGGAACTTGATAAACTCCTGGTTAAACTTGTCTTTTTCCTCTATAAAAAGTGCATGGCCGCTGTTTTCAAAAGGTACAAGTACAGAACCGGCTATGGCTTTGTGCATTTGCTCAGCCAGCTCATAGGCTACTATCTTATCCTGGCGGGCATTGAATATCAGGGTAGGTACTTTTATTTTAGGCAGGTCACCCCTAAGGTCTTCGTCACGCAGTGCTATAAGCGCCTGTTCCATAGCGTATGCAGAAGATTGTAGCTCAATATTGCCCAGCCATGCGCCTATACCTGCAGGAACTGATGTAGGGGTTAGCGTAAATTGTTCGCCCACCGCAGCGAGCAGCGCAGGCCTGTTAGTGTTATTTAGTTCTACCCAACTGGTTATCTGCTCTTTTGTAAATAAAGGGTAAGGATAGTCAGGCTTTTTGGTGTGGCATGGGGCAGCAGCGGCAAACAGGGCCAACTTGCTTACGTGGGCGCTGTTATATTTGGCAACATAGTGCAGAGCAATGGCACCGCCCATAGAGTGCCCGCCAAGGGTAGCATCTTTAATATCAAGCTGATCCAAAACCGCTTTTATATCGGCGGCAAACTGGTCGTAATTGTACTTGCCATAAGGCTTGTCTGACTGCCCGAAGCCACGCAGGGTAATGCCTATAACACGGTAACCGGCTTTTACGAGGTCGTGGTACTGGTATTCCCAAGATGCATCGCTAAGCGGGTAGCCGTGTATCAGTACTACAACAGGGCCGTCGCCCATATCGGTAATGTGCAGCCTTACATTGGGTTCTACGTCTATATACTCAGCCCTTGCGCTAGCGTTATCAGCTTTGGTAGAGATGGTTACAGAGGCTTCATTTTCTTTGGTGTTGCACGATGTGAGGGTAGCAAACAGTAACAGTGCAACAACAATTTTGATGGTGAATTTTGTTTTGGTAATAACAGGAGCGATTGCAACCTGCGGGAAAATGGTAGATGTGCTCATAAATTTTTGATTTTAATTAGATTTATGAACTATAAGCCAATAAGCAAGCCTTGTTTTTAAAGTGTTTGTTTTCAGTTGTTTGTGAAATGACTAAAAACAAAAAATCATGATATACCGTGAATTTTACAGCGGTGTTTTACAAGCCCCTGCTTTTAAAGTCTTTTTTGATGCCCAGTTTCTGCATTTTAGAAACCAGCGTTGTGGCAGGCAGTCCCAGTAAAGCTGCTGCGCCATACGTACCCGATATACGTCCGTTACATTGCCTTATTACACTAAGTATGTGTTCTTTTTCAACCTGTTCAAGGGTTTTAATTTTATTATTCCCAAATAAATTTCCACTTGTTTTAAGGCCCGGCAGGTGTTCTTCGGTTATGCTTTTACCGGCCAGTAGTACGGCGCGTTCTATGGTGTGTTTTAACTCACGCACATTGCCCGGCCATGGATATACCGCCATGCATTGTAAGGCTTTCGCCGATAGGGCGGGTTTCTTTTTGTGTTGCTCTTTGCAGTATATATCCACAAAATACTGTGCAAGCTCGGGTATGTCCTCAGTACGCTCACGTAATGCAGGTAATAGTATAGGGAAGATATTCAGCCTGTAAAACAAATCGGCACGGAAGCGCCCTTCCGCTACTTCCCGGACAAGATTCAAGTTGGTCGCTGCAACAATACGTACATTTACCTTAATGGTTTTATTGCCGCCGATGCGTTCAAATTCGCTTTCCTGTAATACGCGTAACAGCTTTGTTTGCAAAGCTAAAGGCAATTCGCCAATTTCGTCAAGGAAAAGTGTGCTGTTGTCAGCCTGCTCAAATTTACCGAGCCTACGCTGTACAGCCCCGGTAAAACTGCCTTTTTCATGCCCAAACAGTTCGCTTTCTATTAGGTTGGCAGGTATGGCGGCACAGTTGACGCGTATCATTTCCCTGCTGCTGCGCTCCGAATTTTTATGGATAGCCGCAGCAATAACCTCTTTACCGGTACCGCTTTCGCCAAGTAGCAACACCCCCGAGTCTGAAGGGGCTACCTGCTTAACGAGTTCAATAACACTTAGCATCACCCTGCTTTGGCCTATAATACCCGAATAGCCAACTGTTATTTCTTCCGGGGCTGAGATTGAGGGTTGGGGCAGGGGTGTTATGGCGCTACCATATTGTGCTATTTTTTCTGTAACCAGTATGTTAGAAACCGTCAGTGCCAACTGCATGTTTAGCCCGCGCAGCAGCCTGTTTGCCTCGGGGGTAAACCCTTTTGGCTTTTTGTAAAAAAGGAACAGTACCGAAGGGTTGTTTTTGTGGTAATGCAGCGGCAAGGCTACAGCTTCGCGCATGGCAAATTGCCTTTCACGTTCCATAAAAACAGGGAGGTTTTTTGTGTCAGCGGCAGTAAGGCTGAATGTAACCGGTTCGGCGGATTGCTGTGCTTTACCGAAAAAACCGTCGCTTACTTTATGCTGTATGCCTTTTAATCCTGATAACGATTTTGGGTTATCATGAAAAAAAACGGTGTATTCTTTTTCATCGGCATCCGTAGTGCAAATTACAAAGGCATCAAAATCAATCTGTTCTTTAAGCTTTTGTACTACGGTAGATAGGGCATTAGTGTCAGTAGCCTGTGATAAGGCTGTGCATAACGAAAGTTGCAGCAACTGCGCCCTTTCCCTTTCCTGCATGGCTTTTACTATGGCATCGGTATCGGGCTTTTTGTGCTGCATCGGTTAAGGGATTATACGCGAATTTCGTAAAATTTCGCTACAAATTACATAAATTATTGGTGTGAATTATACTGTCTGGATTCCGGCTTTTTCAAGCTTGCCCGACGATAACGCCCAGTATACCCACAGGCAGACACACATAACCAATGCTACAACCGGGTAACTGAATGACAATGCAAATGCCACTACATAAACAGGCAGGCCATAAACGTAGTTCAGTGTGATTTTCCTGATGGCGATATTGCTAATACCCGGGCGCAGCAGGCTTTTGTCTTTACCGGCTACATACCACAACAGTAAGTATGACAGGTTGATAAGGATGAAAAGCCCGGTGTAAATAGCCACCACCACATTAGCCGATGGTGTATTAAAAAAACGTGCCAACAATCCCGTAGGGTAAGATACCGCCGAGGCAAAGAATAATATCAGCCCGTTTATAAAAGTAATGGCGGTATTGCGGCTGTAAATCTGCTTGAAAATTTTGTGGTGGTTTACCCACATGATATAGATACTGAAGAAAGATACCGCAAATGCCAGGTAGGCAGGCCATTGCTCCTCAAGGAAGGTTGCAATCGTAGCTGCGTTTGCCAGCTGGCCTTTTTCGGGTATGTGGAGATCTAATACCAACAGCGTTATGGCTATGGCAAACACGGCATCGCTAAAGCCTTCTATCCTTGCGGTTTCCTTTTCCATTGTAGTGATTTAAAAATTGGTTAGTAATATTCCTGTTGTATACCCAGTTTTTTCATTTTGGCATACAGGCTTGTAGGGGGCATTTTAAGGATTTCTGCTGCACCACCGGGGCCAAATACCTTGCCGCCGCACTGTTTTAGTGCCTCCATAATGTGTTCACGCTCCATATCTTCCATAGAACGCAGCGTGCCGTTGGTAACATTTTGCACTGTTACAGCCTGCCCTGTTGGAATCACTACCGGCATGTCAAACCGCTCGATACAGCTGCCCTGTGCCAGCAATACATTGCGTTCTATAAGGTGCTCCAGCTCGCGGATGTTACCTGGCCAGTTGTATTGGTTCAGTTGGCTTAGCGCTGCCGGGGAAATGCCCACGACTTCCCTGCGTGCTTTTGCGGCATATTTTTTAAGGAAGTGGTAGGCCAGTGGTTCTATGTCTTCCTTACGCTCGCGGAGTGGCGGCAATTCTACAGGGAATACATTAAGCCTGTAATACAGGTCGAGCCTGAAACGCCCTTCGGCTACTTCTTTTTCCAGTGTACGGTTAGTAGCGGCAATAACACGTACGTTTATTTTAATAGTACCATTGCCGCCTATGCGTTCCACTTCTTTTTCCTGTAGTACACGCAGCAGCTTAACCTGTGCATCTAGGGGCAGTTCGCCTATTTCATCAAGGAAAATAGTGCCGTTATGCGCTTGTTCAAACTTACCTGCGCGGGCGGAATTGGCTCCCGTAAATGCCCCACGCTCGTAACCGAACAGTTCCGATTCTACAAGCGATTCGGGCAGGGCGGCGCAGTTCACCGTAACAAAAGCATTATCTTTATATTGCGAAAGCTCGTGCAGAGCATGGGCTATACGCTCTTTACCCGTACCGCTTTCGCCCAGTATCAGTACCGAAGTATCTGTGGGGGCTACAATTTTTATCTTGTCCAATACGCTTTGGAGCTTAGGGCTTTGGCCTACAATGCCATCTATGCTTTTTGAGGTTGCTTCCTTACCCGAAATGCCTTTTTCTATGCCGTAACGGTAGCGGGCTATGTCCAGCATTACCAACAAATCCTTTTCCCTGAAGGGCTTTACCATAAAACCGTAGGGCTGTGTTTCCTTAACCGCCTCCAGCGTACTTTGGTTCGTATTCGCAGAAATATACAGGAACGGCAGTTGCTGTTCTATAAGTTCCCGCGCCAGGTCTATGCCGGTAAGGTCGCCTTTCAGCATAATATCCAGCAGTACCCAGTCGGGCTTTTTATCGGCTATAAGTTTACGTGCCTGCACCACGCTGGCGGCAATACCCGTAACCTGGTAGCCGGCCCGTGTAAGCATAATCTTAAGGTCGTTAGCTACAATAAATTCATCCTCTACTATTAATATCTTCTCTTTCATTTTGCGTAAATAATGCTTCAGTTATGCTGCGGTATCAGGCAGTTGTTGTTTTCGTGTAAAGGTTATTATTACGGCAAGGCCGTTGTTGTTTTCAAGTTTAAATTCGCCGTCGAGCTGGCCGGTAAGCCCCATCATCAGGTTCATCCCCAGCGATTCGCGTTCCTGGTCTTCAAATCCCTCGGGTACGCCTATACCGTCATCTGCTATAATGAGGCGGTAGTTTTCGTTGCCAAGGCTTTTTAGCGAAACGCTAACTTTACCTTTTTCCCTGCCGGGGAAGGCATATTTTATGGCATTGCTTATGGCCTCGTTAAGTATAAGCCCCAGCGGCACGGCCTGTGCCACATCAAGGTCGACACGCTCGGTATCAAGCTTAAATTTTATTTTTCGGTCGTGGTCAAAACTCTCTTTAAGGTAGTTCACCAATTCGAAAATATACCACGACATATCTATCGTTGCCAGGTTTTCGGTCTGGTACAGCTTCTGGTGGATGAGCGACATGGCCTGCATGCGGTGCTGGCTGTTTTGTATAGCCAGTAGGGCATCTTCATTTTCCAGGTAAGCGCTTTGTGTATTCAGCAGGCTTATCACAATTTGCAGGTTGTTCTTTACCCTGTGGTGAATTTCCTTCAGCAGCCATTCCTTTTCTTCCACAAGGTGCTGTAACGCAGTGTTTTTACGGTTAATTTCCTCCTGTTTGGCCTCAAGTATACGGTTGTTCCGTTGTTTTGAGCAATACCTGCTGTACAGCAGCCCAAGGATAATAAACAAAATTACAAGGCTGGCTATGAACACATAACGGATGATAATTTCGTTATTAATACGCTCGTTTTGCAACTCGCTTTGCTTTTCCAGTAGCTTTATGTTTTTGTCTTTCTTTACAGATTCATATTTCAGTTGCAGGTCGGCAAACTGTTTCGTACTGTTCATATTAAACAGCGAGTCGTTCAACTCTTTATACGCCTTTAAATGCTGAATAGCCCCAAGATAATTTCCTGTGGCTGAATCCGACTGAAAATGCGTTTCTTCAAGTTCGGCAAGGTTGTAAAGGTCGTTACTGATCTTTGCAAGTTCCTTTAAGCGGTTTATGTAAACATAGGTTTTATCTGCCTGCCCCGTATACAGTAGGTAACGTGCCATGGCATAATACATTTTTTCCTCCCTGATGTGGTTTTTATATTTACCAATGTGTTCACTGTATTTAAGCAAACGCTCATAATACGGACGGGCTTTATTGTATTTTTTAAGCCTGCAGTATACAAGTATATACATTTCAGAATATTCTATGTCCCAATTTTCGCCATGATAGTATTTGGCACCGCTGTCAAGCATTTCCAGGGCTTCTTTAACTTTATTCCTCCTCAGCAGTCCTCTGGCAGTATTTATCGTAATTGAGTTAACCCCTTCGAGGTCATTTATTTCCTTAGACACATCAATAGCCTTTTTATAATACGCTACAGACTGGTCATAGTATTTCAGTTCAGAGTAAATTGTTCCGATAAGGTCATAAATAATGCTAAGCATTTGTTTATCTATATTGCTCTTTTCGCTCATTTTTTCGGCTGCCAGCGCATAAGAAAGTGCATCCTGGTATTTGCCCTGTACCCTGTAGTTTAACCCCAGCATGGCGTACTCTTTACACAGGTCGGGGTTGTTGTGCCTTTTTTTAACCTTAATAGCTTCCTCAGCATATTTTATAGAAGTATCAGGATCATCTATGCTGTTGTAGAGTATGGATACTTCAGTCCATGTGTCGGCTTCATCATTATAAGCCCCTGCTTTTTTGTATAGTGTAGCAGCTTTTATAAAATAACCTGCTTTTTTAGGTATATCATCATACGACGCGTCCACAGCCATTGACCTGTACGAGTCAGCCTCCTGCTTTATGCGGGCAAATTCATCTTCGCCAACCGTTTGGCAAAAGGCTGTTACTGTAAAAAACACCGTGGCAAGCAGGATGTAAAACTTCATATAATCGTTCAATTAATCTTGTTTCTTAGATAGGGCATAGCAAATAACCATGCATATCCCGGCCGGTAACACCGATGCCAGGCCAAACTCGCGCCCTAAAAATCCGCCTGCGAAACACCCGCCAAGGAACCCAAAAATGGTAACCGATTGCTTTTTTAGGCTTGCGATAGCTTCGGTTTTGTTGCTGTTTACCAGAATACCCCTCAGGTCCAGCGAAGCCTGGGTAACATTGCCCGTCATCATGGTGGTGGGGCCGTGAGTAGCCTTATTATATAGCTTGCCAAAAGCATTTTGCAGCCCCATAGCAAATACAATTATCAATACAACAGTGTACATAACCACGCTGTCCTGGTTTTGTAGGTGTAATGCAAAAGCCACTGCACCTGCTGCTATAAGCAACAAGGCTTCCGTTAAAAGTAGGTTGGTTTGCCCTGTTTTTTTAGAGAGCCATCCGCCCGCCATAACTGCGGCAATAAATACCGGAAAGGTAATCAATTTTATCCATGCATCAATATCGGCGTCGATTACAAGCTGGTAGGCAAACACTATGAAGTTGCCCGTAACGTGCGCCGAAAATATATTTTTTGCGGCCACAAATGTAACCGTGTCACAATACCCTGCCACTAAAGCCAGTACCAGGGTAATGGTGTTTATGTTTTTTTGCTCCATAAGGCTTATTTTAGGTGGGCACGCAGCATCCAGGCCATTTTTTCGTGGGTTTCCATAAGCCCGGTAATGAAATCGCTCGTACCGTAATCCTTAAACTCCGACGCAAAGCGGTCTATATTTTCGCGCAGGCGTATCAGTACACTTTCGTGGTCTATAAGCAGCTCCTTAATAAACCCGATGCTGTTGTTATCCTGGCTTTTGGTTTCGGTAAGGTGCGTTAGCTCCAGGTATTCCTTAAGTGTGGCGGGGGCGTAGTGGCCCAGGGTACGTATACGTTCGGCAACACTGTCTATGATTTCGGCCAACTCATTGTACTGTTGCTCAAAGAACAGGTGCTTGTTGTAAAAGTCATTGCCTTCCACATTCCAGTGGGCGTTGCGGGTTTTGGTATACAACACGGTTTCGTCTGCCAGCAGTATGCTAAGTGATTGTGCTACTTCGGCAAGGTGTGTTTCTTTGATGCCAATTTTCGGTTCCATGATATTGTTGTTTTTTAGTTTGATATTTTTTGAGACCTGTGGTGTTAACCATTACCCCAGATTAATAAGATTTAAAATGTAATGATCCAGCGAGTACGTTCCGGCACCCAATGCCAGCAGGAACAGCAGAGATAGCGTATACATATACGGTACATCGCGTACTTCAACCGAATCGTGGCGGTGCACTACAAAGTAACCGATAGCAGTTACGCCAATGGTTGGCAAAACAGCAAGCCGTGTACCAACACCTGCTATGATGAGGAACGGCACCACAGTATCAGAAAAAGTGGCTACCAACGCGTTTAGTTTTTCGGGAAGATGTAAGGGATTTGGTACGTGTTCGCGCTCTCCGTTTTCTATCCTGAATTTTTTCATGCCGTGTACCCTGAACAGTTCCAGTGCAAGCAATACTCTGAATACGAGCAGCGCAGCGTTGTTAAACGGGCTGCCCGCATCTGAATATAAAATGGTTTTGATGAGTTCCATATAATAATGAATGTTTTAGAAGGCAAAGCAAGAGCAGCCAAACGCTCCCCAAAATGCCGTATAGTTGTTTACAGGGATGTTGCTCATCCTTGCCTTGTTGTGGTCGTGTGCGTGTACACTACAGCTGCCTGCACAGTTGTGTACGGCATTGGCCACATGATTGTGGTTGTGCGGTGTAAGCTGCGTGGTGTTACCTGCCAGTTTTTTACCGTGTATATCGGCGCTGTAATAACCGTTATAACTATTGGTTGGCGACCAGTCGGGTAGTATAGGGATAGTGGGAGGGGAGTACGACGAAAAATCGCCTTTGGCATACACAATCTTGCCGTCTACAACGGTAAGCTCAGCTTCCACTTTTTTCACATCTTCTTCAGTTACGGTAAAGTAATCCCTGTCCAGTACGGCAAGGTCGGCCAGCATACCGGCTTTAATGTCGCCTTTTTTGGTTTGCTCATGGCTGAACCATGCACTGCCACGGGTATACAATTCCAAAGCCGTTTCACGGTCCAGCCTTGTGTCATGGTACAGTTGCAGCCCGCCTACTGTTTTACCTGCTGTAAGCCAGTACATGCCCACCCAAGGGTTATAGCTGCTTACACGTGTAGCATCAGATCCTGCACCTACGGGTACTTCCATTTCCAGCATTTTTTTGATTGGTGGCGTGCTTTCTGCTGCGGCAGCTCCGTAACGGTCGGTGAAATACTCGCCCTGGTAGGCCATGCGGCTTTGTATGGCGATGCCTCCGCCCAGTTTTTTCACGCGTTCTATGTTGCGTTCGTCTATAGTTTCGGCATGGTCAAAAATCCACGGTAGCCCGTTAAACGGAATTTCCTGATTTATCTTTTCGAATACATTCAGGAAGCGGGTGATGCTCTCATTGTAGGTAGCATGCAAGCGGAACGGCCAACGGTTTTCTACCAGCAGGCGTACTACCTTTTCAAGGTCGGCTTCCATGTTTTCGGGCAAATCCGGCCTTGGCTGTAAAAAGTCCTCAAAATCAGCAGCCGAGAACACAAGCATTTCGCCTGCACCGTTATGGCGGTACATATCGTCGCCCTGATATACCTTTACGGTGTCTATCCAGTCGCTAAAGTCTTCAAATTCCTGTTTCGGGCGTTGCGTAAACAGGTTGTAGGCAATGCGTACAGTAAGTTGTTTCTTTTCGTTCAGTTCGTTAACCACCTTGTAATCATCAGGGAAGTTCTGGAAACCGCCACCGGCATCTATCACACTGGTGATACCGAAACGGTTCAGTTCCTTCATATAGTGGCGTGTAGAATTCACCTGGTGTTCATACGAAAGTTTAGGGCCTTTTGCCAACGTAGAGTACAGTATAAGGGCGTTTGGCGTGGCTATGAGCATCCCTGTAGGATTGCCTTTGCTGTCGCGTTCTATGTGGCTTCCCGGAGGAGCAGGCGTATCTTTGGTATAGCCTACAGCCCTGAGTGCGGCAGCATTAAGCAAAGCCCTGTCATACAGGTGCAATATAAAAACCGGGGTATCGGGTGCTATGGTATTAATTTCTTCAAGGGTAGGCATACGACGTTCCGCAAACTGGAATTCGCTCCAGCCGCCCACCACGCGTACCCATTGTGGCGAAGGGGTAATGTCTACCTGTTCCTTAAGCATGCGCATGGCATCAGCCAGTGACGGTACACCATCCCAGCGCAGCTCCAGGTTATAGTTAAGCCCGCCACGGATAAGGTGTATGTGCGAATCGTTAATGCCCGGCACAACGCGCTTCTGCTTAAGGTCGATGATTTGCGTGGCATCGGCACTAAAGGTCATAATGTCGCTGTCGCTGCCCACCGCTATGAACTTTCCGTCTTTTATGGCTACGGCAGTGGCTCCTTTGTTTTCGGGTACGTGGCTGTGTATGTTTCCGTTGTAAAGTATAAGGTCAGCTTTCATAGGGATATTATTTCAGGTTATTGATGGCTTCGTTAATTCCCTGTCCGGCCACTTCAAAGAAGGCGGGTCCAGCCAGCAGGGTAATTTTTTTAAGGGGTTTAAAGTTGGCAAGCTTACGCTCTTTCAGCCAAAGCTCACTGCGGTAGGCTTCAAAAATGCCTTCGGTAACATAACCGGCAACTTTTGCCGTTGGCGAATCGATACCTGCATCTTTGAGGTCGCTGGCAAATGAGAAATGCTCTACGCCAAGGTTTAATGCTTCGCGGGTAGCAACACTCCCTACCTGTATCATCAGCTCCGGGGTAAATTTATTACGGTCACCCAGGCCTATAAGCAGCAGCTTTGGCGCACCCAGTGCACCTTTGGTAGGGGTAAGCAATACGGTTTCCAGTGCGTGGCCGCTAAATTTGCCTGCTTTGCGTAATTCGGTAAGCTGGCCTTTCATGGCATCGTCCAGGTGTACTAGGCCGTTAAACTGTGCAGGCAGGGCGGGAGGTGAGTTAAAAATATCGCCTTCGGTATATTCAAATACGCAAGCTACCTGAAGGTCTGATTTTGCTGCCGATGGTCCCTGTACAAGGCCTTCGACTGCAACGCCCTCTACGGTACCCCATATTTTTGAGGTGCCTATGGCGGTTGTTTTGCCTTGTGCGAATGATGTAACGGACACCAGTGCAAATGCAGTTACAAGGGCATATCTTTTTAGTAGTTGTATTGTCTTCATAATTGTGATTTGATTAAAATTTGATGGTGATGCGGACGTTTATAAACAGCCCGTCTTTAGCATTAGGGATGATGTCTTCTATAAAGGCGCCGGTATTAAAATATTGTACGCCTCCTGTAAAGCTTGTGTGCGGGTTAAGTGTGTAGGTAAGCCCTGCGAGGTAGGCTGTACCGATATATCTTTTATCTGATGAAGCCCCCGGCCTGTTAAAAGCCCCGCTTGGGCGGTACACGCCATCCTGGGTAGCATAGCGCCAGTTGTACACGGCATCGAGCTGCAAGCGCAGGGTTTTCAGCAGGTCGAATGTAGCATAAGGGTGTATGTCGATGAGGTTTACAGGGCCTATCTGTGGGCTGAAGCCAAAGTAACCACCCTTAGGGTAAATGGGGTTAAAGGTTTGCAGGTTGCCATCGCTGGCACGCCTGTCTCCCGAAATGTAATCGTTACGCAGGTTGATGGTAGGCCTGAACTTCGTGTTTTCAAACATATAACCCAGGTCTGCCGAAGCGGTCCAGGCATTAATGTTGCCATTACCAAAGCTGCCAAACTGGTACGCAGCTTCCAGGTTGTAAATGAATCCACCTCCGTAGCGCCAAAACCTGCCGCCTACAGTGTGGCGGGTTTCTTTGGCAGTACCTTCCTCAAATTGCGAATAGTCGCGGCGTATGCCTATATAGTACACATCGAGGTTGCCTGCCGCCGGAAAAATGATTTTGCCGTAACCGCCCCACAGGTTCAGTTGTTTGGTCGGTTTGTTATCAAAAACTCCGGTGTAGGTAGTATCGGCCATCATTGCAAAAGCGTCGACAGTAAGGCGTGGTGCTATGTACATGGCTTTGGCACCGGTAAAGTACAACCTTGCATTTGGCCCTTCGCGTACCGATATAAGCCGTCCGGAACCGTAATCAAGTTCCTGCCTTCCCCCACGGAACACCAGTTTTTGCTGTTCCTTTTGCCAAAGGGAAATATCTACAAAAAGGTTCTGTACATTCAGTTGGTCTTCGTCTATGCCGCGTGGGCCATTTTTGCGACCGTCCTGTAAGGCGCTTCGTAATTGAGCAAACACCCTTACTTTGCTCCCCAGGTGTACATCGGCATGCAGGCTGTAGCGTTGCAGCAGGAAGTTGTTGTGGCCTATGTTCAGCCTGCCCCAGTCCTCATTATTAAAATCCACATACTCTGCCCGTGCTTCCCCGCCAAATGATGCGTACACATTACCGCTTTTATTCAGCGGCAGGTACTTAAAGTTTTGGTACAGGCTACTTGCCGAATCTTTCAGGTAGCTGTAATCCTCGTCATAGCGCAGCAGTTTAAAGGGCTGCGCGGCAAGGTTGCAGCTGCATAAGACAAGCAGGGATATAATGTAATACTTTCTCATAATCATTTGGCTTCGGGGAAATAGGAGGGCAGTGGTATTATTAGTGTTTTAGCATGTTGTGGCCATATTGTATGCCCAGGCCATATCCGCCACCGTATTTTTTCATAAGGTCGGTTACCGGGCCGTAGGTTTCCTGGCGTGCCCAGTCGCGTTGCAGCTCCAGCAGGTATTGTACAGATGTAATAGGTTTCACACCTTCGTGTACCATACGCTGTACGGCGCGTTCGTGGGCTTCGGCGGTTACATCGCCACAGGCATCGGTAATTGCATATACCTCGTATCCTTCGGCAAGGGCAGATAGCGCGGGGCCTACAATACATACGCTTGTCCACAGTCCGGCAAGTACAATTTTTTGTTTGCCTGTACCTTTCATGGCTTTGTAGGCAGCTTCGTCTTCCCAGCTGTTCATGGTGGTGCGATCTATATAGCCCGATGTAGCCTGTGGATAGAATTCTTCCACTTCAGGAAATACAGGGCCGGAAAAGCTTTCTTCTGCAACGGTGGTTACAATTGTAGGGACGTTAAAGATTTTTGAAGCCCCGGCAATGATTGCGGTGTTAGTGCGCAGTTCTGTAATAGAAATGCTTTTGGTAGCGAAAGCCATCTGGCCTTCAAAATCGATTAGAACAAGAGTGTGGTTATCTGGTGATAACAGGTTTTTAGATGGTTTCATAATGATATGGTATTTATGTTATGCCATACCTATATGCTATTATGAGGCCTTGTTTTTAAGGTTTTGTAAATCAAGTGATTGATTTTATTGTGTGATTTTTATTTTACGGTATTTCGTAAATTTATATATGTGCTTTTATATTCTTTGTAATACGGCTTTACCCAAAGCATGGTCTATTAGTTCTGTGCCGGTCACAGATTGCCAGTATACATTAGGTCAGTATGGTATTATTTATGGTCATGATTGTGCAGGAGGGTAAAATAAAAAACCTGCAATTTCCTAAAGTGCAGGTTTTCTGTGATTTAATTAGATTTATCTGACAATAAAGCCTTGTAGTAGTATAATGCCGGTGGCTACGATCGGATACCTGATACCAATTTTGTCTTTTTTTAAAACTTTAAAATGAAATCAATAGCATTATTTGTCTTTCTATGGAGTGACAGAGGTCAAACTGAATGTGTAAATTGATGATTGATTTCTTCTATATCATAATTTTAATCTAAACGCTTTAAAATTAATGACCGTAAACGTTCTTCATGTTCATCTCCCCAATTCCCAATGGCGGAAATTACCGGAATCAGCGTTTTTCCAAAATCTGTAAGGCTGTACTCTACTTTTGGAGGCACAACAGGGTATATAACTTTTGAAACAAGCTGGTGTTCTTCTAACTCCTTCAGCTGAATATTTAAAACCCTCCGCGAAGCATCGGGTATTTTACGCTGCAATTCACTTGGACGCTTATGTCCCTGATTGATAAACCAAAGCAAACGTATCTTCCATTTACCATAAAGTACTTCACCTATCAAATCAAGGCCGCAATTTAAGTTCGGTATTGTTTTTCTCTCATACATATTACAAAGTTAAACCTATATCCCAATCTCTGCAATAGGGGAATAATTTATCCCTATATGAATCGTAACTCCGTACTTGTGAGGAACTAACATACTCCCGAGATTTGTACAAAGAAATTAAAAATACAATATAAAATGGACTATAACAATGAATTATCAGGCAAGATTGCCTTAGTAACAGGAGGCACAAAAGGAGCCGGAAAGGCAATTGCAGAAAGGCTGCTTCAGGCAGGTGCAACGGTGATTATTACCGCCCGAAACTTTCCGGAAGACGAAAACAGCCGGCTGCATTTCATCCCTTCCGATTTGAGTAAAGCTGAAGATACCCAAAAGCTGGTCAGTGAAGTGTTGTCTACATACGGGCGACTGGATATCCTTGTGAACAACCTTGGTGGATCGGGGACACCTGCGGGTGGCTTTGCTGCGTTAACCGATGAAGATTGGGTATCAACCCTACAAGCCAATTTGCTGGCACCGGTTCGGTTAGACAGGGCGTTTTTGCCGCAGATGATAGATAAGAAAAGTGGTGTTATTATCCACATCGCCTCTATCCAAGGCATACTGCCCTTATATGATTCTACCCTGCCTTATGCTGCAGCAAAAGCAGCGTTGAGAAATTACAGCAAAAGCCTGTCCAACGAAGTTACGCCTAAGGGTATCCGCGTACTGACGGTTTCACCGGGATGGATAAACACATCGGCATCTGTAGCCTGGTTGGGCGAAATTGCAAGAAACGCAAACAGTACTGTAGAAGAAGCGCAACAAAGTGTAATGGATGCATTGGGCGGAATACCTTACGGCAGGCCTGCACAACCTGAAGAAGTAGCAGAATTGGTTGGTTTCCTTGTTTCACCAAGGGCAAGCTACCTGACAGGCACTGAATATGTAATAGATGGGGGTACCGTACCAACAATTTAATAATCTCCAAAAATAACAACATGAACTTACCGAAAGTAATAGCAGACTTAATTAATGCACAAAACAGCTTTGACAGTATTACCTATGCGAATTGTTTTTCTGAAACTGCGGTGGTATTTGATGAAGGCAAAACACATAACGGAAGACCGGAAATCCTGTAATGGATTGAAGAATCAAATGAAAAATACAAATCAGTGATGAAACCTCTTGAATACGCAGAAAATGGTGCGACAAGCATCTTATCTGCAGAATGCTCCGGTACGTTCCCGGGAAGCCCGATTACTTTAAAATTTCATTTTGATATTGTTGATGGACAAATCCAACATTTAAAAGTAACAGGATAAGGTGTGGCGGGATGGCCGAATCGGAAGAAATCGGATCAATACCAAAAGTTATGAAATATTAAAGCCAAAAAACCTTCAGTGAGAACTGAAGGTTTTTCAATGGTGGGCTGTCAGGGACTACAGTCGAACACCTTATGCCTATTTTGACGTTTTTTAGTAACTTAAAATAGAACGATTAATACCTGTAAATAGCCAATCAATTTACAAGTATTGTCTCAAATCATAATAATTTGTCTCCCAATAGCTTTGATTGTCCCAGAAAGTCACATCCTATTGGATTTAAAAACACTAAACAAATTTGTAATTTCATGAAATGAAAACTTTCAGCGAATTTAAATTTTACAATAATTATTTGGGGCTCCCGGAACCTTTATTTCAAAATTGAAACACAATAAACCGTGATTGGGATACAAAATAGAAGAGCGTAAAATAGACCTTTGCTTTAAATAAAAAGCAAAATTATGAGTATTCAAAAAGTGTGGTTTATAACCGGGGCATCTAAAGGGATGGGGCTCGAAGTGGCAAAAAAAGTGATGGCAAGTGGAGATAAAGTAATTACTGCTTCCCGAAATTTAGAAGAACAGATAGCAAGCATTGGCGTAGCTTCAGAAAACTTTTTACCGCTTCAAGTAGATATAACTAATGAGAAAGATGTAAAAAATGCAATTGAAAAAGGTATTGAGGCATTTGGAAGAATCGATGTTGTTTTAAATAATGCGGGATATTACCTTGTTGGTAGCATAGAAGAAATCAGTGATGCGGAATTTCGTAAGACTGTAGATGTGAATGTGTTTGGCATGGCCAATGTTATCCGGAACGTCGTTCCCCATTTGCGTAAGCAACAATCAGGACACGTCATAAATATTTCTTCTAATATGGGATATATCGGCTATGCGAATACAGGTAGTTACAATGCCTCTAAATTTGCCGTAATCGGCCTTTCGGAGGCATTGGCGCAGGAATTGAAACCTTTCGGAATAAACGTAACAGTAGTCGCCCCGGGAATGTTCCGTACCAATTTTATGAACGAAACCCTTACGGTTGCTTCTAAAATTGTTGAAGGATATGGGGTAAACGAGCATGTAAAAATGTTGCGCAGTTTTAGTGGCAGCCAGCCCGGCGACCCGAAGAAATTAGCTGATGTGCTTTATGAGATTTCACGTTTACCCGAACCTCCCATTCACCTGCCTTTAGGAACAGACAGCTATCAGTCTATTATTGAACAGCGTAAAAAAGAAAGCATAGAACTGGAACAATGGAAGCATCTTTCACTTTCAACAGATTATAATAATCTTTAATTTTATAAGATGAAAAAAGAAGTTTCCACACCTCACCTTATCAAATCAATTTCAGAGCTGCATCGCCTTTTTGCACTTCATAAACCGGATCATCCGCTGGTCAGTATTATTGATTTTGAATTGCTGAGCTATAAGCACAGTGATGTGTGGAAACATTTTACCAATGATTTTTACTGTATCACCCTAAAGAAGGGCAGTAACGGGAACCTGAAATACGGCCAAATGGATTATGACTTTGCAGAAGGCATGATGACTTTTACAAAGCCCGACCAGGTATTTTCTGTCACTGCTACAAATGATAATCCTGTAACAGGATATATGCTTGTATTTAAGCCGGAAATAATACGTCCTTATCCTTTAGGAAAAGGCATTAATAATTATGGTTTCTTTTCTTATGCTATTACAGAAGCCCTCCATCTTTCAGAAAGGGAAGCTGAAATAATTTCCTCATTGCTAAAACAAATGCAGGAAGAATTGAAGAATAACATAGACCATTACAGCCAGGATCTTATCGTATCCCATATCGAACTGTTATTGAATTATTCTAACCGTTTTTATGGCCGCCAGTTCCTCACCCGAAAAGCGGTTAATAACGATTTGCTTTCGCAGTTGGAACAACTGCTTGATAATTATTTTACTACCGGGGCATCCCTGGATAAAGGTTTGCCTACAGTTCAGTTCATTGCACAGCAGCTCCATTTGTCACCTAACTATTTAAGCGATTTACTGCGCACTACTACAGGGCTGAGTACACAACAGTATGTTCAGCAGCATCTTATAGAAAAAGCGAAGCAACTGCTCGCCGGCTCTACTATGACTGTAAGTGAAATAGCGTATCATTTGGGTTTTGGGTATTCTCAATCCTTTAGTAAGTTATTCAAAAAGAACACCAATCAAACTCCATTGGAATTTAGGCAGTCATTTAATTAATGAAAAATGGGATGATTCATTAATTTTATTATTTTTGTATCAAACATTACAATAATGAAAGGCAGGCCAAACATCCATCAGGACAAGCAACTTATATTAAAAGCCCAGGAAGTTTTTTGGGAGCGTGGGTATACTGCCACTTCACTAACAGATCTTACTAATGCCACCGGTGCCGGGGCAGGAAGCCTCTACAACACCTTTAAAGGCGGCAAAAAAGAGCTTTTTAAGAAAGCACTTCAACAAAGAAAAGAAGATTTGAATACATTCAGTCAGTTACTGAAAAATTCTGATAACCCTATAGCACTGATTAAGAAGTTCTTTTTGGATCTGGCTGATACGGATAAGAAAAGTCATTTTAAAGGCTGTATTGTAGCCAATACTGTCATAGAAATGGCATTAGTTGATGATGATTTGCATAGCGAGGCCCTTAAGATACTTAAAGAAACGGAGCAACTTTATACTATGGTGATAGCCGGGGCGCAGCATAAAGGAATTATTACATCAAAAATACCGGCGGAAATGATAGGAACGTACCTGATTACGTTTTGGTGTGGTATCAACTCATTACGCAGAATTTATCCGGACAAGGAAATCTTAAAAGGCCAAATTGAGATTCACCTAAAAATACTGGATTAAAATTTTTTCACTATTTTTTTAACAATCATTACAAAAATAAAAACATGGATTTACTACTTAAAGGGAAAAAAGCATTTATTAGCGGTTCTACACAAGGCATTGGTTTTTCTATAGCAGAACTACTGCTAAGCGAAGGTGCTGCTGTTATTATTAATGGCAGAGATGCTGAAAAAACAAAACACGCCTGCGGGCAACTGCAAAAACAATTCCCTGATGCAGATGTTTCCTTTATTACGGCAGATTTTGCTAATACAGCGGAAGTATCAGAATTACTAAATGAACTGGAAAACATTGATATACTGATTAACAATATAGGTATTTATGGCATTGAAGATTTTTACAAAATACCTGATGAAGACTGGTATAGTTATTTTGAAATAAACGTTATGAGCGGTATGCGTCTTTCAAGGAGCGTATTGCCAGTAATGCTGAAAAATAATTGGGGAAGGATTATTTTTATCAGTAGCGAATCAGGTGTAAATGTACCAGAAAACATGATTCCTTATGGAATGACTAAAGCGGCAATGAGTGCACTTAGCAATGGTTTGTCAAAGTTAACCAGGGGAACAGAAGTTACTGTGAATACAATATTAGGCGGCCCCACTTATTCTGATGGAGTTGCCAGGACAGTTGAACAAATTGCAGATATCCAACAACTGGATGTTGAAACCATGAAAAATGCAATCATTCAACAAACCAATCCACATATACTTCTTCAAAGATTTATTGAGCCCAAAGAAATAGCCAATCTTGCAGTATACTTATCAAGCCCCTTATCTCTTGCAACCAACGGAGCAAACCTAAGGGCTGATAGCGGAGTATTAAAAGTGTAATACCCATTACCTAATATAACAAAGATAACGCCACTGTCTCCCAGTGGCGTTATTTGTCTGTGGTCCTTACGAGACAATTTTCGAACCATTTCAAGGTAGACTTGAATAAATTAACTTCGGTATAACTAGTTAACTAGCCCAAAAATAAATTTTAAAAATAGCTGTTAGGACAACTTTAGTTCTTGAATAACAAATAGTTCACCTTTTCAGCTTTAAAAAACATTTTTTTAACATTTGCCACTTCAGAACACGCGAGTTATTTTTCATATCCTAATTTGAAACATAACGAAAGATATAATATGCTTTTTAAAAGCCGTTTAAACCATGCCTTATTTATTTGAGAGATTGAAATTTCCCTGTTTACTTCAGTCTATTAAAGTCTTATCTCTTAAAAACCTAATTTGAAATATTATCGGTTATAGGGTATATATGATATATACCCTGCTACTATACGAGATCTCGAAGTGAGGTGGAATTATTGTTTAAAAACAGATGATACTTTATTAAAAACTCGCACCACTGGTGCGAGTTTTTAATAAGTTTGAATTAGATTATCATAACTGTGTCATAACTCATGACACAATTGTGTAATATCACATCCAATAAATCACTCTGAGATTGACTTTTATTATTTTACTAACAGGTAATTATTTTAGATTCTCTTTAAAAAATGTCTCCAGTTTATCAAATGGGATTTTATCTACCTGGTCATACAAATCGGTGTGGACTGCATTGGGTACAACTACTAATTCTTTGGGCTCTGCCGCTGCTTCATAAGCCGTGTCACTAAAATAACGTGAGTGTGCTTTTTCGCCTGCAATGATTAACACAGGCCTTGGCGAAATTTCCTTTATGTAATGCAGAATTGGTGCATTCATATTGGTCACAGCGTTGGTCAATGACCACGAGGCATTTGAGTTGAGAGAACGCGGATGGAAACCTCTGTTTGTCCTGTAATACGCTGCATATTCTTTCACAAACTGTGGTGCATTTTCTGGTACATTTGCTAATCCTGTAGCACCATAAGCCAGAGTTCCTTTTTCTGCATCTTTCCAGCGTTGTTCGCCTATCTGTATGTATTCTTTTGTACGTTCTTCTCGTGTCTTTTTATCATAATAACCGTTTGCTGTCCCTCTTGATATATCATACATTGTAGCAGTGGCAACCGCTTTGATACGTTTGTCCGGTGCTGCCGCGTTCAGGGCATATCCGCCAAATCCACATATTCCGATGATGCCAATTTTATTGCGGTCGATGTTTTTTTGTAAACCTAAAAAGTCTACTGCTGCACTAAAATCTTCGGTATTTATATCGGGCGATGAAATATTACGGGGCTCGCCACCGCTTTCACCTGTATAAGACGGGTCGAATGCGAGCGTTATAAAACCGCGTTGTGCTAATTGATTCGCATATAAGCCCGATGACTGTTCCTTTACTGCACCATATGGTCCGCTAACAGCAATAGCAGGAAGTGGCGTTGTTCTATTACTTTTAGGAATATACAAATCGCCTGTAAGCGTTATTCCGAACCTATTTTTAAAGGTTACTTTTTGGCGGGTTACCTTATCGCTCAATTGAAACGTATAATGGTCTGTTGTGTCTAACTGTTTCATTTCTTTTTTCTGGTTTTGAGCACTGACCCCTAACATAAAAAGGGATAACATTGCTGTAATTATTGTCTTTTTCATTTTATTACTATTTAAATTGTTTTAATAATTTTTGCAGGAATACCTGCTACCAGTGTATTATCCGGTACATCTTTGGTAACTACGGCACCGGCAGCTACAACTGCGTTTTCACCAATGGCTACTCCCGGCAGTATGGTAGCAGAAGCACCAATCCATGCATTCTTTTTGATAGTTATTTGCCCGGGGACAAGGGCATGCCTGTCCTGCGGTGACAGCGGATGCCCTTCTGAAAGTAAACTTACCCTGGGGGCTATTTGCACGTTGTCTTCTATGGTAATTCCTCCTAAGTCCAGAAAAATGCAATCGAAGTTTATAAAAACATTTTTGCCTATTTTGGTATGCTTGCCATAGTTGATGTGGAGTGGTGTAAATACAGCAGTGCTTTCGTGTATCTCGGTACCGGTTATCCGGCTCAGCAGGTTTCTAATTTCTGCGGGGTCTGAAGAGCAGTTCATTTCCAGCACTAATTGTTTAGTGACGTAAGAAGCTTCCCGAAGCAAATCCATCTGCCCATCATCAGCCGAAACGGTATCTCCATTGTATAATCGTTCAAAAATATCGGTATCCATAACTTCTGTTTTATCCTATTTATTAATAAGACAAAATTAAAAACAGAGCCCCGCAGTGGCTTTACTGCGGGGCTCATATTGCTTTTCTCACAAGCTCATTTTCATTATACTTCGGTGGGAGGTACACCGTACTGTTTTTTGAAAGCGGTTGAAAAATGAGACGGATTTTTAAAACCTACTTCAATGTAAACATCCTGTACTTTATGGCCGCCTTTAAGCTTTTCATACGCCTCTTCCAAACGTCTTTTTATAAGCCATTTCTGTGGGCTTAGGGTACTGATTTTTTTGAAGTCCCTTTTGAACGTTGCAAGGCTACGCCCTGTATATGCCGCAATTTGTGCCATATTCAGGTCATCACGGAAATATTCGTTGAGGAACTCTAAAATATCAATTTTCCAGGGTTCTGTAAAGTCAAAGAGTATAGGGTAAAATGTTTCGTTGTTGTTTAAAAGCGCATAAATACCCTCAAGCAGTTTCAAATGCACTACACCCTCTGTGGGCTTTACTTCTTCATCAAAGTAAGGAGTTAATGACTGAAACAAACTCGTGACATCAGCACGGGGAGCCAAATTAAAGACAACTTCATCAGTAATAGCTATATCAGCCGGTAATGCTGATTTATTCAGCTTACTGTAAAACTCCCTTAGTATATTCCTGCTGAAAGTAAGTGAAATACCTTTATATAGTTCTTCCGCTGTACTGTTCTTATACATCAAAAGGCGGTGGTCGCGGCGTATTAGCACGCATTCACCGGGTTTAATCACATATTTCCTGTTGCCATATTCAATGATTTGTTCACCGGAATACAGATACAGCAAAACGTGTTCGGGTGTGGAATGAATACACTTTTCACTCTGCTCCGAGAAACACGACAGGAAAATGCCTGAATAACTTATTGTCTTTAATTTATCTTCTATTACCTGGTTCATATATGTTTACAGAATATGTACTGTACAAAGATATTGATTAACCACAATAGATACTTTTCTGAGAAGCTCATACAGCGTTTCTTATTGGCTCACTCTAAAAACTATTTTAATTCATGTTTTTGAATTCTACAGGTGCCATACCCACTTTTTGCTTAAATAATCTTGTAAAGTGCTGTTGATATTTAAAGCCAAGTTCATCAGATACTTCTGTGATTGTTTTATTTGAAGCAAGTATTTTCTCTTTAGCAACCTCAATGAGTTTGGATTGTATAAAATCCAGCGCCGTAGTTCCGGTTTCTTTCTTAATCAGGTCGCCAAAGTAATTAGCCGATAAGTTGAGCTGCTCTGCAAAGTACCCTACTGACGGTAACCCTACAGTAGCGGGTTTGCCAGACGTAAAATAATTATTCAACAGGTTTTCAAAACGTGTTAGTACATCATTGTTTGCGTGATTACGTGTTATAAACTGGCGGTCATAAAAACGCATGCAGTAATTCAGGAACAGTTCTATATTAGAAACTATTAAGGTTTTACTGTGCTTGTCCAGGTTCAATTCTATTTCTGAAGCAATCTTTTCAAAGCAATCGTTAATGGTGGCACGTTCCTTTTTAGAAAGGTGCAACGCCTCATTAACCTCATAGGAAAAGAAGCTGTAATCTTTAATTATTTTCCCCAGATGAGTACCGGTAATTAAATCCGGGTGAAATACGAGGGCTTTGCCCCAGGGCTTTATTTTTTCTCCTTTACTATCTATACCGTATACTTGTCCGGGAGCTACAAACACCAGGGTGCCATCTTCATAGTCATACGGCTGGCAGCCATACATCATATTGCCGCACTTTATATATTTAAGAAAAACAGCATACACACCCATATACCTTCGGAAATATTGGAATGAAGGGATTTGGTCAAAATCCACTACCGTTACCAGCGGGTGCAGTGTGTCAGCTCCTACCGAATCGTTGTATTGCTTAACTGTATCCATCCGTTCTACCGTCTTCATATCAAATCATTTTAAACAAATGTATTGAAACAAATGGCCTGTTGTATCATACTCTTACCAAATCAGTAAAAGTGGTATATATACCTGTAAAATGTATAAATGCTACTGTGTTGGTTATCCCGAAATTTGTGATAAACAATAACGCAATATGATAAAACAATTAATACTGGCTGTGCTGATACTAACCATAGCGGCCTGCAACAACAAACAAACAGAGAACAAAATGGAAACTACAAAAACTGAAACCACACCGCTTTTTCCAAAAGGCGACCGTACACCGGCAGAATATTTTACAGGCAACGCATACCTGCACCCAATACAGCAGCGTACCGAAAACAATGATTTTGTAATAGGCAGCGTAACCTTTGAATCCGGTGCACGAACCAACTGGCACACACACCCAAAAGGGCAGGTACTTATAGTAACCGAAGGCGAAGGCTTGTACCAGGAGAAAGGCAAACCTGCACGCATAATACGTAAAGGGGATGTAGTAGACATACCTGTAAACGTGGAGCATTGGCATGGCGCAACGGCTAAAACCAATATGGTACATATTGCAATAACCAACTATCTGGGTGAGGAAAATGCCAAATGGCTCGCACCTGTTACCGATGAAGAGTACAAACAGGCGAATCAATAAAATCAAGCTATGAACAGAAAAAGCATTATCAACACTTTATTGCTGTTTCTGGTACTAATTTCTACTACCATGAATGCACAAACTAAAACAGAAAACAATTCAGGGCTTGATACCCACCAGCAAAATCTGGCAGCCATAGCAACATTAACAGCTACAGGCAATACAACCGAGCTAAAAACTACATTGATCTCGGGTTTAGATAGCGGCCTTGCCATAAATGAAATTAAAGAAGCACTGGTGCAGTTGTATGCCTATTGCGGTTTCCCGCGCAGCCTTAACGCACTTGGAGTTTTCAAAACCGTGGTAGAAGAACGGGCTACTAAAGGCATTAAAGATACCGAAGGTAAAACCATTGTGGTAGAAAACCCGACAAAAGATAAGTATGAACAGGGGCGTAAGGTTTTGGAGGAAATCAGTAAAACACCACAGCCCAAACCGGCACCGGGTTTCGGGGAGTTTGCACCACGTATTGATGCTTTCCTGAAAGAACATCTTTTTGCTGATATTTTTGTGAGCGATGTATTAAGCTACCAGCAACGTGAACTGGTCACCATTTCTGCCCTTGCTGCCATGCCGGGAGTAGAAGCGCAGTTAAAATCACACCTTGGCATCGGAAAAAACACAGGGATTACCGATGTGCAGCTTAAAGCTCTTTGCGGCATTACAGAGAAATATGCAGGCCGCGTGCAAGCCAATATATTACGCAGGAATGTAGGCGAACCCGAACTACCCATAACTGCACCGGATATGATGGTGCGTATTTCTGAAATTGAAATTTTGCCTGAATTTTTGGAGGAGTATAAAGCCATTTTAAAGGAGGAATCTTCAGCATCCGTGGCAATAGAGCCCGGAGTTATTGCCATTTACCCGATGTTCCAGAAAGAAAACCCCGCACAGGTGCGTATTGTAGAAATATATGCTGATAAAAACGCCTATGAGGCACACCTGCAAACCCCACACTTTAAAAAGTATAAAGAAACCACCCTCAAAATGGTTAAATCCTTAAAGCTGGTTGACATGGATGCTTTGGACATAGCTACTATGCCGCAGGTTTTTAAAAAGATAAAATAATTATGAGTACAAGCAATAGTTTTTCAGTTGCCGATTTAGATAAAATAAATACGGCAGACGACCTTAAAATAGCCCCCTTCAGGGCAGATGGTGTAACCTATGGCACGCCTACATGGATATGGAATGTGGTGGTAGATGGCAATCTATATGTTAGGGCATATAATGGTAGGCAGTCAAGCTGGCACCAGTCGGCACTACAACAAAAGGCAGGTCAAATCCATGCTGCGGGCATGGTAAAAGAGGTAACTTTTGAAACCGTAGAAGATGCTGTTTTGAGCCAAAAGATAGACTTTGCCTATAAAGAAAAGTATGGTAAAAGCCCGTATCTGACACCAATGATAAGTGAAAGGGCTAGGGCAGCCACGGTGCATATCATTTTAAAATCATAACCAAAAGAAATGGAAACATCGAGAAGAAAATTCCTTCAACAGGCAGCACTTGCCGGAACCGGGCTGGCATTGGCTACGCCGGCAGGGCTATTGGCCGGTGAAAAAGAAACTGAAAATAACACACTAAAAAACATTGATATGAGCAAACCTATAAAAACCAAAGGCTATGCCGGAACCGATGAAAAAGCACCACTGAAAGCATGGGAATTTGAACGCAGGCCTGTGGGCGATTATGATATCCTGATTAACATTAAATATTCGGGTATCTGCCACTCAGACATCCATACCATAAGGGGGCATTGGGGACAACAAAAATACCCGCAGGTACCCGGTCATGAAATCGCTGGTATAGTATCTGCCGTGGGTAAAAAGGTAACCAAGTTTAAAGTAGGTGACAAAGCCGGTGTAGGCTGTATGGTGAATAGCTGTATGGAATGTACCAGCTGCAAGAACGGCGAGGAGCACCACTGCGAAACTACCGGAATGGTGGGCACTTATGGAGCCCCCGACGCAACATCGCCAAGCGGCATAACACAGGGTGGTTATTCAAACAATCTTGTGGTAACGGAACATTTTGCCATTAAAATTCCGCAAAATATAGACCTTCAGTATGCAGCACCACTACTTTGCGCAGGTATCACTACTTATTCACCCATGATGAAAACGGGCATTAAAAAAGGCGATAAAGTTGGCGTGGTAGGTATCGGCGGATTGGGGCACCTTGCCGTAAAAATTGCAGTAGCTAAAGGTGCCGAAGTATATGCCTTTACCACGTCTGTCGATAAGGTTAACGATAGTAAATCATTTGGGGCTAAAGAAGTAATTTTGGTTGACGAAAATCAGGAAGAGTTAAAAGCCTGGTTTGGCAAGCTTGATTATATGATTTCTACCGTGCCATATGCCTATGAAATGTCAAACTACATTTCATGCGTTAAGCCAAACGGGTTCTTTACCCAGGTAGGCCAGCCGGTAAACGGAGAACTGACTATCAATAATTTCAACATGATATTTAACCGTGTCAACTTTAACGGTTCACTTATCGGCGGTATTCCTGAAACACAGGAGGTAATGGATTACTGCGCACTGAATAAAATTTATCCGCAAATACAGATTATCAAGGCTAACGAAATTAATGATGCCTGGGATAAAGTAGTAAACAAACAGGCACGCTACCGCTATGTAATTGACGCCTCAACATTTTAATCACAAAACATGAACGAAGAATTTAAAGATAGGGTTGCGGTAGTTACCGGGGCCTCTATGGGTATGGGGCTTGCTGCCGCCAAGGCATTTGCCGCTGCCGGTGCAACTGTGGCATTGGTAGATATACAAGATGCTGCTATACAAGCAGAAGAACTTGTAGCCGCAGGATATAAAGCTGAAGCATTTGTATGCGATGTAGCTGATGAAGATCAGGTTAGGGATACTATTGATAAAATTGCAGCAAAATTTGGCAGGCTTGATTTCGCTTTTAATAACGCGGGGATACAGTCACCTGCACAGGAGCTTGCCGATGTAAGCAATGAAACATACGACCGTATATTGGATGTAAACCTGAAAGGCGTATGGAACTTTATGAAATACGAACTGCAACACATGCGAAAGCATGGCAGAGGTGCTATAGTAAACAATTCCTCTTTGGGAGGGTTAGTAGGTGTACCGGGCCGTGCTGCCTACCATGCTTCTAAACACGGGATTTTAGGGTTGACCAAAAGTGCGGCGTTGGAATATGCCGAGCAGGGAATACGGATTAATGCAGTTTGTCCCGGAATTATAGTTACGCCTATGGTAGAAGACATGCTGGCTAATGAGACTGAAGCTATGGATATCCTTATACAGCAGTTGCCTATAAAACGCCTGGGCAAGGCCGAAGAAGTTGCTGATGTGGTTCTGTGGCTTTGCAGCAATGCCTCTACCTATGTTATTGGGCAGGCTATATCGGTCGATGGAGGGTATACAGTGCAATAATTTAAAACTACTGGAATGTCTTTAATAGAAAATTTAAACTGGCGTTATGCCACCAAAAAATACAATCCCGACAGGAAAATATCGGATGATGATATTAAAACAATTGTTGAAGCTGCAAGGCTGGCTCCTTCATCTTATGGTATCCAGCCTTATAAAGTAATTGTTATAGGTAATCGGGAACTGAAAGAAAAAATCTATGAAGTTGCCTGGAAACAGCAAATTGTAAAGGAATGCTCACATTTGATGATATTCGCCGCCTGGAATAAGTATACCGAAGAAAGGATTGAAACCATCTTTAATCACACTACTGACGAACGTGGCACAGAAAGGGGAACTGCATTTGGTTCTCATACTGCGGGGATTACTGCTTCACAACATGAAATGGATGAGGACGCTGCTTTTATTGATACTGCTAAACAAGCCTGTATTAGTTTAGGTATGGCAATTGCGCAGGCAGCTGAACTGAAAATAGATAGTACGCCTATGGGTGGTTTTGACAATAATAGTCTGGACGATTTACTCGGTATACAGGATAAAGGATTAAAAAGCGTGTACCTTTTAGCATTAGGTTACCGAACAGATGAAGGCGACTGGTTGCAAAATTTGAAAAAAGTACGGACTGCTGAAGATGAATTTAGTAAGTTTATTTAAAATTCATATTTCAACAAGATGAAATCTATGCAGAGTTCATGAAAAGAATAAATCCATTGGAATCCAATGGATTTATTTGTTTTTCAGTGGGTCTTATGGGACAATTTTCGAACCACTTTAGGGTGGATCTGAGTAATTTAAACTGTTGGTAATTTTGTCTCTGTAGTAAGTAATAATATATATCAAATTAAGATTGATAACACAGCCGCGGTTTTTGATTTAATATTTGATTTCTATTCAAATCCAATATCAATCATTTTATTTTTTAATCGTTTATTTACTTTGATGTCTTATTATAGAATGATTTTAAAATATCTCGTAACAAATTTCACATTCAAGATTTATCGGGTTATTGTTGATTTTGATAATTAGCGAATTAACTATTTTTTTTTTTCGCTATTATATACTATTGGCAAGGATAGGAATATGTTTTCTGAGAAAAATATTCTACTTTTAAACTTTTAAACAAATTTTATCTAAACTTTATCAATGTCTGTCTTAGCTACAGTTGATTTCCCCAACCCAAAAAATATTGGTATGTTAACCAATCAAGACATTATGTTTGGAATACCGGTGACAGCAATAGATAGGTTAAAAATATTATCTCCCGAACAATTTGAGGATATGATTAGAGAATGGGTAACTGGTTATCTAATTAAAAAAGGAGATTATAAAATTTGTAAAAAATGTTCTGGAGCAGGTGACATGGGGCGTGATGTTATTGCTCAAGTCGATGCCGAACTTTGGGACAATTATCAATGTAAACACTATGACAATCCTCTTGCACCTTCTGAAATAAATAGTGAGCTAGCCAAACTAGTTTATTACACTTATGAGAATAAATACAAACTCCCTAGAAAATACTATTTTGTGTCGCCTAAAGGTGCAGGCCCCAAGCTCAACCAATTTTTAGAGAACCCAGAAACTTTAAAAAGCCAATTAGTTGAAAATTGGGATAAGCATTGTAAAGATAAAATAAAATCTAAACATGAAGTACCGCTAACTGATGAGCTGAAGTCACATCTTAATGCAATTGATTTTTCAATTTTTGAGAGTTATGATCCTCAAAGATTAATTGATGAGCATGCAAATACTTCTTATTACGCTAGTAGATTTGGAGGCGGATTAAAAAAAAGAAGAAATTTGGATGTAACTGTACCTACAGGTATCGCGGCTAGCGAATCTGTATACACTAAGCAATTATTCGATGCATACAGCGATTATGTAAAAAAAATATTTCAGAGATAGCTCATTTAAATGAACACGAAGAGTTGGAAAATCATTTTAATAGGCAACGATTAGGGTTTTACTCTGCTGATTCCCTAAACCAATTTAGTAGGGACACTCTACCTACCGATACGGATTACTTTGGAGACTTAAAGGAGGAATTTTATGCGGGAGTAGTCGATGTTGCTGGAGAAAGTTATAAAAGCGGATATGAGAGGGTGAAAGCAACAACTAACTTTGCAAAATCTTTAATTATTAATTCCAGTCCATTAGTTAATCAGTTACGTGTGGCTGATAGAGAAGGAATTTGTCATCATTTAGCAAATGATAAAAAATTGATATGGGTGGCTGGAAAATAAATTCTGAAGATCGCAACATCAGGCTTTTCAATTCGTCAATCGAGATTGGATTGCGTATTCTATTTTTATTGTCTCGATTTAAAGAAGGCTTATCTATCGACAAACTCACATACTTGGATTATTTTTTAATTCATTCTGGAGATGTTTCTAAGGAACAAAAAAGTATACACCCTAAATATCCATTTAGAAGTTCTGAAATTGTTGTCAAGAGAGAACTTCTTGCAAATGCTATTAGGCTTCTTATTAGTCGTGAGTTAATAAAGTTGCATTTTTCAGCAGAAGGTATCCTATATGAGATCACAGAAATCGGCGGTAAAGCACTGGAATATTTTGAAAGTGATTATGCAAAGCGAATAGTGGAGGTAAGTAACTGGATTCACGAGGTATACGGCTCCTATACTGAGGACCAATTATCGGAAGTTATCAATGCGAATATTCAAAAATGGGGAGGCGAATTTGTTAATGAATCAAAATTTAGAACGTTATTTGAATGAGTAAGGGATTTTTTATCAGCAATTTGACTATAACTGGCTACGGCAAGAAACCTGCTTCGATTGAATTCAAAGAAGGTTTAAATGTTATTGCAGGTGCATCGGACACTGGAAAAACTTTCATATTCCAATGTATTGATTTCATGATGGGCGGGCAAAAACTACCTAAACCTATTAAAGAAAGTGAGGGTTATGAAAAAGTACATTTGACGGTCAATGCTTATGATGATGCTTCTTACACGCTGAAACGCAGCCTTTCAGGCGGTTCCTTTGAAATTAAGCAAGGAGATTTTAAAAGTACTTCACCTTATGAAACCTATGGGGAAAAGCTTTCTTCCGATCCAAAAAATATTGCGACTTTTTTACTTTCATTATGTGGACTTCAAGATGTACTGTTGCAAAAAAACAAGCAGAATAATAAAGTCCGATTAAGTTTTAGAGATGTTGCAGGCTTATGCCTTGTTGACGAAAAAACAATAATTTCAGAGGATTCACCTGTAAATCATTCCGGTGAAAGTGTCACTCGAACGAAGGAGCAATCGCTCTTTTATTACTTTTTAGCAGGTAAAGATGCCACACTACTAGTTGAAACAGAAGATCCCAAAATTTTAAAAAATAAGATTGCGGGAAAAATCGAGTTGATCAAAGAACTTATTCAACAAACCCAAGAGAAGCTTAATGAATACGAAGGTCAAAATATTGAGGAATTACAATTACAACTTGATGTACAATATGAACAGCTAAATCTTGAATATAAAACTTCTATTGCTGAAATTGATAAATTGCGAAACCAAAAGTCTGTATACTTTAAGAACATCGACAAACTCGAAAGCAAGAAGTTTTTTAATAAAGAATTACTTGACCGGTTTGAATTACTCGATAAACATTACATAAGTGATCGAAACCGCTTAGAGTTTATTTCTGAGGGTAGTTTTCTCATTAACCAGTTAAACATTGTTAGTTGCCCGGTTTGTGGTTCAGAAATGAATGATTCTCATTCTGAACACGTTGGACAATATAATATTGATAACGAAAACTTTGAGGATTCTTTGGGAAAAGAGTTATCAAAAATAATACTCAAGCAAGCAGAATTAAGTCAAACAATTTCTCAATTAAAAGAAGATAAAATTAAACAGGATAAGTCTATCTTAAGAGTAAAATTCAAGATTAGTGAAATTGACGAAGCTCTTAATAACTCGTTAACCCCCATAAGTAAGTCATTAAAAGAAAGGTTGCAAATCTTATCTAATAGCAGAGCCAGTTTAGATCGCTTTAAGTCGTTGCGACACGACATTACCACTTACAATTCTCAATTAAATGCTTTAAATGAGTTAGGTAAGAAAAAAGATGAGGTAAATGAAACAGAACTAGCGGAGCAGAACATTCAATTCGGAGAGTTTTGCAATACAGTTGAAAATTTACTAATTGAATGGCAATATCCGAACGTGACAAGTGTTGTATTTGATAGAAAAAGCACTGTTTTCGATATAAAAATAAATAATAGTCCAAGATCAACTAACGGAAAAGGTTATCGCGCTATCACTTATACCGCCTTTATTTACGGATTAATGAAGTATGCAATTACTAAACAGCGAAACCATCCTAAATTTATAATACTTGATTCACCTTTAACAACTTTTAAAGACCGTGACGGTACCCAAACATCGTCTGAGCAGGTAGACCAAAATGTGGAATCTGCATTTTTCATGTCGTTAGCAAAAACCTCAATAGGTCAACAGGTTATTATTCTCGAGAATAAAGAGCCTGACGTAACTATCATTGAGAATATGAATTATATTCATTTCTCTGGCCAGAAAGGAATTGGCAGGGAAGGCTTTTTCGAAAATCATGAAAACGATAAAAAAGAATAGTTATCAATGTTTATTATTATGATATACAATCATTTTTAGTTTTTCAAACGTTACGGCGATATTTAGAAAAACGTTTAGACCTACCTAATCCTTAGCCATATTTATTGCCACCACTATTTATTTCTTCTCGGGAACTTGACAACTACCATGAGCATAATCACTAGGATGGTGAAGCACATGATAATAATAAAGGTTTCTTCTACATTATATTCTCAAGATTTATATATTCTGTTAGCCTATCCGAGATTACATGTGTCGAGAAATGCTTAATAAGGAAATAATTCGAATTTTATAATCTACTAAGGTAAAATGGTAATGTTTAGTAAAACTCATCCATAAAATCTCGCTTCTGTTCTCTTTCAATGTCTTTTTTCTTCCAAATAATTTTCTGTTCGAAATAATCTATATGATTAGAATAATCCAAAATATTAGGTAGAGAATTTATCATTTTTAAAATATCTTCATAGAACTCAATTTTCTTCTGATATACGGGAACCCAACTACCTGTTGTACTCGAGCTTCTACCAAAACTGATTCGTCTTACGATTTCAATATCATTATTTAGCAAAAGGAATTCTTTAAAATATTGTATGAACCAGTCTCTGTAATAATTATAAACAACTTCTGCCAATAACAAAACTATGTTATCATTACTAGAATATTTCTGGGTTAGTTTTAAAATTAATCCCTTGACTTTATTTGCCCTATTCTCATCCGCCTGTCTGAATTTAAAAAGTGAAAAAATATCTTCTTCTACGAAAAAAGTATGTTCAACTTTATCCAAAATTGTTAATAGTATATCTTCAATCAGCTTTTCATATTCCTCATATTCCCAAACAAAATCAGTATTAATGTCCCTTAACCTTATTTTTGAAGAATAGTCTAATCCAATAATATCACTTTTTAAACCCTGGTTTATAAACGCTTTATTTATGTCTAATAATGATTTTAATTCTTTACCATCATAATCAAAATGCGGATCTATTTCATATTGAGCCCAAAATACATCTTCCAACATTTGAAATTGATCTTCAAAATATTGTACACATTCAGCACAAAAATGAAATCCAAAACTACGCCTAGTTTTAGGCGCTTTTGTTAGGATTATACTGGTCAGATAAGTAATGATATTATGTTTCTCTAATTCTGGTTTTTCTTTTTTATATTCATCGAATACTTCTTTATACTTCAAATAGTCAAGCATTCTGTGAATATAAAGATGCTCGTCTGTATTATTAAATATTTCAATGAGAAGAATCAAGAATTGTTTATCAATCTGCTCCTCTGGTAACATCGTAACTAATGCCGATTCCCAAAAAAACTTCTCGCGTAACTCATATCCATTCAGTATTTTGAAAAACTCCCTACCGGTCATAATACCTTCTAGTAGCACAATATTTAAAACATTGCTCCGTAACTGAAATGATATCTTCTTACTAAAATAAAGGATTAGAGCTTTTTCAAACTCGTCTTTATCTTTTCTTGCTAAAGAGATATAAATATCTGCAACAGCAGATTCAATATGCCAACTATTATTATCGTTCTGTTGTTTAAAGAGCATATCTATATTTAATAGAAATTTCTCAATACTTTGCCAATCATTCTTTCTTATAAAATCATCAAATTCCTTTCGCTTTTCATTTTCAGATTCATCAATAGATTTACCATCCTTATATTCCCAATCGGGTTTTAAAAACTTTGATAATTTTGTTATATCAGATTCAATAAAGTCATCCCAATTTTGAGGGTATTTTGTTCCGGCTTTCTCTAAATATTTAGCAAGCTTACTAACAAATTTGCAATCCGCATATTGTGTTTTATCTAACTTGTAAGAAATGAATTTTTGATAAATTGGTATTTCATCTACAAAAATGTTTTTGTCAATATCTCCGCCTGGATAAATTACGCGATTTAAAATTTTTCTCGATTGTTCATCTTTAGGCTTATATAATTCATAGAAACGGTTAAATATGCGTTCTCTTAACTTCATTAATTCGTCCGATTTATATAAATCAAAATTATATATAGTAAACGCATGACCTTTAGATGAACCAAATTCTGTGTAATGCCAGCCTAGAAATACCTCTGCCAAATTAAGAAAGATGCCATCCGCTAATATTTTTTTAATGTTATTGAGATTAGTGTCAAAAAATGTATCTAATAATACATTTTGTCGTATATATCCGTGTTCAACATCCTGCATCTTAAAATTAAAGTTATCGTGAAGAAATTTTAGAACCTCTGGTATGCGACTAGGTTGTTTTTCCAATAGCCTAAGAGTCAGTTCCAACGATGGCTTTAATAATTCGTTAGCGTGATTCCAAAAATTCTTTAAAAGTTCAAAATTTTTAGAAGCTGTAGTATGGTCGTTATGTATATAGGAAAAATTATAAATTTCAATATCCCTTTCTTGTTCAAGACTTTCTATCCACTTTTTTAGATATAATAGACAATCACGCCCTTTGTAAAACCAAAATAATTCATAAAAAGCATATAACTCGTTATCAGTATTAATCTGCTTTAACACATTGTTCAGATGTGGTAATACTAAATCTTTTACGTGATGATAAACAAAAGTATTATTTGCATCTATTAGGGTTGAACGGACTCTGGCTGAAAAATTTCCTATAAAAGTTGCAATCCATTCGGCATAGCTAATTACAGCAGAGTTATTGTCTATAAAGCATTTATAAAACGCATAGCTGGCTAGAACCTGGTCAGATACCCTAACAATTTCATGTGAATAAACATCTAAAATTTCATTGTTATGAAGTTCCATTACGCTGGTCCATAAATCGTCCCAATCAATTTGAAATTTAATGAATAATATCGTTTTTAATTCTTCATTATTCTTGTCGATAATTCCGAAGAATGATACAATTGCAAGGGATTTGAGAATTATTGGGTTATTGAAAACACCTATTTCATCAGAGATTTTTTTAAAATATTTTTCATATAGCAACACGGGGCTGTTTAAATAGTTAGTTTCTGAATTTGGTGTAACCGAATAGGTCGCCATTAGCGCAACTCTTGCATTCCCTTTAGCTAAATCTACAATTTTTCTCTTTATATCGCTATGATATTGAAGATTTGGTAAAGCTGAACTAATTATTCTCGCTATTTCTTCATCTTTGAATTCCGGGATATTTAGCTCTTTGTAGGAGTAATTTTCAAGGGCGGAAGAGACTTGCTTTTTTACGTAATCCCTAGATGTAATTAAAACTTTTGCGGAATAAGATTGTGTACCCTCTAGTTTACTTAGCAAATAATTTAGATTAGTAATTGATTTATTCGCATCGTCAAAAAGTATTATATGTTGTTTTCCGGACAAAAAAAGATGTTGGTAATCATCCCATAACGATACACCTGAACTTTGGATGACAATCGGGATATATCCTTTTTTGGAAAACTCTTCTAAAATCTTTACGCCCAGTTTAGATTTTCCGACACCGGCGCCTCCCGACAATAGTAGAACATCATATTTTTGTAAAATTTCATTGCATTTTGCAATTTCTTCTTCTCTGCCTATGAACTCATTTGTAAGCGCTGGCTGTAAGCCTTTTTCTGTCTTTAAAAGAAACTCGTCAAGTGTATAAATGTCACCCTTTATAATTTGGACATTAAGATATTCTTCGGCCAATTTAGGAAGATCAAATATGAGTAAAGGTAAATTTTGAATGTTTAAAACCTCAAACTTTGTATCATTATTAAATGATTTTACTTTAGTATCTAATTGGTTGTATTCTTCTGCACTTATCTTTTCATTACAAGCTAGTATAACCTTTTCTAATTTTTCTTTTTTTATTTTTGTCACATCCTCTTTAAAACAATGGTCTATGTCTTTTGAAAGTTTATCAAAAAAAGATTTTGAGGCACCCAACCTTTCTTGGGTTGTACATTCCACAAAAATATAGTTATCGTCATTTACAAAAAAGGAGTCTGGAGTTCCCTTACTGGTTTTCTCCTTTCCAACTACGGCACCCGGAGCGCCAATGAACTTGTTGCCCTGTAAGTACAATAGGTGATTTATCAACGTCTGAAAACTAGCCTGATTAATCGCTTTTAAAGCATTTTCTATTTGGGTGATCGTATTCATAACTATACCAGTTTTAAATTAACTAAACAATGATGTATTTTCATTGCATGAGTATATATTCAGTAGCATATTGAAGTACTCGAACTAATATTATTGTTGAAATTTTCCAATTCTTTAGTATTTTGCTTTCCAAGCAATAACATACTACATATCAAGATTACCAATATTGCAGTGAGGAGGTTTGCTATGCGGAAAGAAATATAAGATTGTATTAAGCTGGTCGCTTTCCTATTGTTTATTTCTTTGTTCCTATGAAGACTGTATAATAAGTCTCTTATAACTTCTGAATTAAATTCTGCTATTGTCTTTTGATGGAAGGTCTGTACATTGGCGGGTGCCGGATTACTATAGTTATATCGCTTGAGATCGTAGTTTTTTAGTGCATTTGTTATGGTTAATATATAAAAGGATAGAGACAGTAATAAAAGTAAAAGAAGCAATAGCTTTACATAGAATGAAAAATCCCCTATCTTATCGATAAGAATTGGTACAAAAAGACTTAACAATGAAAAGATTACTCCAGTTTGTCCTACCAATTGAGAAGATTTGCTTTCTATTAGGTTTAATCTACTCTCTTCGTCCGAAGATAAGCCTTGAAGATATGACAAATGTGCACTGCTTTTTATTTCGTCAGGTTGATCATCATATAAGGTTACATGATCTGGAACAGGATTATTAATAAATTTTCCCTCAAAGATGCCTATAGAGTTAAGTAGCTTACGAATTCTTTTCATCTGACAAATAAGTTATAATAGCATTTGATATCGGCAATCCAGTTTCAAGTTCAATCCAAGCCCATTGCCCGTTAGGATTTATTTCAAGAAAAACGTAATCCTCTTCTGGCGTTTTAATAAGGTCAATCGCTCCGAAATTTAAACTTAGTTCTTTCACAAGCCTAACACAAAGATTGTTAATGTCGTCTGGCAATTCACACGCTGAAAAGGTGTTTTTTTTTCGTCTCCAGTCAATTTTAGTTGCGGGGTCATTTTGGGAATCTACTTCAGCCGCAAAAACTTTATCATCTACAACAGTCACTCTAATTTCGCTCGCTTTAATTATTTGTTCCTGAAATATACAGGGTGTCAAATCATAGTCTTCAATATTTGTAATAAGCTCTTTTGTAACAATATTAGTATATATAAACTCGGCGCCATAGTTTGAAGATATTCGTGTCTGTCCTATAGGTTTTACAATTATATCATCGTTGCACGCCTGAAAAAATTCCTTTAGCTTAAATTTAGAATTTGTAACAAGAGTCTTTGGAGTTTTGAAACCTATATTTTTTGCAGTTCTTATTTGTAAAAGTTTGTGTTCAGCTTGGTATACTGAGAATGGATTGCTTAGCCATTTAGCTTCGATTAGACTGAACAAACTCTTAAAATATGCTTCAGATTCTTTTTGAAGATAAAGTTGTACATGAGGCTTCAAGCCTGGGAAATCAGGTAGTTTTACGCGACGAAACCATACGGAATGATAAGTGCTTTCATCTAAAAGATCAATCAAATAATGCGACTGAAAGTCCACGGATAATGGGTTTTTTAAAATATCTTCACAGTTAAATCTTTTATATTGAATTTTACGCTCATTTAAAATATTTATGAGATAATCGGCAGTGTAATCTTCTTTGTGAGTAATAATTAATATCATAAACATTAATCCGTATCAGAAGACTCAAGCATTGTCCTGGTTGTCGTCATTGTTATCATTGAGGCATAATGCAAAGAATTGCGAGGGTCGGTATCAGAGCCTTCGGTGGTAGTAAAAGTTCCCGTCATAGTTGCCATCATCGTCATTGATTCGCTGTTATCTGAGTCTGAAATCTCATTAAAAACTTTAGTGCCTGTAACTGTACTCATTGTTGGCATTTGTACAGCCGGAAGTCCGGTAACTTTGTTAACATTAAGGTTTAAATGCTCATCATATTCAATCATTGAAAAATCTAAATCCGGTTCAGTTGCAGCTTCTATAAATTCTATGATTAGTGGCCTCATATATTGGTGATTAAGTTTAAACCTTAAAGATAATAAGAATTTAACTTCTTCGATATTTTATTCGAAAATGTACATAAATATTTTTTCCGTAGTGAATCTCATCTTTGCAACTATTTAAGGTTGTATCTAGCATATTCAATATTGAATTGTAGCTCGTGTTTGATTTGGAAAAGCAACACTCTCTTTTATTTTAATAGCCAAAAACCTTGCGTTTATCTTCCTCAAAAACTTTTTAAAGTTGATACCAATAGGATTCAGGCTACTATTTAAATAGCCACTTTTGACAATTTATTTGTCCTTTGAAACAGCTAGTGTTATGAGGAAAAGTTGTCGTTAGAAACGCATTGCCTCAAATACTTAAATATATCGTGTCAGTTAATGCTTGTGTAGTTTTTAATGGTGAAAAGCCATTCGATATGAGAGATCAAGTAAATGCCTATTTGACACTGTATTTTTCTTTATACGTTATACACTCTAGATTAGTTCAACGCTTTAAAAACATAGCAGCGTCCCCCGCCCCGAGTTCCGAGGGATGGGCGGCAAGAATGCGGTTGTGATACAACCGTTCATCTTGCCGATTGCACCAACGTGGCAATCTCCAAAGAAATTTTGAGCTTTCAGACAATTTCGAGATGTTTTATGAGGTAATAGCAATCAGGGGCGGATTCGTCATTATTAGGAAAAACAAGGACAGGCTAAAATGCCTGCCCCTGTTTGAGAATGGTATAATCCTGTATCAATTTAAAAGGAATATACCGCTGTCATTTTTTGCAAAACCTGCACATAACTCAAAGGCTTTTTGCGCCTTTGTTTGCGCTGTCCCACCCATAACAACAGATTGCAATTTGGCTTCTTCATCTTTGTAGTTCCTCACATTTTGGTAATAGCCGGTCACAGCATTGTAAGCCCCGAACAAAGTACCTTTTGTGGTGTCCATTTGCTGGGTATCATTTACCATCGCATAGGAAAAAGCATCCTCCACCATGTTCTTGAAAGCCGTTGACAATTCATCTTCCGCTCCCTTCTTTAAAAGGTCATAGGTTTCGTTGTTTGGGCATAGCGCCAACTGTATTAATTTCTTTACGTCGTTATCTTTTATCCTGACGTTTGCCCACTCATTAAAGATACCCTCTAACTGGCTGCTGAACGTGTTTGCCAACCCCATAACCTTGTGTGCATTCTCCAGGCGTTGCTTTGCCCCGGAGGTGTGCTTAATACGCACCACATTGGTCATGTTCTTTAGTGAGGCGTTAAGGGTATTTTGGCATACAATGCGCACAGGTGTAAAGGCTGCCGTTATGCTTCCGCTACCGTCGTGAGAGGTGGTCAGGAAGATGTATTTTTCGGTTACATCGTCGCCGTCGCCCACACGGATATAGCCGGGTAACTTAGCGGTAATAAAAATGTGGGCGCCGTTTCCTAAAGCCCCTGCTGTTTCGTATAAGATGCCACTTTCACCGCCTACTATAGCATCAAAGAAAGCAAACGCATCATGGTTCTGTACAATGTGGTAATCTTTGCCCACCACACCCAAAACCGTATTGTTATCGCTGCGCACATTGGCAAAATAGTTTGGCACTTTAATTGGCTCGCCAGCAGTTAAATCTATACCAGTTTGTAGGGTTTCGACGCCGTTAGTAAACAGCGGAGATTTTACCACTTCATAGTCCAGCCCTGCGTGTTTAATTGCCTCCGAACTTGTGGGGTATTCGGTTACGACCTGGCCTAAATTGTGCCATGCTTTTTCCTTCACGCTGAAGAAAGAATAACGGCCTGTCTTTTCGTTGAAATTAAGATTGTGTCCCATGATTTCCAAGATTTAAAAATTAAGTAATACTAATTCATCACTTTTCTTTTTAAGCCGTCAGCCTCCATAAAACACATTAGTTTTCCACAAAGAAAAAACGGAAAAAAAGAAAGCAGGTAAAAAGTGCGGGCGCAGCGGGAAACCAAAAGGAAACGGAATAAGTCCCGAAGGGTGGCGAGGCACGAGCCATTATGCCGTAGTCTTTTGGTTTGCCGGCGTGAGCTGCGCCTGCAATAACTTAGCTGCCTTTTTTGACGTTTCGCATGTGGAAAACAATCAGCAGAAAATTAAATAAATCTTTAGGTTGTGGGAATATCAGGAAAGTGCATGTCTGAAGGAGCATGCTCTTGGAACAATACAGAAACAAATGCTGACGGTAAGCCGGAAGGTTTTGTTTTAAAAGCTCGGTCTTATGTCAATTGCTAGGAATAATACTGCTGTTAAAAGTTGAACTAAAAAATAATTGAGAGAATTACCTTAAATATCATATATTAGGTATTGCATTAATAATCAATAAATTTCACATGATAGTAAGTATCTACTTAGAAGAACACGAATATTTGATAGATAAACCGCAAACACTAAATTTTGGAGGGAAGTATCTGTATTCATTTAACAAGATAGGTGAAGATTTAATAGTACAGCGCAAGCTCAATGAGAGATATATACCTGATTTCTTTAATGTTTCTGACAGCACTTGCAGCATAGAGTTAATAAGCGCTATTGTGGGGCAAAACGGTGTCGGGAAATCGTCAATACTGGACGTAATAAGAAGCTTATTTGTTGAACATAAATATTCCATGCCGCATAATATTTGTACCGTTTTAGCAGAAATTGACGGTGAAACTAAGGTCCTTTATTCTAACCTTAAAGCATTTATTGTTGTTGATAATGACAAAGACAATATTTCCATACAACGAGATTTTATAATTAAAAAAACACTTAATGGTGAACAATTGCCTGAAGGATATAATGAATTAGAAAATGTTAATATAAAAGATTTCCAAACCATATATTATTCTCCTCATTTTGACTTAAAATATAATAGTAATTTCAGTGATGTTGACGAATATGACATATCTCTTGACCAATACATAAAAGGGGATTTTGAAAATATTGATAAAAAGGGAACTAATGAAAATGGCTGGCGCTTTAGATTGCATGAAGAGTTGATATTTAAAAATTCGATAAGACAAGTTGAATTTCTAAACTCTGAAATTTTTAAAAATAATTTGGTGTTTAGGAATGTTTTTGAGCTACCGGAATATGAAACAGGGATTATACATTTTAGAGAAGTCGAAATGCCTGATTTTTGGAATACACCTAATCCGCTGCGCCCCATAATTGAAGTTATATTAGAAAAAGCAGAAAATGAAAGTAAGAATTGGCATATTTTTCGAGACGAAAATTCTAAAGTAGAAAGGAACTTACGACAAGCATTAGTAAACAAGTATCTATTAGAACGGTTTGTAATAAGATGTTTTATCTCCGTCGTAGTTCAACAAATGGAGAAGCATAATACTTGGCTTGAAGAGGGAAAAATTGAGAATCCTTACGATAGAAACCGTTTTGAAAATTCATCTGCAATTGAAATACTTATTCATTTTATTAAAGAAAGTTATGTCGAAAAAGGAAAATACAAAAAGCACATCTTTAATTATGATGAAATTCTTCCTTTTTTTGAAAAATTAAAATCACTTTTTGAAAAGGAGTCTGATCCAGATAATATAAATAAGCAAAGTATAAGACTAACTTTAATTGAAGTTAAAGAACTCCTAGAGCTGCATAAAAGAATAATAAACAATTTGCTGCATTATTATCCAAAAAGAGAAGGATTGATTGATAAAGCTAACTACACAGATGGATTTATTTCATTTAGACCAACTGAAAGAAGCCTGAGTTCAGGGGAAAACGCATTATTAAATTTCTTTTCAAAACTTTATAACTTCATATTTACAAATTTAACTCGTCAGAGCCAGTCTCTACCCAGTAAAACAAATTATATTTTATTATTAGATGAAGCTGATTTAGGATTTCACCCCGTATGGAAGAAAAAATATGTAAATGCAATTTTAAAAACTCTTCCATATTTCTTTGAAGTTCTTGAAATAGAACCAAAATTACAAATAATAATTACTACACATGATCCGCTTACATTGTCGGATTTTCCTATCAACAACGTGGTTTTTCTCCAAAAAGACACTAACTTTTGTGCTATAATTTCAGAGACAGATAAGAACAGAATTAAAAAAACATTCGGAGCAAATATCACCGATTTGTTAGCTCATTCGTTTTTTGTTGAAGATGGTTTAGTTGGAGATTTCTCAAAATCCAAAATAAAAGATACTATAAACTGGATAAACGAGAACCAAAAACTATCGGATTTAAGAAAATCTACACCTCAGTTCCAAGAAAAATTAAAGTATTACAAACAGTTAATTAATCTTATTGACGAAAAGATTGTTAAATTGAAACTTACAGAAATGATAACTGACCTCGTTCCAGATAATAATTACTATAATCAGATTATTGACAACGAGATCCAATTCTTAATAAATAAAAAGAAGTAGATATGCATTCTATTGATGATAATCTTCATAACATTATAGAGGCAAGAGATCATCATTATCTCATAATGCGTTATATAATTAAAAAAAAATTAAATGGAAATGCTTTTTCTGAAACAGCTCCCATAGCTATTATTAATAAAATAAATAAAATTAAGGGAATAAAAAGCACCATAGCAAAATTCTTAAATGATGAAGTTAATTTACGTACTGTATTAATTGGTACTCCTGATGAACTCGATACGATAAAGGCAAAGTTCACGTCAAGAGGTTTAAAGAAATCTCTTAAAACATTACTTAATTATGAAAGTTGGATAAAGACTGATGATAAGGCAACATACAGATATTACAATGCATATCATTTGGCTGAAAAGTTAGACATACCAACTTGTGTTTACTGTAATCGCATTTATACTAAAACGGTAATAACTAGTTCAGGAAAAAAAGTTACTAGACCTACGTTTGACCATTGGTTTTCCAAAAGTAACTATCCTTTGTTGGCACTGTCATTCTACAATTTAATCCCCAGTTGTTCTGTCTGTAATAGCGGAGTTAAAGGCAACACTCCTTTTACTCTTTCAACTCATTTCCATCCGTATTATAAAAGCCCTTCTAATGATTTAAAATACACATTCAGTTATGATTATAGAGACTACGATAAATTCAGTTTCAAGATTATCACAAATAAAGGTGATGATTTTTCGAACACGTCTTTAAAAGCGTTTGAGTTAGAAGAAATATTTAAGGCTCATGAAGACGAAATTGAGGATTTAAGAAGGATTAAAGATGCTTATTCAGAAGATTATATTGACATGTTAGAAAGTCAAATTTTAGACGGTATTACATTAAATAGAGATGAGGTTTATCGTTTAGCTTTTGGAGTACACTTTCAGGAAGCCAAGTTTGACAGAAGACCTTTAAGTAAGATGAAAAAAGATATTTTAATAGAATTAGGCATCATTAAACCTTAAAATTATGATTGTAAGTTGCGGGGCAAATTACTTATTTAATAATTTTTCTAAATAAGCAACCTTATCTTTTTCAGCCTGCAATAATCTTTCATATAATTCTACAACTTTTTCAATAGGATTGAAGTTGTTCTGTATTGAATTATCGTGGAAGTTATTAATGTTATTGAAGATAGCTTCTTCAGTAAAATTCTTGATGGCTTCAGCGGTAACTCCTAGCGCAGTAGCTATTTCCTGAAGTTTTTTATCTTCTACAGTTTCACTATTTTCAATGTTTGAAACAGCTTGTTGGCTAATGCCTAAAGCAGTAGCCAAAGCTTCCTGCTTCATACCTCGCAATTCACGGATGCGGCTAATCTTTCTTCCTATATGGTTTTTTGTTGCTGTGCTCATAACTCAAAGGTATTGAAAATTCTGTATGGATTTATTTAGCTGGTAAAATACAAGCAGTTACTGGTAAACCACAACCGTTTGTGGTTCGGTACGTTACCGCTGTGCCTTTACTTGCTGTGTACAAACAAAAATAAAGTTTTTCGATGATGTACAACAGTAAAAGTAAGAGAATATGGATCACCCAATTAAAATTCCGCAAGGCCATCCCGAACATAACGGGCTGGAACAGGCCGTGGGCAACATCACGGGCTTTTTGCATACCGATGCCGTATATGTTTCCCTGATCGAAGGAAATGATAAAATACTTATCTGCACAATTGTTTCAGATGGCTTCTATGAAGAGCTGGAGGCTTTCCAGAACAGCAAGGTAGTGGAATCGCATCCTGACTATGTCTTTAAATTCTTCAGTGCCGATTGGGCAAAGCACGCCTTTAAAAAAGGCCTGCCGCTGTTTATCGAGCATTGTGCTTTGGAGAAATTGGTATATGCACGGCCTGATACCAAAGTATTCTGTCCCGCCCAGATCAATACCAAGCCCTTAGTAAAAAGGGTTAACGTCCCGTTTCAGGGAAATGAAATGGGCTGCCGACGCATGCCTAAAGAACTATAAAGGCCTGAACCGTTCGGGCAGGGTGTTAGAAGCTGCCTTTTGCCTGCACCAAGGCTTACGCTATTTACTTATGTCGGCTTCCGAACTGTACGGCGATGCCTTTATCGGCAGCAACAGCCTTTACGAGCAATACCAGTGGGTCATTAATTTCGTTCCGCAGTTAAAGGAATTTCTTGATTACGATACTGAAGAGGGCAAAAAAATCGTAGAAACCCTTGACGCGACCTATTACTCGGTTTTCTTTAAGGAACTGGAAATTGACGAAAAGCAAAGCATTGAAAAAGCCTTTAAGGCAGTCGAAGCTATCCATTCGTTTTTATCAGGACAGCTAAAGCCGAAGCTAAAGGACTACAAGACTGCATTGGCCGGTTCGGTAGCAAAACACTTTTCAGGCGTGCGCATACTTCAGGAACCGCTGGATAGCAATTATAAAATCGGTGCCGCGCTGTCAAGCATCAGCGATATTATCTACGGCTATATCAATACCCGCTCGGCGTTCTGCTTTGGCTATAGGCCGTACGACAGCCTAAAGCCATCCCAAAAGCATTACCGGGATCCGGGCTTCCACTTTTACATTGTGGTATTCGCAATGGAGTTCAAGGAAAATGCCGCCTCGGTTATTGAGGCCAAGGTGCGCAACCTGCTGGGCGGTAAGCATAAGGTCACCATACTGCTGCACCGCAGGCAGTCTATCAGGAAGAAACGGGACAACGACCGCTGGTTCTTCAGCAAGCTTATTGACAACGGGCTTCAAATCGGTAGCAGCCTTAGAATAGCAGGCAGAGCTATCAAGAGGGATGTGCAGGAATCGGTATGCTATTGGTTCGACAGGCAGCTGGCCGCCGAATCGTTTCTTACTTCTGCTGCTATGCTGGGTAAGGATGAAGAGGCTTTGGTCAAAAACTCCCTGCTGCACCAAGCAGTGGTGAACCTTTCCTTAGGGCTTATTGAACTGTATGCAGCGTACCGCCCCAACCGTGTTAACCTAGGGCATTTATTTGCGCTGCTGCACTACCTTTTCGACAAGGACTTTACCGCTGGCTTCAAGGCCGGAACGGACAGTTCGCTTTATGTGCTGCTTGCAGCAAACCCCGATATGGCACGCTACAAGGACGTGAACCAATACAGCATCGCTGACAGCAACAAATTGGAAACTATTTGCAGGCAGTTTTATAATACGGTGCTGGAACTGGCAAAAGCACAAATTGATAACTTAAAAAATAATAGCAATGGAAACGGATAAACTAAAAGCGCTTACCGAGTTGGCAGAAACCCTCGGAAAAGCAACCCAGTTCAACATGCTGGAACCTTATGAGGGGCGTGAAGGGATGCATACTGCAAAATTATACTTCCTTGGGTACAACGACCTTACCCTGACCGTGATGGATCTTATCAAGGTAAGCGTTGCGGCGTTATATGGATTGGAAGAACACGATGGCAATAAGAAATACGCTTCGGCCTATACCATTGCGGAAGTGCTTGGACTTGCACTGGAACTCATGCCGATGGAAGAATCGGAGATCATCGACGAATGCTACAAACTGCACCTGAAGCTTAGGGCTGACCCACCTTCTGATCCTGGGTAAATTTTGATTATGATGATTTGAGATTTGCCTCCTACCTTTAGCGGTCAACATTTCGAGAGAGTAAAAGGCCGATCGTCGGTCTTTTTCATTTAATGCTAAAGAAGGTGCGCTATGGAAAATGAGAAAAGGACTAATGGAAGGATTGGCCCCGAAAGGGCGTGGCAATTACTGAAGAAAGCAGGGTTGGACGTAACACTGGAACAGGCACAGGAAATACTGAATTTCCTACGAAAGATGGCAAATATTACCGTATCAAATTACCTAAAGAGAAAAAACCGAAACAAGAGTAACCATGAAAGCAAATAAGATAGCAGACCTGTATGTAAGGGTAAGTACCGACGAGCAGGCAGATAAGGGATATTCACAGCGCAACCAAGAAGAAGTGCTGCGCAAGTATTGCATGATAAATGAGATAACCATCCGTGAAGTGATATATGAAGACCACTCGGCAAAATCGTTCAACCGCCCTGCATGGAAGAAACTGTTGGTACTGCTGAAGAAGCAAAAGCACAAAACGGACCTTGTACTGTTCACCAAATGGGACAGGTTCAGCCGTAATGCAGGAGATGCTTACCAAATGATAAGCATCCTGCGCAAGGCGGGTGTGGAGCCTCAGGCCATAGAACAGCCACTGGACTTGTCCATCCCAGAAAACAAGATGATGCTTGCGTTTTACCTTGCGGCACCTGAAGTGGAGAACGACCGCAGGGCGTTGAACGTGCTGTACGGCATGCGCAGGGCAATGAAGGAAGGGCGTTATGTGAGCCAAGCCCCGATAGGCTATGCGAACAAGTCAAAAGAGGACGGCAGGAAATACATAGCCCCAAAGGAACCACAGGCTGGTATCATCAAGTGGGCATTTGAGGAAATCGCCAAGGGCATCTTCAACACGGAAGATATCCTGCGTATGGCACGCAGGAAAGGCTTAAGCGTAGGCAAGAACGCCTTTTGGCTGGCCATCCGCAACCCGTTGTACTGCGGCAAGATCTTCGTGCCCAAATTCAAGGACGAGGAAAGCCAGTTGGTAAAAGGGCAGCATGAGGCCATCATTACCGAAGACCTGTATTACACCGTCCAGGATGTACTGGACGGGCGTAGCAGGTCATACCGCCCAAAAATGCAGATTGATGCGGACTTCCCACTGAGGGGTTTCCTGCGCTGCCCAAAATGCCTGAAGGTGCTTACGGCGAGTAAGTCAAAAGGGCGAAGCCGTTACTATTCATACTACCATTGCTTTGGCGGCTGCACGCACCGCATGAGGGCAGAACCTGTGAACGAACTTTTCAAGCTGGAACTGGACAAGTTCATGCCACGTCCTGAGATCAAGGAACTGTATGTGGAATTAATCGTAGAAGCCTATAACGAACAGACCAAAGGTTCACAGGATGAAAAGAAACGTATCCTTGCCCAGCTGAAGGATTATGAAGGAAGATTAAGCCATGCAAGGGACTTGCTGGCCACCCGTAAGATCGATGCGGACGACTACAGGGAAATGAAATCGGATTACGGTTCCATGATAACCAAGCTGGAGGTCAAGCTCGGAACCCTGAACAATGAGGATGATGACATCGAAGAACTGCTTAGAAAGGGGATTGACAGGCTGTTGAACATGAGAATGCTGTTTGATACGGGGAAACTGGAGGATGTGCGTGGGTTGATCGGTTCAATATATCCTGAGAATTTTTCATTTGAAGAAAATGAATTTCGAACCGGCAGGATTAACGAGGCGGTTAACCTAATCTATCTAATTAACAAGGAAATAGACAAGCATAAAAAAAGGACAAAGAGTAAAAAAACTTCTTTGTCCTTTATGGTGGGCGATGAGGGGTTCGAACCCCCGACCCCCTCGGTGTAAACGAGGTGCTCTGAACCAGCTGAGCTAATCGCCCCAATGTGTTATTAACAATTTCAACCGCGTTTCCTTGTTTGTTATTGCGAGTGCAAAGATAACACAGTTTTTAATATCTGCAAGATAAAATGATAAAAAAATTAAGGTTTTTTTACATTTAGCAGGGTAGCCTTCTCTTCGTTGTTTACAACTTCCAGTATAATAGTTTCACCCTTAGCATTTTTACCTTCTATAGTATACAGTTTTCCACCTTTTACAGGCTTGTTACTTTTATCAAAATCTACGTCACCATATTGTAAGGTCATGTCTATATCCTTTTGGTTTACCCAACCTTCACTATACGCTTTCTTGGCATCATCACTTATAAAGAGCCCCTTTGTACGGATGTTTTTCAATACGCGGCAGTTTGGCAAATAACAAAAGTCCTGTCCGCGTCCGTTAAATATCATAGCTACTAAAAATCCGCCCAGGGTAAGCCCGAACAGGTAATATGCTAACCTGTGTTTAAATTTCATTACTTAGAAAAATTTGTGCAAAAATAATCAAATACAGGTTAGCATCTTAACTGTAAGTAAATAATATTTAAGCCGTTTTTTCCATAGAAAGGATACCACGGTCAAAAAGTTGGGTAACGTCTTCGGTATCTTTTTGCAGTGTCCATATTTTAAGGCCAAGCGCTTCGGCTACATCGGTATTAGATTTTTTATCATCAACCAAAAGTGTACGCTTTGGCTGAAGGTTATGGTTTTTTATAAGCATACTAAATGCTTCCGGATCAGGTTTACGCACTCCGGTTTCATGGGAATAATATACCTTTTCGAAGCAGCGGTAGAAGTCGCCATAGAAACTGCTGCCGGTATCGTGCTCAAACTTCTCGATATGAATAGCATCGGTATTACTCAGCAGGAATAACCGGTAACTGTCCGATAGCTTTTGAAGAAACTCAAGCCGTTTCAGCGGGAAATCGCCTATACTGGCATTCCAGGCATCAATAACTTCACTTTCAGTAGCGTTGTTGGTACGCTCTTGTAGTGTTTTAATGAAAAAGTTACTGCTTACGGCTCCGGCTTCAAAGCGGCGGTCCAGCTTTTGCAGTTCGCTGTCCCATTCGGTAAGGCCAAGTGCAGCCAGGGCTTTGCGTTGGGCTTCGGGTTTCTTGTCCAGAAATACATCGCCAAGGTCAAATATTATCGCTTGTACCATAGTTCCTCAATATTAACAGTTCATCATTAAGGATTTGTTGTTTTGCAACCACTGTACCCGATATTGCCGGAGATACCACTCCCTTACCGAAAACAACGGTACCTTTAAATATACGGGCTTCGTCCCATAGGCCCGCATCAATAAAGCTTTTCAGGGTTTGGCTGCCACCTTCTATAATTACAGAAAGCAGGTTATGCCTGTGCAATATCTCGGCAATACGTTCAGGCAGGTGGCTGCCAAAAGCGGTTTGCTCATACAACAGATTGTCTAAGTTAATAAAATCTGTTTGTTCTGTCAAAACTATTGTATTGATTTTTTGGTCTTTAACACTGTATGTGCTATTAATCTTACCCTTACTGTCCAGTACTATACGGGTAGGGTTGGGGCCTGTCCACGAACGTACATCCAGCTTTGGGTTATCGTCCAGTACCGTTTGTGTACCCACTAAAATAGCTTCTTCTTCGCTACGCCACTTATGTACCAATTGGCGTGAATAGCCATTAGTAATCCAAACCGGTTTTGTATCGTTTCGCTCTGCGGGGCTTAAAAAACCATCGGCACTCTCGGCCCATTTCAGTATTATGTATGGCCTTTTCTTTTCGTGAAAGGTAAAAAAACGGCGGTTGCTGTCGCGGCATTCCTTTTCCAGTACGCCCACAATTACTTCCCGTCCTGCTTCGCGCAACTTCCGTATACCATTACCCGCTACCTTAACGTGTGGATCAGTAGTGCCTACTACTATTGTTTTTATCTGCTGGGCAATGATAAGGTCGCAGCAGGGCGGCGTTTTACCATGATGGCTGCACGGTTCCAGGCTTACATACAATGTAGCTTCAGGTATCAGGTGGCGGTCTTCTGGGCAGACAGAATTAACACAATTCACTTCACCGTGGGGGCCGCCATAAGGTGAGGTATGGCCTTCGCCAATAATCCTTCCGTTATGTACCAGTACGGCGCCTACACTTGGGTTTGGCATGGCAGCCCGCATACCGGTTTCGGCAAGTTCCAGGCAACGCTTCATGTATGTTTCGTGAGTCATCTTCAAGTAGCAAAGCTTCAAAGTTACAAAGTTTCCGATTACCAAATAACCGGATTACCAAATCCACAAATAACCGTATTTTTGCGGTATGCAAAATATTGTAATCCGTAAAATACAGCCTGCCGATAATGCCGCCATAGCAGCCATTATCCGTGGGGTGTTCGATGAACTTGATGCTCCAAAAACAGGCACTGCTTATGCCGACCCTATCCTGGACAGGCTTAATGAGGTATATACCACCCAAAATTCAGTATACTATGTAGCCGAAATCGACGGTGTAGTTGTTGCCGGAGCCGGTATAGCCCCGCTTGAAAACGGCCCTGAAGGCATTTGCGAATTGCAAAAAATGTACAGCAATACCTTAGCACGTGGCAAAGGGATTGGTGCCCTGCTTATGGAAACCTGCCTTAAAGCTGCTGCAGAATTTGGCTATAGCCAATGCTATCTGGAAACCCTGCCGTATATGGATGCTGCCCAAAAACTGTATAAAAAATACGGTTTCTATTATCTTGATGCCCCTATGGGCAATACCGGACATAGTTCTTGCCCGGTGTGGATGCTAAAAAACCTTGTACCATGACCCTGAAAGAATATAAAGAAGCATTTACCGCAACGCTAACCCCGCTGTATGATGCAGCCGAGGCCGAACGTTTTTTCATCATTTCGCTTGAAGAACTGAAAGGCTGGAAACGCATCGATTATTTAATGCGCAGCAATGAAACGGTTACTGCTGAGGAAACAGGGCAATGGCAAAATGTGCTGCATCAATTGGAACAATATAGGCCGATACAGTATATTTTTGGCAAGGCATATTTTTACGGGCTTGAGTTTAAGGTTAACGAAAATACGCTGATTCCACGCCCCGAAACTGAGGAACTGGTAGAATGGATTATCCATGAAAACAACAAAAAACAGCAACTAAGCATACTGGACATAGGCACCGGCTCAGGGTGTATACCGATTAGCCTTGGCAAAAACCTCCCGCAAACTGAAGTATCAGCCATAGATGTTTCAAAAGAGGCATTGGCTGTAGCCAAAGAAAATGCAGTAACAAACAATGTGCAAGTGAACTTTATCCTGACAGATATACTTACAGCAGAAAACCTGCCACAGCAGTACGACGTGATTGTATCTAACCCTCCTTATGTGCGGAACCTTGAAAAATCAGAAATAAAACCAAATGTGCTGGAACACGAACCACACCTGGCCCTGTTTGTAGAAGATACCGACCCGCTTATATTTTACAGAAAAATTGCACAGTTGGCACTAAACCACCTGAAACCCGGAGGTAAGCTATACTACGAAATAAACCAATACCTTGGCCCGGAAACCGTAGCTTTATTAGAAGATATGGGCTTTAAAAATGTTGTACTTCGCAAAGACCTTTTCGGTAACGACAGAATGATTTCCTGTGTTATTTAAGTTTTCGGTCTCAGTCTCAGTTTTCAGTCATAGCATGTAGTCATAGTACGTAGTAACTGAAAACTGAGACTGCATGCTATTCGTATCGTAATGCCTCAACAGGATCAAGCCTTGCGGCTTTTATAGCTGGTAGTAGCCCGGAAACAATGGTAACACCCACAACTACACCGAGTGCAGCTATTGTGGCAGCCCAGGGCATAGGGAAGCTAAGGTTAAATGCAACGGATATTCCATATCCCGACAATATTCCCAATGCAATACCCACAAGGCCTCCTATAAAGCAAATAACCAGCGTTTCGGTAAAAAACTGCATGGCTACAATAGCCTTTGTTGCGCCTAATGATTTTCGTACACCAATTTCGCGGGTACGTTCGGTTACAGAAACCAGCATAATGTTCATGAGTGCCACAGATGAACCAAATATGGTGATAATCCCCACACCCCAGGCTATGTAACTTAAAAACTCGGTATCAGACCTAAGGGTTTCCAATAGTTCGTCGCTGCGTTCTATACCAAAGTTTTGTGTAGCAGTAGGCGGCAGCTTACGTACACGGCGCATGGCCAGCGTGGCTTCACCTACAGCGCCATCCAGAAAATCCTGTTTTGCTATACTTACTTTTATTGTATAGTCCAGCCCCGATGCGGTAAACAGCGAACGCGCCAGTTGTATCGGTATAATTACGTTAAGGTCCTGACGGTTTCCAAAGGTAGAGCCGCGTGCCTTAAGCACACCTATAACCTTAAACTTAGCCCCTCGTATGGATATTACCTGGCCTACAGGGTTAACATCTTTAAGCACACCTTTTTCAAAGTCGGCACCTACTACACATACGTAATTATTATTGGTAATATCAAAATTGGCAAAATTACGTCCCTGTGTAACTTCAAGCCCGGAGTTGGGTAAAAAATTCTCATCAGCCCCCACTACGGTAATCTCCGGGTCTGATTTTTTTATGCCGAATTTCACTTCGGCACTGCTGGCAGCAACAAACGAAAGTGATGTTTTAGCCCCCGGAAAATGATACCTGTCCTGAAATGCTTTAGCCTGTGGGTAGGTTATCGCAGGATTTTCACGGGCATCGGCATCATTCTGGCGGCCCATACGGTTGCTGTTGTCGTATCGTGTAATACTAAAAGTATTAGCACCCATACCGGCAAAGCTGCTGCTTATACTGTTTTCCAGTACCGCCACGGCAGCAAGTATACCTACCAGTGCCCATATACCCAGGCTAATGATAAAAACAGTAAGCGTAGTACGCAGTGCCTGCCCTTTAATGGAGCCCAGCGCTATTTTGGTATTTTCCCTGAAAAGGTTAAACATGATGCGATTCCTGATTGATAATTAATGCTAAAATAAAACATTTCTGTTTATGGTTTGTCGCTCATTGTACGCGGTTGTTACAGTACGCTGCCCTAAAACTTAAATCTAAATACCGAAATGGCTATATTTGCACAAAAATTTTACTACAATGGCAAAACCGGGAATCCCTAAGGGAACAAGAGATTTTTCACCCGCAGAGGTGGCTAAGCGTCAGTACATCATATCGGTAATAAAACGACATTTTGAACTGTTCGGCTTCCAGCCTATAGAAACCCCTTCGTTTGAAAACTCCGATACCCTGATGGGAAAATACGGCGAGGAAGGCGACAGGCTTATTTTTAAGATACTGAACAGCGGCAACTATTTTTATGATAAAAAAGGCGTTGAACTACCGGCTTCGTTAAACGAGCTGTTGGTTAATTCAGCTGAGACAATTACAACAGAGCAGCTGGTGGACCTGAATAAGTTTACGGCAAAAATATCTGAAAAAGCCCTTCGTTATGACCTTACCGTGCCGTTTGCCCGCTATGTGGTGCAGCACCAGAATGAGATAACCTTCCCTTTTAAGCGTTACCAGGTACAGCCGGTATGGCGTGCCGATAACCCACAAAAAGGCCGTTTCCGTGAGTTTTACCAGTGCGATGCCGACGTGGTGGGCAGTACTTCGCTATGGCAGGAAGTGGAACTGGTGCAATTGTATGATGCCGTATTTACCTCACTTGGACTGGCCGGTGTTACCATAAAAATAAATAACCGTAAGGTACTTGGCGGTATTGCCGAGGTCATAGGTGCCAAGGATAAGCTGATTGACTTTACCGTAGCGCTTGATAAGCTTGACAAGATTGGCGAAGCCGGTGTTAAGGCTGAAATGGAAGCGAAAGGCATTAGTGCAGTAGCGATTGAAAAAGTGCAGCCGCTGTTTAATTTTACCGGAACCATAAGTGAAAAGATAGAACAACTTGCCGGCCTGCTTGCTTCATCTGAAGAAGGTATGAAAGGTGTGGAGGAGCTTCGTTTTATATGTAATAATGTAGCTGAAGTTGGCTTAGGGACTTCTGTACTTGACCTTGATGTTACATTGGCCCGTGGGCTTAACTATTACACCGGGGCTATATTTGAAGTTTCTTCCCCTGAGGGAGTAAAACTTGGCTCTATAGGTGGCGGTGGCCGTTATGATGACCTTACCGGTATCTTCGGGCTTAAGAATATGAGCGGGGTAGGTATATCGTTTGGGCTTGACCGTATTTACCTTGTGGTTGAAGAGCTTGGCCTGTTCCCGGAGACGGTAACTGAGGGTGCTAAAGTGTTGTTTATCAACTTTGGTGATAAAGAGGCACTTTACGCCCAAAAGGCTGTAAGCAGGCTGCGTACCGAAAATATAAAAGCTGAGGTATACCCTGATGCTGCCAAAATAGGAAAACAATTCCAGCATGCCGATAAACGTGCCATACCATACGCGGTTATGGCGGGCGATGCTGAAATGGCTTCGGGTACTTATACCCTTAAAAACCTGGCTTCAGGTGAGCAACAAAGCGTTACTTTTGAAGAACTGATTGCGGTACTAAATAGTTAATAAAACGTAGTTTACATACAAAATAAAAATCCCGTATTGCAAGCCAATACGGGATTTTATTTTTTTAGGTAGGTGGTTATGCCACTCCCAGTAATTTAACTTCATTTCTTGCAACGATGCCTGTTGCGTCCTGAAGGATTTCAATACCGAGAATCTCAAAAGGGCGCTGTAACAATAGGCCGTTTGCATCAAGATAATCCAATACCAAATCATCAAAACTTTCAGGATGCAACGAAATAGCAATGCTATCGGTCAGTTCGTTGTCCACAATGAAATTTTGCATAGCGTCAAAGGTAATTTTCTCCATAAGCTTTAATTTTAGGTTAAGGTAAAATTACATTTTTGCATGAATAATCTGCATTGGTAAATGTTAAAATTTATTAATTTAACACATCTTAGTGGTGATTGTTATTTTTTACAGTACAAATAGTGTTAAAATTACAAATAAAATGAAATTTTCACCTCTTAAAATAATGTCATTAATGCAAACTTTTGTGCTATAATATATCGTTTGATGAAATTTATTTAATAAATATATTCCCTTCTTACAATATTATTTATAATTGAGCGTTACGGCATTCTAGAACCTGAAATCAACCGTCCCATTTCCGGTATCACCCTTCTTAGCTGTTTGGTTTTCAGCCTGCTTCCAGTTTATTGTAGGGTATTTCTTCTCAAACTCAGGAAGGTCGCGGCTAAAATAGTCAGCCACGAAGATTCTCGGTGTGCCTTTCACCGCTTTATCCACATAATTTAGCTCGCCAAAATAAGTTATGCCACCTTTTTTAATCTCAAACGGTATGGCAAATTTTTCGGCGTAGCTTACCTCTCCGGTTGGACCAAGCCGGTTCAGGTAACTATAGGTGGTAAATGCATAACTGCCCGCTTCACGTTCTATAACAACAAGGTAGCTTTTAGTATTTCCAAATTCACCTTTCCAGCCCTTTTGGTCTTTCTGGCGGGTAAGAATCATTATTTTGCCTGCATTATTCTTTTTAAATGATTTATCTCCGGTAGTGGCTTCATAAAAAAAGCGGTAGATTTCATTTACCGGTACATCGCCTTCAAAGGTAATGGTGCCTATGGCGAGCCCTTTTTCGGGTGATGGCTGTAATTGCAGGGGAGAAGCATAAGTAGTGGCCTCTTTGCCCCCGCACGATATTAATATTATGGATGCCGAAATAAGTGCAAATAGGTTTTTCATAATTTAATGTGTAAAAATGGTATATAGCAAATGTACATTACTTAGGTGCTTTGCCCTATATATAATGGTTGTTAAATTTACTGCTGTTCTTTAATATAATTCGTTACATGTAGATTAACATATTCCGATTGCTGCCACCGTTATGACAATTTAGTGTTGAGATTTGATTAAAAGCACTACTTTTAACGTATAACCAACAAATAAGTTTTGATGAGTAAGTTTACAATTTATAAATGGGTGTGTGGTATTATTGCAGTAATTTTTATTCTACTTGTCATTGTTTTTACAATAGATGTAATTAATGATACAGAAAATCCCGCTTTTTTACAAATAGAATACAATGGACAGGAAGTATCAGGATATGGAACTTTAATAAGCGGAATACTTTCTTTCTTAACAATTATGTTTGTTTTGTATGGTATGGCAGAGCAAAGACATCAAATTACGAAAGATAAATTTTTAAAGGATAAGCAAGAAGAGGAAGATTTAAGAAATAGATTGACATTACTCAAAGCATTACTAAATGAAACAGTATTTAGTATAGAATCACAAGGTGAAAATTTGCATGAGTTTTTCAATTTGGAATTATCCAAACCAGAGCAAGCAAATACTGTTGCTTTTCTTACTAATGATAGCTTTAGTAGGATTTTAGGAATGGACTTGCTAATGAATTTTAAAGCCATCCAACATTTTTTTAAATATGATCGTGATTGGGAAAAACTGTTTTTAGACTTAAATAACTTTATAGATTTTTATTCTAAATGTTTTAAAGAGTTAAAATTCAAGTATGATAATCATATTAATGATAAAGTAAAACGGCATATTTATATAAGTGAACTGCTAGATTCTTTGGCTAATTTATGTGTGATGGAATATGAAAGATTGAAAGTGATTTATCAAGATAAAATAAATGATTTGCCAATAGCAAAAATATATCGTGATTTTACTAATGCTTATAATACCTATAATGAATTTTGTGAAAAAGAGCAAATAGAGGCTGACTTCAGGCATATTTCTAATCAAATTGTTTATCCTTTATTGTATGAAATTTCTAAACTAAGTGGCAAATTAGAAATTACTATTGAAACTAAAGAAATTATAGTAAAAGCTTCAACAATCAGGAAAAAAATATTTGAGGTTAAGATATTTTCTGTTCAGTACGCAGGAAATTTAAAGATAGTATATGAAAGATATTTTGATGAAAATTCCCAAAATGTAGGTAATTTGAAAGATATATTAGGTAAAATTGAAAGTAAATTAATTGTTTTCAGTGGATCTTATGATTAATCTAAAAAGCCCTACGCTAAGCGTAGGGCTTCCCTTTTCCATATAAGCCGTGCTTACAGGAAAATATAAAGTAACCTGATACTTACCGCCAGTGCAATAGCAACCTGTATATAAACCATCAGTGTGTTTTTTGTTTTAAAAGAACGGTAAGATGCGTACCTCTTTTTGCTGTAGCGCTCGTCTACAGCCGCCTCAAATCCGGCAAATGTCATTAACTTCTTCATAGCGTGCTCCCATTATTCATTAAACTTCTCCATAAATATACATATATTTTTTTATAATGAAATGATGTTGAGTGATTTTTGTGAATTTATTTCCTGATTTTAACATTTTTTGTGGTTTTTTGTTTTTGTAGGGGTTTATAAAGCCGTTTTTGTAATTGGCGTGCTTTAATTACCTTTGCGGCTTTATAAAACAAAACAGTGGGCAAACAGGTTGTAGTATTAATTGGCGGTCCCGGAAGCGGAAAGACCACACTTATAGAAAAGCTGGAAGGGCAGGGCTATATATGCTACCCCGAAATTTCGCGCGAGGTAACCCTTGAGGCACGCAGGCAGGGTATAGAGCAGCTGTTCCTGGAAAAGCCGCTGTTGTTTAGTGAACTGTTGTTGGAAGGCCGCAAGAAGCAATTCCACAACGCCCTTGCTGAAGAAGCCGATGTCGTATTTATAGATCGCGGTATACCCGATGTACTGGCCTACATGCATTATATAGGAGATTCGTATCCGCCGTTTTTTGATCAGGCGTGTAAAGACCACGTATACCACAAAATATTCTTTTTGCCGCCGTGGGAAGAAATTTATACTGCCGATGAAGCCCGATACGAAAATTATGAGCAGGCGAAACTAATAGCCCAACACCTGCAGGAAACCTACCGTAAGTATGGTTACGACCTTACAGAAGTACCAAAAGATACACCTGAGAACAGAATTCTTTTTATCTTAGGGCATCTTTTTAAATAGTATGCAGCAAGAGGCATTACAAATCCTTAAAAAATACTGGAATCACAGCAGCTTCAGGCCGCCGCAGGAAGAAATCATAGCCGCAGTGCTCAGCGGCCGGGATACCTTTGCCCTTATGCCTACGGGCGGGGGTAAGTCGGTTTGTTTCCAGGTGCCGGCCATGATGCAGGAAGGGATTTGCCTTGTGGTATCTCCGCTCATTGCTCTGATGAAAGACCAGGTGCAAAACCTGCAAAAAAAAGATATAAAGGCTATAGCACTTACCGGTGGCATCAGCGAAGACGAAATAAGCAACCAGCTTGATAACTGCAAATTTGGGGGGTATAAATTCCTGTACCTTTCACCCGAAAGACTGGAAGCTGATTGGATAGTAGACCGTATTAAGGAGTTGCCCATAAACCTTGTGGCTATAGACGAAGCCCATTGCGTATCACAATGGGGACACGATTTCCGTCCGGCGTATCTTAAAATTTCGGCACTTAAAAAGCATTTACCTAAAGTACCTTTTATAGCACTTACGGCTTCGGCCACGGAGAGAGTGCAGGAAGATGTTATAAAACACCTGGGGCTGAACAATCCACAGGTATTTAAAAAGTCCTTTGCCCGCCCGAATATCGCCTATATGGTATTTGAGTGCGAAGACAAACTTACCCGCCTGCAACAGATACTTGCTAAAAATACAGGCTCGGCTATCGTATATGTACGGAACCGACGTGCCTGTGTAGATGTATCGCGCCAGTTGCAGTCTATGGGTTTTACGGCTACCTATTACCATGGGGGCTTAAAAGAAAAGGAGAAGGAGGCTAATATGCAGGCCTGGCTGCACAACGAATGCCAGGTGGTAGTGGCTACCAATGCTTTCGGGATGGGGATAGACAAGCCTGATGTAAAAACGGTGACCCACATACAGCTACCCGAAAATCTGGAAAGCTATTACCAGGAGGCAGGCCGCGCAGGCCGGAACGGGGAGAAGAGTTTTGGTGTGGTGCTGATGCATCCTACCGATATTACCATGGCAAAAGCACAGTTTATTGACGGGCTTGCCGATAAGGCCTTCCTAAAGCAGGTGTACCTGAAACTGAATGCTTTTTTACAGATTGCCTATGGCGAAGGCCCGGGTGAGGTATACCCGTTCAATTTTAATGATTTCTGCAAAAAATATAATTTCCCTGCGGTAAAGGCATATCATGCCCTCCAGTTCCTGGACAGGCAGGGGGTGCTTACGCTTTCGCAGGAGTTTACGGAGAAAGTGTACGTGCAGTTCATCATTTCTAGTAGGGAAGTGGTGCGTTATACAAGCCTTAACCCGGCAGATGAAGAGGCAGTGTTGGTTTTGCTGCGAAGCTATACCGGCATCTTTGATATGGAAACAGCGGTTAATACGGGTATGGTGGCTGGCAAGGCCAAAGTATCTGTTGATACTTTTATGCAAATGCTGCGCCGTATGGAAGCTCAGGGAGCGCTTTCGTTAAGGGCCTTGGGTAATGACAGTAGTATTGTATTTAATGAGGTGCGTGAAGATGACCATACAATAAACCGTATTGCCAAATACCTTGAACAGCAAAATACCATTAAAAAAGAACAGTTTGATAGCGTGGTGCAGTATGTAACCGATGTTGCCCATTGCAAAAGCCGCCTGATACTGGAATATTTTGATGAAGAAGTGGAGGAAGATTGCGGCATCTGCTCGTATTGCATTACGCAGAAACGCCCGCCACAAAGCCCTATAGAAACTGCTACGGCCATATTAGGGCTGCTTGGGCAAAAGCCCTTATCTTCGCGGGGTATAGAGCAGGAGCTTGCCCTGTTGCCCGATGAGGCGGTGCAGGCTATACAGCTCCTTTTAAATGCAAGGAGGATAACAATGAATACCAATAACGAATATATACTTGTATAATGAACAAGCTTAAGATAGTTTTTATGGGTACGCCCGAATTTGCCGTGGGTATACTCGATGCCATTTATCAGCGTAATTATGATATTGTAGGGGTAATTACCGCACCCGATAAACCGGCAGGCCGCGGCCAGAAGATAAAATACAGCGCCGTAAAGGAATATGCACTGGAAAAAGGACTTACACTGCTACAGCCTACCAATCTTAAAGATGAGGCTTTCCTGGCGGAACTGAAATCCCTTGGAGCCAACCTGCAAGTGGTAGTAGCATTCCGCATGCTACCGGAAGCAGTGTGGAGGATGCCTGAGTTTGGTACGTTTAACCTGCATGCGTCGCTGTTGCCACAGTACAGGGGAGCTGCTCCTATAAACTGGGCTGTGATTAATGGCGAGGAGCGTACGGGTGTTACCACTTTTTTCATAGACGATAAAATAGATACCGGTGCCATGATACTTAAGGAGGAAACCGAAATTGGTGCAGATGAAACTGCAGGGCAGTTGCACGACCGCCTTATGGAGCTGGGTAAGGATGCGGTGATAAAAACATTGGTACTTATAGAAGCGGATAATGTGCAGACAACTTTACAGCCACAGGATGGCGATATAAAAACAGCTTATAAGCTCAATAAAGACAATTGTAAAATCGACTGGGGCCGCCCCGGGCAGGAAATTTATAACCAGGTGAGGGGATTGTCGCCTTATCCGGCAGCATGGACATTTATAGCTGATAAAGGGGAGGAGTGGAATGTAAAAGTGTACGAAGCTTCGTTTGAAAAACAGGAGCATAATAACACACCCGGTAGCCTGATTGTAATAAATAAACAAATTGTTGTATATACAACTGACGGTTTTTTGGTTTTAAAAAGCCTGCAATTCCCCGGAAAACGCAGGATGACGGCCTCAGAACTGCTTAACGGTATGGTGTTTACAGAAGAAGCAAAGGCGAATTAATACGGCATTTTATAGTAATTTTTAGAGAATTTTAATAAAACAACTATGTTTATTAACATTATGAAAAAAGTTATCAACAATTAAAATCAAATCGTCATTATTTACTTGTGTCATTCGTAAATCCTGTTAAATTTGTAGGACAGGAATTGGAAAAAAGATATTTTTAACCAAACAATTAATTACATTTAATTATGAACAAATCAGAATTAATCGACGCTATTGCTGCTGATGCAGGTATATCTAAAGGCGCCGCTAAAAAAGCACTGGAGTCATTCGTTTCAAACGTAAGTAACGCTCTTAAAGACGGTGGAAGGGTATCACTTGTAGGCTTTGGCTCATTCTCTGTTTCTGGCAGGGCTGCCAGGGAAGGCAGGAACCCACAAACCGGCAAATCTATCAGCATCGCTGCTAAGAATGTGGTTAAGTTTAAGCCGGGTGCCGAACTAGACGGACACGTAAACGGTTAAGCGTATTTGTAAGATACTGAAAAGCTTCCCAAATTTTGGGAAGCTTTTTTTTTAAAACTCTGCAAAAATTTTTTGAAGCTGACTTTTTTTTGTTAAATTTAGTTCAAATTGCAAGAGTATGATTTCACTAAAACCCCAAAAAGGCTACCTGCTTGTGGCAGAGCCTTCCACAATAGGAGATCTTTCTTTCAACAGGTCGGTGGTGTTGCTTGCCGATCATAGTGCCGAGGGTTCGGTAGGCTTTATCCTGAACAAACCTCTCGATTTTACCATTAACGACCTCCTTCCTGAGGTAAATGCCCACTTTAAGATATACAATGGCGGCCCGGTAGAGCAGGACAACCTGTATTTTATACACAACGTGCCTGAACTGATACCGGAAAGCATTGAAATATCTAACGGTATTTACTGGGGTGGTGATTTTGAACTGGCTAAGGATATGATTAACCAGGGCAGGATAAGTAAGGGTAATATCAGGTTTTTCCTGGGGTACAGCGGGTGGTCTGCAAACCAGCTTGAAGAAGAGCTGGAAGACAGTTCGTGGATAGTATCGCAAAACAGCTACCAGCACCGCATAATAGATAAATCAAGCAACGCTTTCTGGAAAGAGAAGATTATGGAACTGGGTGGCGACTACATTATATGGAGTAACGCCCCGGAGAATCCTGCATTAAATTAACCAACAGTTTTTAGCCAAGCCTTATCTTAGCATTAAGGCGCTTAACGATTTCTTTGGCAGTAGCCGTGGTAAAATCCTTTTTGCGGTAGCGCGTTATGGGCTGCACGCCTGTTATTACATTGGTAATAAATAGTTCGTCGGCCTTTTGCAGGTCAAAAGGTGATATGGAGGCTTCGGTTACTTCCAGACCTTCGGTTTTACGGGCCAGTTCCAGTACCTGCTTACGCATTATACCGTTTAGGCATCCGTCGGTTATTGGTGGTGTTACCAGTTTGTTACCGGTAAGCATAAACAGGTTGCCGTATTGCGCTTCAATTACGTTTTTATCGTCGTTTACCATCAGGCAGCTGTTGTACCCGTTTTCATAGGCAAAAATGCTTGCAGTGACGTTTAAAATGCGGTTGTTTGTCTTTAGGGTAGATATCAGCTGCTTTGATATGTAGAAATCCTTATACAGCTCTACTTCATACGGCGTGTCGGCTATGCTGTACAGGGTTTCCTGTAGTGGCTCTGCTTTAATGATAAATTCGGTTTCGCGGGTGGTGGGCATGTATTTGCCTCCGGTCTTGCGGAAAAATGTTATACGTACGCGATAAGACGGCGCTGCGGGCAGCTGCGATACAAGTGCGTTAACCTGTTCCTGCAGGTATTCAATGGTGAAGTGCAACGGGATTTCCATACGTACTATACGTACCGACGCCATAAGCCTGAAGTAGTGATCTTCCAGGAACAGTATTTTTCCATCCAGCACCTTAAAGGTGTCAAAAACGGCATCACCGTATAAAAATCCCCTGTTTTCCTCTAATGCTATGGCCGTATCAGCTGTAAGGCTGCCGTTGTAATTAATCATAAAAAAAGCCCTGAAAAAATTCAGGGCAAATATACTCTATAATATTGTAAAACCTTAAACCGAGCCTAAAACATGTTTCAGGTCGGAAATCTGGTTTTCCCATAGCTGTTTAGATTCCTGTACATCTTCCTCTTCTGCAAAGTCTACCACAAGCAGCGATACGTCTTTAGTGATTTCGTCTACCAAAATGCGTAGCTCAAAAAAGTAATCACCATCGTTGTTATTTTCGTCTACCCAGCGGAACTTTACCTTTTCACCATTCTTCTTAGAAGACAGGCGTGCTTTTTCTTCAGTATCATTCCAGATGAAAGTGAAAAACTCACCACGCGAGTTTACATTGTCGGCAAACCATTCGGATAGGCCGGAAGGTGTAGATATATATTGGTAAAGCAGTTGAGGCGAAGATGTTATCGGAAATTCCAATTCATACTTTATTTTTTCGTCCATTGCGTCAAAATTTTTGGAAATATATAATTTTTAACATTCAAAAAAAAACATTTGAAAAAATAATTTTTTTGGCACAAATATGTTTGGACAAATTGAATAAAGTACTATATTTGCACCCGCATTCAGCAAGCAACCTGCTTGTAAGAATAACCGAAAAATGGCGAGGTAGCTCAGTCGGTTAGAGCGCAGGATTCATAACCCTGAGGTCACGGGTTCAACTCCCGTCTTCGCTACTCATTTGAAGCCTAATCAGTTATAAACTAACTGGTTAGGTTTTTTTATTCACGAATAATTCACGACTTTCCCTTTTTTTATCTTTTTTTAATGATTTGAAATTTCTTGAAAGGCATTTTTCTGGCAGTTTGCTGTAATGTATTTGAAAATAGGTTTCTCTATATTTTGGGGCGGGGTGGGGAAGATTTGCCTTGCATAGGGGCGGTTTCAAATACGGACTCTACTGAGGTATAGAGATAAGATATATTTTGTATAAAAAACAATATAATATATACTATAGAGTTATTGCTTATCCCAGCTATGTCTAAAAATGCTGTTTACTCGGCTTATCTTGGGGGGCTGTTATTTACATGTAAATTATAAATTTACGGATATATAAAGATTACAAAGTATTACTTCAGCTTTATATTTTACTTATTGCCTATTTTCAGATATGAGAGGTAGGTATTTTATACCCCTTTAAAGAGGTCTCCTACTTCTATTTCCAAAGCTTTAGCAATCCTTACAGCTTTTTCTATTCCCATTTCCATTACGCCATTCTGATATTTACGGAATGTTTCTACATCCATATTAGCATTTGAAGCAACAATTCTTACCTTAAAATTTTTAGCTTTTATGGTATCCTTAATATTCTGTCCGACAATTTTTGTCACCTCATTTTTCATAACTATAAAGAACCATCAATCATGCATTTAAGTCAATGATTTAAAATGCGTGCATTATTCGTCTGATTTTTTTATATTTGCTGAAATCAATCTACTTTATTATGAAAAAAAAATTTCTTCTTATTTTAGTACCAATACTTATTAGCTGTTCAGGCTCTGACGACAATGGCTCAGTGAACCAAAATGAAAACTCTATCAACCCGCCTTCATGGATAAGAGGTAACTGGTATCTTGAAGGAACTACTTCTTATGGTTTCAAATTCACTTCAGATGATGTATGTGTAATTGCCTTAAGTCAGTCGGCTTGTAATAAAGAAAGCCTTGCCATTTATGAAGGTACAGATGTGTACACCCATGTAGATGAAGAAACAACTAACGCAAACTATACCGTTAATGTTACTATAGGGAGTAATACGACTTCTTATGAGTTTCAAAAGGTTACAGATACTCAGATAAAGTGGGTGAATAGTCCTGCACAGGCAATTTATATAAAGCAATAGTTTATGACAATTTTCGAAGTAATAGCATTACAATATCGTACAGGTTCTAAACCAGAGACGGGGGCAGTTGTTATAGGAGCATTAATCTTAGGGATTGTTTTATACTTCATAAGCAGGTCGACGTCTAAAAAAGCTTTAGAAGAAACTATAGAAGAAGAAGTGCCAAAAAATGTTTTACACCCAGTTGTACCAGTTCCCCCAAAAAAATCAGTCAAGAAAAAGAAAGCTAATCCCATTCCTTTGATTATAAATAAGATAGAATATGCAAATAGTATCACTACCAGTCAATTAGAAACTAATGTTGGTGAGTTAACTCCTGCGGGTAAATATCATGCTTTTTTAATAGCTGCTGCAATAATAGTAAACAGGCTTAAAACCCTCAATGCCTTTAGTGTCTATAAAATTGATGGGGACTTATTATTTGCTGAGATATTAAATCTGGCAGAAGAAAAACATAAGCAATATAAAAGTTTGTATTTGGATAAAGCACCTGTAGTAAAACACAGGAGCGCAATAATAGAAGGTAATATAAGCCGTGAAAATAAAAACACTTTTAAATTAAGTGTTGATGAACTTAAATATAAATCGGCTCAGATGATAAGTATTTACGACTTAGAGATAACTAATGCTGTTAGTTTCAATATATCTTATACCAACTTATATATTTATTCTTTCTTTGATACCAACATACCAGTCGATGAGCAAAACAAAATAAGGAATTCCTATCTTGAGTTAACTGCGGGGTATGACACCATACAATATCAAAATATCAAGCCTGCAATGGTAAAAATCGTAAATGTAATTGATGATAGGCTTAATGATGATAAAACCTTTTTAAAATCCCTACAAAGCTTATAAAATGATAGGCTTAACATCATTACATCAAGAGGATGAGGGCAGGCTGTCTTTAGAGCAAAAGAAATCAATTCTTTTGTTTCTTTACATGATAACAGTTACCTCCTTTCCAAAAGAAGAGCAAGAACCCAAAATCCTATTTATAGAGCAATGTGCGAAGGACTTTGAAGTGGTTATGGTTGATTGTGTGCCTTATCTTGACACTGTTGGAGGCTCGGGTGTATTGAGGCTGTTAAAATCGCTTCCAGACCTTCAGAAAGAGTTTCTAATGATGTTGGTGTTTGAATATGCTAATTGTAATGGGGTGCCAACCGAAAAAGAACTTACTATTATTGGTAAATATCTTAAACAAGTTAGCTATACGGAAAAAATTATTATTCAGATGATGTATAAAAGTCAAGTAATTGATAAATTAATAGAAGGTATTTAAGCGAATATTTCAAATGTGGAACTTTGTCTATTTAAAAGATTTTTCCAACTCTAAATTTATATGGATCCCTCTCGCTGTATTATCAAAACTTAGAAAAGATGTTTTCCATCCCTCTTTTTCTATCTCCAGAATTTTGTCATTTATTTTTTTGCGAAATTCTGGATAGTTTATACATTCTTCTATCCATTTCCATGTCCAATTATCGGAGTTATTTTGGATTTCTTTGAGCTTATCCAGTAGAATTGGGTCATCTGTTTCTAATCTTAGTCTTTCTGGTTTTCTAATTTGGGGTTTTAAAAAGTCTTCCGTTATCAAATCTAACTTTTTTTCAATAGTTGAGTGTTGATTTATAGTAGCATGTTCTATTTTACTTACCTCAGATTTAAAGTTTTCAATTTTTTGATTTACATCGCCTAAAGCCTGAATAATCATAGCATTTGTTATAGTATTGTCCCTTAGTGTATTTCCTTTTTCACCTCCACTTATTTTACTCAGCTCATTTGCTCCAGAACCCAAGAGAATTCCTATTAAAACTTTCAACATATCGCCTGTCCAAACCTGTTCTTTAAATAAGTGTATGATAAGTATAAATATAAAAAGTAAAGAGGTTACCCAAAGTAAGGAATTATTTGATTTGTAATCTTTACTAAAAATGTCCTTGCCATATTTAACTATTATGACAAGTCCAATAGTCATAATTGAAATCAAAATTAGGATTGCAGGAATCCAATCTATAATCTTATCCATAAGTGTCTGATTTATTGTCGTGTGTGGAGATTAATATAATTTCTTATTCATGAAATAACTAAATTTAGTAAAGTCTTTAAGATTAATTTATTTCGTAATGAATAACTTTTTTCGAATGGTTATACAATTCTATCAACCTGTTTTGCGTAACCAACTTATCTTGCTCCCTATTAACAATAGGGTCGACTCTTGCCTCACCTTTGTCATTAATTCTACAACCACCTAAGCAATCATATTTAAAGACACAGCTGTTGCAAGGTTCTACAGACTTAATCCAATTTAGATTTCGGTAATCATCATCAATTTTTTTCTTGTGCCAAATTCTACCCAACTCTTCTTCAAGAACATTGCCATAACTTTTTGTTGACTGATTACAGATTCTTAATTCTCCCCAAGGATTAATAGAGCTGAACCAACTTCCCGTTCCACAAGTAAAAGCTAAATCTTCTGTTATTAATCTTTCGTCTAAACAATAGGGAGTTGAAGTGCCAAAATTAATATTAAGGGGAAGTGTTTCCTTTGCTTTGATTAACTGTCCAATCGCAATTCTTATCTCGTTCAGGCTTGGAGTTAAATCGCCTTCTTTTTTCGTTCCTAAGCCTGCCGACTGATATATGTTTACAAATATATTTTTCATCCCTAATTCAGAGGCATAGGCGCAAATATTAAACATTTGGTCATAATTTAGACTGGTTAATACAGTATCGCTACTGACTATAATATTTGCTTTTACATACTCTGAAATTGTTGATTCAATTATTTCGAATGAATTTTTTACCCGAGTTATTGATTCATGCATTTCTTTGTCTCCGTGAATGGAGATATATACTTCATCTAAATATTCAATAGTTTCTGGAATAAAGGTTCTTCCATTGGTAACCATAGACCTTGTTTTAACTTTATCAAGAAGACTTAAATAATAAGGTAGCTTTTCTTTGAATAATGTTACTTCACCACCAATTAATTGCACATGGTCAAGTCTATAACGATTCAATTCTTTCAAGACCCTAACAATAGTTTCTTCATTTGTCTGCTTCTTTCGACTTGGATTATAGCAGAACATACATCCACTGTTGCATGCATAAGTCAATTCGAATTGAATAAATTTTGGGAGTAAGGCATATTCCATAACCGCTATTTTATTCCGTTATACTAATATGAACAATGTCTTTAAAAGCAATTTGAGTCTCTGGGTCATTTTTTAAAAGTTCATATGGAATTTTTAATACTACATATCGTACTTCCTCCTCTCTCGAAAGAATATTTCCATTCTTAGTTTTTAGTAAAGATTCTTCGAGAATTACACCTTTTTCGATTAAATCACGTCCAGTGGGTGTTGGTTCTGGTCTGCATTTTGACATATTTTCAAAGTTATTGTGTTGGCTTACTCTGTCGGTTTTCAGCTTCCCCGTTAATATGATTAACAATCTCTATCAAATTAACATAAAATTTTGTTTACAAACAATACCTATTAATAGGTATTTTATTGATAATCAATTGTTTTGTCGGAAGTACATAGGTTTAATGACCTAAATATTCTGAATAATCCTCAAAATTGTGCCAATGCCTTTTTATAGTGGCTATTCCACGTCCGACCATTTTAGCAACTTTAGATTGAGTTATTTTCCCATCGGTTTCAAAATCCCAGGTTTCCAAGACCTGATAAATTAACTGAAGTGTTTTTTGGCTTCTTTCAGCTCCTAATATAGAAGTTACTATCTCCATTTTTTGATGGAAAGAAAAAGGATGCTGCGGGTTAAATAATATTTTTCGGTGGTGAGTACAGCAATTCTTTAAGGTATTGCTCTTTCTCGCAGCAATCACATTCCTAACAATCTGTGTAATCTCATATTTGGAGAGATTGGGCTTCATGTTTATGTTGATTTGCTCAGCTATACCATATAAAAAAGCTTCCTGTAAGGGGTTTAAAACTGCATACTGGCAAAGTATATAAAACATAGTGGCATTTCTCTTACCCTCTGGGATAACTCTGGGTATATAGGGAGTGCACACACATACCTTGTCTTTGAATATCAAGTATGGTGTATCATCTGTAAAAAAGTCCCCAATATTATGGAAACGTATTTTACCCTCATCCAAAAAAGTATCATTAGCCCTTATACCTTTTCTCTCTTTATTTATATTAGTGAATGATACCTTTTTACATACATATATTTTAGAGTTTTCATTGTAGTATAGGTCTGGGTCATAAGAAAGGACTGTTTGTTGGGTAGCCTTCCTACCTCCTGCATCAGCATTAACACCTATAAGGCTGGCAAGTGAGTTATAGGTCTCATGATGGTTGTCTTTGGTTAGTCCCTCCACACGCGCAAGTATGCCATATCCTAACCCCGAAAGAGATTTCCATTTGGCAAATATGTATTCACTATCTGGAATAGTGTCGACGTTGTCAGCATCAAGATAAATAAGCCCTGTAGGGGCAATAATATTCTCATTCTTGGCATGGCTGTCAAAAAGGAAATTGAATCGAACTGTGGGCAGATAAAAGGTTTTTATTTTGACATATTCCTCACTGCCCTTCCCATGCTTCCTGGCATTCTGAATAAGGGGCAGGTTTTTGTCTCCATGTTTTATTACAGCCAGTATCTTGTCAACAGAGACTGTATCGTGAACTTTTGGTTTGTTCGTTGCTTGGAAAGTATTTACATTAATTGTATTGGCTGCTTCTGTGCTGCCAGTAATTTCTAAATTTTTCATTTGTACAATAGTTTATAGACATAGTAATACCTGCACGGTATTCCCATGAACCTGATTTTAATAAATTTTGATGTTTAATAGAGGCTGCGCAGCCGAGTGAAGTTTTTTCAAACTAAGCAGGCTTATTATACTGCTTGATTTTGGTTTAAATGGTTGAAAATGTCTTCTTTGTAGTAGTAGACACTTCGACCCATTTTTCTACTCCGAAGAATTCCTTTTTTATCCAGCCTCCATAAATAGGGGGCAGACTTTCCGAGAAGCTTCATAGCCTCACCACGTGTCAGAAGCTCGGGGTCATTTGATTTTTCCTGTTTAGACAAAATACCAATTACTTTGTTGACTTCTTCAGCCACAGTTTTCCTTAATAGGTTAGCCAAATCATCTACTGTGATATGTACTAATTGAAGGGTGTTGCTCATAAAATTATACCTTGATTTATTAATTCTATTACAAAGGTACTATGGCATTTTTTCCACTCTATGGCTGAAAAATTCCGAAAATCGGAATTTACATGAAGATATGTTCAAAGTTGGCTTTTCTAACGTACGATTCCGACTTTTTAAGTGACATAAAGTTAACCTTGCTATCTATTAAATCATGGTCTTCTTTGTTAATATAACCATTCTCCAGAAGCCAGTCATTGAAAGTAGAATGTTTTACCCTATGTATAAAACCCTCGGCAAGCATTTTTTGAAAGAGATATGAATAATCTTTATACGGTTCTAGAATATTAGACATTGTGTATTCTTTAAAATGCTCAAACGTCTGAGCTGACTTAAATATACTACTATCGTAACTCAAGGCAGGATTAATATTATATTCTAACAACTTTCTTTTTGCTTGTACTTCATTTTGGTATTGTAATAATTTATTTTCAGCTAAGTCTTTGAATTTAATGGAGTTTAACCTATAAATGTTAGAGATGTTGCCCTTGTAGAGTCCTCGACTATCTTTCAAAAAATGCAAAATAGTTTTGTAACAATCAATCAGCGAATATTTACTTAGGGATTCAAAATGTCTATGAAAAGCATCTAATTCAGCAAATAGCTTTTTATAATTGTTTTGCAATTGGGCAATGAAGTACGTACTGTTAATATAATTTATTTCGTTTTCTGTTAGTATAATGGTTTGGCTATCAAAATTAAACAGATTAGGATTTCGCACTAAAAAGTAGCTGCTCTTATCTTGCAATTCAAGAGGCAGTATATCCTTCTTTATATGAGGGTCGTCATAGTCAGTAAACCATGAATATACAAACCCTTCTATATTATCTGGTTTAACAACTTGCGATACTACAGAGCTCATAAAAGTGCTGTGTTCTTTTTCAAAGTGATTTGACTCCAAAAAATCGTATATTTTATATTCAGCCATTATACCACCTTTAAATTGTTAACCTCTTCTTCTTGCCAAATCTTTTCAACCTTATTAGCTGTTTCTTCTTTGGTAGTTTTGATATACTTAGCAAACTCTCTGTAGCTTCGGTGAGAAGATAGAGCCATTATTGTTTCAGCACTTACATTTAGGTCTACAAGATTTGTAACAAAGCTTCTTCTAAGTGTATGACTACTTACCAGTTTGTATTTAGGATAGTAATCCTTTACATTTCTCTTAGTCTTCGGGTCTTTCTTCGTGCCTAATGTCATTTCAGTCATTTTAGCCATCTCACAAATTTCTTTCATATATTCGTTAAAGTTCTGGCTTGAAAGTTCTGGGAGTTTGTTATTTCTTTTGCTTAAAACATATTGTAACTGTGGATGGACAGGGATTACCACAGCTTCACCTGTTTTTTCAGTTTCGAGAATTTTAATCCTATTACCTGTAATTAGGAAGTTGTTGAAGTTTTTTAGGTCTGAAATTCTTAAGCCAGTCCACAAGCCTGCTATCATCAAGTCTCTTGCATTATCTAAACGTGGGTTTTCGCTAAGGTCAAGATTAAAAATTTCCTGTACTTCATTCCGATTGATATATATATATCAAATGTAGTATCCCTTTTAAACGTGAACTTTCTACTCTCAACTTCTACATTTGTCTCATATCCTTCAATTTTTGCCTCCTTAACAAAGTGTTTTACTTGGGAAACATACTTTTCTATTATAGTACCATTGTATTTGCCTACAGTCTTACAAAAGCTTGTAAACTGTTTATGAAAATTTAAGTTAACATTTTTTGTCCTTAATTTTCCGTAAATTTTTTCATACTCCTCAAGCCTTTTAAGTGTAGTGCTATAGTTTCTTATAGTCAAAGTTGAAATTACCTTACCAGAATTAGGGTTAACCCGTGTTTTAGATTCCTCAATATATTTTCTCACAAAAGGTATGAAGTAATACCTATAATCATTTTCATCATCGGGCTTAGCATAAAAACCGTCTACTTGTTTTATTAGCCATACAGTATCTATGGTTTCCCCAGTAGGGAAGTCGTTAGTAAAGCTACTAAGAACATATTTGGTTAAACTCTCTATTAAGGGTGTAACCTTGTCTTTTACCTCTTGTGAGGCATTCTTTTTAATAGTATTCTTTTCAATACTCCAGTCAGAAAGGTTTACAAAAATGTTGGATTTAGCATAACAGTTTATTTTGTTATGAAAGAATCGAAGGTTAAGATTTACGGGGCTTTTTTTACCTAAAGCCTTAAACTGAACTGTTGCCATAAGCTTAGTGTTTTCAAGGCTTAAAGATACAAAAACGTTCACGGATAATTCACGGATTTATTGAAAATGTATTGAAAAGAGATGAAATTTCTTGAAAGTTCATTCAGTCGTAAACCATTGATTTTATTGGCTTTTTGTAATGGTGAAATTTCACTACATTTCTGTAGAATACCTTCGCTACTCCCGTCTTCGCTACAGAGACAAGTGGCGCTATTAGGAGACTAATAGCGCCACTTTATTTTTTGTATTCAGAATTATTCGTAAAGTAAGTTTTGATGTATGGTATACAAAATTTATATTCCATGGCATTTTTATTTCTAATTAATAACGTAGTTGACTTTACAATCCATTTAGATCAATAATCTATACTTTCTTGGCAGAATTAATTAATTGTAAGTGCAGCAGTTCCTGTGTTATTTTGCCTGTAATTTTTTTAGTTTAACCCTATCTGCTTGGACAGTATACTAGTCCTAACTTTATTTTACTGGAAGTAAAAATGTTATTCGCAATGCAAATCTGCATTTCAATATTGTTGAGCTATATTACAAAGTAAATATGAGCTTTTTTACAAAGTAAGCATTTGAGCCGTCCGCTAATTTTGTCTTATAAAACTTTATAAAATGAAAATAGTAGATAAAATTTACATTAATGGGGAGTTTGTTACGCCACATGGTACAGAAATCTTAGATTTGATCAATCCTTCCAATAATATAATAATTGGCAAGCTAACGCTTGCAGATGAAGCTGATACAAGAAAAGCAATTGCTGCCGCTAAGGAAGCTTTTAAAACATTTTCTAAATCTACAATACATCAACGTATAGATTACCTTCAAAAGTTAAAAACTTCTGTAGAGAAAAGGCAGCAGGAATTTACCAACGTTATGATCGAGGAATATGGAGGGACATTTCAATTTTCATCTTTAAGCAATCAATACACCGGTAGCTGGTTTGACTCAATGATTGAAGTGATAGAAACTTTTGACTTTGAGAAAAAAATAAATTCATCCAATATCAGCCTTCAGCCTGTTGGAGTAGTTGGTATTATAACACCTTGGAATGCAAGTAACAGCTCAGTATGCAGTAAAGTTGCAACCGCTATTGCTGCTGGTTGCACTGTAGTTATAAAACCAAGCGAAATTTGTGGTCTACAAACCCAATTATTAATGGAGGCTTTTCATGAAGCCGATTTACCAAAGGGCGTTATAAACTTTGTTCCGGGTTTAGGAAACGTGGTAGGAACGGAATTAACAACAAATCCGGATATTTCCAAAATTTCTTTTACGGGTTCTACAGCAGTTGGAAAATTAATTGCAAAATTAGCAGTAGACACCATGAAGCGCGTTACTTTAGAATTAGGAGGAAAATCTCCAAACATTATTTTGAATGATGCCAATCTTGAGGAAGCAATACCAATGGCAGTATTTGGAGCATATATGAATAACGGACAAGCCTGTATTGCGCCTACCAGGCTATTAGTGCCATTAGAAAAACTGGATGAAGTAAATGCGATTGCAAAAACAACTGCTGATAAAGTGGTTGTTGGGCTACCCCAAAATGAGAATACTAACATAGGCCCAATGGTAAGTATAAAGCAGTTTGAACGGGTTCAGGAATATATCAAAATTGGTCAGGCTGAAGGTGCACAACTTTTGGTGGGAGGAGAAGGAAAACCAAAAGGGCTTGAAGCGGGCAACTTTGTAAAAGCGACCATCTTTACAAATGTAAAAAATGATATGAGGATTGCCCAGGAAGAAATTTTTGGCCCGGTCCTTTCCATCATTCCTTATGAAACCGAAGAAGAAGCCATCGAAATTGCTAACGACACTTCATATGGTTTGGCAGCATATATAAGTTCTTCAGATGTTGAACATGCAAAAAAAGTTGCCTCCCAAATTGATGCCGGAAGGGTCTGTGTAAATGGATTTAGCCATGATCCAATGGTGCCATTTGGCGGATTTAAACAATCAGGTGTTGGAAGAGAATATGGCGTGTATGGATTAGAAGCGTATTTGGAAACTAAGGCGGTACTATAATAATTGGTTATATTTGGTAAGAAGTTGTTCCTCTAAAACAACTTCTTACTTTTTATTGTTTAGCTGAAATGGAAAAATCTGATATTTTATATTCCTGTTATCATGAAATGAGTAGAAAAGGAGAAAACTTTGTTCCTCAACATACGCTTTCGTTCCAAATTTCCGGTAAATTCACTCTTGCAGGTAGTAACCAAAAATATGTAGCGGACAAAGGAGATTTTCTTTTGATCAGAAAGAATCAGTTAGTGAAATTCGCCAAATCTCCACCGGAAAATGGTGTTTTCGAAAGCTTAAATATTCTGATAGGTAATGACGTATTGCGTGATATGGCAAAAGAGTACCACATTTCAACTGAAACACAGACTTATCAATTTGAAGAGCCTTTAATTCTCATAAAGATTAATGATGTCCTTCAAAATTACATTACATCATTACAAACTATTTTAGATAATAAAAGTTTTCTCACAAGTGATTTTATTGATTTAAAAATCAAGGAGCTATTATTTATTTTGATAAGAATACAGCCAGAACTCAAAAATATTCTTTTTGATTTTTCGAATCCTCATAAAATTGATATTGAGTCATTCATGGCCCAAAATTACAAATACAATGTAAACCTGGAACGCTTTGCATATCTTACGGGGAGAAGCCTTGCCTCTTTTAAAAGAGATTTTGAAAAAGTTTTTCATACTTCACCCCATAAATGGATCTTGCAGAAGCGTTTACATGAGGCTCATTATCTCATTACCGAACAAAATAAATTAGCTTCTGAAATCTATATCGATCTTGGATTTGAAGATTTATCTCATTTCTCCCATACATTTAAAAAGCATTTTGGCTACAGCCCTACAAATATTTTAAAGAATAATAGTGTTAGATTATAATTTTTACTACTAATTTAGAGACCTATACTCTCTTGGCGAAATTCCAGTCTTATTTTTAAATAATTTACTAAAATGCGATAGATGCTCAAAACCTAAAGAATAAGCTATTTCACTTACAGATTTATTTGTACTCCATAGCATAGACTTTGCTTTGCTAATCAATTGTAGGTGTATGTGCTCCTGAGTAGTTTTGCCTGTGAATTTGGTTAATATATCAGATAAATAATTTGGTGACAAGCTAAGTTTGGCAGCAAAATATTTCACATCGGGTAAACCTTCATCAAGCAAATTTTCGTCGCTAAAAAATTTAATAAGTAATGATTCGAAATTATTCACGATATCATTGTTAATATTTTCGCGTGTGTAAAACTGACGGTCATAATATCTGTTACAATAATTTAGCAGCAGTTGTAAATTATCTACAATGAGACTTTTTGTGTGTTTATCTATATTCTGAGAATATTCTGTTTTTATTTTCTTTAAACAATCAAGCAAAACTTGCTTTTCATCTTCAGAAATATGTAGTGCTTCATTGCTTTCATATAGAAAAAAAGAGTAGTCCTGAATTTTACGGCCAAGATCTGTTCCTGCAAGTAAATCTGCATGGAAAAAAAGCCCCCAGCCTTCGTTAACTTCTAATCCAGGTTCTGAAAAAATAACCTGCCCGGGTGATGTAAACATTAGTGACCCTTCTTCAAAATCGTAATGAGATCTTCCATACTTTAGTACGCCGTCAAAGCGCTTACACATCAGTTCTATATAAAACTTCTTCACTAAGCCTGTCAGGAGTAACTGTGTTAAGATCTATAATGGTAATTAAAGGATGCTTTGGTTTGCTACAATTATAAAAGCGGTGAACTTCTGAGATGGATTTTATATCGATATAACATGGGCTCATAACAGGTAATTATTGGTTAAAATTACATAAAAGCTAATTTAAATTCTATGAAAATTCCCCTAGGCGTATCAGCTAGCTTTGGGGAACATACTTAGTTAATAAAGAAGTCCCTGATGTTTTTTATGTAAGAAGCTTCATCATTTTTCAATTTCAGATTGATGTAAAACTCACCATCTGCTCCAATAGCATAACGTAATTTATTGCTTTCGTCTATTGCCGCATTATAAATTGTATTTGCAACCTCTTCGGGAGTTGCTTTAATCAGGTCTTTTGTAGGTTCGGCATAACGGCTAAAAAAGTCAGCCATTATGGGGTTGTATGCTGCTATTTCATTTTTAATCAGATCAAGTCCGTTGCGGAAATTAGTGTGTACACCACCAGGCTCAATAATTTTTACCAATATGTTAAATTTAGCCAGTTCATGTGATAACGCTTCAGAAAAACCCTCAACAGCAAACTTAGAACTATTATAGAGGCTCCCAAAGGGTAAACCTACCACACCACCAAACGATGATATGTTTATAATGACCCCCTTGCCGTTTTCACGGAGGTGAGGTAAAACGGCCTGAGTAACCTGCATAAGCCCAAACACATTTACTTCAAACTGTTTTTGAATTTGTTCTTTTGTTGCAGATTCAAAAACTCCCATCAGGCCATAACCTGCATTGTTTACTAAAACATCAATTTTACCAAATTTTTCAATTCCGCTGTCAATAGAATTTTTTATAGATTGCTCATCCTGAACATCAAGTTTTGTTAGTAATACATTTTTAAGATTATTTAAATCTTCTTCTTTTTCCGGACTACGCATTGTAGCAATTACATTCCACCCTTTTTCATGGAATGATTTTGCGGTTTCTTTGCCAAATCCAGACGAAGCCCCTGTTATAAAAACTGTTTTTTGCATCTCTCTAAAATTTAAATGTTTATGGCACAAAGTTCAGTGTATTCTATATGAAGGATTTATACATTTCAAGAAATCATTTATACATTTCTCTAATGTTTTACCATTAGCTGTAAACTAAAAAACGATTTGTACAGAATTAGTACAAATCGTTTTTATAAGTTGTTAGAAAATTAACCGTGTGCGGCAACTGCAACATCTTCCCATGATTCCCATGTGGCAAGTTTTTCGGCATATACACGTTTAGTTTTAGTATAGCCCAGTTTGCCAAGAAACAGGCGTAGCGGCGGCTCACTACTGTCTATCAGCTTAAGGATAGCCGGTACTGTAGCCTCTGGTTTGCCATAATCTTCAGGTAGCAGTCCTTCGGTATTACCTAATCCTGCCTTAATATCATTGTAAGCATCTATTGCTGTGCTTTGTACGGCAGATGTTCCTCCAAAATCGGTAGTGTATCCGTTTGGTTCTATTAGCGTAACATTAATACCAAATTCTTTAACCTCGCTGGCAAGTGCCTCACTTAAGCCTTCAACTGCAAATTTTGTAGCGTTGTAAATACCCAGGGTAGGCAGCGTCCAAACCCCAAGTACGCTTGACAGCTGAATAATATGCCCGCTTTTCTGCGCACGGAATATAGGCAACGCGGCTTGTGTTACCCAAAGCGTACCAAAAACATTCGCTTCAAAAATATCTTTAGTTTCCTGTTCCCCGGCTTCTTCTATCGCTCCAAATAAGCCATAACCAGCATTGTTTATAACCACGTCCAGGCTGCCAAAATGCCTATGAGCGTTGTTTACGGCTTCGGTTACCGCCTTTTTATCGGTAATATCTAACTGAATGGGCAAAAATTGTGTTGGGTACTGTTCAGTCAGGTCCTTATAGGCGGCTATGGTTCTTGAGGTTGCGGCTACGTTGTCGCCCCGTTTTAAAAGGGCTTCTACCCAAAGTTTTCCAAACCCTCTTGATGCCCCTGTAATAAAAATTGTTTTCATGATAATATATTTTTAATTTGTGATTTATATATGCAAATCTATTGCGGTTAAATGCGGTAGAATTGTCTGTTTGTAGGAAGAAATAGCACAGATTTACGTATCCTGTTTTTAATTATGATAAGGTTTATCCGTTCATAAACCTGTAAGGTTATGCCAGTCCCATTTTACTTTTTTTAAACTCAAGAGGGTTTAGTCCTACCTGTTTTTTAAACAGGCGGGTAAAGTAAGAACTGTTTTCAAAGCCCAGTAAATAAGCTATTTCGCTCACATTATTACCACTTGCCAAAAGCATGTTCTTAGCCATGGTTACCAAATGAATATGTATATGCTCTATAGCGGTTTTCCCTGTTTCCTGTTTTAGCAGGTCGCTCAGGTAGCGCGATGATATGTTTAACCCTTTTGCGAGCAGGTTCACCGATGGCAAACCCTGCTCTTTAGGTAAATCGCTGTCCATATACTTTTTAAGGGCGTCATTAAATTTTGTAATTGTTTTGCCCGAAAGATTGGTACGGTTTATAAACTGCCTTTTAAAAAAGCGCTGGGCATACGTAAGCATCGAGTCAATATGGCTCAGTATAATTTCCCTGCTGTACTCATCGGTATTGTTATAATATTCCCGTTTAATTTTTTCATACAGGCTTAGTACAGTTTCTTCTTCGGTGGGCGACAGATGCAGCGCTTCATTAACCTCATATTCAAAATACCCATACTTCTGTATGCTGCTGTGCAGTTCGTGGCCGTTTAAATAATCTTCGTGAATAAGCAGCATAAAGCCGTCTTCCTCCAGTTCTAGGTTTTTCATTTCTATAATCTGGCGCGGTTTTACAAACATCATTGCGCCATTACTGTGGTCATAACTTGTACGGCCATAAAGTATAACGCCCGACTTCAGCTTTTTAAAGCCTATCATATAACAGTCGGCTGTAAACTCCCGGTCTCCCAGCGGGCAGTCAGACTGGCAGCCTACAATACCCAGTAATGGGTTTTCCGGTGGCGGCCAGCCGTTGTCCCGGTGCATTTCACTAAGTGTTTTATAGTGTTTCATTTTTAGTGTTCAAAAATAAATTTATGTAACCCGCTGTTAGCACAGGCTCCTGATGCTGTGGGCCGTGGCCTGCATCGTTCAATATAATATGTTGTGCAGATGGCGCGTTGCGAAGCAGCGGAAACCAGTTTTCTACGGCAAAGCTTATATCGTGGTCACCAGAGATTATAAGCACCGGATTCTGTAGTGTTTTATATTGCCCGCGGAAGCCGTCTTTGTCTTCTTTTATCATGGCCGATCCGCCAAAATAGCGCTGAAACTGCTCTTGTGTTGCAGGTATTTTGTTCCTGTCAAGGCGCTCGGCAATGCGATTGTGAGAAGCTTTTGCCGCGGCTTTGCTTTGTTCAGATTCAGGCTCAAAAAACAGTACATATTCATCCTCAAGGTCGTTAACCGGTTTAAGGGCACGTTCAAAGAAGCTCTTTTCAAAAGGCACTTCGTTATTGCCTACCGGATTAGTACCTATAAGTATGGCTTTTGATATTCTTTGTTTGTTAAGAAACAATGCCGCCTGTGCAACCAGACCTCCATAAGACCAACCCGCCACATTATATGTGTCTATTTTCAGGTAATCCATAAGTTTAATGCCCGTACCTGCTACCTCATAAATATCGGTAGGCAATGTACCTTCAGAGTCGCCCACACCGGGATAGTCAAAAAGTACTATGGTGTTTTTCTCTGCCAGGGTATCAAGAAAAAGTGGGTCCCAGGTGTCAAGTATACCGCGGAAGCGATTGTAAAAAAGCAGGTATTCCCCTTGCCCGAAAACACGGTATGCTATTTTATTACCATTGATTTCAGTAAATTTTGTTTCAGTTTTTGATGGAGATGTTTTCATGATTTTCATAGTTTAATTATCTGATGTAAAATTACTTACTATCTGCCCAGCATGATAATACGCTTTAACGGGATGATAGCACAAATTTACGTTTGGGTTTAAGCGCTTAGTAGTTCAGGAAATAGTTTGCCTGGTTTACAAATACTTCCGGATACTGGTAAAAAGAGCCGTGTGCCGAATCAGGATAATAATTTAGCAGCGCATTGGGCAAGGCTTTAAACAATTGGTATGAATTGTCAGAGTCCATCATTTCATCTTTACTGCCCTGTACTATTAATATCGGGTGCTGTATGGTTTTAAGGTCTATAGTTACCGGGTCAGATCCCCAGCGGGTGATAGCAGTCATTTGTGCCAATACACTTTCCTGTACCGTTTCGCGGTCGCGGTCTTCTGTCCTGGTAAATAGCCTTTGCAGGGTTTCTTTACCTTTGGCACGGCTTGCCTCAGTAGCGGTGAAGAAAATATATAAAAAGCGTTCAGCCGGGTCTTTTTGCATGGCTTTGTATATAAGTCCAGGAAAACGTTCTAAAACCTTTACTCCCTGTGGTGCTGCACCTATAATTATGATTTTTCGTATCAGGTCAGCATACTTATCCGCCAAATATTGTGCAATGAACCCGCCAAGCGAAAACCCAAGTACATCAATTTTAGTTATGCCCAGTGCTTTCAAAAAGTCTGCGGCATCGTGTGCCATATCGGCTACGTTATCAGGTGTCTCTCCGGTGCTATTTCCTACGCCTGCATTGTCAAAAATCAGTATCTCGCGTTCCTGTGCCAGGCCATCAAGAATTATGGGGTCCCAATTATCTAGCGTACCTGTAAAGTGCTGGAAACCTACGAGGGGAATATCAGACGGTTTGCCAAACCTTCGGTAGGCGTAGTTAGTGCCATTTACATTTATGTATTGTGTGGGTGCCGATATTGCATTTATTAGAGTGCTCATCTTGTTTATTGTTTTAATGTGTTGGTAATGATTTATTATTCGAAGCTTACATCAAGTATGTCTATAGACACCAGTACAGGGTCAGTCTGGTAGCTGTTGTCGGCATCGTTAAGGATGTAGATGTTTCTTTTGGTACCGGTTTTTACACCCTGAAATTCTTTATAATCTTCTATTATTTGCGTTGCAGATGAGCCACCCAAAACTACCGGCCAATAGTCATGGCGCTTTAGCAGGCCGTTTTCATCAAAATAAAATACCTGGCGTTTGCTGTGTGTGGCAAAACCATCGGGGTATATAACCTCAAGCCTACTAAGGGTTTCACCCTTTTCATTCCACGGCTCCAGCTCGTTGATTTCTACGCCCAGTACAAGAAAGTTAAAAGGCGCGGTAGCATAATTCCATGTGGCATAGCTCGAAAAGTATACCAGTTGCGCCCTTGTCCATGGGGTTTCTACGGTATGGCCTTTAAATGATTCGCGAGGGTTTATAAGCTCTTCGAGTACTTTACCGTTTTCATCAAGCAGTTGTACTTTTCCTGGTTCAAATGTAGAGGTATACCCCGGTTGAAAAAGGTTTTTCCAGCTGCTCTTCTGTTCGGTTAATGAGCCGGTAAATGCTACATCTACATCGGCAAGGGCGCCGTCGTGCCCTTTTATGGGCCATACCACACCACCTATATTGGTGTGTATTTTTAATGTTTTATAGTTGGCTGCGTTGGCGCCTCCGTGTGCGGCAATAACTTTGTTTACTAATTGTTGGGTTGAAGTTGTCATGATTGAATATTTTTTAATGTTGATATAATGGTTTAGATGGTAACAGATTAATGTCCGTGGGCGGCTATGCTTACTTCTTTCCAAGCCTCTATGTTGTTTAGCCTTTCGGTATACACCTGTTTTACTACGTTATAGGCTATACGCCCAAACAGCAGCCTTTGCGGCGGGTTTGCATTATCTGCAAGGTCAAGCACTATGCTTACCGTGGCTTCGGGCTTGCCCCAGGTATCAGGATTTTCGCCGGTGGTAGCAAATGCCTCGCGAACCGGATTATAATCTGTAATACCGTTATCGGTTTGGTTTGCCGATGCCCCGGCCCAGTCTGTAGCATAACCGTTAGGCTCTATAAGTGTAACCTTAATGCCCAGGTGTGCTACTTCGGTAGCTATAGTTTCGCTAAGCCCTTCCACTGCAAATTTTGATGCGTTATACAGGCCCAACATGGGCAGCGTGGTAAGCCCTAAAAAGCTTGAAACCTGAATAATATGGCCGCTTTTTTGAGCCCTCATTACCGGCAGTACCGCCTGTGTTACCCACAGCAGGCCAAAGAAGTTAGTTTCCATTTGCGCCCTGGCCTGTTCTTCAGTAGTTTCTTCAACGGTACCAAACAAGCCATATCCTGCATTGTTTATAAGTACATCTATGCGGCCAAAATGATTTACAATATTGGCTACAGCCTCATTTACACTTTCGCGTTTTGTAACATCAAGTTTTACAGGCAAAATGTTATTGCCATGCGTTGCCACAAGATCGGCAAGGTCTGCCGTATTGCGTGCGGTAGCGGCTACTTTGTCGCCGCGTTTTAAAAAGGCTTCTGCCCATAGTTTTCCAAATCCTCTTGATGCTCCGGTAATAAAAATTGTTTTAGACATGATTATAAGTTTTTATGGTTATTGTTTTTTGATATAGCAAAGTTAGTGTCGTGACTAAAGGCGGAATGGTTCATTTGTAGGGAGTAATAGCACAAAACAACGTTTAGGCTATCCTGGCTTTTACATAGTGCTTAAAAGCAACTATTACCATTAGCAAAAGCGCTACAATGCCAAGGTTTACAGCCGATAGGGCGTGAACTGATTTAATACTCAGGGTATTTATGAGCCCATAGCCCACTACAGAGCTAATTACATAAATACTGCCTCCCGTAAGGCCACTGGCTGTACCGGCATTGTGCGTAAAACGCTGTAGGCTGTAAGCGTACACATTATTAAATATAAAACCCGACATAAGGTGTATGGGTACGGTAAAGCCTATTAATACCCAAATGCTTGTTGCAGATATAGATGTAAGCAACATGGCTACGGCAACTATAAGCTGTATTGCAATTGCGGTATTGAGTTTTGTAAACAGAGGTTTGTTTAACAACGATTTGCTTATAATGCCACCACTCATGAGTGATACACCCGATAGTAGCGAACTGTACCCGGTTTCAACCGATGAGTAGCCGTAAACCTTTTCAATAATAAAGGGACTTACCATGCCATAGATTACAAGCAGCGAATAAGTAAACCCTATAATAAGAAGGCCGAGGCTAAAATCGGGTGTGGAGAGCATTGTTTTATAAACCTTTGATATGTTTACCCAATTAAACGGCTGGAAGTTTTTTAACGATTCTCCTGTATACTTCAGCTCAAAAAACAGCACTATAGCGGTTAAAATGCCAAGCAGGTAAAAGTTAGATTCCCACCCAAATAATTGCTGAAGATAGCCTCCTATAAATGGTGCCACTATGGGCGCGGTTGCCCATACTATAGAAAAAAGGCTGGTGTAGTTTTTTAGTGCATGCCCGGTGTACATGTCTACAAAAAAGGCACGCTTGCCCACTATTATAAGCGATACGGTTATGCCCTGTATTACACGCATAGCATAAATCAGGTATATGTTTGGCACCATGGCGATAATAAAACTTGATAAGGAAAACAGTACAAGTGCAACAATATTAATTTTATACCTGCCAAAGCTGTCAAGAATACTGCCTATGAACAACTGGCTTAAGCCGGAACTGATCATAAAAATCAGTAAGGATAATTGTACCGACTCAACCGAAACACTGAGCTGTTGTGCCATTGCAGGGAGAGATGGTATATAAATATCTGTTGTAAGGCCACCCAGCGGAATAAGTATAAATGCCAAGAGGCTGCTGATGCGAAGAAACTTGAGGTTTTGACTTTTCATGATTACAGGAATTAGTTTCGCTTATTTAATACATCAAAATTAGTATTAGCCCTGCCAGAAAAATGGTTCATTTGTAGGTAAGAATGGCACAAAACAACGTCGCTGGTAAAATCAGGATATTTTATACTAACAGTTGCGATTCACAGGAATTTGTGTTAATTTTCGTAATCTATAAACACAAACCCTACCATCTATAAAACCACCTATTATGGAAAAAATAGCCCACTACAAAAGCATTACTGAGCTGCATGAAAAAAGTGGTTTTGAACCGCCCTTGCACCCGCATATAAGTATGATGACCTGTAAAGAACTTATGACCTACTCTGTAGGGCAGTCAAGGTTTACGGGCGATTTTTATATGATAGCTCTAAAGAAGATTATGGATGGTTATATGCTTTACGGCAAAACCAAATATGATAACGACAACGGCTCTATGGTATTTGTAAAACCAAGGCAGATTATAGAGGTAAGCAATGTAAAGTTTGCTGAAAAAGGCTTTGTGCTGTTTTTTCATGAAGACTACCTGTCTGGCCACCACCTGCATGACCTGATTAAAAAGTATGGTTATTTTGAGTATGAAATTAATGAAGCGTTACACCTCTCGCCACAGGAAGAAACTGTAATATGGGACTTATACTATAAAACCCGAGCCGAATATGAAAACAACGAAGACGAACTTAGCCGTGATATTATACTAAGCCATATAGATTCGATACTTAAATATTCTGACCGTTATTATAAAAGGCAGTTTATTAACCGCAGTACCAATGTATCGGGCACTACGTTAAAAAAGTTTCAGGATTTACTGGGAAGCTATTTTGAAACCATGCTGCACCAAAGTAAAGGCTTGCCCACGGTAAACTACCTGGCTGATAAGCTAAGCATATCGCCCCGGTACCTGAGCGACGTACTAAAACAGGAAACCGGTAAAACCGCGCTCGACCACATACACATCTACCTTATAAAAGAGGCCAAAAACCTGCTCCTGAGCAGTGATAATAACGTGGCGCAAATAGCTTATGATCTGGGTTTTGAAACCCCTTCTTATTTTACAAGGCTGTTTAAAAAAGTGGTAGGCCACACACCGGTGCAGTACAAACAGCAATATGGAGCGCAGGTTTAACCATAGTCTGTATATAAAACAAAAAGATAAGCTGTTTTGGCTTATCTTTTTTGTTTAACGCAGTTGCTTAACACTACTTATTTTAGCGTGTTTTTTATTACCGTAGCTGCCTGTAGCACAGCTGTTTTTACTGCCGGTACACTCGCTATAGGGTTTAGCAGGCCATAGTCGTGTATAAGACCGCTGTAGCGTGTAAGCGTCACAGGTACACCTGCCTGGTCAAGCTTGCGTGCATAGGCTTCGCCTTCGTCGCGCAATACATCATTTTCTGCGGTTTGTACCAGTGCCGGTGGCAGGCCTTTAAGCTGATCTAAGCTTGCCTGTAGTGGCGATGCATATATTTCTTTTCTTTTGGCTGCATCAGGCAGGTAGCTGTCCCAAAACCATTTCATCATGTTTTTAGTAAGGAATCTTCCGTTTGCGTAAGCATTGTAGGATGTTGTTTCAAAGTTAGCATCGGTTACGGGCCATAGCAGTACCTGTAGCTTTATTTCAGGGCCTTTTTTGTCTTTCGCCATTAGGGCAATTACTGCCGACATATTACCACCTACGCTATTACCCACCACGGCAAGGTTTTTACCGTCAACTCCTATCTCTTTACCGTTTTTAGCAACCCATTCTGTTGCTGCATATATTTCGTTTATAGCGGTAGGGTACTTAGCCTCGGGCGACGGGCTGTAGTCAGGGAATACGGCTACGGCACCGCTTTCTACCACAAGGTCGCGCACCAGCCTGCGGTGTGTAGGGTAATCGCCCAGTACCCAGCCACCACCGTGTATAAAAATAAACACCGGTGCATTGGGCTTAGCTCCTTTAGGTTTGGTAATGTGTATTTTTACCTTATAACCGTTTTGGGTAATTACCCTTTCAGACTCTTCAATGCCTGAATAATCAACCTCCACTGATTTTTGAGCACCTATCAGTATCTGTCGTGCCTCAGCCGGAGTCATTTGCTCCATAGGTTTACCACCACCTGAGTTAAGCGCTTTTAAGAAAGATTGTACTTCTTTAAAAACCTCAGGATCGTTTTCGCCTTTATATGGCCTTTCCTGTGCCATCAGCACATTTGCGGTTAGCAATACAATTGCCAGTACCACGTGTTTTAAATTTAAAGCTTTCATGGTTAAAATTTTATTGTGTTGTTTTAATTAGTTAAGTGCGGGTGCAGCGGGAAAGTCTACAGGGATTTCGGTTTGGGCATACACATAGTTTGTAAAGGTGCGCACGGTAATTATACCTATAAGGTCTATAAGGGCAGCTTCGGTGTAACCTGCGGCAAAAAATGCATCTTTAACGTCGGCATTGGCAGCGCCTTTATTTTCGGCTATAGATTTGGCAAGTTGCAGCGCGGTTTCAAATTTAGCATCAGAAGAAAAACCTTTACGCATGGCTATAACTTCATCGGCTTTAAAACCTTTAAGTCCGGCAAGCATGGTGTGGGCAGCCAAACAGTAGTCGCAGCTGTTAACCTGAGAAACCACAAGGTTAATACCCTCACGCTCTTTAGCGGTAAAGGCACTGTGGCTAAATGCCTCTTCAAACTCCAGTATACCTTTAAGCGCGTTTGCCGAATAGCCTATGGTAGCATAGAGGTTGGGCACTTTTCCCATTTTTTTAGAAATGGCTTCAAATAGTTGTTGCGATTGTTCGCTTACCTGTTCTTTTGCAGGAACGTTAATTGCTTTCATGATTATTAATTTTTTAATGTTATTGATTGTTTCAATTTGATAAGGCAAAGTTATGATGCCTGTTTGCCACAGGATGCTTCATTTTTCGGGAAGAATAGCACAGAATTACGTAGCTGTAATTTTGTGCAAAACGTTATGCTTTATTTCTTTTCAGGTAAAGCTGTGCCGACTGGCTCATGGTAATAAGCGCACCGCCCAGTATTACAAGGTCTTTAACAACCAGCCTGCCACGCCCGGACAGGAATGGGAAACCATAATCAGTATCGCCCAGGTTAGGTACCCAGCTTTCGGGTGTGGTAATAAGAAATGAGAGTGTACCCAGCGTCATTAAAAACACCAGCAGGCTGCCCACCATACTCCATAGCGGTGCAACTTTGTGCAGGGCAACAAGAACGCCCACGCCAATTAAAAAGATGCCAAGCCCTTTAGAAAAACCATAGGTATTGTTTTCAATATGCCACTCATGGTTTTCGGCTATAAATTCGCCTTCTTTATTCTGGTGGGTTTTATAATCTTCAGGGTGATTATAAAAGAAGCTCATAAAAGGGCTGTTTGCCACAAAGGGCACTATACCATCGGCCTCGTAGGTAAAAAACTTAAGGCTGCCTATCCATATAAAAACTACTACTATGGCAAAACGGGTTGCGTTTTTGGCAAGGGATTCTAAATGGGCTATTTGTTGAATTAATCGTTTCATAATGTAATTTGTTATTGTTGAAACAAAGTTACACCGGGCATAAACCCTGAAACATGGACAAAAAAGGATATTACCTGTACAAATCTGCCACTATAGATATGCCTGTTTTATCTCTAAAGGTTTGGGGAGACTCATTAGTATGTTTTTTAAAAACGCGGCTAAAGTAAAACTCATCCTGAAAGTTAAGGGCGTAGGCTATTTCCTTAATGCTTTTTCGGGTAAGGTGCAATTGTTTTTTTGCTTCAACAATAAGGCGCTCTGTAATAAGTTGCGAAGGTGTTTTTTTAAAGTACTTTGTACATCGCTTAGTAAGTGTGTTAGGTGCCATGATAAGTAAATCGGCATAATCGGCAGGTTTGCGCAGGGTAAGGAAATGGGCTTCCAGTAGCTCTTTAAAGCGTTCCATTTCGTCATCGCGCTGGCTTATGTGGGCGGTACTGTCCAGCTCCCTGTTTTTTACGCGGCTCGATTTTGCCAGAAACAGTTGCAGTAACGATTTTAAAACAATATCCGAAGGTGTGGTCATTGTAAACTCTTCGGTTATCTGCTCCATAAGCTGGTTAAAACCCTTATGGTCGGCATCGCTAAGTTGTAGAGAAGGCTCTATATATATGTTGTTAAACAACAGGCCGTTGCACGCCACTTCCTCACGGTGGTATTCCATACAATAAAAATCACCATGAAACTGTAGTACGGTATATTGAGCGGCAATTATCTCTTCTATATATATTAGTTGCATGGGTGTGGCAAAGAACAACATTGGTCCATTGAATGGAAATGCGCCAAAATCTGAATAGAATGTGCCCTGTCCCGCGTTTACAAAAATTATACTGTATTCGCTGAACCGTATTGGTGTACCCAAAATATTTTCGCCTGCATTGTACAGGCTTATTAGCTTGGTTCCCGTTCCAGATGTTAACTGCCCCATAAGTGTGTTTGGTTTGTTGCATAATGCAAGCACAAATTTAGTTTCCTTTTCAATAAGTTGAGAATAAAGAATACAATTATGTCTGGATGTAAATTGGCCTTTTTTACAAAGTTGTTTTTGGCCTTTTTAGCAAAGTAACCAAGCTGTAATCTGCTTACCTTTGTATAAGCAATTAAGTTTTAACTATGATTAAGCAAGATACATTTACCCCGGTTAGTTTTGCATGCCATGCTTCAGACTGGAAAGATGGCGAAGAGTTTGTTGCGCTGCACAGCTTGGGCCTTGTGGTTTCCGGCCAAATGGAACTGGACTACGGCACTACCAAAAACGTGCTTACAGCAGGCGATCTGTTCTTTATAAAAAAGAACCAACTACTAAAATTTAAAAAGCTTAATGGTTCTGAAACCGATTTTAAAACTATTACTCTCTTTTTTGATGATAATACGCTGCTTGACTTAGCTTCAGAATTTGGCTATAAAACAGCGGGGACTGCGGGAAAGCCGGAAATGAAAAGCCTGGGAAATTATGAAACCATAAAAGTTTTTATGGAATCGCTTTTGGCTTACGAAGGTTTCCTTGAAAATGATATAAAGTTGTCGCAACTAAAACAGAAGGAGGCATTATTACTGCTCATGCAAAATGCGGCTACATGGCAGGATGTGCTGTTTGATTTCACCCAGCCTGTAAAAGCCGACCTGAGCCCGTTTATGGAACAAAACTTTTTGTTTAATGTGCCTTTAGAACGTTTTGCCTACCTCACCGGGCGAAGCCTTACATCTTTTAAGAGAGATTTTAAGGCACTATATAATGAACCGCCCGCCCGTTGGATACTTAAAAAACGCCTTGCCAGTGCTTATGAGCTGATTGTAAGCCAGCACAAAACGTCGGTAGAAATATATCTTGACCTCGGCTTTCAGGATTTATCGCACTTTTCTTATGTGTTTAAAAAACAGTATGGCATATCGCCCTCTATGATCGCTAAGCACAACTAAACACCACATATTTTAATTTGATACATTTTAAATAGCTATAGACAAAAATCTATGGACAGGATAACTATTTTATAAACTCAATATATTTTATTTAATGATGGATACAGCTCTTAAACTTTTACCGGGCATACTACAATGGAAAATTGGTACAAAAAAAGTAACCGTAATAAACGATAGCTATTTTACTGCCGGTGAACCCTACTTAACGCATGCACCTGCCGATGGACTTGGACATTTTTTACACGAAGCTTTCAGGTCCGAAGTACCTACACTAACAACAAATGTATTTCTTATAGAAGGTGCAGGGCATGCGCCAATACTTATAGATACGGGCATGGGTAACAAACTTGCCCCAGATATGGAAGGCCGCCTTTTGGAAGCACTGCAGTTCATAGGCATACAACCCGAACAAATAGGCTCGGTACTGTTAACGCACCTGCACGGCGACCATTTTTATGGACTTATAACACGCGATGGAATAAAGAATTTTCCTAATGCTAAAATATGGGTATCTGATGTGGAAGAAGATTATTGGTTGAAAACCGTTCACACCCAGCCGCATGATATACAAAATGCCGAAGATATAAAAGCCGCGCTACAGCCTTACCAAAGGATTAATACCTCGGGTTCTGAGATTTTAGAAAGCATAACCACGGTACCGCTACCCGGGCATACACCGGGCCATACTGGGTTTTTGTTAGAATCTGATGGTGAAAAACTGCTGTTTTGTGGTGATATTTTTACCATACCGACCATTCAGGCTGCCATGCCCGAAGTGGGCTTTGCTACCGATGTTGATTATGCCCAGGCAGCGCAAACAAGAAAAACACTGTTGGAAAAAGCAACTGCCGAAAGGCTACTGCTTGCCGGCCCGCACTTTGAATTTCCCAGCCTTAGTTATGTAAAAAAACTGGGCAATGGCTATCAGTTAGTGCCTAAGCAATGGCTGTAACACGCAGCAATACTGAATAGTTAAACTATAATCCTGTCCACAATCCTTCTGGGCAGGATTTGTTTTATGGGGCAGGTAAATAAACCTGTTTTTATACCTGCCTAACCCAGAAACGTACCATAAACACCACCCTCTTGCTACCGAACTTTGCATTGTAAGGTTAACGTACCTGCAATAACAATTTTAAAACATTAATTATTAGTACCATGAAAACTATTTCATCTGTAAAAAACATTTTTTTAGGCACGCTGTTATTAGCAGCAGTTGTGCTACAGGCGCAAACATCTCCTAAAACATTTACCCTTAAAAGCGCTACGCTGGGCGGGCAGCTAACTAACGATTTTTATTATAACGACTGGGGTGTAAAAGGCGGCAACATTTCGCCCGACCTGAGCTGGGATAACGCCCCCGACGGCACCCAGGCATTTGCCATAACCATGTATGATGCCGAAGCCCCAACAGGTAGCGGCTGGTGGCACTGGGTGCTGTTTAACCTGCCTAAAGATACAAAAGCGCTAAAGGCCGGTGCAGCCAGTACACACCCAGAACTATTACCTGCCGGCAGTATATCGTCTTTAAACGACTTTAAGCAGTATGGCTACGGTGGCCCGGTTCCTATACCCGGCAGCGGCTACCACCCGTATGTAATTACGGTATATGCCCTTAAATCTAAACTTAACCTGGACAAAGATGCAAACCCCGCGCTGGTGGGCTTTAATCTTAGTGCTAATGTTATAGCAAAGGCATCTATAATAGCATATGTTTATGTGCCTTAATGTGGGTTTAATACACCGCCCGGATACGGGCGGTCACCCTTTTTTAAAAACAAGAAACGTGATTTTGTACTATTAAATCCTAAAAACGTACTAGACTAACGGCATACCCCAAAACTAACTTTGTAACATCAAAATACATAAACCCACAGTATCATGAAAAAATATATTATAGGATCTGCACTTGCCATAGCAGCTTTGCTTTTGGCCTGCGGTAACAAAGAAAAAACAAATGAAACGGCACAACCGGCTGCTACTGATACTATTCAGGAAACGCCTGTAGCCCAGCTTGAGGAGGTGTTTGCAGACAGTACCTATCAACTTACCGGCGTGGCAGTATCGCCGGACGGCAGGGTGTTTACTAACTATCCGTACTGGCTTGATAAACACAGCTATTCGGTTGTTGAAGTAAAAGACGGCAAACCGGTGCCTTACCCGGATGCCAACTGGAACAGCTTTAAAAAAGGCGACAACGGCGACAACAAATTTGTTTGTGTACAGGCAGTGGTGGCCGATGAAAAAGGCTACCTATGGGTGGTAGACGCGGCGGGTATAGGACTTGGCCCGGTATACCAGAAAAGTAACAAGGTCATTAAAATAAAACTTGCTGACAACAGTATAGAGCGCATATACAAATTCCCCGAAAGCGTAGCCGGAAAAGACAGCTACATAAACGACATAAGGATAGACAACACAAACGGTTTTGCATACATGACCAGTTCTTCTAACGGTGGTATTGTAGTGCTTAATACTAAAACGGGTGATTCACGCTTTGTACTGCACGATTCGCCATCGGTACTGTCTGACCCGGCCTATCATTTTACTTTCAACGGAAAAGAATTTGCCAAGGCAGACGGCAGTATACCTAAAATAAATTCAGATGGTATAGCGCTTTCGCCCGATAAAGCATGGCTGTACTATAAACCCCTTACCGATGATAAGTTGTACCGCGTAAACACCACGTTATTGAGAGATTTTACTACTCCACTTAAAACCATTAACGATAAAGTAGAAGACCTGGGGCATTTTATAACTACCGATGGTATGGAGTTCGATAAAGACGGTAACCTCTACCTGGGCGACCTTGAGAAAAGCAGTATTGTAAAAATAACACCCGACCTTAAAATGCATACGCTGATTACCGATACAGATAAACTGATTTGGCCGGACAGCTATAGCATTTCTAACGATGGCTACTTGTATATATCTATATCGCAAATACAGCTTATGCCGTGGTTTAACAACAACGTAAACAAAACCGAAAAACCGTATAAAATTTTAAGGTTAAAACTGTAATGCCATGGCAAAGAATTTAATAACAGCCATAGCCCTTGCTATTGCATGGGTAGGGCAGGCGCAGCAGGTACAGCACTTTTCGTTTAAAAGCCTCCCCGTAAAACAGGTAAATGAGTTACTGACTCGCGGCACTATTTCGGGCGAATCAGGCACCATAGGTTATTTTACCTATAAAAAAGGCGCAGTGGTACCCGTACACCAGCATATAAACGAGCAATATTCGGTCATAACACAAGGCAGTGTTAAGGTTTTGGTTGAAGGAAAGGAAGTAATTGTAAAAGCAGGCGAAGGTATCATCATTCCAGCTAATGTGCCACACAGTTTTATAGCTCTGGAAGATAATACTATAGACATCGATTTTTTTACTCCTGCCCGTATGGACTGGATTGCCGGAACCGATAATTATTTTACCAAGACAGATACAAAAGCAACCGTGTCTGCCAAATGGAACGGCAAAGTAACCACACCTGAAGTTTATGCAACGGTAGAAAATGCCGTAGGTAACATAGCCTACACATCACAGGGTGATCTGGTTTACAGCAACCACCCATTTTTTAACCCTGATATAAGAGTTGTGAAATATGATGCAAAGGCCAAGACAAGCAGCCCATTTCCTAACCTGGAATGGAATACCCCACGGGATACTGACGACCATTACCTGAGTAATGTATTGGGCATCCGCAACGATGCTAATGGTATTATCTGGATGCTCGATATGGGGCAGCGCAATGCCATAACTCCTAAAATTGTAGGTTGGAACACGCGAACCGATAAGCTTGAAAGAATTTATTACCTGCCACAAACGGCAGTTGCTACTACATCGCAGCCTAATGATATGGTGGTAGATACCAAACACGGTGTGTTTATTATTGCAGATGAAGGCATAGGCAACGGCGGCGACGGCAACAAAGCAGCCCTTATTGTGGTTGATATGAAAACCGGAGCCACACGCAGGCTTCTGGAAGGCACCCGCACCACTTTGCCGGAAAATACCCCCACAGTTATTAATGGAAAACCGTTAGCCATAAACGGTAAAAACCTTTTGGTAGGTGCCGATGGTATTACTGCCGATGCAGGGTTTGAATGGCTGTATTATGCACCTCTAAATGGTAGCAAGATTTACCGTGTAAAAATTGATGATATTTTAAACGAAACCTTTTTGCAAGCGGAGTTAGACAAGCGCGTTGAAACCTATTCAGCTAAGCCAAACAATGGCGGACTAAGTATTGATGCTGAGGGTAATATTTATCTCACAGCACTTGAAACAAATAGTATAGATGTAGTATTGGCTAAAGACCGCAGTGTGCACAGATTTGTAATTGATAATAACATGCTGTGGCCTGATGGCGTAAGCTACAACGCTGCCGATGGTTACATGTATGTATCGGCAGCGCAGGTGCACCTGGGCGAAGTGTTTAACAATGGCCAAAACAAAGCAACGGCGCCGTTTTATATTTTCAGGTTTAAGCCACTTGTAGCAGGCGTGCCATTTAGGTAATCAAATAAAAAAATCAACATTAAAATACATAACAACATGAAAGCTATTATTATAAACGAACCGGGTGATACTAAAAAACTGGTTCATACAGAACTTCCTACACCATCTATAAACGAAGACCAAGTGCTGGTACAGGTTAAAGCCATAAGTATAAACCCCGTAGACGTAAAAAGCCGTGCCGGCAAGGGTGTTTTTGGCAGGCTTAAAGAAGAACTTCCACTTATACTGGGCTGGGACATCAGCGGCGTGGTAGTCCAGGCAGGCAGTAATTCAGGATTCAAAAAAAGCGATGAAGTTTTTGGTATGGTAAACTTTCCCGGTCATGGTAAAGCTTATGCCGAATATGTTGCCGCACCCGCTGCACACCTGGCACTTAAACCAGCCAACATTAGCCATGAAGAAGCCGCGGCAGCTACGCTCGCAGCACTTACCGCTTACCAGGCTATAGTACACAACGCTAAGGTGCGGCCGGGGCAAAATGTACTGGCTCACGCTGCATCGGGTGGTGTGGGGCACTATGCCGTACAGATAGCGAAACACCTGGGTGCTAATGTTACGGGTACCTCATCGACTAAGAATAAAGATTTCGTGCTGAGTCTTGGCGCTGATGCCCATATTGATTATCACGGCTACAACTGGGCAGAAAGCCCATACAGTTTTGATTTTGTTTTTGATACCGTAGGCGGCGATAACATAGACAATTCACTTGAAGTGGCTAAAAGCGGCGGTACGGTCATCAGTATCCCAACAGGGCTTAACGAAGCTGTAACCGAAAAAGCGAAAGCGAAAGGCGTAAACGGTTACTTTTTTATGGTTAGTTCTAACGGCGATGATATGAAAGTAATTGCAGACTGGCTGGCAAAAGGGTATATAAAATCGCACGTATCTGAAACCTTTGCTTTTGCAGATATGGATAAAGCACATCTGCATGTAGAAAGCGGTCGTACCGTAGGTAAAGTAGTAGTAACGCTATAATACTGCTAAAGCAACACAACGGCACATCTGCGGCTGCCTTATGGCGATCGCAGATTGTGTATTTATAATTCTCAAAATCCGGGTCATTATGCAAATGTATTATTCTGTAAAAAGCGGGAAAGTTTTATATTTGTTTACCCCTTCCTGTTATCTAAAAGAAACCAATATGCATATAGAAAATTCATTGCAACCCTTTGACATTGAAAAAGAAACCCTAACGGAGTGGACACGCCGTCCGCACCGCCATAATTTCTTTGAATTGGTTTTTATACAGGAGGGCAACGGCAACCAGTGCATCAATGGCAGTATACTGCCCTACAGTGGGCAGAGCATTTTTTTGCTGCCTCCTTACGACTGCCATTCGTTTGAGATAGACAAGCCCACAACGTTTGTGTTTATTAAATTCAATGCCCTGTTTTTTAAGGAAGACAAGCGCACCATGATGGATTACAGCCAGTGGTTTAGTAATCTACACTATATACTGAGTACCTATAACCGCACGCCCGGGGATGTCATTCATTCTGATGCCGATAAGGCAGTAATGATTAGCCTTATAAACAGTATGCAGCTTGAAAGGCAGCAAGCTAATTTTTCGGAGTCTATACTCCGCACAAACATGGTGGCAATGCTCAATATACTGCTCAGGAATTTCGAAAACAGTTTCTTTGAAAAACATAAAGACAAAGACAACCAAACACGTGATGTGTTACAGTATATACAATTTAACCTATTTGATAATAATAAGCTTAAGTCCGATGTTATTGCGGGCGAGTTTAACCTTTCGCCAAATTATGTAAGTGAATATTTTAAAAAGAAAACGGGTGAGAGCCTTAAAGAATATATACTGAAATCACGTGTAAATGTGGCGCAAAGCCGTATGGAATATTCTGGGCAGAGCCTTAAGGAAATTGCCTATGACCTTGGATTTACTGATGCCAGCCATATGACGAAGGTCATTAAAAAATATTATGATGATGCGGGGACCAGTTGTAGTAGTTTTGCAGGATAATATTAATGATAAGTCCCTGAAATATATTTTTAGGGTAAAGTTAATGTAGACAAACGCTCCAAATCCTCTTTAAAATAGTTCGACATTTGTTCGGGTAACGCTACTAAAATCCGAAAGAATTTTCTTTCGGATTTTTTATTTTATAAAATTTTTTAATTGATTGAATTTGAGCGTATATACTCCTGAAATTTATCACGGTACTGGTCAGCTACGGTAATACGCTGCTTATTTATTATCACCTGATTACGCTCTATGACTTCCACTTTGTTAAGTGCAATGATAAAAGACCTGTGTATGCGCATAAACTTACTGGCGGGAAGGTCGGCTTCCAGCGATTTAAGGCTCATAAGGGTGAGTATGGGTTTGGGTTCCCCCTCTATCCAAATTTTTATGTAGTCTTTTAACCCCTCAAAATACAGCACCTCATCAAGCATTATTTTTAGCTGGCGGTATTCTGATTTTACAAAAATAAACGGTTTTTCAGTCGGGGCAGAGGCTTCGGGTGTTACAATAACAGTTTCCTGTTTTTGCAGCAGCTCAAACCATTCTTTTGCACGAAGCGCTGCGTTATAAAACTGGTCGAAGCCAAAAGGTTTCATCAGGTAGTCCAGCGCACGTGCCTTAAAACCTTCAAGTGCATATTCGTTAAAGGCGGTCGTAAAAATAATGCGTGTATGCTGTGGCAGCGTTTTAGACAGCTCAAGGCCGGTAAGCTCAGGCATTTGTATATCCAGGAATACAAGGTCTATCGGCTGTTCATTTACAGCCTGTAGTGCCTCAAAAGCATTATGGCATTTGCGTACCAGCTTTAAAAAAGGGGTTTTGGCCACATAGCTTTCAAGAAGCGCAAGTGCCATAGGCTCATCATCTACTATAATGCATGTTATAAGCATACTTAAGTTGTCATAATTTATAAGTTACAAGATACTACTTTTTTAAAGCCTGTAAAACCCGTAGCCATCTGTAAGATGTACTGCGGGTTACAAACCAACCAATTATTAATCAACTTTTAAAGTAAGTGCTGCAACAAACTCATTGTTTTCTATACCTGTTGTAAATGTATATACCTCAGGATAAATAAGCTCCAGGCGTTTTTGTATGTTTTTTAGGCCTATGCCGCTACCGCTACGATCCGTTTGGTTTTTAGGATAATTGCCGTTACGGGTTTCAAAATACAGTTCATTGCCTGTGTATTTAAGCGTTACCTTTATATGGTTTTTCTGCGTGGCCGAAATACCGTGCTTAAAGGCATTTTCTATAAGCGGTATCAGTAGCAGTGGGGCTATCTGTGCATTGGCAGATATTCCCTCAAAATCTGTTTCCACTACCGTATTTGCCGATGTACGCAACTGCATAAGTTCAATATACTTCCGCAAAAAATCTACTTCTTTGGCAAGGCTTACCTTTTCAGTATTCGATTCATACAACAAATAACGCATTAAGGTGCTTAGTGCCAAAATGGTAACTTTTGCCTTTTCGGGAGAAATATCCACCAATGCATAAATGTTGTTCAGTGAGTTAAAGAAAAAGTGCGGCTGGAGCTGGTATTTAAGATGCTCAAGCTCCGATAGCAACCGCGCATTTTCACTTTCTTTTTTCTCTGCTTCGGTCTTTAGCCAACGCTCAAAAACGCTTGCTGCCACGGCTATGGCCCACGGAATCAGGAATGATATACTGTCAAAATAAATAAAGAAAATTACCGGTGGCTTTTCCCTTGGGCCGTTATCGTCCGGTACAAACAGGTATTCCCTCGCCCACATCCTTACGGCTACAAACAGGGCAATCAGCAGGATGTTAATGACAAAGTAGGCCAACCTTTTCTTGCGGAACAACAACCTGTCTGTAAGCAATAGGTAATTACTATAAAATAACAGGGCTGAAAGTACCAGTGGCAACAACAGGCGCTCTGCAAAAAGTGATATGTTGAAGTTTTGAGATGAAGCCAACAGGTACGGCAGGCAGAATAATGCCATCCACACCAGTGCATGGAGGAGTACCCTTACGAACCTGTTTTTTATAAGTTTATTCATAGCGCAAAGCGGTTATGGGGTCTAAGGCTGCGGCATTTTTTGCCGGGTACCACCCAAAGAAAATGCCTGTTACGGCACACACGGCAAACGACAGCACCAGCGAATAGAACGTAATGCTTACCGGCCACCCAATGAGTGATATTACAAATGTAGTACCTAATCCTAAAAGTACGCCAATAATACCCCCCGTTACGCTTATAATTACTGCTTCGGTTAAAAATTGCAGCAATATATCGCCGCCGCGGCCACCCACAGCCATCCGCAGACCTATTTCGCGGGTACGTTCCTTAACCGATACGTACATAATGTTCATAATGCCTATTCCGCCTATAAGCAGCGATATACCTGCTATGGCTACCAGCAATACCGTTAACATTTCGCTGGTAGAACTAAGGGTTGTAATAAGCTCCTGTTGGGAGAACACGTTAAAATCATCATCAGCGCCATCGGCAATTTTGTGATTGGCACGCAGTAATGCAGAAACTTCTTCCACTGCTTTCTCGGCAGTTTCTTCACTGGTAGAGGAAGTTACTACAGATTGCAGGTAGGTAACGGCAAGTATCCTTTTTTGTACCGATGTGTAAGGGGCAAGTATTACGTCGTCCTGGTCTTGGCCAAAGGTGTTTTCGCCCTTTTCTGATAGAACGCCTATAACCTTAAATGGTATGCTATTGAAGCGGATGGTTTTGCCAATAGGGCTCTGGCCGTCAGGGAAAAGGTTCTCTGCTACGGTTTGGCCTATTACCGCTACTTTAGCTGATGATTTTACATCCTGGTCAGTAAACATGGTGCCTTCCTTCACTTCCATAACACGTACCTTAAGGTATTCCGGGGCCACACCGTAAATAGTAGTAGGCCAGTTGTTAGAGCCGTTTATGGACTGCCCGCTGCTGTTTACCATAGGCGATGTATTCTCAGTATATTTCGATTCGTTCTTTATGGTTTCATAATCGTTCATGGTAAGGGTCTGCATGCTGGCGGGATCCTGCCTTACGCCACCCATCATACCGGCGCCCGGGCGTATGGTAATCATGTTTGACCCCATACTTGATATTTGCGACTTTATGCTTTGCTTAGAGCCTTCTCCTATAGCCAGCATGGCAATAACCGAGGCAACGCCTATAATAATGCCCAGCATGGTAAGGAACGCCCTCATTTTATTCAGCTTAAGGGCCTTAAAGGCTATCTTTAAAAGATTGGAAAGATTCATGGTCAATCGTTTTTGTATTTATTCATGCTTATCAACCGGAAGGGCGGCCAGCGCTGCCGCTGCATTTTGCCTGTTGGTTATGAGGTCGTCTTTTATAAGGTTACCGTCCTTAAGCACAATGGTGCGGCTGCTGAAGGTGGCTATATCGGGCTCGTGGGTTACAAAACCTATGGTTTTGCCTTCGCTGTTCAGTTTCTGGAAAAGCGCCATAATTTCATAAGACGTACGGGTGTCAAGGTTACCTGTGGCTTCGTCTGCCAGTATAATAACCGGGTCGTTTACCAGTGAACGCGCTATGGCTACACGCTGCTGCTGCCCACCCGAGAGTTGGCTCGGAGTATGGTGCAGACGTCCTGATAATCCTACCAGGTCCAGCGCATGGAGGGCGCGCTCCCGTCGTTCTTTGGCAGAGACCTCACTGTTGTATAGTAATGGCAACTCTACGTTTTCTATGGCTGTAGTACGCGGCAATAAGTTATACGCCTGGAATATAAAGCCTATTTTTCGGTTACGGATGCGTGCCAGCTCGTTACGGCTAAGGTCTTTTACGGCAATGCCGTCTATTTCATACAATCCCGATGAAGGCTGGTCCAGGCAGCCGAGTATATTCAGCATGGTGCTTTTACCCGAACCGCTGCTGCCCATTATGGTTACAAACTCGCCTTCCTGTATGGCGAAGTTCACCCCTTTTAGTGCACGTACCGTTTCACCGCCCATAGTAAATTCGCGCTTAAGGTCTTGTATATTAATGATTGTTTTGCTCATGATAGAATGTTTTTAGGATAAACCGTTTTTTTAGGCAGCCGGCGTAATACGCATGGAGAATGATTACTAAACCTCAACCGGCTGCCCCGTAAAAAACATGACCTACTCAACCTATATCCAAAGTTTCACGAAACTATAAGATATTATTTCTTTTTGCTTCCCGGTGGCTTGGGCATAAACGGGCTCGATGCCTCGCCACCGCCTGCCGGCGTTGTAATATTACTTGCGGCTTCCATTCGGGTTACTACTTTTTCACCTTCGGCAAGGCCATTCAGTATTTCGTAGTTAATACCGTCATTACGCCCTATTTTTATTTCTTTAGGCTGTAAACCTGTAGCGGTTTCTATCCATACAACTTTATTATCTGTTGCCTGGCCGTCCTGTTTTTTGGGTGCCGGTAGTGCTGTATTTGCAAAACCATGCTGCTTGTTGTATTGCTGTAATGCTACTGAGTCAGGTACAAAGTTCAGTGCCTGGCCTTCAACAGTCAGTACATCTTTAACTTCCATGGTGTAGATGGAGACTGTTGCTGTTAGCCCCGGTTTTAGCTTTTCATCTTCATTGTCGGCTTTAATTATCACAGTATAGGTGACCACGTTAGATTCTACTGTGCTGTTTAACCTTACCTGTGTTACCGATCCATTAAATTCCTCACCGGGAAAGGCATCTACGGTAAACGTTACCCTTTGTCCTTGTTTAACATTGCCGATATCGGCTTCATCCACGTCGGCTTCCACCTGCATTTGTTTTAAATCCTGTGCTATGGTAAACAGGGTAGGGGTAGAATAGCTTGACGCTACGGTTTGCCCTTCATCTACATCGCGGCTCAGTACCACACCGTCTATTGGAGAATAGATGTTAGCATAACCCAAATTGGTTTGTGCCTTTTTCAGGTCAGACAGTTTCTGGATTGCAGTACCTTTGGCTGTAGCCAAATTGTATTCAGCTTCCTGGAAATCAGCCTGGCTGATAACACTTGCCTGATATAATTGTTTTTGCCTGTTATAAAGGGTTTGCTTGTAGTGCTGGTCATTTACGGCCACATCGTAAGCAGCCTTAGCCTGATCAAGTAGTTCATTAAGGTTATCCTTATCCAGTTCGGCTATGAGCTGGCCTGATTTTACACGGGAGTTGTAGTCTACATAAATTTTTTGTACCACACCCGATACCTGTGTGCCTACTTCTACCTGTTTTACGGCTTCTATGGTGCCTGTGGCAGTAACCACGGTGCTTATGTTCCCTTTTTTTACCGTTGTAGTGTTTAGGGTAACCGGCTGTTCTTTTTTATTGAATACAAAGAAGTACAAACCCAGGCCCACAACCAGCAGTGCCACTACGGCAATCAGTATTTTCTTGTTGTTTTTCATGGTGAATTATAGTTTTATCTCGTTACCCTGATAAAATTGCAGTAACTGATAATATAAAGCGTTTGAGAATTTTGTCTGAAGGTATTTCTGTTCGGCAGAGAGATAGGTGTTTTTGCTTACCAGTAAGTCGGTAGCGCTAAGTGAGCCTAAATCTGCCTTTTTTTGTGCCATTTCGTACGCTTGCTTAGACGAATTGCGTAATGCTTCTGCGGCCTTCATCTCACTTTGTACCGATATGGCATTTTGCCACGCGCTTTCCACTTTCAGGTACAGTTGCTTCACTTCGCTTTGCGTAGAAATTTTGCTGAGCTCCACATTTATCTTTGCCTTTTCTACTGAAGCTTTATTCTTGTAGTTGCTAAAGATGGGGATGCTGAGCGACAGGCCTGCCGACTGGTAGAAGTTATTGTTCAGCTGGGTGCTAAAGCTGTAGTTCTGTGTATTGGTATACCCACTGTACAGCCCTGCGCTGGCACTAAGTGTGGGCAGGTAGCCTGCTTTAGCTTTTTTAATGTCGTAATTATAGATGTCGGTTTGCAGCTGTGCACTTTTAATCTCGGGCATGGTAGCTACCGCGTTGTTATATGTTTCAGTAAGGCCGGGTACCGGTTTGGTTTCCTCAGGTAGGGTAGGTGTGGCTATGTTAAACTCCTCTGCAGGATCCAGTTCCAGCAATTGCTTTAGTGTTATGAGTTGCTGGCGGTAACTATTTTTGGCGGTAACCAGGGTGTATTCGTCATTACTAACCTGGGTTTGCAGATCAGCTACATCAAGTCCCGCTGCCGACCCCGCTTTAAATTTAGACTGCATCTGGGCTACCTGTTCACGAGAAGATGCTACTGTGGCTTCGGCAACGCTTATGCCTTCTTTATAATACAGCGCCTGTAGGTATGCCTCGGTAACGCTTAGTATGATACTGTTCTTAGTCTCGCTGATGTAAAACTCGTTTTGTTTTACATACAGGTCGTTCTGCTTTATGGTGTTGTTAATGTAGTTGCCGTTATAAAGCGTAACCTGTGCTCCCGCACCTACCGATGTAGAGTTTATCGTCTGGTTTACAAAACGGCTGGTAATAGGGTCTACACTCTGTCCGTTCCTTACGTTCTGGCTGGCAGAACCGCTTACTGATGGCAGCCTTGAGTACTTGCTCTGGGTATAGGTAACCTCGGCAGCTTGTTTGTTGTACTCACTTTGCTTTATGGTAATGTTGTGCGCTGTGGCATAGTCTATACAATCCTGTAATGTCCAGCTTTTTTCCTGGCTATAGGCCGCCGGAGTCAGGCAAAGTATGGCGATTATTATTTTTACAAAGGTCTTCATATCCGTTGATTTACACATCAAAGGAACAACCGTACAAGTAAAAATGAATTACAGAATCGACGTTTGCACACATTGTACCGACGTTGATTCCTTATTTATAGAAGACGGTAAAACGCTTTGGGTTATTGAAATGAATGAAATGGGTTTTAGGAACAAATCTCTTTTCAAAAGTTCAATATTTGTTAAGGTTCGTTACTTAATTTTATCCTTAAGCTTTGTCCATCTGTAATGTTTACCTCCCCAACCGCAAAATATTTTCATGGTAAATGTAGTATCATTGATAAGCTTTATCCTTGCTTCATTCTCTTTCCGGGTTATATGGTCCCTATAGGTACCGCCATAAAGGATTTTTTCGTTCCGCATCATCTGGATTAAAATAGCCTGGTTATTTCCCTTTCGTGATTCACCATTTATACTTATAAGGTCTGCGTGATAAGTTCCTTCAGCATAAAACATTTCAATCTGAAGTGTTTTGTCTTCATTTTCCCAAATGCCTAAAAACGGGTCTTGCTGCTGAGGCTTGCCTAACAGTATAAATAAGCCGGAAATTAAAGTAGCTTTTATAAAATTTATTGGAATCATTTTTAATCGGGTTAGATGTTAATTGCATGCATCTTATTTTGGAATGGGAATAAAAAACTGCCTGATAACAGGCAGTTTTTGTCAACCAACTAATCAATCAACTGACTGGCTGAGAGTAAGTCTCAGCCGGTGATGAATTTTTTTAGCACTAAAATATTTTTGATAATGATAGCTTACTTCTTAATTAAAGGACTGCCGGAACTCTAAAGGGCTTTGATTTGTCTTGGTTTTAAAGAGTTTACTGAATGATTGCGGATGCTCAAAACCCAGTCCGTAAGCTATTTCGCTTATAGACAACTCAGTTATTTAGATGTAAGTGCATCCCTTAAGCTTGCTACCGTTTTATCATTACTGTTGCTTGCAGAAAATATGGTTTCTGCATCACTGTTGTTTCCGTAAAATTTGGTGTTGGAAGATTTATCAATAGACAACACCGATCCGCTAATACTTACACCTGCAAAGGCCCCCCTGCTTTTAGAGTATGAATATATTTCCGCTTCCAGCTTATGGTCTGTACCGGCAGATGTGTTCCGGCCTACCGGACCCGCAGTTACGGCAGCATCACCACTAAGGGTAAATTCCCCTTTCTTAACTTCTGTGAGTACCCCTTTATTCTTAAATACTAAAATAAGGTCTATAGATTGTATACCGGCCTGGAAGCCAACACTGCCACCTGTAAGGGTAACAAATACCGGATTGCTCCAGGTGCCGTCGGGCAATTTTACCACTGCTATGCCTTTACCCCGCTTAGCGCCAACGCCAATGCCTGCATTTAATAATTTCGGTATTACTACTATGCCCTCGTAAGTTGTAAGGAGATCTTGGGGTAAGCCTTCTTTCATGTTTTTAAATTCAACAAGAATACCTGCAGATTCATTAATCTTCTTAGTTTCTTCATCCTGTACCGTGGCTGAGGTAAGGATAATCAGTAATACTGCCATTAATGGAATATTCCAGAATTTTAAATTTCTCATAGTTCTTTCATTTTTAGTTATTATATGTTTCAGCTACAGTAATCACAAGTTAAATTTTGCAATTAAACAGCTGAAGCCAAAATTTATGAGACAAAGTAGGCCAGCTATGCGACGAACGTTTATTCAAAATGTTAATACTACAAGGGCTGCCAAATCAGTCAAAGTAGCGTGTTAAGAAAGTGCTGATATATGTTTTACCGATAGGAAATTTTTTGCCGTTAATAAAGATTGTTGTCCCTTTTACGGCCTCAATTTTTTTAAGGGGGAGTATATAGCTGCGGTGTATCCGTATAAAATCTTCCCCGGGAAGCTTTTCCAGCATGTCTTTCATTGACTTGCGGGCAATTATGGTCTTACGGCCAAACACATGTATTTTAATGTAATCTGCAAGCCCCTCTATATACTCTATATCATCCAGCTGAATTTGCACAAGGCTGAAATTGGCCCTGATAAAAATGTACCTGTCCGCAACCGGTTTATTTTTCGCATAGTGTTCCTGCACTTTAACCAATGCCTGACTAAACCTGTTTTCCGGTATTGGCTTCAGCAGGTAGTCTATAGCGCTGAGTTCATAACTTGCAGCAGCATATTGAGGAAATGCACTGGTAAATATCACCATTGTTTTATACCTCAATTTATTTATAAGGCTTATACCTGTCATTTCGGGCATTTCTATATCACAGAATATAAGGTCTGCAGGAAATTTCCGCAGGTACTTTAAGGCTTCTTTCGGGCTTGTAAATGTTTTTGTGAGATGTATATAACCGCTTTGCTCGCAAAGCATTTTCAGGCCTTCGAGGGCTAAAGGTTCGTCATCAACAGCTACAGCATTAATCATTTTGTCTTATGAATGGGTTTGTATATCATTAAGTGTGTTTTTGGCGGCAGGCTTCCGTTTTACAAGGCGGTTCAGGGTATTGTCAATAATCAGGTACATTGCCGGCACTACAAAAAGTGTTAGGAGCATAGAGCTTGTAAGCCCTCCTATTATTACCCAGGCCATACCGTTTTTCATTTCGGCAGATGCACCGCCCGCCATTGCTATAGGGAGCATACCGAATATCATGGACAGGGTGGTCATTAATATGGGCCTCAGTCTTTCCTTACCGGCTTCTATCAGTGCCCGGGTAGCGCCGTGCCCTTCGGCTTTTAGTTTGTTGGTAAAGTCTACAATCAGTATGGCGTTTTTAGATACCAGCCCCAGCAGCATTATCATACCTATAATAGTAAAAATATTAAGCGACTCCATAGCAAGTGCAAGTGCAAGTAAGGCTCCTATAAGGGCTACAGGTATAGAAAACAGTACTACAAAAGGATATACGGCATTTTCGTATAACGCTACCATGATAAAGTAAACCAATACAAATGCGGTAACAAGCGCGAAGATGAGGTTGCCAAAAGCATCTTCCTGGTTCTCAGTTTCGCCAAGGTAATCTACCGTAATACCATTGGGTATGCTGATGCTTTTTGCCCCTGCTTTTATCTCATCGCTTATAGTACCTGTAGAGCGTCCGGCAACGTAAGACTGTACTGTGATTGCCCCCATGCGGTCTATGCGCTGTAGCGCTGTTTCGCCTAACGATTCGCTTACGTGGGCAAACTGCCACAGTAATATAACCTGGCCTTTGGTGTTTACAAATGGCAGGTTCTTTACATCAGTAACATCAGCACGGTTAAATTTATCCAGCTGTACCTTTATGTTGTATTCATTTCCCTGTTCTTTATACTTAGTTTCATCATTCCCGTTGAATGAATTTTCGAGCACTGCGCCCACAATCTTAGCGTCAAGGCCCAGCATGCCCATCCTGGCACGGTCCAGGGTAATTGCTATTTCGGGCTTTCTGTCTTTTACAGATAGTTTTACAAACTGTGTACCCGGTACTTTTTCTACTACTTGTTTGTATGCTTCTGCAACGGTCCTTACCTGTTGCATATCCAAGCCCTTTATCGCAATTTCAATGGGAGCGCTGTCCGCTTCGCCGGTGGGTGAAGTAGAAGCTGTGGAAAACCGTACCCCGGCAATTGACTGGGTGAGTTTTTGCTGTATATAGGTGCCAAATTCCTGCGAAGACATAGAGCGTTCATTTCGGTCTACCAGTGTCAGCGTAATTTCGGCGAGGTTGGCATTAGCCCCACTACCCGAAGCGCTACCGCTTACAAACCCCACATTTGCAAAAGCAGTAACCACTTCGGGCTGGGCTAAAATTATTTTTTCTGCCTGTTGTACATATACGTTGGTTTTGTACAGTGGGGCAGAAGGTTCCAGTTCCAGTTTCAGTACAAGGTTGCCCTGGTCTGTGGCCGGCATAAAATCGGCGCCTATAAAGCCAGCCGGTACTAATGCTATGGTAGCGGCTATAAGCCCTATTGTTATAAGCAGGACCCACCTCTTCCTGCGGAGCGCTACCTCAAGCAATCTGCCGTAACTTTCTTTCACATTGAAAAGAAATTTCTCAAAGCTAAGGCCAGCCTTGCCCCACAGTGTAGTATCTTTCAGGTGTTCTAATTTCCCGAAACGGCTTGCCAGCAGCGGTGTTATGGTAAACGAAACTAACAGGCTCATAAGCGTAGAGAATACCACTACAAGCGAAAATTCCTGTAATATACCGCCTATCATACCTCCGCTAAGTGCCAGGGGAAGGAACACTACTACATCTACCAGTGTTATGGAAAGTGCAGTGAAGCCTATTTCGTTCCGGCCGCTGAGTGCTGCATCTTTTTTATTGGAGCCCATTTCCATGTGGCGGTAAATGTTTTCTAATACCACTATAGAGTCGTCTACCAGGATACCTACTACTAATGACAGGGCCATAAGTGTCATTAGGTTTAGCGAAAAGCCAAGCAGATATACGGCAATAAACGTAGGGATGATAGATGCAGGCAATGCTACCAGTACAAAAAGAGAACTCCTTACACTGTGCAGGAAAGCAAGCATTACCAGGCCTACAATCAGTACGGCGAGCATAAGGTCGTATACTACAGCGTTTGCCGAATCCAGGGTATACTCGCTCTGGTCTGAGGAAATGGTGAATTTAAGGCTGGTTGCCTTGTGTTGCATTTCCTGTTTCGTGAAAGCCTGCTTTACCAATGCACTTACCTTTACGGCATTCGCATCGGTTTGCTTAATAATCTGGATGCCTACCGATGGTACCCCATTTATGTGGTTTATGGTGGCTGCATCTGCCGACACGTCTGCCACATCTGCTACATCTTCAAGGTAAACGGCTCCGTTTACGGGGTCTTGTGAAATTATAATTTGCCGAATCTGTTCAGGAGATTTTACATACACATCATACCTGATGGAAAATTGCCTTTCGGTAGTTTGCACATTACCGGCAGGATAAGAAAGGTTCGCATTGGCAATAGCCTGCGTAACCTGCTCTATAGACAGCCCGTAGGCTAAAAGTTTCTCCCGGTTTACATTAATCCTGATTTCCCTTTTTTCGCCGCCTATAATATCTACTTTCCCCACGCCCTCAATAACCTGTAATGCAGGGCGCAGTTGTTTGTCAATAAGATTATAAAGTTCGCGGGGTGGTATATCGGCTGTTACCGCAGCCCTTATTACAGGGGCTTCCTGCATGTTTATTTTGCTTACAACAGGGTGCCCGGCTTTTTCGGGAAGGTCTTCCATAACCTGGTCTGCTTTCCGCTGCACATCGCGTTCGGCCTGGTTAATATCGGTTGTGCTTTTAAAAGTGAGTTTTATGCCCGATACGCCTTCTTCTGAAGACGAAGTAATGGATTTAAGACCTTCTACGGTAGAGAAGGCATCTTCAAGCTTTTTTGTTACCGTGGTTTCCACTTCAGCCGCCGATGCACCCGGGTACAGTACGCTGACTGAAACCTCGGGCATAGCAAAATCAGGGAGCAGGTTGTAGTTAAGGTTAAGGTAAGACCATATACCAAAATACAGCAGTATGGTAAATGCCACCAATAGTAACAACGGTCTTTTTATGGCTATAGCGGTAAGTGACATGGCTTAGTTGTTTATAATTTGTATGGGTGAGCCGTTGTGGAGGTTAATTTGCCCCGATATAATAATACGGCTTCCTGCTGTAAGGCCACCGGTAACCTCTATCTGCTCTCCGAAGGTCCTGCCGGTTTTAATTTTTATCAGCTGTGCCCTGCCGTTTTCTGCTGCATATACCGAAGCATCCTGGATGCCTTGTAACAACGCTGCCCGGGGGATAAGTACTATTTTTTCAAGTGTTTTATGAGACAAGCCCACGGTAACAAATGTGCCGGCCTTAAGGGGAGTAGTGGTGTTATTGGCCGCAGTTACCTCTACAGTATAATTATTTGCTTCATTGGCACGTGGGCTGATAAAAGTGATGTTGCCTGTAAATTTTATGCCGGGGTACACATCTGTAGTAAGTGTAACCTTTTGGTTTAAGTTTACCTGGTATACTTCCTGTTCGGTAAGGTTAATGCTTACTTTTATTTTTTCGAGGTTTACTATAGTGGCTATTTCGGTACCGGCAGCAACAAAAACACCTTCCTCAACCTTTTTTGTTTCAATGATCCCCCCCACAGGTGCTTTAATGGAAGCATCGGCAATTTGCCTTTTAAGTTGGCCCGACAGGTTCATGGCATCACTATAGCTTTGCCTGATTTCGTCAACTTTTTCGCGGGTAGCGGCATTGCCTTCAAACAATTCGGTATAGGTTTTCAGGTCATTTTTTAGCTTTAATACGGTAGATTCTGATTTCTGCAATTCCAGTTCCAACAGGCGTGTATCAAGTACAGCAAGTACCTGTCCTTTTTTTATTTTATCTCCAAGTGAAAAGAAAAGCCGTTTTACATTTGCATTACCTGTAGCTACCACTGTGGCTTCGCTGTATGGTGTAAACCTTCCTGTTTTTGCCAGTTTTATTTCCTGTACTTTTTCTGAAACCGTTGCCGTAGTTACAGGAATCCTCAGGTTAGCGGTATCTGTGGGTTTTTCTTTCTCTTCTATCTTCTGCTTATTAGCCACAAGCTTAAAGGCAATAAGCCCGGCAACAGCACACAGGCCGATTAGTAATAGGGTTTTGTTCTTCATGTTACAATGAATTATAAAACGTTTGTAAAGTACCTTTTGCCTTTTCCAGGTCTATGCCCGCCTGGTAAAAAAGATATAGCGAACCGAGGTATGTGTTCTGCGCTTCTTTTAACGCATATTGCGTATTAAGCCAGTCGGTAAGGTTTGTGGTACCTTTTTGCAGTTGCAGGCTGGTAACTTTTAGTACCTGCCCGGCAAGTTCTATATTCCGTTTGCCAATAGCTACATTGGTACGGGCCTGTACTAACTTGGTTCGGGCGTTTTCATAGTCTGCCGTGTACCTGCTTTCTGCCAGTTTCAGGTTTTCTTCGGCATTGGCATGTTTTAGTTTTGCCTGGCGGTAGCGGGAATCCCTGTTGTAGAAGTCCAGGAAGGGAATACTAAGTTTTATACCTGCTGTGGCGTAGGGGAAACTTTCGTTATAGGCATCTTTAAAATGGTCGCTGAAGCTTACCGCACCATACCTGAAATAGGCTGACAGCACTGGCAGCCCCTCGGCTTTAATGCGTGCATGTTCGGTTTCAAGTATTTTTGCATTTACTACCTCAAGTTTGTACCCCGTCCTTTCCAGAGGAGAAAATGTAGTGCTTGTGTCTTCATCAGCAGGCATTTCCCATTGAGTGGCAGTATTCAGTAATATATTATCTGCTATAGGATGCCCCATCTCAAATTTAAGTTCGTTCATAGCCAGCTCCAGGTTACTTTGCGCTATGCGTATCTGAGAATCAATGTTGTTATAGTCTACCACAACTTTGTCAAGGTCTTTTTGCAGGAGAATGCCTTTACCGGCCTGTAACGTATATATTTCTATCTGTTGTTTATAGGTATCACTGTTGGTTTGCAGCAATTCCAGTTGTTGCCTGTACACTAATACCTGAAAGTAAGCCATGCTTATATTGTATATAATGGCTTCCCTGTTTTGTACGGCATTAAGGGTGGCCTGTTGTTTCAGGTATTTGCTCGCCCTTATGCCTGTGAGTAGTGACTGGTTATAAATAACCTGTTCTGCCTGCACTACAGCATCTGTGGCGTACCGCTGCGAAAGTGAACCCCTGATTTCGTCTGGCCCGAAAACTCCTGCCGGGATAATACTCTGCTGAAGCCGCAGGTTATTATCAAAAGCTGCACTGATGCTTACCCGTGGAAGGTAATCTGAAAGAACCTCGCGGGCTTTGGCATCGGCAATACGTTTTTCATTGGCATAAATGGCATTGTTACGGTTGTTTTTTAAGCCGTAATCAATGCATTTTTTTAAGGTATATATTTCCTGTGCGGGGGCTTTAAAAGAAAACCCTAACAGTAGCAGTAAAACAGTTCGTTTGCCCATAGCACTTTAGTTATAAACTTCTGCAACAGCAGTTTGTTATACAGGGCTAAAGTAGGCAGGGCAGTAAAGCGTTTTTTTATATTTATACCAAATGGAGTTTTTGGTATACCAAATAATACGAAAAAAATACCTGTTTTTTTACAGGTAAGGCTAAAGCAATAATATACAGCACAACCTTTACTTGCTAAGGAGCTTTTTGGTTACATATTCATCAAAAAAGAAATCACGGTATACATTACCTATAGGGATTTCGGCACGGCCTATATACACAGTATTGTTATCTACAGAATCTATATGGTTGATGTTTATTATATACGATTTGCTTACCCTTACAAACATGCTTTTCGGTAACTGGTCAAAAATGGTTTTTATATTCATACCGGTTATTACTTTTTGGCCTTCGGTATGCATTACCACATAATCCTTAAGTCCTTCTACATAGAGGATGTTCTTAAAATACACCTTAAACATCTTGCGGTCTGCCTTTACAAAAAAGTAGTCTTCGGTTACGTTTTCAATGTTATTCTGGCTATAATCTGCTTTAAGCAGCTTCAGGTAAACATTTGCTTTTTCTACGGCTTTTATAAAACGTTCGGCTTTTACAGGCTTAATCAGGTAGTCTACAGCATCTACCTCATAGCTGTCTGTAGCAAACTCAGAAAAAGCAGTGGTAAATATAACCAGTGTTTCTTTGGGTATGGTGCGGGCAAATTCAATACCGTTTACGCCCGGCATTTGTATATCCAGGAATATTAAATCTGTTTTATTGCCTGCCAGGAAGTTCCCGGCAGCCTCAGGGCCGTTAAAAGTACCTATAAGTTCAAGCTGGCTGAATTGTTCAACCAGCATTTGTATGGCTTCCCTTGCCAGCGGCTCATCATCTACAATAATACAGGTCATTAAGTTATATTTTTATAATTAGGGTAACGGTGTACGTTTCCTGTTCATCTTCAATCTTCAGCATGTGCGATAACGGGAAAAGAAGTTCCAGCCTGCGTTTTATATTGGCCAGCCCCAGCCCTCCGGCTTTTTTTACAGCTTTTACAGTAGGTTTAGAATTTACACATTTAAAATACAGCTCATTATCTATTACGTCAAAGTAAAGGTGTACATAAGATTGCCTTGAAGCATCGTTATTATGTTTAACGGCATTTTCTACAAATGTAATAAAAAGCAAAGGAGGGATTTGAACACCGCTGAGGTTACCTTCCTTAGATATCATGAAATGGAAATTGTCGCGCCTTACTTTTTCCAAATTTAAGAAATCTTCCAGGAAATGGATGTCTGAGGTAAGCAGTACTTTCTGCCTGCTGCTGTCGTAAAGCTGGTAACGCAGCAGGTCGCTCAGTTTTACCAATACCTCAGATGCTTTATCAGGGTCTTTTTTAGTCAATACATTGGCATTATTAAGCATATTGAATAAAAAATGCGGGTTAATCTGGTTTTTCAATTGTTCCAGTTCTGCATTGGTTTTTGCCTGCTCCAGGTCGTGTATTAGCTGGGCATCATGTATCCATTGCTGAAATAGCTTAACTGAGGCAGAGGCCACGGTAAGCACTAATATGGAAAATGAAAAGGTAAGGAAGTTAAGGCTGTCCTCTTCATAAGGCAGTAAATTGTGCCTTAAAAAATAAGAGGCCGTGCGGTGAATAATGCCCGAAACTATTATGCTGGCCAGTATTGCCAGGCCATAACTAAGGTATCTTTTCTTAAACAGGAACCTGGGTACAAAAAAGTACATATTGCTGTACACCAAAAACAATATCTGGAAAAAGGTAACTGCCCTGCTGTAGGTTTCATAAGGCTCTACATACTCCGGTGGGCTATAGTACAGTACTACTATACTAAACACTATAAGTATTAAATGGCGGTAAAGCCTGTATTTCTTTGAAATGATAACCAAAAGCATCCAGTTGGTTTCTATTTTTTTTGTGTGTAAAGTTTCGCTCATGATCTGTAAAGTATAGTACACAAATGTATTTTAAAAAGCAGGCGGGTAATTTTATATTATACCAAATATAAAATAGCATATACCAAATAAGCTGCTTAGTGTACATTATACAATGCTGCACATTTTACCGGTTTAAACACTTAAAAGTACTGAATATAATTTACCGGCAGCCCAAATATATTTAGTAGTGGTAATTCTCATTTTAATATAGTAAATACTCTGTTTGGTATATTATCTAAAATAAGGGTTTTGTAAAAACATAGTTTAGCTCCGGATTTAATTACTAATTCAAATACTTAAAAATGGAGAAGAAAATCTTTTATGTATTGCTGTTGGTCATTAGTACGGCCTTCAGCGCCTTGGCCCAGGAAAAAGCCACACTTAGCGGTACCATTGCAGACAAGTCTAACAATGAGACACTGATAGGTGTAAGCATTTACATTCCTGAAGCCAATGTGTCAATTACCACAAACTCTTATGGCTTTTATTCGGTTACGCTTCCTAAAGGGACCTACACTGTTATGATAAGCTACATGGGATTTGCCGATGTGCAGGAACAAATTTCGCTGCAGGGCAATACAAAGAAGGATTTTGCCATGGCAGAAAGCAGCCAGCAGTTACAGGAAGTTGTTATTACATCTAACTCTAATAAGGCAAATATCCGCAAGCCTGAAATGAGCGTACACAAGCTTTCTATAGCTACTATTAAGAAAATGCCGGCTGTTTTGGGTGAGGTTGACGTCCTGAAATCAATATTACAGCTGCCGGGTGTTACCAGCGCGCAGGAGGGGGCTTCGGGCTTTAACGTAAGGGGCGGCTCTGTAGACGGTAACCTTGTGTTGCTGGATGAGGCGGTAGTGTACAACACTTCGCACCTTTTTGGGTTTTTCTCTGTTTTTAATTCAGATGTTATTAAAGACCTTAAGCTATATAAGGGAGGCATCCCGGCCAATTTTGGGGGCAGGATATCATCAGTACTGGATATTTACCAGAAAGAAGGGAATAATAAAGAATACCATGCCACAGGGGGTATTGGGCTTATTTCGAGCCGTCTTTTGGTTGAAGGCCCTATTGTAAAAGAAAAAAGTTCTTTTGTGGTGGCAGGCAGGGGCTCGTACATGCATCTTTTCCTTAAACTGGCCGATGAGCCTAACTCGGTTTATTTCTATGACCTTAATGCCAAGCTTAATTATAAGCTTAATGAAAATAACAACCTTTTTGTATCGGGCTACTACGGTTATGATTACATGAACTTTAACGATGCCCTTATAAACGACTACGGGAATACCTTTGTTAACGTAAGGTGGAACCATATTTTTTCAGACAAGCTTTTCTCAAACGCATCGGCCATTTACAGCGATTATGACTATGCTATAAGGATTAAGTTTGCCGGGCTAAACGGTATTACCGAAATAAAGAACTACAACTTTAAGTACGATTTTAAGCACTATGTATCTAACGATTTTGTGCTTAATTACGGTATCAACTCTATTTATTACAACTTTAACCCGGGGACTATTACACCGTTTGGCAACACATCAAGCGTAAACCCCGAACAGCTGGAGAGAAAATATGCCTGGGAGAACGCTGCCTACATAAGCGCAGAACATAAGCTTACCGATAAGCTGTCTATGACCTATGGCCTGCGCTACAGTAACTTTTTAAGGCTGGGTAAAGAGCTAAGGAATACCTATGCAGATAACCGCCCGGTGGTGTTTAACGAGCAGTATCAAATATATGAGGAAGCAGAACCTACAGGTACAAAGCAATATAAGGATAACGAAAAAATAGCAAACTTTGACAACCTTGAGCCGAGGTTAGGGGTGTCTTATGCCCTGGATGATGACCAGTCGATTAAGGCAAGTTATAACCGTATGAGCCAATACATACACCTTATTTCTAATACGGCATCGGCTACACCGCTTGATATATGGGCACCGAGCGACCAGTACCTGAAACCGCAGATATTAGACCAGGTAGCGGCAGGTTATTTCAGGAACTTCAGTAACGATAAGTACTCACTGGAAACAGAAGTGTTTTATAAAAAAATCAAAAATAAGTCTGACTACATTGACGGAGCCGACCTTATTGCAAACAGGGCCATTGAACGGGTAATGCTAAATGGGGAAGGCCGTGCGTATGGTTTAGAAGTTATGCTTAAAAAGAATACAGGCAAACTTACCGGCTGGCTGTCTTACACCTTATCGAGGGCGGAACAGCGTACACCGGGCGGAACAGCAGGTGGTCCCGGCATTAATAATGGCGACTGGTACCGTGCTAATTACGACAAAACCCATAACCTTTCGCTTACAGGTGCATACCAGTTCACAAAAAAATGGTCTTTCGGGGCGATATTCACTTTCCAGACCGGTAAGGCTGCTACATTCCCTGACGGCAAATACCAGTACCACGGCATAACGGTGGCCAACTATGGTACAAGGAATGCCGATAACCTTTCGGCATACCACCACCTGGACCTTTCGGCTACTTATGTGCCAAAACCCGATAAAACCAAAGGCTGGCAGGGTGAGTGGGTATTCAGTGTTTACAACGCGTATGCAAGGAACAACGCTGCATCATACACCTTTGGGCAAAACCAGGATACCGGTGCCAGCGAAGCAAAAAGGCTGTCTATATTCGGGGTTATGCCGAGTGTAACCTACAACTTTAAATTCTAAGGAGATACAGTTTAAACTAAAAGCATTATAAGATGAATATATATAAGAAAATAATAATGATGATAATAGGGTTTTCAATCATTTCCTGCGAAGATGTTATTGATGTAGACCTTGATACGGCAGCACCACGGCTGGTTATAGACGCCTCTATAAACTGGGTTAAAGGTACCCCTGGTAACGAGCAAAAGATTGTGCTTTCTACAACTACGGGTTATTACAGCCCTACATTCCCTACAGTATCAGGAGCTGATATTACAGTTACTAATTCTACGGGGACGGTATTTACTTTTACCGAAACTACAGGTACCGGTGAATACATCTGCACCAATTTTGAACCGGCAATAGGTGAAACCTACCAAATGACAATATTGCTGAACGGCGAAACTTACACTGCTACCGAAACCCTTACTGCGGCACCTGATATTATGGAAAACATAGAACAGGACGATGAAGGCGGTATGGGCGGCGATGAAATAGAAATTACCTATTATTACCAGGACGATCCGGCAGTTACAAACTACTATCTCTTTGGTGTAACGTCACCGGCGGTGGCATATCCACTGTATGAAGTTGAGGATGACGAAAACAGCCAGGGTAATATAGTGCCCGAATTCTATTCGCACGAAGATTTAAAACCGGGAGATGTTGTAAATATAAGTTTATATGGCATATCTAAGCAGTACTACGATTATATGCATAAGCTGATTATAGCCTCCGGAGCCGATGCCGGCCCCTGGCCAACAACACCATCGGCGGTGCGTGGTAATATTGTAAACCAAACCGAGTTTAACAACTTTGCCTTCGGCTATTTCAGGCTTGCAGAAGTAGATAAGAGAGACTATACAATACAATAATTTGGGTTAAGTACTTTGTTTTGTTTAGGTGCCGGCCTGCGTTTTCGTATGCCGGCATTTTTTTTAACAGCACATTTATTTTGAAGAACTATGGAGAAAATATTAATTACAGGAGCAACTGGAGAATATGGCAAGGTAGTAATTGAAACTTTAGTAAAACTGGGTATAAAGCCCCACCTGCTGTATGCCATGGCAAGGGACGCTGCAAAAATAGGATACCTTGAAAAACTCGGCATAAACATTATTTATGGAGATTATGATGATTATGACTCACTGCTTTGGGCTTTTGCCGGGATAGATAAACTGCTTTTTGTTTCCAGTACCAAAACCATTAACCGGAGTGCACAGCATAAGCAGGTAGTAAAGGCGGCCAAAAGGGCAGGGGTAAAGCATATTATATACACCAGCCAGCTGCATAAAACTGACCGTGCCGACTCGCCAATTAAATCTATTGTGAATTCGCACCTGGATACTGAAAATGCGATTAAAAAAAGCGGTATGGAGTATACCATACTACGCAATGGGCTTTATATGGATTTACTTCCTGTTTTCCTTGGCAACAGGGTTCTTGATGATGGAATTTTCCTGCCTGCGGGAAATGGCAGTGTGGCATTTACCCTTAGGGGCGACCTTGCAGAAGCTACGGCTAATATATTGGTGTCTAACAGCCATAAAAACAAGACGTACGACCTTTGTGCAAACAATGTAACGTTTGCAGAAATAGCCTTGTTGCTTACACAGATTACGGGGCACAGTGTAGGCTATATAAATGCCAACTATGACCGCTATATTGATAATGCGGCTACGGAAAATATACCGAGAAAAATGGTTTTGATGCTTGCCGGTTTTGCGGCAGCGGTGGCGCAGGGCGAGTTAGAAGGCGAAAGCAACCAGCTGGAGGCATTGTTAGTAAGAAGCCCGAAAGCTGTATCAGAGTTTTTGGCAGAAAAGTATAATGCTTATTCTCACGGAGAAAGTAAAAAGCAGGCATAGAAGGGGGGTATTGGGTAAATTGAGTAATCTTAATAAATATAATTTTTCCGCATCTTCCTCAACAATTTGATATTTGTTTAGGTAGACCTACTGATAATCCGAAGGAAAATTCCTTCGGATTATTTGTTTGGATTCTTAAGCCCGCTATCTCAGCTTATTTTAGGTTGGTACAGTGTTACTAAAAAAAGTAAAGCAAAAAAATGCTTATTAGTATATATTTGCATGTTTAGAAATGCATAACCAAACGTGAGGCACAAGTTTTTTATCGCTGTTTTTTTCCTTGTTTTGAGCAGTTCCCTGATGGGGCAGGACCTGGAATCTGCCAGGTCACGGCTTGATAAGGCATTGCTTGAAAAGGATACGTATGTAAAAGCCAAGATGGACCGCATTGCTTCCTATACCTCTAAACTGAAACAGGTAAAAGGAACCGATGAGGAATACAGCATTAACCAGAAACTATACGAAGAGTACAGGAAGTTTAAAATAGATACGGCGCTTTATTACGTAAAACGGAATATTACAGTAGCGGAAGCTTCGGGCAATTCTTATTTCGCAGACCGTGCGAAAATCCAGCTGGCAAACCTGTATTCCTCAAAAGGGAGTTACCTTGAGGCACAGGCATTGCTTAGTGGTATACAATCAAAACAGTTGCCCAATGACATCAAGGCGCTTTACTATGAGTTTTACAGCCAGTTTTATGAACACTACACTACAAATACCCCGAGCGAATATTACAGCCGTCAGATAGAAGTGTACAGGGATTCGCTGCTTGCGGTGCTTAATCCAAACGCTCCTAAGTACAAGATAAACCTTGCCCAGAAACTCATGTATAAGAAAGAGTATACCAGGGCCAGGGAACTGCTGAGTGATATGGCAAAGAAAAGTACCAAAAGGGATGCAGATTATGCCATGTACGTATACCTTTTGGGCGATATAAGCATGGTTGAGAAAAAGCGAGAGGACGGCCTTAATTATTACAGCCTTGCTGCTACTACCGATATTGAAAATGCTATTAAAGACCATGGTGCCATTCAAAATCTTGCCATCTTTTATTACTACGACGGAAAAATAGATTTGGCATATAAGTATGCACAATCTGCGTTGGCCGATGCTGTGTTTTGCAATGTAAAATTCAGGACGCTGATGATGTCTGAGTTCAATTCCATTATCAATGCATCCTATCAGGAAAAAGAAGCACAGGCCCGCCAGCAGCTGGAACGATATCTTTATCTTATCAGTATCCTTGTGTTGTTCCTGGCAGCAGCAATAATCTATGTTTACCGCCAGATGCGAAGGGTTTCTAAAATCAAGGAGGAACTCACCGTTTCCGGGGAAAAGCTCCGGGAGCTTAACGGGGAGCTGCATAACGTTAATGAGCAGCTGAAGGATTTTAATAAGCAGCTGCACGAATCGAACCGTATTAAGGAAGAGTACATAGCGCAGTTTTTTGACATCTGTTCGTCCTACATAGATAAGCTGGACGATTACCGGAAAAAACTCAATAAAAAAGCGATGAGCAAGCAGTTCGATGAACTGTCTGATATACTAAAATCGAGTGGGGTTATTGATGAAGAACTTAACGATCTGTACCGCAGGTTCGACATCATATTCATAAACCTTTATCCGGATTTTGTAAAGGAGCTTAACGCCCTTTTATTGCCCGGAGAGCAGATAGAACTAAAGGACGGTGAGATACTAAATACCGAGTTGCGCATATTTGCCCTGGAAAGGCTGGGTATTAGCGACGGGGTTAAAATAGCATCCTTCCTGCGTTACTCGGTAAGCACAATATACAATTACCGGACTAAAATAAGGAACAAGGCAGCAGTGCCACGGGAGGTTTTTGAACAGCAGGTAAAAGGGATTGGTTAAGCCGTTTTCCAGCTTTAACAAGGGTTTTAAAACATCCGTTGTAGTAATGATGTATGGGTGATTGATGTGTTTTTTACTACCCATTTTGTTTCAGGGGCTGTTTTACGGGCTACTATTTTTTATTGGTTTTTTGTTTTATCTGTCTGTAAAACAATGGTTTATTTATTTTAAGCGTCTACATTCTAAATTCCACTACTAAAATACTTCACTATATCGTTTTAGTTTTGTTGCTGTCAATACCGGCCGGGATAAGGCTGGAGAAAAACCAGATACGCAATGAAAAAAATCGTGACAGTGGCACTTGCTGTTTTAGCAGTCGTTAGTGCCAAAGCCCAGCAACAGGATCCGGAGATGGATAAGTTCATCAACGGGCTGATGGCGAAGATGACCCTTGAGGAAAAAATAGGCCAGCTGAACCTTCCGAGTGAGGGGGACATTATTACCGGCCTTGGTAGTAACAGCAATATTGCTGCTAAAATCCGCAAAGGGCAGGTGGGCGGAATGTTCAACATTAAGGGTGCCGATAAAATAAGGGACATACAAAAAATCGCCGTAGAGGAAAGCCGTATGAAAATCCCGATGCTTTTCGGGATGGACGTTATACACGGTTATGAAACCGTATTCCCAATACCCCTGGGGCTTGCGTGCAGCTGGGATATGGATGCCATAGAAAAATCGGCTGCCATTGCAGCTACGGAGGCAAGTGCTGATGGTATCAACTGGACGTTCAGCCCTATGGTAGATATAGCCCGCGACCCAAGGTGGGGCCGCGTATCTGAAGGCAGCGGCGAAGACCCGTTTCTGGGCGGAAAAATCGCCAAGGCTATGGTTAGGGGCTATCAGGGAAAAGACAATACGTTTTCTGAAAACTACAATATACTGGCTTGCGTAAAACACTTTGCCCTGTATGGTGCCGTTGAGGCAGGCAGGGATTACAATACCGCAGACATGAGCCATGTACGCATGTACAATGATTATTTTTATCCGTATAAGGCAGCAGTAGAGCAGGGTGTGGGGAGTGTCATGGCTTCGTTTAATGTGGTGGATATGATACCTGCGCATGCCAACCGCTGGCTGCTGACTGAAGTACTGCGTAACCAGTGGGATTTTAAAGGCTTTACTGTGGCAGACTACGGTGGTATAGGGGAAATCCCGAGCCATGGCCTTGGCGACCTGAAACAGGCTTCGCAACTGGCACTGCACGCCGGGCTGGATATGGATATGGTGGCTGAAGGGTACCTTACTACATTGGCAGAATCGGTTAAGGAAGGCAAGGCTTCGGTAGAGGAAATAGACCGTGCATGCCGCCGTGTGCTTGAGGCAAAATACAAGCTGGGGTTATTCAAAGACCCGTATAAATTTTGCAACAGCAAAAGGGCTAAAAAAGAAATCTACACAAAAGAGCACAGGGCTGTGGCACGCAAAACAGCGGCTGAAAGTTTTGTGCTGCTTAAAAATGAAGGCAACATACTGCCGCTTAGCAAATCGAAAACCATTGCCGTGATAGGCCCGCTGGGTAACAGCAAATCGAATATGGTGGGTACCTGGAGCGTGGCCGCCAAACTGGACAAGCCGTTGAGCCTTATAGAAGGCCTGAAGGATGTTGCGGGCAAAAATGCCAACATACTGTATGCTGCGGGTACTAACCTGATAGACAACCCGGCCATGCAGAAAGATGCCACCATGTTTGGCAGGGAGATAACGTGGGATAACAGGACTGAGGAAGAAATGACGGCTGAGGCCCTGGCTGTTGCCGCCAAGGCAGATATAATTGTTACTGCCATGGGAGAAGCTTCTGAAATGAGTGGTGAATCCAGCAGCCGTACCGATATCGGTATCCCTGCGGTGCAGAAAAGGCTGTTGGCGAAGCTTGTTGCTACCGGCAAACCTGTGGTGCTTGTATTGTTTGCAGGGCGCCCTATGACACTGGTTTGGGAACAGGAAAACGTACCGGCCATACTTAATGTGTGGTTTGGCGGTACCGAAGCAGCCCAGGCTATAGGCGATGTGCTTTTTGGTACTGTTAACCCAGGCGGTAAGCTTGTTTCCACTTTCCCGAGGAATGTAGCGCAGATACCATTGTATTACAACCACCTGAAGACGGGAAGGCCGGCATCGGACAAAAGCTTTGAAAAGTTCAGGAGCAATTACATGGACGAGAAAAATGCACCGCTTTACCCGTTTGGCTATGGCTTAAGCTACACCACATTTGAATATAGCGACATTAACCTGAGCGCTAAGGAAATGCCGGCAACGGATACAATTACTGCAAGTGTTACGGTAAAAAACACAGGTTCAAAGGAAGGTGCCGAGGTGGTGCAATTGTACATAAGAGACGTTGTAGCCAGTATATCAAGGCCGGTGAAGGAGTTAAAAGGCTTTGAGAAGATAACATTAAAGCCGGGCGAATCTAAAGTTGTTACCTTTACCATTAATGAGGAGTTGCTTAAGTTTTACAATGCCGAGCTACAGCATGTAAGCGAGCCGGGTGCTTTTGAAGTTATGATAGGCACAGACAGCAATACGGTAAAAACGGCTTCATTTAACCTGAAATAAGAATAACCAATATCTCAAACATAAAATAAACTATGATACGTAAAATAGCAGTCGTAGCTATATTGCTCCTGGCATTCCAGGCAAAGGCACAGCAGGCAATACCTGTTTATCTTGACGACACAAAACCGATGGAACAGCGTATAGAAGATGCGCTGAAAAGGCTTACCACCGAAGAAAAGATAGCAATGATCCATGCGCAGTCAAAATTCAGTTCGCCGGGTGTGCCGCGCCTTGGCATTCCTGAAAACTGGATGACCGACGGCCCGCATGGTATCCGCCCGGAAACATTGTGGGACGAATGGGACCAGGCCAACTGGACTAACGATTCGTGTATAGCGTTCCCGGCGCTTACTGCGCTTTCGGCTACGTGGAACAGGGACCTGGCCAGGCTTTATGGTAAAAGCCTTGGAGAAGAAGCCCGTTACCGTAACAAAAATGTGGTGCTGGGCCCCGGTGTTAATATTTACCGCACGCCGCTAAACGGAAGGAACTTTGAATACATGGGCGAAGACCCGTTCCTTGCCGGTGAAATGGTAGTGCCTTACATACAGGGGGTACAGGTAAACGGTGTGGCGGCCTGCGTGAAGCACTATGCGCTTAACAACCAGGAAACCAACAGGGGTGCCATCAATGTTATTGTAGACGACAGGGCATTGTATGAAATATACCTTCCGGCGTTTAAGGCAGCCGTACAAAAAGGTAACGCCTGGGCCATAATGGGGGCTTATAATAAGTATAACGGACAGCATGCCTGCCATAACAAGGTGCTGTTACAGGATATCCTTCGTAAGGAATGGGATTTTAATGGTGTGGTAATAGCCGACTGGGGTGGTACCCACAATACCAAAGAAGCTATTTTTAACGGCCTTGATATGGAATTTGGTACCTGGACAGACGGGCTTTCGGCAGGAAGAAAAAATGCTTACGACAACTATTACCTGGCGCAGCCGTACCTTGAGCTGATTAAATCGGGTGAGGTAGGTACAAAGGAGCTGGATGAAAAGGTACGAAACATACTGCGCCTGTCATTCAGGACTACCATGAACCGCAACAGGCCATTTGGCTCTTTCGGTACGGAGGAACATGCACTTGCCGCACGCAGCATAGGCGAGGAGGGTATTGTACTGCTTAAGAACCAAAATGCATTGCTGCCTGTAAATACGGCAAAGCATAAGAAAATAGTGGTTATTGGCGAAAATGCCATCAAGATGATGACCGTAGGCGGAGGCAGTTCGTCATTGAAAGCAAAATATGAAGTATCGCCGCTAGACGGAATAAAGAAAAGAGCCGGCAAGGACGCTGAGGTAGTATATGTGCGTGGCTATGTAGGCGATGCAGCCGGTGATTATAACGGGGTTGTTTCCGGGCAAAACCTGAAAGAAACCCGCAGTGCCGCTGAACTTAAGGCGGAAGCGCTTAAAGCTGCAAAAGATGCCGACCTGGTACTGTTTGTGGGCGGGCTTAACAAGAGCGATTACCAGGACTGTGAAGGGTATGACCGTAAAGAACTGGAGCTGCCGTATAACCAGAACGACCTGATCAGTGCTTTGGCAAAAGTGAATAAGAGCCTTGTGTTTGTAAACATATCGGGTAATGCTGTGGCCATGCCGTGGGTAAAAGAAGTTCCGGCTATAGTACAGGGATGGTTTTTAGGGACTGAGGCTGGCAATGCACTTGCTGCGGTATTGTTTGGCGATGTAAACCCATCGGGCAAGCTTACATTTACGTTCCCTGTTTCAATAAAGGACAACGCGGCTAATGCTTATAATGCGTTTCCGGGTGGCGATGAAGTTACCTATAAAGAAAGCATTTTTGTAGGATACAGGTGGGCTGAAAAGCAAAACATAAAACCGTTGTTCCCGTTTGGGCACGGGTTAAGCTACACTACATTTAAGTACAGCAACATTAAGGCCGATAAAGCCGTTATGGGTAAAGATGATACGCTTACCGTTACTGTTACCGTAAAAAATACAGGAAAGCGCGATGGTGCTGAGGTAGTACAGTTGTACGTGGCCGACCTTAAATCGTCATTGCCAAGACCGGTAAAAGAATTGAAAGGCTTTGAAAAAGTATACCTTAAAGCAGGTGAGGAGAAAACCATTACCCTTACTTTAGATAAAGAAGACCTGAGCTATTTTGATGACAAAAAGCACGAATGGGTAGCCGAGCCGGGCGATTTCCAGGCCATAGTAGGTGCTTCATCCCAGGATATTAAGGGGCAGGTGAAATTTACCCTTAAATAAAATAACGCTATAACCAAACAAACAGAAATGGGTAATATTAGTCCGGTGCAGGAGACCGTATTTCCTGACAGTAAAAAACACTATCCTATACTTGACGGACTTCGGGGAGTAGCTGCCCTGATTGTAGTGGTATTCCACATCTTCGAGATTTTTTCGGGGGGCGACCACAGTAAGCAAATCATTAACCACGGTTACCTTGCCGTAGACTTTTTCTTCCTTTTGTCGGGCTTTGTCATAGCCCATGCCTATGACGACCGCTGGGGCAAGATGAGCCTTAAAGACTTTTTTAAACGAAGGCTTATAAGGCTGCACCCCATGATTATTGTAGGGATGCTGCTGGGAGCCATCTGCTTTTACTTGCAGGCATCGTCCATGTTTCCGGCTATTGAAGGGACACCAGTTTGGAAACTGGTATTGGTAACCGTTATAGGCTGTACGCTAATCCCTGTAACAACAGGTTTGGACATCAGGGGCTGGGCAGAGATGCATCCGCTTAACGGCCCGGCATGGTCGCTTTTTTTCGAATATATTGCCAACATTTTCTATGCGCTGTTCCTTAAAAAAGCCTCGAATACCGTCCTGTCTCTACTGGTGGTAATCGCTGGGATAGTGTTAATCCATTATGCAGTAACAAGCCCCGGCGGAGATGTAATAGGCGGCTGGTCAGTGGATGCGGTGCAATTACGTATAGGCTTTACCCGTTTAGCGTATCCTTTCCTGGCCGGTATGTTACTACGCAGGTTATTTAAGCAGAAGGACATAAAAAATGCATTCCTGTACAGCAGTGTGCTGATTTTTATCACTCTTGCGTTTCCAAGGGTTGGAGATTCTGGAAGCCTTTGGGCAAACGGCATTTATGATTCTATGGTAATCATATTTATATTTCCTGCTATAGTATACATAGGCGCCTGCGGGGTTGTAAGCGGGGCTAAGGTTAAGCGCCTTTGCAACTTTTTCGGTGACATATCGTACCCCATCTACATTACGCATTATCCTATTGTTTATACTTTTTACAGCTGGGTAGATAATAATAAAGTGCCATTAGAGAAAGCCTGGCCGGTAGGTGCCGGTGTGTTTGTGCTGACTATTCTGGTGGCATACGCTTCACTAAAGCTTTACGATATACCTGTTAGGCAATGGCTAATGGATAAATATTTAAGGAAAGCGAAGGCAGCTAATTAACGTCTGCTGATGCAGAGTGCAAGACTTTAGAGAATTTTATCGTTAAAAGTTAACAATAATATCTGGTTGTTAATAGTAAATGGATTCGCCCGGTGAGCTAAGGGTGTGTTTATAATTTACTTAGCATGATAAATCAGAGTTTGGTTGAGCCGTCCCGGAGGGGGCGGCTCTTTTTTATAGCATTATGGTCCGTTGTTTTGTTTAAAATATTAATTATATGCGGTTTCTTTTCAGAATAACTTACTTTTGAATTTTAACGGTAGTTTCAAAAAAATAGTGATTTTCATCTACTAAATGTACCAATACTGGAAATTACTTTAAGTCAGTAATTTTAATATATCCGTTGTGCATTTTGATTTAGAGAAACAAAATGCACAACGGGTATAGTTATCTAAGCATTTATAAATTTCGATGAAACGCCTCATTAGATTTTTTATTCCTGTAATTTATAAGAGTAAGTTGATAATTGTTTATTATTTAGAAATTCTTGTATATACGAGATGTATTAAACTTAGGTGCATATGCATTTCTGTATATTAAAGCCCTTTGCTACAGCTGTTTCCTGCTAAAACCTATATTCCTTTGATTTACCTATCGCGGTTGTAAGTTATATTGTTTTTGATGTTATCGTAACTTTATATCATCAAAAGGTCTACTAAAATTATTTGTCCCAAAAAACTTCATTCTATCCCAAATAATTTAACAAATATTTATATGTTGTTAGGTTTGTCGCTCTTTAAGCAGGCAGCCGAAAATGCAATTAAAAGAGTAGGCATAATTCAACATACAACCAATGAAAAAAACTTTAAAATCTTTGTTTTTTATTGGCCTGATGGCTTTTACAGGAAGTTTGGTACAGGCCCAAACAATATCGCCGTGGCGTATTCACGATGGTAATGAAGGTATTGTAACCTTTAAAAACAACATGAATGGCGACCCGAGGGCATATGAAAAAATGGACATTCCGGCTACAAATGATAAAGGCTGGAGAGATGCACCTAAGGATGCCGCCGGTAATGTTTTCCTAAGCAAGGCCTCTACATTAAAATGTTTGCAACAACTCGACTTTACTTATTTTGAGACTGTAGTAAACATTCCTGCAAACATGAGCATTAGCGAATTTAAGGTATCTTATGATAAAGCTGATGACGGGGCAAGGATATACTTTTTTAATTCTAAATTCCCTAAAGGAACTTTTGAACCCAAGGCAGACCTTATTTATTCTCAAGGCAAGGACAAAGTTGCCGCTGTTAACCTGAAAGATAAAATAGCACCTGGTGAAAACAGGGTTGTTATTGTTCAGTTTGACGATTGTGCCGATAAAAATACGGTACATAACATAAGGATAGCTGTAAATGGAAAAGAAGTTAAGCCGGCAACTGTAGCACCGGCAGCTGCAAGCACCGCTGTGGTTGCTACAAGTGCAGGTAATATTGCCAAAGGGAAAGTATGCAGGGCTTCTAGTGTAAACTTTGGCGGTGAGGCTTCGCGTGCATGCGACGGTAATACTAATGGACTTTATACTGCAAATTCATGTACCCATACTAAAGATGAAAAAGACCCATGGTGGGAAATAGACCTTGGTGCAGTATACGACGTTACGTCTGTAAAAATATGGAACCGTACAGACGATTGCTGCTGGAACAGGTTGCAGGGTTTTTATGTAATGGCTTCTGAGCAATCTATAAGTTCATGCAGTACTGCCGCAAATTTTCAGTATAAAGGCACAAGTTCCTATTTGTTTAATTCGGCAGGGCAGTCGTCTATGGTGCTTGATGGTAACAAAAGGTGCCGTTATATAAGAATATGGATACAAGGTGGCATTAAGACACTTAGCCTTGCTGAAGTAGAGGTATTTGGTAAAATTGCTACAACTACTACTGCCGTAACCACTACAACTACTACAACCACTACATCAGTAATTGCTACAAGTGCAGGTAATATTGCAAAAGGGAAAACATGTAAAGCATCAAGTGTTAACTTTGGCGGTGAAGCTTCACGTGCCTGCGATGGCAATGCCAGTGGTGTTTACACCTCAAACTCTTGTACGCACAGTAAAGATGAAAAAGACCCATGGTGGGAAGTAGACCTTGGCGCTGTATATGATGTTTCATCTATAAAAATATGGAACCGTACTGATGACTGCTGCTGGAACAGGTTACAGGGCTTTTATGTAATGGCTTCTGAACAGTCTATAAGTTCATGCAGTACTGCGGCAAGTTTTCAATACAGTGGTACAAGTTCATACTCATTTTCAAGCGCCAGCCAGGCTTCAATGACGATAGAGGGTAGCAAAAAATGCCGTTATATAAGGATATGGATACCGGGTGGCATTAAAATACTAAGCCTTGCAGAAGTTGAGGTATTTGGCAAGCCAGCGTCAGCAACAACTGCTCCGCAAACAGCTATAGCTTTACCAGACAAATTTAAAATCCACGCTTATTCTATAAGTGAAGGTTTAGGTGATAAAGATGATTATTGGTTAGCACTAAACAATGGTAATACTAAAGGTGTAATATTAAGCAAGGCTAAACTTGTAAGCGGCGCTAAATGGATGGAAATAGAAAGCGTAAGCCTGGGCAATGATGTATATGCCTTTAAAGTGCTGAATGCCGGTGCCGATATGTATGTAACCGTAAGGGATAATAAAGATGTTTATGTAGATAAAGCTGCTGGTGGTAAAATACCTGATGCTGCCAAATTTAAATCATCTGCCCCATTAACTGCTGCTAAGGGAGCCAACGAGAAAAACTATCGCTCTTTTGAGTCGGTTAAATTTCCTAAAGAATACTTACGCCACCAGAGTTTTATAATGTATGTACACCCAAACAACAATACAGAGTTGTTTAAGCAGGATGCATCGTGGCTTATCCAGAAAATGTAGTTGTGTTGTTTAATTGAGTTGGCCGGAAGCGGCCAATTCGGTTAAACGATTTACAATAAACGTTATCTTTTTAGGAATATACTTATTGTAGGTTATAAATGCATATTTTTTTGGAGTAAAAGTAAAATAATTAAAATTAATGGTATAATAGTGTACCCCACAAGCTTTTATACCAATCTATAAGATGCCCCACCAGGTTTAAATTTGGTGGGGTTATTATAAAATAATACTTGATGTTAGCCTCTATTATTAAAAAGTTTTTATTTAAATTTTAATTATCAGGTGTTGTAAGTCACATTTTGTAAATATGTGTAATAAGTTTTTTTACATTTGAATACTTACGGTAAACCAACCAAACCAAATGCATTTATTTAAACCGCTACTTTTATTTTTTGTTTTAAATAGCCATTTTGCAATGGCTCAGAATTTTGATATAAATAAGGAAATAAAGGTAATTGACAGCCTTATTCATTATAGTAAATTTGATATTGCCCAGGAGAAAACCTACAGTCTCTACAAAGAATTAAACAGTACAGGCGGCAGAGAGAAGTATAACCACCAATTACTGGAATTAAAGTTCAGGCAGGCACTTATACTTGACAAGAGACATAGCTCTCCTGATAAGCCTCTTCAAATACTGCTGGAAATTGTAGATGAAGCCGATGAAGCGGGTATGCATTCATTATCCTGCCGTATCAATCTATTGATTGCTTTAGAACATGAAAAAGTTGATTCAGGAGATAATAAATTACAATTAACAAACGAATACCTTAATAAAGCCTATAAAATCTTAAAAAGGGGTAATGTAGAAGAACTCTATAGTACATATTGTATCAGGAGGGGATCTTATTGCAGGTTTTTAAATAAAATTGATTCTGTTTTTTATTATGCAAACAGGGCAAAAGAGTATGCTACAAAGTATAAAAACGAGTCTGATTTATTAGATTCATACCTATTGCTTAGTATTGTTGCAAATAGGACCCATAACCATAAAGAGTCATTAAAAAATCATTTACTTCAATTAAATATCTTTAAAAAAATAGACAACTCTTCCAGAGTGGGAAGCACTTATGGAAATATATCTTATACCTATTTAAAATTAAAGGATTATGCTAAAGCATTAGCTTATAGCGATTCTTCAGATGCTTTTTCGGCTAACCAAGCTTCGGCTAACCGGATGAAGTATGAAATATATGAGGGTTTGGGCAATGTCGATTCTGCATACCATTATTTCAAACAGTATCATAATGATTATGTGCTTTCTGCACAGAAAAATGAAAATATAAAAACTAAACAATTACAAGAGCAATACCAAAACGATAAAAACGAGGCTACAATACAAAGTAAAGACAGGCAAATGCTGCTAATAGTCAGCCTGCTTGGTGTAATTGTAATAGCATCGGCACTATTGTTCCTTCAAAACAGGAAAATCAATTCACGTAACAAAGTAATCAGTGCACAATTAGTAGAACTGTCTAAAACACTGGAACAAAGGCAGGTACTTTTAAGCGAGCTGCAACACCGTGTAAAGAATAACCTGCAGCACGTTATAAGTATCCTGGAAATACAAAAAGAGTCGGTTGATTTTAACAACATAGACGAGCTGATACGCGGTAACCAAAACAGGATACATTCTATGGCATTACTTCATAAAAAACTGAATGTTTTTGACAACGTAAATGATGTAGGGCTGAAAAAGTATATAACCGAATTGTCTGAGTTGGTTAAGGAATCATACGATAGCAACAATAAAAAAGTAAGCTTGCTGGTACAATGCGATATTGATGTGATGTCGCTTGAAAAGGCACTCCCCCTGGGGCTGATTATTGTAGAACTGATAAGCAACAGTATGAAGTATGCTTTTAAGAAGCAAAATATAGGCGTAATTAGTATTGAGATTAAACAGCTTAAAAACGAAAAGCATTTTTATTATTCTGATAATGGCAGTGGCTTTGATTTTAACAACACGGTTAAAAAGGGATTAGGCCTCGAGATAATTAGGGGGTTGATAGACCAATTAGACGGGACTGTGGAGACAAAAAGTAAAAATGGTTTCGAGCTGAATTTGTACTTTAAGCAGTGAGTATATTTCTGATGTGTAAATACTTATAACTATAAAAGTGATTTTCTGTCACAAAAAAGGTGTTTTCGTCACAGTTTCAATTAGTATATTTTTTTAACATTTATATTTGGATATAAACTAACCATTAAACGCCAAGTCAATTTAATAATGAGTACCATAGGAAAGACAATACTGTTAGTAGAAGACGACTTCCTGAACAGGAGGCTGACAAAAAAGGCTTTGGTAGAAAACAGCTATATTGTTTTTGAGGCAAAGAATTTTAAAGAGACCCTACAAATTCTTTCCAAAGAAAAAGTTGATTTGGCCATCCTTGATATTAATCTCGGCGAGGACGAACAAGACGGGATAACGCTTGGCCAGCAAATTAAGGATAAATATAGCGTACCTTTTATTTATCTTACGGCGTATGAAAACCCGGAAACAATTAGCAGAGCCGTAATGACATCGCCTTATTCTTATCTTACTAAGCCTTTTAAAAACATAGACCTGATTACATCTGTTGAAATAGCTATTAGGCAATCGGCAATGCACAAAAGGGAGGTACCTAAGGTTTTAGTAAAAGACAGGGATTACAATGTAGAACTTTCAACAGATGATATAAACTATATTGAGTCAAAAGGTAATTATATTATTTTCCACACAAATACTAAAACCTACACTGCACGTTCTACAATTAAAAACATAATAGAAATATTACCTATGTCTACATTTGTGCAGGTACACCGCGCCTATGTAGTCAATAAACTGAAAGTGAAAAAATGGAAAAATAAGAAGCTGGTAATAAATGATATAGAAGTACCGGTTTCAAAAACATATACTGAAAACGTAGACTTTTTCTACCCGCAGCAATAAATCTTCTGCTTTTTGACTTAAATTATTTTTTAGTTTTACTAAAAAGACCGGATAAGCTATAATACAGACAATTACTTTTCGGTTGAGGTAAAATCTTTAGAAAATGCTTTTTGATATTCAGATGGGGTTTGTCCGGTAATTTCTTTAAAATACCGGTTAAAGGAAGATTTTGATTTAAAACCGGCTTCATAGGCCAGTTCAAGTATGTTTATATCAGCTTTTGTTTCAGTGAGCAGGTTCAGTTTTTCTTTTACATACTGTATCCTGTATTCGTTTACGAAAGTATAAAAGGGCTTGTGAATAAAATGGTTTAGGGTTTCGCTTATGTGGTATTTACTTTGCACGGTAAGCTCGGCAAGCCTGTCCAACGTTAGGTCGCTATCCGTAAAATACAGCCCTGCTTTCATGGCGTTTTCTAATTTCAACAGTATTTTAAACATCTGGCTGGGGCTTAGCAGTTCTTTTCTCCTTTGTGTTTCCGGTTCAGGACTTATCGTTGTTACTTCCTTTTCGGTTTTTGCCGTATCATGAACCAATATGGCATTTACAGATGGTGCAAATACAGTATCAGCTAATACAACAGTATTAATTGCAGTGCCTTCCACAGGTATTTGCTCTGTAGCCTGCAGGTATTTATATACTATAATCCTTAAGCAGATTACTATCAGTATTGTATAGTTAATGCTCCTCGAAAATTGGTTTATGAAGAGTTGGAACGATTGCAGTGACAGTATTGCAATGTTCAGTATTCCCATAAAAAGAAATAAAGCCGCTACCTGTATTATGAGCTTTTTAGCCCCGTTTTGATTTGTGAGCTGCTTATTGGCAAGCCAAAGCACGTATGCAGAAAGCAGCATGTTTAGCGGAATCATGCTCCACAGGGTCAGGGTATTGTACCAATGCAGCACTATGTGGGCATTGGGCGATTCGGCCAGTAACGTAAGCGCTGTTGTAAAATAGCCTATAGCACCAAGTATAACGGGTGCAAATACATACCATCGGGAAGCAGGGATAAATTGCGGGTTTACAGTCTTTAAAGTATAAAGATACAGCAATGGCAGGTAACAGAAACCTATAAAGGTATTCATCATATTCAGCACCTCAGGGTCTTTAACAAACGAATAGATGATAAATTTTATAGACAGGTGGATAGCTATGCAGGTAACAAGTGAAATAAGAAGGTAATCAGAATTTTTTTTCTTGCGGCCGGGCAGCAGGAGCAGCGCAGCCAGCAAAGCCTGAAATATTCCTATTGCGATGATGTATTTCATAAAAAATCCCCTGAATTACATTGCAAAAATACCTTATGTGTGTAATCAAAATGTTTCTTAAATGTAAATGTAATATCCTTAACGTTTTTATAACATTATGTAGTTTGTTGAAAATCAGTAATGTGTTTTTAAATAAAATTAGTGGTACCTCTTGTGAGTAGCGATAATTCGGTTAGGTCGTTTTGCTTTGCAGTGTGGTTAATCTTTGCAGAAAAATTTAACACTCATGACACAACAACTCACGCTCACTTCCCGGCTTACTCAAAACCGGGTATTAAAAAAGGCAATGCTGGTTGCATTATTTGCACTATGCTTTGCCGGCAAGGTTTCCGGGCAAACCATAAAAGGTATAATAACCAGTGATGCCGGTACATTACCCGGCGCTAACATTATAAGTGTTGGCTTTAATAACAATGCCGTATCTGACCTTGAAGGTGCTTTTATACTTGTAGCGCCACAAACAGGTGAAGTAACCATAGAAGTAAGTTATATAGGTTTTGAAACCAAATCTATTACGCTGCAACTGGTGGCCGGTATTAATGACATAGGCCTTGTGCAAATGGCTCCTGATACTTCTACATCGTTAAATGAGGTTGTGATTTCGGGTACGCTGGCACCTTCGCAGGCTAAGGCGTACAGTATTAAAAAGAACTCAAATGCCATAATGGACGTAATGGCATCAGATGCTATAGGTAAGTTACCGGACCGTAATGCCGCCGAAGCCGTACAGCGTATGCAGGGGGTGGCTGTAGCCCGTTACCACGGCGAAGCTGACCAGGCCACCGTAAGAGGCACACCTTTTGCATGGACGTCGACTCTGTTTAACGGCAGCAGGCTGCCCAGCTCGAACGTTATGGGTAACCGCTCATCGGTATTGGATGTAGTGCCTTCAGAAATTATACAGTATGTGCAGGTGGCAAAAGCCATAACCCCTGATATGGAGGGCGATGCTATAGGTGGGTCTATAAACTTTGTTACCCGTACTGCACCTACCAAGAGGACGATGAGTGTAAGCGCGGCAGGTGGTTATAACACCTTCAGCCAAAACGGCACCTACAATGCATCATTGGTATACGGCGACCGCTTCTTCAATAATAAGTTTGGCGTTATAGTTTCGGGTGCCGTATGGAGCAGGCAGTGGGGCTCAGATGAGTTTGCCGCTACCTACAATACCGGTGCTGCTGTTGAAGCACAAAAGAACTCACTGAACACGGTACTTTTTAAACGCTATATGGGCGAACGTGAAACCAAAGGACTTAATGTGGGCATGGAGTATGAGATTAACCCTGCCAACAAAATTTTCTTCAGGGGAATGGTAAATAAGTTTGACGATATACGCCCGGTATACGAGTCGTATATAGACTATACAAACAGCCGCTACCAGTACAACTACCGATATTCGCATTACCAGACAGGCCTTTATGGCGGCGAGGTGGGGGGGAACCACCGTCTTAGCGAAAAGCTGAACCTGGACTGGAGCTACAGCAACCACAAATCAGAATATTATCTTGATACGCCGTCTACAAGCGGCCAAAAAGGGTTACCTATAGCCACCTTCAGGCAAAAGATAACCGGCGGATTTAACAACCTTTCAAGCGATGGTAAACGTTACTGGGGTTTTGATTCACCCGATGGTATAGGTGGTACGGTAGATCATTTTGAAACCGGCCTTGCCGATCCTAATGAGGTAATGAGTGCCGACAAGCTACTACTAAGCCAAATGGTTATAGCCCAGCTGGACAACAGCGAGCGCGACCAGATAGGCCAGGTGAACCTAAAATACGATGCTACGTCTAAAGTGAAGTTCAAGTTTGGGGCAAAATACCGCCACAAAGACAGGGTGAGCACGTATGGTTCTAACATTGTATACCTGCCGGGCGCCGCTGTAGGCATACCGGGTTCGCCTGCACTTGTGCCGCTTTCATCGCTGCAAACTAAAAATTTCCCCGAGGGGGCTGATTTCTTTGGCAACATGAATGGAAACTTCAACCAGTTTATTGTAAACCCATTAACCAAAGGGCAATTATTCAACCTGTTCAGCCCTGAATTCCAGGAAGCAAACGGTGTCAGGGATTTTACTTCAGCATCAAATGCTACGGCTTTATATTCAGGTACCGAAGATGTAACTGCGGGCTATGCCATGGCTGAAGTGGATGCTACCGACAGGCTGAAAATTGTAGGCGGTATACGTAATGAGTATACCGATATGACCCTGAACGGTACTAAAGCTACTTCAGTAAACGGGCAGGTAACCCTTAGCCCATCAGTAGTAAACAACGATTATAACGCACTACTGCCTATGCTGCACCTTAAGTACAAGCTTACTGATAAAGCAAACCTGCGTGCTGCATATACCCGCACGTTTGTACGCCCTAACTTTGGCGATATGACACCGGGAAGTTCTACCAATACAACTTCATCGCCTATGACCATTACGCAGGGTAATCCTGACCTGAAACCTACATTCAGTAACAATTTCGACCTTATGGGCGAGTACTTTCTGGAAAATGTAGGCCTTGTATCGGGAGGTGTGTTTTACAAAGACATTTCAGATATCGTGTTTACCGATGTGAGTATGCAAAGCATAGCCGGTACCGATTATATGGTAACACAGGCCAAAAACCTTAACAAGGCCACCCTGGCGGGATTTGAAGCCGGTATCAACAAAAGGTTTGATTTCCTTAACGGTTTCTGGAGCGGGTTTGGAGTAGAGGTTAACTATACCTACATAGATTCTAAAACGGAAGTACCACGCCTTGGTGCCACAGAAACGGTAATGGACAAAACCGGGCTTCCAAACCAGTCGAAACACTTATTTAATACCATATTGTTCTACGAACGTAATGGTGTAATGGTACGCCTTGCGGGTAATTACCGCGGCAAATCGGTAGAAACCATAAACCAGCAATTGGGACCGAACTATTATATATGGAGCGATTCAAACTTTACAATCGATGCATCGGCTACGGTAAGCCTTACCAAAAGGTTAAAAGCATTTGTAGAGCTTAACAACCTTAGCGATTCGCCTGTAAAAATGTATATGGGCCGCGATAACCGCAGGGTAACATCGCAGGAATGGTACGGCAGCCGAGGACAGGCAGGCCTTAGGTACGAAATATTTTAATAAACACTAAACAACATATAAAACATGAAAAAGATAATTATAATAATGGCCGTTTTGGCACCAATGATTGCAGCGGCACAGGTTACAGACAGTATTAAAAGGTTGGTTCCTGTAAAAGGAGCAGTAAACTTCAGGGATATAGGCGGATATAAAACCACAAACGGCAAGCAGGTGGCCTGGGGTAAAATATACCGTAGCGCGGCTATAAATAAGCTTACCGATAACGATGTAGCCTTGCTTGATAAAAAAGGCATACACATAGTAGTAGACTTCAGGGGAGTGGCAGAATCTTCTGCAGCACCTGACAGGCTGCCTAAGAACACGGATTACACCCTGTGCCCGGCAGGAAGCGACAGCCTGCCAAATGCACAGCAAATGATAGCTATGCTTAAAAATGAAAAAGGCGATTTCCTGCTTGATTTTTACGGTTCAGCGGCAGTAAAATACTCGGGCGACCGTTTCCGTCCGCTGTTTGTAAAGCTGCTTACACTGGATAATAAAGAGGCTATAATGTACCACTGTACCGGTGGCCGCGACCGTACCGGTATGGCCACAGCACTGTTGCTGTATATACTTCAGGTACCTATGGAAACCATAGAGGCAGACTATGTGGCCTCTAACATTTACCTGCGTTCGTTTAACAAGCAGATGCTTTCGGGGCTGGCAAAAATGAGTGGCCTTACCGATAAGCAGGTAGAGGATAAAATGGCGTTGAAGCCAGAGTACATCAGGGCATTTTTCAGCGCGCTGAAACAACACTACGGCAGCATTGAAAACTTCCTGCAAACAGAAATAGGCATTGGCCCTAAGGAAATAGAAATTTTAAGGAAAAAGTATACGGTTTAGTTTAAGTTTAATTTCATTTTGGGTTAACGGCTGGGGATTTATCTTCAGCCGTCTTTTTTTGGTTTTTTGTTGCTTGTAAATACTTTTATTAAAATACCTACTTGTAGGTATTTTAATAAAATAGGATATCTCTTACTTTAGGGACTGGAAATAAAAAAGTCCCACGGAACGCAGGACTAAAGATTTTCTTCGGCTTATAGCCTTATTGTGAATTGCTTTCAATAGTGCTAAGATATAAAAAAACTTTAACAGTTATGTTTTTAGAATAAATTTTTCAGTTAGATTTAAATTTATTTAGTACCTCAACCATTAACCAAAACATAAAGATGACTAAGACACTTGGATTAGATCTTGGTACCAACTCTATCGGCTGGGCCATAAGGGATACTTCGGCCGGCGATGACCAAATTACATACAGCGGCGTTTTAACCTTTGAAAAAGGGGTGGCCTCAGAAAAAGGGATTGAATTTCCCCGTGTACAAAAACGTACCGAAAGCCGTGGCAAGCGCCGCAACTACCAGTCTGAAAAGTACAGGAAGTACGCCCTGTTAAAATTCCTTATTGATAAGAAAATGTGCCCGCTTACCATTGAGGAGCTTGATGAATGGCGTAAATATACCAAGCCGTATGGCCGCCGCTACCCGCAGTCGGAAACGTTTATAAACTGGCTGCGTTTTGACTTTAACGGCGATGGCAAGCCCGATTTCCACCTGCTGGGCAAGGATAAAGATGAAAGCTACTACGCATTTAGGGCTTTTGCGGCAGATGAGCATTACCGCAACGTGTACCAGGACAATCCACAGGTGCTGGGCAGGGTGTTTTACCAGTTGGTACAGCGCCGTGGCTTTAAAGGCCGCGATGATGAGGAAGCCAAAACCATGCTTGCAGGCAGTAAAGATGGCTCGGTAAAGGGCAGGGATGATATTGCAGCTTATATTGAAGATTATGGTACCCTGGGTGCTGCGCTATATCATTACCAAAAGGTATATAGTGGCCGCATAAGGCAGCGCTACAACCTGCGTAAGGACTACGAAAACGAATTGAAAGAAATATGCAGGGTGCAGGGTATAAGTGATGAAGATTACCAAAAGCTATGGAAGGCTATCATTTGGCAACGCCCGTTGCGTACCCAAAAGGGGCTTATAGGCAACTGTATTTATGAACCCGGGAAAAAGCGTGCGCCCATAAGCCATCCGCTGTATGAGGAGTACCGTACCTGGATTTTTATCAATAACCTGAATATACTACCACCGGCAGGCATAGCCAAAGCCGATTACCTGAAGGACAAAATTTACCCGTTGTTTTATAAGGCATCTGATGATTTTGACTTTAAGTCCATCTTAACCCAGCTGAAGAAAGACGGGGCGGAAACCACTGCCCGGTTTAAGGAAGATACCAAAGTGGTTTCGGCAAGGCTGCTCAGGTTTTTTGCAGATTATTTAGGTGAAGACTGGAAAGAGCAGTACGGCTGGGATGACATACACAACCGTGAAGCGAAGCAGCAAAGGAAAACCACTGCCGGTTATACGTTTGAAGACATATGGCATGTACTCAATACTTTTGATGACCGCGAAAGCCTGAAAGATTTTGCACTAAATAAGCTTGGCTTAGACCCGGAAAAGGCAGATAAGTTTGCAGGTAAGAAGCTGAAGCAAGGCTATGCTACGCTAAGCCTTTCAGCAATTAAGAAGATATTGCCGTACCTGCAAAGGAGCTACATTTACAGCCAGGCAGTATACATGGCTAACCTGTATAAGGTTTTGGGATCAGACAGCATTACAGATGGGCTTATAGAACATTTTTCTGAAGAAATCGGAAAAATATTTGAGTCCAACAGTAATCTTAAGCAGGTAAACGCAGTTGTAAACAGCCTGATAGCCGATGAGCTAAGCGCAGGCCGTTACATGATAGAAGATGACAGGCCGCTTGATATGGATGAGCAGGGCCGTGTGTATAAAAAAATTATTGAAACATTTACCACCAAAGCCTGGGAGGAATTTACCGAAGACCAAAAAGAGGACATTATAGCTGATGTATCAGAGAAGTTCAGGGCGTTTTTAACCACATCAATTCGTGAAAAAAGTGGTGCCTTTGCCCAGCCAATGCGCCTGCACGACCAGGTTTTTGATTTCCTTAAGCAAGCATATAATATTCCTGAAGGCAGGAAGAAATTCCTTTGGCATCCGTCTGAACAGGAAAACTATGCTGCGGCAGAGGAATACGAACATTTTACCCTGAAAGGCAAAGATGTATATGTACCGGTTAAGAAAAGGGAAGCCTTTATACACAAACATCCGGATGCGGATTATGAAGGGCGTTCGCTAAAACTGTTGGGGAGCCCGGAGCCAATAAGCAAAGGGCTTAAAAACCCTATGGCGCTAAAAACCATGCACAAGTTGAAGCAGCTTATAAACCATTTGCTTAAAACCAATAAAATAGAGGAAGATACCCGAATAGTTATAGAAATAGCCCGTGAGCTTAACGATGCCAATACCCGTAAAGCACTTGAAAAATGGAATAACGAACGCGAACGTGAAAACCAGAAATACTGCGATACCATAAAGGAAATTAATGAGAAAAGGGTAATTAAATTGGATGAAAATGATAGAACCCTGTTACGTAAAATACGATTGTGGGAAGAACAGGGTAAAATGTGCCTGTACACAGGTAAACCTATTAGTGGCAGTGAGGTGTTTGATGGTGTAAAGTTTGATATAGAGCATACCATACCGGCAAGCATCAGCTTTGACAGTGAACTGAAAAACCTTACCCTTGCCGATACGCATTATAACAGGCATGTGAAAGGGAAAAAGTTCCCTACACAATTACCCAACTATGAGCATGAAGAAACCATTGATGGCAAAACCTATCCTGCAATTATAAGCACTATGGAACGTCTTTTCGGGAAAAGGTCGTTAAAAACGGTAACTAAAAGGGGAAAGGAAGAGCTTATAGAATCCTGGAAAAAGATTGAGGATCTGGAAAAGGATTATGCAAAGTTTAAGCATTTTTCGAAGACTGCCTCAACTAAGGATGATAAGGATAGAAACATACAAAATAAGCATATTACGAAACTAAAATTGGACGATTTAAGAGGGAAATTGCGCACCTTTACCCTTACGGAATACAACCCTGCATGGAAAAACAGCCAGTTGCGCGATACTCAGATTATTACCAAGTACACCCTACCGTACCTGAAAACGGTATTCGGTAAAGTGGCGGTAGAAAAGGGTGAGGTTGTAAACAAGTTTAAAGAAATTTATGAAGTAAAACCCCCGTTCGAGAAAAAGGACAGAAGGATACACAGCCATCATGCCATTGATGCGGCCATACTCACGCTGATCCCGCCGTTTTATGACCGTGATAAGATTTTGCTAAAGTATAACGAGCAAAAGGATAAAGACAACACAACATGTTACCATGAGAAACCAAAGGACTGGGCTACTTTTTCGGCAGGGAAAATACTGGGCATTGAGCAAACAATCCTGATTAACAATATTGCCGAAAATAAAACCACGTTGCCTACTTACAAAACAGTAAGGAAACGCGGTAAGATTGAAAAAAATAAAGATGGCTCTACAAGGATAGCCAAGGGAGATACCATACGTGGGCAGCTGCACAAAGAGACCATTTTTGGAGCGATTAAGCAACCTGTTCGAAATAAGGAAGGCAAGATACAATTTGAAGAACATGGCAAGATGAAGCTTGAGGAGAAAATATATCTTGTAGTAAGACGTCCTTTACTTTATAGTAAGGATAGTGCCTCTCCTGGTTTCAAGTCGCTCGAAGATATAGAAAGTTCAATAGTTGATAAAGATTTATTCCGGATGATAAAGCAGCAGGTAGAAGCTTCAGATTTCAAAACGGCTTTGACAGAAGGTGTATACATGCTCGGGAAGAATGGTGAAAAGGTAAATAAGATTAGAAGGATACGTTGTTTTGATCGTCTTAAATATGAATCTGCAATCGGTTTGCATACTCATAGCTTTACATCAAAAAAGGATTACAAACAAAAAACATTGGCTGATAATGCGGAAAATCCTATCTGTCTATTTTATAAAAGTACTGATAATAATGACAAATCAATTAGTATATTAGGAATTGGTTCTATTGCCGAATCAAAAATCAGTTATGACCATCAATATTTCCAAGAACCATATTTTAATCAAGTAGAGATTGGTAGAGGAAAAAAAACAATAAAAATCCCTTTACATGCGGTATTGAAGTCCGGATTGAAAGTGTTATTTTACAGTAATTCTCCTTTAGAACTACTTGAGTTTTCTAAAACAGAATTGTCAAATCGGATGTTTAAAATGTATCAGTTTGAAGGAGATGGCAGGATAAGGTTTAAGCATCATTTGGCAGCCGGAATGGATACAGATTTAAAGAGGGATAATAAAGAGTTACCTTATTTCGACGCAAACGAGAAACAGATGTTTCTTCGACTTACGCAAAAGCAGTGGAATTTTATTGTGGAAGGCCCTGACTTTGAAATGGCGCTTGACGGCGGCATAACATTTAAAATCTGATGGGTATGAACCGTTCCGATTTTTTAAAGGCACTTGGTTTGGGGGCAGGCGGTTTACTGCTCCCTAACTCTTATGTTACGGCTAAGCCTATAAAGATTTATGACAACTATGTGCGGGGGCTTAACCATTACAGTTTTGGGAAACTAAAAAATACAGTAAAGGAGGGTGATGAAATTCAATTACTCCGCGAACCTGATAACAAGTACGACCGTTTTGCCATTCAGGTAAAATATAAGGGTGAAAGAATAGGGTATATTGCTGCATTTGAAAATATTGTGTTGGCAAATATGCTTGATAACGGCGTGAATCTAAAAGCCTTTGTAAGCAGATTACAACCAAACAATTATCAGGAAGAAATGGCGATTGAGGTGTATACCGACCTGGTATCTCCGGGCAGGGAGCTGATAACCTCTATGCTTGGTGAAAACCGGGCAGATGATGCGGCCGACATTTACAGAAAAGGTCCATTTTAAAACCGAAAAAATATGGTAAAGCGAACACTGTTTTTCAGTAATCCGGCTTATCTGAGTACAAAGAATGAACAGCTGGTAGTAAGTTTTCCGGAAGATGTAAAGTTGCCCGTAACCATTCCTATTGAAGATTTAGGTTACATAGTACTGGAGCATCCGCAAATAACACTTACAAATGGACTTATAAGCAAACTGGTTGAAAATAAAACAGCGGTAATTACCTGTGATAAGCAGCATTTACCCAATGCTATTTTACAACCGCTTACAGGGCATAGCGAACAGACAGAGCGCTACAGGCATCAACTTAATGCCAGTATGCCGCTGAAGAAAAATCTTTGGCAACAAACCATAAGCGCCAAAATAGCCAACCAGGCTTATCACTTATCGGCAAGAGAGAAGGACGGTAAAAAACTAAAACGATGGGCAGATGAGGTAAAAAGCGGCGATACTGAGAACCACGAGGCGATAGCTGCGGCTTATTATTTCCAGAGCCTGTTTAGCCATGTGCCAGATTTTAGCCGTAACCAAAAAGGGGTAGCGCCAAATGGTTTATTAAACTACGGGTATGCCATTTTACGGGCTGTTACTGCCCGAGCCCTTATGAGTACCGGGCTGCTACCATCGGTAGGAATTTTTCACAGTAATAAATACAATGCATTTTGCCTGGCGGACGATATTATGGAGCCTTACCGGATTTATGTAGATATGTTAGTGTATGATATAACCCATAAACACCATAGCTATGAAGACCTTACCCAGGAACTGAAAACAATACTGCTAACCATACCTGCTATGGATGTGGTGATTGAAGGAAAACGCAGCCCCCTTATGGTGGCTATGAGCCGTACAACAAATAGCCTGTACGAATGCTATGCAGGTATCAGCAGGAAAATACTCTATCCGGTTTTTGAGTTATCTGTTTAAACCGTATGGAACCTGATTACTATTCAAGGTTAAACCAGTATAGGAGTATGTGGGTACTTGTATTTTTTGATTTACCTACCGAAACAAAATTAGAGCGTAAATCGGCAGCACGTTTCAGGAAAGACCTGCTTGATGATGGTTTTACCATGTTTCAGTTTTCTATCTACCTGAGGTTTTGCCCCAGCCGTGAAAATGCCGACGTGCATACCAAACGGATAAAACGTGTATTGCCCAAGCAAGGCAAGGTAGGTATTATGCAGATAACAGATAAGCAATTTGGCATGATGGAGATATTTTATGCCCAGAAAGAAGTTGCTAAAAACACCCCGGGGCAGCAGTTAGAACTGTTTTAGGATTGATAAATTAGTTTTTATCTGGGTATAATCAACTTAGAATTTATTTGATTTTTTAATCCTATTCTTATGTCTAAAAACAAGTATACCAGCTTTTTATAGCTGATATACTGTGAATCATCCACTAAAGTATGAATTTTGAAAGCAATTCACAACAGTAAACGACGACCGATTTTTGACGGATATACTGTGAATCATCCACTAAAGTATGAATTTTGAAAGCAATTCACAACCTTAAGACAAAGCAAACCTTTAATTTTTTTACTGTGAATCATCCACTAAAGTATGAATTTTGAAAGCAATTCACAACTTTTAGCTTATTCCGTAACTGGACAGCAGAACTGTGAATCATCCACTAAAGTATGAATTTTGAAAGCAATTCACAACCTTGGTATTGTAGAACTTTAGCTTATATTACTGTGAATCATCCACTAAAGTATGAATTTTGAAAGCAATTCACAACCAATGACAGCATCACAAATGTTCGCAAACTACTGTGAATCATCCACTAAAGTATGAATTTTGAAAGCAATTCACAACTCTACGGGCGCTTGTAGTAATTGTAATCTAACTGTGAATCATCCACTAAAGTATGAATTTTGAAAGCAATTCACAACTCAGCGGCTGTGTTGTGATTCGTTTCTGAAACTGTGAATCATCCACTAAAGTATGAATTTTGAAAGCAATTCACAACTGAACAAGCATATTATTTTCATTTTCCGAAACTGTGAATCATCCACTAAAGTATGAATTTTGAAAGCAATTCACAACCGTATTCCAAAGCAACAACACAGTTAGCTAACTGTGAATCATCCACTAAAGTATGAATTTTGAAAGCAATTCACAACCCGATACGTGCTTTTGATGTCACAGGTCATACTGTGAATCATCCACTAAAGTATGAATTTTGAAAGCAATTCACAACTTGACCGGCGTTGCTTCTGCGGCTGGTAGTACTGTGAATCATCCACTAAAGTATGAATTTTGAAAGCAATTCACAACTAGTGCTGCTAAGCGCTATCCCTTTACGCAACTGTGAATCATCCACTAAAGTATGAATTTTGAAAGCAATTCACAACTTTGGCCGCCTTCATTATTTAACTACTCAACTGTGAATCATCCACTAAAGTATGAATTTTGAAAGCAATTCACAACTTTTCAACCCGCATTATAGACCCTATAGGACTGTGAATCATCCACTAAAGTATGAATTTTGAAAGCAATTCACAACCCTTGCCCATGACTGGAATGTACGAGGCTGACTGTGAATCATCCACTAAAGTATGAATTTTGAAAGCAATTCACAACTATTTTAAATGGTAACTGGACAATTTCATTACTGTGAATCATCCACTAAAGTATGAATTTTGAAAGCAATTCACAACCAATTAGCGGCTGCAAAATAGTTCAAGCGGACTGTGAATCATCCACTAAAGTATGAATTTTGAAAGCAATTCACAACTCCCATGTTATTGTAGTTCTGTCCATTACGACTGTGAATCATCCACTAAAGTATGAATTTTGAAAGCAATTCACAACCAAAGAAGGGAGTAAGGTTCCTGAAGGCTGACTGTGAATCATCCACTAAAGTATGAATTTTGAAAGCAATTCACAACTCTATAGGCGCTTGAAGTAGTTGTAGACGGACTGTGAATCATCCACTAAAGTATGAATTTTGAAAGCAATTCACAACTCGATCATTCTCGCTCCTTTCATTCCCCATACTGTGAATCATCCACTAAAGTATGAATTTTGAAAGCAATTCACAACCAAATCTTGAAAGCCAATCCTGTCTAATTGACTGTGAATCATCCACTAAAGTATGAATTTTGAAAGCAATTCACAACCATAAAAAACTACCATGATAAGACGGGCGGACTGTGAATCATCCACTAAAGTATGAATTTTGAAAGCAATTCACAACTCTGTTTGCAAAATAAATCCTTATGACTTGACTGTGAATCATCCACTAAAGTATGAATTTTGAAAGCAATTCACAACTAACCAACTTCTCAGGGAAAATAGCAGGATACTGTGAATCATCCACTAAAGTATGAATTTTGAAAGCAATTCACAACTCTATTCCTGCAAGGTTTTGAAAACCTTGTACTGTGAATCATCCACTAAAGTATGAATTTTGAAAGCAATTCACAACTTAAAAAGCTATTGCCTTTATGTAATTCAAACTGTGAATCATCCACTAAAGTATGAATTTTGAAAGCAATTCACAACCCCACAAAGAGTCCGGGTCTACTTCGGCATACTGTGAATCATCCACTAAAGTATGAATTTTGAAAGCAATTCACAACTCACAGTGATAGAGATATAGAAATCATACAACTGTGAATCATCCACTAAAGTATGAATTTTGAAAGCAATTCACAACTTGCTTTGTACTTTCTTGAACTTGAATTACAATGGTAAATTATTGAGAATAAATTTTATGTGTGTTTTTTATTTAAAATATTTGCGATTTAAAAAAAAAAAATTATTTTTGCTAAGTGTTATTAATAATTTAAAACCCCAAAGTTATGAAAAGCAATGTATTAAAGTGGTATAGTTTAGTTTTCTTATTTTTAACTAATATAATAATGTTTGCTCAAACACCGGATAATGAGGCTATACCGGAGCAAGAGTTAGAAGAAAATGATGGATCAATTAACTCCCTTGTTGTAGTAATGGCAATAGTTGGTGTTATATATGCAGCTCAATATTTTAGGAAACTAAATACTGTAAAAGTTAAGTAATTTTCATTTGAAAATATATATAAGCCCTATACTTGTTGTAGTATAGGGCTTTATATTTTGTTTTCCTCCTTACGTCTTTCTGCACTTTCCCAGCCGTGGTCTTGCGCACCTAATTGTGAATATAAATCCTGACGTAACAGTTGTTCCTGTATTTCTATTTCACGCAGGGTACCTGCAAGCAACGTTTGTTTATCATGCCTATTCGTAGCAAGGCGGCGTGTGGCCGCCTCATCATATTTTATAAAGCGTTGGCCCTGCCTTGTAGCGGTATATTTCCTGTGGCCCATTTCTACAAGGGCATCAATACCAAGGTTTACGGCGCTGTATAAATTTTCCCTGTAAAAATCTTTTATCCCCATATTCAGCAGGTCGAATGCATCATTGCGGTTACGCGCGCGCGCCAGTATTTTCAGGTGGGGGAAGTGTTTTTTTACCAGTTCGGTTACGTGGAGGTTTACCTGCGGGTTGTCTATGGCGGCTATGAACAATTTAGCGCTCTCACATCCCGACGCCTGCAACAGCTCCAGCCTTGAGGCATCGCCATAATACACCTTAAAGCCCATTTTGCGCAACGAATCTACCCTGTCTGAATCCATATCTAAAATGGTAGCGGGTATACCGTTAGCCTTTAAAAGGCGACCTATTGTACTGCCGAAGTTTCCAAAACCGGCAATAATAACCTCATTTTGCTCGTCGATTTCGTCGTATTTATTTTTGGTTGCTTCCTTCACCCCAAAGAAGGGGTCTATCCATTTTTCATTTATCAGTAATAAGAATGGCGTACCTACCATGCTCAGTGCTATTACGGCCATCATTTGGTTAGAAAGTTCGGTAGGCATTAGGTTCAGCTGCATTGCAAAGCCAAATATTACAAAACCAAATTCCCCTGCCTGGCTCAGTGCAAAGGCAAACAGCAGGTTCTGGTCGGAGCTTTTCTTGTAAATACGGCCTACCAACAGCAGTATGAAGAATTTGATAGAATTGAAAATAGTGGTGAATACCAGGATAAAAGCCGGGTCTGCCATCATGATGTTGAAGTTTATGGATGCCCCTACACCTATAAAGAAAAGCCCTAACAGCAAGCCTTTAAACGGAGCTATATCGCCTTCAAGCTCGTGCCTGAATTCGCTGTTTGCTAATACCATACCTGCAATAAACGCCCCGAGTGCCGGGCTGAGCCCTACAAGCTGCATTACAAATGAAACTCCCATAACCAGCAACAGGGCCGATGCGGTAAACATTTCCTGTAATCTTGTTTTGGCGATTACGTGCAGTAACGGTATTACCACATAACGCCCGCCAATGTAGACCATGCCCACGGTGCCAAATACAATAAGGGTTTGCAACCAGTTAGCATAATGGCTTATAAGCGATGCATGTACGCTGTTGCCGGTTACGTGGCCGTCGGCAAGCAGAGGTAAAATGGCAAGTATAGGGATTACAGCTATATCCTGAAAGAGCAATACGGCAAATGATGACCGCCCCATAGAGGTTTTGCCCAGTCCTTTTTCTTTAAGGGTTTGCATTACTATAGCAGTAGACGACAACGTAAGTGCTACCGAAATAATAAGCGTGGTTTCCCATTGCCACGGCATTACCACAGAACAAGCTAAAAAAATCACTACGGTGGTAAGCACCAGCTGCAGGCTGCCCATACCGAGGATAAATTTCCGCATGCGCCAAAATTTATACGGCTCCAGTTCCAGCCCGATAAGGAACAGCATCATTACCACGCCAAATTCGGCAAAGTGCATAATGTCCTGGCCTTCCTGCCCGATTAGCCCCAATACATAGGGCCCTATGATGATACCCGCAAAGAGGTAACCCAGTATAGAACTCAGTCCTAATTTTTTGGCAACCGGTACACATATTACCGCTGCCAAAAGGTATATTATTGCCTGGAAAAAGAATCCGTCTGCCATGTTATAGTAGTTTTTTGTGCAGCCAGTCGTTCAGGTAACGACAGCCGTGCAGTTCGCTCATGTCAATATCGTCTTGTTCTATGTAGTTCAGCAGCCCGGCATACAGGCGGCCGTATCCTTCTATTTCATCGGCTTCCATAAAGTGGGTGCCGTGTACTACAAACGGGGGCAGGTAGTGCATGTTACATACCTTTGCCGTTTGGCAAAAAGGTTCCAAAAGCTGTGTTATTGTAAAATGGTCTTTGCCCTGCGGGGTATAGTTTTCTTTTTTGCCCCCTGTGGTAATCACCTGGAAAACCCGCTTGCCTATCAGTTCCTTGCCTTTATTCCCGTAGGCCCAGCCGTGTTCCAGCACCAGGTCTATCCACTGTTTTAGCAGTGGGGGGCAACTGTACCAGTACATGGGGTGGTGCCATATAATAATATCATGCTGCGAAAGCAATTCCTGCTCGCGGCGGATGTCTATATCAAAATTCGGATAGTTTTCGTAAAGGTCGTGAAAGGTAATATTTTCAGATTCGGGTATATGCCGTACAAGCGCACCGTTTGCATTCGATTTTTCGAATAACGGGTGTGCAAAAAGGATGAGTATCTTGTTTGGCATAGAAAAAACCTGTTTAAATTTTACAGCAGTTTCAGGAGAATACCCAATATAGTGATTTACTCCTAAAACGCCCAAACCTTTTGTAGGTTCTGGTAAAATTTAAACAGGTTTTAACAATTTATGCTGTGTATTACGGACGTATACCTAAATAGTTTGAAGGTGTTATCTGTAACAGTTCGTTTTTAATTTCTTCGTTTACGTTAAGCGTGCCAATGAAGTTGTGTATGGCTTCTTTGTTGATTACCGTATTGGTGCGGGTTAGTTCCTTCAGCGCCTCGTAAGGGTTTGGGTAGGCCTCACGGCGAAGTATGGTTTGTATTGCCTCAGCTACCACAGCCCAGTTCTTTTCAAGGTCTTCGGCAAACTTATCAGCATTTAGGAGCAGCTTGTTCAGTCCTTTAAGTGTGGCTTCAAACGCAATCAGCGTATGGCCAACAGGTACACCTACATTACGCAGTACGGTACTGTCAGTAAGGTCGCGTTGCAGGCGTGATATTGGCAGCTTAGCAGAAAGGTGCTCAAACAACGCATTGGCTATACCCAGGTTACCTTCCGAGTTTTCAAAGTCGATAGGGTTTACCTTGTGCGGCATGGCAGACGAACCCACCTCACCGGCCTTGATTTTTTGTTTGAAATAATCCATAGACACGTATGTCCATATATCGCGGTCAAGGTCTATCAGTATGGTGTTGATGCGCTTAAGGGCATCAAAAAAGGCTGCAAAATGGTCGTAATGCTCTATTTGTGTAGTAGGGAACGAATGTTTCAGTCCCAGTATGCCTTCCACAAAATCCTGCCCGAACTTGCGCCAGTCGTTTTTAGGGTAGGCTACAAAATGTGCATTGAAGTTGCCCGTAGCGCCACCAAATTTGGCTGCAAACGGTATGTTGAACAACAACCTCATTTGCTCCTCAAGGCGTTCTACAAACACGTGGATTTCCTTACCAAGGCGGGTAGGGGAAGCCGGCTGCCCGTGTGTGCGTGCCAGCATGGGTACATCGGCCCACTCTATGCTCAGTTCCTTCAGCTTGGAAATAACACCGATAAGCAGTGGCATATACACGTCTTCAAACGCTTCTTTGGTACTAAGGGGGATTGCGGTGTTGTTAATGTCCTGGCTGGTAAGCCCAAAGTGGATAAACTCTTTGTAGGCATCCAGGCCAAGTTTATCAAACGCACTTTTTATAAAGTATTCCACGGCCTTAACGTCGTGGTTAGTAGTCTTTTCTATCTCTTTTATCTGAAGCGCATCTTCTTCGGTAAAGCTGGTATATATTTCGCGCAGCGGGCCATACAGGTTTTTATCTACCCCGGCCAGTTGTGGCAATGGCAGTTCGCACAGTGCTATAAAATATTCTATTTCCACAAGCACGCGGTATTTTATAAGTGCCTGTTCAGAGAAGTATGCCGAAAGCGATTGGGTTTTACCCCTGTACCTGCCGTCTATAGGCGATATGGCATTCAGTTCAGATAATTGCATAAATAGTGTGTTGTATTATTTATGCGCGCAAATATAAGGTTTTTACGGGGAAAAGAAAAATGTGTTTTTTGTAGCCACGAATTGCACGAATTCCTCTAATTTTCTTCACGCTTCGTCATTGCGAGGAGGCACGACGAAGCAATCTTAGTTGTTTATTTAATTATGAGATTGCCACGCTTCGTACCTCCGCTCGCAAAGACAGTGTGTGAAGAAAGCATTCTGATACTTTGTGTAGGTTTTGTAATTTATTGAAATTTTTTAATTTATAAATTCCTCCAATAAGGTGCAGAAATAGTAGGATTGCGGTTTTCATCCTTTAAGGATTGAGTTGAATAGACTTCCTCTTGCATATAATATTTTAATTTAGAATCTTTTTCGATGTTGTCAAATTCTTTGATAATTTCTTCTTTATCTTTTAAGTTGAATAATTCTGTATTTCCTGAAATACCGATTTCTTGTGAAATAATTCTATAATTCCCTGTGTTTTTAATCATTGTAAAATAAATGTTTAGTTATGGAAAATTTAAACGAGTACATGTAATTTTAGAAAAATGAATTTGTATTTATTGTAATAACTGAGATAGTTATTTTAATAGAGTAGTAATATTTTGTTGGTTACATTTAAGATGCCTGCTACATCCCTTACACCTCAACTTCCGTCTTCTCCACCCGTGTCAACTTCCTCCCAACCCTAATCAATAAATAAGCAACCAGTGACAATATCACTAATGCTGTAATCTGGCCAATAGTATACGCTATAGCATTCGCACCTTCTTTACCATTTGGCTTAAATATACCCGGAAGCGTGGCAATGTTGCCCATAACAATAAGCCCGGCGATAACAAACAGAAAATAACCTAAGATTTTTTTGAACATTGTATGTGTGTTTTATTGTAAAAGTTTATCCCTTAATATCCTCATGCCTTCGCCACCGCCCATAGCAAATACCTCTACCCGGTGATGCATGTTTGGTATAGGGGCAGGGCGCGGGTCTACGTAGTAAATTTCGGCATTAGGTTTGGCATAGTCTACAAGCCCGGCGGCTGGGTATACCTGCATGCTGGTGCCTATAACTATGATAATGTCGGCCCGGTCTACGGCTTCGGCGGCTTCTACAATAGCCGGTACAGCCTCGCCAAACCACACTATGTGCGGACGCAGCTGTTTACCGGTTTTGGGATGCAACTGGCCTACGGTTATATCCTCTTTCCAGTCGAGTACAGCGTCTTCGTTTACGGCACAGCGTGCCTTAAGCAGTTCCCCGTGCAGGTGGATAATGTTAGTACTGCCGCCGCGTTCATGCAGGTCGTCAACGTTTTGTGTAACTACGGTTACGTCAAAATCCTTTTCAAGCCCGGCAATGATTTTATGGGCTTCGTTTGGCTGCACCTCAAAAAGCTGCCTGCGGCGCTGGTTGTAAAATTCCAGTACCAGTGCAGGGTTTTTCCGGAAACCCTCGGGAGTGGCAACTTCCATAACGTCGTGGCCTTCCCACAGGCCGTTTGCATCCCTGAAGGTGGCTACACCGCTTTCGGCACTAACGCCTGCCCCTGACAGTACTACGATTTTCTTTTTCATATTTCAAATGTAAGAAAGTTTTCAGGCTGTTCCATTTCGACGATAGGAGAAATCTCAATTGGTTAAGAGATTTTTCGACTCCGCTACGCTGCGCTCAAAATGGAAAACTTCGTTTTAGTAAAAATGGAAAAGGACTGCCGTATGGGCAGTCCTGAATATTCTTGATGGATGAAAGGTTATACCTTACCGAGTGTATACAGTTGTTCCAGTGTAGGCGATTTGCTTCCTCCGGCAGGTTCCAGTGTTATACCAAAAGCCTGTGGGCCGTTGTAGCTGTCCAGTTTAAAGATGCTGCCATCTTCATTTTTGTCATTGATAACACCGATGCTGGTAGGGGTAAAGGGTTCCAGCTTAAGCGCCCAAACCTGGTACACCTTGCCTTCAGGTGCTTCCGGCAGCCTGGCTACGTCTACATAAATATCACCGCTGGTTTTATTGATGTAAACTTCTGCGTAGGCGTTAGGAGATGCTTCCTGGCCTTCCAGTTTTATAATGGTATTGTCGGTACTGCGCAGTATGGCAAGCGCCTGGTCTTTGGCTTTGCCGCTTTTTTCAGACTGGGCTAACAACTGCTCAAACTTAGAACGTTGAGCTGATACCGCCTGTACTTCCTTACTGGCTTCATCATATTTTATGTACTGGTACCCAAAGCCAAACATGAACACCACTGCTGCTGCCCAGCCAAGGTACAGCACAATGTTGTTGCGTTTTGGTTGTAACGGCACCACGTCTTTAGCGTGTTTTTCTATCAGTTTTTCGCGGATGCGTTCATAATTCTCAGCCGAAAGCTGTGGTGATATGGCATACGAAAGATTGATTACCGCTTTTTCTATATCCAAAATTTCGGCATCAATTTCCGGGTGCTGTAATGATAAGGCATGTATTTCCCTGTTCTCGTCCTCACTCAGTAAGCCGAAAACATAGAGTTCAAGTGTGCCCGATGCTATGTAAGCAGATGTATCCATTATGCGTTTAAAATATTACGTAGTTCGCCTATACAATTCCTGTTTTGTGTTTTTACCGTGCCCAGTGGTATTTCCAGTTCTTCACTGGCTTCCTGCTGGGTGTAGCCTTTAAAGAATAACAAGTCTATAAGCTTTATGCATTTAGGTTTTAGCTTATTTATAAACTCTTTAATCCCTATGGCATCTATACGGCTCGTAACACTTGTATTATAATCAAGTATATGTACGAAGTTATCGGCTGAGAGGTTTTTTTTGCTGTTAGTATGCCCTTTAGACCTAAGTTTGTCTATGCAGGCATTGCGCGCAATTTTAATCATCCAGGTAAAAAGCCGGCCTTTGCCTTCATTATAGGAATCTATGTTTTTCCAGATTTTTACAAAAACTTCCTGAAGCAGGTCTTCGCTTTCTTCCTTGTCTTTTATAATGTTGAAAATTACGCCATACATGTTTTTAGAGTACATGTCATAAAGCAGGGTAAAGGCTTTGTCGTCTTTTTTGTAAATTCGCGACAGTAATTCTTCCTGTGTCATTTTTCCGGGTTTGGTTGCCCTAAGATAGGAAGTTTTTATTTATGAATACGATAAAAAATGAGAAATACGTCAGATATACACTACCTTGAATACCTTGAAAATTTCATTACAGAAAACCGTCGCGACAGCTTTTTGCGCATACTGGCACAACGCAGTAAACATTTTACGGTAGCTATAGAAGACATATTCCAATTGCATAATACCAGCGCCGTGCTGCGTACGTGCGAGGTTTTCGGCGTGCAGGAACTGAATGTGGTAGAGGAGAAGTACGGTAAAACGATAGATAAGGAAATAGCACTGGGTGCACAAAAGTGGGTAGATGTTAACCGTTTTGATAATACCGGCGCATGTATACATAACCTCCGTGCCAAAGGCTACCGCATTATAGCCACATCGCCACATGAGGAATCCTGTTATCTTGATGATTTTGATATTACCCAACCCGCAGCTTTGTTTTTTGGGACTGAAAGGCTGGGGCTTACGCAGGAAGTGCTGGACCAGGCCGACGGCTTTATAAAAATACCCATGATTGGTTTTACCGAAAGCCTTAATATAGCATCGTCTGCGGCTATTGTTATACAGAACCTGAGCCAGAGATTACGTAAATCCAACATTCAATGGCAGCTTACAGAAGACGAACTTCTTGAAAAACGCATTGACTGGGCGCAGAAATCGATAAGGGACATTGATTTTATAACGCAGCGTTACCTGGACGGGCAGCCGGTTTAGTTGCGGTGTACAGCCTTGTATTCTTCATAACAGCCGCTTATGGCGTCCATTATCTGCAGGTCGTTTGCTGTTTTTATAAACTCCTCGCTATAGTTACAGCGTTCCAGTATATCGGCTATATCTTCTTTGGTTACGCCAAGTAGTGCAGCCAGTGTTTCGCGGTCAAATTTAGAGGCCAGGGCGTTGCGTACAGCATCATCTTTTTTCATTTCGCGAAGCCTGCGCATTTCTGTAGGCTTTTTACCAAATACATTGTGTAGCAGGTCGGCTGGGTTAAATACCGAGCTTACAATGCGGTTAAAAGCGTAAGGTGAGTTATTGCCACCTTCATATCCATAAGGTAAGCCTGCTATATTATAGCGGTAGTTCTTGTCCTGAACAGGAGCCAGTTTGGCGTCAATTTGCAGATAACCGGTAAGGTTGTATTTGTTTATGAAAAGTTCATCCAGCACCTTAGCCTTTTCAGTAAGGGGGATGCGGGTAGTTGTGGCGCTTTTTATCCAGTCGTTGGTAACGCGTACTTTAAGCGGCTGGTAACCAATAAATGATATATGCAGGGTATCGTTAACCGATGCTTCTATGGTAAAATTACCTTTAATATCGGTAGTGGTACCTTTAACCTTATTAATGTTGATAACACTTGCATCTGCTATAGGCAGAATTGTAATATCTGATACTATGGTACCCGATACTTTGGTTTGACAGTTGGCGCTAAATGATAGCAGGGTGATAAAAAAAACTACAAAATACCTCATTGGCTTATTATGAGTTGTAAAAGTAATAAACAAACGCGATATTTTGTAGTTAGTATATAAGGAAAGAAATATTTTTTAGCTGCGGCGTGGTTTCCTGTCCCTTGGGGCATTGTCGCTACGGCGTGGCGGACGAGATCCACCGTCGTTACGCGGTCCACTCCTGAAGCCACCGTCACGGCGTTCGCCTCTTGGGCTTCCGCCACCAAAACCACCACTGCGGCCGTTATGGTCGCGACGGCCACCGTTGCGGCTTCCACCGTCGTTTTTAGATATTTCCACATTCAGCCTGCGGCCTTCAAGGTGCATGCTGTTTAGTGTGTTAAGTACCATATCGGCATGTTGGCCATCGGTATTAAAGAAAGAGAAACCTTCTTTAACATCCACTTTAAAGATGTCGTCACGGCCAAGGCCAAGGGTATCACGAAGGAAATCCTTAAGGCTCATCCAGTCGAAATCGTCACGCGATCCTATGTTTACAAAGAAACGTGTTGCGCCGTCTGAACTGCCGCTAAAGCTGCCTTCAGTACGCTCCCTGCCTGCTTTATTAGCAGAAAGGTCTTTGTTTTTCTTGTAGTAGTTAAGGAACCTGTTAAACTCTACCGATACCATTTTCTTGATAAGTTCTTCTTTAGTAAGGTCTTTCATTACCTCGTAAATGGCAGGAAGGTAAGCGTCTATTTCGTGGTCTACTTCTACATCGTGTATTTTATTGGCAAGGTGTAGCAGCTGTATTTCGCAGATTTCAATACCTGATGGTATGGTCTTTTCTTCAAATTTCTGTTTGATAACCTTTTCGATAGCCGATACTTTACGAAGCTCAGTCTTGGTAATGATTACGATAGAAGTACCCGAACGGCCTGCACGGCCTGTACGGCCACTACGGTGGTTATAGGTTTCTATATCATCCGGCAGCTGGTAGTTTACAACGTGTGTTACGTTGTCTACGTCTATACCACGTGCAGCTACATCGGTAGCTACAAGCATTTGTATCTGCCTGCCACGGAACGATTTCATTACGCCATCACGCTGTGCCTGGCTAAGGTCGCCATGCAGTGCAGCTGCGTTGTATCCGTCTTCTATAAGTTTTTCGGCTACAGCCTGAGTGTCCCTTTTGGTACGACAGAATATTACTGAGAAAATATCAGGGTTAGCATCGGCTATACGCTTTAGAGCCTCATAGCGGTCGCGTGCGTTTACAAGGTAAAACTCATGCGATACCGTGCTTGAACCCGAGTTTTTGTGGCCTACGGTAATTTCAAGTGGTTTACGCATAAACTCGCGTGCTATACGTGCCACTTCCTGTGGCATGGTAGCACTAAACAGCCATGTACTCTTTTCGTCCGGCGTAGTAGACAATATCGATACGATATCATCATAAAAGCCCATGTTCAGCATTTCGTCTGCTTCATCCAGTACGCAGAAGTCGATAGCACTAATGTCTACCATACCGCGGTTTATCATATCCTGCATACGGCCCGGGGTAGCTACAATAACCTGTGCGCCCCTGCGTATTTCGCGTGCCTGGTCGTTAATGCTGGCACCACCATATATGGCTACAGTGTGCAGGCCCTTAACGTATTTAGAGTAAAGCTTTATTTCATTTGTAATTTGCAGACACAGTTCACGTGTAGGCGATAGTATAAGCGCCTGTGTGTTCCTGTTCTCAGGATCTATTTTCTGGATAAGCGGAAATCCGAAGGCTGCAGTTTTGCCGGTACCGGTCTGGGCCAGGGCCACCATGTCGGTATCTTTTTCCAATAGTAGGGGTATGGCTTTTTCCTGTACTTCCGACGGGTTTTCAAAACCCAGGTCGTTAATCGCCTTTACAAGCGGCTCGCTTAGCCCCAATAGTTCAAATTTGTTCATATATGCTTTTAAATAAGCCGCAAAGGTACGTTTTATTAACCATAATAGCTAATGCGTTTTGCAGATTTATTTTAAGGCTAATAATTGTAAATCAGGGGGTTATTTTTTTAGGAAATCCATCAGCTGTTTTACGGCCCTGCCACGATGGCTTAGCAGTGCTTTTTCGGTGAGAGAAATTTGCGCAAAAGTAATCTCTAAACCTTCCGGCTGAAATACCGGGTCGTAGCCAAAACCCTGCTCGCCAGCCTTCTCTGTTGTGATGATGCCGTTTACAATTCCGGTAAACAAATGCTGCTCACCATCCAGGTTCAGTGCTATTACGGTTTTAAAGTTGGCATTACGGTTTGGGTTACTGTCAAGTTCGGCCAATAGCTTGTCCATGTTAGCATTAGCGTCTTTGGCTTCGCCTGCGTAGCGTGCGCTGTATACGCCGGGTGCGCCGTTAAGTGCATCCACTTCCAGGCCGGTATCGTCGGCAAAGCAGTTGTAACCGTACTTTTGGGTAACGTAGTCGGCTTTCAGTATGGCATTGCCTTCTATGGTGTCGGCAGTTTCGGGAATGTCTTCGGTACAGCCTATATCTTCAAGGCTCAGCAGTTCTATATCGGCAGGCAGCTGGTGCCTTATTTCCTGTAGTTTGTTTTTGTTATTGGATGCAAAAACCAGTTTCATAAGAGGTATTGTTTACTTACGGCAAAGTACGTCAGTAATATTTGCAATACCAAAAAAACGCACGTTTTTACCCTTGTTTAAGTCTGATGAGGCAGAAATAACAGCTATAAACTCAAAGATGTTGAGTATTATAATAAAGATAAGGTACGCCCAGTAGAGTAGTGGTACGTCATTGCCTAAATGGATTGACCTTCCACTAAAATCCCCTTTGAATATGAATATGCGTATTGTCCAAGCCAGGAATATACTGTTAAACGGCATTACTGCAAGCTGTGCCAATAGTGCCTGTGTAGAATGCCAGCGTACAAAATAGGAGGCATTTCTTCGTGCTAGAAAGTAAATAAGCGATGCAATGGTGTTTACTATAGGTAACGGCAGCCCGCTTGCTACCCCCACAATAGCCATAAGGTATGCGTTTGCTGCAGGTTCATATTCATAAGGTTGTACTTCGTAAAGTTGTGTTTTGGTTGTCATAATCCTTTATGTATGTTCCATGCCCCGTTAAGGCAAACAAGAAGTATAAGTGTGGTGATAAGCCATTTTGAAGAGAATACCTTTTCAGCGGCCTTGTATTGGGTATATAGGCTGTTTTTCCTGAAAATCATATCATACAGCAGCCATAAGGGTGTTGTAACCATGAACAATGCTATAATATAGCCCATGGGGTTTGTAAGCCCGGCTTCGGCTATGTGGCCTTCTGCCAATAACAACACGGCCCGTGTACTGCCACAGGAAGGGCAGGCTATACCTGTTGCGTTTTTAAAAATGCATACCGTAACGCCGTCATGCTTATGGGGGTGGAATAATGCCCAGCCTACATAAGTGTATGAAATGGCAAGCAGCACTGTAAACGACAGGTATAGCTTGTTCCTGGTCATAAAATTTTTACAGGTATACCTGTAGTTTTTCTATGTTTTTTTGTTTAGTAGCATCCTGTATAAGGAAAAGGTCTACAAGCCACCATATACCACAGCCACCGCCTGTAAGCAGTTTACCTACGCCAAGGCCTGTATCGCCTATAAGGAAACGGTCTATACCTAATGAACCTGCAACAATAGATACAATAAGTATAGTTGTAGGGTCTTTAAGCTCTATGCTGTTTATCATAGCCCATTTTGATTCGTCTAATGCAAGAAGCCTTTCGCGGATAAAGCTGATTTGGCCTGCCTGAAAAAACTTGGCATTAGCCATAATGTACATGTCTACTTTTTGAGAATCCATAATTGGTGTTTTATTTGTTAAGGTTGTTGAAAGCATAAAACTAAAAAAATATTTTACGTAAACATTTTTTTAACATAAAACTTTTTCAACATTCGTGAATGCTGTCGCGAAATGCAAGAATTGTTTCGCATTTTGTGAAAACGCCTTTTTTGTTGCTGGTATATGCACCTAAAATATTATGATAGTAGTAATATTATGGTTACTTTTGATGCGTTTTTTAAACACCAATGTAAAATTCTGATTATGGCAAAAGATCTGTTTGAGAGGATACAGAAAAATAAAGGCCCTCTTGGCAAATGGGCTTCACAGGCCGAAGGTTACTTTGTGTTCCCTAAGCTGGAAGGCCCACTGGGCAACCGCATGATGTTCCATGGCAAAAATGTTATAAACTGGAGTATAAACGACTACCTGGGCCTGGCTACGCACCCTGAAGTGCTGAAGGCTGATGCCGATGCTGCTGCTGAATACGGTGCCGCTTACCCAATGGGCGCCCGTATGATGAGCGGACACACCAGCTGGCACGAACAACTTGAGCAGGAACTTGCCGCATTTGTACACAAAGAGTCGGCTTACCTGCTGAACTTCGGTTACCAGGGTATGGTAAGTACCATTGATGCCCTTGTAAGCAAAAATGACGTTATTGTATACGACGTAGACAGCCATGCCTGTATTATAGACGGTGTACGCCTGCACATGGGTAAGCGTTTTACTTATAAGCATAATGATATAGAAAGCATTGAGAAAAACCTTGAGCGCGCCAAAAACATGGCCGAAACCACCGGTGGCGGCATACTGCTTATTACCGAAGGTGTTTTCGGAATGCGCGGGCAGCAGGGTAAGCTTAAAGAAATTGTAGCCCTTAAAGAGAAATACAACTTTCGTCTTTTGGTAGACGATGCACACGGTTTTGGTACACTTGGTAAAACAGGTGCCGGTGCCGGTGAGGAGCAGGAATGCCAGGATGGTATAGATGTGTACTTCTCTACGTTTGCCAAATCTATGGCGGGCATAGGCGCATTCATAGCCGCTGATAAAGATGTTATCGATTTCCTGAAATACAACCTGCGTTCGCAAATGTTTGCCAAGGCATTGCCAATGATATTTGTAAAAGGTGCACTAAAACGCCTTGAAATGCTTCGCAACATGCCTGAGCTTAAAGACAAACTTTGGGAAAACGTAAATTACCTGCAAAACGGCCTTAAAGAAAAAGGCTTTAATATAGGTGATACCAATACCTGTGTAACGCCGGTATACCTTGAAGGCAGCATACCCGAAGCTATGGTTATGGTAAACGACCTTAGGGAAAACTACAGTATATTCCTTAGTATAGTGGTGTACCCGGTTATCCCGAAAGGTATTATACTGCTTAGGATGATACCTACCGCTACGCATACTAAAGAGGATATTGATGAAACCCTTGCTGCGTATGAGGCCATCCGCGAAAAACTGGAAAACGGTACGTACAAAACTATTGCGGCGCAAACTACCGTAGACGTTTCTGCTGAGTAATTCACTTTACTTCATAAATATAATAAGGGCCGCATAATGCGGCCCTTACTTATTGCTTTTGTCTGGTTTTATCCTTTAATAAACCTGCTGCCAAGCTGTTTGCCCGAAGCTGATTTCAGTTGTATTACATATGTGCCTTTGGCAAGGTGCTGTACGTTTACTTTACTGTCTTTAATCTTTTCAGTGCTTACCAACCTGCCTTCTACGGTATAGATAGCTGCTTCGGTAGGGGCAAAGCTTCCGGTGTTTTTAATGTTCAGCACATCTTTAGCCGGGTTAGGATATAGCGTAAACAGTTCTTTACTGTTTTGGCTTAGGCCAAGTGTACTGCCTTCTACTGCTAACAGGGCAGTATCAATTTCAGGGTTTTCAAAAATATCAACAGTACCTGATGGCCATTTTATAACCACCTTTTCTATGGCCTCAGTAGTGCCAATACCAAAATGTGGGTTTAGCGTATTCATGTAACGGAAACCGTCGCCACTCCTTACATCGCGTATTTGTTTGCTTATACCTTCGCCATTGGTATATAGCTCTACACGGGCGCCTATACCGTTACTGTTACTGGCTACCCCTTGCATGTTTATTTTTATCCAGTGGTTACCGTTGTCGTAGTTAAAGTATACGTTGCTGCCGTTTACCACATCCAGGAAACCGTCGTTGTTAAGGTCGCCTATAGGCCCGTTGTTAAAAGTGATGCTTTGTTGGGTAAAAGTCATATCACCATTGTTCAGCATCAGTTTGCTGCCGCCGCCGAAAACATCCACCCAACCGTCGTTATTAAAATCAAAGGCCACGTGTTCTATATTCAGTAGTGCATTTGTGTCGTAGCCCGAACCTTCTGTTACATTGGTAAAGGTGCCGTCGCCGTTATTGCGCATCAGTTTGTGGCTGCCGTCGGTATCGCTACTGGCACCTATAAGTACGTCCATATCGCCATCGTTGTCAAAATCTGCCCATGCACTGGACCATGATTGCTGGTAATCAGAAAATCCTGCTTCAGCAGATACATTGGTAAAGGTGCCATCGCCATTGTTGCGGTGCAGTTCGTCTACCGCTGCAGGGTTTTGTGAACCACCACGGCATTTGGCTATAAACAGGTCACTGTCGCCGTCGTTGTCATAGTCTATCCATATAGAGCCGTAGTTACCACCGGTACTAACATCGCCCAGGCCACCCTGGTGGAAGGTAAACCCACCTGCGCCATCGTTCAGGAAATACACATTTGGCTCTATATCGTGGCATACAAAGGCGTCAAGGTTACCGTCGTTGTTTATATCGGCAAAATTTGTCCTTTGCGAAAAAATATACTGTGTGCTGTGGAGTATTGCGCCAAAGCCGTTACCATTGTTATTGGCCAGTACAATATCAGCGCCGCTACCACCGCCGTACAGCAGGTCGTTGTAGCCGTTTTTGTCAAAATCGCCTGCAGCCATACTCCAGCTGGCCATATTGGTAACGCCTACGGTAGGCAGTGTTGCACTTGTAAAACCGCTGTCGTTACTTGCCTGGTATAGCATGCCCACGCTGCTCATACCGGGTGCTACTATGTCATCCAGGTAATCGCCATTCATGTCTACAACCCCATAAACAGAACCAGAAATGGTTATGGGGTGTTGTGTAAATAATGGTGGCACATATTCTTCCTCGGTAAGTGTAAAGTGGAAGGTGTTACTGCTCCAGTAGTTGTCAAAGGCTATATAATACGTAGTGTTCGGCTGTGCGGTAAACGTCAGTATAGATGAAAAGTTTGGCCCCGAATCGTCGTCGGCACCGGCGCAGGTAAAGTTGCCACATGTACCTGTATATAAATGTACCCGGGTATCTTCATTAGCATATCCCGGTACGGTAGTGCTAATGGTAACCGTGTGAAGTGTTATAGAGTTATACACGTACCATGCACCCAATGACGGGGTATTATCGCCATTAGGCATGCAATAGGGGGCCGGTAATTCGCTTCCGGGAGAAAGCGTTACCTCATACACCGTGGTGGGTGTCACCTCCGGGGCGCTGCTGCAGGTAGTCTGTGCCAGTACAGTGCAGCAGGCTGTAATGGCAGCAAGGGTAAACAGGTGTTTCATAGTGTTAGTAGTTTGAAGGTTATTATGTTATTTTTTGGTTTTTACTGGCAGGGGGCATCCATGTTGTTTATCCACTCCTTTATCATGGCTACTGCTTCGGTGTGTACAATGGTACGGCCCAGGAGAGGCATGCGTTCTGCTACTACATTGGTGTTAAGCCTGTAATGCAGTGCTGAACGGTTTACGTTCTTTTTGGCTACAATGTAGGATAGTGAAGGGTTTATAGATTCCTGTGGGGCAATACATATCCCCAGGTTGTGGTCGGTTGTACTTTCGCTGAAGGCAAAACGCATAACACGGTACGAGCAGTGTGCCCCTTCGCTGTGGCAGTGTGCACAGTTAATGTCCAGGTACGAACGTACACGCAAATCCAATGGCTGCGAGGTATCGGTCCAGTCTACAGTGCTTACTATGTTTTGTGGTACGGCTTCATCAAGGTAGCCTTCGCTTATCCATTTGCTCAGCTGGTTTTGGCTGCCTTCAGTGTATGCGTAGTTCTTGTTTAAGTTTTGCGGTTTTGGGCCTATAGGTATGGGTACATTGTTGCTTTTGTGACAGGTAAGGCATTCGGCATCGCTGGGTATGCGGTAGCTGGCATTCATGGTAGTACCATTTTGCATCCAGCTGATGTCTACATAGCTGCCATCCATATCAAGGGTAGCTTCGGTCTGGTCTTCGTTCCAAACGTAGTTGGCAAATATCCAGCCGTCCTGTTTTTTTATCAGCAGGCGGGTTTCCAGTATGCGGGTAACATTGTCCGGCAATACATTATCATAATAGAAGTTTTTTATCAGTACCGAGCCAACAGGGAAGTCCAGTACCTTACCATCGCCGTTGTAGGTGGCTTTGGTACCGTCGGGCATCCATACAAAACGTTTTTTGTGGGCGTAGTCGGTAAATAGGGTACTGTTAAGGTCGTAGGGGATAACCTTATAGGCAGGTTCCAGGTTTTTCATTTCGCCCTCGTAGAACTTGTATTCGCTAAGGTTTTGGTAGGGTACCGTGGTAAGGTCTACATTTACGGGAGAAACCGGTACATACTCTTTAGAATCATCAGGACCACAGGAGAAAAATAAGATAAAGCTACAAGACAGCAGAAGCCACTTGTTAAATAGTAGTGTTATTTTCATATAATTTTGCCAATTACTTGTCTATTGACAAATATATGTGAAAAAAATTACCGTTAACACATCGTTAACATTATAAACGGCTCAAAATGTGGTTTTAACACATTTCAACCGATATTGTCACTTTTTTTCCTGAAGAAAAAATACACTATTCGCACGGCGATTCCATACTGTCTATCCATTGCTTTATCATGGCATTAGCTTCTTTATCCTTAACGGTACGGCCTACCACAGGCATCAGCAGGCTTTGGTCGGTACTTTCCATAAGGTAATACATCAGCGAATGATCTGCCGATTGTTTCTGGATGATATTATCCTGTTCTTCTATAAAAATTTCATTGGAAGAAATACAATAAGCAAAACTTTCAGGGTTTGTGGTTTCGTTAAAGGCATAACGCGTTTGCGAATTTTCGCAGAAACCGCCATCTATATGACAATGCGCACAGTTAATATCCAGATACGAGCGTACGCGCAAATCCAGCGGCTGCGACGTATCTTTCCAGTCTATGGTGCTTACTATGTTTTGCGGGGCAGTATCAAGGTAACCAAAACTTATCCATTTGCTTAGCTGGTTTTGGCTTCCGTCTGTATACGTATAATTCCTGTTGAGGTTTTGTGGCTTGGGGCCTATGGGTATGCCGACATCGTCCATCTGGTGGCACTGCTTACATTGGTTAGCCGATGGTATGCGGTAATTGGTCTGGCGCATTACACCATCTTCCATCCAGGCCACGCGTCTTACTATTTGCAGGGTGTTTAGTGTAGCTTCGGTTTTGTCTTCGTTCCAAACGTAATCGGCAAATATCCAGCCCGTTTCCTTTTTTATCATTACACGGGTTTCCACAATATCAGGAATATTGCTGGCCGTTGTAGCATCGTAGTAAAAGGTTTTTATAAGTGCTGCACCTACAGGGAAATCAAGTACCTGTCCGTCGGTAGTGTAGGTAGCGTGGGTACCTGCGGGCATCCATACAAAGCGTTCTTTATGGGCATAATCGGTAAACAGCGTACTGTTAAGGTCGTACGGAAGTACCCCGTAAGCCGGTATACGGTCTTTCAGTTCACCCTCAAAGAATTTGTATTTGCTAAGGCTGTCATAAGGCACCTTTGTAAGGTCCATTTCTACAAGCGATACCGGTACCGGTGTATAAGCTTCATCGTCATTCCCCCCGCAGGAAACAATGGTCCATGCGGTAAGCAATAAAAGCAGGCAGAGGTACAGGTACGTGTTTTTCATATAGTTGCAGCAGTAGTGTTTTGCGGCAAATATAGCATTATTGTTTTAAATGCAACTTTACCCTGTGGCCTTTAAGCCCATCCAGTGCTTCGGGTGTAGTATGGTCAAAGGTTTCCTCGTGCTGGCTGCGTTCTTTTTTCAGGCTGATGCGCTTCAGGGCATTGCAAAAACGGCGTACTTCGGTAAGGGTATTCAGTTCTATTGCCGGTACCGGTACGGTTTTCCCGGTAGCATCTTTGGCTACCATGGTAAAGTAAGACGAGTTGCAGTGCTTTACAATCCCGGTCTGTATATTTTCAGACGTAACACGTATGCCCACTACCATAGAGCTGTTGCCCACATAGTTTACAGATGCCTTCATGGTTACCAGTTCGCCTACCTCTATGGGGTTAAGGAAGTCTACCGTATCTACGCTGGCTGTAACGCAATAGGTGCCGCTGTAGCGCGATGCCGAGGCAAAGGCTATTTGGTCCATAAGCATGAGTATATAGCCACCGTGTATTTTCCCGCTGAAGTTTTGGTGCGAAGGCAGCATAAGTTCCGAGATAGTAACCCTCGACTCATTTGCCCTTCGAAAATGTTCTTCCATAATTATAGTGTGTTGTGTTATTGGTCTAAAGATTCCTGTTGCCCTTCTTCGGTTAGCTCTTCACCATCCTGAAGCATGGCGCGGTTCAGGATGTTTTCGGGTAGTGCTTTTTTGGCTTTGGCACCCATTTTCTTCAGTTTTTCGATGGTAACAATCATGTTGCCACGCCCTTCAAACAGCTTGCCCATAGCATTTTGGTACTCGCTCTGGGCATCGCGCATTTTGTTGCCCACCTTGGTAAGGTCGCCTATAAAACCTTCAAATTTATCGTACAGCGCACCGGCCTGTCGGGCTATCTCATAGGCGTTTTCCTGTTGTTTCTGGTTCGTCCACATAGTGTCTATGGTACGCAGGGTAGCCAGCAGGGTGCTTGGGGTAACAATAACAATGTTTCGCTCAAAAGCCTTGTTGTACAGTGTGGTGTCTTCATTAAGCGCTATGGCAAACGCCGGTTCTATCGGGATGAAAAGCAATACAAAATCCGGGCTTTCCATTTGGTACAGGTCGTGGTAGCTTTTAGAGCTCAGCTGCTCCACATGGCGGCGTATGGAGTTTACGTGTTCTTTAAGGTGCACTAATCTTTGAGGGTCGTCTTCTCTATTTACATAATTTTCATAAGCCACTAACGAGACCTTGCTGTCTACTACCATTTTTTTACCGTCGGGCAGATTTATTACCACATCGGGCTGCACGCGGCTACCGTCTTCCAGCTGGTGGCTTTGCTGCACAAAATACTCGCGGCCTTTTTCCAGCCCCGATTTTTCCAGCACGCGTTCCAGTATCAGCTCGCCCCAGTTGCCCTGCATTTTGGTATCGCCTTTAAGGGCACGGGTAAGGTTCAGCGTTTCACGGCTCATCATCTCATTCATTTCCTTCAGGCCAACAATTTGCTGGCGCAATGCCGCATGGTAGTCGATACTTTCCTTATGAGTATCTTCCACTTTTTTCTCAAAAAGCTGTATTTTTTCCTGTAGGGGAGAAAGGATGTTCTTCAGGTTTTCGCGGTTCTGTTCGGTAAACTTATTCGATTTTTCCTCCAGTATCTTGTTGGCAAGGTTTTCAAATTCCTTGGTGAATTTTTCCCTTAGCTCGTCTGTTTCCTGGCGCTGTTCGCACATGCGTTCCACAAGATTGTCGTAGTCGGTTTCTATCCGGGCAAGCTGATTGCTCAGTATATCTTTTTCGCTGCGAAGGCCATCGCGCTCGGCAACAGTTTGTATCAGTTGCTTTTCAATCAGCTGTTTCTCGTTAGCCGATTGTATTTTCAGTTGTTCTATGAGTTGCAGCTGGCTGGCATTGCGCTCTTCAAGCACTTTTTGTGCAGCAGCCGATTTCGACGCAAAAAGCTGTTTGCCAATGAATAGCCCTATGGCTAAGGCAACAATAAAAGCGATAAGTAGGATAAGGGTTTCGGGCATTTGAAAAATTGTGTTTGCAAAATGTAAAAGTACGCAAAAATAATTCGTGCCGCCAGCCGTTTACCTTTACGCAAACCAAAACCTTTTATATGAAAAAACTACTCTTTTCATTAGCGGTCTTTTGTACTGCGTTACTGCATGCGCAAAGCGAGCCCGTGCTGCAATGGATAAACACCAATGCCATTGTTATAGAAGATGCTACGCCAACCACACCACCTACGGCCTTTGCTACCAACGTACCCCAAAAGTTTAAGGATGCCCGCGTGTTTGGGTTTGGCGAGGCAAGCCACCACGGGAAGGAGTTTTTCGACCTGAAAGCCAAGTTCTTTAAATATTTGGTGGAAAACCAGGGCGTCACGCTTTTTATAATGGAGGAAAGCTATCAGGCCGAGGAAGGTATTAACCGATGGATTTCGGGTGGTGAGGGCGATATCAATATCATTAAGGAAAACTTCCGGCAGGGGATATGGCGTACTAAGGAAATGGTGGAACTACTGCAATGGATGCGCGATTACAATGCTGGTAAACCCCGCGAAAATCAGGTACGTTTTTACGGTATGGACGACCAGATGGGCGATGGGCTGAATACAAAACTACGCAACTATGTAAAGAAGCACAATATAAATATTGAGGAAAACCTGCTCAGGGCTGCCGACAGTTGCGCTGCCGCCGAACTGAAAGCCGGTGGCTTGAAGAAAGGGTGGTCGGACAAGATGATGCCCAAACTGAAACAAATACGGCAATTGCTCGAAAATGAATCGGGTAGGCTTAACGCTGCCGATGCCCAAGGGTATTATGACCTTATGCGTGCCTTTATGTACCTTGAAGATTATACTATACACGTAGCATTACCTTATGCTGAGTCTCGCGATAAGGATATGTACAACAATGTGCTTGAAATATTAAAACACGAAGGGCCGGATAGTAAGGCATTTGTATGGGCGCACAATGCACATATTGATAAGAAATCGTACGGGCATTATAATATGCCGTCGTTGGGGGCAAGGCTTAAAGAGCATTTTGCCGATGCCTATTATGCTGTTGGTTTCGATTTCGGGACGGGCAAGCTGCCGGGTGTTGTTATGAAAGACAACCAGGTTAGTGGTTGGCAATATTATGATTTTAAAACACCTTATAGAGGTACCCATGCCGAGGTGCTGATACAGGCGCAGCCCGAAGTATTCTTTATAGACATGGATACCGCGATTGCCAATAAAGATGCAGCCAAATTTTTCAATAAAAAACTAAAACAACTGTCTTTGGGCGGTCCCGGATACGACCCTAAGGATACGTTTTTTATGAAAGAGAAATTTGCCGAACACTATGATGGTATCATTTTTGTAAAAGACATCTCGGTGGCCACCTATAAATTTTCGTTTTAACAACCATTTCTTAAATAATGAAAAAACTTACAATATTTATGCTGCTTTTTATTGCGGCACTTACAAACGCGCAGGATAAAAACGTAGTGGCATGGCTTGATGCCAATGCCATCCCTATAGAAAATGCCACCCAAACCACACCACTTACAGCCTTTGCAGCCAATACGCCCCAAAAGTTTAAGGATGCCCGTATTTTCGGGTTTGGGGAGGCTACCCACCATACCAGGGAGTTTTTCGATTTGAAAGCCAAATTCTTTAAATACCTTGTGGAAAAGCAGGGCGTGAACATCTTTATAATGGAAGACACGTATATAGACTCATACCGGGTGAACGAATGGCTTGCAGGAAATACCGAAGGCGATGCCCGTAAAATGGCGGGCAGCCTGGGCTTTTCATTATGGCGTACCCAGGAGGTAGCCAACCTGCTGCAATGGATTAAGGACTACAATTCAGGTAAGGCGAAGGATAAGCAAATCCACTTTTACGGTATGGACGACCAGTCCGGGGAAGGGATTAACCGGTTGGTAAGGAATTATGTGAAAGAGCATCAGATAGAAGTGCCGGAGGAATTGCTTGCGGTGGCCGATAACTGTGCAAACAAACGTATGGTGCCTGCCCCCGGAAAAGAATGGGGTGCGGAAAATCTGGACAAGCTGAAGGAATTGCGTAACGCGTTGGCCGGGAAGGCCCCGAATGACAGTGCAGGGAACGAACAAATACTCCATGCCGTTGACGTGCTGATACAATACACCAATTTTATAAGCGGCCCTGGCATTGAACTTCGTGATCATGATATGTTTGATAATGTAAAATGGATTATGCAGCACGAGGGTGAAAAAAGTAAGGCATTCGTTTGGGCGCATAACGACCATATAAATAAAAACGCACTGGGAGCCTGGGCAGTGATATCCATAGGCAAACGGTTAAAAGACTTTTACAAGGATGCGTATTACAGTACAGGGTTCGACTTTGGTAAGGGTAGGCTGTACGGCCTTACCTATACCGGTAAGGAGCGTAAACCGCAGGCGGTAACTTACGACCTCGAAAAACCGTATAGCGGTACTTATGCTGATGTGCTGATAGAAGCCCAACCTGAAATCTTTTTTGTAGATATAGCCAATGCTGAAAAAGATGCGGTTATGTCAAAATTTTTCACAAGCAATAAAAAGCAGCTTTCGGCAGGTAGTGGAGGATACCACCCCAAAGACCGTTCTGTAAAAAAACGCAACTATGCTGAAGCTTACGACGGGCTTATATTTGTAGAAAACGTATCTGTTCCCGTGTATATCAAGGAAGCTGTCCCTGCTGTGTACTACGTAGAGTAGCCGGTTTTTCTTAAAGTTTTGCCCCGGTACACTTTTTGGCACCTGCTTTGCGTTAAAAGCCTATAAGAGTATTAATTAACCGTTAATGAAGTATGGGCAAAATGAGGGTTTTGATGGTTATGGCAGCGCTCGGCTGCATAGTGCCCGCCATGGCACAACAACAATTTGGCGCAGTAAAGTACACTAATATGTGTAGCTACTACGGGGAAGAAATTACGGGTCAGGTTACTGCTTACAGCGCAGGGCCTACCGCCGAAAAAGTAATTAAGAACATTATGTCGGTCATTGGCCTTAAAGCCAACTTTGAGTTGCGCGAAGCCAATGTACCCAATGCCGCAGCAGTAATGCTTAAGGGCAAACGCTTTATACTGTATAACCCTAAGTTTATGGATAATATAAACTCATCTACGGGTACATACTGGGCAGCCATAAGCATACTGGCACACGAAATAGGCCACCACCTTAACGGCCACACGCTGGACAATGTGGGCAGCCGTCCGCAAACGGAGCTGGATGCCGATGAGTTCAGCGGGTTTATATTGCACAAAATGGGTGCTTCACTTACCGATGCACAGGCTGTAATGGCGTTGATTTCTTCGCCCCAGGGCAGTAAATCACATCCGCCTAAACGCGACAGGCTGGCGTATATAGCCAGCGGCTGGAATAATGCCGGTGGAGGTACAGTAGCTGCTGCATCGGTACCGGTGGCTAAAACAGTTAAGCAGGCTGCCCCGGTAACGGAAAGGCCTGTTACGGCAACTACGCCGGCTCCTAAACCTGTAAGGGCTACACCGCCACCTACGAGGAACGAACCTGTAGCTGCCACCGTACCCGAAAGCAAAGCAAAACGGGCTATAGAAGCCAATGCGGGGTCTGATGTGTATTTTTCTGAAGACCCAAACGGCAAGTATTACCTTACCAATAAAGGCAAGTTAGTACAGCTGGAAAACGATAAGCTATATTTGGTAAGCAGTATGTATAAGTCGGATAAGGGCGGTTACAGCGCCATGTTTTCAGATGAAAAAGGGGAAAAAATTTATGTGGGGGCTAATGGTGACCTGGTTAACCCCCAGGGTCGGAAGATAGGCTACATGAAAGCCCGCTAAATAAGGCAACAGGCTAAAAATACCGTACAGCAATGTGCGGTATTTTTTTGTTTAAAGGTTTCTTAAAAGAAATTTTTATGGATATAAATTCAGTAATTTAGTAAGGAAAATTGACCAATATGGATACCACAGCAATCATAGAAGCGCTTGAAAACCGCCTTATCGAAGCTATGAAAACCAGCAACGTACCAGAGCTGATAGCCCTGCTGGACGACAGCCTTATTTTTACCAACCAAAACGGGCATATCGTTACCAAAGCCGATGACATTGCTATTCATGAAAGCGGCAAGCTGGAAATCTACAGCCTTGAAACCAGCGCCCAACTGATTTCGGTATATCGCGATGTGGCTGTGGTAAGTGTGGTACAGGACCTGGGCGGGGCGGTAGACGGGCATACCTACGCAGGTATTTACCGTTATACCCGTGTATGGAAGCAGTTTACTGACGGCTGGAGGATAATTGCAGGTCACGTAAGCCAGATTATTTCGTAGCTTTACGTCATTGTACAACTATACACCACTGCATGAAACTAAAAGTTATAGCCTTTGATGCTGACGATACCCTATTTATAAACGAACCGTATTTTGAAGAAACCGAAAAGGCGTTTTGCGTGCTTATGGAAGACTACCTGAGCCATAAGAGCATCAGCCAGGAAGTGTACCTTAACCAGATAAAAAACCTGCCGTTGTACGGCTACGGTATTAAGGCATACATCCTTAGTATGATAGAAACCGCCATACACATTTCGGGTGGTACGGTAACCAACAAGCACATAACCCGCATACTGGAACTGGGTAAGGAACTACTGCAAAAACCCATAGAACTTATAGATGGGGTAGAGGAAACCCTGAAGGTTTTACACGGCGACTATAAGCTTGTGGTGGCTACCAAGGGCGACCTGAAAGACCAGCAACGCAAGCTGCACGACAGTGGCTTGGGGCCTTATTTCCACCATATTGAAGTAATGGCCGATAAGGAGGCGCTGAACTACGAAAAGTTGCTGAAGCGCCTTGAAATAGAGCCGCATGAGTTTATGATGATAGGCAATTCGCTGAAGAGCGATGTGCTGCCCGTGTTGGAAATAGGTGGCTATGCCTGCCACATCCCGTTTCATACCACATGGGCACACGAGCGTATAGACCATGAAGTGAGGCACCCTAATTTCTGGGCGTTTAAGGATGTGCGCGAGGTGCTGACGTTATTCCCGGGCAATGAGTAAAGTTGAACCGCATTTCTTTGAAACCGAAGCCGACTTCAGGCAATGGCTGGAAAAACACCACGAAACCGCCGAAGAGCTGGTAGTAGGTTATTATAAAGTGGCTTCGGGAAGGCCATCCATGACATGGGGCGAGTCGGTAGACCAGGCGCTGTGCTTCGGGTGGATAGACGGGGTGGTACAGAATATAGATGAACATTCGTATCGCAGGCGCTTTACACCACGCAGGCCGGGCAGTATATGGAGCGCCATAAACATTGATAAGATAGAAAAGCTGATAAAGGCCGGATTGGTGTACCCTATGGGACTTGCCGCTTTTGAAAAGCGACAGGAACACAAATCCCGCGTCTACTCCTATGAAAAAGATGAGGTTGCTACTTTGCCACCCGATATGGAAGCTGAATTTAAGGCCAATGAAGCCGCCTGGGAGTTTTTCAATACCTATCCGCCAGGGTTAAAGAAAACCGTACTGCATTGGGTAACGGATGCCAAACAGGAGAAAACACGCCGCCAGCGCTTTGAGAAACTCCTGGAAGCCAGTAAACAACACAAACGAATCCGATAATAGTTATGAGCCAACAAAACTACCACAACCACATCCGCTGGTATGTGCCGCACCATTTTATATTTTATCCTGTAATGCTTGCCCTTATGGGCTTTTGCGCCTATAAGTCCTGTACTGTCCCGCAGGAACATATGCTTTGGGCAATGCTGGGTATCACACTTTTTACAATTTCGTGGCTGGCGTATATGCTAAGGCAGCATTATGCCCTTACGCTGCAAAACCGCCTTGTCCTTACCGAGCTGCGTTACCGTTATTTTGTACTGACGGGCAAACGTTTTGAATTGCTGGAAGCTAACCTTACCGACGGGCAGGTTTTTGCACTGCGTTTTGCGCCGGATGAGGAGTTCGCAGCCCTTGCCGAACGTGCTGTTGCCGAAAAGCTTTCGCCAAACGAAATAAAAAAGGCCATTAAAAACTGGAAAGGCGATTACCGCAGGGTGTAGTTACAATACAATTTCGGGGGAGATGATGCTGAAATTGTTTTGCTGTTCCAATAGCTGTTGTACAATGTAGCCTGTGAGATTAAACCACTGGCTGCATTCGTTTAGCACCCATGCATCGGAGGAACTGATGATGCGGTTGCTTTCTGCCAAAAACTTATCAGGGGAATTGTCGAGGATTGCATCCCACTTGTAGCCGTGCTGTTCGGCGGTTTCGTAGCACAGGGCTTTCATTTTGCCACTGTTAGATACAGGTTGGTCAAATACCCAAACCACATTGGCTGCATTAAGTTGCTGTAGTGCATTGCCTGCCAATGTTAAAACTTCTTCGGTTTGCTGCACCCGTTTGTAGGTGCCGTGTACCGATGAAATATCACGGTAGCCGCCGTCAAGCCCTTTAAACACATACCCACCCGACAGTAATGTTTCCAGTACTATCAGTATATTAAAGCCGTCCAGGTAAAGGGTTTTGCCTTCAAGCTGGTGGGATAGCAATGCTTTTTGTTGCCTCAGGGCAATATCCTGTGCGCTGCATGCCATACCCTGTAGTGCCATTATCTGGCGGGTTTTAAGGCGGTAGCGGTTGCCCGTAAGTGCCAATGATGCCTTTACCGGATAATCGCGGCTTAGCAGGTAATACATATCCTGCAAGGCTTCGCAGAGTTTATCCTGCTGGCGGGTATTGCCAAAAAGCGTATCGTCTTCAGAGCTTTTGCCACGGCTGCGGCGGGCTGTAGGTTCTTGTTCCATTGGGCGCAAATTAAACAATCAGGAGAAATATTGCTTAATCCGTCCCAAAAATAGTTTGCTTTAAAAATACACACTGCATCCCGGCAGGGCTTTCTTTATACGTTCCTGTTCGGTTTTGGCAATTGGGTTACCCGTAAGGATAAGCGTTTTCAGGTTTTGCAATCCCGTAAGGGTAGCAGGCAGTTTGGTAATGTTATTCTTTGACAATGATAGCAGCTCCAGGTTTTGCAGGGCTGTAACGCCTTCTGGCAATGCTTCCAGCCTGTTGCTGTTTACAATCAGCGATTTCAGGTTTTTCAGCCTGCCAATGTCTTCCGGTAGTTTTTTTAGCTGGTTGTATTCCAGGTTCAGTTCGCTGAGGTTTTGCATCAGCAGCCAGTTACTGTCAAATTCATTGAACTGGTTGTAACCCAGTTGCAACGCCTTTAATCCCTTTAGCTTTGATAATGATTCGGGCAATGTGCTCAGCTGGTTACCCGCGGCCTCTATAGCCTGCAGGCTGCCGCATTCACCAATTTCATCGGGCAGGGAGGTAAGGCTGTTGTAAGACAGGTGTATAAAACGCAGCTTTTGCAATTTTTCAATACTTTCGGGCAATGCCGTTATGTTGTTATCCGAAACATCCAGGCGGATGAGGTGGCTTAGTTTTCCTATTTCATCGGGCAGGTAGTGCAGTCCATTCAGTTTCAGGTTCAGTACCTCAAGCTTTTTCAGCGAAAAAAGGTTGTCATCCAGCATTTCCAGGTTGTTCCCCATAAGGTTCAGGAACTGTAAATCACGCAGCTGTGCTATTTCCTTCGGGATAAAAAATATACCCTTATCCCTGAAGTTGAGCTGTGTGGCAGTAGCCTTGTGTGCCAGGGCATCTTCCATGTTGCCGTAAACGGCATCGTTAGGGTTATGGTTTTGTGCCAAAGCTATGGTGCTGAACGCCATAACCGGCAATAGTAGTTTCAATTTCATTTTGCATAAAAATAATAAAGGGCCGGACATAAAGCCCGGCCCCTTATGGTTATAAATACATTACTTAACTTTAAGTAACTTGTAAGCACCTGTAGCATTGCCCATGTTTACACGGACAATAAATACCTGCTCGCCTGCATAAGCAGAAAGGTCAAGTTCTATTTTCTGGCCTGCGCCTGTAGTCTTGATGTTTCCTTTGCTAAGTATTTCCCTTCCAAGTAGGTCGTATACCGCAACTGTAACATTGTCACCAGTAGTGGCGCTGTTCAGTTCTATGGTTACACGGCCCTGAGTAGGGTTAGGGTATACTTTAACACCGCCTTCTGCAATAGGGTTATCAGTACCGTTAGTTTCCTCTACCAGTATGTACTCGGTTTTGGTTTCTGTATCGTTACCGGCTACGTTAGTAGTGGCAAGGGTTACAGTGTATGTACCGGCAGTAGGGTAGGTAACGGTAGGGTTCTGCTCTGTAGAAGTAGCCGGTTCACCACCTTCAAACGTCCACGACCAAGAGGTAGGGTTGTTTGTAGAAAGGTCGGTAAAGTTTACCGTCTGACCCGGAGTTACAGTCACCTGGCTGGCTACGAAGTCGGTTACCGGAGCCTGAGGGCCCAGGAACTCGGCAAGCGAGAACACTACTGAAGCTGAAGCGTTAAATGTTACGTTGCCATAAGTAGCATCCTGCTGTGCAGTGTTGCTGCCGCTTGGGTGCTGTACAGAGAAGAAACCGTACTTATAGTCTGGAGTAAAGGTAAGTCCCGTCGGTTCAGAACCTGCCGGCATAGAGGCAAATATCTTCACGTTAGGAGAATCCTGCCTGTGATCCGGAGCTATAACCCAAATGTAGTTAAGGCCACCGTCCTGGCATACCCAAAGGTTACCTTTGTCGTCAAATGTAAGGTTGTCGTTACCATCAGACCAGGCTTCGGTTACAGTACCTGAACCGGTTTCTATAGGGTAGCTCATACCACCTACAAATACTTCAAGTTCGCTTACGGTATCGCCGTCGTCCTTAAAGCGGTAGATACGGTTTTTACCTTTAGAAGTGAAGTAAATTTTGCCGTCAGGACCTATTTCACAGTCTTCAACACCGTTAAAGTTAGTACCACCAAGGGCGGCAGCATTTGTGTTAAGGTTGTTACGGTCTGCCTGGGTGGTGTTTGGCACCTGTACCCATGTAGCCGTAGAAGAGCTTGGCTCGTCTGAAGAAAGTGCAAGATCTGTTTTCAGTACATATACAGTACCTGAATATAGGTTGCCCGGTGTAGTAGGTACAAATTTGTAAACACAGTGTGTACCACCGTCTTCACCATAGTATGCTGCAGCACCGTCCTGGCGTACCACCACGTTTTCGTGGTTCATACGGCCCATAGCCCATAGTTTTTCCTGTATGCCGTTGCCATATTCTTTAACTTGGGCAGTTTCAGGATCTATTTCTACAAGCCAGCCCACATCCTGGTAGCCGTCGCCGTTTACATCACCTGCATCGGTAGCTTCTTCAGATGTTACTACAGTACCCCAAGGTGTAATACCACCGCTACAGTTCCTGTTTGTAGTAACAAGGTTGTTGTTGTAGAAGTCTACTTTCCTGCTGTCATCAACAGACCAAAGGTTGTTGTTGTCAGTGTCAAGGTGTAGGTTAAGCATACTTACACCACCCGGGTTGTTTTCGTGGTTAACCGAAAGGTATCCTGTTTCGCTGCTGCCGTCTATGGCAACATAAGCAGTATAGTCATGGTTACCCGGTATGTTACCTGTACCTGTCATATACGCATCACCTTCTTTAAATATCTGCTGGAAGCGGTGCGCTGCCGAGATAATAAGCTGAGGAGTCTGACCCGTAGGGTTTATCGAGGTAAAGCAGGCAATATGCGGAGCATCACATATTACGCCAAGGTCTTGCGCATTCTTCACGTACATATCGTACTTAAGGTCTGAGCTCGATCCGTCGCGGTTGTGTATTTCTACCGAAATCCTGTTTATACCGTCCTGGAACATGGTTTTTGGTACATAGTGTACAAAATACCTGTTTTCAGCTGCGCCGTCTACTGTTGTAGAAGAGTGCGTCAGGTAGTTAACATCGCCTTCCGGTAGGTTTTCGCGGAAAGCTTCCACGCCGTTTACATATACAATAGCACCATCATCGCGCTTGATACCAAACTCTACTAGGTCGGTAAGGTCAGCAAGGTTTACATCTACGTTACGGTAGAAGTATGATGTGATGTACTTGTTAGAAGAATCAGCACCATAGCTTATCACTGTGTTTACAGGGTCGCCGTAACCAAGTGGTGCACGGCCCGATAGCCATCCAGGAGTGTACGTAGGTACGCCCCACGCTACTTCGTCAAGGCTGGTACCGTTGTCAAGGTAATGCCACTCGTTATCCTTAGGTATAGGGAAAGTTGTAGCTTCAAGTTCAGGAGGTAAGCCCCTTACTTGCATGTCAAAGCTAAGGTCTGAGCTGTTTGCAGCACCTTGGTGAAGCTCTACAGCAATTACGTTCTCGCCATCCTGAAGCAGGTTAGCAGTTACTACTTCAATATATGTAGTTTCATCACCACCGGCTATTTGAGATGAAGCGTAAGTGTTATACGTAATATCACCTGCCGGCATGTTGTTACGGAATGCTTCCACGCCGTTTACATATACTACCACACCGTCGTCCCTAAGTACGTCAAACAATAGTGAACCGTACTGAGAAGCATCTTCTACGTTAAAGGTATGCCTTAGGTAGGTAGTAGGGTACTTGTTGTTAGCATCGGTACCGTAGCTTAGCAGGGTATTTTCGTCGCCGTCGCCATAACCAAGTTCACCGTTACCAAAATGCCATGAGCTGTCGTCATAGTCGTTAGCCCTCCAGTCGGTGCCAAGGTCTGTACCAAGGTCGCTGTATTTCCAAAGATCCTGAGGGTCTATTGGGAAAGTACCTACAGGATAGGTAGTATCTGTAAGCCAAGCAAGGTAAACCGGCTCGTCGTTAAAGGTAATCGGAGAGAAGCTTACAATGTTGTTCAGTTTAGTACCTGTAGCTATTACAGTATAAGTACCCTGAGGGTCACCTTGAATCAGGTAATATTCGTTAGCAAGAACGTTTACATCGTTCAGGTTGCTGAATATTTTGGTAAGGTCTGCCTTTGGTGAGCCGTTTTCTACAAAAAGCGATTCAAATTTCCAACGGCTGTTCAGGTATTTCCTGTCTACGTTTTCTGTGTTAGGAAGCACAAGGATTTCGCTTCCGGCTTCTTTACCTACCACTACGTTCTGGTCGTTAGACTGTATTACGTCGGCAAGGTACAGGCCGTTGCGGCTGTCGTTCATTACACTCCAGTTAGCGCCTACGTTAGTACGGTAAGCAGCTTCCATATCCCTTACAGGGTCTGTAGCAGGTATAATTGAAGCATCGGTATACGGTACCTCTACGGCAACCGAACCACTGTTTATAAGGTAACCGCTGTCGTCCTGGTTAAAGGTAAAGTTATACGCCAGTGCATCTGTGCCTTCCGGCATTGTAAGGTACATATCCCTGCGGATATCGGCCTGAGATTTAGCTGCTGTCCAGATACGGAACTCATCGATGTCGCTCTGTGTAGGACTATTGTTTGCAATGTTTTTACCGAAGGCAAGGTCATTGGCACATGGATAGAACGAACCTACAGGCGTGCTGCTGGCAAGTTCACCATTCACGTAGAACTTAAATTCGCCGTTCGGTACAAAAGTTACCGCTACGTGGTTCCACTCGTCATGGCTCCATACATGTGAAGAGTTTAGTGAGTTCCAGCCTCCTGAAGGGCCTTTACCGGTAATGGTCTGTAGCGTTTGGTTGCCCAGGAACTCCATTTCCCAGCCATATTCGCCACCACCGAAGTTAGTAAAGCCTATCAGCTTGGTGTTAGCACCTGCGGTTTCCCTAAGGCGTGCCCAAAGCTCTATGGTAAACGAACCTGAAAGCGCCTGGTTAACACCTTCTTTCGGTACGTATACCTGGTGGCCTGTTTCCAGTGTAAGGGCGCCGCCCTGCTCACCGATAACTGCGTTAATGTCAGTTTCAAAGGCAAGGTAGTAGTTACCCAGGTCAAGAGCTACGTTTTCAAATGTTACAAGAAGGCCTTCTGCCGTAGCTGTACCTACAATTTCGTAGTTGCTGGCAGGGTCACCTTTTAGTAGTAGGTACTGCTCTACAGTAGCATTGGTCTGCGCGGGGTTTTCAAATACCTCAGTAAGGTCTACCTGCAGGTTAGCAGTTTCTATACCCAGCGAGTTGATATGCCATCCGCCTGCTACGTAAGAAGTATCTTCTACAGTGCCCAGCGGCTGTATAGTACCGTTGTTGTTACGGCCTATCACCACGTTTTCTATGAAGCTGTTTACCGGTGCTGCAAGGTACAGGCCGTTATCATTTTCATTGGTAATACTCCAGTTACCGGTTGTTTCGTCATCGAAATCAGCTACTACCTCGGCCACAGGGCTGGTAGAATCTACGATTGAAGCATTGGTATAAGTGATATCACCGTTAACGCCGGTGTTGTCTATAGTACCGTTATCTTCCTGGTTAAAGGTAAAGTTGTAGATAAGGTTGTTGTTCTCTTCCTCTACAATATTGTGCATACCTTCTTTGATTTGTGCCTGAGTTTTGGCTACGTTCCATACGCGGAACTCATCCATCATAGAAGTTGTCTGGCTGTTGTAGTTAAGGCTACGGCCCAGCGCAAAGTTCCAGCTTGTATTGGCTATATAAGCAGCATAATCAGCTGAAGCTTTAAGTTCACCGTTTATGTACAGTTTTATCTTTTGGCCAGGCTCTGCGGTTACAGCAACGTGGTTCCATTCGCCTACAGTTAGGGTAGAACCAGAGTTGATGCTGTTCCAGTTGTTGGTATTTGTACCAAATACTGCCGATACAGAGTTGTTATCAGGCATTTCAAGAGAGAAGCCCGTAGTAAGGTTGTTTATCCTTCCGTGGCAAGAAAGCAACGGGGTGTTGTTACCCGGATCTGCCGTAAGGTTAACCCATGTTTCAATAGTGAATGAACCGTTCATTACAGCATTCATATCTGCAGAAGGTATCTGCACCTGGTGGTTACCGGCAAGTGATAATGCACCGCCTCGGCCAGCTGTAAATTCACTTTCAGACCATGCTATGTAGTATGTACCCACAGCAAGGTTAGTGTTGTAGAACGAAGCATTTTGGCCATCGTAGCTGCCTTGTGCTACGTTAGTGTAGCTGCCGTCTTCTTCTTGTTTAATAAGGAAGAATTCGCCTGCTGTGTTGTTTACCGTGTCAAAGTTTGGTATGGCTTGTGCAAGGTTTATTTTTATGGTTGCAAACGGAGCGTTTACAGCATCTATAACCCAGCCACCCGTAACGTAAGACATTTCGTCGTTGCCCGGAACGGTTGCAATTTCAGTAGCATTGTTTTTTCCTACTACTATGTTAGCGTTGTAGTTTGTAATAGCATCAGGGAAGCTAAGGCCTGCGTTGTTTACAGTGTTGTTCTTGCTCCATTTACCGCTTACTACATCGCGGTGGTCAGCGTCAAGTGCACTAACCGGTGAAGTGGCAGGAGCCAATAGTGCACCGCTAAGGGTAACATCTGAGTTGGCAGCACCAAGGTCATCGGCTATGGTAGTGTTTTCTTCTTCGCTGTTAAAGTTGTAGTAGTGTGCAAGGTCCTGCTCATCACCGTTTAGGGTTACGTGCATACCTGCAAGTATTTCTTCAACGGTAAGCGACCTTGTCCAGATGCGTACTTCATCAAGTTCGCCATATATACCACCCGCATATGCCGGGCTTTTACCGAAGCCAAGTCCCCATGAGTTAGGAACGTACTGGCCAAAGGCTGCCTGTGTTACAAGTGTACCGTTTATGTAGTACTTAATCTGGCCGTTTTTAGTAGCGCTTACTGCAACGTGGTTCCATTCACCTACGTTCCATGCATCGCCCTGCTCAGTTATATTACTCCAGCCCGATGTGTTGTTGCCTATTACTATGTTCAGCTTGTTGCTGTCAGGATATTCAAATGAAATACCTGTAGTAAGGTTGTTTACACGGCCGTTGCTGGCAAATATCTTGTAGTTTGTACCTGGGTCGCCTGTAAGCTTAGCCCAGAACTCAATGGTAAAGTCATTGGCAAGCGCAGTGTTTACGGCTTCACCAGGGATAGCCATGTTTGATGCGCCGCTCATTTTAAGTGTACCGCCACGGCTCGATTCTACATCGGCATCAGCAAGTATTTCTTCGTCAGATATAATCCTTCCGTACAGGGTAAGGTTGTCCATACGGCCTATGAAACGCTTGTTCTGGAAGTTGTTACCCACCTGAACGTTAGCTGTAGATACCGATGGGGTAACTACGTTGCTCCATGTTTGTATAAGGAAGCCGTTGTAGTACAGCGACAGTTTTCTCCTTACGTTGTCGTATTTCCATACTACCTGGCTCCATGCATTTGGCAGTACGCTGTACTGGCTGGTGTAGGTAATGTTAGCAGCATGGTTAGTAAAGGTAAGTTTACCTGTACCGTCTATGCCCATGCTAACGCCTGCACCCGCAGCACCGTTGCTAAGGATGGTAGCACCGTTAGACGGAATGTTGTCTGGGTTTATCCACGCTACAAGGCTGAATGGCCTGTCATGGAAATCAAGTGATACTGCTGCTGCAGTGTGCACATCTGTAGATGAGGTAAAGTGTACCGCACCGTTAGCCACATCGTTTTTGCCGTTTGCAAAAGTATAGCCTGTAGCTGTAATCTCGTGTGCAAATTCTGAAGCATCAGCCAGGTCGTTGTTTATGCCAAGCGACAGTTTCAGCGCATCGCTGTTCTGGCTGGTAAGCATATCCTGGTGGATGATTTCTTCAAAGTACGGCTGCCCATCAAGGCCTACGTACTGTACCTTCATCCTACGGTCGCCTTCTTCGCCGTAAATACCTACTTTAAGGTACGTCTGTTTTACGCCGCTAAGTATTAGGTCTGATGTATAGTTTACGTTTACAACACCGTTACCCACATCGGAGTTAAGGTTACCCGAAAGCACATCGTACAGTGGGTATTTCACATCACCTTCACGTATCATGAACATCTGCTCATGAACGTCTGCGCTAAGCGAAATCACACCGTTAATGTTGTTGTCCTGTATGTACTGTATTACTTCGACACCCTGTGCAGTGTTACAGAAGTTACGCCCGCCACAGTTAAGTTTAAACGAAGGCGTACCGTTTATAAGCACCTTAAAGGTCGCAGTACTGTTCAATAGGCCGGCCTTAAGCCAGGCAAGCTGGTCAGGACCCAGGTGTTGCTGGGTATTGTCGCGGTAGCTGCGGTTGTCCAGCAAAAAGTACTCTACGTCTTTGTAAACGTAAGATGAGTAAAGCCCCTGTCCTTCAGGTGTACTCTTGTACTCAGGGTTTGGCCACCAGTCCATGAATATCTCGCGCATTTGCCCAAGAGTAGGCATGTTTTTGTTGAATTCATTAGATCCGGTGTCGTGGTTGTCTGTAATGGCCAGCTGCGGCATTGCCGAAATTAGCTGGTCGTGGAACTGGCGGTAGAACATGTAGCGGTCAAAAGCCATATCCTTGTTCGCCCAGTCGTCTACACCGTCAGGACATTGCCCCATGGCGTGCTCCAGGCCTAAAAGGTACACAGCATCGCCCAGCCACACCATCATGTCGCTGTCTTCCTGTGCCATTACGTTAAAAATTTCCGGGTCACCGTTAAAGTGGAATGCCGATTCCGGAATGTCGATACAACGGCTAAGGTCATAAATCCTGGCGCATCCCCCTGAAAGGAAAGAGAAGTCGCTCAGTGTGTTCTGGCCGTTTGCTACGGTAGCCGTGCGTCCGCTTGGCTGTCCGTTTACAAGTACGTTTGCGGTGTACGTTACACCTTCCTGCAGCCCTTCGTACTCAAATGAGCGAAGGCTGTACCCCAGGCGGTCGTCCTGGTTATGCACAGTACCGGTAAGGAAAGTGTCCGGGGCATTGCTGGCGGTAAGCCCAATGCTCAGTGCGTCTCCAGAGCCGGTACTGTTCTTGGTAAGCACCCATACACGAACCTTGTTGTTGTAAACAGGGCTCATCATGGGGCCATGAACAATGGAATCGCCGGGTATGCTGGTCTGGGCCTTAGCCCCGAACATACCACCCAACGTAGCCATTAAGCCTAAGAAAAGTAAGCTTTTTTTCATGTTGTGTTATGGTTTAGAAAAGTTATTAATTACGGGCAAAAGTACCTTTAGTAAACAGGGCAGGGCTTTTGCCAAAACTTATGTTTGTTTTAAGTAAATGTGAAGCAGGGTGATTTTTTATCATTAAAAACTGACCTTTGTTATATATTTTTTACTCCTATATCTTAATGAAATGTAGTATCGGCACTTATTTATCGTAATAATTACGATATGTTTCTTAATGAATCGTGTAGTGTTGCGGTATCAGTGTAAATACTACTAAACTTTACCGGATTAATGTTTAGTTAACATGGATTGAGTTATTACCGCATGGTTAAATGGCTCTTAACAATTATACTTTTTTAACACATAAAAAAATCCTGCCGTTCCGGGCAGGATTTTCAGTTGAAGGCTATATATATTAATAGGTGTTGTCGTTAAGCGAGCGTATAAAAGCTATCAAAGCCCTTTTTTCGGTGGGGGTAAGCTCCAGGTGTTCGGGTGGCAGGGTCTGGTTGGGTACTTCATATTCGTAACCCACACCGGCAGCGCCGCCCTTATCATAAAATTCTATTACCTCTTCAAGGGTTTTATACCCCCCGTTGTGGAAGTAAGGCGCCGTAAGTGCGGCATTACGTACCGTAACAGTCTTAAAAGACCCTCGGTATATTTCCTCGTGGTCTTCAGGAATTTGGCTGTTAAAACGCCCTGTATCGGTATCGAGTTCATTTGATATTGCATTTTTGAACACACCCAATACCTCGCTTTCGTTTTCTTCAAAAAGCGGTGGTACCAGCCCGCTGAAGTTCGGTACATAATGGCAGGTAGCACAGGCTGCCTTGCCGGTAAACAGGTTAAAGCCGTCTTTAACTTCTTTTGGCAATGTCCCGGTTTTTCCCTGTACATATTTGTCAAAAGGGCTGTTGTAGCCCCTCAGTGAAATAACATAAGATGATAATGCCTGCGAAAAATAATAGCGTGTCACCTTATTTCCCTTACCAAATACCGCCTCAAAAGCCGCCCTGTAAGTAGCACTTTCGTTAAGCTGTTTCACTATGGCATCAAAGCTGGTGTTGAACTCCAAGTGGTTTTCTATTACGTGGCCGGCCTGGTCTTCCAGGTCATAGGCACGCAGGTCATAAAAAAAACGGTCAGAGTATACCGCATTAATAAGGGTAGGGGAATTACGCAATACATTTTTGCCCTGAACAGATGACACAGATGTTGGTAGTCCGTCGCTATAGGCCAACTCAGGTTTGTGACAACTGGCACAGCTCATGGTTTTACTGCTGCTGAGTAACGGCTCGTAAAATAGTTTTTTGCCCAAAGCCCTTAGTGCCTCGCTGTCTTTATCTTCCGGTAACAGCGAATAATAGTACGGGTTAAGGAAATCATTACCGAAGATGTTTTCACTTGCGGCATTCCAGCTGGCTACTTTGCCCCAACGCTCGGCGGTTGAGGGTAAGCGGAGTTGCTGTTGTATCTTGCCCAAATTCTTATACAACGGATTAATATATAAGGTAAGGAAATCAAGCCTGTTAAAGCTGTCGAAATCATTATTCTTAATAAGATAGTTTTTGGCGCCTGCAAAAAGCTTGTCTGTTTCAGCTTTTAATGTTGGGTTGGCTTTGGCAATAAAAGGGCTTGCCAGAACACGTACCGATTCTATAGTCGCAACGGCCTCAGGCAATGCATTTACCGAACCGGGCGTATCAAAACCGGTAACCCCCAGGCTAAAGGTGCGTACCAGTTGCAAACGTGCCGCTTCTATAATTTCGAAGTCATAGAAATAGTTGCGTTTTTCAAGGGCCATTTCAGTAGCAGGCACGGCGTCGTCCAGGCGGGTAGCCAGTGCACTTATTTTCTGTGACTCGTTAGTTGCTTCATCAGAAAATACCAACTCATCCAGTACCTGCAATCCTTCCGGTTCCACTACACGGCGGGCGCCTTTGTAATGCTCAGTGTCTATCTGGTCGAGCGGTATGCCCTTGCTGTACTCCTGCGGGGTAACGCCATAATAGTTTTGGGTGTTATATTTCTCATCAACCGGGTACGGGTCGGGGTGCTTTAGCGGTGCGCCATTGAGGTAGGCTTTACAATGTTTTGGGAAATAATATTCCAGTATGCATTCGTTTTGTTTATAGGCAAGACGGGTTTTGGTCAATTGCTGACGCAGCGCTTTCAGGGTAACGGTCTTTTTTTCAAAGCCAAGGGCAGTAGCCTTTAGTAACTCAGTTTCTTTTTTAAAGGCTTTAATGTTTTGCAGTACCAGCGGCCTGAAATCATTCTCCTGGTAAGAAGATGAGTAGGTAGCCGATACCGTATTTTTTATCCCAAACAGTACTATCATAACCGTTACGGGCAGGGCAATAAGATACTTCATGGTATTATTTTTTGTCAGCCGCGGCCGTATCGGTAAGCGATTTTAAAAAGGCTATGAGTTCCCTTTTTTCCTTTACTGTAAGGTTCAGCTTGTCGGCAGCCAGGGTCTGGTTTTTTACGGTAAGCGCTATACCACTGCCACCGCCTTCGTTATAAAAATCAATCACTTCCTCAAGGGTTTTGTACGCCCCGTTATGGAAATAAGGCGCGGTTTTGGCTATGTTGCGAACCGTTGTGGTCTTAAACGATTTGTCGTAAATCCAGGCTTCTTCGGTAAGGACAAGGTTGTCCAGGCGGCCCCCATCGGCATCAAGGGTTTTTCTTGTAGCGGCAGGGTCTTGAAGTACACCCAGAATCTCGCTTTCATTTTCGCTGTACAACGGCGGCACCAGCCCGCTGAAGGTAGGCGCAAAGTGGCAGGTGGCACAGGCAGCCTTGCCCATAAACAGGTTAAAGCCGTTTTTTGCCTGCTGGTCCAGGTCGTTGGTTTCGCTACGCAGGTATTTATCCATAGGGCTGTTAAACGAACGTAAGGACAACACATACGAAGCAAGCGCTTTAGAGAAGTTTTCGCGGTTGATGCCTTTTTTACCAAACACTTTTTTAAAGCTCTCAGCGTATTCCGGTTTTTGCCCCAGCTTTTTCAGGATGGCGCTGTAGGCGGTATTAAATTCGGCAGGGTTAAATATTACGTGTTCGGCCTGTTGTTCTAAGGTAAAGGCACGCAGGTCGTAAAAATAACGGTCGGCATAGGCAGCATTCAGCAGGGTAGGGGCATTGCGCAGTACAGTCTTGCCCTGTATGCTGCTGGCCGATTTCGGCAGCCCGTCGGTAAAGGCAAGTTCCGGTTTGTGGCAACTGGCGCAACTCATGCCGCCATCGGTACTCAAGGCTTTGTCATAAAACAGTGATTGCCCTAATTTTCGTAATTCGGCGGTGTCTTCCTCTTTTTTTAGCGAGGTAAAGAAGTAGGGATTGAGGAAATCTTCAGCAAAAATAGACTGGCTATCGGTGTTCCAGGCACTGGTACGGCCCAGGAACTTAGGAGCATTGCCCGCGCCTTCGCCCAATGTTTTGTACAGCGGATCGATATAATCACGGATAAATACCAGGCGGTTAAAGCTGTCGAAGTCCTTATTAGTATCAAGGTATTTTATAGCATTGGTAAAAAGGCTTTCCACAGTTGCCGATGCCGGGTAGTTTTCGGTATAAAACTGCGCCATAGCTTCAAGTGAGGCTTTTGTTTCAGGCAGTGCATTCAGCGAACCCGGTGTGTCAAATCCTGTAATTCCCAGGCTAAGGATGCGTACCAATTGCATACGCATTGCGGTAAGCCCGTTTGCACCCTTCATGTCGGGTGCGCCAAGGCCGCCGTAAAAGTCAATGTAAGCCGAATGCAGTTTTTTGGCCACTGCTGCTATCTGTACTTTTTCTTCGGCTGCTTCATCTGAAAATACAAGCTCATCCAAAGTCTGTAAACCTTCGGGGCTTATTACCTTCGGCATCGAACCTTCCTTTTCTATATGTAGCAGCGGTGCCCCGTTAAAGTGCTCCTTAGTATATTCGGGGTAGTAGAATGCGAAATAAAACTCAGCCCTTTTATAGGTCAGGCGTGTTTCGGTTACGGCATTTTGAAGTTGTGCTAAAGTAAATGTACCGGCTTTGTATTTCTGGGCAGCGTCGTCAAGCTGCTCTATCGAGGTGTTTAACTCAAGGCTGAATTTTTTCAGTGTGCCGGTTTCGGTATATTCTTTTTTGCCTTGGATGGGATATAGGGCAAAGGCGAGTGCGGCGGTAAAAAGTACACTTATGGTTTTGATGTATGCAGAGAACATGGTATGCGTATTTAAAAAAGCGCAAACTTATCTCCCTCATCCTATGTAGCCATTACCTTATTGTTACCTTACCGTCAATTATGATTTTCAGCCCCGCCAAATCACAAGAACCTCAGGAATACCCGCAGGCTCGATACCATAACCAGTGCAGCTACGGCCAGTATGGCGGCCTTTTGCGGAAGCTTGCCTGCCAGGCGTGCAGCCAGTGGTGCGGCTGCCATACCGCCTATGATGAGCCCGGCCACGATATATACGTACTTAACCCCCAGCGACGAAAAGAACACCAGCGATGCCGTAAGTGTAATGAAAAACTCGGCAAGGCTTACGGTACCCACCACATATTTTGATTTGCGCCCTTTTGCCAATAGGGTTGAGGTAACGATAGGGCCCCAGCCACCTCCGCCAAAGGCATCGAAAAAGCCGCCTGCAAAACCCAGTACTCCGGTTGTTTTTACGGGCTGCTTGGTAATGTTTTTCCTGAAGGCAATAATGATAAGGCGTATACCTATTATAAAGGTGTAGGACGATACTATGGCATAAGCCACGTTTTCGTATTTATCGCCTAAAAAGATGAGCAGCAGCGAACCCGCTACCGCGCCTATAACACCGGGTATTACCAGCCAGAGGAACAGCTTTTTGTTCACGTTGCCAAAACGGTAATGCGAATAACCGCTTACTGCGCTGGAAAACATTTCTGCAGTGTGGATACTGCCGCTTATGGAAGCGAGGTTCACCCCGAAAAGCATCATGCTTGTAGAACAGGTAACGCCATAGCCAAGACCTACGGCGCCGTCTACCAGCTGCGCAAAAAAGCCTACCGCTAACATGATGTAAAATGGCGTAGGTACCTCTGAGGCATATTGCCCTAATTGTTCAAAAGTAATAAGCGCTGAAAGCGAATACCCAAAGAAAACTGCCAGAAACACTGCCGCAATACGGAATGCCAGTTTGCTGTATTTCTTTTCGTTGTCGGTTTTTTTAGCAGGTTTTACATCCAGGTGGAAGTCGCTCAGCTCCGGGCGGTGTACCAGGTGTACCCACACATTGTGGTGGCCCGCCTGTTGTTTTACTTCGTGTTCCAGTGCCGGGTCGTTTGCGGCTACTATGGCAAAGTCGGTATTTTTAAGGTCGTTGCTGTCATACTCACGCTCCAGCAATGCTACCTGCGGGTACCCCGAAAGCAAGCCACTAAACGCAGGCGAAAAACTGCGCGCCACCACCCTCAGGCGGACATCGCGGTTTTGCCGCAATAGTGCCTGGGCTTTTTCCAAACCGGACTCACCCCCGCCTATAATAAGGAAGCGCGGGGCATCGGTTTTAAGCAAAACAGGCAGCAGGGTGTGTTTATCCATAGGTGCTATTAAAAATCATCCGGCTGCGGCACCTCCTGTTTCAGGAACATAAGGGCGGCAACTGTATCAAAAGTAGTTTCATCTATAAGTATAGCGCTGCCGGTTTCGGCATTATCGGCAAAGGCATCGTAAGCCAGCGGCTGGTTTGTACGGATGCTCACCTGCGCTATATCATTCAATTTTAAGCCTTCGGTTTGCCCGAACTGCCATTCGTTTACGTTCCACAGGCTGCCCAGTGATTGTACCTTCGCCCTTACCGTACGGCTGTGGTGTTGCAGCAGGTAGGGCTTGCCCGGTTGCAGCGGTGCATTGCCTAGCCAGCATATCCAGGTGTTAAACTCATTGCCTGTAACAGGCAGCTCGCCGGTTTTTACAATACTGTCGCCACGCGAAATGTCTATGTTGTCTTCAAGGTGCAGCACTATGTTTTCACCGGCTACTGCTTTTTCTATCTCGGCAGGGTATTTTTCTATCTTGCTGATACGGGTTTGTATGCCTGCGGGCAATACGGTTACGGCATCGCCCTGTGTAAAAGCGCCGCTTTGCACAAAACCGGCATAGCCGCGGTAGTCGTGGTATTCCTCGCTGCCCGGACGGATAATCCACTGCACCTGGAAGCGCGAGGCCAATTCGTCCTTATCAGGTATTTCAATGCCTTCCAGTATGTGCAGCAGGCTTTCACCTTTGTACCAGTAGGTTTCGGCAGAGCGTTCCACCACGTTATCGCCATTCAGCGCACTAACTGGTATGTAAATGATTTCTTCAAAATCAAGCTGGCCTTTCAGGGCCTCAAAACCGTCCCTGATGCTGTTAAATACGGTTTCAGAATATCCGGTAAGGTCTATTTTATTGATGGCAATAATCGCCTTTTTAATACCGATAAGCGATGCTATGCTGGCGTGCCTGCGGGTTTGTGCGGTAATGCCCTTGCGCGCATCCACCAGTATGATTATCAGGTCGGAGTTAGAAGCCCCGGTAATCATGTTGCGGGTGTACTGCTCATGCCCGGGCGCATCGGCAATGATGAATTTCCGTTTGGCTGTAGAAAAGTATTTGTACGCCACATCTATGGTAATGCCCTGTTCGCGTTCGGCGCGGAGGCCATCGGTAATCAGTGCAAGGTCTATTTCGGTACCGGCCTGTTTGGTCTGCGATTTTAGTACGCCCAGCTGGTCAGTATGTATACTGTCTGAATCATACAGCAGGCGGCCTATAAGTGTGCTTTTGCCATCGTCTACGTTACCCGCCGTTATAAATTTTAGTGTGTTCATTTTAGCAATTTCAAAAATTAAAAATACCCCTGTTTTTTACGGTCTTCCATAGCGGCTTCGCTTACCTGGTCGTCCAGGCGGGTTTGCCCGCGCTCGCTGATGCGTGTTTGCACTATATCGGCAATAATATCGTCTATAGTGTCTGCGTCAGACGGCACGGCAGCGGTACAGGTCATATCGCCCACAGTGCGGTAGCGTACCCTTTCGGTAACCACTTCGTCACCGGGCTGCGGTACTATAAAATCGGATATGGCCACCAGCTTATCCTGGTGTACTATACACTCCCTTTCGTGTGCAAAGTAGAGTGGGGGCAGTTCTATATTTTCGTTTTTAATGTAGTTCCACACATCCAGCTCCGTCCAGTTGCTTATCGGGAACACCCTTACGTTAAAGCCCTTTTGTATTTTGCCGTTCAGTATGTTCCAAAGCTCAGGGCGTTGCAGTTTCGGGTCCCATTGCCCGAAGTCATCACGGACAGAGAAGATACGCTCTTTGGCACGCGCTTTTTCTTCATCGCGGCGTGCACCACCTATACAGGCATCAAAGCCGTGCTCCTGGATTACATCGAGCAGCGCGTAAGTTTGCAGTGCATTACGCGAAGGGAAACGGCCGGGCGCTTCTGTCAGGTTATATTTTTTAATGCTTTCTTCTACTGATGCCACTACAAGGCGCTCTCCGATTTTATTGGCAAGATAATCCCTGAATTGAATTGCTTCGGGGAAGTTATGCCCGGTATCTACATGTACTAGGGGGAACGGGAACTTGCCCGGTCGGAATGCCTTAAGCGCCAGGTGTACCAGTACTATAGAATCCTTACCCCCGGAAAACAGCAGCGCAGGCCTTTCAAACTGGCCCGCGGTTTCCCGAAGTATGTATATGGCTTCTTCTTCTAATTGTTTTAAATAATGTGCTGTATTGCTCATGCTTACAGTAAGGTTTTTAGTTAATTATGGGTATGCAGCCCACATTCTTTTTTAGAGGTATCTTCCCACCACCATCTTCCTGCCCTGAAATCCTCGCCGGGCTTCACCGCCCGTGTACAGGGCGCGCAGCCTATGCTTACAAACCCCTTATCGTGCAGCGGGTTGTAGGGTACGGCGTTTAGCTTTATATAATCTTCCACATCATTAAAGCCCCAGTGCAGCAGCGGGTTGAATTTGTACAGCCCGTAAGCCTCATCCCATTCTACCATTTCCATACCGCTGCGGTTAGCCGATTGTTCTGCACGCAGCCCTGTAATCCAAACCGTTACTCCCTGAAGCGCTTTTTGAAGTGGTTCTACTTTGCGTATGTGGCAACAGCTTTTCCGGAGTTCCACGCTGTTGTAAAACCCGTTGATGCCGTTGGTTTCTACAAAGGCTTCTATATGGTTGTTGTCAGGGTAGTAAGGCTTTATCTTTTTGTTGTAGTTCAGCAGGGTCTTATCCCAGGTGGCGTAGGTTTCGGGGAATAGCCTGCCGGTATCAAGGGTAAAAACCTCTATGTTGCCCAGCTTCTGGTTAAAAATGGCATCGGTTATCACCTGGTCTTCTATGCCAAAGCTGGTAGAAAACACTATTTTACCGCTGATACTGTCGTTAAGCAGTTTCAGCCCTTCATGAAGCGGTAGGTTTTCTAATTGCCGTTTAAGTTGCTCTTCCATTAATTCTACTGTTTTTTAAACGAAAACCCAGGCCAATAAGCGGAGTTTTGAGCGAATATAAGTCATATAAGGCTCTTAAAAAAGGAAAAAATAACAGCTTATGGTGTTAATAATCAATGTTTTGAATGTAATTTATTGATAGTTAACTGTTTATTCTATGGTTTTAGTAGGGTAATAGATCGAAAATAAATGACAAGTTGCATTGGTCATTGGTTGACAAAGCATAAAGCCCGGCGTAAAGTTCAGTCGTACAGTTTTGGATTTAACAGGAGAACTGGTTACCTTTAATCAAAGCTTTGTTGTGATGGGAGAAAAAGAAATGTTTTTCAGGCATTTTGAACACTATATAAAACTAAGCGATGCGCTTAAATATGCACTGGAAGAAAGGGTTAGCTTTGTTACCTTTAAAAAAGGCGAGATGGTGCATGATGCCGAAAAGGTATGTACCAAATCGTATTTTATACAAAAAGGGCTTTTCAGGGCGTATTTTATAAAGGACGGAAAAGAAATAAGCGAGTTCTTTCCGGCAGAGAACGAATGGAGCAATTCGCCCAAAAGCTTTATTACGCGCCAGAAAGATATTTATTACATAGATGCGATAGAGCCTACCGAGGCGTTTTGCCTGCATGTGGACGACCTTGTGTACCTGTTTGACCGTTTCCCCGAAATGGAGCGCTATTCCAGGCTGTCTATGGGGACGGTATTTGGGCATTTAATGGAAAGGATTGCCTCGTTACGGTTTACCAGTGCTAAGGAAAAATACCAGCATTTTATAGCTACCTATCATGATATTTACCACAGGATTCCGCTGGGTATGGTGGCCTCTTATTTGGGCATAACACAGGAAACCCTGAGCCGGGTGAGGGGAGAAAAGTGATTTTTTGATATACATCAAAAGTATTGTACGGTATTGTTTTCAATTTTGCTAAAAACAAATCATTGTATGAAAAAAGTATACTGTACCCTGTTCCTGTTGTTTGTAGCTGTTTCTGTACTTGCGCAGGATACCCTTAAAGCCAAAAATGTGCAGGCCATATTGTTTACCGGCAAAGGCCTGGACCAACCCCTTGTTGTGGGGCTGGGAGGATCTGAAGGGGGAAATGCATGGGCCGGGGATTACTGGAAAAAAACAAGGGACAAATTTGTGTCTAAAGGTTATGCTTTTCTGGCAATAGGGTATTTTGGGTGCAAGGATACGCCCGAAGTGCTGGATAAAATTGCCATTGAAGATGTATACAATGCCATAGCCACTGCAAAGAAAGACAAGAGGGTAAACGGTAATAAAATTGCGGTAATAGGTGGTTCACGCGGCGCCGACCTGGCTTTGCTGTTGGGCAGTTACTACAAAGATATTTCGTGTGTGGTGGGCATGTCGTCCAGCCACGCGGTCTTTCCGGGACATACATTGGATTTTAATTCATCCTGCTGGGTTTTTAACGGTAAAGAATTGCCTTTTATCCCGGTTAATGAAGCCGCCGTACCCTTCCTGATGAAAAGGGATTTGCGTGGTACTTTTGAAGCCATGCTGCAGGATACCGTTGCCGAACTAAACGCGCTGATTAAGGTGGAGAATATTAACGGTGCCGTACTGTTGCTGTCTGCCGATAAAGATGAGATAATACCTGCTGTGCCTATGGCAGAGAAAATGATGGCAAGGCTAAAGGAAAACGATTTTAAACACCCTTACAGGCATATAGTATACCAGGGCAGGCATAGTGAACCAACAAAACATTTTGATGTTATCTTTGAATTTTTAGAAAAACATTTTAAGGAAAACAGATAAAAGCTACCGAGAGGTAGCTTTTTCTTTTAAGGATTTAGCTGTAAGCCGGTAATAATTATAAAAGAGAAAACTAACATTTACTCCCTTATATTAACTAAGATTTTATAATATAGTTTTTGAATCTGCCTTATCTTTGCCGCTTAGTTGTTAAGAAACTTCTTTCAAACCATATTGGTTTCCGGGAAAAGCCGGAATTAAAGAAGGCCGTGTATAAAACACGAGTAGTTTTACAACTATAACTGATTGAAAATTTGCTTGTAAAGCCTAATTACAATGAGCAGGGATAACTTACATAAGATGAAAGGCCTCGACCTGTATTTGTCTTCTTTACCGGATGACAAATATGAAGTTATTGCCAAAAAAATCCGTCCGTTACCTACACAACCACCACTTATCAGTTGGGATATCTACACACAGGCCCGCCAAAAAATGCTTAATGCTTTTGATAGGAACAAGGACAGGGAGGTTTTGAACCAGCTGAAAGCCAAATACTCATGGGCTTACGATATTGATAATATTGATTGGGAAAATGTGGATTATCAGTCCATTGTTATAACCGACATAAATATAAATATTATCCACGCCAGCCCGGGTTTTGTTGACATGACTGGCTACACCGTAAAAGAAGCTTTAGGAAAATCACCAAAATTTTTACAAGGTATAAATACATCGCCCCACTCAAAGGCAGCGGTGAGGGAGGCTGTTGAAAATGGTCAACCTGTAAAAGCACAGCTTATAAATTACCGCAAAAACGGGGAAGAATATATTTGCGAGGTAGATATATATCCACTATACAATAACACAGACACACTAACACACTTTATAGCATTTGAAAAAGAAGTAGCATGACAATAGAAGAAAGAATAGAAAATTCTGAAACACATATTTTTAAGGCAATATTCCCGAATACTACAAACCACTACGATACGCTTTTTGGCGGCAACGCCATGCAGCTTATGGATGAGGTAGCCTTTATTACGGCTACACGTTTTAGCAGGCAGCGTGTAGTAACGGTAAGCAGCGACCGTATCGATTTTAAGAAGCCTATACCGGGCGGTACATTTGCTGAGCTTATAGGCAGGGTTATACACGTAGGAAATACCAGCCTTAAGGTCCACGTAGAAATATATGTTGAAGACATGTACTCAGAAAGCCGTGAGAGAGCCATAACCGGCAATTTTACCTTTGTGGCAATTGGCGAAAATAAAGAACCGGTAGCTATTATTAAGTAACACAACAATGACAAAACTAAATAAAGCAGCTATTACTGCTGTAGGCGGGTATGTGCCTGAAAACATACTGGATAACGCGCAGCTTGAAAAAATGGTGGACACATCTGACGAATGGATTGTGGCACGCACCGGTATAAAAGAAAGGCGTATTTTAAACGACCCCGAAAAGGCAACCTCTGATATGGCTGCCGAAGCCGTTAAAAACCTGTTGGCTTCTTCAGGTGTTAACCCGGCCGAGATAGAATGTGTAATCCTTGCCACCTCTACACCCGATAAGTTACTGGCACCTACTGCACCCGTAGTATGCGATAAAGCAGGGCTTACCAATGCATGGGGCTTCGACCTTAATGCCGCCTGTAGCGGATTTTTGTACGCACTTTCTGTGGGTAGTTCGCTTATAGAATCGGGTAGGCATAAAAAGGTAATCGTAATCGGCGCTGATGCCATGAGCCGTATCGTAGATTATACTGATCGTAATACCTGTATCCTTTTTGGTGATGGGGCCGGGGCAGTACTGCTTGAGCCTACTACACAATACGGGCTACAGGATTTTATCCTTAAAACCGATGGTACGGGCAGCGAATATCTTTCTATTTCAGTAGGTGGTTCGCTTAAGCCATTCCATGAAGATACATTACAAGACCGCCAGCATTTTGTAAGGCAGGACGGTAAAACGGTATTTAAAAACGCCATTGCCGGTATGACAGGCGTATGTGATGAAATTACAGAACGCAACACGCTTACTGCCGAAGATATTGACTGGGTAATACCGCACCAGGCAAACATACGTATTATAAATGCGGTAGCCGGTAACCTTAATGTTCCTATGGATAAGGTAAAGGTAAACATAGAGCGCTATGGCAATACCACGGCGGCTACCATACCGTTATGCCTTTGGGATTTCCAAAATGATTTTAAGGCGGGCGATAAATTGTTGCTTACCGCCTTTGGTGCCGGGTTTACCTTCGGCAGCAGCTACCTGGTTTGGGGTAAGTAAAATAATATTTTAATAGCTAAAACTGCGCATATTCCTGAATGATAGGGATGTGCGCAGTTTCTATTTTTATAACGTCATCCCCTCACAGCCGCACCGTAAGTATTTTTTATCTCCGCCATTACAAAGGTGCTGTGGGTACTGCCTATACTGTCTACCGAACCTAGCTTGTTAAACACAAAATCCTGGTAATGTTTCATATCACGAACCGTTACTTTTAACAGGAAATCATAGTCGCCCGAAATGTTGTAGCATTCTATAACCTCGTCTATTTCCAGTATGTCGGTTACAAATTTATGGCCTATGCTGCGGTCGTGCTGTTTCAGCTTAATGTTACAGAATACCGTAAACCCCTGGTTCAGTTTTTCAGCATCCAGTATAGCAATGTACTTTTTTATATAGCCGTTTTTCTCCAGCCTTTTCACCCGTTCAAATACCGGGGAAGGGGAGAGGTTTACCATTTTGGCAAGCTCCTTTGTTGTATAATTTGAGTTTTCGTGCAGTATATTGAGGAGTTGCAGGTCGATAGTATCTATGCTATCGGCAGGAAAATTATCTTTCATGAAGTGGTATTTAGTGATGTAATGGTTGTTTGTTCTGTATTTCTGTTTTTAAAAAGGTAAATATCCTTATTTTTTGTGTTTTTACAAATGTAAAAACTGTAAAACTACATTTGTCAGGAACAAATAAGCAATCTAATCAAAACTACTTATGCTGACAAATAACCTGGGATATCCACGGATAGGCAACCAACGTGAACTAAAAAAAGCTTGCGAAAATTACTGGGCTGGCAAGATTACCTTAAACGAACTGCTTGAAGCCGGTAAGCAAATAAGGCTTGGCAACTGGCAAATGCAAAAAGATGCCGGTATCGACCTGATACCGTCTAACGACTTTTCGTTTTACGACCAGGTGCTGGATTTGTCATTGACAGTTGGCGCCATACCGGCCCGCTATGAAAGCCTGAAAGACGGTAACCTTACCGACCTGTATTTTGCTATGGCGCGTGGTTACCAGAAAGACGGTAAAGATGTTACTGCTATGGAAATGACCAAGTGGTTTGATACCAATTACCACTACATAGTACCTGAATTTTATAAAAACCAGCAGTTTGCTTTAACATCTACAAAAGCTGTAGATGAATTTAAAGAGGCAAAAGAAGCGGGGATTATTACCAAGCCAGTGTTGATTTCACCTGCGTCATATTTACTTTTGGGTAAAGAGAAGGAAGCCGGTTTTAACCGTATTGAGCTTTTGGATAACCTGCTGCCTGTATATCTTGAAATTATAGAAAAGCTTGTGGATGAAGGTGCCGAATGGATACAGTTTGACGAACCGTTCCTTGCTCTTGATATTGATGAAGCCGCTAAAGAAGCCATCAGTAAGACGTACGAAACCATCCGTATGGCATTCCCGGGCCTGAAGGTATTGGTTGCTACTTACTTTGAAGGATTGGGAGACAACACTATATTGGCTGCATCACTGCCGGTTTGCGCGCTGCATATCGACCTTGTGCGTGGTAATGGCCAACTTGATGAAATACTAAAAGTATTACCTGAAAATGTGAGCCTTTCACTGGGTGTTGTTGATGGGCGTAACATCTGGAAAAACGACTACCAGCAATCGTTGCAAATAATAGACAGGGCAGCAAAAAAAGTAAGCAAGGATAGGCTGATTATTTCACCATCGTGTTCGTTGCTGCATGTGCCTTGTGACCTTGATGGGGAAACTAACGAAGATGTGCTTACTCCCGAAATAAAACAGTGGCTTTCTTTTGCCAGGCAAAAACTGGATGAGGTGGTTACGCTGTGCGACCTTGCCGTTAGCAGGAACATTACCATTGCAAACAACAAACTAAAAAATAATATTGAAGCCAACGAAGCCCGTAAACAATCGGTGCTTATCCATAACAATACCGTTAAGCAAAGGGTAGCGGCTATAACCGATGCCGATGCTACACGCGTTAGCAGTTTTGCTACCCGTAAGCAGTTACAACAGTCGGCATTGAACCTGCCGTTATTCCCTACCACGACTATAGGTTCGTTTCCGCAAACGGCTGAGGTACGTACCTGGAGGGCGAAATTTAAAAAAGGCGACCTTACCCAAAAACAATACGACGAACTGTTGAAAAAGGAAACTGAAGAAACCATACGTTTCCAGGAAGAGGCCGGGCTTGATGTACTGGTGCACGGCGAGTTTGAGCGTAACGATATGGTGGAATACTTTGGCGAACAACTCAGCGGTTTTGCCTTTACCAAAAACGGTTGGGTGCAGAGCTATGGCAGCCGCTGTGTGAAACCGCCGGTTATTTATGGCGATGTTAGCCGCCCACAGCCTATGACGGTGTACTGGACACAATATGCGCAATCGCTTACAGATAAGCCTGTGAAAGGTATGCTTACAGGGCCGGTTACCATACTGCAATGGTCATTCGTGCGAAACGACCAGCCGCGTGCCGAAACCTGTACACAGATAGCCTTAGCCATACGTGATGAGGTGACCGACCTTGAAAAAGCAGGCGTGAAAGTGATACAGATAGATGAACCCGCCATTCGTGAAGGGTTGCCGCTTAAAAAAGCCGAATGGGCGCAGTATCTCGACTGGGCTATAAGGGCGTTCCGTATATCTGCCTCTGGCGTGGCCGACAGCACACAGATACATACGCACATGTGCTATTCTGAGTTTAATGATATTATAGAAGACATCGCCGCTATGGATGCTGATGTTATTACCATAGAATGCTCGCGTTCGCAAATGGAGCTGCTGGATGCCTTTGCCGAATTTAATTACCCTAACGATATTGGCCCGGGTGTGTATGATATCCATTCGCCACGCGTGCCTTCAAAAAAAGAAATGGTGGCACTGCTTGAAAAAGCAAAAGCGGTGTTGCCCGAAAGCCAGCTTTGGGTGAACCCTGATTGCGGACTTAAAACCCGCCATTGGGATGAAACCAAAAAAGCCCTGGTAGAAATGGTTAGCGCAGCAAAAGCCTTACGGGAAACAGCTGTAGCTGTTTAGTTTGATTTATAGTTTACTTTTTAAGGGGCTGTCTTTTTGAGACAGCCCCCTTTTAGAGAAAACCCAAACTTTCCCTATCTAACCCAAATTAACTTACACTCACAATCAACTCCTCAATTTGTTCAGTACTAATGTTAGGATTTGCTCCCGGTGAAGCCGCTACCAAAGCTCCCATAGCACAGGCATAATCCAATGCTTTCTGTGGCGTTTCCTTAACAAGAAGTTTCATAATCAGCGTTGCCAGGAATGAGTCGCCGGCACCAACGGTGTCAACCACCTTCACCACATAACCGTTATTGCTGTACAACTGGCCATCCCACAATAGTGTGGCACCATGCTTACCTTTTGTAACACAAATCGCTTTAGATCCTGTTTTTTTTGCTATAAACTCCATATTATCTTCCAAAAGGGTAGCGTGACAACCAAGTTTACCTGCAATTTCAATTAGCTCTTCGTCGTTGAACTTGATGAAATCAGCTTTTTTCATCAATTCCAAAAGGGTATCAATTTCGTAGTGTGGCGGCCTGAGATTTACATCAAAAACTTTATAGCCGTCTATTTCTAGTACCTTCAATAAACTTTCTTTCGACACACTGTCACGGCAGGCAAGGCTCCCGTATATCAGCACATTAGCTTCCTGAACCAAATTAAAGACATTCGGCGTAAGCACTATTTTATCCCAAGCTGATGGATAGCTGATTTCATAACTGGCACTGCCTCGCTCGTTTACGTAGACCTGTACCAGCCCGGTAGGATAACCTCCAACGGTTACAATGCCTGTAGTATCTAAGCCCTTTTCCTGCACATAACTGATAATTTCTTCACCATCAGTATCTTTTCCTATTGCACTTACCATAGCGGCTTCACAGCCTAGGCTTTGCATCCTCAGGGCCAGGTTAAGGGGAGCTCCGCCAATTTTTTTCCCGTCAGCAAATACGTCCCACAATACTTCTCCAAAGGATACTGCTTTTATTTTTCTATTATTGCTCATCAATCTTAATTTAGGTTATGGTTTTTTTATTTCCAATCCACTAAAAGTGGCAGCTGCACCATCAGTAGCTATAAGCCCCCAGTCCTGTTGGTCACGGCCGTAAATACGGTTACTTAATACCGTTTTTCCGTCTACATAAACTTCGCAAATACTGCCATCTGCTATAACCGTAATGTTGTAAGCCGTACCGGCCTGAATGTTAAAAGGTACTCGGGTAACTTCATCTCCGTTGCTGTTATACGCTGCTATACGGTTTTGCTGTGGCTCGAATACAATTTTATAATATGCACTGCTGCTCACGTTAAAGAAAAAACCTGCCGCACCTGAAGTATTGTTCAGGGTAATTTGTGCCGAAGCCTTCATTTTTTTACCTACAGGAGCAAACGTTGCTACAGCCATATCAGCAGTAGCATTTAAAGTAAATGTATTATTACCCTGTGTTACGTTACCGGATGTATTTTGCAGGGCTATAGCCGATGGTTGCGTAAAGAGCTGGCTTACGGCATCGGGTGCTTTCAGGCCAAGTGTACCGTCAGCATTCTGGATGATTTCGTGTACTACAAGGTTGCCTGCCCAATCTTTACCTCCCGTATCATTTTCGGGAGCTTTACGGGCCGTCCATCCAAAAGCATAGCGCTTGTTCCCGTCTGAAGCAGTTTTTGCGGCATAAAAATATTCGCCATCAAGCATATCGTTTGCCGGTTTTACCCAGGGGCCGTTTATAGAAGTAGCCATACGGTAGTGGGTACCTTTGCTATTACTCCAGTTTTCGCTGAAAGTCAGGTACCAATAGCTACCCATTTTAAATATGTCGGCACATTCCATCATCAGGTAATTGTCTTCCGGTGCAGTGGTATAGAAAGACCCCGCGGGTGTCCAGTTACCGCTTGCCGGATTATCTGATGTAAATTTAAGCAGTACAGCCTTCCGTGCCGGGTCGGTTTGGGTACTTACCAGCATCCAGTACTTACCATCATCAGGGTTCTGGAATACATGGGGGTCACGGAAGTCATAATCATAATAACCTGCCGGAGCTGTTATTTTAAAAGATGTTTGCTTAGTCCAGTGTATCCTGTCGGTACTGGTGGCTAACAGCACACTTTCTCGTGGGTTATTGGCACGGAAAGTTGCTATATCATTATGCCCGGTGTAGTAAAAATAATACGTGCCGCCAACTTTTATAACCGATCCTGTACCCACGCCAAAGTCAGGTTCGTCCTGTCCGCCATAGGGCACCATTTGCCCTTTATACTCAAAATGTGCCAGGTCTGTGGTACTGTATTCATGAATATCGTGGAAACCCTTACCGGCAGGTTTGTTTATAGCATCATGCAGAAAGTACACATGGAACGTACCATCTTCATAAAACGGCATTGGGTCTCCCGTGTAGCCTGCACTAAAATAAGGTTCCTCGCCACCCATCCATTGTGACGGTGGTGTAGGGTATATTGTGCTGATGACTGTTTCCCCGCCCATTATAGAGCCCCCTATGTACTTATCGTCATCATTGCACGAGGTTAGCGCTATAACAAATGCGGGTAAAAAGTATATATATTTAAATTTCATAGCGGTGTTAATTATTAATGAGGTAATTAATGCTGTTTAGTGTAAGGGTTTGTATGTTATTTATATACCCATTCGCCTGGCTTGGATTACCATTAGCATCAGGCTCGTTATACCAGTCATAGGCACCCAATGAAATTATTACAACATTTTTGTCGGTGTCGCCCCATTCGGCAATTACTACTCGTCCGTTAAGGCCGGTATCCCAAGGTTCGCTGGCCAGGTTTGTACCACCCGTTTGGCTCCTCCAGCCGGCACCATCGCCATAGCCACCCCATTCCGGTAAAAACCACCAGGCGGTATGGTTAAGCCTGAACGTACCACTTTGCAGTAAATAAGCCTTATTGCCTTCATAGGTTTCCAGGTTCTGGAAAATAGGGTGGCCTTCATGTCCTGCAAAGGTAATACCCCAGGAGTTGGTATCTACACCACCGTTAGGAGGAAAATCGCCAAACACATTGTTAGGCCCCTTTCCTGGAGGTACAACACCAAGTGCATCTACATATTGGCTGGCAAAGGTGGTAAGCAGCAGGTTGCCACCATTAGCCTTATACGTTTGCAGGGCAGTTGTTACGGTAGGATTCAACGCTATAGAAGGTAAGGTCTGGGCACTATCATAATGCCACCATATTACATCAATTTCACTGATATCAGCACCTGAGTTAATCTGGGCAAAAGACAGGTACTGTGCACCCTGGTAATTGTCAAAGAGCCAATCACATGCGGTTTTCTCATCCATATTGCTTATCGCTTCGCGCGTTGCTGCAGTCCCCAGGAATGCAACGGTAAGGCCTTCCACCGGTACGCTTACTGTAGCAGTGTAGTCTACAGAGCTTGCGGCGGTACTTACTGTAAATACCACAGGGTTTGTAAAATCAATAGTGCTGCCCGAAGCCGGCGATATGGTTACGCCTTCGCTGAGTTCTACTACGGGTTGTAGCGCCGTGAGGTCTGTACCGGAAGGCAGGGTAAGTAATATGGTATGGGAGGTATTATTTATGCTTGCCGCAATATCGTTAATCTTAAAGCTGATAATAGGTGAAGCAACTGATACGTTTACAGTATAATCTTTATAGAGATTCCCGTTTACCACCCTAAAGCTGATGGGCTGTGTAAAATTCATGGCCTGGCTGAAATCTACATTGATATCGGCTCCGTCAGGCAGGCCTATTGTAGCTAACTGGCTTGTAATGTCGCTACCATACGGTACTACCAAGGTTATAGCTCCTGTGCCCTGGTTAATTTCACCTTCAGTTCCTGCAATACTAAAGGCGGTAATACTCACGGCTGCGTTAGTGTTAAACCCCGTATTATCAAAACTGTCTTCGCAGGAAAACAGTGTAACAAATAGCAGCAGGATTCCTGCTACTAAACTGGTTTTATATATTGTTTTCATAATGTTAGCAGTTAAGAATTAATAACCCGGATTTTGGTGGTACACACCCTGGCTAAAGTTAATCTGTGCCAAAGGTATGGGGCAGTATTCCTCTTTATTGCGGTCAAAGAATGCATCGTTGTAATAAGCGCGTTTGGTCTTCTCTTCGGCATAATACGCATTCATTACTTCGTCTGCCACGCCCCAGCGTACCAGGTCAAAGAAACGGCTCCCTTCCATGGCAAACTCCAGGCGGCGTTCCCAGCGCAGTGCCTGGCGGGCAAAATCCTGTGTCCAGGTACAGTTTTGGCCGTTAATATAAGGGCTTATATTGGTATTTGTAGCATACCCTGATATTAGCCCCGTACTGTTTGCCGCGCGGTTGCGCACTTCATTTATAAGCAACAGTGCTTCATCCTGCTGACCGGTTTCAATAAGTGCTTCTGCTCTCATAAGCAGCACATCGGCATAGCGGATTTGTATCCTGTTCTTGGCATTGCCATAAAAAGGGTCAATATTTACCGTACAGTTGCATCCTACAGGAACGTTTTCTTTTAATGAAGCAGTATAGCCGTAGGTGCTCGGGCTGCGTACCCATGCCTCTACATACGTATATTCGGGGTCATACTTCCACGGCAATCCCGGCAGGGCAACAGTATGGTACAGGCGTGGGTCTACCGTATAGTCGTTAAGGGCATGGTAGTCAAGGTCAGCGTCGTTATAGGTATCGAACATAGGGATACCATTGGCTGCCGTTTTATAAGAATTGACAAGGTTTTGGCTGGGCTTATGGAAATCGCAGCAGCCCAATCCCTGGGGCAGGCTCAGTACGTCGCCATAGTTTAGCCTGCCATATAGTGTACCGTCGTCTTCGCTAAACTGTATAGAAAAAACACTCTCAGGGCCGTTTTCATGTTCGCCGGGCAGGAAGTTGTTCGCAAAATCAGGCTCCAGGCTTGCCGAACCCATTACATGGCTTGTAGCTTCAAGAACCTGCTGCATGTGTTCCTGGTTAACGCCGGTTACGTTATAGTTGTCGTCCTGTGTGTAGGCCTGGTACAGGCGTACCTTGGCAAGGTAGGCATATGCGGCTGCTTTATCGGCCCTGCCCACCTGGGTTTGGCTATCGGGCAGCAAATCTGCAGCATCTTCAAAGTTTTGTGCTATGGCTTCCCACAGTTCCTCATTGTTTAATGCGGTATTACTAATCTGCCCATAATTTTCTACCGGAATATCCTCTGTGATATAAGGTATGTTGCGATATAGTATCTTCAGCATGAAATAGAAATGCCCACGGACAAATTTCATTTCGCCAATGCGTTGCTGTTTCAACGGATAATCGGCTTCATCAAGCTGTTCCAAAGCCCTTAGAGCCTTGTTACACCTTGAAACCCCAACATAGTGTTGATACCAGAGCGCATCCAATTCACCAAAATCAGGACGGATGTTATTTGATATCTCAAAAAAGTGGAAATCTTGTATGTCGTTTGTACCGCTGCCGCCTTTGTAGGCATCATCGCTTCGCACGTTGCCATAAGGCCAAAGGCTGAAAGGGGTATCGTAGTGGTCATTACCCAGTGCCGAATAGGCTGCGGTTATAAAGCCATCTACATTTTCAGGGGTTACAAGTTGCTTTTCATCCAGCACGCCGCGAGGATTATTATCTAAAAAATCAGTACACGAAGCGGTAAACATCAGGCCGAGCAGGCCCGCAAAATATAATGTCTTTTTCATTTTAGTTTTTTTAGAGTGAAACATTCAGGCCCACAGTAAAGCTCATTGGCAGTGGGTAGCCAAAGGCAGGGCTTTCAGGGTCTACACCGGTAAACTTTTTGCTGTCAATAATCAGTAAGTTTTGACCGCTTATATAGACCCTGAAATTCTCAAGGCTGTATTTTTCAGAAAGCGATTTCGGCAATGTATAGCCCAGTTGCAGTACGCGCAGTTTCAGGTAGCTGCCATTTTCCACATAATAGGTGCTGAATCGGCTTTCTGCATTGCGGTCAACGGTGGTAAGCGCCGGTATAGAGGAGTTTGGGTTGTCTACGCTCCAGGCGTTAAGCAGGCGTGTTCCTTTGTTAGAGCCCACATCGTCTACACTCCAGAAATCCGTTTGGTATTTTTTACTGTTGATTACATCTACATTGCCTATACCATCCCAAAAGGTAGTAAAGTCAAAGTTCTTGTAGCTAAGCGCTACATTTATACCGTACTGGAATCCGGGGTTCGGGTTACCTATCCAGGTGCGGTCTTTAGTATCTACTACACCATCCTCGTTAAGGTCTTTATACCGGATACGCCCTAATCCTTTACCCGGTTGGTCGGCATGTGCGTCCACTTCATCCTGTGTGCGGAACAGGCCGTCTGCCACGTAACCATACATTGAATTTATCGGTCTGCCTAATATATTATCGTCTTCGCCATCACCACCATAGCTGTTGCGTACTTCCGCAGGCAGTTTGGTAATTTTATTTTTGTTGGCAGAAAAGTTTCCGGTAATTTCATACTTAAACCCTCCGGAAGTTTCGTTTCGGTAGGTAAGTATGGCCTCCCAGCCACGGTTTTCCATGCTTGCCCCGTTTACCCAGCGGCTTCCGCCTTCGCCTATTACACCGAGATAAGGAGGCAGTACAAGTATATCTTCGGTTTTCTTAACATAATAATCTACTGAACCGCTTAATTTTTGATCAAAAAAACCAAAGTCAAGGCCAATGTCGGTTTGAGTAGTAGTTTCCCATTTCAGGTTATCATTGCCGGTTTGTGTGGCAATATAGCCTGACGGCAAAAGCCCGTTGTTGTTACCGTTAATATCATAAGCCGTTCCGTATGATGTGGCCCATGTAGGGCTTCCTCCGGCATAGTTGGCCAGGAACAGTGAGTACACTGCTGTATTGCTTATTTCCTGGTTACCGGTTTGCCCCCAGCTGGCACGCAGTTTCAGGTCGGATACGGGCGTGTTTTCAATATTTTTTAGGAAGCTCTCCTCACTGATGCGCCATCCGGCAGAAACAGCAGGGAATGTACCGAAACGGTTGTTTTTCCCAAACCTTGATGAACCGTCGCGTCGTACGGTAGCAGAGGCCAGGTAGCGGCCATCATAATCATAGTCTATTTTGCCAAAGTAAGAAAGCAGCTTATAGCGTGTAGAGGTACCGCTGGTAAATGATTCTCCTGTACCGGCATCAGGGTACATGTAATCAGGCGTTTCTATTATAAAATCGTTTTTCCTTAAGGTGGTGTTGTCATAGGTGTCGCTATACATTTCGGTACCGGCAAGGAGGTTTATATGGTTCTTGCCAATTTCAAAATTGTAGGTGGCGGTGTTACTCCATGTCCACTTGTCGCTTACTGTCTGGTCTATGGTTACCGAAGTCTGGTCGTTTTGCAGGTAACCCGAACGGTAGCTGCGCTGTAGTGTCCGTTTGTTGTAATAGCCATAATCAATACCAAAACTGGTTTTAACATGCAGGTTTTTAATTACTTCTAAATCTGCATAGGCATTACCAAACAGGCGCAGGTATTTATAAGGGTTGTCTTTGTTGTATTCTAAAAGGCGTACCGGGTTTTGGCGGTCGTTCATGCCACCTACCGGGCCACCCCAGCCCTCACCATCTACAGTATGTACCGGAATAAGGGGCAATGCCCTGAGTGCAGGGTCTAATACTCCCGGGTCAGTAACTTCTTTTGTGCGGTTCATGGTAAAATTTTCGCCAACGGTAAGCCTGCCGTCAAAGTATTTATACGAACTGTTCATACGGGCCGACAACCTGGTAAATTCCGTAGTCCTTACAATACCTTCATTATTATAATAATTCAATGAAAAAAGATAGCTTCCTTTATCCGACCCGTTAGATACCGAAAGGTCATAGCTTTGCGCAATACCGGTGCGTGAAATAGCATCGTACCAATCTGTATTGGCCGATTTTATGGTTTGTGCGGCATCAAGGTATTCCGGTACCAATACATTATTTAGCGTAGGGCGCCCATTTACCACGTTCCAGTCAAACTGGTAGCTGAGGTTGTTGTTATTGGGGTCTATACCGTCGTTTACATTTGCCTGCCATAGTGCCTGGCCATATTGTTGTGCGTTTAGCACCTTTGTGCGGCGTGCATACGAAGAGAAAGAGGTATAGTGGTCAAAATTGATACGCATGCGGCCATTTTTACCTTTTTTGGTAGTTATGATGATTACACCGTTACTGGCACGCGACCCGTATATACTGGCCGAGGCAGCATCTTTCAGTACCTGTATGGATTCGATATCGTTAGGGTTCAGTTCATGCATACCCGATTTTGTAGGTACGCCGTCAATAACTAAGAGTGGGGCAGTGTTGTTTAATGTACCCACACCCCGGATAACAATACCGGTATTCCCGCCGCTTGGAGAGCCATCGGTACTTACGCGTACACCCGGTACACGACCCTGTAGTGATTGCACTACGTTGGGTTGTTTTTGCTTTGATGCCTCATCCATATCTACCACAGCTACAGCGCCGGTAATGTCAGCTTTCTTTTGGCTGGAATAGCCGGTAACCACTACGGTTTCCAGTTCCGTTTGGTCCGGTTTAAGGGTAATGTTTATTTGCGGGGCGGCTGCAATCGTTTGCGATTGAAAGCCCATAAAACTGATAACAAGCTGGCCTGAAGCCGGAACATTGGTAAGGGTAAAGTTACCGTCGATATCAGTAACTGTTGAAATAGTGGTGCCGGTTATGAGTACCGAGGCACCCGGCAGCGGAAGGTTATCTTCCCCCGAAAGTACCGTCCCTTTTACTTCTATGCCCTGCGCTAAGCCAAGCAAAGGAAAAAGGAGGCACAAAAAAAAGATAATTTTAAATTTCATGTTTAGTTTGGTTATAAGATTAGCAATCTATTTAAAATCAAGCTGGTTGATTATGAGGTTCTCAATGTCAAACTTTTGCCCGCCCTCAACACTGAGGGTTGTAAAAGGGCTTTTGGTATAAAATATTTCGGTAAGAGCAATTTCGCCGTCATTGTAAAATAGCTCTATAGACGTTTTATCAAGCAGGAACCTGAACTTTACCTGCTTTTGCGTACCGGACAATTTCGCTTTTGATACCGCAGCTGTAAACTTGTGGAAACTTGTCGCATTGCTTGATTTGGAACGGTCTATAAAAAGCTCTCCACCGGTATTGTCAATACCAAAACGTAGCTCGTCGCCATCGGCATTAGAAAGCACAAGTGTATACGTCTCTTTTTTCAGGTTTTTCAGATTCAGGCTGATATCAGCTTGTGTAAGGTCGGTTTTACCTTGCGCTACTAATACTGTATTTTGTTTTACCGAAATCTTTTTCTGTACATCGGTTTTGGCAATATAACTCTGTAGGTTTTTTACAGGTACCGTATTCAGCCTGTAGCCATTGGCATCTTTCACTAATTCAAGTTCCCTTACTACGGTGTTCGCTCCGCGCCAGGTTTGTGTGGGTACCACATTGGCATAATCCCAGTTTGCCATCCACCCTATAAAGTAGCGTTTATATTGTTCGTTTGGAGCACCACCCCAAGTTACCCCGGCATAATTGTCGCGGCCAAAGTCCAGCCATATTGCTTTGTCTTTTTCAAGTTTTTGGCTGAAAGCTTTATCGAGGGTAAAGTTCGTGCCGTCAAAATCGCCGATAAAATATTGTGTCCCGCTACCACCATTGGCACCACCGGGATTAAGGCTTTGTACCAAAACCCATTTTACTTCTTCGCTGCCTTTTACTTTTAACGGAAAAAAGTCGGGGCATTCCCACACACCGCCGTGCGCACCAATACCTATCCCAAAATCCGAAAGGTATTTCCAGTCCTTAAGGTTATCAGAGGCATAAAACTGTGCCCTGTCCTGTGCTGCCAGCACCAGTATCCAGCGGTTATTTACCCAGTCGCGGTTTACCTTGGGGTCGCGAAAATCACGTATGCCCGGATTTTTTATTACGGGGTTGCCACGGTCGTATTTGGTCCAGGTTTGCCCGTTGTCAAGCGAGTAGGCCAGCCCCTGCGATTCTACATCAACCTGGCCTGCTTTTTCCTTTACCGGGTCATGGTAGGTAAATATGGCTATGGCAGGTGCTTTACCGCCCTCTGCAAACCCGCTGGTATTTTGGGTATCATAAGCGGCACTACCCGAAAAGATGTAACCAAAACGGTCAGGGTATAGGGCTACGGGCTGTTCTTCCCATTTTACAAGATCCTTGCTGGTGGCATGCCCCCAGTGCATAGGCCCCCAGGTATTGCCGTACGGCCAGTACTGAAAATACAGGTGGTAAACGCCATCGGCATAAAAAAGGCCGTTAGGGTCGTTCATCCAGTTATTTTTTGGCGTAAAATGAAAGTTAGGCCTGTAACCGGTTTCTTCATTATTGGCCTGTTGTGCGGTTATGTTGCCCATAAGGCACAGGCTAGTCAGCCCGCAGAGCAGATTTTTTTTCGTATTCATTTTTTTGAATTTGTCGGTTTTTATCATTGGTTAGTTCCCCGCTAAGCTCTTCAAGTGATTTTCCTTTTGTTTCCGGCATAAGGAACATTACAAACAGCAGCTGGAATACCATCATTACAGTAAATATCAGGAATACTATGGCAGGCCCTATAGTAGTAAAAAGTACCGGCACCAGAGAGGGGATTATAGCCGCCAGTACCCAATGCACCGAGCTGCCGAATGCCTGCCCGGAGGCACGTATGTGGTTAGGGAAAATTTCGGAAATGAATACCCATATTACAGCTCCCTGCCCAATAGCGTGTGCGGCTATAAAAAGGAACAGGAAACCCGGTACAGCCATGCCGCCCCAGCCAAAATAAAAGGCGGCAGCTACCAGCCCCAGTGAAATAATATAGCCTACAGAGCCAATGTACATAAGCAGCCTGCGGCCGAATTTGTCTATGAGGGCTACACCGATAAGAGTGAATACAAGGTTAATAATACCAATGCCTATGCTGCTTAAAAGCGCGGTACTGTCGCCCAGGCCGGCTTCTTTAAAAATACGGGGGGCATAGTATAAAAATGCATTGATGCCCGAAAACTGGTTGAAGAATGCAATGAGGAATGCAAGTAGTACCGGGAAACGGTATTTTTTAGAGAACAGCGTTTCATTTGCCGCATCTTTTTCCTGGTTGTGTTCCAGCATCAGGGTTTCTATGTTTGCTTTAGGATCTATTAATACTAATACCTTACGGGCTTCTTCATACCTGAATTTTGAGAGTAACCAGCGCGGGCTTTTAGGAACCGTAAGCATAAGCGCTGTATAGATTGCTGCCGGTATAGCCTGTATACCCAGCATCCAGCGCCATGCGTTCTCGCCAATATCTTTCAGGAAATAATTCGATACAAATGCAATAAGGATACCCAGTACTATATTGAACTGGTACAACGCTACAAGGCGGCCCCTTTTTTCTGCCGGGGCAATTTCAGATACATAAGCAGGCGCGGCAATGGTAGAAGCACCTACACCCAGGCCACCAATGAAACGGAATAGTGCAAATACATAAGGGGCGTTTGCCATAGCCGAGCCTATAGCAGATATAAAATATAATACACCAATCCATAGCAGTGTGTTTTTACGCCCGATAGCATTGGTGGGGATGCCGCCAAAAATGGCTCCCACTACGGTTCCCCATAAGGCCATACCCATAACAACAGAACCATGGAAGGCATCTGATGAATGCCATAACTTTTGTAATTGCTGATCGGCGCCGGAAATCACGACTGTATCGAAACCGAAAAGAAAACCTGCCAGGGCGGCAATAACCGACCAGATAATAATTTTGTTCATTGGTTGAAAATTTAATTATTCTGATGGCTAAAGTAGTGTGAAACTGTAATGTGCATTTTTGTTGATGTTACAATGATGTAACACTGGCCTGAAAACATCTATAGCGTACGTGTAAAATTTTGAAAAACAGTATTTTAATTTAGCGAAAACCTTTTCTTCTATATCGTTGTAGATATTAAATTGTTACATCAATATCAAAAATGTTACTTGTATTTTGTTTTATATCGTGCCCGTTTATCCTGTTACTTTAAAATCTTTAGGCGTTACGCCATATTTATTTTTGAACGCGGTAGAAAAGTAGTTTGGCGATGAATATCCTAAAGCATAAGCAACCTCACTCACGTTCATATTCCCTCCCTTAAGCATTTCGGATGCGCGCTCTAATTTGATGTTATTTATATGGTCGCTGATATTAATACCTAAAATTGCTTTTACCTTACGATACAGCTGTACCCGCGACACCAGCATTTTTTCTGCAAGTTCCTCTACTGAAAATTTCGGGTCTTCCAGGTTTTCTGCAATTATGGTGTTCATCTTCGCTATAAAATCCTGTTCCTGGTTCCCGAACCGGGTTTCCGGGTTTACTTTATAAATATTATTCGTGTAATAATAGCGTAGTTTTTCCCGGTTGAATAACAGGCCTTCAAGGTTGCGCTGTAATACAGAAAGGCTAAATGGTTTTGTAAGGTAGGCATCTACACCGGCCTGTAACCCTTTCAGCAGTGATTCTTTATTGCTCAAGGCGGTAAGCATTAACACAGGGATGTGGGATGTGCGCAGGTCTTTTTTTAATATGCGGCTTATTTCAAAACCATCGGTACCGTTTAGGTTAATATCGCAAATAATAATATCGGGTATATTTCTGAGCGCAAATGAAACAGCATCAGTGCCGTCGCTGGTTGTTACGTTGTAATCGGCACCCAGTTTATTTCCAAGAAAATTAACAAGGTCAGGGTGGTCTTCAATAATAAGCAGGCTATATCTTTCGTCAGTAGCGCGCTTTTGCATGGGTGTTGTTAGTTCTGTTTCAGATGTAAAAAAGTCCTGGATTTTAAGCAGGCCCTCTTTTATATCCTCATCCTGCCGGTTAATTTCTGTGGCCAGCAAATGGTTAGTGCCTTTTTGTAATGACAGGATAAACTCTGTGCCGTGCAGGGATTTTACTTCGAGTTCTCCCTTATGCAGGGTAACAAATTCGCGGGCAATGTTTAGCCCTATGCCGGAACTGTTTTTCGTATTGTTAGAGGCTTTAAAGAATGGGTTAAACACCTGCGGCAATTCCGATTCGGGTATCCCGATGCCGGAGTCCCTAAACACAATTTTTACATGAGAAGGGGTTTCCTTAATTACAATTTTAATTTTACCGTTGTCAGGGGTGAACTTAAAAGCGTTAGAAAGTAAATTAAAGTACACTTTATCTATCATGCCGCGGTCTATGAAAACATCGGTTCCCCTGTTGTCGCAGGCTACAATAAATTCTATATTACGACGAGCTGCTTCCACTTTAAAATTTGCCATAAGTGCTAAAGTGAAATCATAAATATTTGTACGTGATGCCAGCAATGTAAATTTGCGTTCCTCAATTTTCCTGAAGTCAAGCAACTGGTTAATAAGGCGCAGCAAGCGGTTAGAGTTGGTGTAAATAAGCTTCATTTCTTCCATAAGCTTGGTGCCTTTAACCTTTTCATTTTCAATGAGCGATTCGGCATAGCTTATAATCAGTGTTAAAGGTGTTTTAAACTCATGGCTCAGTCCGGTAAAAAAGCTGAATTTCGCCTCGTTATTCCTACGGGCCTCTTCTGCCATTGTTTCCAGTTCATTTTTCTGACGTGTTACGGTCTGGTTAAAACCTTCAAGCTGTTGTTTTTTCTTCTTTAGCGAAATAGTACTGTAAATGCTGTATAAAGCCAATGCCAGTATGGTTATCAGGAAAAAAGACAGTAAACGCACCAGGTGCTTTTGGGATGTGAATTCTTCCTCCTGTACTTTTATTGCATGGAGCTGGCCTTCTATAACTTTTTGCTGTTGGTCTACCTTATCCATCTGGTTTTCTATGATTTCCGCATTGTTGCGGTCTACCACAATGGTATTGAGGATATTATTTTTTGCAAAAGGCTCGCGGTTGTATATGGTAATGGCCAATTTTATGGCTTCGTTACCGCCGTTAGGGTATAGTATAGTAGCAGCCAAGGCTCCGTTCTTTACCAGCTCAATACCGCCATTTGGAGTATTAAGGGCATCAACCCCAATAATTTTAATGTTTTTTTCCAACCCCATTTCTTTGGCGGCTTCCCAGGCGCCGAGGGCCATACGATCGTTGTGGCAGAAAATATAGTCAATCTCTTTCTGTTTTTTCAACAGTTGTTTTAGCTGGCTTTTTGCAGAGGGCAACTCCCAGTCGCCACTAATCTTTTGGATTATTTTCAACCTTCGGTTCAGGTCTGTCATTTGCATGAAACCAAGGCTACGCTCATAAGCGGGTGAAGAAGCATGTGCACCGGTTACCTCCACAATATTTACATTACCTGTAGTATTGGCCAATATGTATTTAGCAGCATTGCGCCCCACTTCTATATTATCGGCTCCAATAAAGGCTGTAAAATCTTCATTATCGGTTTTACGGTCTATGGCTATTACAGGTATGCCACTATTAAGCGCCTTTTTTATAACCGCATCCAGCGGCTGTGCTTCAATAGGCGATACAAGTAATATGTCTACTTTGTCGGATATCAGTTTTTCAATATCCGAAATTTGTTGCTCTACATTGTTTTTGGCATCTTTTATGGTCAGTTCAGTTTCAGGATGCAGCGATGCCTCCACAACCATCGACTGGTTCATTTGCCTGCGCCATTCGTCTGTGGTCATTGCCTGTGAAAAACCTATCCGTATTTTTTTATCGTCTGCCTTTTTACTACAGGCAGCAGGAATTATAAAAAGCCCGAAGAAGAGCGCAACAATTATTACTTTAAAGCATTGCCGTAATGTTAGATATAAATTGGGCATAAGAAATATAAAAATTAGATAACAAAAAAATAGGTGGTAATACAAAAATACATGTATTTTTTTATCAAATTCTAAATTTAAAGTTGGCATGTTGTATTTAAGCAGAATTTATTTGAATTTGTACTATAACGTTTTCTGTTTCATGTAACATTGCTATATGTTGCTGTTACATAATGTTAACTATTTCGATTTCGTGAATTGTGTGTTGTGTTCAAAAGTCTGATAATTAAGTTTTTAATATTATTGGCTCACCTTTGTTTTAAAAACGAAGTTTTTGTTAAAAAAACAAATCCCACTAATAGGGTTCTCATCCTACATTGCATTTGGTTTTTAAATGGTGCAGGAAGATAGTACCTGTTCTTTGTTCTTGCCATTCCCTCCTCTAAATGCTAACAAATCCTGGTGTACATAGTACTACCAATGGCTATACAATATTGAGACTCCACTCAATGCTTTTCTAAACCTAACATCCATTTCAATGGGCATATATATTAATCTTTAAACTCAAACTACTTTAATGATGAAAAAATTACTTTTATTTTTTGCAATATTATTGGCATCTGTTGCCAATGCACAATTCCCTTCAGTGGGTATATTAGGCACAGCCACTACATTAGGATGGAGCGGCACCCAGCCCGATATTGCCATGAGCACTACCGACGGGATTCATTATACTTTAGGCAACATGCCGTTGTACACCGGCGGCCTGAAATTCCGACAGGATAACAGCTGGCCACTAAACTGGGGAAGTACGGACTGGCCCAGTGGTACCGGAGTACAGGATCAGGGCGGCATGGATGTGCCCGTGCAGGTAGGGGTGTACGACATTAGTTTTAACCTGGAAACCAAAGCATATGATTTTCTATATAAATTTCCGGTAATAGGCGTGCGCGGTGCTGCAACTACGGTAGACTGGGGCAGTACCGATGGCGATATATTATTTGATACACAAGATGGTATTACCTACACTTACCATAACCTTACCCTTACCACAAACGGGCTTAAATTCCGCCAGGATAATGACTGGCCTAATAACTGGGGAGGTAATAGCTGGCCTTCGGGTATGGGAATCTTTAACCAGGATGGGGTAGATATACAGGCAGTTGAGGGAAGCTATGATGTAACGTTTAACCGGACTACACTTGAGTATGACTTTGTACAGATTTTCCCATCTGTAGGTATACTGGGCAGCGCCACCACTGCCGGTTGGGATGGACCGGACATCGACATGCAGACCACTGATGGGGTGGTTTATACATTAGAAAATATAACCCTTACTGACGGGGGATTAAAATTCAGGCTTGACGACCAGTGGCCTGATAACTGGGGCGGTACAGGCTGGCCTTCGGGAACCGGCATATTTAACCAGAATGGTGTTGACATTCCCTGCCAGGCAGGTGTCTACAACATTACCTTCAACCTAACCACATTGGCCTACAGTTTTGAAGAAGTGGTGGCAGGAACCGAGAACGCACAGGCGTTAGCTATTTCGCTTTATCCCAATCCTGCATCAGATGCTATAAACTTTTCTTTTGACTCAACCCATACGTTTTCGGTTGCTTTTTATGACATGAATGGCAGAAACATCTTGAACTTTGAGGCAGTAAATCCAGATATGGCAATGGATATTTCCGGTTTCGCCCCAGGGGTGTACTTTGCAAAGGTAACCACAGCAGCTGCGTTATATAACCTTCAATTTGTCAAAAAGTAATGCAGCAGCTTTTTTGATAGTTTTTTACAGGCCTGTACCATAAAGGGTGCAGGTTTTTTAAGCTAGTAACCAAACCTTATTTATTATGAAATATAATTATACACCCGGTAAGGCCTACATTTTAGGTTTTACCACGTTGTCCATGTTATTTGGCTGCAGCGAAGAGGTTGCCATACAAGAGGCGGCACCTCATGGCCATGCCCTTAAAATCGCAGCACTGAATTGTACGGCACAGGCAGAACAAACCGACTATGGTGTATACCGGATGGTATCGGACGGCACGCGGATTGGCGATGTAATGCCTTACTATAACACAGCCGACGGCAATTTTTATATTTACTACCTTAAAGACATTTGGAATGATGCTACCCACAAACGGCATCCCTGGTACGGGTTTAAGACTACGGATTTCTACTCGTACTCTCAGCTTTCGGCAGGGGAGGTTTTGAGTTGCAGCAGTGATGCCTGTAAACAAAACTATGCTTTGGGCACAGGTAACATTGTTAAAAACGGAAGTAACTATTATGCTTTCTATACGGGGCATAACCCTAACTATCCCTCTTCCTGTGTTACAAAAAAAGAGGGGATTATGCTGGCAACTTCTGGTAACCTGAATGCCAATTTCACACACAATGCTTCGTTTGCTACAATATATCCACCTACAGGACAGGGATTTGATGAAAACGAGAATTTCCGGGATCCGTATGTTTTTTACGATACTGGTTCTGCTTCTTATATCATGTTGGTATCTGCCCGCAAAAACGTTGGCGGAACCTGGAAAGGTGTAATTGCAAAATACACTTCTTCCAACCTTACTGCCTGGAATTATTCAGGTGTGCTATATGATGGGGGCAGCGACAATTTCTTTATGATGGAGACCCCGGAAATTTTTAAGTTGGGCAGCACATATTACCTGCTTTTTTCCGACATTAACAGTAAGTATGTCTACTACCGGAAAAGCAGTTCTGTTAATGGTCCCTGGAGCCTGCCTACAGGATTGAGCCGTTTTGAGGGCAAGGGGCTTTATGCTGCTAAAACAGCCTCAGACGGTACTGACCGTTACATTTTCGGGTGGACAAATATACTCTCCGGTCATACAGATTCCGGTTCGTGGAGCTGGGGTGGTAACCTCGCTGCGCATAAGATTTACCAAAAGGCGAATGGCGACCTGGCTGTTGCCATACCCCACACCCTGAAGAACAAAATGGAAACTAATAACCACACCCCGGTACAAAGCAGCCAGTGGGGCAACATAACTGCGTTGGGCAGCGGGCTCTCATATCAATTGTCGAGCCCGGCAGCACTTGATGTAACAAATATTATTTATGACCCTATTGACCTTCCGCGTTACAAAATAAGTGCTACGGTATCATACAGCAGTTGCAATAAAGATTTTGGTTTTATGATAGGGGCCTGTGACGGTTATGAAAATTTTTATAGCCTTCGTTTTGTGCCTTCACAAAACCGTTTCAGCCTTGATAAAACGAATCGCTCATCGCTTACCACCACTACCGTTGCGTATAATGATGTTCCCATATCGTTGCAACCCAATACAGCTTATGACGTGCAGGTTGTTATTGAAAACTCCATGCTGGTTGCCTACATTAATAATGAAGTAGCTTTAAGCAGCAGGGTATATAAAGCAAGTAACACCAATTGGGGCATTTTTGCGGACAACAGCACAGCATCCTTTGTAAACATAAAGGTAACCAAGCCTTAATTTAGTATTATTTTTGATAGGGAAGCCTGTTTTGTTTGTTAAAGCGGGCTTCATTTTTTACAGCAGAAATAATTAAAAACAAAAAAGCAGAACATTTAATGTGTTCTGCTTTTTTAGTCGGGGTGGCAGTCCCGCTGTGGCGGGAGAACCTGCGACCTTCCCGCCTCAGTGGGACGCTATGTCCGGGCTATACTACAAATCATATGTGTAATTAATATCATTAAGGTACCGGGTAGCCCCACGCTTTTTAATTTTCAATTCTAAAGCCATAGCCTCAGAACGGGTTTCAGTTTCTGTAGAATAAATCAGTTTCCATGGTGTACCGCCTTTTGTTGATTTAGATTCGCCCGAGTTATGTCTTCTGAATCTGTCTTCCAAATCGTTGGTTTGACCAATATAAAATTTTGATTTTGTTTTGCTGTAGAGAATGTATACGGTGAACATAGGTTTAAGGTTGGTTAAAAACAAAAAAGCAGAACATTAAATGTTCTGCTTTTTCAGTCGGCTTGACGGGAGCGTAATCGAACAATTAATTCCATTATTGACATTGTTTAATGAAATAGAGATGTGATTTAATTGATTGATTTATAGGTTGATATTTCTTTTTTAGGTTATAGATAGAAAAGAGATTCTTTAAATTAGGAAGATTGTTTAAAAGGAAATATTATGAAATATAAATTAAACATCATTTAATTATCAAAGATGACAGGAGCGAATAGAACACTTAGTATTTTCGACAAAAAATGTTACTAATATGATTTACAAAAATTATTTTAAAGATTTAATAATATAGTAGAATCACTTACAAGAAATTGCTTTTTTTAGTGCAGAAACTCAATCAAAGCAAGTCTCTCAATAATTTGTATAACCTTTAACTGTTTTTACAATTCTTGCTTCGCAGTCCATTGTAATTTTAGTTTCTCGAAACAATAAAAATTAATTTGTGAGTAAATACAATACAATGACCCGCTTTCAAGCTCTCGATTGTAGTGGTGCAGTGCTTGCCACTAGCATAGTAACTCCAGCCGTTGCCAAGGGATTTAATCCTGAAGCTAATACGTCCAGACTTATGGAAGACCCCATCACAATATACCCTTAACCTCATTTCGATAAACGGACCCTTGCTAAGGGTAATTTTTTTCTGTAGCAGGTTTTCTTGCGTCTAAAGGATTTTGGTTAAGACCATTTAAGTCGCTACCTTTAGAGAATGACAAACCCATTAGACATTTTTTAAGTGGACGATATCCGGATGACCAATTTCTTTTAAGGAAGATATACGTCATTAAAATCCCGTTACGATTAGCCATTGGGTATCATCGAGACAATATTACATGAGCGCGGTCATCATTTGTCGTGCGTGATTCTTCTTGACAGATTACACAAGAAATAGAGGCTTGATAGGGAGAAGAGCGATTAGGACTAGGCCGAAACTGATGCCTCTATTTTCAAAGCTTTTCCAAAACAAAGAAGCATTTAACCAATATAGGAAGCAATGCCTAATCCTAAATACATATATAATGACGGATGTTCGAGATTAGATAGATTTTGGGTTGAGATGTTAAAGGTTAGCGCTGGTAGCTCATGATAAAACTGCATTTCACTAAAGTGATTTAAATTTAGAAATTACACGATGACGTCAGATTTAATAGTACTTAATTCCGATGGATTGAACAGGGACGGCTTCTGCTTCACCGTAGGGGCACTCGAGCAGGGAATCTATGATAATGCCTTTACAGGCATGCCAAACCTGGTCGCACATGATATCCATCGCCCGATTGGATGGATTTATCCTTTCGGGCTGCATTTGCAGCCGTGGCTTTCCCGAATGATAGGGAAACAGTACCTCATGGATGATATCCAGGAAACCAAACAGCTTAGAAATAAGCATCTCGAGTATTTGAATACAAATAATGAAAGGGATTGCGCGCCTTATATAGAAGAATTTACGCAGCTCCTTGGCGCACATATTTGCGAAAAAGGTTATTTCTATCATGACAATTGCGTAGCCTATCTTAAAGATGGCATAGGTCAAACTATTTTTTCAGAGCTTTTTTCAAAGTGTGACAAAGATGGGCTCATATATGTGGCGGAACTGCTGAAAGAGTTTGATTATGCGGGTTACGGGGTATTCAAGAGCAAAAAGACACCGTTCGCATTATTTTGCCACCAGTACTTTAGAAGAAACCTCTCCAGACGAAACAAACCTAATGTGTATTTTATTGATGACTTTTTCTCGCTCGCAGAGAGGCCTGAGGTGACTTTAAGAATCGCACTTGATACTGATATGATTGGACTGGCGAGCAGTTTCCGACAACATGTGGAGCTTGATTTTTGTTACGGCCCTCAATTCAATGACGATATTTCCGAGATTAGGAGCGGTGTGGCCCGATATAGTTGCAGTGAAGAAGAGAAGTATTTTTCAGGGGTATCAATGACAGATTTTTGGTGGAAAGATGACGGTGAGGAGCGGGTACTGGAAGTTGAGGAGATCAGGGAATCACCTTCCCTTGGCATTAGCTCAACCCAATATGGAAACCGGTATATTCACTCCATATACGATAATGATAAAAGCTCTTTCAGGCATTTTGATGGTGCCATAAGGATGTATGACGAGGATATGATAATGGAGCGTTGGGAGACTGACCTGAAAAAGGCCGGAAAACGTTCTGATTATCGTAAGATCTTCAGAATAGATGGTGCTCTCAGTCTTGCGCAATGGAAACAACTGATTGTTTTTTATTTTAATGGGAATCCGCTAACCTATGAATACTTTGGCATAAAAGAAGAATACGAAGCCATGAAGCCTATTGAAAGACCTGTTGGTAAACTCGAGGAATTAGTACCGTATTCAATTGCTCAAAGTGACGGCATCCGTTTATATATAAGCTATCATCCGAGAATAGAGACGGGAAGCTTTAGTGAGCGATTGCTAATTAATACTGATCGTATGCAATGGCAGGAACGGGAAGTGGCGCTTGTGCCGCCAGAGTTGCTGTCCTGGATGGAAATACTCAAGGACTCTGGGGGTAGCATAACCTTACCTGAGCCCATAGATGTCGTGCATACCTGTGACAGGTATTGCGGTTTCCCAACTATACTTCACAGCAATGAACGCACCCAAGAGTTGATTCAAGCCACATTGGCAACCTATGGAAAGCTTTTCCGGCGGAATAATATGATTAATAATTCGTGTTCCATGAGCATTGCATGGCCAATGGGCGAGAGGACAGTTGTATTATCGGTTTACGGGCGCAACAGTGAAATAAAAGAATGGTTGCGAGCGTTTCCGGATATCCCTATTGACAGAGATGGTTTCCGGGATTTTATTGACAAGCAGAAAGCATGGCTTAACCGTCAGTATGAGAGCGCCACAGCAGAAAGAGTAGGACTTATACGCCCAGACGGGATTCAATTTATAAACAGGCGCGTTATCGACCCCAATTGGATTTGTGATATCAGCCAAGTTTCTGAAGGACTTCGTTATGAGTTGAAAATCCCTGAAGACGAACAAGCCATTGAAGAACTGCTAATGAATAAAGAGGTGTATGCTGTGCCCATGTTCAGGACAGGGATGCTGCAGCAAGGAGATTATAGCAGCGAATCCCACAATCGTGTCACAAAGGCTGAGGTAATTGCCTTTTTGTGGACGGACGCGCCATTACTGTAGCGTAACTTTAAAATCCCCATTGCCGCATGAATTCATCTTTCTCCCGCCGTATCATGAAGCTTTCCAAATCAGCAATAGTCTGGTCGATATGCATGATGTGTTCTAAAAGTGCTACAGTGCCTTTGGCTTCGAGGTATGCCTTGAACTTTAAGGCCTCCCCAATACGGTGACGTATACCCGGGAGGCTGCTGCCGCCACCGGAAACAATCCCCTCACGTACAAAAACAGGTATTTTGGAGAATAGTTCAAAGCTCTTCTCTTTTTTGAGTATAATGTCCAAAAAATCAAATAGCTGTTCTTTATACCACGACTGAACAATGTTCATTGCAAATGCAATCTGACGGGCGTCATCCTTTTGGCTTACATATTCTTTCAGCAGGGGCACCTCCTTTCCGCTTTTCTCCTTGAAAATGTAAGCGGCCTCTGACGTATGCCCGGATAAATAAAAATGCTGTGAAAAGTGGTCGAGAATTATAAAAAATACTTTCTTATGATCTATATCTACTTTCCATAGCTTGTGGAGCTTACTGTAACGAATTTCTCCCCGGGTATAGAAATCATTGATGCTGTAATTCAAGTCAAGATAGGATTGGATGAAGTTGTCATCGTATCGCATCAGAATCATTAATCCTTTCAGGTCGTAATCGTACTGGTGCTTATTATTGCATGCGTGGTAGATTGCTTCAAGGACCTTATAACGGAATTTAAAAAGTTCGGGATAGTTATGATGCAGGTAAATGAAAAAATCCGTATCGACATACATCATGTTCCCCTTCCTAATATTTTGCTGAAGCGAATCAATTATATAAGAACAGGCCGATAATGTATCATGCCCAATATTCATGTGTTTTTCCAGCAGACGTCCAAGCAAAGGCAGGTAAGTAAAGGTACCATTGTCGATATATTTGACCAATATCCCGAGATCTCCGGCAAGCAGTAGCGCATCAGGCAATTGCATCCAGAAACTTGACAGATATCCTTTGCCTCTTGTAGTCGCATTGAGGATATTCCGAAATGCTTGGGTCGATTCGGTATCAAATGGAAACACAGAGAATAGCCTGTAGAGTTCAAGTTCACGGCTGTACTCGTATGTAAAGCATAGAGCAAATAACTCATAGAACAGGTTTTTATTTTCTTTAGATAATATTTCCAGTATGACATTGATGGAGCTTACGATTGGCGTTTGCCTTATAAAACGTCTGTCTTCTACCAAAATATGGTTGATATCTTCAAGGAGTTGCCTGTAATCCTTGAGGCCGTATCCGGAAACGAATGCCTTAAGTTCAGCATATTTTGCCTTTTCAAAACCCTCATGATTACCTCTGTACTCCCTGCGTAAGACTTTGTCCGCATTCAGGGTTTGGTATACACGGTATCTTCTTTCGATGAAGCGCTTTTTTAAAGACCTGTTATAGGATATCTTCAGGTCATCAAGTTTTTCCAAGTAGTGCTGCACCAGGAAACAATGGGTGTAGGACGCTGTACTGTATCTTGACTCGAAAAAATTGAGCATTATCTGCTTATCATGCTCGAGTATTTCCCTCACATGCCTGAAGTGATTCACATTGTCGGTATAGTTTTGGACAGCTTTATAATGAAGGGCTTCAAGCCCCGGTATCTCAAGGCAACTAAAAACAAAGGAGAAGAGTTTGGTGCGAAACGCTATCTGAGCCTCTGTAAGGTAAATGCCCCGCTCCGAAATAAAATATTTGTCTCCCGCATTTCGGTAGGTTGTGTGGCTGTCCTTTAGAAAGGAGGGTGCTACAAAAAGCAATATCCGTGAATAAGCGACTGGATTGGATGGTAGTTTCACATAAAGAAAATCGATAACCTTTATCTGTATTTCATAATCAGTATATTCGCTTCCTTCCTCATATGCAAGGTTCTGGACCAAAGCCTTAAGGTACTTGGAGAAATTTATGCTATTTTTTAATCCGTAGCAATTCAATAATTCAAAGGCCATCCCAAATCGTTCGGGCAAAGCAGTGAATTGTAGCAATATATCAAAAATGATATCATCATAGGCCTGTATGTTATTGTCAGCATACACACTGAATTCACAGGTTTCTAAACATAAGTCCTCCTGTGGGATACTTTCAATTCTTTTATGGAGCTCCATTAGTACTTCGGCTGAGATATAATACCACAACTCCCGTGCATAATTGTCTAATTGGCCTTTCTTATATTTTTCCCAGTATCTTTTTATCTCGGGCTGTATGGCATTCTTGACCTTAGCGAAATTATAATTTGTATTCAACGGATTCAGGATATGTACCATCGAGAATCGGTTAAGCTTATAAGAAAGTTTGAGCATTGCATAAAATGGAAGAAGCTGATGCTCTATAAATACATTATAAATCAGGTATTCTGCAAGTATCTGATCCGAAACCTTATAAATGCCGGCATGCTCATCAAGTATTTCCCTTGACTGTAATAAAATCATCTTCTCCCTGAATACTTCTTTCCTTATACCAAAATACTTCTTAATTTCAGTAAGGTGTTCACCGCTTCCACTATTTACGCTTCGGTACAATGCCACAATAGCTGCCGTTTTCAATGCTTCCTCATCATTAAGAACACCAGGGGCAGAATCCAGTATCGATGAGAAGTAGCCTACATAAATTTCTTCGGCCCCTGACAATAAGTTATTGTTATTTTTAAGAAAGGCAACCGCACACATGATAGCTAAGCGCGGATTACCTTTTGATATATCATAGATTCTTTCCACTGTAGTCTCGGGGATATTAAAATCCTCAGAAAGGAGTATATTCTTTAGCTCATCATATGTGAAGCGTTTCAGCTCTATGAGCCTGAAAAAATCCAATGCCGGCTTTATTTCGTTGGCAGCGTAATTCCTAACTGTGAGCACAGCTTTAATAGTTCCTGCGGGTCGCATTTTCATAAAATGCAAGATCTGGCTCAGATTATGCCTGAGTTTATTGGCGTCATCAAGAACCAGAATATATTTCTTATTTTGATGCAGCTGCAGGTTAAGGTCATCCCATAGATTAAGGTTTCCCGTTCCTGCAATAACTTTGGAATGATAACCGGGTAGATTTGTTCGGATCTCCTCCAGCAGCTGTAAGGCAAATTTGGTTTTGCCAGTCCCAGGCTCCCCCGATACGACCAATATATGGTTCTCACTAAGGTTTTGTATCGCCTGCGTAATTTCAGTCTTGCGGTTAAAGAATTTATTTTTCAGGGATATGGCATAACCGCTTTTGTCGTAATTGTCTATGAATTCGACAGGCTCAAATATCTGGTTGGTGCTGAAAGGGATATTCAAATCCGGTAATATTCCGGAAAAATCCCTCAGTATCCTTGTTGCTAGGTTTTCAATATCAATGATCTCAAGGCGTATTGCACTTTTCTGTGAAATATAGTCCTTTGCTGCTCTGTAGGTTTTTGGGTGTACCTTCTGATTGCAAAGCAGCAAGATATGCAATATATCATGATGCGGGATTATATGCTGGTTTAGGCAATGATCGATGTCTTTCCTGAATTTTGCCAGCAGACCCTTTTGTAATGTAGTGACTTCACCCATAATATATCCACCTTCTGTGGGGATGAAAATATCGGGTGTTCCCGGCCTTGACTTTTCGACTCCAAGGGCTGTGCCGGGGCTCATGAGAGAATCATATGTATAGGCCAGAAATTTTCTGCAGATGATTGCGAACTTGTCAGCATTACATTGTCTTAGGGCATCTTCTATTCGGGTCAGCATAGATATATGAAATAATTCAAATATACGATTTGGCAAATATTCCGGGAATCTTATTTTATCTATATTTATTCATATTTTTTAACAGAACTAATAATTGATTTATACTACTGCAAAATAAGAGTATGTGATTGTAGCTCTATCATTAGAGATTAAAATGAATTAAATGAAGACAAAGGTAAATCAGCTGCAGCGGGCTTATTTAGGATGGATAATATTAACCAATCTTGCCCGTAATGAGGGACTTATAACCTATAAGGAATTTGGGGGACGCTTGGAAATACACCACAGGGCTGTACGCTTTGTACTTAAGGTCATACAGGAATATTGCATGGATAATAACCTTGCACCGATTACGATACTCGTAGGCGATAAAGGGGGCATGCCGGGACATGGATTTATAGCATGGGATATTGATAATATAGAGGAGGGACTTCATAAAGTCTATGGCCAAAATTGGGAGATAGTGGAAAATCCTTTTGTTTTTGCGGCAGAGGGAATAACTGAAGATATGCTGATATCGAAAATATTGGATCCTTCTAAAGGAGATAGTGAAGATCTTTTTGTCCGTGTTAGGGTTCGTGGCATTGCACAGCAGATGTTCAGAAAAGCTTTGTTGAGGGCTTATGGTTCAAAATGTGTAATTTGCGGTCTGAATATTAAAGTTGTATTGCAGGCGGCCCATATATTACCTTGGAAGTATGCTGACAGGAAGCAACGCTTTGACATCACTAATGGCATATTGTTATGTGGCAATCACCATTGCCTCTATGATAATAATCTCTTCGTCATCAATGAAGACTATTCTGTGAAAAGCCAAATACCAAATTTAATCGGTGCTATACGACTACCGGCCAACCCATTGCACAGGCCTAGTACTGATTATATAAAAGCCCGTAAAGAGATCTACAAAAAATAGTTGCGAAAGTTATATAGCATACTCCAAAAAGTGAGATTGATCCTTGGCAGCATATCTTTGGACGATTTTAGATATAATTATAAAGGCGTTTAGAAATTAGTTCCGCTTGAGATTTTTTTCTTTCACACGATTCAAAGTTGACACCGAAAATAAAACAATGAATCGTTATTAATGTTTGATTTTAGACCTTAAAATGAATTTTATGAAAAATAAGAATATATATTAAAAAATGAGAATCTGAAGATACCTGTCGAAAAATTTGCGATGTGATCGCTATTTATTTTTTACAAAGTTCTACCAGTATGATTGTTTTGTTGACATCGATCTTAGGTGCCACATGGCTTTTTCCGGGAGATGACAAAAATATTATTCACTATTATTAATAAAATTATTTTGGAGGTTTAAAGTAGGATATTAACCTCGTATAAAAATATTGGTAAAACTTAAAATAATCTTACAATTGCCTCAAAAACATTAATCAATACTTTACTAAAATGCACAGATGCCGGGTAGATCCCGGCATTTTTTATTTTGTTTCTAATAGGTTTTGATTTTTGGCTACCGGGATCCTTTTGTTTCCTTAGTACAGTATCTATGTCATTATATATAAGCTATAACGTTTTAGTAGGTTTGATCGCTTTTTTTGAATTTAGCATTGATGGCCACGAGATTTAGACCATAATTTATACAGATTGTAATATAGATTATAGTTTGTTTATTGCGTAATAATTAATATTGTGTGGTTTGTTTTGTTTATTGTTTAATAAAAACTTTAAATATTAAAATATATCTAAATATTGCCGACCGGCTTCATTTTCGCTTTGAGTTATCTTGTTATAACCATAAAACCTTAAAATTTTTTACATGAAAAAAAAGTACAAAATGTTATTGATTCCGTTGTTGTTATTGCTTGGAGTCATTCACGTTGCGCGTGCGCAGACGTTTGTCCATCCCGGTATCCCGTTTACCAGTGATGATCTTAACCAGCTTAAAGCTCATATTGCGGCGGGTGACCAGCCTTGGGTCAGCCAATATAACGCTTTCGCTGCAAACGGCTTCTCTTCCCTGAGTTACAACATGGCGGGACCTTTTCCATCGGTAGGAAGGGCCTCTAATGTACGCTTAACAGAATGGTCAAACGATATGAAGGCCGTCTTTCAGCTCAGTATGATGTGGGTTTTTACTGAAAATCCATCATACGCACAAAAGGCTACCGACATCCTTGACGCATGGGCAGTTACCAATACCAGTTGGTCGGGTGAAGAAAGTTTCCTTGCTGTGGGGGACTTGTGTGAAACATTTGTTACCGGTGCCGATATACTTAAGGCGACCTATCCGGGTTGGACCAGTGCCAACACGCAACACGTCAACAGCTATTTTGAAAATGTATTATGGCCAATTGTCGATGTACCCAATCCGGTCAGACCGATGAACCAAGGAGCAATCCAGTTGAAGGCAGCATTAAGTATTGCTGCATTTTTAGACGATTCTGTAAAATGGAATCAGGCTCTTAATGTGTATCGCTTTGATACTTGCGGTGGGCTTGCGAATTCGTTGCCTAACGGACAGGTCGGTGATTCTGGAAGGGATGAAGGGCATTGGCGAGGGCAGTTGCAGGCTCTTGCGTGGTCCGCTGAGATTGCTTGGAAACAAGGCGTGGATTTATATTCGGAAATGGACAATCGTATTTTGGCGATTTGCGAAACTTATTGCCGTTATCATTTAAGTACCTCGAATATGTCTTTCATCCCGTTCGGAGGACCATACGCATTTTTTACCAATTGGGCAGACGATGGCTCGCCGAAGTCGCAAATCAATGCCTACAATATTATCAGTAATGCATACACTACGCGTTTAGGTATTCCCACACCATATACAGACCGTTTTATAGATCTTAAAGGGCAGGATACAGGTACCTTTTTCTACCTGAAGAGTTCGGATGATTCTCAGACTTTGACGCCTACTCCTTATGTATATCCAACTACTACGTCAACTTCATTTCTGACCAACACAGATATTGGGAATATTGGGTTGGCGGGAAGCGCTTCTCAAGCCGGCGGTGTATGGACTGTAAAGGGGGGCGGTAAGATTGAAGCGCCTGCCCAGGGAACGACAGACGCCCTGAATTTTTCTTTTCAGAAAATCCAAGGAAATGCAGCTATAATAGTCAGGCTTGATTCACTGTCAGCAATCAATATGTCCGCAAAGGCAGGGCTTGTTATACGTTCTTCGTTGGATCCTAACGCAAATTTTGCGGGTATATTTGTTTATCCGGACAAAACTCTCAGTACGACATGGCGTGGCGCGTCTGCGTGGAGTAAAACCAATGTTTCCTGGAATTTTCCAGGCACAAGAGGAATGCAATGGAACAGTGGCGACATCCCCCATTGGCTTAAAATCGAGCGACGTGGCACCAGGGTGGCACTATCGCATTCTGCCGACGGGGTTTACTGGTCTGGAGTTTCGGAGGTAGAGCTACCTTTAGATGGGGCAGCATATTATGGCCTAGCTATTTCCTCTTATGATACCTCGGCACTAGCAACGGCCTCATTCAGCAATTTAGCCATCACTAACCCCGCTCCGGCCGGGTCACCCGTTATCACCAGTGCCAGTACTGTATCAGGTGTCAGCGCTAGCCCGTTTAGCTATAGTATTACAGCTAGCGGCACTCCGATAAGTTTTAGTGCCGAGGGCTTACCGCAGGGCCTGGCCTTAAATAATGCGACTGGAATTATATCAGGTACCGCACCAGCGTTCGGAGTATATTTTATTAAAATCAATGCACAGAATGCTAATGGTATCGGCTCGGCTATTGTTAAGTTAAACATAACGAGTAACACGCCGCCAGCGGCACCGCTTAATTTTGCCGCTTCAGCCGTGGCAACTTACAATGTCGCACTTTCCTGGAGCGCATCGTCCCAGGCCAATACTTATACATTGTCCCGGGCAGAGGTTTCCGGAGGGCCTTATACTGTGATTGCCGAAGGTATAACGGGAACATCCTATTTGGATACAAATGCCCTTCCCCAGGCCAATTATTATCTCCTTAAACCATTTGCCGGGGCTTTACAGGGACAGGCTTCAACAGAGATAGTGATTACTTTGTTGCCTAAGGTACCGTCTAAGCCTACAGCGGTTGCTACAGGTAACCTTATAGAGGTAAACTGGGATGCAGCAGCAGGAGCCAACACCTACAATGTAAAAAGGGGAAGTTTAAAGGAGGGACCTTTTACTACAATTGCTTCAGGGATTGTGCCTACCGGTTTCGCTGATTCCGATGTTGTGGCCGGACAATGTTACTACTATGTGGTTACCGCTGTAGGAGCAGCAGGGGAGAGCCTTTCCTCGCCGGAGGTCGCCATTATAGCGGGGTCATCATTGGCACAGTGGGACGAACACCCTTTATCTGCCCAATGGAGTGTTCCAGCTAACTGGGCCTCTGAAAGCACTCCTGCAAACCTTGCTAAAATTACTTTTGGAACTTCGGATATCTATACGGTCACAAATGATATTCCAAATGCGTATTTTTCGGGTCTTGTATTCGATAATAGTGCCGCAGGCTATACCTTAAATGGAGCGTCGCTCGAATTGGGCACCGAGATCACTAACCAGTCGGGGTCGGTACAGACAATAGACAATAGCCTGATTTTAAACAATACGCTTGACATTGCTTCCGGTACAGGTGAAGTGATACTTAACGGTATTATCAGCGGCTCGGCCACCATACACGCCAAAGTGGACAAGCAGATTACAATGAAAGGTAACAACACCTATTCTGGGGGTACTGTTGTTTATGGTAATAGTACAACCTCCAGGGCCTTGTTTTTGTCGGGTACAGGAACCGGGGCTACCGCAGCACCTGTTTCGGGTGCGTTAGGTACAGGGCCTGTACATCTGCAGAATGCATCGCTTGCTAATGTTTTATCTACTGCGCCATTAATTTACAATGATGTTTATATACCGGCTAACACCACTAATTATATATTCCAGCGTCCCAATTCTTTTAATTTTGAAGGACGTCTTTTGGGTAGCGGTAACCTGAATATTGAATGTGCGTCGGTAACCTATGCCTGGTGCAACCTCGGAGGCGATAACAGGGATTTTGAAGGAAAAGTAACTACCATCAAAGGTACTTCTTTTTTTAGGATGACCTTTACAAACCCGAATGCCGGAAGTAAAAAGGCCCGTTGGGAGTTTAATCCAAACTTTAATCGCGATTGTTTACGCATGGATTTTAACGGTACCATAGATTTTGGGGAGTTTAGCGGAGACGGTTCAATGTGGAATACAACAGGAAAATCACCTGTACTAAGTATCGGCGCGCTCAATACGGACGCTGTCTATAGTGGCGTAGCTTCCGACGGTTTGTCATTCATAAAGGTCGGCACAGGTACACAGTGGTTCACCGGTGCCAATACCTATTATGGCACTACCACAGTAACCCAAGGGCGATTGCTTATTAATGGCAGTTTTTCAAGTCCTACAACCGTTACCGGAGGTACCCTTGGTGGGGTGGGGTTGAATTCAGCTGCCATTACCGTAAATGATGGTGGTTCCCTGGCTCCTGGCGATGAGGGTATTGGCACGTTTGGGACTTCAAGTTCGCTAACCCTTGCCTCGGGTTCAATTGTAGGTATCGAACTTAACAGTACTTTGGCACTGGCGGATAAAATAAAAGCGGCTTCGGTCGCACTGTCCGGCGCTATATTGTCATTATCAGATATTAACCCCGGTGATTTGCCTTTGGGAACTGATTTCATTATTATAGAAAATATGGGTATCCAACCAATAAACGGTACTTTTGATAATTTACCGGAGGACAGCCCTGTTATTGCTGGGGGACATACTTACTTGATTAGTTACAAGGGAGGGACAGGTAATGATGTCGTGCTGAGGGATGAACGTACCGTACCAACATTCTTTACCAGCACTACAACTGCAACTGCTACGGTGAATCAGCCGTTCAGCTATAGCATCACTGCTAGCCGTGTTATATTGCAGGCCTCAGTTACCGGATTACCGGCTGGTCTCGCTGTAGATACCGCCACAGGTGTAATTAGCGGTACGCCGTCATTGAGCGGCATTTTCCAGGTTAATATTTTTGTCACAACAGCAGAGGATACAGCCGCAACAGTCCTTCAGCTTACAGTCCAGACAAATACCTCTCCTGTTGTTCTACAGGGGCTGACTGCAACCTCTGGTGTGGGTTCGGTAACGCTAAACTGGGAGCCCGCTACTGCTTCAGAGCAAGTGACCGGATATACTGTAAAACGTAGTTCGGTAAGTGGCGGTCCCTATTCGGAGGTAGCTACAGGTATAGCTATGCCTTTTTATACCGATGGCGCATTGGGTTATAATACCACATATTACTACGTTGTTACGGCATCAAATATTTACGGTACGGGTGTTGAATCTGCGCAGGCAGGTGCTACGACCCTTGTACCACCAATCCCGGTACCGGTATCATCGCTTCTGGCTCTGGGAGGGAATGCTAAAATCAACCTGACCTGGGCGCAAGCCCCTAATACCCAAAATTATACCATTAAGCGGGCTTTAACCCCCGGAGGTCCCTATAGCATAGTTGTTCAGGATTATAGCGGTAGTTCTTATGCCGATAACTCGGTGACTAACGGCAATACGTATTATTATGTGCTTACTTCGAAGAATTTTACAGGGGAGTCTGGTAATTCGGCTGAAGTATCGGCACTTGCAGATGCCAATGCCTATAGCCGCTGGCCGTTTGATGAGGCTTCGGGAACCGTAGCTGCCGATGTGTGGGCTTCGCGTAACGGGACTGTTATGGGAGGGGCCTGGACAGAAGGAAATACTGCATACGCCCTTAACCTTAACGGCACAAGCACAAATTATGTAACACTGCCAAACGGAGTGGTAAACGGGTTAACCAGCTTTACTATTTCGATATGGTTCAAGCCCACCGCGCTTACCAGCTGGTCAAGGATATTTGATTTTGGAACAGGGACAAACAATTATATGTTTTTAACCGCCAGTACGGGAAGTGTATTACGTTATGCGATACGTACACCGTCTGTAACCGAACGTATTGTAAATAGCAATACGCCATTACAGGTTGGAAAATGGGCACACATTGCCATTACCCAGTCTGGAAACACTGCTATAATGTACTTGAATGGCGTTGAGGTTGGGCGTAACCAGAGTATGACCCTCAACCCAGGTAGCCTTGGCTCGACAACGCTCAATTATCTGGGTAAGTCGATGTTCAATGATCCAAACCTGAATGGCGCAATCGATGAGCTACGCATTCACAACCGGGCATTGACACCCGCAGAGATAATGGAACTTTTCAGTAAGGACGCTTTAAAGGCCCCAGCGAACTTAGTTGCTAGTGGGACGTATAATAACGTTGATTTAAGCTGGAGTGCGGCTTTTGCTGCCACGAGTTACAATGTAAAGCGTGCTGTAACGAGTGATGGCCCATATACTACGATTGCAACGGGGGTTACCGGGACAAATTATACTGACCAGACCGCAGGTTTGGGAACCTATTATTACGTGGTAAGTGCAGTTTCAGCTGCTATTGTAGGGCCGGTATCCAATGAGGCGAGTGTATTGATCACCACTATCCCAAGTGTTCCGTTAGCCCCACAAGGAGTGACAGCTGTTGCCGGTACTTCCAAAATAACAGTGAACTGGAACCGTGCAAATGAGGCAACCTCATATATACTCAAACGCGCTTTGGTAAGCGGCGGGCCTTACAGTGATGTGACAACCACCTCAGGCCTTTACTTTACGGACAATGCTGCACAAAACGGCGTTACTTATTACTATGTCGTAATTGCAAAGAATGTGTCGGGCCAGTCAGGGTTTTCAGCAGAGGTCAGAGCAACCCCGCAGACGGGGAGCTGGTCATATTGGCCGTTAAACGAGAATACTGGCGTGCAGGCTAATGATGTATGGGCAGGCCGGACAGGTACGCTAAATGGTGCAGGTCTTGTGTGGGATACAGGTTTGTCAGGCTCAGCATTGAATTTCACACCTAATTCTTATGTTTCTATCACCCCGGGTGTTGTAAATGGACTGACGGATTTTACAATATCGACATGGGTAAAGCCGGATGCACTGACCACTTGGTCGCGTATCTTTGATTTTGGAACTGGTACGAATAACTATATGTTCCTCTCAGTAAGCAATGGCAGTGTGCCACGTTACGCAATCCGTACAGCAGCGATAGCTGAGAATGGTATCAATAGCGCGAGCCCTCTGGTAACAGGCAAATGGTCCCACATTGTGGTGACCCAACAGGGTACTACTGCAATTATGTACATCAACGGTGTCGAAGTAGGTCGTAATGAGAATATGGCACTTAATCCATCAAGCCTTGGTAATACTACCCTAAATTACCTTGGGCGCTCTATATGGAATGATCCTTATCTTGATGGCGCCCTTGACGATTTAAGGATTTATAATAGGGCATTGAGTTCGGCGGAGGTTATAGAGCTTACGCGCCAGTTCGCACCAGCGGCTCCTCTAAATGTTGCTGCATCAGGAGATTCAGGTAATGTGTTAGTAACCTGGGACGCAGTTCCGGGAGTTAGCGTATACACATTGAAACGGGGTACAAGTCCAACCGGTCCATTTGGGGTTATAAGCAGTAATGTTACAGGGACTGCCTATACGGATATCAATGCAAAATATACAACGTATTATTATGTAGTTTCTTATATGACTCCGACTTCGGAGAGTATGCCTTCTGCGCCTGCCTCTATCAGTTTGCCTCCAGCGGCAATTGACTATTTTATCGGTACCGGCTGGGACGAAAGGGCGGACTTGAGTTGGGCACCTACACTTGGTGCCTCGGGTTATAACGTAAAACGTGCAGAAACCAGCGGAGGGCCGTATGAAATTATTGCTTCAACAACTGCAACGGCTTACAGCGACACTTTCGCCGAAAATGGAACCACATATTATTATCTGTTAGAGGCAACCGGGAATGGAGGTACCACCACGAGTACAGAATATGCTGTAACTCCTTTGCAAACACAGGCGACAACTACCTGGAAACATACTGATGTTGGAAGCGTAGGGGTTTCAGGAAATTCGAAAACTGATGATGATGCCATTACGGTTTATGGCTCGGGTTCGGATATTTATTTCCAACAGGATGCTTTCCATTTTAACTACAGGAGGATCAGTGGTGATTTCGGTATAGTAGTACGTGTTGCAAGCCAGGAAAATACACGTTCTTATGCGAGGGTGGGTCTGATGGTACGGGATACCCTTACCGCAGGCTCCCTTCACGCAGCCTTAATTAAAACACCTGTAAATATTAAGGAATTTATATATCGTGGTATAAGTGGTGCAAATGCACAGTCAATAATCGTTGATAATGATAATGAAGAATCATGGTTGAGGTTGGTTCGGCAGGGCAACACTGTTTCAGCGTTTTATTCCGCAGACGGTATCTATTGGCAGCTTCAGGGTAGCCAATCAGTAGCAATACGGAATAGTGCTTTCGTCGGAATGGTAAACTGTGCCGCTAAAAACACCGTTATCAATACTTCGGTGTTTGACAATATACACATAGCGGATGCTTTACCGGAGATAACGAGCGATACCTCACTGACCAAATTTTTTGGCGATATGGTCGCTTATCAAATTACGGCTACAAATACGCCTTACGTTTATGCTGCCTCCGGTTTGCCTGCAGGACTTGGCATAGATCCATCCACAGGGTTAATATCAGGCACACCTGAATTGTCAGGGAATTATAACGTAACACTAAAAGCTGTGAATGCAATGGGTGAAGCCCAGATTACATTGGCGTTATCTATTATCAAAAAGGATCAAGAAATAGCTTTTTCTGCGATACCCGCAAAAATTCAGGGAGACTTGGATTTCACAATTTCGGCCACCACGACTTCCGGGCTCCCGGTAACATTTGTGAGCGCTGACGGAAATATTGCCACTATAACAGGAAATGTTGTACACATAGTGGGGCCGGGAAGTGTTGCTATAACCGCAATACAAGACGGCAACGCTGAATTTAATGCTGCGACGCCCGTAGTAAGGACGTTGACGGTAACACCATTGTCATTACAGGTAGTTCATAAAAATGCAGATGGTAATGTGTCTAATAATTCGGTTAAGCCTTACCTAAAGGTTGTAAGTAATGGGAATATAGCTGTTAATTACAGTGAGTTAAAGATACGTTACTGGCTCACACCCGAGAACTATTCAGGTATCAACACTTGGATAGATTACGCACAGTTGGGCGCGGCCAAGGTAAATGCAGTATACGTACCCATCGCACAGCCACGTAACGGTGCTTTCGGTTATATCGAATATGGTTTCACGGCTGCCGCAGGTACATTAGCTGCCGGAGGAAATTCTGGGGAAATACAAACAAGGTTGGCCAATCAGGACTGGGCGAACTTTAATGAAAGCGATGATTATTCGTATAGTCCTTCAGCAACCTACATTGCGAACGCGAATATTACGCTGTATCGCAATGGTAATCTCGTTTGGGGAACGGAGCCTTCCGCGGTGGCACCGCAGCAAAGTGTAAAAGCCTACATGCTGGCCAACAATGGTGGTGCAAATACAATCAGCACCTATTTAAAATTAATTAATAATGGCAATGTGCCACTTAATTATGGGGATATTACCGTAAGGTACTGGTTTACCAAAGATGGCAATTCGGGACTAAATTATTGGCTGGATTATGCGAAGTTAGGAAATGGTAATATTGCGGGCCAGTTTAGCTCCTTAAATCCTGTTCGTAATGGGGCAGATACGTATTTGCAGTTGTCCTTTGGGCAGAACTTGGGCATGTTGTATCCATTAAGCGATACGGGCAATATCCAATACAGGATTACTAAGTCCGATTGGAGCAATTTTAACCAACCGAATGATCACTCCTATGTGGCTGCGGGTGTTATGGCTGAAAACACGAAGGTAACGGTTTATTATCAGGGTAATCTGATTTATGGGGTTGAGCCTGCAACAGCCAATGCCGCGAGGATGGCAGCTCCTGGTAAGGAAGAAGGGCAGGGGGATGAAATATATGCTTATCCCAATCCTGTAAAAGACAGACTAACCCTGATACTTACTGCTATACCCGCATCGATACGCCTAACCGATGTAAACGGTAAGGAGCTCCGTGTCAAAATAACGGAAGATGGCTTGCATTACTTTATTGATATGGAGGCATTGCCTGATGGGATGTATTTTATAATCACCGACCTTGGCGAAACAAGGAACGTGCAAAAAGTTATCAAGATGTAGAATCGCCTTTTTAAATCTGATGTAGCTTATACGCCGGATGTAACCCTTTAGAGGATGTTACATCCGGCGTTTTATTGTTATTGGGGCTTGTTAAAGCAAGATTATAATCTCAACTATCAACGTTTTTTGTTTTTCCTGCGGCGAGGAATTCACTCGGGGTCATGTTGAAAAGCTCCTTAAAGGTTTTGGTGAAGTAGGCTGGTGAGGTAAACCCACAGGTTAGGCCCGCTGCTTTAATAGTACACTCACCGCTGGAAATAAGTACCGAAGCGTGCTTAAGGCGGATATTTCTGATATATACACTTGGGCTAACCCCTGTAATAGAATTAATCTTCCTGTAAAACTGCGTGTGTGAAATCTCCAGTTGTTGGAGTACCGAGTCGAGGCTAAAATCCTGTTTTTTTATGTTGTCAATTACGCTTTGTGATACTTTATCAAGGAAAATTTCGTCGGATGATTTGATTTTTTCCTTGGTGGGAAGTAAGGCTCCCAACGCAGAAAAACGTTCCCTTTGCCTTTTCTTTGCTTCCAACAGGTTCTCAATCCTTGCCTTAAGTATCCTGTTACTAAAAGGTTTTGCAATATATTCTTCGGCACCCACTTCCAGTCCCTGAACCTGGTCGTCTTCCATAGTACGGGCAGTCAGCAGTATAATCGGAATATGACAGATGGTAAGGTTGGTTTTTATTTCCCGTGTCAATTCAAACCCATCCATTTTTGGCATCATCACATCGCTGATTATAATATCCGGATAATATTTATGTATTTTTTCCAATGCTTTAACGCCGTTTGCAGCCGTCTTAATGTTGTAATCCTGTTGTAGTTCTGATTCCAGCATGGAGCGAAGTTCGGCATTATCCTCTACGATTAAGAGCAAGGGCTTGTTTTTGAGTTCTTCGCGTTTACCTGTATTACGTATTTTTTCGCCTGATATCGATAATTCATAATCGGTGACGGCTGTGTTATCCGGTACAGGCTGGGGAGAAGTAATTTCCATATCCCCTTTGTTAGCGGGCTTAAAGGGAAGCTGTACAATAAAGTTGCTTCCCGAGCGGTAAGTACTCACAACACTTATTTTACCCCCGAGTAGTGCGACCAGGCTTTTGACGTAATGCAAACCAATCCCTGTTCCGGTCTTGGTGCTATCTGCCTGGTAGAATCGGTCAAATACCAGCCTTTGTTGGTCTTTTTTTAGGCCAATTCCCGAATCCTGTACGCTGATTTCAAGATATTGCCTGGTTTTGGGAGTTATGATTTTTGATAAAAGGGTTTTTTTCTCATACGCCTGTGCTTTCAGGTCCAGTGAAACGGTAACGGACCCGTTTTTATTTGTGAACTTTATGGCGTTAGAAAGCAGATTAGTTACTATTTTGTCGAGTTTATCGGGATCACAATGGCAGTAGCAAGAATCAGCCCATGCTGCAAAACTAAGTTTAATGCCCTTGTAGCGCGCGAACTCTTCATATAAAGTGACAATGGTTCTTAGGTAGGATACAATTTCGATGTTTAAAAGATGTATACCCGTTTCGCCTTGCTCCATTTTGCGTAAGTCCAGCAGCTGGTTGATAAGATGCAACAGCTTGTTACTGCTGCGCTGTATAATTAGCGCATCGTCTTTTATCTCCGGATCTCGTACTTTACCTAAAATTTTTTCTATAGGGTTAATGATAAGTGTAAGGGGAGTCCTTAACTCGTGAGATATATTTATAAAGAAATTAAGCTTCATTTCGTCTAGTTCGTGAAGTCGTTCGGTTTCGATTTTTTTGAAGTAAAAACGTACCCCGAAATAGGCTACCGAACCTAAGATGACAACATAGAGGCTGATGGCCCACCAAGTTTTCCAGGGTGGGGGCAAAACCGTGATGGCTAAAGAACGTTTTGCTGCTGTTCTCCAGTTGCCGTCCAAAGATGCTATTACCTCAAAAGTGTAATCCCCCGGTGCGAGGTTGGAATAATTGGCCTCCCTGGTTTTTCCTGCATCTATATATTCCCGGTCTACACCGAGCATCCGATACGCATAGCGGATCCTGTTAGAATTGGCGTAGTCAAGTGTAAGGAATTTTAGGGTTATATGACCTTCGTTATGAAGCAGTGTAATATGCCGGGTATCAGAAAGTTTATTTTTTAAAAGGATGCGGTCATTGACAGACTGTCCGGTCACTATCGGGTTGTTGTAAAGCCTTAGCTCACTTATCAACGGTGTGCCCACTGCTGTTGATAGGTTGATGGAAGCGGGGTCAAATAAATTAAATCCGTTTAGTCCTCCTACTAAAATTTTACCCTCAGAGGTTTTAGCAATGGATTTTGTCTGATATTCCATACCCTGCAGGCCGTCATGTGGGTCAAAATTTCTAAAAAGCCCATTAGCGCCATTCAGGCATGAGATACCCCTTTTTGTCGAAATCCAGAGGTTTTTTTTTCCGTCTTCTACAATTCCGATAATATTGTCACTGGGCAAGCCATCACGTACCGTAAATTTTCGTATTATTTTTAGTTTAGTGGAAAGCTTATAGAGCCCTATAGCGGTCCCAATCCAGATATTGCCCTTGCTGTCTTCCGTGATATAGTTAATTCGTGTTTTTTTAAGTTCCGCGTCGCCGATTTCTATTAATTTAAGATTGTTGCGGTTTTTAAGCTCCCGTCCTTCGGCCTCAATATAAAAAAAACCTTTTGTTGAGCCGACCAATAGCCTGTCTTTAGAGTCAGCAAACAGGGAGAAAACAATTTTGTTACTGAAGTGGTAAAATGTGTTGTGCTCGTGGTCAAAGCGGTCCAGGCCTGCGTTTGTGCCAACCCACAAGTATCCCTGATGATCCTGGGTAATACACCAGACAGTATTATCACTAATCGATTTTAAATCCTTGGGTTCATGGCGGTAGGCGACGGCACTCTTGGTTCGCATATCAAATTTGTTCAATCCTCCGTTAAATGTGCACACCCATAAAATATCCCGTTGGTTTTGGTAAAGATAAATAAGCTTATCGGTACTCAGGGTTGCGGGATTATCCGGGATGTGCCTAAAATGAGTGAAATTTCCATTGGCTTTGTCAAAGAGGTTAAGACCGCCACCGTCGGTGCCGATCCATATACGACCGTAAGAGTCTTCTAATACGGACTGGGCTGTTTCGGAGCTCATGCTCCTGCTGTCATTTTTTTTTAAGTAATAATGTCCCATAGCCGATTTACGCAAATCAAGTTTGCATATCCCCTTATTATAGGTGCTGAGCCAAAAGATTCCATCTCGGCTTTCTGTTACCTTAAAAGGTTGGTTATTTGGGAATGAGAAGGGATCACCTAGATTATTTTCGATATGCTGGCTCTTGTCCCCGTTAATCAGGTAAATCCCATCACCGTCTGTTAAAAGCCAGATGATACCATTATGATCTTCATAAATAGAATTTATTGACGTGCTTTTTGCACGTAATGGTACTTTTTTAGGATTTTTAAAGTCAGGGCCTATTACATACAGGTTAGCAGCATCATTGCCAATCCAAAACTGGCCCTTTTTGTCAATAAGGAGCTGTTGCGGTATTAAACTAAGGAACGCATGCTCCGGAATATTTACCGAAATTTTGTTTAGCCTATTTTGGCGCTGTTCGTAACGATATAGTATTTTATCCTGTGAGCACATCCAGATTGTACCCTTACTGTCTTCAACGATGCTGGTAATGAATTTTGTATTGTTTTCAGCAAAACCGCTATGATAGGTTTCAAATTTTGGGGTAAGGTGTGTCAGGTCGCTACAACTGTCGAGGTAAAGCTTTATTATGCCGTTTTCTTTGGTGCTGATCCAGAGAATATTTCCATTTCGTTGGTAATGCAGGCAGATAACCCGTTCTGAATTCACTATATTACCCTCAGGATATTTGAATTCAAGGGGGTAAAACCTGTTATACACTTTATCATATACATTCAGCCCGTTTTGTGTACCTACCCATATTCGTCCCGCATTGTCGCCGACGATAGAGCTGATATGATTACCCTGCAAAGAGTACTTGTTGTCAGGGTCAAACCTGAATGTCACAAAATCATACCCATCATATCTGTTAAGTCCATCTAAGGTGCCTATCCAGAGATATCCCTCTGGATCCTGATAGATTTCATTGCATGAACTGCTGGACAGACCATCATTAATGCTGAAATTTTCAAATTTCAGGTTAGTATATTGCCCGAAAGCATGCATTGCCACCAATAACAGTGTGCAACAAAGCATTTTTTTGCTCATTATATTAGCTGTTAAGTGCGTTATAAAAAATCACAGTGCCGGAAAATATACGGGAGACCCGCTGCTACACCGGGAAAGCATTACGGTACAACAGTGGTAGGAATACGCAAATGTAATAAATTCCCGCAAATGCACACCACACTCAAAACCCTTCTGAAACAATAATTCGGGTATAAGCCTGTAGAAAAAATCAGACTGGTAGTAACTTCTGAGATTGTTTCGAGAGTACTTTGCAAATATATCGTTTTCGTAGGCGGTTTTGTAATATAAGTTATAACGATTGTAGTATAATTTATACTTTGATTTTCACATTATAAATATACTTGCAGAGCCGTTTGGTAGGAAAAATTAAATGAAAGCACCTTAAAATTATTTTATCCGAAATTTTACTGCCTATTAAATGATAAGCAGTCAATTCCTGCAGATTTAACGAATATTAACCTAAAACAAATTTAATCTTTATGAGAAAAGAATACTTTAATCATAGCCTGGGATGTCGCAGTTGTTCGATTGCGGTATTGGTTATGGCGGTATTGTCAGCTAGTCCTTTACAGGCTAATCCGGGGAGGGGAAGGAACCCTGAAAGGCTGGTATTATTTCAACAGCAGCAAAAGCTAATTACTGGAAAGGTCATTTCCGCTGAAGATGGTACCCCAATACCGGGAGTTAACATCGTTATTAAAGGCACAGCCAAAGCCGCCATTACCGACGCAGACGGTAACTATAGTATAGAGGCCTCAGAAACCGATACGCTAGTGTTTTCAGCTATTGGGTTAGCCCAACAGGAAATCGTTGTCGGCGGACAGGCCACCATCGATGTCACTATGGGCGTTGCAGCAGAGGAGCTGGAAGGGGTTGTAGTTATTGGATATGGTACAGCGCGTAAGGCGGATCTTACAGGTTCGGTAACAACCCTGAAATCAAAAGATATTAACGGTATACGAGGTGGTAATGCGGCGGAGGCCCTACAAGGTAAAAGCGGGCTTACGGTAAATTCGGCCGGACAGCCAGGAGCCAGCCCAACTGTACGTATCCGTGGTATTGGAACCAATGGCGATGCTTCCCCCTTATATGTTGTGGATGGCATGATGACCAACGACATTTCTTTCCTAAATCCCAAGGATATTGAAAATATGAGTATACTTAAAGATGCTTCGGCAACTGCTATTTACGGTTCCAGGGGCGCAAATGGTGTAATCCTTGTGACCACAAAAAGAGGTAAGACAGGGAAATCAACAATTACCTACAACGGAAGCGAAGGGTTTCAATATGTAATCAACAATTACAAGTCTGCCAACGGCTCCCAGTATGCTGAGCTTATGAACATAGTGGCAGCAAATAGCAATACTACAGCACCTTATCCTGATCCAAGCCAGTATGGGAAAGGGACGGACTGGATGGACGAGATTACCCGCCAGGGATGGACACGTGACCACCAAATAGCAGCATCGGGAGGAAGCGAGAATATGAATTATAATGTCAGCCTGGGGTATTTCGAGCAGGAAGGTGTATGGAATTTCACTGACTATAACCGCTGGACACTCCGTGTAAACAATGAATATAAACTTAACAGCAAAATAAAGATCGGCCACAATTTCAATGTTAGCGGATCAAATTCGGCGCAGGGGCTATCCTATAGGACAGTGCGCTCGGTGCTTTCTGCCTCGCCACTCTTACAGCCAAAAAATGAAGCGGGTGAATGGAACCCAATGCAAAACAACGACCTGATAAATCCGGTGGCTGAACTTGACTTGGGAAAAGATGCAAATACAAATACGCTTCGTTTTGTAGGAGATCTTTGGGGAAGTTGGGATATCGCAGAAGGCCTTCAATTCAAAACCTCATTTGGCGAGGATTGGAACCTCGCACGATTTGACCAGTTCCTGCCTCAATATAGCATCAATCCTTCACACCAGTTTAACAACCCAAACTCTTATACCGAAAATTACAGTACGGGAAGTACCTGGTTATGGACTAATACACTGACTTATGATAAATATTTTGGTGATAAACACCACCTGAACCTTTTGGCAGGCCAGAGTGCCGAACAGACACAGTGGCATAGTGTGGGCGCTACCGGCCGCAATTATGCTGTGGACAACCTTGATTATATTTCGATATATTCAGCCAGTGTTAATAACAGGACTGTAAACGCTTTCTTGCCATTAAAATCATCGCGTGCATCATTTTGGTTTAGGACTAACTATAGCTTAATGGATAAATACCTTTTAACTGCGACGGTACGTGCAGATGGTTCATCCAAGTTCGGACCGAATAACCGTTGGGGATATTTTCCTTCGGCCGCACTGGGATGGAGAGTCAGTGAAGAAGATTTCCTTAAGGATGTCAACTGGCTTAATAACTTGAAGTTGAGGGCGAGTTACGGTATTACCGGTAATGATAAAATTGTAGACAATGTTGCTTACGCACTTGTGACACAGCTTGATGAATTCCACGCTATTATCAATGGACAGGTGCATCCGGGGGCGGGTATTACGACAGCATTTAACCCAAATATAAAATGGGAAAGTAATATCCAGACAGATTTTGGTTTAGAAATGGCTGCCTTGGAGAACAGGCTTACCTTTGAATTTGATTACTTTAAACGAAAAACAAAGGATCTTTTAATTGTATTGCCGATACAAGGAGGTTCTGCGGGTATAACACCAACCTATAGTAATGCGGGCACTGTTGAAAATAAAGGTTATGATTTTACGGTGGCCTGGCAGGATAACAAAAATGAATTTAAGTACGGCGTAAGCTTCACCGGAAGCTCGTTTAAAAATGAGGTTACGGACTGGAACGGTCTAAAAAGTGTGAGCCAAGTTTGGTCTACCAATCTTTTTACCAGGATAGAAGAGGGGCAACCTTTCAATTATTTTTATGGTTATAAGACTCAGGGGATTTACCGTACCCAAGCTGATATTGACCGTTGGAACCAATACGCACAAGAGCACGGGCAAACCACATACCATACTGATGCCCGTCTGGGTGACCTGATTTATGTGGATACCGATGGTGACGGACGTATTACCGCGACCGACCAAACTAATATTGGAAGCCCATTCCCTAAGTTTACCGGTAGCCTTGCCCTTAATGCCGAATACAAAGGTTTTGATATCGGGCTTGACTTTGCGGGTAGTTTTGGCGCGAAAGTGATGAACAGTTCTTATAACGATTTCAACTCACCCACAAACAACATGCATACGGACTGGCTGGATTCATGGACGCCTGATAACACCGATGCAGGTATGCCACGGCTTGCTGCAGGTTCGATTAACATGAACCGTACCATCGATCTGATGGTTTTTGATGGCGACTTTGTAAAGTTGCGTAATGCCACTATTGGTTATACCCTTCCGGATGCAGTGTTCGAAAACTCAGCAATCAGTAGGTTGCGTCTCTACCTGACAGGAGCTAACCTGTTGTACTATACTAAATACAAGGGATTCACACCGGAGCTACCGGACGGTTTGGACTATAATTCTTTCCCAATATCTGCCAGCTTACAGTTTGGCCTTAACCTTACATTTTAATTTATATAAAAACAATAAAGCATGAAAAAGCTTAAATATATAGTAGCCTTATCGGGCCTGTCGTTACTGGCTTCCTGTGATGATTTCCTGGATGTTACACCTCAGGGGCAGTTGACCACAGACGTTTATTTTGAAAATGAGCAAAGTATTGATGATGCCCTTAATAGGGCATATGCTTCCATTAACTGGCGTTTTTTCAGGTTGGGTACCATGTATTTTACTACCCATGAATTTTCTTCAGATGATGTGAAGCTAAATACTGCGGATGTTAATTTTACTTCGGCTTATGATTTTACAAATACACCTTCAAATTTATATGTGGAACGCCTTTGGGAACGTTGGTACCAGCACATAAATGACTGTAACCAGGTATTACAACTTACCAGTGCCTATACAGGTGAGCAGGCGGATCTTTACAGTGCACAGGCGAGATATTTAAGGGCATACTGGCATTTTGACCTTGTGAGGATATTTGGCGATGTAGTTCTGCGTGACCATGTACCTACCCAAGCGGAATACAATATCCCGAAAAGCAGCGCAGAAGACGTGTACCAACTTATAATAAGTGATTTGCAGTTTGCCGCCGAACACCTTCCGACAAGGCAGGAATGGGGAGTAGATAATCTTGGGCGGATTACTAAGGGTACTGCGCTTGGCCTTTTGGCAAAGGTTTATTTGAACAGACAGGATTATAATAATGCTTACACGTATGCCAAACAAGTGGTGGATAGTGGCGAATACAGCCTGGATCCGAATTTCAGAAATCTGTTTTCTATAGAAGGTAAATATTCTGTAGAGAGTATGATGCCAGGACATTACATCTATCAAAATATACCAGGGCGCCTGCGCAATCCTTACGTAGAGTTTCAGGGTATCCCAGGATCGGGTCTTGGTAGCGCAATCTTTACACCATCGGATAACCTTGTAAGCGCTTTCGAGACAAACGACCCACGAAAAGCCGCGTCGATTTTCAACCAGGGTGAAACTATAGAGGGGTATAACAACGCAATTAATTGGACAGCAGGCTTCCAATATGCAAACCGGAAAGTAATTTGGCCTGCAACACAGTGGCCTGATAACGACTTTTTTAAGCAACAACTGAATTTACCATTTATGCGATATGCTGAAATTTTGCTTATTTATGCCGAAGCGGCTAACGAATTGGGTAATACAGGTGAGGCGCTTAACGCACTTGAGCAGATCCGCTTCAGAGCGCGAGGTAATATGTCTTTTACTGAGGCAGGGTTTCTACCACAAGTTAGTGTAGCAGACATGGCACAGTTACGTGAAATCATATGGCATGAACGTAGGGTTGAACTTGCTATTGAAGGGCACAGGTGGTTTGATCTGGTGCGTTATGAGCAGGTTGTGCCCGGATATACTACTGGTATTATGAGTATGCTAGGTCGTTCAAACTTCAATTACCAGAAGAACAGGACTTTTCCAATACCATCTACACACATTACAAGTTCCAATGGCGTTTTGACACAGAGCTCCAATTGGCAATAGCACGTTTGGTTTAAGTTACGATTGGGTTAGTTAAAAGAGAAGAGGCGGCGTTGCCGCCTCTTTTTAAAAATCGCGACTGATCCGTGTACAACAGAACGTTATAGTATGCCCTAAATCGGGCTTACAACATCCTGGATAGAGTGGGCTGGGCAATAGCTTTGCCTGCTCTTATCTTTTTCAATTTATTGGTTTCTAATAATTGTACCTGTATAGCTATTGCTGCCAGTCTGCAATAACTTCACCGATACCTTTTGCCTTCCAAAAACTTCATAGCTGCTGATAGTGAGAAAGTCAGCATTAATAATATTTAATAAAAGATGAAAAAATATTTGCCGTTTCATAGTCGTTTTTTAGGGCTACATAAAATCGCCTTACTGTTTCTGTTTACAACGTACTGTTATGCTTTTTCCACCTTGCATAACGGACCAACACTTGCTGTATATCCTGCCCCTGAAGGAGCGGTGCTCAATTCCGATTTTTCCGTAAGGGTAAAACAAGGTGGGGGTAAGTGGCAGCGAGTTCCCACTTACCTGGTAAAGGTTGACGAGGTACGCAATGCCCGGCATAATGAAGAAAATGCCTCTATGGCCATTTTCGATTTTTCAGGGGAGGTTGAAATTGAAATTACATGTAATAAAGCAATGGTAGAGAAGGCACGTATACGGCCTCTATCGTATAATATATCACCTGTGACGGACAAGAATACACTATATTTCAAGCTCAGCCAGCCAAGGAACCTTTCTGTTGAGGTAAATGGCGATATCTTTCACAACTTACACCTGTTTGCTAATCCGATTGCCGCATCAGTGCCTAAAAAAAGCGCGAAAGACCTTATTTATTTCGGTCCGGGCATTCATGAGTTTAAGGATGGTAAATTTAAGGTGCCTTCCGGCAAAACTGTATTTTTAGCAGGTGGGGCGGTATTAAAGGGGCAATTGCTAATTGATGATGTTCAAAATGTAAAAGTGGTAGGAAGCGGTATAATCGACCCATCGGTAAAAATGGGGATACATATTGCGAGGTCGAAGAATGTGCTGGTGGAAGGTATATTTGGAACACAATGTTTTACAGGCGGGTCTGATAACGTTACAATCCGTAATGTTAAGGTAATCAGTTATTACGGATGGGGTGATGGCATGAACGTCATAAGCAGTACGAATGTTTTGATGGATGGTGTATTCAACAGAAATTCCGATGACTGCACCACGGTGTACGGAACTAGGGGAGGCTTTACAGGAGGGTCCCGTAACATCCGTATGCAAAATGCGACGCTTTGGGCAGATGTAGCGCACCCCATTTTGATTGGGACACACGGCAGCACCCCGAAGCCCGAGGTGCTTGAAGATTTATATTATGTTAACATTGACATACTGGACCACAAGGAATCCCAATTGGATTATCAGGGGTGTATGAGCATTAATGCCGGCGATAGCAACCTTGTCCGTAATGTGCATTTTGAAGATATCCGTGTCGAAGATTTCAGGGAGGGGCAGCTGCTCAACCTCAGAGTTTTCTACAATGCTAAATATTGTACTTCGCCAGGTCGGGGAATCGAAGACGTGTATTTTAAGAATGTGACTTATACGGGTAGTAACGCGGAGGTATCGCTTATTGCGGGTTATAGTCCTGATCACACGATAAAAAATGTCATTTTCGAGAATTTGATAATCAATGGGGACCTGATTTCAGATGACATGCCTGACAAGCCGAAATGGTTTAAAACTTCAGACATGGCAAAAATTTTTCTGGGCGAACATGTTGATGGTGTACAATTCATTAAAAGCATAAAGTAGGTTTCCCTTAAGGCAATGAAGCATCAGTTCAACCAAAACTGTTTTCATTCCTTCCAGGGAATAATTAAAATTTATGTCTTTACATTTTCTAAATGTCCTTTTTTACACACAAGTCTGCCCGCATTATGAGTTTGCGGGCAGATATTATTTTTAATTTAAAATAATCCCGATGAAATTATTTTGGAAAGTATGTGCTTTTTTATGTTTCCTGTGCCTTTATTCCTGTCTGGATGACAGTGCCGTCAAAAAGGAAAATGCAACAGGTATTTTTAAACCGGGAGAAGACTGGACGGATACCCAGGGAAACCTTATAAATGCTCACGGAGGTGGTATTCTCTACTACAAAGGGATGTACTATTGGTATGGCGAATATAAAAAAGGCCTTACCTACCTCCCGGTGGGAGCCACCTGGGAAAGTTATCGTACTGATGTTATGGGTGTGAGTTGTTATTCGTCAAAAGACCTGTTCGAATGGAAGTTTGAAGGTCTTGTCTTAAAAGCGGTTCCAGGCGATAAAAAACATGACCTGCATCCAAGTAAGGTATTGGAGCGGCCTAAAGTTATATACAATGAAACGACAAGAAAATTTGTTATGTGGATGCACGTTGACAATGCAGATTACAGCATGGCCGCTGTCGGTGTGGCGACCAGTGATTCACCCGCAGGTCCGTTTAAGTATATTGAAAGCTTTCGGCCAAATGGGGCTATGAGTAGGGATCAGACCCTCTTTGTGGATGACGATGGCCAGGAGTACCAATTTTATTCATCTGAGGATAACCGTACGTTATATATTAGTAAACTTACCAAAGATTCCCTCAGGCCCGAGGGAATCTATACACGCAATTTTATAAACCTTTCTAGGGAAGCACCGGCAGTTTTCAAAAGAAAGGATACCTATTACATCATTACTAGTGGTTGTACTGGATGGGATCCCAATGCCGCGACGGTCGCGGTATCCAAGAATATCTTTGGTCCCTGGGAAGTCAAGTCTGGCCCTTTATGCGAGGGCGAAGACGCTAGTAATACTTTTCACGCTCAGAGTACTTACGTGTTGCCAGTCCACGGTAAAAAAGATGCTTATATAGCGATGTTTGACCGCTGGAATAAGACAGATCTGGAGCATTCAGGTTACGTTTGGCTGCCGTTGCGTTTTGATGGTGACAGGCCTGCAATCCAATGGAAGAGCACGTGGGGGATGGATGTTTTTGACGTAAGATAGCCGTTTATATTTTAAGGGCTTTTTTCGTCAAATAATGAAGCTTTTTTTCTCACGATTGTTGTCTTTTCCTTTAAAATAGCTCATTTAAGTACTTAAATGCTCTATAGTTTACACATGATGTAATATAAAGACAATTATAATTATCTCCTTTTGATGATATTTAGAACGTTTTCGTAACCCGTTTTTTTACCGAATAATTTCATACCAATAAAATCTTTAGAACACGATTATGCATCGATTCCGACTCACCCTGTTTTGTTTTCTCCTACTAATATTTGCGCCGTTTTTAAAGGCACAGGAATATCCCCGGGTAATCATACCCGGGGATTATGCCGACCCTTCAATCATGAGAGATGGTGAAGATTATTATATGACGCATTCACCTTTTTATTACGCGCCCGGATTCCTGATTTGGCATTCAAAGGATTTATTGAACTGGGAGCCTGTATGCCGGGCTATAACAGATTACAGCGGATCTGCGATGGCACCGGACCTACTCAAATATAAAGGGCGGTTTTACATCTATTATCCGGCTGCAGAAACCAACTGGGTGATCTATGCCGATAATATAAAGGGGCCCTGGAGTAATCCGATAGACCTGAAAGTAAAAGGTATAGATCCAGGTCATGTAGTGGCACCGGATGGCAAGCGTTACCTATACGTTGATGACGGCTATATGGTTGGGCTGTCCGATGACGGTCTTTCAGTAACCGGAGAGCGGAAGAAAGTATATGATGGGTGGAATTACCCGGAAAAATGGGATACCGAATGTATGTGCCTGGAATCACCGAAAATTAACTTTAAGGATGGCTATTATTATCTCACATCTGCCCAAGGCGGTACAGCCGGACCGGCAACCAGCCATATGGTAGCTTCAGCACGTTCTAAAAATGTGTCAGGCCCATGGGAAAACTCACCTTATAACCCTATCGTACATACCTACAGCCCTGACGACAATTGGTGGAGCAAGGGGCACGGCACCCTAATAGATGATAGTAAAGGGAACTGGTGGATTGTTTACCATGCTTACGCAAAAGGGTACCATACGCTGGGCAGGCAAACACTTATAGAACCCATAGAGTGGACCAGTGACGGCTGGTATCGCGCCAAGGAGCACGCCATACTTCCTGCTACTGATAAAGCGGTGACGAACGGGCTTGTGCTTTCAGATGATTTCAATAAGCAGATGCTGGGCTTGCAATGGACCTTTTGGAAAGAGAATGGACTTGCAAAGATCAAAACAGGTGCCGGGCAACTTTCGATGGCAGGGAAGGGGGGCGGACCGGCTGACGCGCGTTTGCTCCTGACTACTGTTACAGATAAGAACTATGAAACACAGGTGGAAATAACGGCAGGTGGGGCAAATAAGGCTGGCCTGATCTTATATTATAATGAGAATGCCTTTGCCGGTGTTATGTCTGACGGAAAAGTGTTTACCCTCTATAAAGATGCCGCAAATAAGGTCACTATTCCCAATCGTTTCGGGAAGCATTTTTTTCTTAAGATACGCAATCAGGGAAATACATGCAGTGTTATGGCCAGTAAAGATGGTAAGGAGTGGCGTCTGCTGGCTGAAAATATAGATGTATCCCAAATGCACCATAACAATTTCAAAGGTTTTTACGCCCTTAGGATTGGTTTGGTTTCGGCGGCAAAAGGGTATGCTTCTTTTAAGGATTTCCGATACAAAAACGCTGTGCCGAAAGAAAAAGACATGGGGGCGTACCTGATGGTTTTTCATAAAGATGATACGCATAGCCTGCATATGGCCCTGAGTGCCGACGGCTATAATTTTACAGCCCTTAACGGTGGGAAGCCGATAATTTCAGGAGATACTATTGCCTCACAGAAGGGTATCAGGGATCCGAATATTTATCGTGGACCGGATGGGGCTTTTTACCTGGCGATGACCGATTTGCACATATTTGCACAGAAGGAAGGCTACCGCAATACCGAATGGGAGCGCGATGGAAAGAAATACGGCTGGGGCAACAACCGTGGGCTTATATTGATGAAGTCATGGGACCTGATCAATTGGAAGAGAGCCAATATTTATTTCGACCAGCTTTCCTCCGCCTATAGTGAAATTGGATGCGCCTGGGCACCGGAGGTAATTTATGATGATAAAAAGGGTAAACTCATGGTGTACTTTACGATGCGTTTTGGTAACGAGGCAAATAAGTTGTATTATGTTTATGTAAACGAGGCCTTCGACCAGGTTGAATCCATGCCGCAGCTGTTGTTTGAATATCCCGATAAGAAAGTTTCGGCAATAGATGCAGACATAAATAAAATAGGCGATACCTACCATATGTTCTATGTTTCGCACGACGGACAGGCGGGGATAAAACATGCCAGTTCAAAATCATTGAATGGCGGTTATTTTTACGACCCCAGGTGGTATGATGCCGAGCCGGGAGCGTGCGAGGCACCAAATCTATGGAAGCGAATCGGTCAGAAAAAGTGGGTGCTCATGTATGACTGCTACGGACTTAAAGAACATAATTTCGGTTTTGTTGAAACATCTGATTTTACCAGTTTTATAGATTTGGGCAGGTTTAACGAAGGTGTGATGAAAACAACCAATTTTAAATCTCCAAAACACGGCGCGGTTATCCACCTGACAATCGAGGAAGCCGAGAAACTTGCCGCCCATTGGGGGCTCTCTTATCGCTCATTGGTAGCGGATTTGGAAAGTAACAAACCCAATAAACGTAACCCGGTTTTAAAAGGACTATATGCGGATCCCGAGGTGCTGTATTCAGAAAAGACAAAGAAATATTATATTTATCCGACCAGTGATGGGTTTACCAATTGGACGGGGGACTATTTCAAGGTTTTTTCGTCAGGAGATCTTAAAAGCTGGAAAGATGAAGGTATTATACTTGATCTAAAAAAAAATGTTTCCTGGGCAAAATCCAATGCCTGGGCTCCAAGTGTCGTTGAGAAAAAGGGAGCCAACGGCAGCTACAAATATTACTACTACTTCACGGCCGCTACAAAAATTGGGGTAGCGGTGTCCGACCAACCTACAGGACCTTTCCAAGATTCAGGTAAACCGTTAATCGATACGCGTCCCGAGGGTATAAATGGTGGAATAGCCATTGATCCTGATGTCTTTACAGACCCTAAAACCGGCAAAAACTACCTGTATTGGGGGAATTACTTTATGGCGGTTTCGGAACTCGGGGAGGACATGGTCTCCATTATACCCAACACCACTAAAATACTGGTTTCAGGTCATCCAAATTACAGTGAGGGAACACATGTCTTTTACAGGAACGGAAGTTACTATTTCACATGGTCGCAGAATGATACCCGCAGCCCTGATTACCAGGTACGTTATGTAAGGTCTGATTCCCCGACTGGTCCTATAGATGTTTCAAAAAGTGAAGTAATGCTGAACAAGGTACCCGATAAAGGCATTTACGGGACGGGCCACCATTCCGTACTGCAAATTCCTGGTAAAGATGAATGGTACATCGTATATCACAGGTTTAAAAGGCCGCAGGGAATAACGATGGGACAGGAAGCGGGTTACAACCGCGAGGTATGTATCGATAAACTGGAGTTTAATCAAGACGGTAGTGTGAAGCGTGTAGAACCCACCCTATAGGACATTCAAGTTGATGCAAGCTACAGCGCTACCTTATCCATTAATTAATAGAATATTAAGCAAATCTAATTACATGAAAAAAGCCTTACTACAAATATACCTGTTCAGTATTACCGGGTGCCTTATGGCGCAGCAGGTCCCGGATTGGGAAAATCCCGAAGTTTTTGCCATCAATAAAGAAAACACGCATGCCACGGCAATGCCCTATCCTGATGAAGCACTTGCCATCAAGGATGAGTACGCGGCATCACCTTATTATCATTTGCTCGATGGCAAATGGAAATTTTATTGGGTGCCAAGAATAGCCGACCTTCCAAAGGATTTCTATAAAGAGGATTACGATATCAGCAAATGGTCGGAAATCCCGGTACCGGGTTGTTGGGAAATCAATGGCTACGGCATCCCTATGTATGTTGGGGTAGGTTTTGGTATTCCGAAGACACCGCCGAAGATTGACCGAGAGGATTCGCCCTCTGCAGCCTATCGCCATACCTTCGATATTCCTAAGACTTGGGATGGCCGCAGGGTTTTTCTCCATTTTGAAGCGGGTACAAATTCGATGTACGTGTGGGTAAACGGCCAAAAGGTAGGATATACCGAGAATTCAAAAAGCCCTGCAGAATTTGATATTACCCCCTACATCCGCAAGGGCAGGAATACCCTGGCTTGTGAAGTTCATAAATTTAGTGACGGTTATTATATGGAGGACCAGGACATGTGGCGCCTGGGTGGGATTAACCGCAGTGTATATCTGTACAGCACGGCACAGACGCGTATACAGGATTTTTTTGCTCATCCCGACCTTGACCAAAAATATAAAAACGGCCTTTTCAGCGCAGAAGTGCAGCTCAAAAACTACACTGCTTCTGAACAGCCTCAGGAAGTCGAACTTTCCTTGCTCGACCGAACAGGTAAAAAGGTATTCGGCCAATTACAACGTACAACTATACCCTCATCAGGTAGTAAAGAGGTTGTTTTCTCAGGTACTGTTGAATCACCGCTAAGATGGACAGCGGAAACACCTAACCTCTACACGATGGTTATTACACTCAAAGATAACCGCGGGAAGGTTATAGAGTCAACTTCTCATAGGATAGGCTTTCGGAAAATAGAAATCAAGGATGGACAGGTTTTTGTTAACGGGAAAAAAATATATATAAAAGGGGTAAACATTCATGAGTTCAGCAATAAAACGGGAAATGTCTGGACACGTGATGAAATGCTGCGTAACCTGCAGCTGATGAAAGAGCTTAATATCAATGCAGTGCGTACATCGCATTACCCACAACAACCGCTTTGGTATAAGCTCTGCGATGAGTATGGTATATATCTGGTAGATGAGGACAACCTGGAGTCGCATGGTTTAGGTTTTGGTAAGGAAAATGTGTCCAACTTTCCCGAATGGCATGCAGCCCACATGGACCGAATATACCGATTGGTGGAACGGGACAAGAACCATGCCTCTGTAATGTTTTGGTCGCTTGGCAATGAGGCGAGTAACGGCACGGCTTTTTTTGATATGTACGACTGGGTCAAACAGCGCGATAAGAGCAGGCCTACACAATATGAACAGGCTTATAATTACAAGGATGCGACCCAAAGTGCGCGCAACACTGATATCCTTGCCCCGATGTATCCAACAGTATATACAATGAAGGAATATGCGGCAAAAGACACGGGCAGGCCTTACATCATGTGCGAGTATGCCCATGCCATGGGCAACAGCAACGGTAATTTCCAGGAATATTGGGATGTCATCCGTAGTAGTAAAAACCTCCAGGGGGGCTTTATATGGGAATGGTACAATATGGGTTTTCCTGCCCATGACGCACAAGGCCGGTTTTACTGGGCGTATGGTGGCGATCTTAACGGGTATAAAAACCTATACCACGATAATTTTTCAATGAAGGGGATGGTTACCCCTGACCAGCACCATATGCCACATGCTACGATAGTAAAGAAAGTGTATCAAAATATATTTTTTAAACCGCGTGACCTGGATAAAGGAATAATAACGGTGGTGAACGATTTTAAATTCAAGGATCTGACCCCAGCGGTTTGTACCTTCAAATGGGTGCTGCTTAAAAACGGGCAAAAAGAGGCGGAGGGCAGCTTTAGCGCAGATCTCCCGGCAGATGGCAGTAAAGATGTCAGGCTGAAGCTACCCAAGCTACCCAAAGCCGGTGGTTCGGAATACTATCTTCAGCTTTTTGCTTATACCACACAGGAAACGCCCTTGCTTAAAAAGGGTTTTGAAATAGCAAAAGAGGAATTTGCACTTTCAGGAGATTATTTTGCGCCGAAAAAGTACCAGGGTACCGTCGAGATAAAACATATGATTGCCGACCGTAATACCAGGATCATGGTATCCTCCGGTATGCTTACCTATGAATTTGAAACCAAAGACGAGGGAGCGAGTCTTATCCGTGTGACCAATGATGGCAAGCGCGTTTTTTATGAGCTTCCGCAGTTAAATTTTTGGCGTGCGCCAACAGATAATGACCTTGGGGCGCAGATTCAAACCAAGCTTTCAGTATGGAGGGACGCTGGGCGAAGGATTACCTACAAATATCTCGGATTAAAAGAAAAGGACGGCAATGCCGAATTGCAGTATGAGTGCAGTATTGGTGGAATAGATGCAAAAGTAATACTAACCTATATTGTCAATCCCGGGGGCAGCCTTACGCTGGATGTAAATTACAAACCACAATCTGATAAAATTCCTGAAATGGTACGCTTTGGGATGATTATGACACTGCCCAAGGAATACAATGATATCAGCTGGTATGGACGGGGTCCCGGGGAAAGTTATATAGACCGTTGTGCAGACATGTTTATGGGGTTATATTCGGGCACAGTGGACCAGCAATCTTTCCCCTATTTCCGTCCCCAGGAAACAGGGAACAAAACCGATGTGCGTTGGATGTCACTCAAAGACTCTTCAGGGAATACGATTTTAATAGAAGGGGCGCAGCCGCTTTCGGTCAGCGCAACCAATAACCGTCCTGAAGACATGGACACGGGAACGGTAAAAAAGCAGTTGCATCCGGTTGACGTTCCCTTACGTAACGAGACGGTGCTATATGTTGACCTTTTTCAACGTGGGGTAGCCGGTACTGACTCCTGGAGTATCAATCCACTTGACCAATACCGTTTTTGGGGTAAAGACCCGCACCATTACCGCTATACAATCAGTATTGTAAAATAAACCTTTATGCTGCATGGCAGCGTATCAAAGTTAATAATACCATGAAAAAAATATTTTTTGGCGTTGCCATATTACTCTCTCAGGCGCTTTGGGCACAGGGGGGAGTCGAGGACTGGGAGAACCCGGAAGTGTATGCCGTAAACAAGGAACCGGCGCGCGTAACGGCTTTACCGTACCCTACGGAAGCCATGGCAATAAAAGACGATTATCCATCCTCGCCATATTACAGATCGCTGGATGGAAAGTGGAAGTTTTATTGGGTGCCACGCGTTGCCGATATCCCAAAAGGTTTTTACCAAGACGGATATGACATTCGCGATTGGGCTGAGATTCCCGTACCCGGGAATTGGGAATTTAACGGCTATGGTGTTCCGATGTATATTAATATGGGATTTGGTTTTCCGAAGAACCCACCCTTTATAAACAAAGAAGATTCGCCTTCTGCCGCCTACCGCCGTGATTTTGAGATTCCGCAGACCTGGGACGGCAGGAAAGTATTCCTGCATTTCGATGCGGGAACAAATTCGATGTATGTTTGGATAAACGGACAGAAAGTAGGTTATACTGAAAACTCTAAAAGCCCTGCAGAATTTGATATTACGCCCTACATCCGCAAGGGAGTGAATACACTTGCTTGCGAAGTGCACAAATTCAGTGACGGCTCCTATCTGGAAGACCAGGATATGTGGCGCCTGGGAGGAATTAACAGGAGTGTTTACCTTTATAGTACGGCACAAGCCCGTATCCAGGATTTCTTTATACATCCCGACTTAGATGACAAATATAAAAATGGCTTGTTTAGTGCCGAGATAACCCTTAAAAATTACGCTGCTATATCGGCCGGATATACTTTGGCAATCGCGGTGTTGGACGCCTCGGGTAGGAGTGTTTTGCAGAAAAGCCAACAGGTCCAAATGCCTGCCGGGGGTGTTTTTGAGGCTGCCTTTTCCGGTATGGTACAATCTCCGCTCAAATGGACGGCAGAAACCCCCACCCTGTATACTGTGGTGATTACCCTTAAAGACGGGGCAGGCAAAATTACCGAGTCTACTTCCCACAAAATAGGCTTCCGGAAAATTGAAATCAAGGACGGGCAATTGTTCATTAACGGCAAGAAGGTCCATTTTAAAGGCGTTAACCTCCATGAATTCAATACCAATACCGGTAATGTGGTGACACCTGCGGAGATGGAACGTAACCTGCAGTTGATGAAGGAGCTCAATATTAACGCCGTCCGTACTTCACACTACCCACAGCCACCGCTTTGGTATAAACTCTGCGACCAATACGGAATTTATCTGGTTGCAGAGGCCAATCTTGAATCGCACGGCCTGGGTTTCGATGCTGACAACGTATCGAACTTCCCTGAATGGCATGGTGCCCACATGGACCGTATCATCCGTTCTCTGGAACGTGATAAAAACCATGCCTCTGTTATATTTTGGTCTTTGGGCAACGAAGCCAGCAATGGTAAAGCTTTCTTTGATATGTATGATTGGGCAAAGCAGCGTGATAAGAGCAGGCCTACACAATATGAACCGGCCTACCTTTATCGCGACGCCACTGCCAGCGCACGCAATACGGACATATTTGCGCCTATGTATCCTTCCTGGGAGTCTATGCTGGTTGATGCCAAAAGGGATCTCGGCAAGCCCTATATACTTTGTGAGTATGCCCACGCGATGGGGAACAGTATGGGGAATTTTCAGCAGTATTGGGACCTGATGCGCAGCAGCAAGAATATGCAGGGGGGATTTATTTGGGAATGGTATAACCATGGTTTCCCAGCGCATGATGAACAGGGGCGTTTCTATTGGGCATATGGGGGAGACCTCAAAGGCTATAACAAACTGAACCATGGTAATTTCTGCATGGACGGTATTATAAGCCCTGACCAAAAATACATTCCCCACACAGCCATTGTGAAGAAAGTATACCAAAATGTGTTGTTTAAGCCAAAAAACCTCAGTAAAGGAATTATTACGGTTATTAATGATTTTAAATTTATTCCACTCACGTCTAAAGAGTATATTTTCAAATGGGTCCTGTTAAAAAACGGAAGCTCTTATGCTACAGGTACTTTTGAGACGGAGATACCGGCAGACAGCAGCAAAGATATTGTCCTGAAGTTACCTAAGATTCAAAACACTGGGGGTAGCGAATATTTCCTACAAGTATATGCCTACCGTAAAACTGCCACAGATTTTATCCCTTCGGGTTTCGAGGTTGCCCGGGAAGAGTTTTCCCTGCCCGGTGGAGACTATTTCAAAGCAAAAAAAATACAGGGTAATCCCGTAGTAGTTATGGAAGGGGAGACAATACGTGTTACTTCCTCTACTTCCGCATTCGTATTTCACAAAGCTAAAGGACTCATAAGCGTTACAGATAAAGGAAATAAAGTATTCAGGGAATTACCTAAATTGAACTTTTGGCGTGCGCCTACCGATAATGACTTTGGTGCTAAAGCGCAGTTAAAACTGCGGTTCTGGGAAGGTATTGACCTTCGCCCACGTTACAGCTATGAAGGCATTGACCAGGCAACGGATGGTGTTAGGCTGCGATTTATATGTAACTATGATGGTCTTGATGCGGATATTACTTTGGCATACCTGGTAGGTGCAGACGGAAGCCTGACTATAGATGCACACTACAAACCCCGCTCGGAGCAGTTGCCCGAAATGATGCGCTTTGGGATGATCATGACTTTCCCGAAAGAATACAACCAGTTTTCCTGGTATGGCCGCGGCCCCGGAGAAAGCTATGTAGACCGGAAGGATGATAGCTTTATGGGTGTATATAACAGTACAGTACAGGAACAGGCCTATCCGTATTACCGTCCTCAGGAAACCGGAAATAAAACCGATGTACGTTGGTTCAACCTGGCCAATGCAACAGGGAAGTTTATAAAGGTTGAAGGTGCACATCCCTTATCGGTAAGCGCCACACAAAACAAGCCGGAAGACCTGGATCCCGGACGTGATAAAAAGCAACTCCATTTTTCTGATGTCCTCCCACGTGATGAAACTGTGGTTTGTGTGGATTTATTCCAGCGTGGCGTCGGAGGTTTGGATTCATGGGGTGCAAATCCTTTAGAAGAATATTGCTATCCGGGTACAAAGGAGTATCATTTAAGTTTTACCTTTAGAGTAGGGGATATCCCAAAATTTTAAGCGATAATTCTGCTTTTTAGCATACGTCAATAACAGCTGCCTGTACTACCTGAGACAACAATTTATTGCCTTTTCAGGCTTGGCTTATTTCAATACAGAAGGTAGTTGTTGTGTTTGGTTATTAATGAGTTAAGTTCGAAATATGAGAAAAATTTTATTACTTCTTTGTCTTTTTCCTGTATATACTTTGTTTGCGCAGCACTCCGGAAAAGGCAGTGTTGCACCCAAGCCCCTGTACCGTGACCCGATATACGACGGTGCCGCTGACCCAACCGTTGTATGGAATCCGAAAGAGAAAAAATGGTTGATGTTTTACACCAACCGTCGCGCGACCGATACGTTAAGTGAAGGCGTTGCGTGGGTGCATGGTACAAAAATAGGTATCGCGGAATCAACGGACGGGGCACACTGGAAATACCGTGGCGAAGCGGATATTACGTATCAGGAGGGTAATGGCGCTACCTATTGGGCGCCGGAGATTGTAGCGCATAACGGAACCTACCATATGTATCTCACGTATGTCCCCGGAGTGTTTAGTGATTGGAAGCACTCCAGGTATATACTTCATTTGACCAGTAGCGACCTTTTTAAGTGGCATTATGAGTCGACTTTGTCCCTGGTCAGTGACAGGGTGATTGACGCCTGTGTGATTCAACTTCCACAGGGAGGCTGGAGGATGTGGTACAACGATGAAAAGGACCGAAAATCTATCTATTATGCAGACAGTGAGGATTTATATCATTGGAAGCCGGGCAAAAAGGCAGTTTATGACCAACCGGGCGAAGGCCCAAAAGTGTTTCGATGGCATGACAAATATTGGATGATTACCGACGTCTGGAAGGGGTTGGCAGTATATTCTTCAGACGACCTTGAAACCTGGGTGCGGCAGGATGGTGGTAACCTATTGGCCATAGGTGGTGTTGGCACCGACGATGCAACAAAGGGTGGCCATTGCGATGTTGTTGTTAGCGCCAATGGACGCGCCTACCTATACTATTTTTTACACCCCGATTATTCTGAATCAGAATCCAGCCGATATAAGAAACAACGCACCAGCCTTCAGGTTACGGAATTATATTATAATAAAGGTACGCTTTCCTGTGACAGAAACCAGGCTACAAATGTCCGCCTTGCTATAAAATAGTTATTTGAAAGGATTGTCTCAGTTTCGGATGGTTCAAGTATTTATTTACGCATGGGCGTTGTAGGATTACCCGATCAGGTGTTTTTACCGACTCTTGTTTGTTTTTTTGGAAAACCTACAATGTTGTTCTATTAGACAGAGTCCTGTTCTGATAGGTATTTTTAAATAAGTCACGGAGCCTGCAGACAACAGGTTTTTAGTTTTGTTACCCTCATTTTATCTCAGATACGATTACCTTTTAATGATTATGGGGCGTCCTGAAATGAATGCTGCCAATTGGGGTAATAAGTTACATAAATTGATGTATAATTTATAGCGATATTGAAACTCAAAGGGATAATTTCATTGACGATTCCTTAAAATTGTATAACATTCGACAGCATCAAAATTTGGATACAAATTTGTTTATGAATGTATTTTTTACACCATAAATGCCGGGGTGGTTCCCGGCATTTTGATTTTTATGAATGGGTTTTCATTTTACGTTAGCGGTATACGATTTGGTCTTGCCCAAGCAGGAAATTCATAATACCTTTTAATTGCAGTTATGCCCCACACATTATGGGATTGCAATTGAAGTTTTCCAGGTTTAAGAAAAAACTATAAGATCATACCCTCGCGTAAAGGGTTCTATAGCAGGCAGCACCCAGGCAGCGAGAGAGCAGCGTTGATAAGCGACACTGTCAATGCATAATAGGTATAGAGGGGCATCGCGGTCTTCAGGCAGGTTGCCTGCTGCCTTGTTAAACGTCAGGGTTTCGGCTTTCCATGCCGTCCTTGCAAAGCGGTTTACACGGTTGATGAGGGCTACCGATTTGTATAAGCCTATTTCCAATTCCGAAATTAGCAATCCAATATTTATAAGCTTTTCCTGAACCTGTGGTGCAACATGGGTACAGTTTTTAACTAAAAATCACAAAAAAACAAACAAAACGCTGTTTCCGGAGTTTACTTATAGCAACGTAGAACGGATTATACTTTTCAAAGATAGTACATCCTAGATTTATATGAAATTGTTTGAGGCTATAGGTGCTATGCTTGAAACTCGTGTACGGAAAAAAACAAATTAAATCAATTGAGGTGTTCTTACATTCGCCTTCGAAATAATACGTAGATTTGTAAGCATGAGCGAACAAACACTTTTTTCGGTATGCGGCGAGAAATTGATGTCACCAATGCATATCTGTGGTTTTTTTAATTCCAGAGAGCAGCAATACGAGGTGATTATTCCATATATTATGGAGGGTTTAGCCGCGAATGACAAGGTTATCAACATTCTCGAAAGCAACCGCCATGGTGAACATTGCCGTTGCCTCACAGACAATGGTATATCCATTGCCAAAAAAATGGCGAGTGGACAATTGGAAATATTATCCTCTGAAAACAGCTACATAAAGGATGGTAAGTTCGCTGCGGGCAGAATGTATACCATGCTCGAAAACACCTTGATATCCGCGTCAAGGGCAGGGTATGATGGCGTGAGGGCTTGTGGCGATATGGTGTGGGCACTTAAAAATCTTCCCGGGACAAACGAACTCCTGGCCTATGAAGCCAGCCTGAATGAACTTACCCCCAAATATTCTTGTTCACTGATTTGTATGTACGATGTGAGTAGTTTTAGTGAGGATACGCTTACTGATGTATTGCACACTCATCCTTATGTCATTAAGGATGGAAAAATTAGGAAAAACCCACATTATTTAGAAGCATCAGCAGTAAGAGCCGGCTTTTCGGATTTCATATCCAAACCCTTGAAATCGTAGGTCTCAATTTCAGCATATTTCACACATAGGAAATCTCTCAATAATTTATACACTGATACTTTGTAAAATCTTTAACGGGCTTTTACCAATCCTACTATACAGAGCATCGTAACTTTAAGGTTTAATGAACCCAAAAAATGAAGTTATGAGTAAAGAAAATACAATGACCCGCCGTCAGGCACTCGGGGGGATCGGTGCCGTGCTGGCCACCACTGTAGTAACACCTGTGCTTGGCAACGAATTTAATACTGAGGGAAATATGTCGAGCCCTATGGAAGACCCAACTACAAAATACCCACAGCCGCCTTTTAAAGAACAGACCCAAGAGTGGCCTGGACTGACAAGCAAGATGAACCCGCGTCCCGACCATGGCGAAAAAAGCTATAAAGGTTCCGGAAGGCTTAAAGGCCGCAAGGCGCTCATCACAGGTGGCGACTCCGGTATGGGCAGGGCTGCCGCAATTGCCTATGCCCGCGAAGGGGCTGATGTAGCCATTAACTATTATCCAAATGAGGAAGAAGATGCCCAGGAAGTAATAAAACTCATAAAAGCAGAAGGACGTAAGGCTATTGCCATACCGGGCGACCTGCGTGACGAGGCATTCTGTAAAAAGCTGGTTGAAGAAGCAGTAAAAGGGCTTGGAGGTTTAGACATATTGGTAAACAATGCCGCACGCCAGCAAACCCAGGAATCGATTATGGATATTACTTCTGAAGCATTTGACGCTACCATGAAAACGAATATCTATGCTCCGTTTTGGATTATCAAAGCCGCATTGCCGCACCTAAAACCGGGTGCTTCAATCATTGGCACCACGTCGGTACAGGCAACGGATCCCAACCCTGAATTGTATGATTACGCCCAAACCAAAGCCGCTACTACGAATTACATACGTTCCCTTGCCAAGCAGTTGGGGCCGAAAGGCATTCGGGTAAATGGTGTGGCGCCGGGACCGATTTGGACACCACTTCAGGTAAGTGGTGGTGCCACGATGGAAAAACTTAAACAGTTTGGTGGCGATACACCGTTGGGTAGGCCGGGACAACCTGTGGAACTAGCCTCTATTTATGTACAACTAGCCGCTAATGACGCCAGTTACAGTACCGGCCAGATTTACGGAGCCGCTGGTGGTGGTGGGCAGCCATAAAACGGATAACTCAGGGTGTCGATGCGGCTAAAATGTATAATATCTTCGATAAGAAGGGAGCTAACTGCGTGAAAATGGCAGTGCAGCCTTAGCAGTTACTATTGAATAAACAAAAACAGCCTTCAATTTGAAGGCTGTTTTTGTTTATAGGCATATTAAATTTTATCGGGCGTTTTACTATGTTTGCTGCTACCTAATGCCTTATATGTACCTATGCCTGAAAGCGAAAATACGATATGGGCAATCAGGAGCTGCCTGTAATAGCCATAACGGTAATTATGTGGCGGTTTGTCGTGGTGGGTAAAAAGCAGCTTCCATACCGCTATTCCCACTCCTCCGCTAATAATCCCTACCCATAGCATCCTTGCAGTGCTGGGACGGTGCAGCGCTTTTTTCCACACGAAATAATAGGCGGCTATAAATGCGATACCCGTTGCGTAATGTAACCCCCATCCTGCGGGATGGCTGGCTGTATCGTCCAAGTCTAAATTTTCGGAGTTGTCAATCAGCTCGTTAATCAGTACCGGCTCTACGTACTGCTGCCGTTCTTTTTTGGCCCTGATATAGCTGTATAGCGTCATGAATGTCGTGCCCACAATACCTGCAATGATAATCTTTTCGGTAGTTTTCATAATGGCAATAGGTTTTAGGAAGCCATGCGTTGGAGCTTGCCAATGGCAATTTCGTTATGTTGCTGGTGGGCGATTTCCAATACACCAATCCCGCGATGGTCTTTCAGGTTAATGTCGGCACCACTATCCAGCAATAGGTCAATCATGTTGTTGCGGCCAAACATTACGGCGAACATTAGTGCGCTACCACCGTTGCCGTGTAGTGCATTTACATCGGCACCATTGGCAATCAGGAGCTGGGCAACGTGCTCATACCCTTTGAAGCTCGCGCCCATTAGGGCGGTGTTACCACTGGCATCAGTGGCATCAATGTCTGCGCCTGCGTATAGCAGCGCCTTTACAGCCTCATACTGGTTGTTGTATGCGGCGATGATGAGCGGCGTATAGCCGCGCTCATCGCGTGTATCAATATCGCTTATCAACTTGAATATTTCCTGTAATACAGGCACATTGCCCTGCCTGGAAGCGGCAAATAATGCAGTAGTCAATTGGTCCATAGCTTTCTTATTTTATGATTTATTCGGATTGGCTGCCCAATCCTCGTCATTCCGTTATTTTAGCCTCGCGTTCCCAAATGCGGTGCCTGCCCATCTGGGTTTTAAAATCATCGGTAAACGCTTTCGCTGTCCCGTTATTGATTAGTACCCCGAGGAGGTTTTCATCATTCCCTGCTTTCATTTTGTTGCCAATGGCGGTTTTCTCAATCAGCCCGTCCAATCCGGCATCAAACCCGATTACCTTACAATGCTTATACGCATCATTGATAAATTCAATGACGTTGTCATTTTCACCTAGGGAGGTAACATTTTCTGCTGACGGCACATATACGGCATCAAACAAAACTGAGGATGACGAGAAGAATGCAAAATCGGTAATGATTTCAGACCCGGCATCGCCGGTAATATTTCCGGCATGCGGCCCGATAATCTTCGGCGCAGCCCCTTTGGCCTCCAGTGCCTTTTTCAGGGCATTCAGCGATTTTTCACTTACGCCTTCTGCGCACAGGAATGCCACCTGGCGGGTTTCGATACTACCTGTATTAGTTGGATTGTCCACCATGCTCAGGGCAGGAGACGGGGCATAGCTTTTATCAAGTGGTTTTGGCTCGTGTTTTTTAGGGTCAGCATCTGCGCCAACACCCTTATTCATTGGTTTTTCAGGTTGTGGCACGGCAAAGCCAAGCCCCGCAGCTACCTGTTTAGCCAGTTTTTTATCGACCTGGCCCAGCAAGCCTACCATACGCTCGCGTATGGCTACGGTTTCCACTTTACTGAGTTCAAAGCGTAAGGCTTTGATGATGTGCTGCTTTTCAATATCGCTCTGGCTGTTAAAGAATAACGTTGCCTGGCTAAAATGGTCGGCAAAGCTTTCGCTGCGTTCACGGACCTTGTAGGCTTCAATGCGCTCGTTATGGCTTACAAAGCCACCTTCCGTTTCCCTGGCTTGCTGTGGATATCCATTGGCCAGTGAGTTGGGGCTGTAGCTCACGCGACCGGTGTTGATTTGCTGCCTCATGTGGCCGTCGCGCTGGTTGTTGTGCACGCCAACAACCGGGCGGTTAATCGGTATTTCATGGAAGTTGGGGCTACCCAGCCTGGAAAGTTGTGTATCAGTATAGGAAAACAGCCTTCCCTGTAGTAAAGGGTCATTCGAGAAATCAATACCGGGCACAATGTGGCCCGGATGGAATGCCACCTGCTCCGTTTCGGCAAAGAAATTATCCGGATTTCGATTGAGTACCAACCTGCCAATTGGCGTAACGGGTACGAGTTCTTCAGGTATAATTTTAGTGGGGTCTAACAGGTCAAAGTTGAATTTGTGCTCGTCTTCTTCGGGCACCAGTTGTACGCCAAACTCCCATTCGGGGAAGTTGCCCATTTCAATATTGTCCCACAAATCGCGGCGGTGGAAATCGGGGTCGTTGCCCGATATTTTCAGGGCTTCGTCCCACACAACGGCATGCGTGCCCAGTTTGGGTTTTAGGTGGAATTTCACAAAGGTGGATTTACCCTCGCTGTTGACAAAACGGAATGTATGGATGCCGAAGCCTTCCATCATACGGTAGCTGCGTGGTATGGCGCGGTCGCTCATAGCCCACATAACCATGTGCATGCTTTCCGGCATTAATGAAATAAAATCCCAAAACGTATCATGTGCTGAAGCCGCCTGTGGCATCTCATTGTGCGGTTCTGGTTTTACGGCATGGATGAGGTCAGGGAACTTCATGGCATCCTGTATAAAGAACACAGGTATGTTATTGCCCACCATATCAAAGTTACCCTCCTGGGTATAGAATTTTATAGCAAAACCACGCACATCACGAGCCAGGTCCGTTGAGCCGCGAAAGCCCGCCACAGTAGAGAAACGTACAAACACCGGGGTCTTTACCGATGTGTCGTTAAGGAAAGCAGCCTTTGTATATTGAGAGACATTACCGTAGGCTTCAAAATAACCGTGTGCACCCGAGCCGCGCGCATGCACAATACGTTCAGGGATGCGCTCATGGTCAAAGTGCGTGATTTTTTCACGCATGATAAAGTCTTCCAAAAGCGATGGGCCTCGTTCACCGGCCTTAAGGGAATTGTGGTCGTTGTTTATTTTAACGCCGTGGTCGGTGGTGATGTATTGCCCATCGGCATATTCCCGGTTTACCTCCAGTTCCTTCAGCTTTTCATTTTTAGGTGTAGTTTGTTTTTTCATTCTAAGTAGTTTTTGTTGATGTGTTACTTAAAATTAAAACAATCGCTTGGGGTGTTTTACCTGATTAAGAAAACTTTAGTATGCAGTTGAAGTATCCTTCATCAGAATATAAAACCCGCGAATAATTTTATAAACGCTTATCGGCGCTTCATGAAAATTTAATGACTACCTTTAATAGTATCGGTCTGATTTCTAAAATTTGCGCTTATGGAATTCATTGAGATTTTAGGGATTACAGCAGGGCTTTGTACCTCCGCATCGCTATTTCCGCAGATTATTAAAACGATAAAAACAAAAAAAGCAGGCGATGTGTCCCTCGGTATGTTCGTAGTGCTGCTTTTTGGGAACTCGCTCTGGATTTATTATGGTATCAGTAAAGAGGATGTGGCAATAATTTCAACAAACATTTTATCCCTTGTACTCAATATCATCATCCTGTTTTTGGCCCGCAAGTATAAAAAGGAATAGCCACGACTTTTTTACCTGTGCACGGTGGTTTTTGGCTTTTGATTATGTCGGCAACAGTCCGTGCTTTAGGGCATGCAGCAGCAACCCATAATCTTTTTCGTTTTGGTCGGCGTACTGCATGGCGTATTTTGCTATTGTGTCTTCAAACAGTTCATCCTGTCCCATATAACCGTTTAGGATGGCAGCATCCCCGGTACGTGCATGCGCGCGAGAAAGTGCCCAGCCGCAGGATTTTGCATACCGCAGGAAAATATCATGTTCCATGGTATCCAGCGATGGCTTTACTTTGGCATCGCGCAACTGGCGTATGTAAAACTGCCTCCCTGCAACGTCGGTCGTCCAGCCCAAAAAGATATCTGTGGCCGATTGTATGAGTTTTTGGCCTGCAACCACCCGCTGGCCGTGGTATTTGAACTTGCTTTTCCCTGCATAGGGTTCCAGCACGCTTTGGTGCGCTTCCTTAAATTGGAGGAATAGCGGTTCGCCCATCGCAGACATCAACAATAATACGCCGCAAAACGTACCTACGCTGCCCACACCAACCACCTTCATGGCGACATCCTGTATCTTATAGCGGCTCAGCAATGTCTTTTTATCATGGGACAGTGAGCGCAGGTATCTACAATAAGCATTTTCCGACTCAGCAAAGAAACCGGCCTGCTTTTCCTTTGGGACGTGGAAAATCAGGGGCGGGTTGTCCTTAATCAACGGGTGTCCCTGTTTATTGTGGGTCAGCTTTGCAAATTCTTTTTGATGTGGTATGCGCTTGATGGCCTTTTTTATTTCTTTAGGGTCGAATTGCTTCATCTCCTTTATCTTGCCTGAGTGTATCAGTTCCTTCAGGCTTATCTGCGCGTACCATATTTGCAGGGCCGACATTTCGGCGTATTCAGCCATGTGCTTGCGATAGCTGTTTACTGCCGTCCATGCAGCTTCATGGCATTGAAGGTCAGAGAAGCCCTTGTCGCGCCCCGCAATGGCAAAGCTCGCCGCAAGACGTTTTACATCCCATTCCCAAGGGGCAACTGACGTCTCGTCAAAGTCGTTAATGTCAAACACTAGTTTACGTTCCGGCGTTGCAAACCCGCCGAAATTCAGCAGGTGGCAATCGCCGCAAACCTGGAGCTTTAGGTTGGTCGATGGTGCTAATGACAGGTCTAAAGCCATCACGGCGGCGCTGCCCCTAAAGAAAGAAAACGGTGAGGCCGACATACGTTCATAACGCAGCGGCAAAAGGCTCTGCATCCTGCCCGCACTACTTTCCTTTAAAATATCTATGGAGTTCGGACGGCATTCCGATTCAATGGAGTTTAATGACGCTATGGGTAAAAGCCTCTTTTGCGCTTTTCCGATTTTGTGGCGCGTTTGCTTTGACGAAACGGCTGTACTATTTTCTGTAGGATTTTCCATACTTCTTATTTCGCAGCCAGCCTTTCACGCCTGTGCATTATTTTTTGTATCAGCACCCTGAGTTTGGTTTTGTAGTCACCTGCCAGCCATTCGGTATAATTCTTTGTGACTTTGCCCAGGCATTTGGCATATTGCTTTACTCTCCAGTTGATTTCCTTTTCCAGTTCTTCACTAAGGTGTAGCGCTTCTGAAATGGTTTCGGCATTATCGACGCACATCACGGCATGCTGGCGGATGGAGTCGCGGATTACTGTTTTGGGTTTCTCCCCGTTTTCCGTTGCCTTGTGGTGCGCCTGCTGGACATCAAACAATACTTCAAGGGAATTGGGGAATTTGGAACGTATTTCAGGGGATATAGTATGGCTTTCATATTCCGTATGGCTGCTCATGCTTTCGTGGTATTGCTCCGGATTTTCAAAAACATACTTCCAGTCCACAGGGGCGTTCCATTCGCCGAAACGGTCGGTATTATTACCAAGGTCAATGATGTTAAAGGTCTTTTTATTTGGCAGCCTGCGCGAGCCACGGCCAATCATCTGGTGGTACAGGGTAAGCGAGTTGGTGGCACGGTTCAGGATAACCGTTTGCACCGAAGGCTCGTCAAATCCGGTGGTCAGTATAGAGACTGATGTGAGTATGGCACCTTTGGTCTTTTTAAACCATTTTAGAATGGCTTCACGTTCTGCAGGTGATGTCTTGTTATCCAGGTGCCTGCAATCGTATCCTGCATCGGTAAACATTTGGCAGACTGCTTTAGAGGTAAATATACCGGTATTGAAAATCAGTGTTTTTTTGTTTTTGGAATGCTCGCGGTACGCATGCAACAGCAGCTCCAGCATGGCCGGGGCGGAGTAGAGGGCGTCTGAAGAGCTGACGGTATAGTCCCCGTGCTGGCCTGTTATAAGCGAGTTGAGTTCCACGTCATACCTCCAGGTTTTAGGGCGTGCCAGAAAGCCCTGTTCAATGAGTGAACCTATAGGGGCACCGACAATCAATTCGCTGTAGTTGTTCTTCATGGGCAAATTGATATCTGCACTAAAAGGCGTGGCGGTAACCCCAATGACAGTCGCATTTTTAAATTTATCAAGTAGTTTTTGGAAAGAGTTGTGGTGGGCTTCATCGATGATCACAAGGCCTACAGTATCGGTATTCATCTGTCCTGATTTTATCCTGTTCTTCAGGGTTTCAACCATGGCAACATAGCATAGCGAGCGGTCTTTACGGCTTATCGATTTTACGGTGCTGGTTATGGCTTTATTGGCTATCCCGGCATTTTTGAGGGTTGTTGCCGTTTGACGGCACAGCTCTTTGCGGTGTGTAAGCACAACCACTTTTCGTTGGAACTTTTTAATATATCGTTTCGCAATCTCAGAAAATATGACGGTTTTCCCCCCGCCGGTGGGCAATTGGTACAGGAGCCGTTGCGGTGTGGTACTTTCCCCGATTTTTTCGAAAAGCGTAGTAATATCTGATTCCTGGTAGTGGTATAACTTTTTGGTATTTCTGTTAGCAGGTGCAACAGGTGCTTCTACAGTAGCGGTTTCCATAATTGACAATTAAGAAATCTAATGTAGCGAATAGCAGGGCGCGGAAATGGTAAAGAATTTATAAATATTGATGTGAAATTTTGCAGGAATATATTAAAATTATGCAGCATCGGTTTATTTAATATTTTATTAGAAATTTTTCGGCCATCTCCATGCTAACTTAGTGTACAACGGAAATTACCTAACACTATAATGGAAACAGAAAATAGAAGGATTGCGATTCTGGGCGCGGGTCCCAGCGGCATGTTTATGTTTAAAAGGCTCATAGAATCAGGCGATAAAAATATAACCATTGAAATTTTTGAGCGCAAATCGCAGGTTGGGGCCGGGATGCCATATAGCAGCGAGGGCGCGAACAGGGAGCACATTACTAATGTATCGGCTAATGAAATACCTACAATTGTAACCTCGATGCAGGATTGGGTCGATACTGTGGACAACGCCGTGCTCCAGCCTTATCATATTACTCCCCGGAATTTCAACGAATATAAGGTAGTGCCACGCCTGCTTTTTGGCAAATACCTGGAAAGCCAGTTCGGGTTACTGTGCGATAAAGCCCGTGCAGCGGGCTTTACGGTCGTGTTGCATCTCGGCACATCGGTAACCGATATCATTGACAAGCCGGAATTACAACAGGTTTTCATCGAAATCGAGGGTGAGCGGGTTGAGCCCTTTGATGCGGCCATTATCTGTACCGGGCACAACTGGCCGAAAAAACATGAAGGCAAGGTTCCGGGATATTTTGACAGCCCTTACCCGCCAGCCAAGCTAAAGCTTGAGTTGAACCATGCGGTTGCAATTAGGGGATGTTCCCTTACAGCAATAGATGCTATACGCACCCTGGCACGGAGCAATGGAAATTTTGTGGAGGGTAATGATGGCATGCTGCAGTATATTCCTTTAAAAGGCACAAAGCGTTTTAAGATGATAATGCATTCCAGGAACGGCTTACTCCCTGCGGTACGCTTTCACCTGGAAGACTCGCACCTGCAAAACGACTCCCTGCTGACACCTAAAGAAATTGAACAGCATAAACGGGAAAATAACGGTTTCCTCTCGCTCGATTATATATTTGAAAAAGACTATAAAGACCTTTTCAAGGAGAAAGACAGGGACTTTTACGAGCGCATTAAAAACCTTAGCATTGAAGAATTTGTAGACCTTGTAATGGGTTTCCGTGAAAAAGCAGATCCTTTTGAACTCCTGCGCAGGGAGTATTTAGAAGCCGAACAGTCCATACAAAAACGGGAGTCGGTGTATTGGAAAGAACTGCTTGCCGTGTTGAGTTTTGCGATGAACTATCCTGCAAAATACCTTTCGGCAGAAGATATGCTTAGGCTCCAAAAAACGCTGATGCCTTTAATTTCGGTTGTGATTGCTTTTGTCCCGCAGACATCATGCCGCGAATTGCTTGCACTGCACAATGCCGGTAAGCTGGAAATCTTATCAGTTGGCCAGGAAAGTGATATCGAAATTAACGATAATGGCGGTATATCTTATCACTACTGCAATGAGGATGATGAAAGGTGCTCCGCTTCCTTTAAAACATTTGTTGATTGTGTGGGGCAGCCGCACCTCTCGTTTGAAGAATTCCCTTTTAAAAGCCTGCTTTCAGGTAATGTAATTACCCCGGCAACATTACGTTTCAGGTCGGATAGTAAAGGCGAGGAATTATTTAAGAATAAAACAAAAAATGTAAAAACGGAAGAAGGGCACTACGTACTTAAAGTCCCCGGAATCAGCATCAACGATAATTTCCAAATCGTGGGGCCTGACGGCACGGGTAATGAGCGGTTATTTGTAATGGCAGTGCCTTACATTGGTGGTTTTAACCCGGATTACTCGGGCCTTGACTTTTGTGAGGAGGCATCACTGCGCATCGTGGGCCACCTTGAACAACAAACTAAAAAAATAAGCGTATGAAATTTGATTGGGAAGGCATTTTCCTCAACGGCCTGGACTGGCAACAATCTTTGGAGATTGGGCTCCGCACGCTAATCATGTTTCTGCTGGTGCTTACCTTTTTGCGCCTGAGCGGCAAGAAGGGCGTACGCCAGCTCTCCATTTTTGAGGTCGCCATAATTATTGCCCTGGGTTCGGCAGCCGGGGATCCCATGCTCAGTAACGATTATCCTATACTGCCTTCATTGCTTGTTTTTGCTGTAATCATTATATTGTACCGTATCATTACCTATTATGCCGGTAAAAATGAGAATTTTGAAAGCCTGGTGGAAGGCGACCCGATGTACATTATAGAAGATGGCCAATTTGTTATGGTAAGCCGTACAGCGCATAATTTCGCAAAGGACGAGTTTTTGGCAGAATTAAGGAACGAGGGCGTGTCACACGTCGGGCAGGTCGAAACGGCAATACTTGAAACCAATGGCAAGCTCAGCATATTTTTTTATCCCGATGATAAGGTGAAGCCCGGGCTGCCTGTATTGCCAAAACAGTACAATAAAAAATCAGAGCATATTACCCGCCATGGGGAGTATGCCTGCACTAACTGTGGGAATTGCGAAGAGTTGGCGCAAAGTAGCAAATGCAGCCGCTGTGGCGAAAAAGAATGGGTGTCGACAATTGATAATCCAAGGATAACATAGCCATGGATACACCCAGTTATCTTGATTTCGATAAGGACAACTACCCATGGAAACCGGATATTGATTACCGCCGGCATCCGGAATTGTATAGGGTCGGTAAAGGGGAACAGGGCGTGCTGATATGCGAACCTTATAAAAGCGAGATTGGCCAGTACTGGCGTTTTAAAGATGCCGAGATAGCACAGGAAAGCAGCACCAAAATTTTGGAACTGTTTCATCAATATCTTCATCAGGATGATTTCGTTGGGGCAGATATGGCACGTAAATACCTCCAGATGGGTTTTACGCGTGCGAGGCGGTATGCCAATTACAAAGGTGGTAAAAAATACGACCGTGAAAAAAACTACAGGCCTTTTGAAAAAGGTACCGGTGAACCTGAAAAGGCCAGGGCAGCAGCCATTTTTTATGATGCATGGAAAGAGGCTGAGGCGAATGAGGTATATAGCCGGTTAAAATCAGGTTGGAAAGAAAGGTATGGTTGAGCTGACTTGTAAATCACAAAGCCAGCATAATGATACGACAATACATCATATTCCATTATCACTTCTTTTTGCTAATACTATCACAATTATCATTCCCACAACAGTTGTTGATTTTGGAACGTTGTAAATTTATGGATAGCTGAAAAGCAGTTACTTTATTTATAACAGTCTCCATGAAAATCCTCCTTACCGGTGCGACCGGATACATAGCACAGCGATTGCTCCCTGTCCTCTTGGAACAGGGGCATCATGTTGTATGCTCGGTGCGCGACAGTACCCGCTTTAATAAAAAACGCTATGGTAAGGACAGCAAGCTGGAGGTAATCGAAGCTGATTTTTTAGACAAGCAAAGCCTGGAACATTTCCCGAATGATATTGATGCCGCATACTACTTAGTGCATTCTATGAGTGGCTCTGGGGAATTTGGCAGTAAGGAGGAGACTTCTGCTCGCAATTTCATTGAAGCTATTGATAAGACAAATGCCCGCCAGGTCATTTACCTGAGCGGTATTGTTAACGATGCTAAACTTTCCAAACATCTTGCCTCACGCAAAAAAGTTGAAGAAGTACTCAATTCCGGAACCACATCCGTTACCACGTTGAGGGCAGGTATTATTGTAGGCTCCGGTAGCGCATCATTTGAAATCATCAGAGACCTGGTTGAGAAATTGCCGGTGATGGTGGCACCGAAATGGGTAAATACAAAGTGCCAGCCCATTTCAATACGCAACGTTATTGAATTTCTATCCGGGGTGCTGCTCAAAGAATTTACTTTCGGCAAACACTTTGATATTTACGGTCCTGATATCCATACCTATAAACAAATGCTATTGGAATTTGCTGCAGAGAGAGGATTAAAGCGTCGTATTATAACGGTACCCTTTTTTACCCCTAAGTTATCCTCATATTGGCTGTATTTCGTTACGTCAACATCCTATACACTCGCACGCAACCTTGTAAATAGTATGAGTGTGGATGTAGTTGCAAAACCGAACAACCTTGCCGAGCAACTTGATATCAAACCGTTATCGTATCGCGAAGCCATCCGGATTGCTTTTGATAAAATTGAACAAAATTTGGTGCTTTCCAGCTGGAAGGATGCTATAGGAGGTACGTATTCAAAAAAGATGGTAGAGAAACAGCTGAAGGTACCCCAGTTCGGAGTCTTTACTGATAAAAAGCAGCGGAAGGCAGCTGACCCTGTAAAAGCACTCAAACGTATATTTGCTATTGGTGGTGCCTCAGGTTGGTATTATGGCAACTGGCTGTGGGAATTCCGGGGTTTTTTGGACAGGCTTTTCGGAGGCGTCGGTCTGAAACGTGGCCGTAAAAACGCCGTTGAAGTCAATACCGGGGATGTACTTGATTTCTGGAGGGTGATATATTCCAATACTGAAGAAAAGCGGTTGCTGCTATATGCTGAAATGCGGATGCCCGGTGAGGCCTGGCTGGAGTTTAAAGTTAAGGATGGAACCGTTTATCAAACGGCGACCTTCCGTCCCGTCGGGCTTTGGGGAAGGTTGTATTGGTACGCCGTCCTTCCATTTCATTATTTTATTTTCAATGGCATGATAAACAAAATCGCATCGGATTAAGTGGTGAAACGATGCTATAGCAATAAAAAGTTAATTCTAAAGAAAGATGTATAAGATTAAGCCACATAACGATACTATTTTCAGTACTGCAATAGCAGGGGTTATGCTCTTGTTGGAGCTGTTGGTCATTACTTTGGTCGTACTTCCTTTATTAGTCCTTATGCTGCCTTTCGCTTTTATACAAAAAGCTATAAGTACATAGAAGCTTTCATTTTTTTGTCAGTATGCTAAGGCGCTTTCTTATAAACTTTGAAAAGAAACGGATATGAAGCTTAAAAAGATATTTTCAGACAGTTTTACCATTTTTAAAGACACCATTAAGGGATTCTCTGAAGACAAGGGCTTAAAGTTAAGTGCTTCACTTGCTTACTACACGTTATTTTCCCTTGCCCCGTTACTACTGCTTATAATCTCCCTTGCCGGGGCATTTTTTGGCGAAGATGCCGTAAGGGGGACCGTGTTTACAGAACTCAATGGACTACTTGGCAATCAGGCAGCAGCTCAGGTACAGGAAATTATCAAGAATATGGAACTATCGGGCGATACCACGTTCTCACTTGTGGTCAGCGCGGTAACACTCGTAATCGGTGCCACTACCGTATTTGGCGAATTGCAGGATTCCATCAACATGATATGGAGCGTGAAGGCTAAGCCGAAACGCGGTTGGGTAAAGCTGTTAAAGGACAGGCTGCTTTCCGGTTCACTCATTATTGGCTTGGGCTTCCTGTTGGTAATTTCGCTGGTGGTAAACGGCTTGTTGGACACCTTTAACACCCTTCTCAAAGGCTGGTTTGCCGATGTATGGGTGGGATTGTTTTATATTCTCAGTATCGTAGTAAACCTTGTGGTGCTTAGCGTGGTATTTGCGGTGATCTATAAAGTGCTTCCTGATGCCAAGATAAAATGGCGGGATGTACGTGCCGGTGCTGTATTCACCACCTTGCTGTTTCTTTTGGGGCGCTATGTTATCGGCATTTACATTAATTCTTCCGGTACCGCGTCCACGTACGGCGCGGCAGGCTCACTCATTGTGATATTACTATGGGTGTATTATTCGGCAGCCATTATGTATTTCAGCGCGGAGTTTACCAAAGCCTACGCTGCGTTTAAAGGTGAAAAGATATTGCCAGCCGAGTATGCTGTTTATGTAGAAGAGAAGGAGACTGAAAAACCTACTGCTAATATCACTAAGGAAACGAAAAATAATTCGTAAATGGGTTTGGCATACTTCAAATAATCATTACTTGTTCCAGGAAAGATGGATGTGTTTGCAACCTTTTGAATAGAGAGCTGCAAGTGCTTCTTTTAGGCCGGGTCCAAGATTGGCAGTAATTACCCTCAATATTTCGACCAGATCCCGAAAATCATTTGGTTTTACAAAATAGCACAGGGCACCAAGTGCCAAGGAATCATCCATCTCTTTCCGGTGCGAAGACGTGGAGATCATAATCACGGGTATAGTACCATGTCGCAGGTCTTCTTTTAGGACTTTTAAGCACTCCAAACCACTCATAACAGGCATGTTCATGTCCAGGAAAATTAAATCCGGTATCTCTTCCACCCCCTTTAATTGTTTCAATAATTCATCGCCATTGACAGCAGTGTAGCACAGCAGGTCATCATTTATAATTTCCAATGCCTCCTGGAACATTTCCCTATCGTCCCTGTCGTCGTCAGCCAGCAAAATTACGTTTTGTCCCATGTCTAAATATCGATTTCTTTTTGCTGCAAAGGAAGTGTTATAATAAATGTCGCGCCATCGCCGGGGATTCCCGTGGCTGAGATTGTACCGCCGTGGCGCTCCACGATTTTTTTGCATAATGATAATCCGAGGCCGGTACCCTCGAACTCATCTTTAGGGTTAAGTCGGGTAAAGGTTTCGAAAATGCGTGAGGCGTGGTGAGGTTCAAATCCTATTCCGTTATCAGAAAGTGTAATTCTTGCAATGCTCTCATCTATTTCTCCCATAATGGAAACCTGTGGCGGGATGCCGGGCCTGGCAAACTTTACCGAATTGTTGATAAGGTTATAAAATAGTTGGTACAGCAGTACCGGGGCACCTTCAATAACAGGCAGGTTTTGATAGTCGATACTGCCGTTTACTTTTTGCAGGGTAACTTCCAGGTCAGTTTCAATATTTTTCAATACTTCATTTAGGTCGACCCGAGCTGCCATTTGTGGGGCTGCATTAGTAGTGGAATAAGACAACACCCCATCTATCATCGAGAACATACGGTCTGTAGCCACATGTATGCGCTCCATGAACCGCTTGCCGGTATCATCCAGCTTTCCGTCTAAATGGTATTCCAGCCTACTTGTGTATGTTTTTATCTTACGTACCGGCTCCTTAAGGTCGTGTGAAGCAACGTGTGCAAATTGCTGCAGGTCTTCGTTAGAGCGCTGTAAATCCCTGGTGCGCTCTGCCACAAGGCCTTCCAGCTTTTCAGTCATGGTTTTTTGTGTGGTAATATCGGCAGCGGAACCAAACCATTCCTGAATGTTGCCATACTGGTCAAAAATGGGTACTGCCCGCGAGAACGTCCATCCGAGGGAGCCATCCGCTGCAAGGACGCGGTGTTCCAGTTCGAATATAGTTTTAGCAGACACTGCTGTTTCTATTGCCTTTTCTACAATATCGCGATCTTCGTTATAGATGTATTTTTCAATCCAATTCAGCATCGGTTCCCCGGTGTCGGTGAGGAAGCCGCGTCCTTCAAGGTTGCGCATGATTGTCCAGTCGGCATTCATACTATACACCATGTCGGAGGACGCATTTACCAAAGCACGGAAACGGCTTTCGCTTTCTTCCAGTTTCTTGCGCGCGGTAACCTGTTCGGTTACATCAATGGCTACCTGTATCATACCGATTATCTTTCCGTTTTCCCAAAGGGGGCGGTAAGCAATGTTGTAATAATAATCTATCATGATACCCGTGCGCTTATGCGATACCAGTACTTCTGATTGGTTAAAAGGTATGCCTTCTTCATACACTTTAATGACCTGTCCCCAAATGTACTGCTCGGTTAATTCCGGCATATTTTTTAGAAGCGATGTGCCAATAATTTCTTTGCCAAAGCCGATCATCTTCAGCATAGGTTCATTAATCTGTTCTACGATTAAATCATCACCCATCAGTATTAACGTTGGTGCCGGGGTTTGCTGTATCATCCCGCTCAAGCGCATTTCACTGTGCTGTAGTTTCTCTTCCGCTTGTTTAAGGTCGGTAATGTCCCGGGTAGTTCCGGCAATAGCTTCTACCTGACCTTCTTCATTCAATACCGGTACAAGGATATAGTCGTAAATACGGCTGCCCAATTCGGCATGAGGGAAGGAAACAGTACCCCGGATTGACTTTTTATTAATTTTTATCTCATCAATTTCACGTTCGTGCATGGCAGCGTGCCATTCTTCATACCCGTTTTCGCGCAGGCCGACGCCAATGGCATCTTCCGCACTCTTCCCCCACATTGCCAAAAGCGCTTTGTTTGCGTAGGTAAACCGGTAATCGAGGTCAAAAACATACACCAGATCCGGCGTATTGTTAGTGATGGAATCGTAGAGCCTTCTTTGCCGCTCTGCGGTATCAAGTGCTTTTTCGAGAGTCGCCTGGGCCCCCTTTTGTTCGGTTATATCTTCGGTTGTTACTATAAGTAAATCCGCTTGTTTGGTAACGGTAATGCGCAACCAGTATTCGTGGTTGTTAATGGTATAATGATGTTCTAATTTACCCGGATTGCCAGATTTGGTTACTGTGATAAGCAGTTCAAAAATACTTTTTTCGTCACGTGAAGAAAAAAGTTCTGAATAGCGTTTGCCAGCAAAGTCCTTTTCTCCAATCCATTTCAGGGCGGTATCGTTGCAAAGCTGCACAGTAAAATCCACAGGAACATCTACTTCGTTGTATTCGGGCTGCAATACCACGATACCGTTTGAGGCAGAGTCGAACAGTGCTTGAAGAAGGCCTTTGTTTTCGGTTAGTTCCATTTTTTTTATGTCATGACTTGAGTAATGGCATCACACTTAGCTAAAGTACGAAAATGGACAAAATACACAATCGCAATAACGTATATGGGCAAGGTGACTAAAGAGATTTTATGTAAAGCTACCGAAATGGGCAATGCCATCGTGCCACATTTAACATATTAGGGTCAGTTATTAACGTATGGTGTTACACAGCACATTTACATTAGAGGTAACTTTACGTAAAACATACCGAAATGTCGCTCACCACTCAAATAACCTGGCTTTTTCTACTGGCAATCCCAATAGCGTGTGTAGCCTGGACCGTTACGCACGAAGAAGTATTTCGCGAACCCAGGGAGTACTGTGTCAATTGCAGTAAGAATTCCAAATCGCTATGGCGAAGGAAGTTCTTCTATTTATTCACTTGCGAATACTGCTTCAGCCACTACGTTACGATTGCTTTTCTGTTACTAACGAATTTCCAATTATTGCTTACCGGATGGAAGGGATATGTCATCGCAGGTTTTGCCTTAGTATATGTAGCCAATTTTTACATGAGTATTTTCGCCTTGTTGCGGCAGGCAATAAAAAAAGAGAAAGTCGAAATAAAAGCAATTGAGAAAGAATCTCAGGAGGAAAGAAAGTGAAGTCTTTTAAAATTCACATATATTATCATAAACCAAAAATATATTGCATTTGCTTAACAGAAGCTTACCAGTCCTTAACAAAATGGCCTTAATGCTTGAAGTAATTTTACTGTAATCAGATGAAAATTAAACTTCAAGGTATGAATACACCCTCATTTACCAGTATGGAAAACATGCGATGTGATACGACTATTTCGCATGCTAAGATAATTGCATGGACTAAATCCAAGGGAGGCAAACCTGCTGTATTGAAAGACAATGACGGTAGGAAAAGCGATAAGCTTCATATTAATTTCCTTGGTTTTGCAGAGGATGATGTACAGGTCTCATGGGACGAATTCTTTACAATTTTTGATGAAAAAAATCTGGAATTTACCTATATGGCAGAGACAAAAGAGAGCTTGGAAAACCGTTTCTATAGGTTTGGGTCTAATGAACGCCTTTCTGATTAAATATTGACGTCTTATGTAGCTTTAACATTGATAGTTACATCGCTTTTAAAGTAGCAAAAAAGCACCTTTGGTATGATAGGAAAGCGTTTGTGGCGGAGATTGTCGTCGTTCAATTTAAACTTTTTCTCCGGGAATAGGTTTAAAGAAGCTTATATTAGTCTCTATACTTTTCTGATTTCGCTCAGCACCAACGTTAAATCAACCGCATCTTCAAAAAAGCCTTCCCACAAATCACCTTTTTCCACCACCCGTTTGGGTACTGTTTTGATGTTATACTTCTTGATATCAAATTTACCGTTTAACTCACTCCAGTCTAAGGGTGTACTAACAGTAGCTCCTTCACGAGGACGTAGCGAATAGGCACACGCCATGGTTTTACCTTTACCGTTTTGCAGAAAATCCAGATAGACTTTACCCACACGGTTTTTGGGCATACGCTCCAGGCTGGTAATATCCGGCAAGGCACTGTGTACCGTATGGCTAATAAGGTGAGAAAAATCACGGGTTTGGTCGTAGGTGTATTTCGGTTTAACCGGAATAAAAATATGCAGCCCTTTGCCACCGGATGTTTTTAGGTAGCCTTTAATATTCAGCTTATCCAATACTTCTTTTACTTTATTTGCCGTTGTAACCAGGTCTTTTAGTGAAGCTTCATTTGGGTCGAGGTCAAAAATAATGTAATCCGGGTTGTTAATGTTGCCAATACGGCTGCTCCACGGGTTTATTTCTATACAGCCCAAGTTGGCCATATACATCAGGGTTTCCTTATCATTACAAATCAGATATTCTATAGATTCCCCGTCTGATGAAGATTTCAATTTCCGGGTCGTTGTCCATTTCGGTGCTTTGCCCCCCATGTCTTTTTGAAAGAATCCATCATTTTTAATCCCATCGGGATTACGACGTAGGGACTGTGGCCTTTCCTTTACATACTTCAGTACATATTCTGCCATAGCATCATAATACGCAATCACATCGCCTTTGGTGTAGCCTTCTTTCGGCCAGAATACTTTATCAGGGTTGGTTATGGGTACTTTTTCAGTATCAAAACTGTTTGCTGTTCCAGTATCTTTGTTAACAACTTTTTTCTTGCTAACGGACTTTTCCCGTACCACATCGGTTGCTTTTTTATCGGTTCTTAACGCAACAAATACAGGATGTCGCAGGCTTCCGGCCGCTGTCCACTCCGAATATTTAATCTGTGCTACCAGCTGCGGCTTTACCCAATGCACACCGGGCTCTTTAGGCTTTTTGGTAAACGGACAGGTTTTTACCTCCAGCTTTTTTAAAGTACTATGAAGCTCCTTTAATGAAGTTTCATCAAACCCTGTACCTACCTTGCCCGAGTAGATAAATTCATCATCTTGATAGTAGCCCAATAACAGCGCACCAAAGCCACTACGTGCACCTTTTGGTTCTGTAAAACCGCCAATAACCATTTCCTGTTCCTGGGTTACCTTTATTTTCAGCCAGTCTTTTGAGCGTTTGTTTACATGGTAAAGCGAATCTGCCTTTTTAGCAATTAGCCCTTCACCACCTTGCTTCCTGACTTTTTCTAAAGCCTTTTTACCGCTACCAACGGTATGCGCGGAATACACTATACTTTCCTGCTTGGGCAATAGTGCTTCCAGTATGCGTTTTCGTTGTAGTAGTGGTAATGAGGTAAGGTCATAGCCGTTGAAATACAATATGTCAAACACATAGCATTTCAGTTTTCCACGGTCGGGATTATCTTCATAATCCTGCAACCATTGAAAGTGGCTCTTGCCTTTAGTGTCTTCCGCAACAATTTCCCCATCCAGTATCATATCGTCTTTAATATTACCGAAGGCTTCAACCAGCGGTGCATATTTTTTATTAAAGGAAAGCCTGTTGCGGGAGGTTAGTTCCACATTTCCCTTGTTGATTTGTATTAATGCCCTGTAGCCGTCATACTTGTTTTCAAACAGCCAGTCCTCATTGTCAAATACTTCATCGGTTAAGGTAGCAAGTTGGGGTTTCCAGTCTTTTGGGAATGTTTTCCGGCGTTTGGCGCCGGCCACGTCGTCAGCGGTAAAAGATGACGCTGTGGCTTTCTTTTTCGTGACGTTTTCCAGGATATTGTCTTTATCGCCGCTTTTTGCACTGGCGGCCTTCTTACCACTTTCCCAGGTATCAGAATCTTTATCTTTTGCAATTTGTGGTAAGGTGCGCCCGGTTAATACCGAGTTTTGGTTAAAGTTCCGTTTTGTGGCAAACTCATCCTTACCTTTCATGAGCAGCCATTCTTCCTTTTTGCCGCTCATACGCACCAGGTGGTAGGCCCCTTTAAGCTTTTCGCCTTGCATGATGACCTTGATGTTGCCGTCTTTGTGCATTTTGGTGAGCATTTTTTTGCTCTCGGCTAATGTATCAGCACCTTCAGCCACATAGGTACCGGTATCCCACACCATAACCGTACCTCCACCATATTGCCCTTTGGGTATGGTGCCCTCAAAATCAATATAATCCATGGGGTGGTCTTCCACGTGCATGGCAAGCCTTTTTACCGATGGGTCGGCACTGGGGCCTTTGGGTACTGCCCAGCTTACCAGAACCCCATCAATTTCCAGCCGCCAGTCAAAATGCAGGTGTGATGCCTCATGCTTCTGCACCACGAAATGCTGTGCATCGCCTGATTTTTTGATTGTACCTTTTGGTTCAGCCGTTTTCTTGAAATCACGCTTTTTATGGTATTCAGATAGTTTCATGGCAACTTAGTTTTTTATGGCTTCCAGGCTGGCCTTTAGTTGTTCCAATAAATCGTCTTTCGCTTCAGGAGTTTTCTTTTTTCTGAGCGGCGCAGGGGCTTTGGCGCTGGGCTTAGCCGCTGCCTTTTTCTTAATCATCTTAATGAGTTCGGCCTTGTAGGTATCTTTATACTTTGTGGGGTCAAATTTGTCGGTAAGCTGGTCTATGATATTCAATGCCATATCCAGCTCTTTCTTCGCGATTTTTACATCTTTTGGTATTAGCCCTGCTTCTTCGGGGTCACGCAGCTCATCCTCAAAACGTATCTGGATTAAGAGTATAGCATCTTCTTCAACTTTTAATATCCCAAGGTGTTCAGTGGTGCGCATCACAAACTTGCAAAGCCCGACTTTGCCTGATTTGCGCAGCGCCTCACGCAAAAGGGCATATACTTTTTTGGCATCCTTGGCGGGTTCTGTTATATAGGGTTTCTCAAGGTATTTAGAAGGGATTTCTTCTTCTTTAATGAACTCAAAAATATCGAGTGACTGTGTTTTCTCGGGTGCTGCTTTTGCAAAATCATCCTTATCGAGAATTACATAATCGCCATTTTCCTTACGATAGCCTTTGGCAATATCTTCCCAGGATACTTCCTTGCCGTCTTTTTTGCATATCCGAACGTATTGAATGGCACATTTGTCTTTTTTGCGTACCATGTCTAATGCCAGGCGGTGGGTTTGGGTACCGCTGTATATTTTTATAGGGATGTGCACCAGGCCAAAGCTGATGCTGCCTTTCCACAATGCTTTCATGATTTTGATTTTTAATTCCTTATGAATTTAAGGCGAATAAAAAGCAGTTCAAAATAGTTTAATATTCTTTTGACGTAAAAACTGAAGCAGAGAATTAAATGTTATAAAATTCTTCCTGTATGTAATTGCTATAATTGGAGTTAACATTCTTTAAAGGCTCATTAAGATTGTAGTCGCTTGTATTACTTTTATTGCTATTTATCTCAATAATTTTCTCAGGTTACTGCTACATGGATTTATCACGGCAAAAGGCTTGCAGGTTCCAGCCAGTTCCCTGCAGGCACCCTTACAGATTTACCAACGGGTATTGCGGCGTTTCCTGATCCGGTGTTTTTACCGACTCCACTTTCCATTTTAAAAAAAACTATAATAATGTGGTACGTTGGACTGAATTTCAGTAGGGGTGATTTTGGTAAGTGATTTGCCATAGTAATAAAAAGCCCCGTCGCAAGGCTATGGCCTTGCGACGGGGACTCCAATTTTAAGCACCGCACGGCTTTCCCCGGTAGGGAGTGCCGCGCGGCGTAGATTTTATACAGGCAACGGCTGCGCCCTGAAATCCGCTATGTTCAGGAAGAACCCACGGTATGCGGTCATGCCTTCCCTGAGCAGGTTCCAAAGCAGGCTGCACCCAAGCTGTGCGAGAGCAGCGTTGATATACAAATCCTGTTTCAAAAGGGCTTCAGCAAGCGAACAGCTTGGCGTATCGTCTTGGGATGCTGCGGCTTGTAAAAGGTCGCTAAACTCTTCCGTTACAAACGGCAGGTTACCTACGGCTTCATACATTTTAGATGGCGGCTGTTGGGGCATAGTGCCAGTTCGATGAGCTTGCGCACCTCGGTATCGCTGATTTTTACGGTAGCCCAATTGTTGAATATCCCCTCCAATTGGGTACTCAGTGTATCGGCAAGCCCCATTACCTTGTGGGCATCCTCCAAACGTTCTTTTGCCCCTGCGGTGTGCTTGATGCGCACGACATTGGTCATGCCTTTGAGTGCTGCATTCAGGGTGTTTTGGCATACTACACGGATAGGGGTAAAGGCTGCGGTAATACTGCCTGAGCCATCGTGCGCGGTGGTCAGGAAGATGTATTTTTCTGTGATGTCGTCCCCCTTACCCACACGGATATAACCCGGCAGTTTTGCGGTAATGAATATGCGCTCCCCCTGTCCGAGTGCCCCTGCGGTCTCGTATAAGATACCATCCCCACCGCCTACAATGGCATCAAAAAAAGCGAATGCCTCGCGGTTTTGTATAATGTGGTAGTCCTTACCCACAGCCCCACCAAGTACGGCTTCGTTATCGGTGCGGTAGGTAAAAAAGCTGCTTTTCGATTCGATGCTTTTGCCGCTTGGCAGGTTGTGTGTATTGGGTTTCTTGGCTATCTCGTAATCCAGCCCTGCAAATTTTATGGCTTCCGTACTTTTGGGGTAATCGCTTACGATTTGCCCCAATCCGTGCCATGCTTTTTCCTGTACACTGAAGAAGTTGCAATCAGGCTGTCCATATTGTTGAGGTATATCGTTGGGAATTCATCGAATATCAGGCTGCTTTTCTGTTTTCCTTTTTTATTGACCTGTTTTACAAGGCGTGTTACATACAGGCTCAGCACGGCACCGTAGATCTGTATTTTTTGGGGATTGTTCCCCATGCATATTATCTTGGGGTCGTCGGGGTTGTTGATGTCAAGGGTAAAGTCGTTACCCGAAAGTACGTAATAAAGCTGGGGTGAAGACAAGCGTGCCATGGCTATTTTTGCCGATGCAATCTGGCCTTCCAATTGTTCCATTACATCGTTGAGGTAAGCGTTGACGAACGGGTTGATCAGTACTTCAATTTCTTTTTCGGTACGCAACAAGGTAAAGAGGCTGTCGTAGTCCGCCTGCATTAATTCAATTACGTGTGGCAGGGTACAAAATTCCCCGTCCCTGAATTTTTTAAGGTACCAGATTATGGCGGTAAGGAAGTTTATTGGGGATTCCACAAAAAAGTCGCCCTGTTTTTTAATCCACTCTTTGCTGAGTCCAAGGAGTATCGTCCTGGCGGACTCCGCGGCATCTGTAATATCGGTCATTGCGGCGGGATCCAAGGGGTTGCAACGATGGGTGCGGCTCAGGTCGTCAAAATTGATGATGAAGAACTTAGGGGGCTTGGGATAAAGGTGCTTCCATTTAAGCCAGCTGTTGTAAGCTATTTTAGAAAGGTCGTCAAATTTGAAGTCGTACACGAACATCGTAAAGCCTTTTTTGATGTGCTGGGTAATAACGTGACGGATGACAAAATAGCTCTTGCCGGCTCCCGGAGTGCCCAGCACCAAGAGCCCCCTAAACGGATTGATGATGTTAATCCAGCTTTTACGCTCCCTGTTTTTTAATTTATAAACCGCCGGGAGATTAATCGAATATTCGTTTTGCAAAAGCCGTTCCTCCTGTGGGAAAGTTTCGTTTTCCTTATTGAAGATGTCGTTGCCGTTTAGCGTAAGCCTGAGTATCCTAGAGAGTAACGTGCCCCCACTTATCATTAACAGGTAACCAAACAGTATTGTCACCCCGTAGGTGAATAGCAATACCGATGCACTAATTGGTGCAAAAAATAAAAGGCCCGCCGCGAAAAATAATATGCAGCCCGTTATGATATAAGCAAAAGCGGCCTTGTAACTTAGCTTTTCGTCTTTTTTCCCTTTAGCGCCAAGTAGTGAAACGCTAAGGAACAGCAGCGTAAAAAGTTTCGATTTATGAAAATTGCTATACAACCCGGTCCTTTCAATATTACCCAATATACGGTCGGTAAAGCCACTTACCAGTTGCCACTGTTCAAATGCCGTGTAGCAATAATAATAGAGATGCAACCCCATTAGTACCATGCTGATAAGGCGTGTCATATCCAGTATTTTGCGTAGTGCCTGTTCATTTTCTCCTGTACTCATAACCTTGTAATTTATGTTATCGTGAACCTTTGCGCTTTCTTTTTCTTTTATTGGTTTTCAGTTCCCTGGAAATAGGATCATAGGTATTTTCCGTTTCCAGGAAGGCACTGATTATCTTGTCGGCACTTTCCATAATCTGGTTGATTGTCCGTTGGGTTTCTGTTTTTTGGGTGCCTTTCGAATATGTCTTTTTGGAGGGGGGTGCACACTTATCCTGTATCGCCTTGGCGCTATAGTTTTTCCCCAAGTCGCTCCCGTTAAAGACCGCCCCGGTCCGGTGGTCTACAAATGTAATCCCGTAGATATAGCCCTGTGCATTTTCCCGCAATACCAGATTGAGCCCTTGCTGGGCTGTCTGTGCCCTTAGTTGCGCCATGGTTGTCGTATCTTTGACCAGTACTATGTCAATCAAATTCCTTACCCTGTTGGCATGTCCGGCACGCTTACTACGGTTTTGTATAAACTTCTCCGCGAGTTTTTTCTTTCCCGGGCTACCGTAAAAAAGGCTTGCCTTGATGGGAACCCCGACAGGGTTTTTGGCTTGATCCAGGACGCTGTATTGTAGCCCTCCATATCTGTTTAGCCTTGATGTATCGGAGCCTGTCTCGGCCCTTACATTGTAAAGCCCTAACACAGCATTTAGTTCCGGGATGCTGGTAAAATGGTATTTATTGATAACGGTGTGCAATACATTTTGAATGGCCTTCTTTGTTGCCGCCTTGCCGTATACCACTACTGCCGCATTTGCCACAGACGGAAGCCCCTGCCTTCTGCCTGCCTGTTGGGCCTTTACTAAACTGAATTCCTCTTCTATAGCCTTACGGGCGGGTTCGGACTTGCGTATGCCCAGGTGGTGGAGGTCAATGCGTGAACCGTCGCGGCGAATATTGGTGGTCACAATATGCAGGTGGGGATGCCGGGCATCGTGATGACGGTATATCAAATAAGGCTGTTCCCCGAAGCCTATCCTGTCCATATACGCTGTTGTGATTGCCTCCATGCGCCCGTTGTCCATGCTTTGTTCCGATAGGTCGAAATTCAGGGAAATGTGGACGCTGTTCCTGCGTGTGTTCTGATTGAGTGCCGTCCATTTTTCAAGCGTTTTAATTTTTGTATCAAAGGCCATACGCTCAGCATCCAAGGGGAAATTTAGTGCCGCGATACAGGCCGCAATCCCTTCGCTGACTTTATTTTCGTTGTAATTCAGGATCCTGAGAAGCGAGCTCCCCGATTTTATTACCGCAACCATTTTTCGGTAATTAACCGCATTAAGTTTTTGATTTCATCAATCTTATTAAACAGGGTGTTTTTTTGAATGTCCTGTTTTATGATGCAGCCTACAACGTCGTCAGAATGTTTCAGGGTATGTAGTTTTTTTACCGACTGGTTGAAATTGTTGCCAATGGCGTTGAGTTCCCTGTTGAGCAAGCCAAGCAGGGTAACAGCTTCATCGAGGGATTGGTTACGGTAGGTTGTCACAACGGGCTTCTCAAAAATAAGCGCCCTTAAAAAGTCACTTTTCCCCCGGCAGGTGGTCTTTTCAAACTTGTCTTGAATCATGCTGAATTCCACAGGGCTTAACCTGATGTGGAGCCATTTATTGCGGATGTTTTTTTCTTCCTTTTTCATCATCATTTTCTTTTAAAACATAGGGCCCCTGTGCTACTCTCCGCCCACGAGTTCCGAGTGCAGGGCGGCAAGATAGGCGGTTGTGATACAACCGTTCATCTTGCCGATTGCGCCAGGGGAGGCAATCTCTGTAAAAATCCTAAAACATCAGGGCGTCTTACGTTGCATACCATAAGTCCTTTAAGAATACAAGGCTCTTTAGAGGACGGGCTGGTTTATCAGCCTGTCCGGGATTTGGTTGCAACCTTCTGCCGCCGCATGTCCTGAAGCCCCGGCGAAGGTTATGCGGCAAGGAACGGTTCGTCTGTCTTCTCAACCAGCCCGTGTATGGCAGGCTTAAACATTGCTTTTTGAAATCCTATTACGAAGTTAGCCCAGGCATTTTGACCGTGCAATCAACTACAAATTTTGGAGATGATCGTTTGGCATTCAGTATGTAACTTTGCATTAAATGATTACTAATTTAATTCCGTACGATTATGACAGAGCATGATGTGGCTAAGGTATTTGATACGATTTTAAGTATCCCCGGTATGAACGATCCGGTGAAGATTGATTTGCGCATAACAAGGAAAAATGCATTGCTTTTGAACCAGATTATTTCCGGTTCCATTGGTGATAAGCAGGAAGTCTCGACCCGGATTTTGCTTGAAAATTTACCGGGGGAGGGCAGGGCAGAGCTTGAGGCGGTGGCCCAGGATTTTCTGGAAAAATCAGGTTTGGCAGAACTGAATGGCAAGCTGTCCAAACTTGCGCAGGACGATAAAAAAAATTAAGTTTCAGAACATGAATTACAAGTGGGCGATGGTAAAATCATCGCCCACTTTTATTTTTTAAAAATGCTTGAAAATCAATTTTTTATGTTTGATTTTTCAAATACTTCGCCTGAAGAATGGGGTTATCTTGCCCAAACTAAATGACACGGTAAATGAAACTTCCAACCAATATAAAGCCTGTAGTTACGATCATCATCTCTTATGCGCATATCGTATTGTTTGTCTACGCTGCTGTCAGTAAATTATTGGATTATGATAATTTCCAGGTCCAGTTAGGGCAGTCGCCACTGCTTAGTGCTTTTACAGGCTGGATCACCTGGGGGGTACCCGCTCTGGAAATCCTCATATCTATCCTATTGGCCTTTGCCCCGTTACGGCTGTATGGGTTGTATGCTTCTTTTACCCTTATGGTGGTCTTCAGTACCTATATTTTCACAGTACTTCATTTCAGCAGTTACGTTCCATGCGGCTGTGGAGGTATTTTAGAGAAAATGCGTTGGGAAGACCATTTTATCTTTAATGTTATTTTTATCGCCCTGGGTGCTTTCGCAATTTTTTTAAGTGATACTAAAATTGGTGAGGGGTATCTCAGAAGCCCGTACAAACGGCGCATTATTTTGCTTGTCTTCCTTACGATGACCGGTATTGGAGTGGTTACATTCCTGCATATTTCTTCTGGCCACCTTATCCACAACCGTAATAATTTTATCAGGAGGCTGCCAAACAATCCTGAGAAAGTCAGGGAAATTGACCTGGGTTACAATTCCTTTTATTTCTCAGGTTTTGACAGGGGGAAATTGTATTTGGGTAACAGTACCGCGCCGGCACTTTTGACCGTCTTAGATTCAATGTTGATAAGTAAATCGGCATATGAGATTGCCTTTCCTGATAATGACCTACACTTCAGGTCGCCACAACTTCAGGTGCTTGGAGACAGGTTCTATGTTGTTGACGGTACTGTGCCTGTTGTATTAGAAGGAACCCTTAATGATTTTAAGGCCCGTTTCGCCTGGCAGGGAAGGCAGCATTTTTCACAAAGCAGGGTCTTAAATTCAGAGTCACTGGTCTTTAGGGCGTTCGGTTCGGATAATAAAAGTGTTTTAGGAATACTTGATTTTAGCTCAGGGAAGGTGGTTTTCAAACCCGGATTGTTGCAGTGGCAGATTGACGGTGTTTTTGATGTTGACGGTACGTTACAATATGACGAGGACAGCGGGGTCGTTAGCTATTTGTACTATTACAGAAACCAATATATAATAACCGACAAACGGCTTTCAACATACAGAACAGGCACTACCATAGACACCATAAGTAAGGCTATTTTAAAGGTTGCGTATGTCAAAAGCAGATGGGAGTCGAAACTTGCCGCACCACCTGTAGATGTAAATAAAATGGCATATGCCAACGAGGGGTATCTCTATGTGAATTCTGTTATGCGCAGCCGTTATGAGTCCCCAACCACATGGGAACAAGCGTCTGTGGTGGATATTTACCATATAGCTTCCGCGAGGTACTTGTCCAGTTTTTACGTCTATCACATTAATGGAAAAAAAATGCGGGCTTTCATTGTCAAAGACAATCATTTATATGGATTGATCGGGACCAGACTTGTTGATTATAAACTCTATCCGGGACTTTTTAAGGAGTCCCTGCAATTGCAGTAAAAATATACGGCCGGTATCAGGGGAGTGCTGAAAACCTGTGACAGAGTAGGCAACAACCATTAAATTTTTTAAATTATGAAAACAATTATTTTAAAGCAGGTGCTGTCTGTTGGCGCATTTGCCCTTGCAGTTTCAGGTGCGTTTGTTTCCCGTCAGGTTAACGCCAGTCAAAGAGCGCTACCGGTGCAGCTTGGCTATGTAAAGGGAAACCCGGCGGCTACTATCTGCAACTCCCCCAGGGATTGCCAAACTGAAAACAGTGGCCATCTTTGTACGTTTAATTACGACAGTGGTGCCCAGGTTTGGGGTATGGTCGGAGGCAAATGTGAGCAGGCCCTATATAGGATACCTATTGAGGAATAAAGCCCATAAACATGAAATGCAGTTCAAAAGAACTGCATTTCGCTTTTTATTGCCCGTCCATCCACCGAGGCATTGGCATTGCTTTAAGGTAATAGCCAAACCAGTCGCTGATTTTTAGGGTAAGGTCACTTTGGTATTGGGGATCAGAAAGCAGGTGGCCCTGTCCCTCGTACAATAATGCATAGTTCTGCTTTCCCAGTCTCCGTAATGCGAGGTGGAGGGAAAGCATCTGAAAGTAATGCACCTGGTTGTCGTTTTTACCTGCCCAGCAAAGCAGTGGGGTATTAATCCCAACAACATGATAAAGCGGTGAGTTGTCGAGATATCCCTGTGTATTTTCAGCATAGGAGCTTGCCATACGAAACTGGCCGAATTCAAGGTGCCAAAAATTCGGCCGCTCCACAACCGGTACAACATAATGATAAAAACTGGTAAGGTCGTTTATTGCCGATCCGCTTACCGCAGCCTTAAACATATCGGTCCGGCTTATGATATAATTTGTTTCGTAACCGCCAAACGAATGACCTATCAAACCTAAGCTGCCGGGGTCGATGCTGCCCTGGCTGAAGGATTCCCTGACTGCTGCCCTTACGCATTTCAGCGCTGACTCTCCGGGTTCTCCCATGTTGTAATTGATGTCAGGCAAAAGCACAAAATAGCCTGATGCTGTGAGGTGGCGGATGTTGAAACCCGTGGGATTATACAGGCTCGGAACTGTGTAGAGCTGATTTTCGAAGGACTGTTTCTGGTAAATATGCACAATCATGGGGTAGTGTATTTTGGGATCGTACCCATCAGGGAAGTACAATAATCCCTTTAGTTTTATGTTATCAACGCCTTCATACTCGATTACCTTCATTGTACCAAACAGAAATTTTTCATGTGGATCATTATTAGGGATGACAAAGGGAATTTTACCGGGCTTTTTGATAATAATTTGTGGGGGGATATCAACATCCTGTTCGATTACTGCCAGTGTGCCTGTTGCTGATACCACTTCGTGCCTGAGCTCTGAATTTCGAACGAGTACGGTATCCAGCGTCCCACCAGAATCCAAGCGGTAGTATCCCGTCTGATGTGACGTCTTTCCACGCATTAAAAGAAACGACCGGCTGAATGAGCCAATTTGCAACCCGTCAAAATTGGCTTTTCTTGCCTGGGCGGTTGCAGGACAAAGACGAAATATTTCCTGCGCATCCCGTCCGTTTGTCAATCTTGTTGCCTGTTTCCCATCGGGCGTTATTCTCCATATATCGTATTTATCATACAGTAAAATATGTGTGTCATTTTCTGTCCAGCCCGGATTTCCATAAGGAGGTGCTTCTTCCGGCCAGTCGAAATCCTCCTTGTGGAAGGGCTGCTTAATAGTAGCTGTGAGACAGGTATGCGTGCGGTTACGTATGTCATAGACCCACCAATGCTTTTTGCTAAAATACGCGATGTAACGCCCACCCGGCGACGGGAGGATGGTTATTTGCGAAGGGGAATGCCCTGCCAGTAGTAACTCTTTGCTTCCTGTTTCCAAATGTGCCAGATAATAGTCATTGGGAGCATTTAGGTTGGGATTTGGTTCATTTTGAAGCGGGTTCCAAAGTATCGCATAGTTTTGGTCCCCGGAAAGGGCAACGGCCGTGAAGGTGTTGTCGGTAAGGGGCCTCCATCTATTTTTTTTTGGCCACCAAACCAGCATCTGTTTATTTTGTATGCCCTGCTTTTTACGTTGCCCGGCAGGGAAGATTTCTTTGGTCCCTGCATTCCAGACCTGGGGGCTATCGGGTAATGGTGCCGCACGCGGGGTGTAGACTTCAAAAAAGATTTTGGAGTTATCTTCCGATATCTTTATGGGTTTGTAGTCAAGGGTAAGGGCTTTATCTGACAGGGCCGCATGATCCCCAAGCTTGAGAAAGAAGGCTTTGCCTTTAGCCAAATCATAGTATCCCACTGCGCCCGTGGCAGCCTGATCTTCCCCGATTTGAAGGAATGCAAAACCTTTTCCGTCGCTACTCCATGTTATGCCAGTAATTTGCTTCATTCCCACGCCGATTACCGGTTCGTCGGAGTTTTTTCCGAACCTGAAAATCCTAAGGGCATCGATACCACTGCCTGCCGTATATAGCACTGCATCTGCTTTTTCGTTATAACTATATGTTCGCGCTTCGCCAATCGAAGTGACGGCTGACGTGTTCAGGTCAATGTATCTAAGCTGTTGTCGGTCATTGTGCTGTGTGACGTACAGACAGTGATTCCCATTGTGTGAGAAGTTATAACTTATTGCTTCCCCAATGGGGTAGTTCATGCCGGTTTCCGGGTTGATGAGGCACAGTGTTTGCCCTAAGAAGTAACCCGCCCATCCGGTTTTACTGAATTGCATGTCGGAGGCGCCGGGCAGATTGTAGCTTTTGCTGCCATCGGCACGTGTGATGCGCAAGGTATCGGCCCCGGAGGGATAACGCAGCTGAAAAGAAACCCAATCACCCGATAGGTCAAGTTTAGGCAATCCCGGAATGCCCCACATGGCATAATCCACGGGTGTAACCAAGGTTTTTTCCCGTTCCTGTGCCCAAAGCGGATATACCATCAGAAATGCTATCAGGGATAATAATCGTGGAATCATGATAAATGGCTTAGTAACCGGCATTTTGTGGTGCCAGGTTAGGGTTAATTACCAATTGCGCTTCAGGCACGGGCAGCCTGCTGTCGGTAGCCTGCCATCCCGGTTTACTGCCCAACGCATTGTCAAGTAGATCGTTGCGTTTAAGGTCAAAAAACCTGTGGCCGAATTCGGTAAAGAGTTCCGCGCGGCGTTCCTGTAGTATGGCGGCAACGATTTCCTGTTGGCTGGCCGCCGTTGTGTCCGGTAAACCTGCTCTTTGGCGTATGGTATTAAGGTCTTCTACTGCACCGGAGAGTTCGCCTTGCCGGGCACGGGCCTCGGCCCTTATCAAAAATTGCTCAGCCAGCCCCAAAATGATAGTATATTCCTGTGTGCTGTCCGTTGTAAATTTTTCCCTGTATTTAAATGAATGGCTCCAGAATTCTACATTACCGGTCACCTGTTTTACCCAATTTTCTTTGCGCAGGTCTCCCTGCTCAAAACTGTTAAGCAGCCCATTGTTCAGGGCAACAAAAGCGGGAGGTCCCTGGGTGAAAATGAATGTTGCACCTTCATCAGTATTTTTACCCGGTGTCTTTGGCATAAACTGCCATATGGCTGATGGGCTGCCTTTGAGATAGGCCAATTCCGGTTCTGTAAGCTGATAGGTATTTCCGTCGTTGATTACTGCCGAAGCAAGGTTTGACGCTTCAGCCCACTGGGCGTTGTACAAACAAACCCTGGCCAATAATGCCCTTGCAGCCTGCCTGTTTACCCTTATGCGCTCCTGCCCGGGATAGCCGTCGCCTAAAAACAGAATGGCTTTTTCTAAGTCTGTTTTAATAAAGTTGTAGACTTCCGGACCAGGCACCCGTGCTGCCGCTGTATTCTGCCTGTAATCCGTAGTCTTAATATAGGGGACGTCACCATACAGGTTTTCAAGGTGGAAATGAATAAAAGCCCTCAGGAACAGTGCTTCACCGGTAAGCTGATCCTTCTCATCCTGTGAAAGAGCCGGTGAGGCCGCGAGGCCTTCTATTAAGGCGTTTAAGGCGTAGATTTGTCCATAGGCTGCCGACCACCATGAGTTTACCTGCGGGGTTGAAGCTACAAGTGCGTTGTTGTAAAAATGTATGGCAAAGTAGGTAGGTGAACCATAATAATCCAGTTCATCAGCGTATAAACCAAGTTCTGCGGAAATACCCTGCGCCGTGCCGGCAAACATGCCCGTGTCACGCATGCGTGCATAGACATCGAGCAAGGCTGCCGTGGCAGTGGTACTGTCGTTAAAAACAGCTGTTCTGGTAAGCTGGGAAGATGGCAGCCCGACATCAAGATAGTCGTTGCAGGCGGTACAGAGTAAGGACAGCAAGAGGTATAGCCAGAGGATGTTCCCGTGGCTGTGAGGTGTGAATGGTCTTGTAACTATTTTTCTAAAGCGTATCATAATACAGTGATTTAAAAGTTGATTTGTATCCCGGTTGTCAGCACTTTAAGTGGCGGCAGGTAGTTGGGCGATGTAAATTCGGGATCACGGCCGCCGTAGGAGGTCAGGGTAAGCAGGTTTTGGCCTTCTATAGTAAGGCTACAGTCCAGTTTGGGCAACCAGCGTTTTGGCAGGGTATAGGAAAGCGAGATATTTTTAAGACGGATGTAAGAGGCATCTGTTACCGCTGCGGTACTGGATGTAAACTGATAAAAGGCATTTGTAAGCTGCTGGTCCAGACCCGTTGTGTATTTTTGAAAACCAGCTTGTTGGCCTGCTTGCTGCCAGCGGTCCAGAATACCGGCGGGCTGGTTGACCATTGTCCCGGGAAGGTCGGAGGTAACCCACTGGTTGTAGTTATCCTGTTTGACGAACTGCCACAGGAAACTAATGCCAATGCCTTTGTAGGTAAGGGTATTTTGCAGGCCACCGAAGAATTTAGGGCTGAGGTCTGCATAGGCTTTCCTATCGCCCTCGGCTGTAATGATACCATCACCGTTGAAGTCGGTAAATTCGTATATACCTGTTTCCGGGTTGACCCCTTTTGCCTGATATAGGCGTACGATGTTCAGGGATTGCCCTATAATGTAGCTATTGCGGTAGGACGAACCTGCCAGGTTAGGAAATTCCACAAGGCGATTTCGGGCTTTAGTGAAGTTAACGGTCGTTGTCCAGCTAAAGCCTGCGCCCTGAATGTTCAGGGTTTGCAACGATAATTCCAACCCGGTATTGCGGACTTTTGCATCCAGGTTTGACTGTACCGATGAGAATCCTGCGGTAGCGGCAAGGGGAATGCCTACGAGTTGGCTTGAGGAGGTATTGCTGTACCAGCCCGCATTAAGTACTATCCTGTCCCTAAATAATCCCAGCTCAAGGCCAGCCTCGAACTTTTTATTGACCTCCCAGCCAAAATAAGGATTATAGAGCCTGGATGGTTGTAACCCGCTAATGCCCCCGTAATTATTTCCCGATACCGTGTAGGTATCCAGGTATTGGTAATCCCCAATCTGGTCGCTTCCGGTAGTCCCGTAACTGACCCTTATTTTGCCAAGGCTTATTGCAGGAAGACGGCTGGCAATAAGGTTCTCGCCCGAGAATAGCCATGCTGCGCCCACGGCGCCAAAATTGGCAAACTGCCGGCCGGGTCCGAAGCGGCTTGATCCGTCCCTGCGCCCGGTGAAGTTCATTATGTATTTACCGTCCCAATTAAGGTTTACCCTGCCGAAAAAGGCTTGGTAGCGGTATTCCGTATCTGACTGTCCCAGTACTACGGTTGTATAGGCAGAGGCGAGGTTGTAGAGCAGGCTGTTGCTGGCGAACCCACTTCCGTATTGGAGCAACTGTCCGGTTTGCTGGTGTTGGAAACTTGCACCTGTAAGGGTTTCCACCTTCAATTTGCTGTATTGGTGTTTCCAGTTGAGCTGTGGCTCCAGGATGTAGGATTGCCGTGAGGTTGTATTCTGGAATATTGATGAGGATTCACTGCCCAGTTCCCATATCGGGTCGTACATGGTTGAAGGCGTCGCCCTTGACTCACCGTGGCGCGTGTCGGTATAGCCCGCACTTAAACGCGCTTCAAAATCCTTTATCAACTGGTAGGAAACAAAGGTATTGGCGATAAAGTCATTTGTCTTTGCCAAAAAGCTGGCCCTGAGGTTTCCCAAGGGGTTTTCCCAAGTACTGCCTGCCCAGTTAATGTTGCCCTGGCTGTCGTAGAGCTCCGGGGCGTTTGGTGCCAGTTTGGTTGCGGCCAGGGTGGGGTCGTCTGCAGGCAGGTCGTTATCCTGAAGGGTATATCCAGCCGTTACATTGAGGCGGAAGCGCTTGTCTGCGGACTGGTGGCTGAGCTGTAGCCTGCCGCTGTATTTGGAATATCCAAAGTCACCCAGGAATACGGTCCCTTCTTTGTAGTAGGTACCCGAAAAAAGGAACTGTGTCGCTTCTGATCCACCGGAGGCAGAAAGCCGGGTGTTGTAAATATCGGATACCCCACCGAGCAGTTTTTTCTGCCAGTCGGTGTAACGCCCACGGTCCCAGGTGCCGTTTACATCATAGTCCGTTGCGCCATAGGATATACCGTCGTTGGCGAACGCCTGCTCACGCATCTGTAGGTACTGCCCGGTGTTTAGCATGTCCATAAAACGGGTGACCCTGCCTACACCCTGGGAATACGATGCTGAAAAACGCGTTTTGCCGGTTTTTCCCCTTTTGGTGGATACCAACACCACACCGTTGGCACCACGTGAGCCGTAAATGGCAGTGGCATCGGCATCTTTCAAGACTTCGATACTCTCTATGTCGGCCGGGTTGATGCTGTTAAGGGGGCTACCGCTGTTGGGCAGTACCGCGTTGGTACTGCCATTGCCGATTGGCTCAGAGGAGTAGGGTACACCGTCAATAATGTAGAGTGGGCTGTTGCCCAGTGCCCTTATGCTGTTGCGCCCCCTTATCTGGATGTCAAAGCCCCCTCCGGGCAGCCCGGTTGTCTGGGTAACGTTTACACCCGGCATGCGCCCCTGCATAGTAGCGAGCATGTTTGTGACCGGCTGGGTTGCGATGTCCTTTGCCGTAATGCGACTGATGCTTCCCGTAGCTTCCTTTTGCTTTACCGAATAGTAGCCTGCGTTAACGGTTACTTCCTCTAATTGTGTGGCCTCTTCCTGCAGGGTTATGTTTACAGTGGTTTGATCCCTTATGGTGACTTCTGCATTTTTGTACCCCATATAAGAGAACACCAATACCTCCCCGGATGATGCTTCGATTGAGAACCTGCCCCCTGTGTCGGAAATAGCCGTCCGGGTAAACCCTTTTACCGTGATGGTAACCCCCGGAAACGGACCGGAGCTGTCTGAAACTGTACCGGAAATGGTTTGTTGAAAATAAGCCACACCAGTGGGTGAGGCATGTGCGCGGGCTGATGCAGTACAGGGAAAGGCTGCTAAACTACAAGCATAGAAAAGCACCCTCAGCCCATTGCCCATTGAAATAAATTTCATAACATTGGTTAAGATTAAATGAAACAAACGGTTTTATTAGTCTAAACCCGCTGCCTGTCGCCAAACTACGCAGCGGGCTTTTTTATTTAAAATAACCTGACCTGCCTAACTAACCCCAAGAAAATCAGTGCAGGCCAGGTAATATCTATCCGAATAAAAAAAGTTATATACACTGAAAGCGAAACCAATGCTGAAATAAAAGAAGTAAAACGCTAAGAATTTAAGCTGAGAAAAAAGTTTCCTAAAAAGGAGGCGTGGGTTTAAACTCAACTTATCGACTTGAGGTACTGGAATACCTGGCAACAATAAGTGAGCCCACGCCATATGGCGTGAGCATTTACACTTATCTTCCCGTTGCTACAAAATTTCCAGTTTTCAAGTCGGGATTCAAAGCGAATGCTTCAAATAGTAATATGAAGAATCGCAAATATATTATAATTAATCAAAAGTAGCGAATTAAGAATTGTAATCCAAGTGGATGACATATTTTTTAAGGAATATAACAAAATTGCAGTATGGCAAAACTCACGGCCGAAGATATAATCCTTAAAAATGCTATAGCTCAGAGAATAGAAGATCTAAGAGTGGCTACTGGATTGACTCAGAGTCAATTTGCTAAAGAGCATGCAATAGATAGACAAGCAATAAGTCGTTGGGAAGATAAGGAGGGTAATAGGGGAATCACAATTCACACTGTGAAAAAATTCTGTAAAATGATTGATATGAATCTGACTGATTTTTTTGATTCACCGCTTTTTGAATAAAAATAAGATCTGATATCATTTTTTCTAATGAAAGATATAATTGATAGTTTAAATTTACCAAAGCAGATACTTGACAAAACTGAAAGACTCGTGGCGAAACTTTTTGGACAGTCAATGAAAGAGTTTGGTGAATTATTTGCAGATAATATTAGATATAGGAGATTAAGAAACCAAATCAAAATTTTCAACAAGACTAGAGAACTTTTGGAGACCAATGGAATGGAAATCAGGGAATTTAATCTTAAAACTATTGTTCCTCTAATTGAAAAATCTTCTGTTGAAGAAGATGAGACATTACAAGAGAAATGGGCAAATCTCATTGCAAGTATGGCGACTAGCCCCGAAAGTGGTCTGGAACCACGCTTGATAAATACTCTTTCTTCCCTTTCATCTCTTGAAGTGAAGATGTTAGATTATATTTATGAAGATATCTATGTACAAAAGCAAACGAAACTAGCAAGGTTACTACAATTATATGATAACAAATACACAGAAAAAGATATAAATATATTTGAAATAGTTATCAGTTTTGATGAGCTTAAAAATCATTTCGGTCTTAATGATGATTTTACTAAAATCTACATTGATAATTTTGTTGCCTTAGGATTGGTAAAATATCAAGAACCGGATGTTGAGATTGATCAAGGATCTCACTCGGCTGATATTAATGAAGACGCTGATGATGACAAATCAGTAAATTTGGATTTAGAAATTAGTGCAAATTTTAATCCTTCAGAGAACTTTCATATTAGTGCTTTTGGAAATTACTTTGTTGGCCAATGTAAGATAGGTAATAGTTGAGTAAAAACTACACTAAGTATTGCAATGTTTTAAAGTTTTATCAGTTCGGAGGATGCGCAAGCATCTTTTTTATGCGCTGAAAATACCTATTAGTGGGTATTTTAACATTTCTTTAAAACAGGTATTTTTACTTCTTGCACATAGCAAATTAGCATATATATTTACATTACTCCAATATAAGAATTTAACTAATGCCACTACAAGATAGAATTATTGCTATATTACAAAGTATGCAAGATCAGGGAAGTACTATTCAGTCCGAAATAGATAGTCTTACTAATCTTCGCGAACTACAACTCTTAATGACTAGATTCGAAAATTGGGATGAAAGGACTACTGACATTCTAAGTAAAGCGTTCGTTCAAAAACAATTGTATAGAATGTTTTCTGGGGTAAATTATTTAGGAAATGTTTATGTTACTCCAGGAACATTTCAATCTTTACGAGATGAACTTATATCTAAGCTCTCGCAAAAATTAAATCATCTGCGTACCGCAATCAGCACAGCTGGTAGTAGCCGAAGCACGGACTTGTTGCCTTTTGAAGAAGAATTTAATAATACGATAAAGAACCCGATGAAGAAATTATTTATATCTCATGCTAACGTTGATGATAAAAAAATTAGGCCATTAATTGATTTACTTGAGTATATTGGCGTAGCTTCGAATGCAATTTTTTACTCTTCACATCCAGCCTACGGAGTCAGTTTAGGAACAGACATATTTGAAACTCTCAAAGCTGAACTTAATGGTAAGGATGTTTTCGCACTGTTTATGTTAAGTGAAAATTTTTATAAAAGCCCTGTATGTCTTTGTGAAATGGGGGCAATTTGGATTAAATCAAATAAACAAATCCCAATATTAATTCCTCCTTTTGAGTTTAAAGATGTAAAAGGAGTATTTCCAAATTCATTAGGATTTAAGATTAATGATCAAGCACAGCTTAATGCTTTGAAAGAACAATTGGAAACATATTTCGAATTGTCTCCAATTAATACAACACGTTGGGAAGAGAAAAGGACAGAATTTTTAGAAAAGATGTTGATGCTATTATAAAATTGATTCTAAGACAATGAGCAGATTTTCTCCGACAGAAAGAATAGGTGTTAATGAAGTTGAACGTATATTCCTGAAGGATTTTAAATGGATTCCCCGTACCATATTTCAATCGGACGTAGGCTTGGATATGGAAGTAGAAATTAGTGTGAATGGAAAACCTTCGGGTCAGTTATTTGGGATTCAGATAAAAACAGGCGAAAGTTATTTCAGCGAGACTTTGACAGGTGATATAATATATAGAGGTACAAATATACACCTTGATTACTGGTTGACTCATAGTTTGCCAATTCTCTTAGTACTCCATAATCCAACCAGTGGAGTTACCATTTGGCAATCGATTACGGAAGATAAAATTTCGAGAACCAAAAGTGGGTGGAAGATTGAAGTTCCGGCTTATCAAGTTCTTAATGAAAGTTCAAAGGACAAAATCAAAGGTTTGAACAAGTATCCCCTATATTTTCAACGTTTACAGCGTTTGGCAGTACAAAGAAAAATGATTACAAATATAGTAGAAGGTAAAACAATTGCTGTTGAAATAGAAGAATGGGTAAATAAATCTATTGGACGCGCAAGTGTAAAGTTAATAGATGTAGATGATGATGGAAATGATTCAACTCTTAGTGAAAGTAGCTACATTCATTTTCGCGGAATTGAAAGTTTGCAAACGCTTTACCCATGGGCCGATTTTGAAATTGATGAAAATTATTACGAAGAGTCAGATTATGATGACTTTAAGGAAAATCATGGAATATGGGATGACGAAGAAAAAACTTATTGTGGATCAGTCATTGACTTTGAAGATTACAAAGCAAATCTTCCTGAACTACGGTATATAATCGATGGATCAGGTGAAATACAAACTTGTAGACTTTTAATGTCGGTAAATAATTTGGGTAAATCCTTTTTAGAGGTTAATAAATACTTAGAATTTGACTGGCAGCAGAAATTGAGATTATAATATTTAAATCAATAATGTAATAGAAATTGTGGAAGCTACTCAATAATGCTAATATTTAAAGTTATAAGCCACATTATATGAAAGACATTTTTAAAAGTATCGTATCAGAGGAAAAATTGAGCGAATCGTTTAAGCTTCTCAATGAATTTAAAGCTATGGATGCGGCAAAACAGATAGTGATTAAGATTGCAGAAGATTTTGACGATAAAGACGGCAATTTTATTCAGCAATTTCAATCTACAGGGTTTGATGCCAGACTTTGGGAATTATATCTATATAAATTATTTGAAGAAAATGGTTTTGAATTTATTAAGCAGCACGATAGACCAGATTTTCATCTAAAAAAGAATGGTCTTGAAATTTTTGTAGAAGCAAGTATTTCTAATGAAAAAGATGGCGATAAGTACGATAGAGACTTTTTGAAAAAAGCGATTGAGACAAAAGATTTGGATGTACAAAAAGAATTAATCGATTATTACGTCATTAGAATGGGTAGCGTATTATTTTCGAAGTTAAATAAAGAATATTGGAAACTTGACTGGGTAAAGGAAAAACCTTTTGTAATAGCTATATCTCCCTTTCATAATTATCTTGCAAAATTCCTACCTGATGCTAAAATCATTGAATATTTATATGGACTTAGATATGAAACCGAATTTACAGACAAAGGTTTATTCATCAAAGATATTCATAAAGTCGAAAAACATGATTTTTTTAAAAAAGAAATACCCTCTAATTTTTTTGGGCAAGAAGGAGTTGAACATATTAGCGCTGTAATATTTACAAATAATGCCGATTTACACAAGTTCAATAGAATGGGATATCAAAGTGGTATATCCAAAGAAAATATAGTGATGAATCGTACAGGATTTATGTATGATGCCACCGAAAATTCAGCTGGTAAAGATTTTAGCTATAATGTAGAGCCAGGTGTTTATCGAGAGCATTGGGGTGAAAGTGTTACCGTTTTTCATAACCCAAACGCGCTTTATAAGCTAGATGTAAGACTTTTCAAAGATTTGAGACAAGTTTGGTTAAATGATGAAGGTAGATTAGATGGTACCGAAACACCAAACACCTTCATTTATCACTCTTTAACTGGTGCTGGTGTTGTAGAATAAAAATAAATGAAAAAGATAAAATATAGTAGCGAAAACTAAATCAATCAATTATCATATGAGGGTGCAAATAATAATTATCTTTCATATTAACATAGAAACAATCAATATCGGAAGCTTCACTGAAAATAAATTAAACAAGCATCACATAAATATTTTTAGTATAAAGAGAATTTAAGTTAAATGTTTGATCTTGTATAATATTTAAATAGCTATGGCACCATTGCAATGTCAATACACTTTTGACCTCACACTAACTAAGGATATAATATTGATTGTCGGCTCAATTACCAGTACGTTCTTTGCTTTTTATGGCTATAATAAGTGGAAGAAGGAACACAAAGGAAAATACAGGTATGAGTTAAGCCGGTCGGTGCTAAAATCGTTGTACGACCTTAGGGATAAGTTTAAATATTCCAGATCGTCCGTATTTACAACTTCTGAGTTTTTACCAAATTATGATTACAGATCGAGAGATTTGAAAGAACGATACGATAACTATAAATACATTTATGAAAATCGATTAAAATACGTTGCCGAATGCAGAAACGTTTTCTTAAGCTACCTCCCTGAAATTGAGATTGTTTTCGGTGACAAAATGAGAGATGATTGTTTAGCCATTGACCGCTTTCTAAATAATTTTGTGCGTCATATCACTAATTATTTGTCTTTTTTAGCACAAGGAGTTGATTCTAGCGACCCTGAGTATGTCAGACTACGGGACTGTGTAGTTTACAATGAAGAAAATAATGGTTACTACGAAGAATTTGAGAAACTGATAAAACAAATTGAAAATACACTAAGAAAAGAATTATAGTGCTAAGCGAACTTCATATTTAAACTGAATGTATCACTGTATTGAATGCGAAATTACCATCATAGAACGGGTATTTTCATACTCGGTTCAACATCTTGGGCATCCTCTATGCCGGGATTGCCAATATTGGTTTAGGGACGTACTTGATTATACAACGGCCACCGATGAAGCTATTGCGCTTTATTTTGCTTTGCGGAGAAGGGGAGTGGATGCTGAAATGGAAAAGTGTGATGGCTATAAGACAATCGATATTGCTATTCCAAGTTCTAAGATAAATGTAGAAGTTGATGGGCTGCATCATAATTTTGATCCAAGGCAGGCGATGAGTGACCTGAATAGAACTTACGCTTCGTTTAAAAAAGGATACCTCACATTAAGGATACCAAATTCATTGGTTAAATATCATTTAGAGGCCACTGCCGACCTTATAGCAGGTATGGTTGAGATTAATCATAGCCGTATTCGAGGTGTACGTAAAAACAGGAAATGGTGATACTGTGCCTAAATTTATGGTTTCATAAATTGACCTGGATCGGTATATTTTGTTTTGTATTTGAAAAGTATGGCCTCACAATTTTTTAGTAATTTCTTTTATAAACTATAGAAATATGGGTTGCAATAAAATAACAATTCATTATTTATAGGTGGGATAGCTTTTATTTTAGGCATTACCTTGAAATTGCTTGTTGACAGGAGACGCTCTTACAGAAGGAACCAAGCGGACTTGGAAGGTTTTTCTAATTATAAGAATTCGTTTATAACTCCATTTTAGAACGGATATTAATTTTTACAGAAAGCCCGTTGAATCTTTTCTAATTCGCTTTGAGGTTGAGTGCTTGTTGGCAAGTGAATGTCAATTTTTATATTCTCATTACTAGAAAAATACCTATTAGTGGGTATTTTGTATTCTCTTATCGTTTCTTAATTTTTGTGATATTTAATTAGTTACTATGATTTGCCATTGAAATAATTAAACACTGATTTCACATGCACAAAATTATGCCTATAACCGATAGCATTTTGCTTAAATCTATTTTTAGTCTATTATTTGTTTTAAAAAGTTGTTTAGCCTTTTCACAACAACGAGAAGAAGTTTTGGCGGACTCTTTAAGTATCAAAAGTTGGTTTTATAAAAATATAGAACAAATAAACTCTCAACAAAAAGTAACCCCGTTTGAAGGAGAAAACTATAGCGTCACGATGTTTCCTGAAAATAAAAATCAGAAAATTGACTTAGAGGTTTATTTTCGTACAGCATACGGTGGGATGTATGAAAAAAAAATCATTTATCCATGGGAGCTTTATGATAAAAATGATCCTAAAACAGGTTTTATTTTCCCTGGTTTGAGTGAAAGTTGTTTAACACTTTCTAAATCGAAAAGCAATGATAATATCGAAAAGCAAGTAACTTGGAGAGCTTTGGTTTTGTACGGTGTACAGAAAAAACTTCAATTGCCTACCTTAACGAATGGATTTGATATATCTATTGATAAAGTAAAAGGAAAAAGAGCTTTATTTACTCCATTAACGGGATTTGAAAGAAAAAGGGATACCCTTCTTAATATGGATACTTACTATTTTTTCCTTCCGGAAAAGATGAGAAACGATAAGTACAATATTAGTATTGACATACAGGGGGGCGATGCAGATCCAGATGATTATGAAGGTCCATTAGATTTTCAAATTAAGGATATAGAAGATGTAAAGTGGATAAGAGTCAAAATATCATCGTCTCCTAAAGGATGTTCAATTTATAGAATTTCAAGGGATGAATATGATTTAGATGATAGCGATTTTTTCAAATCTTTAGATTTAAAAAATATTTCAGCTGATCAATTAAAAGAATTAGATAATAATTATTTATTAGCTGAAGGGCCAACTGATTTAATCATTAAAATAAAAGATGTAACTTATTATTTTTTTATACGTAATGGAAAATCATTGAGTCCCCCGATACTCTTAAAGCCAAAATATGATCAAGACAATATTATAAATTTCAGTTTTCCTAATTGATGAAAAATTTCTCAGTATTATTCAAGACAATCACGGGAATAATTTATACAGTACCGGGTATTCTTTGCTTTATTAGTTACACTTACCCGGTTAATATTTCTAAACCAATTCTATTAGCTACCTGTGAAGTAATTGCATCGGCAATAATCATAATATCATTTATTTACAAAGAAAAAATTCAATCTAAGGCTCAAAAGCAAATCATGACTTTTGTGGCGATTTGTTTTATTTCAACTGTTTTATTTGCAGTAGCTCTCTTAATATTTAATTCTAAATACATAACTACCACATATAATGAAGAAAAAATTTTACTTCCTATTGGCTGTAAGTCCCCTCTATGTGAATTATATGAGGTATCATCAAAGCACGGTGAAGAGATTGGCGAGTATTTAGGCAAAGATTCTTTGATTCAGAAGATTAATTTTTGCTGTAAAACCGAGGCAGTTTTCTCTGAGTTTATATATGTCGCTTTGGTGTCTGTAATTTTTAATTTATTAATAAGTTTATTTATTCAATTAGGAATCTTTTATAAAGGTGTAGGTAATGGAAATTAGATTTTACTATCTTTCTTTAATAAATTAAATTCATTTTTGGCTTAATGACCAAGCATTATTGTTAAGTATAGCTTTATTTTTTTTGTAGGTGTAATACCTCTTTACAGAAACTACCAGGGTTAGAAGGTTTTTCCAACTACAGAAATATTCTATAACTCCTTTCATAAAGCCAATATTAACTTTCATCAGTGGATTTCTGATCATTATTGGAACATGCTGATCGGATGTTGCTGTGCCGGTTGTGTAGTAAATTTACTTAGAGAAACAAAACAGGTATTTTTACCTACTGATGTCTTTCTAAATTTATCTAATTTCAAATTTATTTAATTCTAAATGACACAAATAGCTTTAGACACAAACATTTGGATCTATTTAACCAAGGATACTTTTTTTGAACTTTGGCAAAGGTTGCAGGTGATGAAAGAGAATAGTGAGATAGAAATTATAGTTAACGATATTATCATAAAGGAATGGCAAAGAAATAAATATACTACTATAAATTCTCTTTCCACTGCTATAAAACAAGAATATTCAGCAGCTGTAAACTTATCTAATTATCTTGGTAGTAAAAAAGATGAATATGTAGAAGTAATATCATCTTATAAAAGCGAAGAAGATAGAATAGCAATTGCTACACAACGAGTAGAGGAGGTGGAAGCTTTTATGAAATCTTGCACCTATATAAAAGTTACAGAGGAGCAGAAATTATTTGTGGCAAACCTTGCTATAGAAAAAGTACCGCCGTTTCAGAATAATAAAAATAACTTTAATGATGCGTTGATTCTTAGAAGTATATGTGAACACACTCAGAACCAGACACCTTGGAAATACGATCTGATTTATGTATCAAATAATCCTGACGACTTCATTGACAAGTCAACTAGAGAAATTCATCCACAACTTTTTGTAGGTTTACGACAAATTCGTCTAAAAAATGTGACCCAGCTTGGAGAAGCTTTAAAGCTGGCTCCGGAGTTAATGGAAGATTTTGACGAATGGTTAGATCATCAGATCGAACAGCGTGCCTATATAGAATGGGAAATTAGCCGGGGCAAATAATTTATCATTGAAAATCAATTAGCATTATATGAAACCAACCAAAGACGAGTTACTCAAATTCCTTGAGGAAAAAGTCTTCACACCTTTAGAAACTAACCCAAAGACTACCAAAGTAATTAAAAACAAGGTAAAAGGTACCCGAATGCGTTTAAAAGAACAAGTAAGCGCGGAGAAGGTCGAACAATTTTTCTGGAGCGCTATGGCGACTGACAGGGGCATTGACTCCTATCAGAAAATCAAAGATATTGACGGCCCTACCTTTGAAGATGTCAGAGAGGAATTTAAAAAATTATGCGGCAGGAAGTAAGTGATTATTTAATGGAAATTAAACAGTAACAATATTAATGATTAATACTATAAGGATTTTTTTGCTGATTAGTACACTGTTAAGCCTATATGCAATCGGCAGCATAGGACTTTCAATATTGCCTCTACTTGGCAAGGCGGATAATTCCGGAAACATCAATAATGTGATATTGAACTTGTCGTATAGTTATTTTGCGGGTTTCGTGTTTTACATTTTTATATCTTATCTACCAGAAAAAATTGAGAAGCAAAAAATAAAACCTGTTATACACACAAAATATGGTGAAATAAAAAATCAAATTGCAGCGTACATTAATTCTTTTGGCGTATTCCCACAGAGCAATACCTTAATTGATACGATTACGGTAGACCAAATTTCCCAGTTATTCAAAGGGAATAATCTTAATAAACCCTCATGCTTTTCGTTGATTACAGGTGGTAACCAAAGTAATGCAGTCTATATTAACTCAAGGAAAGACGCCTTACTTCGAAATTTAGAAGGAATACTTTTTTATAAGGAATATTTATCTTCCCGACAAATAGTAATTATAGAGCAAATAAAAGACCATACATTCTTACACTTATTCAAGATACCTGTAGTCTACACCAATAAAACATTCTTGGATAATTGTATTGCGGAGTTTTCAAGCTTAGTCGAGTTGGTTAGGCAACTTGAACAAACATTATAAATACCTGATAATGACATTTCAAAATATATTAGACGACTATCGAAGTAGAAAAGATGATGGGCACATTCTACATTGTAAAAGCCAAACGACATTATCTTCGGCAATTTATGTAGCCGCTTGTTCCTTGGACAAAAACAATCAAATACACCCCCACCAGAATAGGGTTGGTTATGAATATTCTAAAACTTTTGCGCTACATCTGTTGCGATATGAAAATGAAATACGTGAAACGAAAACCTTTGAAGATTTATTGAAAGTGATAACTCGGCACAGAACATATCGCATAGGATCTTTAGCATTGTATGACACTGCTGAACGAATTGCTGCGTATCGCGGTGATATACTCCCTACTAAAATATACCTGCACTGCGGCTCACGGGAAGGTGCTATTAAACTTCTGGGAAGTTTAAACGGTAAGAAATCATTAGAAATGATAGACTTACCGCAAAAATGGCAGGATGCTGGTTTAATCCCACAACAAGTAGAAAACATCTTTTGTATATACAAGAAATATTTACATCAAAACTTATAATATTTAAAATTTATTATCTTAAAATGAATAGAACAATATTATACTATCCAACTATTGACATCCCGACCAATTCATGGCTTAGGCATGCATTACTATATTGGGATGAGGTTAGTTCCATTATCCCTAAAAATTGGAAGGATGAAACTATGATCCAATTGTCTCCGGATATTCAATATTTGATGAATGAGGGACATTTTCGCCCTATTAATCCTGATAGCCTTCTTACTGATGCTGGATGGGAAGTGGTTGACAGCTTTCACGAAGAATTCCGTTCTATAGTTTCAAGTAATGAATTTCAAAATTTCATAAATAGGCATACTTATAATAATGTTGCCGGGAGAAGAAATATAAATGAACGTGAAAGAGGATTTTCCCGAATTCATGCTAATAAAGTTTCCGATATGACGTTTTACTTTTTATCAGACATAGGTTTAGCTCAACGGGAAGCCAATCATGATTGGTTATGGTTTGAACGAAATACTGCATTATTATACATGTCATTGCTGGCAAAATATCTTGCAGATATCAACATTAACCAAACAACAATCGGAACAGATTATTATACATACGAAAAATTTAACTTTAATAGAGTTTCTCCTGACGAGGGATTTCCTGTTATTAGTTTAAATCTTGACAGGGTTCTTCCTACCCCTAAAGATAACGTACCGTTGGAGGATATTATAAAGTTTAAGACAAAGAGAGCGGATAACTTGAGACACTTTAAAAAAATGTTATCTGATTTTCAATCAAAAGTGTCAAATTCAGGTTCAAATGGTGAACTCAAAGAGACTGTTATGAATTTCAAAGAAACACTCATTAACGGCGTTGAAGACTTAAATAAGACATTGGAAGATTCAAAAATAAACTCAGGTTTCAAAACATTTAAATCCCTTATAAATTTAAAGTCACCTACAACGCTTCTATCAGCAGGTGCGGCAATAAATGCAAAATATCATCTGATGGATATTCCATTAGATTGGACGACAATCGGAATTTCGGCAGTTGGGGCATTAGAATTAACAGGACATTATATAGAACAGAGTAATCAGGCTAGAGCGAAACTGAGAGAATCGCCTTTTTCTTATTTGCATTATGCTTCGAAAGCTAATCTGGTTAATAAATTTTCGTAAAATAATTTCCGGGCAGTTATAAGAGCAATAGCTTCTTTTTATTATTTTGACCGACCTTGCCAGCCTTACTCCCTTTGAGATATCTAAGCTTTTCGGATTTTGGAGAAACAGATAACAGAATTTAAAAATGAAATAGAATTTATCCATAGCTTTGATAAATCGTTTTAGATTTATATTATTTTCCCATATGATCATCAAGAAGAAAACACACTGGTTCAGGATGCTCTTCGAATGGCAGGGTTCGGTGTTACCCCAACTTCTACCAAGGCTCGGACTTCTCATCTTATATACAAGTATTTTAGTTTACTTCCAAGATATTCTGTTGGAATACCATTTACATATTAACCCCGCGATATTCACTGTTTTTGGTATTGCCCTGGCTATTTTTCTTGGTTTTCGAAACAATGTCAGCTATGATCGGTTTTGGGAAGGGAGAAAACTTTGGGGCGCCTTATTAAACGACACACGTTCCTTGGCAAGACAGGCACATAACCTAACAGATAGTACTGAAAACCAAACGGAAATTTCACTATTTGTAAACAAACTTATAGCACTAGTATATGCTCTAAAGCACCAACTCCGCAATACTAATCCAAATGATGACATGGAAAGGCTTTTACCTAAAGAGATAGCTAATGACATACGTCATTACAGCTTCAAACCCGTAATGATACTGAAGTATTTAGGGGAGTGGGTAAAGGTAAATAGGCAAAAAGGGAACATATCGTCCGTATCGCAATTGGCCTTTGAGGAAAATTTCAACAAGCTGTCCGATATTATCGGCGGTTGTGAGCGCATTGCCAATACCCCGATACCATATTCGTATTCGGTGTTGTTGCACCGCACCGTTTACATATACTGTTTTATGCTGCCTTTTGGTTTTGTAGATATACTTGGATGGCTTACGCCTTTTGTAATAGCTTTTGTGGCTTATACCTTTGTGGCACTAGAAGCCATAGCCGATGAACTCGAAGATCCTTTCGGAACACAGCCCAATGATTTGGCATTGGATACGATGGCTGCTATGATTGAGCATAGCTTATTGGAAATTGACGGGCAAAAACCACCCATTGATAAGCCCGTTAATCATCACTATTACATTACTTGATAGTGTTTACGGAGGATAGTTAGTACTGCAAATTCACAACCAGAAAAGATAACTTTTATAATATGGCAAATAATTCACTTATAGACTTATCAAAGAAAATTGTAGATAATATTGAACACATTGATGACCTTGTTGATTCTTATTTTGAAGGTATTAAAGATTACACTGATACTGCATCTGATATTTTTGCCCCTTTAAAAGCCATTGGCTCATTGTATACATTCGCAAAGAAAAGGAGATTTAAAAATTTTTTAAAGGGCTATTCAAAAAGCTTACGGGACAGTGGTTCTGGGATTGATACAGAAAGGCTCAAACGCTATCTCAAAGAAGAAAAGAATTTTAATTTTTTGAACGATACAATAGATGCAGCTCTTAACTCCAAATCCAACTATTGCTCGCTCATATTGGGTCACTATGCCGGAAAAGTCCTGATTGAGAATAATTACATCAACTTTAAGGATATTATCATAGTAGAAGTATTAAGAGAGCTTAATGATTATGAGATATCATGTTTCACACGAATGTATACTATTGCTGCCTATGGAGAGAAAGAGGTTGATATTGACGGTTATCCGAAGCTTAAACCTATTCGTTTTTTTTGCGACCTGACGGTAGACAAAATGATAAATTTAAGAGCATTGGGCAAACCAGTGTCGCGGTATGATAGCGATGGTTCAATTCGGTTTACTTCGACGGAAATTGCTGAAGATATCTTTCTACTTGTGAAAGATATCGGAATCCAAGAAGAACTTTTAAATTATGAATTATAAGGCACATTAGGTCGTTTGTCATAGAAATTTATAATCAAAATTAATATTTTATTATACATTAATTGATTATTGGAATGTGGACTCTGTATATCATCATAATGCTTCCATTGATAATTAACAATCATCAGCATAAAGTCCTTTTTGATAATTCAAAAAGGACTTTAGCTAAACCTCAATAAATGAAAAATCAAAACAAATTAGACTGGGAGCAGTACGAGTTCATAACAAAATATATTTATGAGACTTTAGGGCATAGTTATAATATCAGAATTGAAGGATATGGAAATGATTGTAAAATAAAAGGGGCTTCGGGAGTGATGCATCAAATCGATGTCTTGACTTCTGAAACGGACGACACCTGCACATACCGTACTGCAATAGAATGTAAATATGTTAATAAAAAAGTCAATAAAGATATTGTGATGAAGCTTCTGGCAATCATCAACGACACCGACATAAAACGGGGAGTTATTGTATCAAAAAGTGGTTATACACCCGATGCACAGCAGTTTGCTAAACATCATAATATATTAATCGTTCAGCTTCGAGAAGCCGGAAAAGAATACCCGGAACAACAAAGGTTATTACAGCTTTTTGATCTAACTACAAATGTTCATGTAAACTTGAGACGCCCGGTCGTAACAAATATCACAGCTATCGATTGCGATGATAACCAAATTATCCTGCAAGAAAAGAACCAGTACTACATTTTTATAAAATATGGAAATGGGAAAATAACCAATTTATTTGATGAATTAATGGTATTTAAAAAATATCTAAGTGAGCAAAATCCTTCTCTAACAGTGAGTAAAGAGTATTCATATAGGCAATCGTTACTCTACTTACCTGATAACACATACCAAATAAAAAGTATTACTTACACAGGCTTATTAACAGTTAGTGACACAAATCAGAAAACAGTATTTTCAATTGTTGATAGGGTATGGCTGTTAATGGAAAGGATTTTTGAAGAGCAAACATTTATTGTTTCTGAGAGTGGAATAATTGTTCAGACTTTAGATAAAAAGTATAGCCTCTGAACCTACCATTGCTTCACAGATATGTTTTTGTAGAATAAGGACCTTGAAAGGATCCTTGGATAAAAATTAAATAGGGTATAAATCAAGTTGTAATTAGATGAAATCAGTAGTTGAAAACGGCTATAAGTATATTTTAATCGCAAATGAAAGCGACCTTGATGAATTACGTCATAGAATTTCTGAACAAAAGCCTTTTGCGGATACATTTAAGTTTTCGGATTACAAGTTCTTTGTCAGTGTGCTTGATTGTTTAGGGGTCAGCCATGACCATTTTACCAAACACCGTTACTATTTCGACGCTATTTCTAACATCCATATTTCAGAAAGTGATTTTGGCCATATATGGATCAGCACTTCAGGACTGGTCGCGCCAAGGAAGGTTACAACAAACAAAGCCGTTAATGCCTGCCTGAACCAGTACCTTGTTATATCACTTCTTTTAGAAAAGGCTATTGAAGTTATTGAAGATGAAAGTGTATACGATATTGACTCCAATAGCTCTGAGTTACTAAGTAAATTATCTCCTGCAATTTTCCACAATTTGACCTTCTACATTGAAGTGTTTTGCAAAGCTTATCTTTCACTCACAAACGGCGAAGTACTACTTACCCATAGTCTATCTATGCTCTATCGTAAAACGGTGACTGTAATGGAGAGTAAAAAACATGACGACTCGCTCTTTCAAATACTGGTATTGGACCCGCTGTACAGATTTATTGACCATGTTGCCAATATGCCCGGCGATTTCAAGGAACATAACATTAAATATGATGACAACGCCTCGGATCACAGCGTTATCTTATTTAAACGCGAGGCGCTGATGGAGATGACAGTTATATTGGAATTATCAGCGGACTTTATAACAGGTTATTTTTATGAGGGTGATAAAACGTATTATTTGAAAACCGATATTTACCAAAAAATGCTTGACAAAGCGGACACTGAAGAAAAAAAAGAAAAGATTCGAAATATGTATCCACATTTAGCTAAGAGGCACTAAATTATTTAATAAACATTGAATTTTAATGGCTGCTATTAGGCGGTTCTGATCTTTAAAAGATAATCCTAAAGCGATAAAATATTTCCTACGATATTTCTTAGAATACTAAAGTATGATTTTGATTTATATTAAATAGGCTTTTTGAGTAAGCCATAAAATACCTATTAATGGGTATTTTAACATTTCTTTAAAACAGGTATTTTTACTTAAAATAGTGATATATAGTTTTGATATATTCGGCATATAAATCTGAATCAATTTCAATGAGGGATAAACCATTTACCGAAGAAGAAGGAAAATATACGAAAATTGGGACAGTCGTAGGTATTATTGCTTTAATAATTACAGTGTGGCAAATCTGGCCAAGATCTAAACCTAATTTAGATGGAGAATGGAAACTAACAACAGAAGTAACTCAATCCAACTACTCAGCTTACATTGGAAAAAAGATTGGATGGAAAATGTTTCTAAACGAAAACCAAAATATCATTAAAGGTACGGCAGAAAAGATTACAATTGATGGTGAGGAACTGGAATCAAAAAATAAAACTTGTTTGCAACTCGAAGGCTCATTAAAAGGAGAAAATATTGTTCTTTCAATTTCTGAAAATGGTAAATTACGAACAACAACTGGTATAATCCAGGCTAAGATTATAACTGATAATATTGAAGGAACATTTTCTCAAACAGCGGCTAACTCAACAGGGAAAGTACTTGCAGAGAAAATCAAATAGAACAGCGTGAACATAGCTATCAAAAATGCTTGTAAGGAAGGATTAAAGATTAGCAGAAATAGTGGGTGTTTCACATACTTTAGTTTACCCTAGTATTAAAAGCATTGCGATTAATATATTTGATTAGATTCAAGCCAAGTATAAAGGTAATTGCTAATATGTTTTGGGGAAGTAAATAGTGCTTTATCGTCTTATATAATTTGAAATACCTACATTAAATAATAGAAAAAACAACAGCCAGCATCAGTAATGAAACGTCTATATTCAAATCAACATATTCTATTGAGATTGACAGCTAACGCCGATAATGTTACGTTCGTGACGCTGACATTTGCTATAATAGAATACCTTTTCTATGATGACCGGTTGCCGGGAAAACAAATCAAATCCGAAAACCCAGATAAATTCAATGAAGATAGTCTAATCAGACTTAGAGACAAATGTCTGGAAATCCATAACAATATTGAAGTAGCCTTAACCATTAATGAATTTATCTTGTTCTCTAAAACAGTGGATTTTGTCTCCAAGAGTTTCCTGAGTGAGTTTAACCATAATCTGAGTGAGCTTATTACCACAGATTTAAATGATCCAGAATTTGATTATGATTTAAATCGTAACTTTTATTTAGAGGCATCAACAAAGCTATTTGAAGGGTTTAGAAAGAGCTGTACGAATAAGAAAATAAATGAGATACTAAACCGGGAGCTGAATTGGGGCCTGAATGAATAATTTTATAGCAGACTTTTTATAAGCACAGATTTCAGAATGATATGAAACCCATTGCCTAAATAAGCATCAAAATTCTTTAGATGAAAATTACTAAAATAGAAATACAAAATTATAGGCTTCTCCAAAATTTTGATTTGGAGCTAGAAGATGAACTTTCCTTAGTTATCGGTAAAAATAATACAGGGAAGACCTCCATACTTACAATTCTTGAGAAGTTTCTGTCGCAGTCCGATAAAGCGAAATTTCATTTTAACGACTTTAATAATGATTTTAAGGCCGATTTAAAAAAAGCAATTGAATCTCAAGACGATATTTCACCTGTCGATTTTAAGCCTTTGGGAATTCGTTTAAATCTGGTTATAGAATATAATGAGTCTGATGATTTATCTAATATCAGCAAGGTAATGATGGATCTAGATCCAGACAATACTTTTATCGTTCTTGGATTTGAGTATACCATGGGATTTGACAATTACCTTCTTCTAAAAAAAGATTTTGCTGAGTTTTTGGATAATGAAAATAGTAAAATGGTACTTGCTGATCAAAGTAACAAGACATATACCCCACGGATTTTTTACGATTATCTACAAAAGGAACTTACAAAATACTTTAAAATTAGTAGAAAGTCTTTTAGGTATAATTTTAGCGAAAAGTGTATTGAGCAAAAAGAATATATTGAGGTAACCGATGCAGAAATCAAGGAAATTGTCAACTTTAAGTATATAAGCGCTAAAAGAGATGTCACTAATAAGGAGAAAAATAAGACACTCTCTACGCAGACTTCAAGGATATATAAGAGTACTGAGGTAATCGAAGAACAAACTGACGCTGTCGAAAAATTTAAAGACAGCCTTACAGAAACAGATGATAACTTGAGCGACATTTACAAAACTCTGTTCAATGATATTATCAAAAAAGTAAAAAGATTCGGAGGTATAAAAGCCAATGAGTCTCACATAGAAATCAAGTCCACCCTCCAGCAACGGGAACTACTAGAAGGTAATACGACTGTCATTTACAAGCACGATGATGACCATCAACTCCCGGAGTACTATAATGGCCTGGGTTACATGAATCTGATCAGTATGATATTTGAGATCGAGATACTTGTACATGAATTTAAAAGAGAGTTGGACAAAAAGCCTTCGGATATAAATTTACTTTTTATTGAGGAACCCGAAGCACATACTCACCCACAAATGCAATATGTGTTTATTAAGAATATCAGACAGTTATTGGGTGAAGGAATTGTGAGAAAGGACGGTGAAAACAGAAAGTTACAATATATTATTAGTACGCATTCTTCCTGTATAGTATCGGAAAGCGTATTTGATGATATTAAATATTTGAAAAAAGAGCATCCGAACAGTGTCAAGGCAAAAAATCTAAAGAGTCTCGCCAACGAATACACCGAAGAAGGGCAGGAGAAAAATCTCCGATTTTTAAAACAATATCTTACCCTTAACAGAGCGGAGCTTTTTTTTGCGGACAAGGCCATTTTCATAGAGGGGGATACAGAACGTATTTTACTACCTGCGATGATGAAGAAAGTCGATAATGAAGTTTCTGAAGATCCACTCATGTCTCAAAATATTTCTATAATTGAGGTAGGAAATTACGCTAATGTATTTGAGCGTTTTATTAATTTTATAGGTATAAAGTCACTTATTATCACTGATTTGGATTCGGTTAAAAAAGATTTTGTCAGAACCCAGGACGGTCTAATAAAGACATCCAAAACCGGCAAGCAAAGGAAAGCTGATTATTCATGTGTCGTTGTTGAAGGAGAAAAATCATCGAATCCTACACTAAATTTCTTTTTTCAGGGAAAGACTTTTGAAAATCTGCGCGTCTTGAGTTTTGCTGATAGGAGGTTTAAGAAGGAAGATAACTGGATAGTAGATACAGATGGTTTTTTGCAAATAGTTTTTCAAACCAAAGAGAATAATTATCAGGCAAGAAGCTTTGAAGACGCATTTTTTAATATTCCTCGAAATGTGCAATTCATCAAAGATAACAGGTCTAAATTCAAAGGACTGAAAAATCTTAAGTACTTTTATGATACCTCAAAGACACCATTTGACCTTGCAGAGAACTGTATCGATAGCAAAGGAACATTTGCTATAGATATTTTAATGTACAGTGCCGCAGATAATTTTGGAACGTGGGAGATACCCTCATATATTAAAGAAGGATTACTATGGTTGAAGCACGATTAAACAGGTCAAATTTAGAAATTGAGGTCCAGCAGATATTTGAGTGTATCGATCAACAGCGGAATTTTTTGCTAAGTGGCGGGGCCGGTAGTGGAAAGACTTTTTCACTTGTACAGGTTATCCGACAGGCCATAGCTGAAAATCCTTCGTCAAAAGTTGCCTGTATGACCTATACGAATGCTGCTGTAAAGGAAATTGAGGAACGGGTTAACCACAAAAATCTAAATGTTACGACAATCCACGATTTTCTATGGGATAACATTAAACATTTCCAGCGGGAATTAATGTCAGGGTTGGTAGTTTTAGCAAATGATGAAAACATCTCCAAAATATCCATTGACGATGTAGATCCTGTGCCCGTTAATTATTTCGATACCTTTGAAGATGGGATACAATATAAGGAGTTCGTACGTGTAAGAGAGGGAATCATATCGCATGATGAACTCTTAATACTAGCTAATTATCTGTTCGAAAACTATCCCCGGCTTTGCGATATCGTGAAAGATAAATATAAATTTATCTTTATTGATGAATATCAGGATACCAATCCATTAGTCGTTAAAATTTTTTTAGAACATTTTAAAAAGACAGCCAAAAAAAATATTGTGGGTTTTTTTGGTGACGCTATGCAGTCCATTTACGAAAATTCCATAGGTAATTTAGATGATTATAAAGGGGATGAGGATAATAATATGGTTAAAGAAATAAAAAAAGAGCAAAACAGGCGTAACCCACAAAGTGTTATTACTCTTGCCAATCGTCTCAGGACCGATGGTTTAACCCAGGTTCCATCTACGGATGTAAAAGCGCCAAATATGTCTGAAAGTGGCGTTAGACCAGGGGAAATACAATTTCTTTATTCTGCAAATGCAGATATTATTGCGATTAAGAAGTTTTTATCTGAGAATGGGTGGGATTTTACCGATTCGAAAACAACGAAAGAATTGAACTTAACCCATAACTTAATTGCCGATAAAGCTGGGTTTAGACAACTTATGGACATTTATGATAAAGATCCTGTTATAGGTTTAAAGAATGATATAGTCAAAAGGATCAAGGAGAATAAGGAACAGGGACGGCCAACAGAAATTGCCGAAGAAGATACATTTGACGTTGTTGTGGATAAACTCCAGCTACGAAGCGGATCAAGAAATGGGCCCTTGAAAAAGGATGTGTTGCTTCAAAATCGTGATTGGGCCGCTTTGTATGATCTATTGAGAAATAAGCCGTTTTCGGAAGTTAAAAAAATATATATCAGTACGGATGCATTAATTGACGACAAAAAACAAGATGAGTCGGATGAGAGTAAAAAAGGCTCCAAACGGGATTACTTGATAAGGCATCTATTTAAGATTCAAAATACTATACAGTTTTACTTAGATGGGCAATACAATGAGTTTCTTCGTGTCACAGATTACCGGCACCGTTTTAGAAAAGTGCAGGATAAGCGTGATCTCAAAAACAATATTGACAGCTTGGTAAATGTTTCGGATAAAACTATTGAAGAAATAATTAATCAAGCCCATGAAAAAGGGATTTGTCTAATTGATGAGCGTTTGGAAAAGTTTAAAATTGAAAAAGAATACCTGTATAATAGAGTTAAACTTTTGAAATTCAAAGAGTTTCAAAAGTTATATAATTATCTTGAAGGTAAAACGCCATTCTCTACGCAGCACAAGACCAAAGGTGCAGAATTTACTAACGTTCTGGTTATTTTAGATAATGGAGGATGGAACAGCCGCTACAATTTCGAACGTCTATTTACGTTGGGTCAGGGTTCAGTGAATGTGCTTACAAATTCGCAGAAGATATTTTATGTTTGCTGCACAAGATCCAAGGAGCGACTAGCTGTTTATTTCCATAATCCGTCGTCTGCTGTTTTAAGTAAAGCACGAGAGTGGTTCGGTTCTGAAAATGTAAAAAGTTTAGACTAAGGTAATAGGGATCAATTACTGGGATGATGTTGAATGTTAAAAAAGATAATATTTACGGTTCCTAATATAGTTCATGAAAGTAATTATCGCCCTAAACAATAAACAAAATTGTTTGTAAAGAAAAATGAGAGAAACAGTTTTAGCATATCTACAGCATGGAAATTTTGATGGAATCACTGCAATTTTGAGAAATAATAGTGTCTTTAACAGTTTGTTGGAAGACCCTATTTTCAAGACGGTATTTTTTCAAAATTTCACAAATGAATTGTTTAGCCGTAAAGACTTGGCAATAACCTATCCTGCTTTTTTGCTGCAATGCCATGATTCTAAAGACTATTCATTTGTTCTTGGCCAAGCCGATGAGGTAAGGTTGCTTGAGTTTTTAATTGATACAACGCGATCCTACCAATATGCCACTAGGTTGCCCGATTATCCAGCTTCGATCCTAATTATCGAAGAGTATCGGAGAAATTTAGCTTTAGAAGCCGTAAAGGCCGAACAACGTGCTAAAAAGCATTCTGACTTTAATATAGTAGAGCAATATGCCAAGAATAAGACACATTTGTTAAAATCGATCTTTAATTCTCCTCAAGAAAAGGAATTTTTTTTAGCCTGCCGCAACGTCTTCCCTGAGCACATTATATTACCTAATGTAGCACTAACAACGGTGCTTAACCAAGAAATCATAAAGGAAAAATTCAGCGAGCATATTGGCTTTGTACTTACGGCCTCAGTTGATTTAGTAATAGTCGACCCGGAAACCTTTATACCTATCCTATTCTTCGAACTGGATAGCAAAACATATCATAATGGTGGACAGCTTTCCAAAGATGAACTCAAAAATATGCTTTTGAATGAGCTTGGGAACAATCTTATCAGGCTTACGAAAAAGACCGGAAAAGAAGGAACTAGCGAATTTACTCGCTTGTTGGAGTCTATAAAAACCGAATATCAAATACAATAGCCGTTTACCCGCGGAATTTTCAGGATACTATAATAACATAAACCCATTATTCCCCGCAATGGTATGCAGAGGTATTATTAGGTTCCTGTATTGAGTTACATCCATACCTAAATTGTTAAGCTGCGGAAATACATTCCAGTATTGTCCTAGAAAATTATTTTTCGGTGATGCGGCGGTTACTATTTCGTATGCTTGCTGGTGTAATCTTATAAATGGTTCCAGATGTTTTTCAAGTAACGGTAGCTTATCCGATTTGACGCTATTGAATCGTCTGTCAATAGGCACCAGATTCCATATCAGGTCATGAGATACAAATGCATGGGGGATGAAATGATCTACTGAATAACTGGAAATATCCAGCTTGGTATTGGTATAGATGCAATCCAACGTCCCTAATTCCCTAAACACGACATCCCAGAACTGTTTCCGCTGGGGTAGGAGGGAACCACGAACCGGAGGTTTTACCAATTTACCCGCAATATCAGGAACGCTAGGGTTCCGTACCTGAAGGAATGCGCTCAGGTTCCACAGGCAAAAGTCTTTTAAAATGCAGGCGTGCACCCTTAAATAACGGGTCCATTTTGGATTCATGGTAATTGTGTGCTCGCCCAAAGCATATATACAATCCGCTTCAAATGATACCGAAGCACTGTAAATATATTTCTTATAATTGTTGTCTTCCGCTTTTTCAGGCTTTTTAAACCAAGGGCTTAGAAACCGGTGCAGTACGTTTTTATCGAAGTGCAATAGTGTCTTTAAGGTTTCCGGCTTGTCCGAATTAACCTAGCGGGTGACAATTTCCTCCTGCATTAGGCTTATCGGAATCGATTCAGTTCCCCTAATGATTTCTACTGCCTGTTGCAGTAAGTCCTGTTTGCCGAAAGACACATGAAAATAATTTACCGTATACCACGCACCGGAAACCATACGCGCAAATAGTTCCTTCTTCTCGATTACCATTTTTCCCTCTTCGACTGCTTCCAGTATGGACAAAAACCAATAAAACTTATATGTAGCAGAGGTATTTGCAAAAAGCCCTGTGAGTTTATGTACAGGAAGGTTATGATCGGGGGGAAAGTACGTTGCCTGCATTTGTCCGGGTCGGTTGTTCGTAATAATTTAATCTAAGAAACTAAAAGTACAAACTTTTCATAAAATCCTAAGCCGTTTTAGCATTACCCCCAGGACTACAGCGGTATACTTTACCCAGAGGTAAAGATATAGCGAAGTGCGCGCCCGGGCAGCCCTAATAAGGCACTAAAAGGAAAATACTGGCTTTGCTATTACGAAACTTTAAACCTCCGTACATCAAAAATACCTATTAATGGGTATTTTTTTAAAATACTGATTTTTATATATTTATCGTGATATACGATGTGTTGATTGATCACCCTATCAGCTCCGACCAACGAAAATCATGGATCCTTTTAATTTGGTTGATAAAAGGATTGCTTTGAAACCATACCTATAAAATATACCGGCTTAAAGGCTACTGCAATATTTTTTTAATAACCTTATTATACCATGCGAAAACTACTCTTCATGATGGTTCTGGCGGTGATGTCCGTTGGAAGCCATGCCCAGGAAATTATAGGTAAGATGTATACCATTACCCCGGATTTTATCAATGTCAACGGCGTTGACGAGAAAAATAATCTCATTGAATCCGCTAAGTACAGGGCAAGCAAGAACACAAAATTTACGGTAACGGGCTTCGATAATAATAACAATATCAAGATAACCTTTTGGCGGTATTACAAAGTAAAGGAGAAGGCTAACTATTTTGACAGTGTTAAGCAGCAAAAGGAACTCTACAGGTTTGACACCATTAAAGGTTATATCGGGCGATGGGCCAATTTTAAAGAATTTGTGATAAAGCCGGAGGTTTTCAGCACATCCTGTGTCCCGTATTATGGAAGTAAGGATGAGTTTACCTGGGGTGTAATGACCCTACCCATTAAGCTCAGAACGGGTAATTCCAAAGACCGCTTTTTCAGTTACGAGGAGAGCCTTAACCTGGGTTTTGTCTTTGGCTGGAGACACCAGATGGAGGGAAGGAAAACGCATTCGGTAAATTACCTTATGGGACTCGGTATTGCCAGTGTGCGTACCGATAGCCTGAGTATGAAAAGCGCAGTAGCCCCATCCAGTACCAATTCGGCTGCCTTTTCCGCGAATCTCGGCGCTTTGTATGCGCATAATAATTTCCAGATAGGTTTATTCACAGGGGCTGACTTTATCCCCGGAGCACTCGGCCGTGACTGGAAATACCAGGGCAAGCTTTGGTTAGGCCTGGCGATTGGTATATCGCTTTTCTCCAATACCGACAACCAGGGGGGCGAGGGAGAAAATAAAGAGAGCGGCAATAAAAACACGACGACAAAAAGTAAAACTAAACAATAAAATAAAGAAAATGGGAACACAACAAATACTCAACCAAGGCTATGGTTTTGCGGAATACCCTTCTGTAAAAATATATGAAGAAACGGCTGATGAAAAGGGCATCAAATGGAAACACCTGAAAAATTTACTATTTGGCGATTACATCAGGGTGCTTAAAGACGGTTCCGGTATGTTTATAGAAAAGTCCGTTAAAAACAAGCTCTACATAAAGGTAAGGAGCCGTAATTGCACGGGCTACATCCTGAAGTCAAAGATTAGGCCCGACAGGATACTGGAAGTGAATTTCATTGACGTCGGCCAGGGAGACGGCTGCCATTTGGTTACCCCGGACGATGAGCATTTTATCATCGATGCGGGTGGTAGTGACAACATGTTGCGTTTTCTTAAATGGCGGTTCAATACAAAATTCAGCCAATATGCCCCTCCTCAGCTGAACGCCGTTATATCACACCCGGACAGTGACCATTACCTGGGCTTTGGCCATCTGTTTACCAGGCAATCCGATAGCATGCAACAGTTCCTGTTCAAAAACATCTTTCATAACGGACTGGTGCAAAGGGAGGCCGGAGATGAGTTGGGCAAAACAGTACCGCAGGGTAAAATCAATTACATCACTGAACTGGTAGTTACTGATCAGCAGATGAGAGAACACCTTAATACCATGGGAGAAGGGTCTTTGCATGAAAGAACGTTGCTGAAAGGCTTAAAGCAAAATGCTGATGTACGCTTTCAGGCAGCCCTAAGAAACGAGGTAGGCGAACCCAAATTACTCGTACCGTCTTCAAGGGTAAAAATAGAAGTATTGGCACCATTAACGGAGCCAGTCGATGGCCAATCTGCCCTGCGCTATTTTAAGGCAAAAACTGGTAATACTGATAACGTCGGCCGCACCAAGAATGGCCATTCGGTGGTGCTTAAACTGGTTATAGGCAATGTACGCATTTTGCTGGGTGGTGACCTGAATCCGCCGGCTGAAGATTACCTATTGGAACGGTATTCAGGAGAAAACATCGCTGCCCTGCGCAAAGACATAAAGGAAGCCAATAATCCGGCAGAGAAGAAATTGTTGCAGGACAGGCTTGATGCCGCAATCGAAACTGCCAGGCAGTATTTTCAGGTGGATTTTGCGAAATCCTGTCACCACGGAAGTGCTGATTTCACCAGCGAGTTCCTGCAGGCCGTCAATCCGCTTGCTACAATTATATCCAGCGGTGACGATGAGCCGCACTGCCACCCACGCCCCGATACTTTAGGTACGATTGGTAAATTCAGCCGCGGCGAGCGCTCCTATATTTTCAGTACTGAACTGATGCGCTCAAGTAAAGAATTCATTAGGATAAAAGACCTTGACCCGGAAAAAAAGAAAGAAAGGATTGTAACGGTGTACGGAATGATTAACCTGCGTACCGATGGTGATAAGGTGATTATCGCCCAAAAACTCGAAAGGCCAAGGGGTGCCCAAACCTGGGATATCCATCAGTTTGAGTGGAACGATAACATGCAGGAGATAACCAGAGTTGAAACAACATCAGGTGATGAAGATTAATATATGTCTGAATTGATATTGTAACCTATAGACTTCCAAAAAAAATAAGTAACAAGTGTGGCTAGTTGAGTTAATATGTATGGCTTATCTTGTCTGAACTTCCACCATCCGATCTTATGGCAGGCATGTATTGTATTTTCTAATGGCCTGTTGCATCGGCAACCAAATTAAAAAAGATGTTATTGATAAATATAGTTTAAACTGACAGGGGTAGCCGAGTATCTTCGAGAATGTCATGTGACCGCTATCGAACACAGCTAGAGTGACTTCTGTAAGATACCTTCCTGATTGTACTTATTACAGATATGCATATTACTTTTATACTAAGATAGATATCTAGGAAAAGTTAAATTGAGAGTTGTTTATATATACCTTTTTGATTCAGTTTACATTTGAAGAAGCGTATTTACTATATTTTTGGTCTATGGTTTATTTAATATGACTTATAGTTTATAGATATAATTCGTGTTAAATTATTTGATATTGGGTTTTTATATATTTTTATAACAGTCATTTATCTGTTAAAATAAACTTCTTACTTATGGCTGCAATACGAAATCCTATTTTTTATTTTGTTATCATGTGTACCCTTCCTCTGTACTTATCGGGTCAAGAAATTATTTGGGAGAAATCATATGGGGGTAGACAATCCGATTATTTTTTTGATGCGGAACCCACTGCTGATTATGGATTCATTTTAGCCGGAAGTTCATTAAGTGGAAAAAGTGGAAACAAGACACAGGATAGCAATGGAGACCTTGATTATTGGATATGGAAAATGAGTGAATCAGGAGATCTTGATTGGCAAAGGTCTTTTGGGGGCTACGGTACAGATATCTTACATAGCATTTCTAATACTAACGACGGAGGATTTATTTTAGGAGGCACCTCTAATTCTTCTGTGGGTCTTGACAAAAAAGATATATCGTTTGGAAACGACGATATCTGGATATTAAAATTAAATGCTAAAGGAAATGAGGAGTGGCAAAAAACAATTGGGGGCAGCGGGCAAGAGAAAATTAAGAGTATTTTTCAAACACGGGATGGAGGATTTATTATAGGTGCTTCTTCATCTTCAAATAATCCTGGCAAAACACATACACCCAACGGAAAATGGGAAAATGGGAAGGGAAATCTCGACTACTGGATAATAAAACTTGATGAAAAGGGGAATATAACCTGGCAATGTACATTGGGCGGAGAACATCTTGATTTTCTGGAAAGTATTTCACAAACCCATGATGGTGGATATATCGTTGGTGGATATTCTAACTCGAAGGCCTCAACTGATAAGATGTCGGAAGGATTTGGAGCAGGAGACTATTGGATATTAAAGCTTAACAAGAATGGCGGTATTGAATGGCAAAAAACATATGGTGGTGAAAAAGATGACCATTTGTACGCCATTCAGGAACTCACTGCTGGCGGATTTATCGTAGGGGGAAGTTCCAATTCAATCGCATCGGGCAGTAAGACGATAAACAGTAAAAATGGCACTGATTTTTGGGTTTTACGACTGGATGGTGAAGGTGAAATTTTATGGCAACAAAGCTATGATATTGGTAAGGCCGATATACTAAGCTCTATGAAAGAAGGTATAGATGGTTCTATTTTACTCGGCGGTACCGCAAGAAGTGAAGTGACGGGGAAAAATAGAAAAGACAATAGAAATATTAATGACTATGTAGTTTTAAAACTAGACAGAGACGGGGAGGAATTTTGGAGAAAAACAGTAGGAAGCGCCGATGAAGACATTCTGAAAAAACTAATAGAAACCCGCGATGGAGGATATCTTTTATTAGGTACGGCAAAAGGCACGGTCTCAAAAGACCGTAATACCGCGAATGGTAAAAACGATTTTTGGGCGGTAAAGTTAAAAGACCGTACAAAAAAGGAAATCAACAAAAAGAAAATGCTTGAAGCTATTCCTAATCCCGCAGTGCAATTTACAAATATCATTGTCGGGTTTGATTTTTCTACCGGCACGCTAAACCTGTTTGATCTCGCGGGAAGGCGATTGCAATCATTTGAAGTACATAGCAGAACAATTCCGTTAGAAATGAACACTTACCCAGAAGGTGTTTACATTGTGGAAGTCAAAACGGATAAGGGAACTGATTCTGTTAAAATAATTAAGGGTAACAACTAAACCAACAAATTATGAAAATCCTCTACACCATTACTACGGTATTATTGTTTTCTCTGCTACATGGCCAGGATTATAAAAAAATAATCCCTCCTTCTCCCGAATCCTTCCAATTTCAGAAATTCATGGGACAATCTGTCTCCACAGCAACAGGCCAGCCAAACATTGAGGTGCCTCTTTACACATTTAACGGATATGGGATGTCACTTCCTATATCTTTAAAGTACGATGCCTCTGGCATTAAAGTGAATCAGGTTATAGGCCCCGTGGGATTGGGGTGGTCACTATATCCAGGATTTAGGATTTCCCGTACCATCATGGGTAACCCGGATGATATTTCCCCAACAAATAATATCCAAAATATGACCAATGCGAGTACTGAATATTTATTCAATTTCGCCCCACGCGGATCAAACCTTAATGTTGAATCGGCTTTATATGATGGGCAATACGACATTTTTACTATCCATTTGCCGACAATTAGTACAGCATTTGTCTTACAATGGAAAAACGGAGTACTCACACCGGTTACCATACCTTCCCAGCCTTTAAAAATAATCCCTCATTTCCCTTCATATTCTCAAAGCCAGTTTTATGCGTTTGACGTGATCGATGATAAAGGTGTCGTCTATAAATTCGGCTCTGCGGTCTCTAATGGAACCGGAGGAATATATACTGAATCGATGGGTTCTGCAACAACAAGTTGGATGCTCCGGGAAATTGATCCACCCGGTGCTGAAAACACGATATTTTTTACCTATGAATGGGCGGGTAATGCGGCCTTTTACCCCTCCAACCAATTTATAACAATTAATGATATACCTAACTCAGGATACACTACTACGGATCATTATGCTTATATGACTATCGGGCAATGGCAATTTACAAACTTATATATCAGCGGGGTTCAAAGTGCATGGGCGGATTTATACGGTAGATGTAATATAAAAGATATCTCTTTTTCTTCAGGAGAAAAAATAAGCTTTAGTTATAATTCAACATACAAATTGGAAAATATTAAGGTATTCAACCAATCAAACACCGAGGTAAAAGATATAGTATTTGAAAGGCAAAACGACCAGCTTATTTCGATTGATACTGGTGCTGATGGAATTTATCAGTTTGAGTATGACCAGCAATCTGTGACGGGAAATCCTTTGGGCCAGGATTATTTTGGCTACTTCAACGGTAAGCCAAATACATCACTGGTGCCTAGTGTCATACTACAGGCAGATTATGGGGGTACAACAGGGACATTTAATGTCACAGTTGGCAATGCCGACCGTTCACCAGTGGCTACAAAAATGCAGGCCCGCATATTAAAAAAGATAATTTATCCCACAAAAGGCTATACGGGTTTTACCTATGAGCCGCATAAATTTACGTACAATGGCAGCCAAAATATTGGTTTTGGGTTGAGGATACAGCGCATTGATACATACGACCCTACCGGGGCAAACACTATAACGAAGACATATAAATACGGCATTAACGAATCGGGATTGGGTTCCCTTAGCTCTGATACACCATATGATAACATATCATTTATTGCGAAAATCACACAAGCTACGCCAGGTGGCGGAAGTACCTGTCAAGATTATAGGGAAAGGATAGTATCGAGTTCAAGCCGGAGGCCTTCTTTAGGTTTTGTCCCGGAGGTTTGGTATAATGAAGTTGCTGAATATACCGGAACAGGAAACGGCAAAATCATATATAATTATTCGTATAATCCTGCAGAACTGAACTTTAACAGCAGTACTTATAATTATATATATCTTGCTATACGGGGCTTTAATGGACCAAGACTAATGAAGGAAACGGTAAAGAACAGCGCAAACGTTGCTGTTGAAGAAAAAGAGTATAATTATGAGACGTATAATCCCAGTATATTGGAAATGGTGGTGTCCCAGCATCTTTCCTACGCTGGCGGCGGCGCGGGGGACTATCTGAACGCGCACGTTTGCAGTGGTTATTCGTATTTGGCATTTGCAGCTGATTATACTGCGCTGTTTATCGAGAGTGAACATATTAGCACTATAATACATAAAACAATATTTCCTGCAGGTACTGTGCAAAACACAACTGTATTTGAGTATGACACTTCAAATAGTTACTCTTATTACTACAATCTTAAATCCAAGACTTCCTCAACAAGTGGCGGTGGGAATATAATTGAGAAGTTTTATTATCCCGTTGGAGAAGCAATGCCAGATTTTTTACAACTAACAGCAATCCAACAGGGAATTATATCAACTTTGGCTTCCCAAAACTATACGACCTCCGTTATTGAGAAAATAGTAGTAAGTGGTTCACAGACCATCAGTAGGGAGGTAACCGGATTCAAGAATTGGGGAAACTCTTTATACCTACCGGAAGTGGTTTGGAGTGCAAAAGGCGATGGAGATTTTTTTAATACTGTTCAGTTTTACAATTATGGTGATAAGGGTAACTTACAAGAATTTTCTGAATTCGAAGGTCCGCATACAGCTATTGTCTGGGGGTATAAAAATTTGTTACCCATTGCAAAAATAGAAAACAGTACCTATCCAGGCATATCTTCAAGCCTTATCACTACCGCCAAAAATGCGTCACTTGGCACAGACGATCTCGCCCTGCGGAATTCTCTGCAGGCAATAAGAAGCAGTCTACCTAACGCGATGGTTACCTCTTTTACATTTAAACCGCTTGTTGGCATTACCTCCACTACTGATGCTAAGGGGCAAACTGTATTTTACGGCTATGACAGTCTTAACCGGTTGAATGTAGTTAAGGACAATGACTATAAATTCATGTCAGAATACTTTTATAATTATAAACCCTGATTTATGAAACATCTGGCAATTCTACTGGTGCTTCCGTTTTTTTTGTACGCTCAAACGGCGACGGAAAACTATGTTAAATCTTATAAATATAAAGAAGGTACAACAACCAGTGATGTTACAAAAGCATTAGTAGACGTAGTTTATTACGACGGATTAGGCAGGCCCTGTCAACGAGTGAAAGGAAAATTTGCGGCAGGAGGTACTGACCTGGTTACCCATTTTGAATATGACACGCAAGGCCGTCAGGCAACTAATTACCTTTCATTTCCTGGCACTGGCTCAAATTTAGATTTTGTGCCTTCCGGACGAACAAATACAACTAACTACTACTTTAACACATTTGGCAATCCATACGGCTATAGCACTTTTTTTTATGAATCATCGCCTTTAAGCAGGGTGCTTAAGAAATCAGCTCCGGATATCGACTGGCAGGGAATACCACTGACGGGTAGTAGTAATGACTACGTTGATCATACGATAAAATTTGCCTATACTACGAATTCAACCTCTACAGAAGTAAAAAAGTTACGCGCTTTGGCAACATGGGATTCCGCTAATAAAATTTACAATACCTCATTTGTAAATGATGGAAATTATAGTATAGGTGAACTGACTAAAACAATTACACAAGATGAGAATAAGGCTTCTGCGATTTCTATGGGTACAGTGGTCTCGGGCAAATTAAATACTGTTGAAGAGTTCAGGAATAAGGAAGGGCAAATTGTTTTAAAACGGACCTTTAATAAAAAACTTCCGGAATTTGATGCGGATCTGCAGATCGTTATTTACGAAACACTTGATACATACTATGTTTACGACCAGTTTGGAAACCTTACCTACGTTTTACCTCCGAAAGCTGGAGGAAGTATTACTTATGTCAACGAACTCGGTTATCAATATAAATACGACAGCCGAAACCGGATGGTAGAAAAGAAACTACCCGGAAAGCAATGGGAATATATCATCTACGACAATTTTAACCAAGTTGTTGCAACGGGGCCATCAATAACTCCATTTGGAGGTAGTGCGGGTAATACTGGCGAACAGGGATGGATGGTTACAAAGTATGATGCTTTCAAAAGGATTGCATATACCGGATGGTATACATCGTCAAACTATGCTTTTACCTCCTCTGGACGAAAGCTTTTACAAGAACAGGCTTTCGCAACAGTGTCGCGTTCAACCTCCCCTGTATCTTTGGATAATACACAAATAAGCTATACGGTTAACTTTCCCTCTTCGATGACACTGCTCACGATTAATTATTATGATGATTACCTATGGTCTGGTGCACCTTCGCCACCAACTGCTTCAACAACTATTGAAAGCCAAAACGTATTGGTTAATGTCAAAGGACTTGCGACAGGCTCGTGGGTACGTATTCCGCAAACGGGAATCCCGGCAAGCGAAGTTTCTTATATTTTCTATGATGCCAAAGCGAGGCCTATCCGTGAACGGAAAAGCAATTACCTCGGAGGATTTACGCAAACGGATAGAAAATTTGACTTCGATGGCGCAATGCTTTATTTAATACAGACACATAAGCGCCAAAACGAACCAAATCCGCTGACAGTCCGTAAAGATTATGCCTATACTTCGCAGCGCAGGCCGTTGAGTACTATGCATAAAATCAACAACCTTTCCCCGCAACTCATAACGTCTAACGTATATACGGAGACCGGGCAGTTGAAAACCAAATTCGTTGGGGGAAATGGTGTTCTTTCAAATTCATTACAGAAAATAGATTATGATTACAATATGAGGGGGTGGCTGACGGCCATTAACAAAGGCGGTGTTTTCTTTGGGGAGGCGGGCTATGCTACAATACCAATCGATCTATTTACATTTGGTATTTCCTATAATTTGGTGGAGGATGACCTGGACGGGGTAATAACACAACTTTATAACGGCAATATCTCAGAGACCCGGTGGCGCAGCTATAGTGATGATGTGCAACGTAAATACAGTTACAGATACGATAATCTGAACCGTCTTAGTGATGCATTTTATCAAAAACCTGAGGAGTCAACTGTACCTACAAACAGCTATAATGAAACAGCTTATTACGATAAAAATGGCAACATTACACGGATGGTCCGCACCGGTGGCTTTGATGATCCTGCGACTGCTATTGAAATTGACGACCTTGCATATACTTACGCTTCAAATAGCAATAAGCTAATGAAGGTATCGGATAGCAGCATGAGCCCACAGGGATTTAATGATTTGAATACCGCTGGCGATGATTATGATTACGATATAAATGGTAACCTACAGAAAGACAAAAATAAAGGCATAACCAGTAATATTAAATACAATCACTTCAACCTCCCGGTTGAAATTTCTTTTGGGGGCAATAACCTGATATCTTACCTTTATAATGCGGCGGGACAAAAAGTAAAAAAGAAAGTTGTCCAGACTATTAACGGAAGTGATGTAACTATGGAGGTAGACTATATTGATGGTTACCAATACAAAGGAGGGGTGCTTCAGTTTTTTCCTACTGAAGAAGGATATGTTGAAATGACAATGGTTAATGGTAATCCGGCCTATAGTTACGTATTCCAATATAAGGATCACCTGGGCAATGTAAGAATGAACTTTACGGCGGGGAAAACGGCAGGTACAGTAGTTATTAAGGAGGAAACTCATTATTATCCCTTTGGGCTAAAGCATGCCAACTATAATATGGACTATTTAGAGTTTCAAGATATTGACGGGGAATTGGAGTTATATCCGCCCATAACGCCTACAGGTAAACTATCCCATAATTATAAGTACAACGGCAAGGAGCTGCAAGACGAGCTGGGGCTTAACTTATACGACTATGGCGCACGTAATAATGACCCTGCACTGGGAAGATGGATTAACATTGATCCGCTTGCAGAGAAATATATTGGTATTAATCCGTATGCATATGCAGCTGATTCTCCATTGATATATCATGACATTGACGGAAGAGACATTTACAGGTATGATAGTCGAACTGGCGAATTGATATTAATGGAGGAGAGGGAAGGACTGGACATCATTGCTAAATATAAAAAACGACATGGAGAATATATCCTAAAAACCGATCGACATGGAAATATAAAAACTCATATGACTAATATAGCAAAAGGGATTCTCCATGATAGAATGAATTTTAAAACTCAGAATAATGTTATAGCTGTAAATGGTATAAATGGAAACGGAACACGTCAGCCGACCACGGCAGAGGTAGAGAATTTTATATTAGAGGGGGCCAAAGCACTAAGACAAGAGGTGTCCGGCTACGCTTTAGGAAATGAGAGAGGTAATAATATCACAAATATTTTGATTTGGAAAACAGATGATAATACATCTACAGAAGCTCGAGATAGACCTTATGATGAGAATGAAAGAATTCCGTTGGTGGATTTGAACCGTGGAGCTTATCAAGGTGATGCAAACTTTCTTTATGAAAATAGTTTTGCTAAAAATCATTTTCATACACATCTTTATAGGGAAGAAGAATTGTCTGGAAGGCAACCAAATTCACCGTCAAGCGAAGATATGAATCATCGAGCTTCAGCTGATATTCCACATTACATTATTAATAATAGGGGTAAACATCCTTTTTAAATCTAAAAAAATGAGACCAATTTATGCTTTAATATTATTTGGGTTAGTCGTCTGCTCCTGTAAGCCCGTTAAAGACACCTTGATAGCTGTTGGAGGTACTAATGATGCTATAAGAAATATTATAATCGATTATAATAAAACACAAAAAAGTACGGTTAGAAAATCTGATGTTTTTGAAGTCATCGACAGTAGTGCTAAAAATTCGCAATTCTACAACATAGCAATCAAGCCGCAAAGAAATGTTTATTCCTTGACTTCCAAGGATACTATAGGGGCTTATCCTAAGCATTTTCCAACAAATTATCTCTACTATCAAAATAAGTTATACATCTGGAATGACCCCGGAAAACCTCTTGCCAGGGAGGTATTAGAAGTTTTACATAAAAATAAAATGTTGGATTCTATCCGGCTACGATACCAAACGGGTGTTTATGATAAGGAACAAATGGGCGAAAAATATCCTGAATATCCCGAGGTAATTATAGATGAGTCCGTGGTTGCAGTCAACTACATGATTTGCAGGTCAAATATTTCAGAGTTTAATAAAAAGAAGAGCACCGCGTTACTCACCGAGCAGGATTTTGATGTGAGAGGGTTCGACTGCAAGTAACTTTTTTTGTCAAGATATATTGCTATTGGGATAGGTCATCTTAAAAGGCAGCGTTAGTCAGGTAAATTGTCCTGTATCGTTATGTGCGAGCGACCGCAGTGGCATCCTTTTCCGCAGGAAAAGATACAACGAAGTGCGCGCCCGGGCACCCAAAATAAGCCTGCAAAAGGGCTTTTGGCTTTGCTTTCAAAACCTTCAAATCACTACAGCATTTAAAAAAATACCTATTAGTGGGTATTTTTTTAAAATACTGATTGTTATATATTTATCATGGTATACGGTATTGTATATGAATATCCTATACACTATTAACCTTCAAAACCAGAAATCATGGCCTGTAGAACCGCTTCCGTAGCACGTGTTGTTGATAAATCGATTGCCGCCAAAGACCAATTGGACAGGCTCCTGAGCAACATAAGTGCACAAAGAGATGAATATAAAACTATCTTTGAAGAAAATGTAGAAAAGCATTTGAAAAATTCCAATATAACCGATGCAATTGAAATAGACTACAATGACTACATAAAGACGGAGTACACCTCTGAATTCAGCCTGGATAAAATTGTCGAGGTGGTTAAACATTCCTTAGAAGCCATTGCGGCCTCGTACGGGCTGCAGCTGGCGGAAGCCTTACTGAAAGATGATTCCATTGATGCGTATTCGGGGCTTGTTAGCTCGATTGCCGAGGCTGCAAAGACATCCTCTTCATCGGCTACCAGCCTCACGTTCTCCAAAAACCGCCTCCAGCCGGGACTCTTTGCATTTATATCGGCTGCCTCAGTAAATATGAAAGAGAAAGAAACTTTCGGTGAGGAATCGGTTACTTCCACGATTGTATTCTATAAAGTTATGAGCAGCGAAAGGGATCTTTTAGCCGGGGTTGCCATCAGTATAATACTCATTGACACCCAAGCGTTACTACAGTTTAAAAAACTACAGGCGGCACTGGTCGATGCCCTTGCCAATAATACACTGACTTTGGAAGAATATCTAAAGAAGGATGAAATTTATTCGGACCGGGTTACAAAACTGGAGGAAAAGATCAAGCAATATGGACAGCCGGTCCCCGGGCCTTCGCAGGTTGCCCCGAAAGTAAAAAAAGACAATAAATTTAGTATGGCATTGCCCTTGCCGAAAAATGTCTCGCGCGAACAGCTGGTTGTTTCAATAGCTATTGAAACACTACAGCAACGGGGCGGAAAGTACAACGCTGTTATAGAAAAGGCACAAGAGCGCATCAAAGCAAATTATTATAATTCGCACCTGAATTACGCGTAAGGAAATCCACATAAAATGTATTGGAATGGCACAGTTCAAAAACTAGGGTAAGAACCTGTAAAAGCGTTATATTTGCCGCGCAATACATCCAAGACATGAGAACAATAGGCGTAATTTTTGATATGGATGGCGTTATTTGCCATACCAACCCTTTTCATAAAAAAGCGTTTGAGGCTTTTTTCGATAAGTATCAAATCCCTTATTCTGAGGCTGAGTTTGAAGCCCATATGTACGGCAAGCACAACAGCTATATCATGTCGCATTTTTTTAAGCGCCTAATCGAAGGGGAGGAGTTGTTATTGTTGGAGGAAGAAAAGGAGTCTTTGTTCCGTACCATCTATCAAACGGCAATAACACCCCTGCCGCACTATTTAGAGTTCTTAGAAAATCTTAAAGCACAAAATATACTAACGGGGGTGGCAACTTCAGCACCCCGCGCGAACCTTGACCTTATCCTCGACGGGCTCAATATCAGCGGTAAAATGGAATCGCTTATGTCAAGCGAGGATGTGGCTTCCCATAAGCCCTCTCCGGAGGTGTACCTGAAAACGGCAGCGCGTTTGGGCTTAACGCCTGCAGACTGCCTAGTATTTGAAGATTCCTATTCCGGGGTTTCAGCTGCAATAAATGCAGGAATGAAAGTTGTTGGTGTCTTGAGTTCCCATTCAAAAGAAGAACTGCCGCCTTGTGATTTTTACATCACTGATTATAATGATATTGACCCCGATAAAGTGGCTGGGCTATTGGGATTGGTTTTGCGCTGATATTTTGTTATTTCAAGGTATATGGCGGATAACCTTAGACGGGTATTTTTCGACATAAGCCCCTATCAATTGCATTATATATAGATTGCTTTTATAAGGCATTACATACTCCTTTACTTCTTTTGCATCTGTGAGGGCGATATCGGTTGGAATATATCCCATTCCGTAAAAATGCCCTTTTTCAACCCAAAGACAGCTGTGTTCGTCCCCATCCCTGCCTTTGTCAATAATTGCAAAACTAAGCCTCCCGTCAGAAAGAAAAGCCAGGGCCGGGGCTACGGAGTTGTTATGTTGTGATACTTCCGGCAGATTATCAGGCTTGGGCCTGTGCAGGACTTCATCATTGGTACCATAATGGCAGAACCTGGGGTCAATTCCGAACTGTCCGGATAGTTTTAACAGCAGGTTTACGGCATCATTTAGGGAATGGAACATTTCGATATAACTTTGATGCTTGTAAATTTTACCTATAGCCAGGTACTTATAGCCGTTACGGGCCTCGTACTGATATAATCCGAACCTGGAGTCAAATTTTTTTAAAGCCCTGTTGTGGGCGGGCCATAATTTCTTTATCTCACAGCATTCCAGCAGCAGTGCGATAAACTCAGTACCACATACCTCATATGAAATAGAGTAGATGTCCCGCATGAAATCTTGGCGTTGCGGGGTAATTTTATGCCCTGAAAAGTGTTGTGCAACCCGCTTTTTGATATTCTTGGCTTTCCCGATATATACTACCGTTTTTACAGCATTATAAAAATAATATACCCCAGGTTTCTCGGGAAGCTGCTCAAAATCCCCGGGTGGAAGATGGGGAGGAAGGCGTTGGTCCCAGGCATTTTTTTTAATCATTTTTGCAATCTCGCCTTCTGTATCCCATTCCATAAGCAAGCCAAACAGGATTGCTGTGGCATCTGCATCACCCCCGGCACGGTGTGCTTGCAACAGTGGGATATCCAGGGAGCGGCAAAGGTTTCCAAGGCTATAGGAAGGCAACCCGGGTTTTATTTTTCGGGCGATCCGTACGGTACAAAGTTTCCGTGTATCCCATTTAAACCCTGCTTCTTCGAGTTCATGGCGTACAAAGGAATGGTCAAAATTCACATTGTGTGCCACGAAGATACGGCCTGAGAGCAGGCCCAGTACTTTTTCGGCAATATCGTCAAAGATAGGGGCATCTTTAACCATCTCGTTATTGATACCGGTAAGCGCAAAAATGGGCAACGGTATTTCTTTTTGAGGGTTTACGAGGCTTTCAAAACGGTCAATGACATTTAGCCCGTCGTGGATGATGATTGCAATTTCGGTGATACGGCTTCCGTGTGCGCTACCTCCGGTAGTTTCGATATCTACAATGGCGTATTCGATTTTCTTCATTTTAAATAATTTGGATCGTTAATCCTGATGTCCTGTTGCAATCCATGTGCCATTTACCTGAAATTCCGTCCCTTATGAAACACTTCTTCAGGGGCCTTTTCGTCAGAACGAGAGCGTGTTGATAGTGTAGCATCCTTATCGCTGTCCGTCATATTCTTTAGCAGATAAGAAAGGTTATAACACGAATTTGCGATGACGTGAATAACTTCACCTTCAATTTGTACCTTACCCTGCACCATGAGCAGGCGTGCCTGTACAATATCGCGGCGATAGGTTTCAAACACCTTACCCCATACCACCAGGTTGGCAAAGCCGGTCTCATCTTCAATAGTCACAAAAATAACTCCCTTGGCGGTTCCGGGCCTTTGGCGTACGGTGACCAGTCCGGCAACGCTCACCATATCACCGTTTGCCATCTTTGGGAGGCTTGCTGTTGGCATTACCCTCATGCTATAGAGTTGAGAACGTACGAAACTTACGGGATGCGCCTTTAACGACAACCCTGTGCTGGCATAATCTTCTACCACATGCTCGGCATTGGTTAATAGCGGAAGTTCCAATTGCCCTTCCGTGGTGCTTGCTGAAGGCTGCCCCTCAAACATGCCGATAGGGCTGTCCGATAAGGCGGATACTTCCCAAAGTGCCTGCCTGCGGTCCAGGCCGATGGAACGGAAGGCATCGGCATCAGCCAGTTTTTCGAGTGCAAACAAGGAAACACCAGCATCCAGGATTGAGTGTAACTGCTTAAAACCGTTTTGCCGTACTGCCATCAGCAATTCCATGTCTTCAGCAGGTAATCCCTTAACCTGCCTGAAACCCAAACGTAAGGCGTGATATTTCCCGGACTTTTTTTCTAAGGTATTATCCCATGATGAGTAGTTTATATCCACTGGAAGCACGTTTACACCGTGCCTGCGTGCATCGATGACAATCTGTGCCGGCTGGTAAAAACCCATGGGCATACTGTTGAGCAATGCGGCTGCAAACACATCGGGGTAGTAACATTTGATATATGAGGACACATAGACCAAAAGCGCAAAGCTGGCCGCATGGCTTTCCGGAAAACCGTAGGAACCAAAACCTTCGAGTTGCCGAAATACCCGGCGCGCAAAGGTTTCTTCGTAACCTTTGGCCATCATGCCCGCTACCAGTTTCTTCTCCCAGTCGCTGACCTTACCCTTGGCCTTAAAGGTTGCCATGCTGCGGCGCAGGCCGTCGGCTTCAGCGGGAGTAAATCCGGCAGCTACGATGGCAATTTCCATAGCCTGCTCCTGGAACAGCGGTACACCAAGGGTACGTCCTAATATTTCTTTAAGTTCCTCTGAAGGATACTCCACAGGGTCAATGCCGTCACGCCTGCGCAGATAAGGATGTACCATGTCGCCTTGTATTGGCCCCGGGCGTACAATGGCTACCTCGATTACCAAATCATAAAAACACCTGGGCTTTAAACGTGGCAACATAGACATCTGTGCGCGGCTCTCAATCTGGAATACACCCAACGTATCGGCATGGCTGATCATCTCGTACACGGCAGGGTCTTCGGTTTTATTGATTTCGGCAAGTGTGTAGGCTTTGCCGTAGTGCTGCTTGCACAGGTCAAAGGCCTTACGGATACAGGTAAGCATTCCCAAAGCCAGTACATCTACCTTTAGAAACCCGAGCGCCTCAATATCATCTTTGTTCCATTCGATGTTGGTACGCTCTTCCATACGCGCATTGAGGATTGGACACAGATCCGAAAGCCGGTCACGGGTAATGATAAACCCTCCGGTGTGCTGGCCAAGCTGACGGGGAAAGCCAACGAATTCCCTTGTGAGCTGTAATGTTTTCATCAGGTGTGGGTCGGCAAGGTTAAAGCCTTCCGAGGTAATGCGCCCACTATCCAGTTCATCACGGAACTCTGCAATAGAACCGGCAAGCCGGTCCACCGCATCGGTGGATAACCCCATTGCTTTAGCTACATCGCGTATGGCGCCCCGCCAGTGTACCTGTGTAACGGTAGCCACGATAGCAGCACGGTCACGCCCGTAACGCTCATAAATGTACTGGATGACTTCCTCACGGCGTTCGTGCTCAAAGTCCACGTCAATATCGGGCGGTTCGTCACGGGCATCGGACATAAAGCGGGCAAACAGTACCTTGAATTTGGATGGGTCAACAGAAGTAACCCCAAGGCAGTAGCAAACCACGGAATTAGCGGCCGAGCCACGCCCCTGGCAGAGGATATCACGGCTTCGGGCAAAGCGTACAAAGTCATATACGGTAAGGAAATACGAAGCGTAGTTTTTACTTGCCATAAATTCCAGTTCATAACGGATGGTTTCGGCTACCTTTTCAGGGATACCCAAGGGGAATTTTTCATGGGCACCTTCCCAGGCAAGCCTTTCGAGTTCCTGCTGTGGGGTGCGCCCACCGGTAGTGATCTCTTCAGGGTAAATATAGGTAAGGCTATCCAAGGAAAACTGGCAGGCATCGGTTATTTCGCGGGTAGCTTCGAGGGCTTGGGGGTACTGCCGGAAAAGGCGCTGCATCTCATCGGCAGGTTTTAAGTAACGCTCGGCATTTTGATGCAGGCGGAAACCTGCCGAATGTATGGTGCATTTTTCACGGATGCAGGTAAGTACATCCTGCAATTGCCTGCGTTCCAGACTGTGGTAGTGCACATCATTTGTTGCGGCTAATTTGATTCCCAAACGTTCCGACAACTGTGCCAGGCGGTACAACCGTTTATTATCGTTAGCCTGGTAGGAGCGGCTCATGCCGAGATATAATGAATTTCCCAAATGCTCCTTATATTCCTGAAGCGCTGTTTTGAAACCATCCTCAAAATCAAAAGCTTCATTGAGCGAAAGTGGTGGCAGGGCAATAAACCGCATGCCTTCTGCATATTTGTACACATCGGCTTTATAGATACGGCACTGTCCTTTTTCAGTGCGCAGGTTGCCAGTAGAGAGTAATCCTGACAACCTTGCGTAAGCATCCTTATTTGTTGGGTAAGCAAGCAATGGCGGACCATCTAACAGGTCGAGCCTGCATCCCACAATAAGCCGCATCCCTGCGTTTTTAGCTGCTACATGTGCGCGTACTATCCCGGCAAGTGTATTACAATCTGTAATTGCTATTTCAGTGTAGCCCAATGCGGCAGCCTGCCCCACGAGTTCTTCGGGATGCGAGCCGCCACGCAGGAAACTGAAATTAGAAGTTATATGTAATTCGGTATAACTCATGCAAAATATCCGTGTAAAAACCACTGGGGCTGGTCGCCATCGTAAGGCCCGGACCGGAACAGCCAGTATCGCGCGCCGTTTTCATCTTCAACGATATAATAATCCCTGTACAGGCCATCAGAGAGCCACCATTCCTGTTCAATGCGTTCAGGGCCGTCGGCTTTAACCACGGTATGCCGTGTCCCTTTGTGGCGGAAAAGCATAGGGGGATAATCGGGCAACAATGCCGTTACAGCGATAGCTTCCGGGACAGGGAGCAAATGCACGGGGCGCGGCAGGTCGGTACGCCATTCCGTAGCTTGCTTTTCCCATAAAGGTGAAGCTTTTTTAATGGCACGCTCGGGCCAATGGTGCTCAGCAGGCAGGTAACGGCTGACGGCACCGGAACCTATCTTTGCGGTCACGCGGTCCATCAGTTCCGCCACCTTACGGTCGTTTTGGGAAGCCGCACGCCAGATGGCGGCCTGCACGTCAGTTACCGGCTCTACCTTTAATGCTTCCAGGATGAAGACTTCAAAGCCAAGTTCGGGCTGTAGTGTCGCTATTTTATGCTCGAAAAGCTTAAAGAGATGGGAAACATTGCATGAAGGATGGCTTGTCCCGATTTCAATCTGCTGTAGCATACCATCTGTACGGTAACATTTTAAATGCGCATTACGCAATCCAAGGCCTTCTGATTCCAGCCTGAGGCAAAGTGTCTCCAGAAGCTGTTGCAGGGCAATGGTAATACCAGCCGCTGAGGAAATAGGTTCCATGCTTGTAAGCCGTTCCTGATAGGGCTCTACAGGTTGCACAGGTGTTATCCATTCTAGTTCCGTTCCCAGTGCCTGGGCTAACCTTTTTGGGAGTTCAGCACCGAAGCGCCTACGGAGCGCTGAAGGTGCTATATCCATAAAACTGCCAATAGTACGCATCCCCAGCTTTTGAAGCCGCGCCAGTATATTAGTTTCCAGGCGCAGTGCTGCAGGCGGTAAAGGCTGTAATGCCTGCTGTTGCTGCCCACGGGCAACAATTGAAATGCTACCATAATGTGCCATAGCCCAAGCTGCGCTTATCGTATCAGCTATGGCCAGACTTGCGGTATATCCATAACCTGAAAGCATCTCCTGGATATGTGTAAGATAAGCGGCCTCACCACCCCAAAGGTGGGCACAGCCACTAATATCCAGAATCACACCATCAGGCAGGTCAACCCCGGCAACAGGCGTATATTTAATGCACCATTCAGCAAGTGCCTTTAAGAGCTTTTCAGCCCTTCGGGGTTCAGTGTCCACCATATCCAGTTCCGGGAATATTGCCTTGCAATCTGCCAGTACCATACCCACCCCGATACCCTTTTTTGCAGCGGCAGGGTTTACGGCGTCAATTACCATACGTCCACGCTGGCGTGAGGCCATAACGAAAGACTTTCCTTTGAATTCAGGCTGTTTCCGCGCCACATAATCTGTGAGCAGGTAAGGAAACGATATGGACATATAGCGAGGCATTATCCGGTACGGCTTTGATTTAGGGATAGGGTAAAATCCTGTTGTTTGATAATATTAAAACGGTTGTCCTGCCAGGTGACCTGCCAGGCATGTGGCCTGCCGTTACGCACTTTTACCAGTTGGACGTCCCAGGCACTGTATCCTACACCAGGTAAATTATCGGTAATGGTACTGGGCAATGGTATAATTTTCCATCTGCTGGTACACGCCACCGCATTTTCCGATACTGGGCAATAGCGGTGTATAAAACCGGTTACCCCGCTGTTTTCCACAACCAATTGCAGCCTTCTGGAATCGGTGAAACTGAGTTCCCGCACTTCCCCAATTACGGCAGTAAACGCTTCACACTTCAGGGCTTCCTCAATGATCCAAAGCGCTTCTTTTGGTCGCGTAATATGGATAAACACAATCTGGTTGGGTTCTAGCCCGAAATGTTTCAACCCTGCAGGGTACATTTTCATGCCGCCAGCTACCCAGAGGCAAAAGCCTCCGTCTTTAGTTAACTTACTTATTATCCCACTGACAAAGCCTGTTGTGGCCGCGGCATGGGTCGGCTCATAGCTTATAAATTCATGGATTGCCCCGGTTGGGAACGTATTGCCCGGAAAGGCTGCTGAAAAAGGCGTAAGCAGGTTATAGGAAGGCTCATGGGGTGCTTTCCCCAACCCCTGCAGGGCATTGATTTTTGCCTGTAGCTGCCTTGCGAGTGTTATTTTTTCTGTTGCGGGTTTCACTTCTTCCTTAATTAATAATTTGCTTATTATCCAAACGTCATTTCCGGTATTACAAAGTTAGGATATATATTCCCTATTTTTTTTATATTTGTCGGGATAAATATTCCCAAACATCTATGTCTCTATTTTCTGATAATATTAGGTATCTCAGGATCAAAAAAGATTTTTCCCAAGAAACAGTGGCACAGCAAATGGCTATAAGCCGGGACAACCTTGCAAAATATGAGCAGGGGAAGTCACAGCCCCCCTATGAGACCCTTATCCGTCTATCGCGATATTATCATATAAGTATTGATTTACTTTTAACTGTAGACATACGTAAAATTGATATGGACCGGCTTATAAAATTGGATGACAACCGTATTCTTTTACCTATAACGGTTGACCGGAACGGAGACAACTTTATAGAGATTGTCCCGCATAAGGCACAGGCAGGTTACTTAAGTGGCTACAGCGATCCTGAATTTATAGAAAGCCTGCCACACATATCTTTACCAGTGCAGGGGAGTGGTAAATTCAGGGCTTTGCCCGTAACGGGTGATTCCATGCCCCCACATCGTGATGGTGACTGGATTATTGGTAGGTACATTGAAAATATTTTGGAAATAAAAGATGATAGTGCTTATGTGCTTTTGACCAAAGATGAAGGTATTGTCTATAAGAGGTTAAAGAGACAGGGAAAAGATAGCCTTCTGCTTGTGTCGGATAATCCCTATTATGAACCGTATGTCGTAAAACTTTTCAATGTGCTTGAAATATGGCAGTATGCGGGGAGTTATACCAATAAGGAATTTAATCCTTATGAAATGCCTCCGGAAAACATAAGAGAACAGCTTAATAGTATCCGCCAGGAGATAAGAGCCTTGAAAAAGCTTAAATAATCAGCCTGGATTTTTGGCGGTCGATGTAAAATTATTCGCGTCGCTGTAGAAGAAAATTCATTAATTTTGTAAATGTAATAGAGAGTTGGCATGAAAGAGAATAAAATGGTATTCCGTAAAGATAATGGACAGACACGTTCATTGGAGGCAGCCGGGGAGGCAGCTGCTGCAAATGCCCTGCGCCATGCTAAGGCATTAGACCTTACGGTAACTTACATAGAAAAAGGAAATGTTGTTGAAGAGTTGCCCGACGGGCACATACGGATTATTAAAAAGGTAGAGCAACCTGAAAGCCCGATTACCTTAATTAAAGGAATGATACTTCATGCCCGATAAAAGAATACGGATTTTTGCAGGTCCAAATGGATCCGGCAAAAGTTCCCTTTTTACCGAATTTTCAAAGCGCTATAATACAGGGCCTTTTATTAACGCTGATGAAATCGAAAATATACTGGTTACCAAAGGACTCATAGACCTTAAGGAATTGGGTATAAAGGCTACACAGTATGACCTCGAAGAATTTTCAAAATTACCTTCATCATCAACCTTACTTGAAAAAGCAGCACATGCAAACCATCCTATTGATGTTTTGGTTGCGGAAAATTGTATCGTTGACCGTTCTAAGGAATCCCATAGCTATGAAGCGTCTTTCACTGCTGCTTTTGTAAGGTACTTACTGGTACAGCAAGGCAAAACGTTTAGTTTTGAAACGGTTATGAGCCATGATTCCAAGATAAAAGAGATTAGTGATCTGGTAGCCATTGGCTATAAAGCCTATCTTTATTTTGTGTGTATTGACGATCCCGATGTAAACATATCCAGGGTTGCAAACAGGGTAGAGAAAGGAGGGCATCCGGTTTCAAGGGATAAAATACAAGAACGTTACTTCCGAACCCTTGGATTACTTCATAAAATGCTGCCGCATTGCTACCGGGCATATCTTTTTGATAATTCAGGCAAGAGACAGGTAATCATTGCCGAGGTATATAATGGAGCATTGGAATTAAAAACGGATGCGCCGCCTAAATGGTTCGTCGATTATGTTCTTCCATACTATACAAACTAAAATATTTTTGAACATTTAAGCCATTAAAAGGTGAAATTAATAGATTGCAAAAAAGAGATTAAGGAACGGGTTTACTTACTTGATGCTATATTACGCCACAATTCAGATACACATCAAATTAAAATCAAGTTATTAGAGCCTTGTAACGTTCATAACACTGATATTTATTATATCCAATGCAAATACTACAAAGAAATATCGCCCAATATTTTTGGAGAAATCCTATTGGCCAATAAACTTAGCGATATATTGAATGAATATATTGCCTATTAAACCAATCCTCCAATATAAGAGGCAATTGATTTTCCCATACGATCCTGAAAAGCCTTAGAGAATTTTGCAGTACTGCTAAATCCTGCTTCATCTGCCAGCGCTCCGCTTTTATAGTTTCGCGTCTTGGGGTCATTTTGTAGTAAATCAATAATGTAGTTAATCTTGAGATCATTTATGTAGTCCACATATTTACGGTTATTTCTTGCCTGCACCGCTTTTGCTAAGTATTTTGGATTGGTACCAAGCATTTTTGCTACATTATTTGCACTGACATCCCGTTCAAGAAACTTCTTACTTTGTTCAAACTGATCTAAACTTCTCTCAATTTGAGACTGTGCTTCCGGGCTTAGTTTATTTTCATTTGCCTTAGGTTCCTGATTATGCCTTTTTTTAAGATACCTGATTGTTTTCGAGCAGTACAAAGCAAATAATATAGTAACACATGCTGAAGCTATTATTATTACCCATTTTCCGATTGCTATTTTTAATTTGTCTTTTTTCTTCTCCAGTATTAATTCTTTTGTATCATACTCCTTCCGGATGTGATTCGAAAGATATTTGTAATTGTGTGTCAGTAACGTATCAATTTTAAGTAGTTTGTCTAATACCTCAACCCGCAGTTCAAGTTTGTTATTTACTTTATAATACCTTGCCAATAGTTCATACGCTTGTCTTTGATCGGGTCTTAGGTACATAGTATAATCATATATACTATCAACTTTTCCGAAATATTCGACTGCTTTATCCTTATCATTTATTTGCCAAAAGCATTTACCTAAATAAAAATAAGTAACTGAAAGATGTGCAAAATCATTCTTTGTCTTAAAGTACGTTAGTGAATTTCTTAAGCCCTTAATTGAACGTGAATAGTCTTTTCGGTAAAATTCATTTATAGCTTCGGAATTTTCAATGTAGGGGAGCATACTATAATTTCCCGATTTCCTGCTTTCGCTCAGCGCTAGGTAATTTAACGAGCTGGATCGCTCAATATCCCCCGTTTTATTATAGCAAAGGCTGAGACTGTGAAGGCTGGCAAGATAGGCTGTTGTACTCTCCTTTTTGTAATATTCAAGTCCATCTTCTAGTAGGCTAATTGCTTCATGATAAAATCCCAGGTAATATTTTATAAGGGCAATATTGTATTTTAATTTATATTTTAAATAATCGTCATGAGATTTCAGGAGACAGCTATCAGACTTCATATAATATGAGAATGCTGTTTTATAGTTTTTTCGATAGTAATACAGGATTCCGGTAGTGAGGTAAGCCGACCCTATAATATCATCGTCCTTGGTTATTTTTGCCGCATAGATCATGCTATCGGCATAAATTTTTTGACGATTTTCAGCTACTTCATAAATGTAATTTTTATATCCGTTTACAAGCTCCCGATAATTGTTTTCCTTTTTCGCTTTTTCCAGGTATTTTTTAAGATACATCTGGGCTATCTGAGTATTCTTATGTTTATAAATTAATTCATCAAGTTCTTCATAATTTTTTTGTGATACTACCGCTGATATGGGTTTTGCCTGAGAAAATGAGTAATAACTATTCAGCAGTATTATTACTGCAATTGTAATCCGTTTCATTAGTTGTGTATTTAAATTTAATTTTTAATTGACACTGAAACAGCAGAAATATATTTTTTACATTTTAAAAATAATAAAACAGAAATGCATAAATGTTGAAAATATCTTAAAGTTTATATTTGATTTCGAGAAAAATATGTGCTTTTTTCTCGAAACCAACACTTAAACATTTTGATGGTGCAGCATTCAAAAGTAGTTTTGTATTGAATTCACGCAAGACAATCAGATGTCCTGTACCCGGGTAAATGGACTGAATTTTCAGTAACATTTAAATTATCTCAAAATGAAACTTTTTAAAACACACTTGGTTTTAGTACTATGCTTAAGCCCTATATTAACATGTTGTGAGATAGGTGAGATACCTACAAGCCAGAACAAATTAAATTCTGTTCTCAAAAACATAAATGAAGCAGCCAATCAAGATAATCCACGGGATTCGATAGGTTCAATGTATAGCTCTTATTATGATATCTTGGATCTTGGATTTGACGAACAACTTGCCTTTAATACTGCTTACCTCAGTATAATTGAAACTATAAATGAAGATGTTTACGGTTCAGTTACAGTCACGTACGAGCAATTATTGAATTATAATGAAACTGATGTTTCATTAAATGATGTAATTAATGGGACATCAGTTTCTGCAACCTTAAAAGAAGCTTTTATATTCTACTTTTCCGGGATTCATCAACTCAGCGAAATCAATGCTGAATACGATGATTTATACGACTATTCCGTTTTATGGGAGTCGGGTATAGAAAATCAGACAAGACTATCCGAGAATGAAAAGGAAATTGTATATGCAGTTACTGCTGTGTGCCGGTACCAGGCAGACAAAAGGCGTAAAAAGAGGAAACATGACCGCGATTGGGAACTTTCAGTAGGCAATGTAGTTGGCCTTATAGAACAGGGCAATGAAGAGCCAGCAAATCTTATCGCTACAGCGTTGATGATGGATGTAATAAATTAATAATGGCCCCAAATGGAATAATCTATTTGGGGTTACATTTTATATGTCTGATAATAAAAACACACATGAATATTATTTCCATTGAAGAATTGCGCCCAGGGATATTGCATTTAAATGAAAGTAATTTGTCATGTATGATAATGCTTTCAATAGGTGAAGCTGTGATTGATTCCTTTACAGGATGTAATACGGTTATATCCCCAAGTATAATACATTTATCGGAATCGCTGCAATCATCGACATTTAAGCTGGTAAAAGGCTCTGCTTACCTGCTTAAATATGACAGGGACATTCTATATGAAGTATTTCGGGCAACACATATTGTATTTCACCCTCTTTTGAGCGTGAATCAACTGAGTATATTTGCAATTGAAAATCAGGATGAGCAAATGTTCCGTGATTTTTTTAGGGGTATGCATTTGTTTTCTGGTTCTGACAGGTTTTCAATATCAATAGTTTACCATATTTTTAAATGCACAATCAGTGCCTTTATAGCGTTGTCTGATAAAGGGGCTGAAATAAATTCAGATTTTACGACTACAATAGTTTATAAATTTTATTGTTTAGTGGAACAACATGCCTCAAAACATCATCATATTAGCTTCTATTCCGGGAAGTTGCACATGTCCTCAGGTAATCTTACCCGTATTATAAGGCAGCGTATACATACAAATCCGAAAAAAATCATTGATGATTTTATAATTGCAAATGCGAAATTATTATTAGAAGATGTTTCCTTGCCAATTTACCATATTGCTGAACAATTGAATTTTGATTCAGCGTCGTCTTTTAGTACTTTTTTTAAGAAAAGGACTAAGCAGACACCCATTGCTTACAGAATACGTTTGAATAAAATTTAAGATACTATCATGGCTGATACTTATCCTTTAGAGTGGCTGGATAATTTTGTTTCTATAACAATTAATCCCCGCAGGCTTCATTTTAGCCCGATTTTCAAAACGGAATTGCAGGACATGGAAGAAGCCATTCCAAATGAAGGACTTAAAGTGATGGCTCAATTAAAGAGTACAATATTTAGTCTTCATAAGAAAAGTCAGATCAGATTATTAATTGTGAAATATCATTCTGTGTTGATTGTACTCTTAGACATTGTTATGGAAAATCAGCAGCGCAATGCATACCCACCCGAATTTTCAAAACTTACAAGGATTTTGGTCAGTACACTTGATGAAATATTGTCCTTTATAGAATTGCGATTTTCTGGTTTTTTAAGTCTTGATGAACGGGTACCATTAACATATTTACAGGTTTCTAAAAATGAGATACAGCAAAAGTTTATATTGATTTCAGACCTATTACATAAACAGAATACCGATGTGCAGCTTATCGAAATTATTTTTGAAAAACTCCAAAAGTTTGTGGGCGACAAGAAAGAAGTTACAGTCACTTTTAGGGATTTATTTTATAAAAAAGAGCTTGTGAACTCAATAGAGAGATTTGAGATATATGAAAGGCAGAGTGCAGTTTATGATATACTCATTGAGCTTTTGGTGCACCTGAACTACAACAGCCGTAGATTTATAAATTATATTACACATCTTATAACAGAGAGAATCAGTTCATTTAAAAATAATTTGGAACAATTGGACAATCTAAATTTTTATTTAAAAGAATTTAAGCAGATTCGCTGTAAAAAAGGAATTGCACTGAATTCTAATTATCCTTCCATTACAACCTCAATAACCAGATGGTTTAAAAATGAAATTTTGTACCGTGAAAAGAAAGTTTCCTTTGCTACCCATTTAAAAAACGCTCCTCCTTTGGAAGCAAATAATAACAGTTTAAAAGCTCATTCAATTTTATTTAATCTTTCAGTTGATCAAATTGGTTTGATATTAAGGGGAGCCGATGATACGAGGTTAATAAAAGCCAAATCACTAAGTGAGGTATTTAAATCTGCTACAGAATATATAATTACTCCTAATCAAGGGCGTGTTTCTTTTAACTCAATGAGATCGAAGTCCTATCATCCACAGCAAACTGATAAGGAAAAAGCTATCCTCGCACTTCAAAAGATTATAGATAAAATAAGGGACTATTAGATTTTTGGGGTACAACTTAGGGTACAACTTGGAGTTGTACCTTGTTCGGCTTTTAATTATGCTTTTACTTTGTCCTGTAAATCTTACTGAAATTATTGAGATATCATCTTACTATATCCAAATGATGTCGAACAATAAATTGTAATGGTATGTTTACAGGAATTTCATGGGGTAGTTATTTAACATTGTTTGCCCTCCTTTCAGTATTATGGTATGGTTATGTGCTCTTTCGTTACTACCAACCCGAAATCAAAAAACTTACGAGTAGAAAAAAAAGCGCGGAAGATAACTTTTCTGATAGTGCAGGTACAAATTTTTTCATTGAAGCAAAAGAAGAAATTACCTCTGCCGGAAGTTTTAATGAATGGCAGGATACCACACAGCAGGATGTAGGCCATCTGATGCACCGTATTAAAGAAGCAGCGGGTAAAGCCAGCGAAAATACCTTTAATAAAAAAGAGTTTTCCGGCTACTTAAGCTTAATCCTAAAAGAATTTACTTCATTGAAAGATTCGCCATACCGGGGTGCTATCAATGAATTTATTGAAAGTACATGCGAAACCAAAGGGCTTGTTTTCTCACAGGAAGAAGCGGATCAGCTTTGGTAATCACCTAAAAATATTGCAGGGAGATTTTGCCCGCCCGTCCCGGTGCGATAGGCAATACGTGACAGAAAGAGAGGGAATGCGGCTGCCATTATCCCCCTGCTATCTTATTGACTAATCTGAAAAAGGAATGGAGTATGAAAAAGAGAAGGAAACTTTTGATAAGTGGCCGCATCATTTGCGCCCTTACCGTAGCGGTACTATTGACAGTACAGGATGTGAATGCACAGGACGGCCTTGCTGGTATTAACGAGGCCAACGACCAGGTACGCAGTTATTTCGATGCAGGCTGTAACCTGATGTACGCCATTGGCGCAGTGCTCGGCCTTATTGGGGCTGTGAAGGTGTACCAAAAATGGAATGCGGGCGACCAGGATACCAGCAAAGTGGCGGCAGCCTGGTTCGGGAGTTGTATTTTCCTTGTGGTGGTAGCAACAGTAATCCAGTCGTTCTTCGGCGTATAAGGAGATGCGTTATGGAAACGCTATTAAAGGAGGCGTTGTGGGACTACATCGTAGAACACAACCCGGAGCTGATGTACGACCTGCAGGAAGCCTATGAGGTAACCAAATACCTCGACAACAAGGTGCACAGCGTGCAGCCTATGGCTATCCAGCTACTGCAAGACAATTATCCCAAATATCTTATTGAAGCGCGTTGCCTTGACGCCCTTACTGAGGACTTAAGGCCTTCCCGCTATTTGTACCTAAAAGGCATCTTTGAAGAAGAATTTGCCGATGAGGCGGCGCTTTATGGGGATTCAGGGATATTGGTCTGCGAGGTCATCAACATGCTGGAGTATTGCAGGGAACTGTTGGATGAAATGGGCTTTTCAGTCCATAATGAAGAGGATCCGGGTATCCGGAATGCGGTGATTGGCCATTTGTATGGCTTTTTGTATGCGGAGCATGAGATGTGATGAAAGGACGGGGTTATGGCGTACAATATCAGGGAAAAGCTGCAAGGCAACATCGCGGCAATTGAGGCGGCCATCGCCTGGGACAACGGTGCTGAGCTAACGGATGCCATGCAACAGGCTTTACGAAGCTATGCGGGATTTGGGGGCATTAAGCCCATATTATACCCAAAAGGCGATGAAGGAAGCTGGCTTGCTAACGGTGCCACCCAGGCCGATTTGAAACTCTACCCTGAGATGATGCGCCTCCACGATATCCTTGAAAATGCTTTTGGGCAGCAGGGCTACCAAGAAGTTGTAAGCTCATTGCGCAACAGTGTATTGACGGCTTTTTATACGCCCGAAGTGGTGCCCAAGGTATTGTATGAAACACTCAGCAAGGCGGGTTTAGCTCCCCAAAGGCTTTACGAGCCCTCGGCCGGTGCAGGTGTTTTTATACAAGAAGCAGAAAAGGTTTTTGGTTCGTTTGGACAGGTAACAGCAGTTGAAAAGGATAAGCTAAGTGCCCTAATACTGGCCGCTGTGAACAGCACCAATAACTCCAGTACCACAACGTATCACAGCCCATTGGAGGAGGCACCTACCGATGACAACGGTACATATGACCTTGTGGTCAGTAATATACCTTTTGGGAACTTTAGTATATACGATCCGGCATTTCCGGATAAGGCATTATCAGGAAGGATTCATAATTACTTTTTTGCTAAGGGACTGGATAAACTGGCCGAGGGCGGTGTGATGGCTTATTTGACCACCAATGCTTTTTTGGACAGCCCTTCTAACCATGCGGCCCGGGAACACCTGTTTGTACATGCTGATTTTGTAAGCGTAAGTGTAATGCCGGATAACCTGATGAGCGATACCGGCAACACCCAGGCACCCAGCCACCTGCTTATTGTGCAGAAGAATTCGGCCAAGCAAAGTTTATCCGAAGAGGAAAAGCTGCTGGTGCAGTCTGTAAAAGCAGAAAACAGCTTTGGTACTTACGATGTCAACCGCTACCTGCTGGAACGCCCGGAACTTATTGTGGGTAATGAAGTCAAAGCCGGTACCGACCAGTACGGCAAGCCCCATCAGGTAGTATGGCAAAACGGAGACCTTGATGGTATTTCAGAAAAACTGGCAGGAACCATCCGTGAAGGGATACAGGACAGGTTTAGCCGCCAAAGATTTGAACAGGCGCTACAGGATTATACGTTTGCGGCAGTTGAAAAACCGAAGCTGACCTATACCAAAATGCCTGAGCGGAAAGAAATTGACGCGCCGATACAGTTAGGCCTGTTTGATGCATTGCCCGCTGAAAGCCTTGGGCGTGCAGGTGACTACATCAATGAAATGGATGCCACGGTGGTGGATAAAAAGTCGGGGCGTATCCTGAGTACCGTCCGTACACAGGACAACCCGGAACATGAAAGCGTGGTGTTACTGGCAGCGCGCCTTTTGAAAGGCAAGCAGTACGTGTACAAGATGTACTCGAATGTCAAAGAGCTACAGCCGATGCCCGCTAACTGGATGGCAGCCGGTCTTCTTACCCATGAGATTGCCTCGGTGTCGAACCAACTGCAAAAGTTCGGGCATGAGTACCGCTATGAGGGCGATGCAATGTTGGAGAAAGCCTTCAGGCTAAAGGAAGAGAAAGCCCTCGAACTGGAACTAAAACCTTTCTATACGGAAGGGACTTTGGTAGTGCTTGACGGCGCAGCAGGTACATTGCGTAACATCAGGCCGGAAACCAAGGAAGCTGATTTTTACCCTTTGGCCAGCCAGGGAAGCGTGGCAGTCTTAAATCACTATGTGCAGCTGAGGGATATGTACCAGGTTCTCTTTGTACGTGACCAATCCGGGCATCCGGATGAGGCACTTCGCAAAAACCTGAATGAGATGTATGAGGGTTTTACGCGCCAATATGGGCCACTGAACCATCCCGCCAATGCAAGGCTTATTATGGAAGATACGGCTTTTGGGATTACAATGTTGTCATCACTGGAGCGTAGAGAAGAAGGAAATTTTGTAAAAGCGGATATCCTGACGGCTTCCCTAACACAAAAGGAAGAAAGGTATTACACCGATGATGTAGTTGAAGCACTCGCCCGGAGCCTTAACGAAACCGGGAAAGTGGATTTGGATTTTATTACTGCTGCCACCAGCCTAACGAAGGAAGAGGCAATACAGCAGTTGGGCAATCATATTTACCAAAATCCATCCACAGGAAATTTTGAAACCCAGGATGAGTACCTGAGCGGTAATGTGGTAGAGAAACTAATGCTGGCTAAGGCAGCTTTGGAGTCGGAACCGGACAACATACAATTCCATAAAAGCATGGAGGCACTTGAAAAAGTACAGCCCGAGCGGATTGGTTTTGAATTGCTGGACTTTAACCTTGGTGAGCGGTGGATACCGGAGCAGTATTACGAGCGTTTCGCTGCTGAGTTCTTTGAAACGGATGTACAGGTAAATTACTTTGAGTCGCTGGATGCCTTTAAGGTCACCATGGCGCACAACACTAAGGTAGATAACGAGTATGCGGTAACGCCTAAGAGCGGCAGGACTACTTACGGTTACACCATGCTGGAGCATGCACTCGAAAACACAGCGCCCTTTTTTACCTATGAGGTCAAAGGCGTAGATGGCAAAACGTTTAGGTTGCCGGATAATGAGGCCATACAGCTGGCGCACCAAAAGATTGAAGCGATACGTAGCGGTTTTATCGGCTGGCTGGATGATCTGCCCCAAACCGACAAAAAGGAACTGGAACAGCGCTACAACGATACGTTCAACTGTTACCGGCTTAGGGAATACGACGGTGGCCATCTGACCTTTCCCGGCCTTGACCGTAAGGCACTGGGTATTGATGATTTGTACAGCTCACAGAAAAATGCGGTGTGGCGCATCATCCAAAACCGGGGCGCACTGGTAGACCATGAAGTGGGTTTGGGTAAAACTCTTACTATGGTGGTAGCCGCCCATGAGATGAAGCGGCTCGGCATCTCTCCCAAACCGATGATACTGGCGCTGAAGTCAAATGTGAGCCAGATAGCCAAGACCTACCGGCAAGCCTATCCCGGTTCGCGGATATTATTTCCGGGGGAGAATGATTTTTCGCCAGCCAAAAGGACACGGCTGTTCCATGAGATCAAGAACAACAATTGGGACTGTATCATTCTAACCCACGACCAGTTCGGCAAAGTACCACAGTCGCCAGAAATACAGAAAAGCATCTTTAACCAGGAGCTTATAAGTATTGAGAAAGACCTTGATACGGTAATGGACCTTGGTGGCGACATTTCCAAAAAGATGCACAAGGGGCTTGAGGTACGCCGGAATAACCTGGATGTAAAGCTGAAGAACCTTGAGCGGGAAATGGAGGAAAAAAAGGACAAGGGGATTGATTTTGAGCAAATGAACGTGAGCCACCTATTTGTGGATGAGTCGCATAAGTTCAAGAACCTGACTTTTACCACACGCCACAACCGCGTGGCAGGCTTGGGCAATATGCAGGGCAGCCAGAAGGCACTGAACATGCTCTTTGCGGTACGCACGCTTCAGGACAGGTACGACAGCGACCTATGCTCTACATTTTTATCGGGTACTCCAATATCAAATAGCCTGACAGAGATGTATCTCATATTTAAGTACCAACGCCCCCGTGAGATGGAACGTCAGCGCATCTCGAATTTTGATGCCTGGGCAGCGGTTTATGCCCGTAAGACGACCGACTTTGAGTTCAGTGTGACCAATGAGATTGTGGCCAAAGAACGCTTCAGGCACTTTATCAAGGTACCGGAACTGGCACTCTTTTATAATGAGATTACCGATTATAAGACGGCAAGGCACATCAGCCTTGACCGCCCGGAGATTGCAGAAACACTTGTCAATATTAAGCCCAGCCCCGAGCAGGAAGACTTTATCCGCAGGCTGATGGAGTTTGCCAAGAGCGGCGATGCCCGGCTTATCGGAAGGGCACCACTTACCCGTGAAGAAGATATGGGCAGGATGCTCATTGCGACAAACTATGCCAAAAAGATGGCGGCAGATATGCGCCTGATTGATGAAAGTTACAGCGACCACCCCGATAACAAGGTCAATACCTGTGCCCGTAAGGTCGCAGAAATTTACCAAGATAGCAGCCCCTACAAAGGTACTCAAATTGTGTTCTGCGATATCGGAACCCCTAAGCCGGATGCCTTTAACCTGTACGATGCGCTTAAGGAAAAACTGGTAAGGGACTTAAACCTATCGGCTAATGAAGTCACCTTTATCCATGATTGGAGCGACAAGCAGAAGCCGGAACTGTTCCGTAAGATGAATGCCGGGGAAATACGGGTACTGGTAGGGAGTACCGATAAGGCCGGGACAGGGCTGAATGTGCAACAGCGCGTGGTAGCCATGCACCACATGGACATCCCGTGGAAGCCTTCGGAGTTTGAGCAGCGCAACGGGCGTGGCGGACGACAGGGTAACTGGGTAGCAAAAGAGCATTATGGAAATAAAGTGCAAAACTATATCTATGCTACCGAGCAGTCGCTGGACAATTACAAATTCAACCTGCTTAAAAACAAGCAGACCTTTATCAGCCAGATGAAAAATTGCGAGCTGAACGTCCGCACGATTGATGAAGGGTCTATGGATGAGCAAAGCGGTATGAACTTCTCGGAGTACATCGCCATCCTTTCCGGGGACACCTCTCTGTTGGAAAAGTCAAAACTGGAAAAGAAAGTAGCGGTTTTAGAGGGGGTGCGTCTGGCGCATTACAAAGAACTGGCAGGCAATAAAAACCAACTTGAATATTTGAATAATGAGAAAGAGTCAAAAACAGCCACTTTACAAAAACTGGAAGCTGACGCGGTTTTTTATAAAGACCGGCTTGTCCATGAAGCGGATGGCACGAGAGCCAATCCGATACTGCTGGAAGGCCGCCACATTGCGGACCCGGAAGATTTAGGCAGGCGCATTATCCAACTTTACAGGGAATGGGCACCACAGCCCGGTGAAGCGGAAGGCAAGCGGATTGGCTCATTGTATGGTTTTAACCTGTATATCCGACATGAGCGCGAAATGGTTCGGGAAAAGGACAACTACCGTTTTTATTATTCTAATTCATTTTATGCCCAACGTGAAGACGATGGGGTCAAATACACCTACAACAAGGGCGCACCCAATATTGACAACCCGAAGCTGGCGGCACGGTACTTCTTGAATGCTATTGACCGGGCGGAACCCCTTAGTGAGAAGTACGCCGAGGAAATCGAAAAGATCAGGGATCAAATCCCGAAGCTGGAAAAGCTCTGTCAAAAGCCTTTTGAAAAGGAAGAGGAATTACAGGGTATGAAAGTACAGCTTGCAGCTCTGGAAAGGGATATAGGCCTTAAGATACAGGAAAAGCAGTTGCTGACTGAAGAAACCCAAGGGGTGCAGGAAAATAAATATGTGCCGGATAAAGGAAGTGACAGCACGGTTGGCGGCAATGAAGCTACTGTTGAAAAAGATAAAATGCAGGGATTAATGTATGCCCAACAGCGAAAAAATAACCGAATGAAATTTTAAAGTCATGGCAAGCGTATACCAAGTAAACAAGGGGATTAACCAAAGCATTGAATTCAAAGGCCTAAAGGCGCAGTACATCTGGTACCTGGGTGGTGCGGTAGTCGCGCTAATGGTGGTGTTTGCTATCATGTACATTATCGGTCTTCCTTCATTAGTCTGTATCGGTGTAATTGGCGTGGCGGGTACGCTGTCGGTCATGCACATTTACCGGCTAAGCCATAAGTACGGCGAATACGGGCTGATGAAAGCCCTGGCAAAAAAGCAGCTGCCGAAAGTCCTCAAACTGAAAACCCGAAATGTGTTTTTCTTAAACCAAAAAAGTAAGTAACATGGAAAAGCAAATAGAACAGATATTGCCCATAATGGCTGTAGAGCACGATTGTATACTCTCTAAACAGGGCGATGTGACGATTGTGTTCAAAGCAGAGCTGCCGGAACTTTTTACCCTGTCGGATCAGGAATACGAGGCGTTCCACCAGATTTGGCTGAAAGCATTGAAGCTTTTGCCTAAGCATACCGTGTTCCACAAGCAGGACTGGTTTCTGGAAAGCCGTTACCAAGCGGATTTTTCAAGTGAGGATAACAGCTTCCTCTCGCAAAGCAGTGAACGCTTCTTTAACGAGCGGCCATTTTTAGATCACAGTTGTTACATCATGCTGACTAAAAAGCCGGAGGGACGTAAAAGCGTTAGCTCGGTATTTTCAAGCCTGCTCAAACGTAGCATTGTCCCTGAAGAAACACTTAGCCCGCAACTGTTACAGGACTTTATGGACAGCGTGGGCCAGTTTACCCGTATACTGGAAGACAGCGGCTTTGTAAAACTAAAACGGCTTACCGGAAAAGAACTATCCAGCAGTGAAAGTAATATGGGGTTTATTGAGCAGTACTGCCTTTTGGCCGAGCGTCCGCACCCGTTTGTATTTGGCGATATAGCGCTTGAAGACGGCCTGAGGGTAAACGATAAGCACTGCCAGTTGTATGCCCTTGCCGATGCGGCAGACCTGCCGGGATTATGCGGTTCGCGTATCAACTATGATAAGTATTCGACCGACCGCACCAAGTTCAGCATCGGGTTTGCGTCAACCCTTGGGCAGCTCTTATCCTGTAACCACATTTATAACCAGTACCTGTTTTTAGATGACCCGCAAAAGACCATCCAGAAAATGGAGGCCAAAAGGCTAAGGTTGCAGTCACTTTCAGGTTACAGCAGGGAAAATAGCATTGCCCGGGATGCCACTAATGATTTTTTGAATGAAGCCATTAGCCAACAACGCCTTCCGGTCAAAGCCCATTTCAATGTACTGGCTTGGACCGATACCAAGGAGAAGCTGAAAGAGATTAAAAATATGGTATCCTCATCCCTGGCGCAGATGGATGCGGTAGCCCGGCAGGAGACCGTAGGTGCCCCGCAAATATGGTGGGCGGGTATGCCCGGCAATGCGGCAGACTTCCCGATGAACGATACCTTTGACACCTTTGCGGAGCAGGCCACCTGTTTCTTCAATTTAGAAACCGGTTATCGCTCCTCGCTTAGCCCGATGGGCATCCGCCTTGGCGAGCGCCTTAACGGCAAGCCTGTCCATGTAGACATCAGTGATGAACCGGTTAAGATGGGTATTTGTACCAACCGTAACAAGTTCATATTGGGGCCATCAGGTAGTGGTAAATCGTTCTTTACCAACCACATGGTTCGCAGCTATTATGAGCAAGGGACGCATATCGTGCTGGTGGATGTAGGGCACAGCTACAAAGGGCTGTGTGATATGGTAAACGGCTATTACTTTACTTACACCGAAGATAATCCGATACGTTTTAACCCTTTCTATATTGGCGAAGGCGACACACTGGATACCGAAAAGAAAGAAAGCATTAAGACATTACTACTGGCACTTTGGAAAAAGGATGATGAGGCTTTTAAGCGCAGTGAATACGTGGCCTTATCCAATGCTATTGGCGGGTATTACAGTTACTTGGACAAGAATGCGGAAATATTCCCCAGCTTCAATTCCTTTTATGAGTTTTTGAGGGATCATTATGTTGGGGTATTAGAGAATGATAAGGTAAAAGAAAAGGATTTTGATGTGGATAATTTCCTTTATGTACTACGTCCGTATTACAAACATGGTGAGTTTGATTATCTGTTAAACGCTACAGAAAACCTGAACCTGTTACAAGAGCGCTTTATCGTTTTTGAGCTGGACAACATCAAAGACCATCCCATACTTTTCCCGGTAGTAACCATTATTATCATGGAGGTGTTCATCAACAAGATGCGTAAAATGAAAGGCATCCGTAAGATGATACTGATTGAAGAGGCCTGGAAAGCCTTAATGAAAGAGGGCTTCGCGGAATACATTAAATATTTGTTCAAAACAGTCCGCAAGTTCTTTGGAGAGGCTATTGTGGTAACCCAGGAAGTGGAGGATATTATTTCCTCGCCGATTGTAAAGCAGGCGATTATCAACAACAGCGACTGCAAGATATTGCTTGACCAAAGCAAGTACCAGAACAAATTCGACCAGATACAGGAGTTGCTTGGGCTTACCGAGAAAGAAAAGGCATTGGTATTATCGGTTAATAAAGCGAACGACCCGGCCCGCAAGTACAAGGAAGTGTTTATCTCGCTTGGTGGTGTGCTTTCTAAAGTGTACCGCACGGAAGTGTCGCTGGAGGAATATTTGGCCTATACCACGGAAGAAACCGAGAAAGTAAAGGTTCAGGCTTACGCCCAAAAATTTGGAGGGGACATTAAAAAGGGCATTGCTGCCCTGGCTAATGAAATGAGGAACAATAAATAAATTGGCTATGGTACTAAAGAAGATTACAATAAGCCTGCTAACCCTTGCCTTGACGTTGGCACCAGCCATGCCGTTAACAGCTGCCCCGGTTGCAATGACTGAAACCAGCAGTGCTACAGCGCTGCCATTGCTGACCATCATAAAAGAGGCACTAAAGAAAATCATTAAAGCCATTGACCTGCGTATCCAGCGGCTGCAAAACAAAACAATATGGCTGCAAAATGCACAGAAGCAGATTGAAAATGCCTTGTCAAAGCTGAAACTGGATGAAATATCCGAATGGACAGAAAAGCAAAAAGAACTTTATAAAGGCTACTATGAGGAGCTTATGAAGGTAAAGGCAATGGTTTCGTATTACCAGCGCATCCGTGATATTGTCGATAAGCAGGAGCGGTTAGTCAGTGAATACCAAAATGCCTGGGGGCTGTTGCAACAGGACGACCATTTGAATGCTGATGAACTGGCCTATATGGAAAAAGTCTATAACGGCATTCTGGGAGAAAGCATAGAAAATATTGACGTGATTTTTATGGTGGTAGAATCCTTTACGACTTCCATGAGTGATGCAGAACGCCTTGAAATGATTAATGAAGCGGGAGACCGTATCGAGGCGAATTACGACGACCTGAAACTGTTTAACAAGCAGAACATGCTGCTCAGCCTGCAACGGGCGCGTAGTAAGGCAGATGTGGATATGATAAAGAGAATGTACGGCTTACCTTAAACCATGATGTTATGAAAAAGATGATTGTATTGTTACTGTTTTGCTTTTGCATTGCAAGCCCGGCAAGGGCTCAGAATAAAACCATAAAGACCATGCTGGAACAGATTGTTGCCCTTCAGGTATATATCGGTTATGTTCAAAAAGGGTATTCTGTTGTAAAGAAAGGGCTTGATGTCATCGGAGATTTTAAACGTGGGGAATTTAACCTGCATACCGATTACTTCAATTCTTTAGCGAATGTTAACCCGGAAATAAAGGGATATGTCCGGGTTGGAGAAGTGCTGTTGTTACAGGGAAGGATATTGGAACGGTGCGATGATACCCGCGGTTTACTGCAAGGCAGCCCGTATATGCGCAACGACGAACTGGAATATCTTGAACGGGTCTTTGCGAGATTGCTCGACGATTGCGAAACATTGCTTGATGAACTGGAGGCCGTTACCACGGACAACCAACTGACCATGAAAGACAGCGAACGCCTACAGCGCATAGACGTCTTGTATGAAAAGATGCTGGATGCCTATAATTTTTGCGAACAGTTTACCGGCGAAACCAAAGTACTGGTACAGTCCCGCAAAAGAGAAAATGTTGACACGGAAATGGCCCGAAGGCTACAGGGACTTTAAAGGTTAGATTATGAAAAAGTTAGTGATACTACTATTTGTGCTGCTTTTGCCTTTCAGTAAGGTAAGCGCACAAGCGCAGGAACTGCAACAACTGGCGCTCAATATCGAAAAGCTTGCGCAGTTCCGGCAGATATTGAAGGATATGAAGAAGGGTTATGAAATCCTGACCAAGGGTTACAATACCGTAAAAGACCTCACTCAGGGAAACTTCAGCCTGCATGAAGCCTTTCTGGATGCACTGCTTGAAGTAAGTCCGACAGTCCGTAATTACAAGCGTGTAGTGGAAATCGTGGAAATGCAAGTCAAGCTCATTGACGAACAGGGCAATGCCTTTGGCTGGTACCAGAGCAGCGGCAACTTTAACAGCGATGAACTTTCCTATATCGGAAGGGTTTATGACAACCTGGTGGAAAAAAGCCTGCGGAACCTCGATGAGCTTTTGGTTGTCATTACTGCTGGTCAGGCTCGTATGAGTGACAACGAACGCTTAGAAGCCATCGACCGCATCTATGAAGATATGCAGGATAAACTTTTGTTCCTCAAGGACTTTAATAACAATACAACAGTGCTTTCCGTGCAGCGTGCCAAAGAGCGTAACGATGTGCAAAAGATGGAAGGTCTCCACGATGCAACCCCATAATTATTGGCTTATGAAACGATTCAAAAAGGTTGCTTTTGCAGCAACCCTGGGATTGCTATTCCCAATTGTAGCATCAGCCCAAGGTATGGCCGATGAAATGCAGAGCCTGCACGGGGTGCTTGAGGAACTGTATGATGAGATGATGCCGCTGTGCAGCAACCTTATGGGGGTTGGGCAAGGCATAGCGGGCTTCGCTGCACTGTGGTACATTGCCTCAAGGGTTTGGAAACACCTCGCAGCAGCAGAGCCAATTGATTTTTATCCGTTGTTCCGCCCGTTTGTACTGGGCTTCTGCATAACCATATTCCCATCGGTACTGGCGATGATTAACGGTGTAATGAAACCTACCGTTACCGCTACAGCTGCGATGGTAGAAAACTCCAACCAGGCCATTGAAGTGCTCCTGCAAAGAAAGGAAGAAGCCATTATGACCACAGATGCATGGCAGATGTATGTAGGCGAAGATGGCAGCGGTGACCGCGACCGGTGGTATAAATATACCCATGATGATGCCGACCCTGATGGGGAAGGTTTTTTTGAGGGCATTGGCAATGATATAAAGTTTGCGATGTCCAAAGCCTCCTACAACTTCCGTAATTCAGTCAAGGAATGGATGAGCGAAGTGCTAAGAATATTGTTTGAAGCCGCTGCGCTTTGTATCAATACCCTCCGAACCTTCCAGCTTATTGTCCTTTCAATACTGGGCCCCTTGGTATTTGGTATTGCGGTGTTCGACGGTTTTCAGCACACCCTTACCGTATGGCTGGCACGCTACCTGAACATTTTTTTGTGGTTACCCGTAGCCAATATATTCGGAGGGATTATTGGCAAGATACAAGAGAAGATGCTCGAAATTGACATTGACCAGATTGGTAACTACGGAGATACTTTCTTTAGCCGGACGGATATGGCCTATATGGTATTTATGATAATTGGTATTATCGGATACTTTACCGTACCCTCTGTAGCTAACTACATTGTCCATGCAGCAGGCGGAGGTGCCTTAACCCAAAAAACTACCAGTATTTTCAGCACTTCAACTACGACGGTTATGAATACCGCTACCAATGCCGTTGGTATGGCTGCAGATGCTTTTGGCGACAGTAAGAGCCAACACGCCCAAAGCATGGCCTCACATGGTACTACATCGGGACATTTTAAGGATAAGGACAGCTACATGAATAAGAAGTTAAACGGTTCCTAAAAACGAAAGCTATGTTCACAAAAATGAAAAATATTGATAGCGCATTCCGCTATGTGCGGCTTTTTAGCCTGGTAGTGATTGTTTGCTGCCTCGCTGTTACCGCCTTCGGCCTGTATAAGAGTTTCAGTTTGGTATCGCAGATGCAGGGCAAAATTTACATCCTGGCCAATGGCAAGGCAATAGAAGCATTTGCTGCCGACCGTAAAGATAACATACCGGTTGAAGCCCGCGACCATGTTAAGGCATTTCATAAGTTCTTCTTCACCCTTGATCCGGACGAGAATGTAATCAGGACAAATATCAACAAGGCCTTAAATCTTGCCGATGGTACTGCCAAAAGAGTATATGATGACCTTAAGGAAAAAGGATATTACTCAGGTATTATCTCAGGTAATATCAGCCAGGGTATTGAGGTGGATAGCGTACAGGTAGATATAAAAGCATATCCATACCATTTCAGGTGCTATGCAACCCAACAGATTACAAGGGCTACTACTACGGTTACACGTAGCCTGATTACAGAAGGAGCACTCAGGAACGTGTCCCGTAGCGACAACAACCCGCATGGCTTTCTGATAGAACACTGGGCGACCATTGAGAACCGTGATATTGCTACCGAGAACCGAAAATAAGTGAGGTATGGGATTTTGGAAAAAGAAGAAAGAGGAAGTTACCCCTGGGCCGGTAGCCCGTTGGCTGAGTGGCAGAATAGGGAAACTAAAGGAATGGTGGGTAAAGTTAATGGTAAACCTGACAGCCAAACTATCGCTAAGCCAGCAAAAGGTGGGATTTGTGATGCTTGGTTTCTTATGCTGCTCGTATTGCACTTTCTTAATTGTACAGGGGTTCACTACTGTGAAAAACAGCAAAAAAACAATCCCGCTCAATTCAATTTCAAGACCTGAATCGCCAAAAGCTTTTACAACTAAGGATGAATATGATAAACAGGAAATCAGGCATATAAAACACCTGTTTTACGTTATGGACAGCCTCAAAAATGACCCTCATGGTAGAGGGCAGTACGACAGCATCGCCACCTACCGGCCGGGTTTACTCGACACATTGAAAAAGTTAGAAGAATATTACAAAACCGAATAAAGTCAAAAATTATGGAACAGAAAGCATTAACCCCGAAAGATTTAAAGCAGCGTAAATTGTTTTTGATGTTGCCTGTTATGGCACTGCCATTCCTTACCCTGTTTTTCTGGGCTATGGGGGGCGGCAGTACTGAAGCCATCGCCGCCACATCGCCTATAGAAAAAGGATTTAACGCCAACCTGCCCAACCCAAATTTTAAGGATGACAAAGCACTGGATAAGTTAAGTTATTATGACAGGGCAATGGAAGATTCGTTAAAAGGTAAAGCTAAGAACGAGCGTAGCGCCGCCTACTTAGGCTCAAACAAAGCCTTTCAGGAAGAAGAAAATGGCTTGCAGGAGCCAACGCAGACAAACACTCCAACGAAAGGTCTAAACGGTACTGCCTACCGTAGCCCAAATGAGGCAAAAGTATACAAGCGCCTTGAAGCCCTGCAAAAGGCAATGAACAATCCGGCGGGGCAACAGCGTGCAAAGGGCAAACCTTCGGTTCCGGCAGATGAAGGTAACACAAATCCGGAAATTAAGCGCCTTGAATCCGTGATGGCCTCCATGAACCAGCCCGCTGAAGCGGATCCGGAATTGCAGCAACTTGGTTCCATGCTTGAGAGGATTGTAGACATACAGCACCCCGAGCGTGTACAGCAACGCCTTCAGGAACAGTCCGAGCAAATGCGCGGCCAAGTGTTTCCGGTAACGGCCTCCGGTAACCCGGAAAATGTGTCGGTACTCGAAAACGGGATTAAGAATTTTGGGAGTGTGAGCAATTACCAAGGGCATGGGTTTTATTCTTTGGATGATGAAATTACGGATAACCACAACGGTAATGCTATTACTGCTGTAATCCATGAGACGCAGACCCTTGTAAACGGGGCCGTTATCAAGCTTAGGCTGACTTCAGATATAATGGTAAATGGGGTTACTATTCCGAAAGACCATTTCGTATTTGGTACGGTATCATTAAAAGGGGAACGCCTTAGTGTAAAAATAGAAAGTTTGCAGTACGATACTTCAATCTTTCAGGTGGATCTCACGGTTTATGATATGGATGGTATGGAGGGTATCTATATCCCGGGAGCCATTGCTCGTGATGTGGCCAAGAGTTCAGCAGACCGTTCCGTGCAGTCGCTGGGGGTCACAACGATTGATGATTCGTGGTCATCTCAGGCGGTGGGTGCAGGAATTGAAGCATCTAAAACACTCTTCAGCAAGAAAGTGAAACTGGTGAAGGTTGTCGTTAAGGCAGGATACCAGGTGCTGTTATATGATGAAAAAGCTAATAAGAAATAAAACCAATATTATGAAAAAGTTTATTGCAATCGTTTTGGTAATGCTGTCTGCATTTACCATTCAGGCACAAGATAGTGCCGCTTCAGATTATGTACAAATAAGCCCTGAGCCGCTTACTATCGCTGTGGGCAAAACGACCAACCTTATTTATCCTTTTGCCGTCAAAAGTGTGGACCGCGGCAGCAGGGACGTACTGGTACAAAAGGCTAAGGGACTTGATAATATCCTTCAGGTAAAAGCAGGGAGGGAATGTTTTGAAGCCACGAACCTTACGGTAATAACCACGGATGGAAAATTGTATTCGTACAACGTTGGTTACGATGAAACTACAAAACAGCTTAACCTTGATTATACAAACGGCAAAGTAAGCGCTACAGAAGAATACAATGAAGCGCTGTCGAAGGACCTGAGCGCAATCGCTGCATCATTGACCCGAAATGTTTACGGCATAAAAGATAAGAATGCTGGCGTAAAATTAATAATTGAGGGGAGCTATGTGCATGAAAATCTATTTTTTTTCAAAATCAGGATTGTCAATAAAACCAACATAAACTATGATATCAGCCAGCTCCGGTTGTTTATCAAAGACGAGAAAAAGGCGAAACGTACCGCATCGCAGGAAAATGAAGTAAAGCAGTTGTATGTGCACAATCCGGTTACTGTCATTGAAGGAAAAGAGGAGCAAATCATTGTGATTGCTGTACCCAAGTTTACAATTCCAGATAAAAAAGAACTCATTGTACAGGTAATGGAAAAGGATGGCGGACGTGGCCTTGAAGCTCATCTTAAAAATAGAACGATAATAAAAGCGGAGCCAATACCTTGAATAGTCTTTAAAAGTTGAACATGAAAATTAGGGAAAGCGATTATAAAAGCATTTTGGATTATCTGGTCAAGCAGCGATGGAGTGGGAATGAATTTGTGGCTTTTTTAGATGATTCAGCCGCTGTAAGTAAATATGAGCTCGAATGTTTTGATACGGCTTACAATGCAAGAGAGTACTGCCACGAAATGTCTACCGATGTGGATTTTTATAAGCTGATGAGTATACGCACAGCCTATCGTGTGATGGATGAGGCGTTGAAGAGCAATAACCTAATCATTCGAGAGGCAGGGTTAATTGATATTGGTGCAATGGTAGAAGCTAAATACCAAAGGATGGAAAATGAAAATATTAGTAATCAAAATAATAAAGTTATGATAATAGAGAAAAATTTAGAATTCCTGCGTGACCAGATAAAACATGCAGGATTTGGTGAGAACCTTGAATATGTTTTGAGGGAGAAAATGGAGCAGAATCGGCAAAAGTTTGTAATTGACTTTTCAAAGGACTATGGTAAAAATAAAGTAGAGGCTTCTTTGAATTTTAAAAAAGGCGACGAAGGCGAACTTTACTTCTTTAATACTTATGACCTCAAGCTATTAAAGGGGAATGGTGATCCAGCGGTTCAACAAAGTTTTTTTAACAATAACAATCGCAATACCATTACGCTTAAGGAAGCGTATAATCTGCTCGACGGCCGCTCTGTAAACAAAGAAATGATTTCTAAGGATAAGGAAGAATACACCGTTTGGCTAAAACTTGATTTTAAAAATACCGATGAAAGAGGGAATTTTAAAATAAGGCAATTCGGCGAAAAATACGGTTATGATCTTGTAAGTGTGCTTGAGAAACATCCGATTAAAGAGCTTAAAAATGAATATAGAGATGGCTTGATTGACTCTTTAAAAAGAGGAAATATGCCGTTAGCAACTTTTATAAAAGGAGATCAGGAAGTAAAGCAATATATAGAGGCTAATCCCCAATATAAAAGTATTAATCTTTATGACGCTAATATGCAGAAACTTGAAAGCCGACAGGCTCAGGTCGAAAAGCAAGGTGAATCACACGCGCAATCTACTAAAAAAGACGTGAACAAGGGACAAGCTGAAGAAGGTGATGATGCCCAAAAAACGAAAAGTAAAAGGAGTCAACATATATAAAAAATGTATCTGACAGATTGCCATATTTATTTCTTTGAGACAATAAAGAAAGATGGGAGAATAGGCTGCTCGCATATTTCTCTTTTTGTTACGCTTTTTAATATAAGTGAACTGTCGGAAGGTTTATACAGGGCTGAATTTTATTCAAATGAAGTGATGAAATTGGCTAAAATACTTTCACCATCCACTTATCATAAATGTTTGAAAGAACTTCATGATTATGGCTACATAAGATATTTTCCAACTCGAAAGAAAAACAAGAGAAGTTCAGCATATTTAGTGTCATAAAAACAGAAAAGCCCATAAGGGCTTTTTCTTTTTTTTAATCTTTAGGTTTATTATGAGAAAGTTAACTGGCAAAAATAAAGTTGATCTACCAATGCAAAACAAGGTAGATATTAAATTAGGTAAGGGACAACTTTTAAAAAGCGATGATTTTAAGTCGTTGAAAAATAGTAATTTTATAAAATTATTAGCGAAGATAATTGTGTCGGTAACATTAAATGAGATTTATGAAAAGGGCTATTAGATATTTACGTTACAGTCAAATGGGGCAGAGTAATGGTTCAATTGAAAGACAGGAATTATATACTGATAACTGGCTTAAATTTAACGGGGTAGAGCTTGTCGATACGTTTATTGACAGAGGAAAAAGTGCTAGAACTTTTGACAGACCGGATTTTCTTAAACTACAGGAATTTATAACAAAACATTATCGCTCGGTGGACTACCTCCTAGTTGACCAAATGGATCGTTTCAGTAGGGATGCAGGCGAAGCCATGAGTATGGTAAAGTCGTTACAAAAAGAATATAGCATTCAGGTAGTAAGCGTTACTGAGGGTATCACATTTGATTACAATACCCCTGGTAGCTTCTTTAGAGCTGGCCTTCAGTTGTTGTTGGCTGAGGAGGATAATATTAACCGGTCAATTAAGGTTAACGGAGGCATTTATACGGCTAAAGCTAAGGAAGGACGGTATATATCTAGAAATATACCTTTCGGGTATAAAAAAGAGGGAGAAAATAAAGATAAAAAGTTAGTTGTTGTTGAAGAAGAAGCCAAAATAGTAAACTTTATCTATGAGTCTTTTCTTCAAAATGTACCTTTATATATTATAAAAAAAGAAGCCAGAGCTTTAGGGTATAGTAGGAGTGGGAGCTCTACGTTAGAAGCAATGCTAGCTAACCCGCTTTATGCTGGTTTGCAAAAAGTGAAAGCTTTTAAAGATTTACCGGGTGGGTTATTTCCGGCAATACATGAGCCAATTATCGATCTAAGTGTTTGGAAAATGGTACAAGCTAAACTGGAAAGTCCCTCACGCCCAAAAGTAGTTGTAGATGATGAATTGCCTCTAAGAGGAGTGCTAAGATGTCACTGTGGTCAGTTGTTAACTGGTGCCCCTTCCCGTGGTAAATCAGGTAAATATTTTTATTATTACAAATGTAGACACTCTGGGCATAATAATTTAAGTGCCATAAAGGCGCATGAGCAACTGGAATGTATACTTTCACTTTTGAGTATTCCTCAAGAGATGATAAAATTTATACGAAAGGAGTGCCGTGAAATGCTAGAAAAGGAGCTCGCTGCAAGAACCTCGCTAGCCAATGAAAACAAAAGTCAGTTAAAAAATGTAGAAGTAAAGCTTTTAAGCCTAGAAGAAAAGTGGCTTTGCAATGAAATTAATGAAGATACTTACAGGAGATGGTATGCTATGTATAATGAATCAATTTTAAATCTACGGGCTTCAATTATAAGGCTAGAGAAAAACGATACTTATTTTGATAAACTACTTAAGAAAAACTTATTCCTGTTATCAAATCTTAATAGTGTTTATAAGGCAGCGACAACATTACAAAAACGTCAACTGATTTTTACAGTGTTCGATAGCAATTTATATTATGAGAATGGAATGTATCGAACACCTACAATACTTGATTTTTTGGTATTAAACAAGCTTGAAATCAATAGTTTAGATTTCTTTTGTTTTGAAAAAAAACGGGATTATCCGAAGATAATCCCGTCAAGTCGGGGTGGCAGGATTCGAACCTGCGACCTCCTGGTCCCAAACCAGGCGCGATGACCGGGCTACGCTACACCCCGATGCGTTTCTTTAAGCATTGTTGCTGTCGGAAAGCGGATGCAAATATAGCAACTTATTTTAATTATCAAACGGTATAAGGAAATTTTATTTTGTCATAGCCAAAATGGATGCTGCCCGTTAGATTTTATTGTATTTATAACCTACATTTGCAATGCTTTTTTTTAACCTTGACCAATAAATTAATTATGTCAGATTCAATAGAAAAAATAAAATGCCTTATTGTAGGCTCGGGTCCTGCGGGGTATACCGCTGCTATTTATGCTGCCCGTGCTGATATGAATCCTGTAATGTATACCGGTATGGAACCGGGTGGACAGCTAACCACTACTACCGAGGTAGATAACTTTCCGGGCTATCCTGAAGGTATAGACGGGCCTACCATGATGGTGCAGCTACAGCAACAGGCTGAGCGTTTCGGCACACAGGTGCGTATAGGGATGGTTACTGCCGTGGAATTTAGCAAAGAAGAAGGTGGCTGGCATAAGGTTACCGTAGATAACAATAAGGAAATACTTGCCCATACCATAATCATTTCTACCGGAGCTACCGCCAAGTACCTTGGTTTACCAAGTGAGCAGCGCCTGCGCGGTGGCGGGGTTTCGGCTTGTGCCGTGTGCGACGGTTTCTTTTACCGCGGGCAGGACGTGGCTATAGTAGGTGCCGGTGATACCGCTGCCGAAGAGGCTACTTACCTGGCTAACATCTGTAAAAGTGTTACTATGCTGGTACGTAAAGATGCCATGAGGGCCAGTAAGGCCATGCAGCACCGTGTAAACAATACGCCAAACATTACCGTGCTGTACAACAGCGAGGTAGATGAGGTGCTGGGTGACCAGGTGGTAGATGGTCTTCGCATTGTGAATAACGCTACTAACGAGAAGCATGATATAGCCATTACCGGACTATTTATAGCTATTGGGCACAAACCGAATACCGATATTTTTAAAGGCCAGCTTGATATGGACGAAACAGGTTACCTTATTACCGAAGCGCGTTCTACAAAAACCAATGTGCCGGGTGTATTTGCTGCCGGAGACGTTCAGGATAATGTATACCGCCAGGCCATTACGGCTGCGGGTACAGGCTGTATGGGAGCGCTTGATGCCGAGCGTTACCTTGCCGATTTAGGACATTAATAGTCACAAAATACTATAAAAAAAGCAGCACTCTCAAGGTGCTGCTTTTTTGTTTTGTAAGGCCACTTTAATTTGAGAATATTCTTGAAATTAGTGGCTACTCTTATTTTATCTCGTTACGTAAATCCAGTCTACGATAGGTTCCGGGTAGTCGGGGTCATGCAGCTCCAGTACAAAATAGTACGTGCCGTTTGGCACCGTGGTGGTTTCTGTGCCTACTTTCTCTTCGGTAGCTATGCCATCCCAGTCGGCCTGGCTGTGGTCGCCCGTCCATACCAGGTTGCCCCAGCGGTTGTATATCTTCATGGTAAAATTCAGGAAGATATTACGCAGCCCTTCTACAAAAAAGCCGTCGTTATAGCCGTCGCCGTTTGGGGTAATGTAGTTATGGGTAATCGGTTTACATTTCTTGGTTTTTAACAGGAACGAAGCCACTTCAAAACAGGTACCGTTATCCAGCCTTACGTAAATGCGTTGCGGGTTTTCGGTAGTAAGGAATGAAGATGTATTATAAATACGGTCAAGATCCTGGTCTGCCGTAGGCTGCGAAGTGTAGAATGTTACGGTTTCATTCGGGTAATTCTTCAAGGTATCTTCGTACGATGAAAAATCGAAGGTTGCTACGCCAAAGCCCTGGTCGCATACTTCTATATCTTCGGGCTGTGCCAATACAGGCGATAGTACCAACTCGGCAGCAGTAGTGTAGCTATTGTTGTTCTCGTCAAGTTCTATTACAATGCCTGTACCATCACCGGTATCATCGGCTACAAAAGTGAGGTCGAAGGTAAGCGGTATACCTACAGGTATAGTAATGGTGATGTATTCACTTTCACTTTCGCCTATGGCGATGTCTTCAATCGTTTCGGTGTAATCAAGGTAAATCCCATTGGCATAGATGCTTACCGGTGTACCTGCGGGCAAAACATCAGTACCATTCAGGTTGGCTACAGTGTAGTGTATGTGCAGTATGCGCGAGTTACATTGCTTGTAAATGTCGTCTATGGTTACGGTGGCATCCGGGAAGTAACAGTCGATTATTTTCAGTGTAAATACCTTGGTGTCATAACAGCCATGTTCGTCTTCAAGGCGAACATATACCTTAGTGTTTGGCGCTACTATATACGCTTCAGGGTTTGTTATACTGTTAGTTTCGCCATCTGCATCTGCCTGGGTAGGGTAGAAGGTAACCGTATCGGTAGATACATTTTTAAGTGAGTTTATATACGCCGAGAAGTTAAAGCTGCCCACACCCGAACCGTTAAAGGTTTCGCACGCTTCTATATCGGCAGGTTGCTGTAATACAGGCGATACCCATAACGATACGTTGTAAATACCACTGCCGTTGTTGTTTTCATGTATTTCCTGTACGCTGCCGATACCTGTGCCATTATCGTCTACCACAAGTGCGACTTCTACATCAAGGCCAAGGCTGGCCGGTATGCTTATGGTAATGCTTTGCTGTAATGTGCCATTTATGGCAATATCTGCAGATGTTTGTGCAGTTGTGTTAAGGCCGCCGTTTACGTAAACGGCTATAGTGGTACCTGCAGGAAGTATATCAAAACTATCGGGGTTGCCCACAGTGTAGTTTATGGTGATGTCCCTGCTATCACATTGCTGTATAACGTTGTTTATGGCAATAACGCCATCAGGGAACAGGCAGTCTATGGCTATGAGGTTAAAGGTGCCAATGGTATAACAGCCGTTTGCATCCTTAAGGCGGACGTATATGGTTTGCGGGTTGTTTCCGTTTGAAGTATAATTACCGGGATTGGTAATGTTATTTACGCCACCTTCGGCATCCTCAAGGGTTGTGTAGAAAGTCACTACATCTGTGGGGTTATCTTTCAGAGAAGTTTCATACGCCGAAAAATCAAAGATACCTATGTTAGTACCGTTACCGGTTTCACACACGGTGAGGTTTGGTATTAACTGTGGCAGTACAGGCGGTAGCCATAAGGTAACAGGCAGGGTAAAGCTGTTGTTGGTTTCGTTCAACTCCTGTACGGTATTGCCGTAATCTACCCTGAAAACCAGGTTAAAACTCAGCGGTACGCCATTAGGTATCGTCAGGGTAACTGTGCCAGACTCACTGCCGTTTATACCAATGACGCCGTTAGTTGTTACTGTAGTAAGTAGTGTATTGTTTGCGAATATGGCCACAGGCGTACCTGCCGGTATCACGTCAAGCCCGTTAGGGTTGCTTACGGTGTAGGTAACGGTTATGGTACGGCTGTTACAGGTTTGTGCAAGGTTATCTGCTGTAATTACCGCATCGGGGAATAAGCAGTCGTCTATAAGCAATTGGAACGAACCGTAGCCCACACAACCGCTGGCATCTTCTACACGTACATAAATGGTTTGCGGCCCAGACTGGTATGCATCACTTAGCGTTATAGGGTTTTGGGGGACCTGTGCATCGGCAAGGGAGTTGTAAAATGTAACCACATCGGTAGGGTCATCGCCAATAGATGCAGCATAGGCAATAAGGTCGAAGAACCCGGTGTTAGAGCCCGGTGCCGTTTCGCAAGAGGTAAGGTTGCCCGGCGAAACATTGCCTTGGGAAATCAGGGTTTCGTTTACGGTAGTGCTGTTGTTGCTTTCGTCGGTTTCGGTAACACTGGAATTGTAGTCTACTACAAACAGCAGTTGCAGGTCGTCTGGGTAGCCTGCCGGTATGGGCAGGGTAATAACACCACTTTCGCTGCCGCCTATGGGCAGTTCGGTAAGTGTAGAAAAGGTGGTAAGCAAGTCACCGTTTACGTACACGCCAACTTGTGTACCTGCAGGAAGCACGTCGGTACTGTTTACGTTGTGCACGGTGTAGTGTACGGTAAGGTTGCGTGAATTACAGGTTTTGTCAATATTCTCAACGGTAATAGTAGCATCTGGCAGCTGGCTGTTCAGCTTGGTCATTACTGCATTTACCATTACAAAATCTCCCGAAGAACCATTACCCGATGTAAGCTGTATCTCGGCAGTCTGGTCGCCTATTTGTATAAAATTCTGGATTTCATATACATCCAAATCCATGTTATACAACTGGTTCGAGCCGGTTATAGAATTGGTGCCGTTAAATGCATTATTGGCAGGGTTAAGCGGAGGATTTGATAGTATGTTACCGTTAATACGAAGCGTTTCGTTTATGGCAAGGTTAGAATCGCCCTCCCATGCAAGGAAACCTATTTTAGCGCCTTCATTGTCAATTACGTTAAGGCTCGGCAGGCTTATATTTATTTCCTGTGGTACATACTCAAGCCCGTCATACAGGTTAAGTTGGTTAAGCGGTAGGGTAGCGTTTTCGTATACAATGATTATGGCCCAACCACCAAAGTTGGTTTTAATCCCACAGTACAAGTTTTGGCTTACAACAGCTGTAAGGTCCAGGTCAGATACGGTGTAGGTACCATTTCCTGTAGTCTGTACTAATGAAGTTACATCGGCCCATGCGCTGAAATAGTCCCTTGTTGCACCATCAGTATTTACAGCCTGTACAGGGAAGGTACGCCCGGCGGTGATGTCTGTGCCGTTTAGTTTTATGTCATAATCCCCCGTGCCCGAACCGGCCCAGTATAAATAGGCTTTCAGTACGGTATCCCCTGAATTAAGGTTCAGGTCTGCTGACGAGGTGGTAAGTATGGTACAGGGGTTTACGCCAAGCAGGTTGTTTTCAGATGGGTTCAGCGTATTCCCTACAAAGGTAAAATCGTAGCGGCCATTAAACTGCTCGTAGAGGGTAACGGGTATCTGCGCCCGCATGCAGGTAATGGAAAACAGGATAAAAAGAAGGCATTGTATTGGTTTTTTCACAGCGGCAATAATTTTCCTAAAAGTATGAAAAATATGCTAAGGTGCTAACATTTAACAAAAAACTACCGTACGGGCATAATGTAATATTTTAATACCTTTGGCAAAACCATATTTTTTATAAATGTATACGGTAGTACGCTACAACCAAAGTTATGCACGGCAATGGGACGTGTTTATAGAAAAATCTAAAAACGGCACATTTTTGTTCTACCGTAGCTTTATGGACTACCATGCCAACAGGTTTACTGATTTTTCGTTACTGGCTTTTGAAGGTGAAACACTTGTGGCAGTTTTTCCGGCGCATGTAAATGATACTACGGTTTATTCGCACCTTGGGCTTACCCACGGAGGGCTGGTGCTTGGTGATAAAATATACCTCACCGAAACCGTTAGCCTTGTTAAGCAACTCTTGTCTTATTACCAGGAGCAAGGCATTGAAAAATTATATATAAAGGCTATTCCGCTGATATACCAGAAGCTGCCTTCGCAGGAGCTGGAATATTGCTTGTTTTTAACGGGTGCCGAGTTGGTTCGGCGCGATATACTTAGTGTAATTGAAAACAGGTACGCACCGCGTGTCGTAAAATCACGCAGGGATGCTATACGGAAAAGTGCCAAAAACGGCCTGGTAATAGCCGAAGACCATAACCTGGAGCTTTTTTGGAAAGAAATACTCATACCCAATCTACAGCAACGCCATGGCGTGGCACCTGTACATACAATTGAAGAAATATTACTGCTTAAGGGCAGGTTTCCCGAAAACATAAGGCATTTTAATGTGTATCATGAGGGTAGGCTGGTGGCAGGTACTACAGTATTTATAACCGACATAGTAGCCAAGCCGCAGTATATATCGGGCAATGACGAGCGTAATGCACTGGGATGCCTGGATTTTTTATACAATTATCTTATAACTGACGTTTTTAAAGACAAAAAGTTCTTCGATTTTGGTACTTCTAATGAGCAACAGGGCAGGAAACTAAACGGAGGACTTGTTTTTTGGAAAGAAAGTTACGGTGCGCGTACGGTAATACAGGATTTTTATGAAGTGGCTACAGCAAGCCATATATTGCTGGACAATGTTATAAAATAATTTTACGTTTGAAGGTAATCAAAAAAATATCGGGTAACCCGCTGGTACGCTTGTCATCGCTAAATTCGGTTAGTGTGCTTACGCGCATAGCCGGTGGTTTTTTGGCAAGTAAAATGTTGGCTACGCTGGGTCCTGCAGGTATGTCGCTTACGGGCGGCCTACGCAATGTGCTGGGCTTTACCGATGTTTTTTCTACACTGGGCATGCAAACGGGTATTGTAAAATACACTGCCGAATATGAGGAAGACCGGCAAGAACTTTCGTATGTGCTGTCTACAGTTTTTGTTACGGTACTTTTTGCCATAGGCTTTTTTGCCTTGGTGCTTTTTATACCGGCTGTGTACTGGAGTGAGTGGGCTTTTAACGGCACTGCGGCATACGCCTGGGTGTTCCGGGTGCTGGCGGCAGCATTGCCGTTATATACCGGCAGTATAGTGCTTACATCTATTTTAAACGGCCTTGGCAAATACAACAGGGTTATCTACATTAATATTTTTGGCAATACGCTTGGGGTAACCATGTCGGCGATACTCATATGGCTTTTTAAAGTAGAAGGTGCATTTTTGGGGCTCATCTTCAGCCCGGTCATCGTATTTTTTCTGTCGGTTTATCCGCTGTACAGGAAGTTGGGCGGCTTTGGTATGGTCAGGTTTTCCCACTTCAGGTACGGTATGCTTAAAAAACTTTCGGCCTACAGCTTTATGGGGATATTTACCTCCATACTGGGTATAACTGTATACATCAACCTGCGAAACCATATTTCGGCTACGGCGGGTATGGAGCAATCGGGGTATTGGGAAGGTATTAACCGCATATCGTCTTTTTATCTCATGTTTGCCGTTACTTTGCAAAGTATTTACCTGTTGCCTATGCTGTCTAAAGCCAAAACCGATGGCGAAGTGAAAAAGCTTTGGCACAGTTTTTATAAAATAGTTGTACCGGTTTTTGCAGTTGGGCTGCTGCTTATGTACCTGTTGCGGAACCTTGTAATACGTATTACCCTTTCCGAGGCTTTTTTGCCCATGGAAAGCCTGTTTGTATGGCAGTTGCTGGGCGACCTTTTTAAAGTGTCATCACAGATTTTGGCTCAGGAACTTTTGGCCCGCAGGCTTATAAAGCAGTACTTTATTACCGAGATAATGTCCTTTAGTATTTTTTATCTTTCAGGTATCTATCTCGTAAATCATTTTGCTGCCGAAGGTGCTGTTATGGCACATTGCCTTATGTATTTTATCTATTTGGTGTACATGGTAGTGTATTTCCGTAAAAAACTATTCTGATGCTGTTTAACTCGGTAGATTTTGCTTTTTTCATGGCACTGGTATTTATCGGTTATTGGTTCGTTTTTAAAAAGCGGGAACAGCAAAACATTTTTTTGCTTGCAGCCAGTTATTGCTTTTATGCCTGCTGGGACTGGCGTTTCCTGTTCTTATTGCTGTTCTCTACGGCACTTGATTATGTTAGCGGTCACCTGATATTTAAAGCCGGGACTAACCGTAAAAAACTTTGGCTTACCATAAGCATAGTGTGTAATTTAGGATTTCTATTCTTCTTTAAATACTATAACTTCTTTACGACTTCATTTGCTGAGGCTTTTACTTTTTTCGGGTACAGGATTTCTCCTGCAACGTTGTCTATAGTGCTGCCTGTGGGTATTTCGTTTTATACCTTCCACGGTCTTTCTTATGTAATAGATATTTACAAAGGCCGCATAGAGCCGGAGCGTAATTTTGGCGATTATGCTTTGTTTGTATCCTATTTTCCATTGCTGGTGGCAGGGCCTATAGAGCGTGCTACGCATTTGCTGCCACAGCTGCTAAAGCCCCGTACTTTCAGCTATGAACTGGCTACCGACGGGTTAAGGCAGTTTTTATGGGGATTGTTTAAAAAAGTAGTGGTAGCAAATAACTGTGCCCACTATGCCGATAAAGTTTTTGTTGATGGGCATCAGTATAATGGCAGCAGCCTGGCACTGGGTGTATTCTTTTTTTCTATACAGATTTATGCCGATTTTTCTGGGTATACCGATATGGCTTCGGGTGTCTCAAAGTTACTGGGCATACGTTTGCTGCGTAATTTTAACTATCCACATTTTGCAGTAGACATAGCTGATTTTTGGCGTAGGTGGCACATTTCATTGTCGTCGTGGTTTAGAGATTATGTATATATTCCTCTTGGAGGGTCGCGGGTAAGCAAGCTGCTACAGGTGCGAAATGTTTTTATTATTTTCTTACTGACAGGTTTTTGGCACGGTGCTAATATTACATTTATTATTTATGGTTTTATACATGCATGTCTCTTTTTGCCTCTGATGCTGTCGGGTAAAAGTAGGGTTTCGTTAGGCAATGTTCCACAATTAAAAGATCTGCATAAAATAGCCTTTACATTTGCGCAGGTGTGTCTAGCAAGGATATTTTTCAGGGCGGTGAGCTTCACACAGGCGATAACAATTATAAAGGGGATTTTTTCTGGATCGTTGTTTTCAATGCCCGAATTTTTGCCAAAGAAACTGTTGGTTATTATAGCTGCTTTTATAGTTGTCGACTGGCTGGGGCGCAGGGATGAATATCCTTTGGCCTCATTGCATAAGGTTATGCCGGCATATGCACGGGTAGGGGTATACTATATGCTTATAGTAGTTATTTTAACGTTTATGGAATACGAGACGCAGTTTATTTATTTCCAGTTTTAGCATGAACAAGTTTTTAAGGAAATCAGCTGTTTTTTTATTGCCACTCATACTGTTATTGGGGGCAATAGAAGCGATGTACCGTTTTGTGCCAAATAACTATTCTGAGAAATATAAAGGATTAGAGAAGCATAAACATGCCAATGTATATATACTGGGCAACTCCCATGCTTTTTATGGACTGCACCCTGAATACATGAAAAATAATGTATATAATGCCAGTAATATCAGTCAGCCTTTGATTATTGATAAGCTTGTGTTTGATAAATATATTGTTAACAATAAAAATGCAAAGGCAATTGTTGTTTTAGTGGAATATTCCTCATTAGGCGCGTTGCCGGATGATGACCCCGAATTACAATGGAGGCGTTATTCCTATAAACATTTTTATAAGCTTGATGTACCCGGTGTCAGCCCGTTTAATCCCCAGACATATAGTTTTGCCCTCGCTGTACGCTTTAACCTTACACTGGAAAACATGAAAATGTATTGCGCCAAAGGCACCTTAGCTGAATGTGCAGATAATGGCGCGGCTATGCATTATGGTATAAGCGCCGAGTATAACACAGCACACATGGGCGAAGTAATTGTAGAAAAGCACACCACAAAAGATATAGTACTAAAAGAAAATATAGTATTACTGGAACAACTCATAACGTCGGCAAAACAAAAAGGTATCAAAGTATTGCTGGTTACCATGCCGGTATCAGACCATTACAGGGCATATGCCGATGCTGCCCGGTTGAAAAAGATTCAGGAAATTTGCCATGGAATGGAGCGTTTTAATAATGTAAAATACCTGTACCTGTTTGATGATAAACGCTTCTCTGACACAGATTTTTATGATGTAGACCACATGAATGAAACGGGTGCTAAAAAGTGTTCAGTGATTGTAGACAGCACACTTACTACGTTTCTGGCTTCTCCGCCCACACACTAAGATATTTCTCCGCTACTTTCACATAATTATGCTCCCGTTCTATAAATTCCTTTGCCCTTTTACCTATGGCAGTGATTTCGGCGGGGTTTTCTATAAGGTGGCTAAGGCTTGTAACCAAAGCATCAACATCAGGTAGTGCGTTAACGTTTACGAGCTCGGTTAAGTTATAATGGGCGTAAAATTCAGTCTCGGCTCCTGTAAAAGCCACCTTACCCTTGGCCATGGCTTCCAACGCATTGTAGCCCTGGTCGTAGGCATATACCTGGTCCAGCAAAATATGCGCGCGATTGTATAGGTTTATATATTCGCTATAAGGCACGTTTTCGGTGATTATTATTTCCACTTTATCAGCGTATTTTTCACGGATTTGTTCCAATGCCTGTTCAAAAAAAGTAATTCCTTTCTTTATGTAACTCAGCCGGTTTATCCCTAAAAAAATGATAACCTTGTCGTTTATATTTAATGGAAGAGGACTAATTTTATCAGTATTTATAGGGTTTGGGATGAAGCGAGTAGTATAACCCATGGCCTGCATGGGTATCTCATAATCAAGGTCGGATGTAATTATACTTTGCGATTTTGATACAATCCAGTTGAATAGTCCCTTATGGCCTTTTTCAAGGTATTTAAGTGTATAGCTGAACCTTTTTTTCAGGCTGTTGTCATTCAGGTAGGGGGTAAGTATAGAGTATTTTAGCTTACCCGATAGGGCATATTCTACAACCGGGGTTTCGTCGCCGCATACCAGCAGGCTCATATTGCAATTATTTTGTTTTAACAGCTTTTTCAGTAATAGTTTTGCAAGCCACGGTGTGGTTTCCAGAGCATCGCTGTTTATAAGCTGTATATGGTCAAACCCTTTCAGTTTTGGCAACAGCCTGTAAAAGCGCCAGCCACGTTCGAGCCGACTGAGGTCAGTGCCGAAAAGCTTTATGAAACCATTATTAACTTTACGCAATACAGGTTTGCTAAACCACACTGCCCTGAACGAATAATTAGTGCCATACCCCTTAAAGCCATCGCCGCTACTGGCTATCACAGCTTCGTGGCCCAGTTTGGCCAAGCCTTCTGCCAGGGTGTTGTGCAACCCGCTGTATTCGCCTGTTAAAAGTATTTTCATCCGGCAGTGCCTGTATTTTTTTATATTTGCTGTAAAGATAGAAATAATTTGGCCCACGTGTTTACACTACAGGATGTCGAAATTTTGGTGGCTACCATGCACAGGGATAGCCTCGGTTTTTTGGGGAAGATGTTTCCTGAAGGCAACTTCACAGGCTACAATATCCTGGTTGTGAACCAAACGGAGCCAGACAGACAACTGGTATCTGATTGTCCAAATGTACGGGTTGTTAATTCTGTCGAAAAGGGATTATCAAACAGCCGTAACATGGCACTACAGTATGCTACGGGGAAACTTTGTGTTATAGCCGATGACGATGTGGTTTTTGAGCAGGGTTTTGCCAAAAAAATTGCGGATGCCTATAATGAACGCCCCGATGCTGCGTTGATGGTATTCAGGGCGGCTGACGCAAACGGACAGCTTTATAAAAATTACCCGCAGGCAAAACACCACCGCATGACGCAGTTACAGCGCCTTTCGGTTATGTCAATAGAAATGGTGGTTAACCTGCCTTTGGTACAACAGGCCGGAGTAGTATTCGACAAGCGTTTCGGGTTGGGCAGTGCGTTTACTATGGGTGAAGAGGCTATATTTGTAAATGCATTGCACAAAATGGGGCTGAATATATTAGCCGAACCGCAACTTATTGTACACCACCCGGCAGAAGATACGCACAAGAGGGTAAGTGTTGCCGAAAAGTATTATGTACAGGGGGCACTTTTTACCGAGTTGTTCGGGATAAGATGGCTGGTTTGGATATTTATAAAAATAGCTTTTGAGATAAAGAATAAAAAATTAAGCCTGCGCCAGATAACTGCTGCACTAAAAGCAGCTTACAACGGCAGGAAGGCTTTGCTACGATATGAGTAAAACTACACTGAACGATATACAATATATAGATTTCCCGGTAATACACGATTACCGCGGCAACCTCGCTTTTATACAGGAGGGTATTGTGCCTTACAGCTTTAAGCGGGTGTATTACCTGTTTGACGTACCCAGCGGGGCCGAGCGTGGCGGGCATGCACACATTGGCCAAAAACAAATCCTTATTGCACTGAGTGGCAGTTTTGACGTGGTGCTGGATGATGGTGCCGAACGTAAAACGTTTACACTTAATAAACCTTCGGTAGGATTGTATGCGGTAGAAGGGCTGTGGCGCGAGCTGCAAAACTTTTCATCGGGTGCGGTGTGCCTTGTTATTGCCGAAGATGTGTATGATGAAGGCGATTATATAAGGGATTACGACGAATTTATCGCTACAAAACGATGAAACTGCTGTACATAATACCAAGACTCGGCGGGGCAGGCGGGCTGCAAAGAATTTTGCTGCTCAAGGCCGGTTACCTTGCCGAAAAGAAGGGCTATGATGTTACTATACTGGTTACTAATCCTGATAACCAACCGATACTGTTCCCGGTATCGGGAAGTATTACTATAAAACATACCACACCGCAATCAGGCAATCCGCTGTCGTATTTTTTTGCGTATCGCAAAGCAATAGCAAAAAATGTAAGCGAGGTGCAGCCCGATACGGTTGTAGTATGCGATAACGGGCTTAAAAGTTTTTTCATTAAAAGTACAATCCCTGCGGGGATGTCGGTAGTCTATGAAATGCATGCTTCTAAAGCGCTTATTGAGGATGAGGTTGAGAAAAGTGTGATAACGAGGTTATTTCAAAAACCAATTTTGGCCCTGTTTAAGAAACGCTTAGGAAGGTACACGAAGTTTGTAGCGCCTACCGAAAACGGTGTGGCAGAATGGGGGGTAACAAATGGCATGGTATTGCCGAATCCTTTATGGTTTGACACTAACCAGAATAACAACCTTTCACATAAACGGATTGTGGTTATGGGAAGGCATGCGCCACAGAAGGGGTATGACCGGATGTTTACTTTATGGAAGCGTGTAGCCCAAATTCACCCTGATTGGATACTTGAAATTTTCGGTACAGATAACCCTGGGCATAACCTTAAGGAAATGGCAACTTCTTTAGAACTTAAAAATATTGTTTTTAAAGAGCCTGTAAAGGATATCCAGCAGGAATACCTGAATGCGGGATTAAGCATTATGACATCGTACAGCGAACCCTTTGGTATGGTGCTTATAGAGGCTATGGCATGTGGTGTGCCGTGTGTGGCATATGATTGCCCCTCTGGTCCGCGGACCATAATCAGGGATGGTGAAAATGGCTTTTTAATTCCTGATGGTGATGAGGATGCCTTTGTAAGTAGACTTGGGCAACTGATGCAAAACCATGAATTAAGAACAGAATTCGGAACTGCTGCAAGAAAAACTGCCTCCCGATACGATATAGAAACGATAATGGCGCTATGGCATGCGCTATTTAAATCGTTAATCCAGTAAACATAAATGCCCCAACCTGTACAGGTCGAATACTAAGAGATTAGGATTTTTGGCAAAAATCATTCTTTTCATCATCGGTGCAAACACCCTGAAACCAAATGCTGTAATCCCTTTTAGCTTCCACTTTTTCAATCGTATATAATGCCCTAACATAACATTGGTTTCTGCGATTTCGGGGTAATCCTGTAAAAGCGTTTTACGATTTTCCACAGCTTCCATGCTTTTCCTGAAAAACAACTCGTTACTTTCAAGCCCCAGATGATATATAGGATTGTCTATGTGTAAAACCTTCACGTGGTTTTTATACAGGCTGTAACCAAAGTACAGGTCCATACCGTAAAAGTTGTCGTCTCCCGGATAATTGTTTTCGTAGAAAAGCTTTTTCGAAATCAAAAAATTACCCGAAAATACTACACTGTAGGGATTTTGGTTCCGTACAGCTGCCGGAATTTCTTCCCGCTTGCGGCCAAATTTTACACGTAGCTCTTTGCCTTGTACATCAATATCTTTCTTGTATGCATACCCCCCAAAAACGGCCATGTCTTTATCTGCATAAGGCAGGTAAGCAGCAATGAAATCATTATTTACGGGTACAACATCGGCATCAAGAAACAGGAGGTTGTTGTACAGAGCGGCTTCGCCCAGCTTTTCGCGGGTTAGTGTACGGCCCAGGTTGGTTTCGTTTCTCAGGTAACGCAGCTTAGGGAATGAAACCAAAAAAGAATCCTGAAGTACGCCTGTCGTTGAAGCATCATCACATACAATAATTTCAAAGGTTGCATTAGCCTCTTGTAACTGTGTATATACCTGACGTATCAGTTCCGAAACATCGTAATTATATGCGGGTATCAGTACAGAAATCATGGCTGGGCCTGGTTTAAAAGTTTATTGCCTGTGAATCTGCCGATAGTAATGAGCAGCGATATAAATATAAGCGACTCAAACGGGAATGAGTAACGCGAGTTAGTTCCAAAAGTTATAATGGCCTGCAGTACTGAAGCTGCAAATACTAAGGCGTAAATAAGCAGTTGTGTATCAGCTTTTCGGGTTTTCAAATATTGAAAAATGTAGTACGGTGCAAGCAGCACAAACACAGCTTTAAGCGCAATTACCAGCCATTTGGTACAGTACCATAATGCAAGTAATGGTTTTCTTCCCCATGAACAGTAAAAATCGCTATAGTTCCAAAACATATCAGTACCCCAGAAGTGTATCCACGAGGTGAAAACCTGTTTGGCGTAAGCGGCTTTGTTTTGGCTGATGGCGGCTTTGGCGTATTGACCTAAAAGGTTGTTTAACGCGGCAGGTTTTAATCCTGTATGTTGTTGCAGTTCGTCGTATGCATACCAGATGCTCATGGCTACATCCTTGTTTTCTTTTATGGCAATGTCACGGTGCTTTGCGTAAATCAGCCCGATTTCTTTATACTCATCAGGCACATTTTCTGCGAAGTACACACAGTTTTGGGCGAGGTTCAGGCCGTAATAAGTTGTAGATACAAAGTAGCCGGTGTTAACTTTATTCACATAACTCCACCCGAAAAATACCGCCAGTGATACCAGTGCAGGTAATACTATTGGATTTATAACCCTCCTGAAAGAGAAATTCCTAAGTACATACATACCATAAAATACAAACGGTATAAAGGCATAAAACGGTTTTATAAACGTAAGATAAGCCGTAAAGAATGTGATAAGCGCTATCTCCCAAACATTTGCACTACCGTTTAAGAACAGTTTTAAAAAGTGGTAAAACGCTAGGGTAAGCATCAGCAGTGTAAGGCTTTCGGTAAGGATGCAAAATTCGTTAAATACCAGGTGCAGCAGGCAGTTCAGCACTATGGCTGTATAGGTGGCTGTGACTTCTGTAAAGCCGATAAGCTGTAATATCTTGTAGGTATAAATGGCCGTGAATAAGCCTAAGAGCAGTTGAAACACAACAACAAGCGGTTGGCTATTGCTCATTAGGGTAATGAGTAATGGGTAGCCTGGGGTGCGCTCTCCGGTATAACCGTTAAGGCTGCCGTGCGAAAGGGTGTCGGCCAAGGCTATGTAATCTCCCGAATCGGGGAACAGGGTAACGTCGCGGTATATAAAGGCAATGATTAACCGTACCAAAAGGCATACGGCTACTATGGCGTATACCGGATGTTTGGTTATTGTTTTATGGAGCCTTTGCAGCATTAGCAGGATTTATACGGTACGCTGTACTACTTCAAACAGGGTACCTTCGTCGCACTTCAGGGTCTTAGCCGGGAACTTCATAATCAGGGCATAGTCGTGCGTAGCCATAATAATGGTTTTGCCCAGCTGGTTTATCTGGCGCAGCAGTTGCATCACCTCTACACTGGTTTGTGGATCCAGGTTACCGGTAGGCTCGTCGGCAAGTATAACCTCAGGGTCATTCAGCAAGGCACGGGCTACAGCGATACGCTGCTGCTCACCACCTGAAAGTTGGTGTGGCATTTTGCCCAGGGCCTGTTTCATGCCTACCTTGTCCAGCACTTCGGCTATTTTAACCTCCATTTCGGCTTTTTCTTTCCAGCCGGTGGCCTTCAGTACAAACAGCATGTTTTCGTGTACGTTACGGTCGGGCAGCAGCTTAAAGTCCTGGAAAATAATACCTATTTTCCTCCTCAGGTACGGTATGTCGCGCTCTTTCAGCTTGCCCAGTTCGTAATCCACAAATTCGCCTTCGCCCTTTTGCAGCTTCAGGTCGCCGTACAGGGTTTTCATAAGCGAACTCTTGCCTGTACCGGTTTTCCCGATGATGTATATAAACTCACCACGGTTTACATCCAGGTCAATATCGGTAAGCACCGCGTTGTTTTCCTGGTATATGGTTACGTTTTTTAGCGATAATATAGGCTGCGACATGGTGTTTTTTGTGTTTTGATGTGTAAAAGTAATAATAAACTGCCGTATTCAAAATTTATTTTGCTTTCGGCAGGCTTTGTAATATGGTTAATTTTGGGTTAAAGTTTCCCTTTAAACCTTAACGTGCACAGCAGGCTAAGTATTGTAAATGCGTTGCTTTAGCTGTGCAGATAAGTTTATTTGCATTGACAGCCCGCATACTAAAACCCAAAACCTGCCCGTTAGTTTATGTAAGAATTGGTATATTTGGAACCTACATAAAACACTAAACCATGCGCAGACTCCACAGGCTATTGCTGCTTTCTGTACCCCTTTCGGGGTTAAGCCTTTCGGCACAGCAGTCTACCATTTACACCCACCAGCTAAAGGACTTCGATAAGGCCGTCAGCCTTTACGACGACCAGCAGTTCCAGGCGGCACAAATCCTTTTTGAAAAGACAAAGCACGATAACGACGACACTGACATTCAGGCCGATTGTGCTTTTTACATAGCCGAGTGCGCCATAAAGCTGAACCAGAAAAATGCTGATGTACTGATGCAGGATTTTGTGGAAGGCTACCCGGTAAGCCCGCGCCAAAACCAGGCGTTTATAGATATGGCCGACTACCATTTTAACCACGGCAGTTACAAGCTTGCCATGGAATATTATGATAAGGTAGACGAAAGTAACATGTCTGCAACCGACAGGGAGCGTTACAACTTCCAGAAAGGGTACAGCTATTTTACCAACGGTGATAAAAAAGAGGCCGAGAAATACCTGCAAAAGGTAAAGGACTCTAAAAAATATGGCTCGCAGGCCAAATACTACCTGGGCTTTTTGGCCTATGAAGGCGACGATTACAAAAAAGCCAATGCTTATTTTGAGCAGGTGGACGACAAGGAGAAGTACAGCGAAAAGATGAGCTACTTCCAGGCGGATATGGCCTTTAAGGAAGGCAACTTTAAAAAAGCCATTGAAGTAGGCGTACCGCAATTGCCAAAGAGCGATGCTAACGAAAAAAGCCAGCTTTCGAAGATTATAGGCGAGAGTTATTTTAACCTTGGCCAATATGATAAAGCCATACCGTACCTTAAAGACTACAAAGGTGAAAAAGGCAAGTGGAGCAATACCGATTTCTACCAGCTTGGTTATGCATACTACAAGCAGGGCGATTATGAAAAGGCGATTACCGAATTCAACAAGATTGTAAGCGGTAACGATGCCATTGCCCAAAATGCGTATTACCATTTGGGCGAAAGCTACCTGAAAGTAGGGAAGAAGCAGGAAGCGCTGAACGCGTTTAAGAACGCCAGCGAAATGACCTTCGAACCGAAAATCCAGGAAGATGCTGCACTGAACTACGCCAAGCTGAGCTACGACATCGGTAACCCGTACCAGAGCGTACCGGAGGTATTGGGTGGTTTCATTGAAAAATATCCTGCCTCACCATTCAAAAAGGAAATACAGGAGCTGCAAATAGATTCGTATATAACGTCTAAAAACTATACTGAGGCGCTTTCGCTTTTGGAAAAGAACAAGTCGCCTGAGAACAGGGCGGCCTACCAGAAGGTGACCTTCTACCGTGGTATGGAACTGTATACCGATGGCGGTTACCAGCAGGCTTTGGCACTCTTTAAAAAGTCGATTGCTGAACCACGCGATCCGCGCATTACGGCACGTGCTACTTTTTGGCAGGGCGAAACCCAGTATGTGCTGGACCAATATAACGATGCACTGATAAGCTTTAAGCAGTTTGCAGGCAGTAGTGAAGCCAAGGCTACACCGGAATATAAGAACATCAACTACAACATTGCTTATACCTACTTTAAGCTGAAGGAATACGACCAGGCAGCCAAATACTTTGGCGATTATGTGGCCGGTGCGAAAGACGATAAACTAAGGTTGAACGACGCTTACCTGCGCCTTGGCGACAGCCAGTTTGTAAGCGGTAAGTACTGGCCGGCTATGGAAGCCTACAACAAAGCCATAGAAATGAACGGCATTGATGCCGATTATGCTTTGTTCCAAAAGGCGCTGAGCTACGGTTTTGTAGCGCGCAATGAGAAGAAAATAGAAGATCTTACCAGTTTTATAGCGCGTTTCCCGAAATCAAAATATGCAGATGATGCTTTGTATGAGCTGGGTAACACTTACGTTACCGAAAAGCAGAACACAAAAGCCATACAGTCTTACGACCGCCTGATCGCTGAATACAAAAACAGCAGCTATGTAAGCAAGGCACTGATGCGTGAGGCGCTTATCTACTACAACTCAGAACAGGATGAAAAAGCCCTGGATAAGTTTAAGGAAGTGGTAGCCAAGTTCCCGAATACGCCGGAATCAGTAGAGGCGGTACAAACGGCACGTAACATTTATGTAGACAACGGCCGTACCGATGAGTATGCTGCCTGGGTAAAAACACTTGACTTTGTGGATGTAACCGACAGCGACCTGGACAACACAGCCTTTGAAGCTGCCGAAAAGCAATACCTGCAAAACAATACCAAGCAGGCTATAGCATCGCTTAGCAGCTATGTGAGCAAGTTCCCTAATGGTGCTTCGGCACTTAAGGCTAACTTCTACCTGGCGCAGTCGTATTTTGCCGAAGGGCTGGAGAGCAACTCGGTGCCGCACTACGAGTATGTGATAGCTGCCCCGCGTAACGAATTTACAGAGCAGGCACTGGCTAGGCTGTCGCAGGTACACCTTAAAGCAGGCAACTGTGAAAAGGCCATCCCGGTACTGAAAAGGCTGGAAACCGAAGCCGACTATCCGCAGAACATCACCTTTGCGCAAAGCAACCTGATGAAGTGCTATTATGACAGTAAAGACTATGGCAATGCAGTGATTTATGCCGATAAGGTATTGGCAAATACCAAAACAGAAGACCGCGTAAAAAGCGATGCGCAGATTATAGTAGCGCGTTCGGCTATAAAAACCAATGATGAAGCCAAGGCACGTACAGCGTACGCCAAGCTACTTACCATAGCCAAAGGTGAGCTTGCTGCCGAAGCATTGTACTATGATGCTTACTTTAAAAACAAGGACGGCAAATACGAAGACAGTAACAAAGCGGTGCAGAAGTTAAGCAAGGACTATTCGGGTTACAAGTATTTCGGTGCCAAAGGGCTTATAGTTATGGCTAAGAACTTCTACGGGCTTAAGGACAGCTACCAGGCTACCTATATATTAGAAAGCGTGGTGAAGAATTTCACCTCGTTCCCTGATGTGGTGCAGGAAGCCCAGGCCGAGCTGGACAACATTAAAGGAAAAGAAGCGCAAAGGAACTCATCCATCAAAAACTAATTTCTACTATTCGCCATGAAGACACTATATAAAATAGCAATGCTTACTGCCTTCGCCGGTATACAGTCGGCTTTGGCACAGAAGAAGGATGAAAACATAGGTACGGAGGTGGTAAACGTGGTAAAGCCGTATACGCCCACCATATCTGATGCCTTTAAAGTGAAAGAGACTCCCGTTATAGAAGACGATGAGAATACCAAAAAAGAGGAAATAAAGTACAACATCTTTTCATACCCGGTGGCTTCTACGTTTTCACCGGCCAAAGGCCGTGCCGCTACGGTAGACCGTGAGGAGCGTAAAAAATACTTCAGCAACTACATTACCCTTGCTGCCGGTAACTATGGTACCATAAACGGCGAAGCGTTTGTAACCCATAACCTGGACGATACCCAGTACATAGGGGCGTTGCTAAGGCACCTGTCGTCGCAGGGAGGGATTAACGATGTGAAGCTTGATGATAACTTCAGTACTAATGGACTTGACCTTACCTATGGCAACCGCCAGAAGGAATATACATGGAAAACCGACATCGGTTACCAAAGGCAAGTGTACAACTGGTACGGGCTGGACTATACATCATTTGACGAAAGCCTTATTAATTCGATAGACCCGAAGCAGACCTATAATACGGTATATGCAGGCGCACAGTTTTCGGCGCGTAACAGTTTTTTTCATGAAGCGCAGATACAGTACAAGCGCTTTTGGGATGGCTTTGATTCTGCAGAGAACCGCTTTTTCATCACACCTGATTTTGATGTGAATATCGGTAAGGAGAAAGTAAAGGTGGGTATCGTGGCCGACTATGTGGGTGGTGATTTTACACAGGATTACAGTGGTGTAACCGATTTGAGCTATTCTGTATTCAACCTGGGTATACAGCCGAGTATACTATACCAGCGTGCTGATACTTCGGTGCAGTTTGGTGCCGGGGTGTTTTACAGCATGGGCAAACAGAACGGTGCCAGCGATAACAAGTTCTTTATTTATCCAAAGATAAAAGCATCGCACAAACTGGTGGGCGACCTGATGGTGGTGTACGCCGGCGCTGAAGGCGGGCTGAAACAAAACTCGTATGCCGATTTTGTGGGCCAAAACCCGTTTGTATCGCCTACGTTAACGCCAATCACGCCTACAAACCAGCAGTACGACCTGTACCTGGGCTTAAAAGGTAAGCTTGCCAGCCCGGTTAGCTATAACATAAGGGCATCGTATCTTAGTGAAGATGACAAGGCGTTTTTCCTCTCGAATAACCAACTTGGGCTTGCCCCGGCTGCCGATTATTTTGGCTACCAGTATGGCAATTCGTTTGGGCTTGTATACAGCAACCTGAAAACATTCAGCTTCTTTGGTGAACTGAAGGCTGATTTTTCTAATACGGTTACGGCGGGTATTAACGGAACCTACTATGGCTATAGCACTGACCTTGCGGAAGCATGGAACCTGCCATCGATAAAAGTAGGCGCTACCCTTGATATTGACATCAATGAAAAATGGAATGCGGGTACCAACCTGTTCTTTGTTGGCGACAGGAAAGACTTACTGGTAACCGGTATGTCGGAAACGTCTGACCCGATACAGGAAGTAATTACCCTAAAAAGCTATTTTGATGCCAATGCCCATGTAAGCTATAAGTACAGCGACCGCCTTACCGGTTTTGTAAAGCTGAACAACATAGCGAACCAAAACTACCAGAGGTGGATGAACTATCCGGTACAGGGATTCCAGTTTATGCTGGGGGCAACGTATAAGTTTAATTTGTAAGATTGAAATATTGAATGATTTAAAGATTTTTTAGATTTAATGATTGAAAAATTCAGTTTCAATAATAGATTAAGATTCTTCATTTGTAGCTTAGGCTTATAATGAAGAATCTTTTTTACTTTTACATCCGCCCAAAATCTTTCAATTTTTCAATCATTAAATCTTTCAATGGAATTAAAACACAAGATACTCTCATACTACAAACAGCAGGTAGAGGACAAGCTCGATGCTTTCCGCGATATGGTTGCATCCTTAACCGAAGGCGCCGCTAATGATGCCAAAGGATCGGCAGGGGATAAACACGAAACTGCCCTGAGCATGATGCACATTGAGCAGGAAAAACTCAACCATAAAATAGCGGAGTTCTTAGAGCAGAAAGCCGTACTCGATAAAATAAACCCGGATGTTGTAAACGATAGGGTAGTGCTGGGCAGCCTGGTAAAGGCCAATACGCACCACCTGTTTGTAAGCACGGCTTTGCCAAAAATTACGGTAGAGGGTGTTACGGTAATAGCGCTCTCGCCACAGTCACCGCTGGGTACTGCCATGCTGGGCAAAGGGGATGGCGATACATTTGAGGTAAACGGTACCAGATACACCATAGAATATATACAATAAACAAAGCCATCCTTCGGGGTGGTTTTTTTATGGATTGTAATTTGGTGGTGCCGTAAAAGCCTACTTTGCTTATAGATTAATGTAATATTGGGCTGTAAAGTTTAAAATGTAAACAAGATAATGTTTTAGTGTTTTAAAATTTAAACCTAAAGTGCAACTTTGTCTTGTTGAAATAAACCAAATATTGGTTTTTAACATGGAACTTTAACAGACGAGGAGTATGTGCGGAATATTAGCAATTATAGGAAAAGGAAAAGACGAAGCGCTGGTAAAGCAGTTATCTAAAAGGATGTCGCACCGCGGGCCGGATGAAAGTGATTTGCATGTAACGGAGAAAGGCTATATCCTGAGCCATGAGCGCCTTTCTATCATCGACCTTAATACCGGCAAGCAGCCGATACAGGGTACAAAAGATGCATGGATGGTGCACAACGGCGAGATATACAACCACAAGGCGCTGCGTGCCAATGAGCTGAAAGGGCATACGTTCCGCACTACATCCGATTCTGAGGTTATCGTTCACCTGTATGAAGAGTTTGGATATGATTTTTGCCACCTGCTTGATGGTATCTTTGGGTTTGTGGTGATTGACGGTGACGATTTCATTGCAGGCCGCGACCCGCTGGGTGTAAAGCCGCTGTACTACGGTATAGACGATCGTGGAAGGATGTATTTCTCCAGCGAAATGAAGTCGATTGCCGACCAGTGCCAAACGTTTTCAACCTTCCCTCCGGGACATTATTATACGCCGAAGACTGGCTTTGTAAAATACTACAAGCCGCAGTGGGAGGATATAACCAAAGCGGTGGAGCCGGTAGAATACGCCGCCATCCGCGAAACGCTTACACAAGCGGTAGAGAAAAGGCTGATGAGTGATGTGCCTATTGGGGTGCTGCTTTCGGGAGGGCTTGATTCTTCGCTTACGTCGTCTATCGCGGCGAGGGCCATGAAGAAGATGGGCAAACCGCTGCATTCGTTCTCTATAGGGCTTGATGCCGCTGCACCCGATGCTGTTGCAGCACGTGCCGTGGCCGAGTTCCTGGGTACAGAACACCATGAGGTGCACTTTACCATAGAGCAGGGTATAGAGATACTGGATAAGCTTATCTGGCACCTGGAAACGTATGATGTTACGTCGGTGCGTGCCAGTACGCCTATGTACTTCCTTAGTAAGGCCATTACCGAAAGGGGCATTAAGGTAGTGCTGAGCGGCGAGGGCGCTGACGAGATATTTGGCGGTTACCTGTATTTCCGCAATGCGCCTTCGGCAGAAGATTTCCAGCGCGAAACCATGGACAGGGTACAGAAGCTGTTTACAGCCGACCTGCTGCGTGCGGATAAAAGCACTATGGCACACGGGCTTGAAGCAAGGGTCCCGTTCCTGGACAAGAAGTTCCTGGAGCTTGCCATAAAGATTAAACCGGAAGAAAAACAGCCAAAGACGTACGATGGCGTTGAAAAATATATTTTAAGAAAAGCATTTGATACCCCTGAACAGCCTTATTTGCCCGATAGTGTACTGTGGAGGCAGAAGGAACAGTTTAGCGATGGGGTAGGGTATAACTGGATAGACACACTTATAGAATACTGCTCAAGCCAGGTAACGGATGAGGAAATGGAAACTGCCGCTGAGCGTTTCCCGTACAACACCCCGGCTACCAAGGAGGCGTATTTTTACAGGAGTGTGTTCCACAAGCATTTCCCGCAGGTGAGCGCTGCGCAAACTGTGAGGAAATGGATACCGAAGTGGCAGGCGAACACCGACCCGAGTGGCCGTGCCAATGCCGCACACGTACAAGCCGATACTGCCATAGCGCAACAGAAGATAGTAGTTTAATTTCAGGTTTTTGGAATTTAGTTTGTTTGTTTGTGGAGGCGCCCCGCTGTGAAGCTGGGGCGCCCTTTTTTTGTAATTGGGCAAACATTGAATTTTATGTAGTAAAACCGTATTTTTTAATAAATTGTTAATAACTTAAAAGCTAATTAGAAGCGATTTGTAGCATTATCTCTTGCGTTTCCTTATATTTGTTCGTTAAACTGAAAATATAGTTAAGGACATACTTTTTATGAGCGAAGAAGCAAAGAAAAACAATTATTCGGCAGACAGTATCCAGGCCCTTGAAGGGATGGAACACGTAAGGATGCGTCCGTCAATGTATATTGGAGATGTTGGTCCGCGCGGTCTTCACCACCTTGTGTATGAGGTTGTAGATAACTCTATAGATGAGGCGCTTGCCGGTTATTGTGATACTATTTCCGTTACAATAAATGAAGACAATTCCGTTACTGTAGAAGATAACGGCCGTGGCATACCGGTAGATATGCATAAAAAAGAAGGCGTATCTGCACTTGAGGTTGTAATGACCAAAATTGGTGCCGGTGGTAAATTCGATAAAGACTCGTATAAAGTATCGGGTGGTCTTCACGGTGTGGGTGTATCGGTAGTAAATGCACTGTCTGACCACATGCATTCTACAGTTTTCCGCGATGGTAAAGTGTACGAGCAGGAGTATGAAAAAGGTAAATCCATTTATCCGGTAAGGCAGATAGGCGAAACCGATAAAAGGGGTACTACACAAACCTTTAAGCCGGACGGCACTATCTTTACCCAAACCTTAGAGTATTCTTATGATACGCTTGCAGCACGTATGCGCGAGCTTTCATACCTTAATAAAGGTATCAGCATAACACTTACTGATAAGCGCGAGGTAAAAGAAGACGGTTCTTTCCTTTCTGAAACTTTCCATTCTCAGGAAGGCCTTAAGGAGTTTGTTAAGTTCCTGGACGGTAACCGCGAGCCTATCATTGCCCATGTAATAAGCATGGAGAGTGATAAAGGCGAAATTCCGGTAGAAGTGGCGCTTATATACAACACCAGCTACAGCGAGAATATATTCTCTTACGTAAATAACATTAACACGCATGAAGGAGGTACGCACCTTTCGGGTTTCCGTAGGGGGCTTACCAATACCCTTAAAAAATATGCCGATAACTCAGGCCTGCTTGAGAAACTGAAATTCGAGATTTCGGGTGATGACTTCCGTGAAGGCTTAACGGCGATTATTTCTGTTAAGGTGGCCGAACCTCAGTTTGAGGGGCAGACCAAAACCAAGCTGGGTAACCGCGAGGTTGTAGCTCCTGTGAGTCAGGCAGTAAGCGAAATGCTGGAAAACTACCTTGAAGAAAATCCTAACGATGCACGTACCATAGTACAAAAGGTTATCCTTGCGGCACAAGCGCGCCATGCGGCTAAAAAAGCCCGCGAAATGGTACAGCGTAAAACCGTAATGGGTGGTGGCGGACTTCCGGGTAAGCTGAGCGACTGTTCTGAACAGGATCCTGCAAAATGTGAGGTATTCCTTGTAGAGGGTGACTCGGCGGGCGGTACAGCAAAACAGGGCCGCGACAGGGCATTCCAGGCGATTATGCCGCTAAGGGGTAAAATCCTTAACGTGGAAAAAGCCATGCACCATAAGGTTTTTGAAAACGAGGAGATACGCAACATATTTACTGCACTTGGTGTAACTATAGGTACTGCCGAAGACAGCAAAGCGCTGAATCTTGATAAACTTCGTTACCATAAAGTAGTAATTATGTGTGACGCCGACGTAGACGGTAGCCACATCAGTACGCTGATACTTACGTTCTTCTTCCGCTTTATGAAAGAGCTTATAGAAAACGGACACGTATATATAGCTACACCGCCGCTTTACCTTGTTAAGAAAGGTAATAAAAAGGAGTATGCATGGACGGAAGCACAACGCGACGATGCCAATGAGCGCATGGGCGGTGGTGCTGCCATACAACGATACAAAGGTCTTGGTGAGATGAATGCCGAGCAGCTTTGGGAAACAACAATGAATCCGGAATATCGTACCCTACGCCAGGTAAGCATTGACAGCCTGGCTGAGGCCGACAGGATTTTCTCTATGTTAATGGGAGATGAGGTGCCGCCAAGGCGTGAATTTATTGAGAAAAATGCCGCTTATGCAAAGATTGATGCGTAAGCCTGATTTAAAAATATATAAATTACTTGCCGCAGGCCTGATGCTTTGTTCAGGTCCTGCGGCATTTTCACAAACCGACCCCGCACAAATCGTAGAGCAGATAAATTATCTTATAGATGATGCCATGCTGTTTTCTGATAAGTACGTAACCCCGGCTACTGATGCTGCCGTATACCAGGCTTCATCGGGCTGGATTTCTTCCCCAAAAAAAACAGAATTATGGGATGTGTCCTTCGGGCTGCATGCTAATGTATTTGTTACCCCGCACAAGGATCGCAGCTTTGTAATAAAGAACAGCGATTTTACCTTCTTCCAGCTTGAAGAAGGTACATCGGCAGAGGTGCCTACGGCGTTGGGTAACGACAACCAGGTATACCTTACCGGGCAGCTTGGCGACAGCGAGGTACGCCTTGAAACCCCGCAGGGTATGGATATGAATGTAGTGGCCTACCCATATTTGCAGGGTTCTGTAGGGTTGCCCTTTGGTACTGAGCTTGTGGTGAAATACTCTACACGGGTAAAGCTGAAAAAAAGCGAATACCAGGTGTATGGGGTAGGGTTGAAGTATAATTTCAGCCAGTATTTTGAATCGCTTAACAGGCAAAAGATAAACCTTGGGGTGCTTGCCGGCTATGGCAGGGAAGACGTGTCATTTGGTTTCCTTGATGTAAAGACTGATTTTGGTACACTGGGCATCAATACTATTAACGGTAGTGTAGATACGTGGCAGTTCCAGCTGAGTGGTTCGCAGGAATTTGGCAAACTGGAGTTCATGGCCAGCTTTATTACCAATGTAAGCGACGTAAAATACAACGTTAGCGGTCCTACGGGCAGCATAGAAGAAATCATACCGTTACAGAAAGTGCTTAACCAAAGGCTGCACCAGATTTATAAAACACGTACCAATTATATAGGAGAGGTAGCCGCGAAATATAATTTCGGGCATTTTGACCTTCAGGCTATTGCGGCATTTGGCAAGTTTGTAAATGCAAATGTGTCGCTGCACTACCTTATCAATTAAAAAATAACAGCTTTTGCATGGCTGATATACATGCAGCAGGTAACATAGGGCACAGAATAGAAGGGCTGCAACAACAGCCCTTTTTTTTATGATATAATTTGCAAATAAATTGGTTTAATATTTTTGAAATTATATATTTGCTCGTTTTTTAAAAAATGGAATAATTAATTTAAGTAATAATGCAGAATAAGGGACTCGTACAATTTTTCGCAATCCTTTTGGGGTTAGTATGTATTTACCAGCTTTCCTTCACGTTTGTATCAAACAACATCCAGGCAGAAGCCAAGGCTGTTGCCAAAGGTGATGCAGGTAAGGAAGTGGCCTACCTGAATTCAATTAAGGATTCAGTAGTGTATCTTGGTTACACATACGACGAAGTAAGGGATAAACAAATCAACAAAGGTCTGGACCTTGAAGGTGGTATCAACGTAATGCTTGAAATCTCTGTAAAGGACATCCTTAAAACCCTTTCAAACCACTCTCAGAACATCGTTTTCAACAAAGCGCTGGACAGGGCTGTTAAAGAAAGGCAAGGTAACCAGAGCTATCTTGATGCTTTTTTCATAGCGTTCCAGAAAGAGTCTAACGGAACCGTAAAACTGGCCTCGCCTGAAATATTTGCCAACAAGGTAATGGGTGAGGAGATAAACACAGCTATGACTGATGACGAAGTTCAGAAAGTTGTAGCTAAAAAAGTAAGTAAGTCAATAGACAGTGCCTTCGGCGTACTTGCCGAGCGTATCGATAAATTCGGTGTGGTACAGCCAAACATACAAAGGCTTGGTGAAACCGGCCGTATCATGGTAGAGTTACCGGGCGCTAAAGATATAGACCGTGTAAAAAAACTACTTCAAAGTACTGCACAGCTTGAGTTTTGGGAAACCTTTACCATGCAGGACCTACAGGGCTTTTTTGTAAGTGCAAACGAAGCGCTTAAAAAGACCGAGAAAGTAGCAGCTACAGAAACTGCTGAAACCAAGAACGACTCACTGTCTAAACTTCTTGGCAGCAAAGACACTGCTGCTCCTGCAAAAGGTACAAACCCACTAATTGAAAAAATACAGTTTTCACAAGGTGGCCCTGTACTGGGTATGGTGTCTGTAAAAGATACTGCTAAAGTAAGGGAATACCTTAACAGGCCAGATATCCGCAGCCTGCTGCCTGCCGATGCACGTTTTGCACGTTTTGTATTCGGTAAGGAAGATGTGAAAAAAGCAAAAGGTATCCTTGAGCTTTATGCCCTTAAAGGCAACAAAGAAAACATAGCACCGCTGGGTGGTAACGTAATTACCGGCGCCAGCGATACCTTTGACCAAAGCGGTAAGCCTGCTGTATCTATGACCATGAACGTTCGTGGTGCACAGAAGTGGGAAGAAATGACCGGTAAGGCATACAGGGAGCAGGGGTATATAGCTATTGCGCTGGACGATGTGGTATATTCTGCACCGGGTGTTACAACAGGCCCTATTTCGGGTGGTAACTCACAAATTTCGGGTGCTTTTGATGTAACTGAAACAAAAGACTTAGCAAACATTCTACGTGCAGGTCAGCTACCGGCTGCTGCCGAGATTGTACAATCTGAGATCGTAGGTCCGTCACTGGGCCAGGAAGCTATAGATAACGGTATCAACTCGTCTATCGCGGGTCTTCTTATCGTATCACTTTGGATGCTTGTATACTACGGCCGTGCCGGTTGGTTCGCTAACGCTGCACTTGTTGTAAACGTACTGTTCCTGTTTGGCTGTCTTGCCAGCTTTGGTGCTGTACTTACACTTCCTGGTATTGCAGGTATCGTACTTACCATAGGTACTGCGGTGGATGCTAACATCATTATCTATGAGCGTGCCAAAGAAGAAATCCGTCATGGTAAATCGCTTGAAGAAGCTGTAAAAACTTCGTTCAGCTGGAGGGGTGCCATGTCGTCAATCATTGATGCTAACGTTACGCACGTTATTACAGGTTTGGTACTGTTCATTTTCGGTACAGGCCCGGTACGTGGTTTCGCTACTACACTATTAATAGGTATCTTCACATCGCTGTTCACATCGATATTCATTACAAGGATGTTCCTTGACCACTATGTGAAAAAAGGTAAAGAGCTAACGTTTGTAACCGGCCTTTCTAAAAACTGGTTTACTAACTTCCACTTTGATTTCCTTGGTGCCAAGAAAATTACGTACATCTTCTCATCTGCGGTAGTTATCCTTAGCTGCGTGTCATTCTACTTCAACGGCCTTGACCAGGGTATTGACTTTGCAGGTGGACGTACATTCCAGGTGAAATTTGAGAAATCAGTTCCTACAGAGCAAATCAAAGAAGAACTGAGTGCAGAAAATGTATTTGACGATAACGTAGACGTTAAAGTATTCGGTAACGATACACAGCTTCGTATTACTACTAAATATAAAGTAGACGAAAACACTGAAGCTGCTGATAAAGACGTAAACAACAAACTATACGAGTCGCTTAAGAAATATTACTCTAACAATATTACTTACGACCAGTTTGTAAACACAAGCGGAGGTAAATCACTTGGTGTGCTTCAGGCAACTAAAGTGGGTGCTACCGTAGCAGACGACATTAAGACTAACTCTTACTGGGCAGTTCTTGGGTCAATGGCTATTGTGTTTATCTACCTTATGGTGAGTTTCCGTAAGTGGCAGTACAGCCTTGGTGCTATCGCTGCTGTGGCGCACGACGTTATCTTTGTACTGGGCCTTTACTCGGCGCTATACAAAATAATGCCGTTCCACATGGAAATGGACCAGCACTTTATCGCTGCTATCCTTACAGTTATCGGTTACTCTATGAACGATACCGTAATTGTATTCGACAGGATACGTGAGTACCTTGCAGGTAGTGAAAAAGGTTCGTTTAAGCATATTGTAAACGCGTCTATCAACACTACCATGTCACGTACGGTAAACACTTCGCTAACCATGATCCTTGTACTCAGTATCATGTTTATCTTCGGTGGCGATACCATCCGTGGTTTCGTATTTGCAATGCTTGTAGGTATTATTGTAGGTACATACTCATCGCTGTTCATTGCAACACCGGTACTTGTAGATACAGTATCTAAGGCAGACAAGGATGCTATCGAAAAAAGGCATAACGAGTCAGCAGAAGAAGTAGCTTAATTAAGACATTTCTGTTAAAATAAATGAAACCTGCTTATGCAAATAAGCAGGTTTTTTATTTATTTGCATACGTAAAAAAAAATATAGCCGTTATATTGTTATAAAAAGGCATAGTTTTAGAAGGATTACATAAAACCAAAACATTGGACATGACAAACCTAATTTTTTTATTGCAGGATACGATACCTGCTGCCGTTGTAGACAGCACTGCTGTAGCGCCTGCTGCACCCGAGGAAATAAAAGTATTTTCACTATTGATGAAAGGTGGGGTAATGGTGGTACCCATCCTGCTGCTTTTGTTTTTTACAATTTATGTAATCATAGAAAGGGCTTTGTATATAAGCAAAGCTGCCCGCGATAGCGACAGGCTTATAGACGAAGTACGTATGCACCTTACAACAGGCAAGGTAGAAAATGCCCAAATGGTGGCCGCAAGGGCCGGCAGTGCTGCCGGTAACATACTGGAAAGCGGTATATCGCTTATAGGGCGCCCGCTAAGCGAAATTGAAGGCATGATGGAGAAGCAGACCAATGTGGAAATTGGCCTTATGGAAAAGAAACTTGGCTGGCTGGGGCTTGTATCGGGTATTGCACCCATACTTGGTTTTATCGGTACCATATCGGGGGTTATCAAGATATTCTATACCATTTCGGTTACAGAGAACATCAGTATCGGTTCCATTTCCGAAGGTCTTTACGAAAAGATGATCAGTTCGGGCTTGGGGCTTATCGTAGGTGTAATAGCCTATTCTGGCTACCATTTCTTTAACATGACTATAGACAGTTTTGGCCTGCGTGTACAAAAGGCCGTTATAAAATTTGTAAACATAATAACTGTAGGTAAATGAGAGTAAGGAGAAACAAACGCTTCCATGCAGAAATCGCAGCCAGTGCGCTTAGCGATATCATGTTCTTTTTGCTGCTGTTCTTCCTTATCATTTCTACCCTGGCTAACCCCAATGTTATTGACCTGAACCTGCCTAAGGCCGAGTCTAATAAAACTACCGATAAGGCGCACGTTACCATATCTGTAACGCCCGATAAAAAGTATTTTATAGACAAGGAACAGGTAGCGCTGGAAGAGCTGGAGGGCGCGCTTATGGCCAAGCTGGGTACTACCAAAGACAACGTAGTGATAGTAAGGCTGCCAAAAGAACTGCAGGTGCAGGATATGGTAGATATATTGCAGATAGGGCAGAGGAACAAGCTTAAGTTTTCTATCGCCACAACTAAATAATAAAGGCTATGTCAGTAAAGTTAAATCAGGACGAGAAGATTTCGCTTGCCATTACATCGGGCATATTCCTGTTGGTAATGCTGGCGTTGTTCCTCTTTAAATATTCCGAGAAATCAGACCTGGCCGACCTTGAAGGTGGTGGCGGGGGTGGCGGTGTTACTGTTAACTTCGGCGACAGTGATGTGGGTTCGGGGGCTGACTTCCGTAGTGAAGTACTCGACGTAAGCCAGAAAACACAGCGTACGCCGGCAGCAACGCCTGATGAAGAGGAAATTGTAGCCAGCGACCTTGACGATGCCCCGGCAATAGTAAATACAAAACCGGTGAAGAAAACGCCTAAGAAGGAAGATACCAAGCCAAAACCGGAGCCTGTGAAGACCCCGAAACCGTCTAAGGCTACAAATGATGCACTTTCGAGTTTATTAAATGGCAGCAACAGCGGTGGTGACGGAGACGATGCACAGGGCGGTAATAAGGGCCAGCTGAACGGCGACCGTAACAGTAATGGCTACTATGGTAGTGGCGGTAGCGGTGGTGGTACCGGAGGCGGAAATGGCTCGGGTAATGGAACCGGTACTGGCCCGGGCAGCGGAAGCGGCAGTGGCGGCGGTAACGGTGCCGGTGTGGGTACGGGTAATGGTAATTACAAGCTGGCCGGACGTAAGGTGCTTACCAAGCCTGCACCACGTTATACCTGTAACGAGCAGGGTACTGTAGTGGTAGAAATATCTGTGGATAAAGACGGACGTGTAATTTCGGCGAGTCCGGGGGCAAGGGGTACTACCAATGCCGCCAAATGCCTTTTGGACCAGGCAAAAATTGCAGCGATGAATACGAAGTTTGATTCCAGCAATTCCGCACCGGAAAAGCAGGTGGGTACCATAGTGTACAAGTTTACGCTTACCGAATAGCATTTATACAGCATAAAGTAAAACCCCGAAAACCTTAGGTTTTCGGGGTTTTACTTTTTAAGCCATTGTCTAGACTGTAAGATGTTATTTTTTCCTGCCTCTGGGTGCTGTTTTTTTGACCTCTACGGGCGCATTACGGAACACACTACCCTTGTAGTCCTTTAAAGGTTCGCGGTTGCGGTAGCGCTCTATATCTTCCCAGGTAGCACACTTTTCGTTATAACTTTCACCATCCACAATTACAGGCAACGTCACGGTTTCTACACCGCTAAGGTCTTCACCAAGGTATTCGGCAGCATCGTCTATCGCGTAAAACCATTCGCGGTCAAACTGCACTTTGCGTACAGCAGCATCTTTGCGCATCAGGGCTTCGGTAATCTTTTTCATATCGGTAAAAATAGCAAAAACCAAAGATACGGCGCATTGTACTGCCATACTTTGGTTTTAGTAAAGGTTTATTTAAAAATAACAGCTTATTTATCGCCGCTAATCATTTTAGAAATGATGCCACGTTCTTTACCGGTTTCAGCAATAAGCACCCCGGCTGTGTGTATCACTATAAAGGCTATCATGTAAAAAGTACCCTTTTTATGAAGTTCTTCCATAGGTTCGTGTAAACTATGTGGGCCAAACTCCATAAGCAACGCTGAAACCAGCGATATACCCAGCAATACATAAAATATGATATACACCCATGATTTTAGTTTATCGCTGCCGCTAACCCCTTTTTTTAGCGGATTAGGAAATGCAGCACCCTGGGTGAAGGTGATTATAAGACGGATGATAAACAGCCCCAATATTACGTAACCGGCCAGGTCATGGGTTTCCCACATGGGGCGGCGTATGGTACCGGCTATACCACGGGCGGTATCTTCGTCTACCGTAATGCTTTTTTCGGCAAGGCCATGCTGTATAGTTTGCGCCATACCGCCTTTGTTCATCCAGCCAATTCGCAGTAATACCGTAAGCATAAGGTATAAAAATGTAAATGCTATAGCCCAGTGGATAATCCTGTTTACAAGGGTAAATCTTTTGTCGTTCATTTTAATGTATTTGTTTTTAAGGTTTGGTGTACTCAGTCAGTATGCCCGTCGGGCTCTATATGTATGTGAATATAGGCAAATTGCGGTAATATTTCCTGTATGTGGTCTTTAACGGCATGTGCTATGTCATGCCCCTGTTCTACCGTAAGGTCTTTATTCACCCAAACGTGCATATCGGCGTGGTTCATAATACCCATTTTGCGGATATGTACCTTTTGTACAAAAACCACACCGGCTACTTCGCCTGCCAGTTCTTTTACGCGTTCTATTAACTCAGGCTGCAGGTTTTCATCCAATAGCTCACCTATGGCAGGGCGGGCTATAAGCCAGGCATTTATCACGATGATAATAGCTGCTATTAATGCTGCCCAGTCATCGGCTACTTCATATCCGGGGCCGCCCAGTATACCTATAGTAATCCCTATAAATGCTGCACCGCTGCTTATTGCATCACTACGGTGGTGAAAGGCATCGGCCTTCACTGCTCCGCTGTTAATCTCCTCACCGGTTTTCAGTACGTAACGGTACAGCACCTCTTTGGTGACAATCACTGCGGCAAGTATTATCAGCGTAAATGCTTTTGGGGCTTTGTGCGGTGTTCGGATGTTGTGCAGGCTATCTACCGTAATAAGCGCCGCCGCACCACAAAGCGCCAGGGCTATGCCAAGTGCTATCAGTGCCTCGGCCTTACCGTGCCCGTAAGGATGTTCCTTGTCGGCAGGTTTTCCGCTCCATTTTAGCCCTACATAGAGTAATCCGCTGGTTACAATATCGGTAAGGCTTTCTATGGCATCGGCTATAAGCGCATAAGAGTTGCCAAAAATACCGCCCAGCGCCTTAGCCACAGCAAGTATACTGCTCACTACTATACCTGTTAAGGTGGTTTTTAGCCCGGCGTCGTATGCTTCGGTTGTTTGTTTCATTACAGTAACCTGCGTAAAATTAATGTGTATATGTACCTACGTTATAAAAAGTGAGGTACATACCTTGCCAACAGCGGTAAATACTACTGCGGCAGGCGGAACAAAAGTACGTTTTCCGATTAAGTATTTCAAGGGTGGGAGAGAATCTTAACGCGGGCATTGTTATCAATAATATCTACTTATTTCAATTGTCGTATCTTAGCGTACAATCAAAAAACAACAATTACATGGCAACCTCAAAAACATTATCTACACAGGAAACAGAAGCGCTTATTAGTATACTCAAAACCCGTTTTGAGAAACATCTGAAACGCCATGAGGATATCGATTGGGCAACTGTACAAGCCAAACTGGAGGCTAATCCGCAAAAACTGTGGTCACTCAGCGAAATGGAAGATACCGGCGGTGAGCCTGATGTGATAGGGTTTGATGATGCTACAGGCGAATACTTGTTTGTAGACTGTGCTGCCGAAAGCCCCAAAGGACGCCGCAGTTACTGCTACGACCAAAAGGCATTAGATGAACGCAAAGAACACAAACCTGAAAATAGTGTGGAAGCAGCTGCTGATGCTATGGGTATTGAGCTACTGGATGAAGAACAATACCGAAATTTACAGCAACTCGGCACTTTTGATGCAAAAACTTCGAGCTGGATTAAGACACCTGATAGCATACGGAAACTAGGGGGCGCCATCTTTGCCGACTACCGCTACGGTACTGTATTTGTGTATCATAACGGGGCATCGTCTTATTATGCGGCACGCGGTTTCCGTGGGCTGCTACGGGTTTAAGGAATGTCGCTTAATATTTTTCTTAAATTTTTCGCATACCATACAACCCTATTGTGCCGTTATACGTCTATCCATAAAACGGGTACAATCATTAACCAATTATTAACCTAAATGAAACAATTACTTACACTACTGCTGGTGCTGGCAGGCTTTTCGCTACAAGCACAAATCAAAGGGCGTATTACAGACAAAACGGGGCAGGGCATCCCATTTGCAAGTATCACCATTGAAAACACCTACAACAACACTACTGCTAATGAAAACGGCGGCTACGAAATAGCTGTTAAGGAACCGGGAAAATACACACTTGTATTTCAGAGCATCGGTTTTAAAACCAAAAAAATCACCGTTAGTGCCACCACACTGCCTTATACGCAGGATGTAACCCTGGACGACGATGCTTACGAACTTAAGGAAATTGTAGTAAGCAATGCCGAAGATCCGGCTTACGAAGTTATTCGCCAGGCGATAAAAGCTAAAAAAGCGAACAGCGAAAAGCTGGGACGTTTTGAAGCCGATTTCTACAGCAAGGGTATTTTCCGTGTGGCAAACCTGCCGAAGAAAATGATGGGTATGACAATTGAAGGCCCCGAAGGGTTGGACAAAAACGGTAACGGTGTGATTTACCTGAGCGAAACCGTATCGCACATTACTTTTGAGCAGCCTGATAAGCTTAAGGAACGCATCATAGCCAGTAAGGTAAGCGGCAGCGACAGTGGTTTTAGCTACAACACCGCGCTGGGTACCTTTTATAACTTTTACGACGACTATATAGATTTTGAAGTAAAAATGATTTCACCTATTGCCAAAGGCGCGTTGGGTTACTACAAATATAAATTTGAAGGCAGCACGTTTGACGAGCAGGGCCACGAAATCAGCAAGATAAAAATAATCCCGAGGAGGGATAAAGAGCCGGTGTTTGAGGGCTATATTTACATTATCAGCGGAAGTTGGGCCATTTATGCCATAGATGTGGATATTAAGGGCTATCGTGTACAGATGCCGCCACTTGAAACGCTGAACCTGCAACAGAATTTCAGCTTTAACGAATCGAACGGGCTTTGGTCTAAAAACTCGCAGACGTTTGACTTTAAGGCGGGTATGTTCGGGATTAATTTCTCGGGTAAGTTTACCCACGTGTACAGTAACTACACCTTCCACGATAAGTTTGAAAAGAAAACCTTTGGGCACGAAATAGTGTCTTATGAAAAAGAGGCTAATAAAAAGGATTCAACCTACTGGAAAACTACCCGCCCTGTGCCGCTTACTGATGAGGAAGTGAAGGACTATGTGCAGAAAGACAGTATTCGTATTGCTAAAAACGACCCTGTAAGGCAGGATTCTATAGCTAAGGCCAGGAACCATTTTTCTATAGGTGATATACTTACCGGGCACACCTGGTACAGCACACGTAAAGACAGTACTAAAACCATATATACCAGTGGCTTTACATACAACGGCTTTGACCTTCCGTCATTCAATACAGTACAGGGCTGGAATGTTGAAAACGGCCTGGGTTACAGGAAATACGGGGGCAAGCTTCCGTTTTCAGTAGGGGCGACATTTAATTATGGACTTGCCGAAGACCGCCTGAGGGTGCGCGGTAGCTTTGCGCCGACAATTAAAAAAATAGGTACCTTTTACTTTAACGGAGGTAACAGCATAGAACAGTTTAACCCGAACGAACCAATATCGCCACTGGTGAATATGGTAAGCTCGCTGGTATTTAAGGATAACTACATGAAGCTGTACGACAAAACCTTTGCAGGTGTAACATACTCACGTACGTTGTTCGACAGGATAACGTTAACAGGAAGGGTAGAGTATTCGCGCCGTAAAGCATTGTTTAACAATACCGATTATGTATTGATTAAAAATAAAGACGATTACTTTTCTAACAACCCGCTTAACCCGTTTGATAATACCAGCGTACCGTTTGCCACACATTATGTAACCAAGGCCAGCCTGAACGGTAATTTTATCTGGCCATATGATTACATTAGCACACCGGGCGGTGGAAAGATGAAAGTAAGTGAAGACATTTACCCAAGCCTGGGCTTCCACTACGAAAAAGCTTTTGCGGCCAATAAAGAAGAGTACAAATATGACTATGCCAGCGTATTCTCTACCTACAGGACCAGCTTAGATAATAAGGGCGACTTCGGGGTATCGGTTAAAGCAGGTAAGTTCTTTGGGGCTGATGATATTTCGTTTGCCGACTATAAGCACTTTAACGGTAACCAAACGCACTTTACAGATAAAAGTGACAGGCTAAGCGCTTTCAACATGCTGCCGTACTATACTGCCAGCACTAACAACAGCTTCCTTGAGATACATGCCGAGCATGACTTTAAAGGCTACATTATGAACAAAATACCGCTGCTAAACCTGCTGCAATGGAACCTGATTGTAGGCTACCACGGCCTTTTGACACCTGATACCAAGCCTTACCACGAGTTTACTGTAGGCTTCGGCAACATAGGTATAGGGGCATTCAGGGTGCTGCGTGTAGATTTTGTACATACCCAGATAGGTAACGTAGGTTCAAACGGGGTAATGTTTGGGGTAAATATTGATTAAGATAATCTAATGCCAAATAGAAAAGGGCTGCTTCATAGTTTTGAAGCAGCCCTTTTTATTATATATGCTGAAAGGCTATTTTTTCAGCAAATAACACACCACAGTTTCGGCGGCATGTAGGCCAAACAATGCAGGCATCCAGCTGTTAGTACCAAAGAACGACTTTTTAAAGTTTTGCCCGTTGGTCATTTTAAGGCTACTTTGGTCCGGTGTTTCTACAGAGAAAACGGCTTTTACACCTTTGCTTATGCCTTCTTTTTTAAGACGCTTACGTACCGTTTTAGCTAATGGGCATACGTCAGTCTTACTGATGTCGGCTACACGTACTTTAGAAGCCTCATATTTGCCTCCTGCCCCCATATTGCTTATAATCTTAACCTTTTTACGCTTGGCGGCGATAATCAGGTTCAACTTAGGTGTAATGCTGTCTATGCAGTCCAGCACATAATCAAAGTCCGGTGTTACCAGCTCAAAGGCACGCTCCGGAGACAGGAATTCCTCTACACGGGTAAGGTTAAGTTCAGGGTTAATGTCCATAAGCCTGTCGCCTACAATCTTCACTTTTGGTTCGCCCACAGTGCTGTGCAGCGCCGGGAGCTGGCGGTTAATATTGGTAATATCTACGGTATCACCATCAACAATGGTCATATTGCCCACACCGGCACGGGCTATAAATTCGGCTGCAAACGAGCCTACGCCACCCAGGCCTACTACCATTACTTTTGCATTCTTAAGTTTTTCGAGCCCTTCTGCCTTAAACAAAAGCTCGGCCCTTTCCTGCCATACTGCCATTATAAAAATATACTTTTAAAGTTAGCCGCTACCTGTGCGGTTAGCGTATGAATATCCATTTCCCTTGCTGTTGCTGCCTTGGCATATACCTCGTTTATCGTTTCCTCTATCATGTCGGTTTCCAGTAAAAACCTGTCGGCCGGTATTGTTGCAAATACACCACCTAACTCCGGGTTGCGCAACAGGTACTTGCCAAACGATATATAAAAACCGTTATCCAGTAATTGTTTTGCCACCTGTGCATTTTTACTGAACCCGTGGATAACCATTGGCACTTCCACATTCAGGCGCTTTTTTATTTCAATCAACTCCTGGAATGCAGCAACAAGGTGCAAAATTACAGGTTTTTGGTGTTTTTTTGCCAACAATAATTGTTTTTCAAAAACTTCTGCCTGTACCTCAAACGGAATTTCGATGCGCTTATCCAGTCCGCACTCGCCCAGGGCAAGGCAACCGGGCAGTTGAAGCCGTTCTTCTATGATTGCCAAATGCTCATCAAGCTTGGCTATATCTATGTGCCAGGGGTGTATGCCGGTAGAAAACAGTGGTATATCTATCGCTTCGTAAGGATATTTGTTTACCACCTCAAAAACATCGGGATTGTTAGTATAATGATGCGTGTGAAGATTGTAGAGCATGATTAAAAAATATCAGTAAATTTAGGTAACGGAATTTTATATCACAAGCCTCCGGCAGAAATCAAATCATTGCTGATGAAATCACAACCACTAAGCACAGTAGATGAATACATAGCGCAATTCCCGAAGGAAGTACAATTGCTTTTAGGACAAGTACGTGAAACCATATTAAATGCCTGCCCTGATGCAGTGGAAAGCATTAGCTATGGTATGCCTGCTTACAAACTGAATAAAAAGCCATTAGTATACTTTGCCGGCTATAAAAACCACATAGGCTTTTACGCAACCCCTACGGGGCATGAGGCTTTTAAGGAGGCTTTGAGCCAATATAAGCAGGGGAAAGGCTCTGTACAATTCCCAATAAATGAACCGATGCCTTTGCAGCTTATTGCCGAAATTGTAACCTTCAGGAAAAACAACCTTTAGCGGTTTCTTATTTTTTCCCGTTTTTAAAACGCACCTTCTCTACTATTGGTTCTGGCTTTTTAGCCTTGGCAAGAGCCGTCTTTTTAAAGGTTTTATCTGTTGTCTTTTTTGCGGGTGGGGCAGAGGGCTTGGCCGATTGCTGTTTTACCGCCTGTTTGTTTTGTGCCAAAACATCCTGAGGGTTTTTTGGGGCATCTTTAGTGCCACGCAGGTGAATGATAAGCCCGTTAAGGAAATTGCGCAATACCTGGTCGCCACAGTCCATATAATTAGGGTGGTCTGCGTTGCGGAAGAATGCACCCAGTTCTGCCTTGGTAATCCTGAAATCTACTAACTGTAATATTTCTACTATCTGGTCGTCACGCAGTTGCAGGGCTACGCGCAGCTTCTTAAATATATCGTTGTTGTTCATGTAGTGTTTTTGGCAAAGTTAGCCTTTTTACAGGTGCTATAAAAAAATAACCGCCACATTGTGGCGGTTATTGGGGGAACAATATAAAAGGGGGACTTAGAAGACAATACGTTTGCTTACTTTTCCATTTACAGTATTAACTTCTACAATAAGTACCTGCTGCTCTGCGGCAAGGTTGCTTATTTTAAGTTCTGTATTGTTAATACCATTTTGGCTGTAAAGCTGACGGCCGCGGATGTCAAATATCGTAACACCGTTCATCATTGCATTTCCGCTGTTAATACCTATTGTTGTACCTTCAGTATACACTATTACAGTGTTGTTTGTAAGTGCAGGGTTATCAGTACCAAGAGCTTGAGTAGTGTAGATTACATCAAAACGGTTTTCAAATGTACCGGCTTCAGTACTAAATGTGTAGTCGAATTGAGTAAGGTCACGCACAATACCTTCTACGTTATCCCTAACATAGATTTTCTGGCCCTCGGTAAATATACCGTCTACGTGGTCAAGGGTTATGGTAAATGTACCAGCTGTAGGTGCTGAATATGCTACCGGCACTACGTCTGTGGCTTCAAAGCCCGGCCTTGCCTGTATGGCAAGCGGAGTTTCTTCCACTATAGAGTATAGTACTGGCAAGTTGTTTTCTGTAAATTTCCTTGCATCGTATCCGTAGTCAAGGCCAAGTGTACCTTCCTGCTCAAAGTAACCTATCATGGTTTGGCTTGATGCATTGTTTTCACCAATAAGGTTTAGCCATAGGCGAGAACCTGTACCTGCATTTGCATTTGCGGCAGCTGCAGCTGACTTGAAGAACGCTTGAGAAGCTCCCGGAGCACTACGGCGCATGCTGTTTGTAAAGGTAAGCTGTGGGTTAACAGCACCATCTTTTGTTTTTACAAAGAAACCTTGTCCCTGAGATACTAACCAGGTTCCGTTACCACCGGCATAGAAGCTTGCCTGCTCTGCACCACCGCCTACAGTAGAGTTAACTACATAACCCGCCTGGCTTAACGTAGCGTATGATGTTTGAGTATAGTCGTTTTTCTTCCTCCAAAAATAGATACCCGACGTTAGGTTAATAGCGTTGGTGTTTGCAGTGAAGAAATCTATAACGCTTATTGGCGATGGGTAAGGGTTACCTACTGCTGTAAAGCGCTCACCAAGGTTGTTTAGTGGGTAAGTAAATGTACCATTGTGTGGTGCACCTGTAAAGATACCATTAAAGTAATAGTTATCTGTACCCGCTATATATTCGGCAGGAGTAGTAACACCATCATTAGTAGTACCTGTTACGTTACCGCTAAGTACGTTTGGCATACGGATAAGGTAGCCTTTTGCAGTTGCAAATATTGTAGAGCTGCTTATTGGCCAGTAAGCGTTCATGTATGTAGTACCACCATCTGTAGTGTCGTATTTGTACTCGTAGAAACGGGTGCTTGAAGTAGCAGGAGAGAAGTTATAAAGGCTCTGCCCGTCTACCGGTGAAGACCATAGTGTATAATCCAGCCTGTATAGTGGGTTACTGGTTTTGTGTATAGTAATGTTACCACTGTTTACAGCATCAGTAATCTGCACAAGCGCAGCATTATTGTTAAATGTAAGGCTACTGCCCGAAGCTACGTTTACCCAGTTTTGAACTGTTGCAGTGTAGCCTGTAGGTACAACTACGTTAGCATTGTTCTGCACTGTAAGTGTACAAGCGGCAAAGCTTGACGGTGCAGTGTAGCTTGCGTTGAATATTACGGCCATTCCGCCTACAGGGAAACCGTTGCTCCATGTGCTGCCATCCCATATTGTAGAACCTACAAAAAGGGTAATCACGTTAGAATAAACCGAACCACAATCGCCACTCTGTACAAGTGCACGGAAGTAAGTAGTTGCAGTAATGGTACCTATTTCGGCGCTGCTTAGTGTAGCAGTAGTATTGTTTATTTGTGTGTATGAAGCGAAGTCAGAAGTTAGTGAACGCTCCCAGCGTACTACGCTTCCTGTATAACCTGTAAGGTTTATTGGGCTTGCAAGGTCGCTGTTACATACGTTTTGGCTTGGCGAAAGCGTACCTGCATTTACAGTAGGTGTTACTGTTACAGGGCTTACTGTAGACGTAACAGTGGTACATGTACCGCTGCTTACAACAGCCCTGAAGTAGGTGTTAGCGCTAAGTGCAGCTGAAGTGTATGATGCCGAAGTAGCATTAGCTATGTTACTCCAAGTGTTGTTGTCTGTAGATTGCTGCCACTGTATTGTACCGGTATAGCCGCTTAGTGTTACTGTTGCGGTGTTGCCTGCACATATTGTAGACTGTGTAGCTGTAGCGCTGCCGGCAACCGGTGTACCATATACAGTAACCTGCATTACAGGAGAGTAAGTAGGCGCACAGCTAAAGTTAGCCGGGTATGTAGCTACATAGTAGTACTTAGTACCTGCAGCAGTTACAGGAGGGGTATAGGTTGAAGCATTAGCACCGTTTATAGCGGTACCACCTGTTGTAGTTGTACCTGTACCGTTGTTAGATGTTTCATACCACTGGTATTGTGGGTTAGTTCCGGTAGCAGTAGCGCTTAGAGATGAAGGTGTACCCTGGCAGGTATTAAAACCTGTGGCACCTGTAGTGTTAAGGAATATAGTGTTTAGGTATGCCATGTTACTGAAGGCAGCACCCGAAGCATTTGTAACCACACAACGGTAGATACCATAATCTGAAGCGCTTACGTTTGAAATGGTAAGTGTAGCCGAAGTAGCACCGCTTACGTTACCGCCACTATTAATGGCAACACCATTCTTTTCCCACTGGTAAGTAGGGGTTTCTGTACCGCTTGAAGTATTGGTAAGTGTTACAGAGAATGTAGCAGTACCACCCGGACAAAGGTTTTGGTCTGCAGGCTGTGAAGCGATTTCCGGCGCAGGTATGGTAAAACTATCCCTGTTATAAGCCATAAACGCCATATCGTCAGTACCGTTTGTAAGTACTTTAAAGTGTGCTACGTTTACCCTGTTGGTTTCGTTTATACCAAAATCAGAAAGTTTGTATGCAAGGATACGGATGTCCCTTGTAGGGTTACCCGGGGTACCCACAGCATTTATCGTAGCTGTATTAAACGATTGACCCGATGTAAGGGTAAAAAAGTCGGTTTTATAAGTACCAAGTTTGTTTATAGATGCCATGTTGATTTCAACAGGTACACCTATAATGTTACCGGCACTGTCTGTAAAGCAGTAAGTAGTAAACGCACTGCTTGTAGGTTCGGCCACCTGTGTTACCATAATATCCGGTTCAGCATCTGTAGCCTTACCGAAAATAATAGTACCCGAATCAAATGAAAGTGGGCTTGTAGCAGGAAGGTTAGTTAAACCTGTACCAAGTCCAAGTCCGCGTGTACCGTCAATAAGTACGTCACGTGCTGAAAGGCCCACAACCGATGGTGCGTTGTATATTGAAGCTCCCGCATTACCATCAATCATACTGGCAAGTACTATATATACACTTGCCCCTGTAGGTACATTACCCGAAATGTTGTTAATAGGGATAGCCCTCCAGTTACCTGCCGTATAGGTTCCTGTAGTGGTGGCGTTGCTGCCACCCAGTACGTTTGTAATAGCGGCTTCGTTACCGGTACTGTAAAGTGTGCTACCGTACCTGAATGCCATAAGGCTGTGTTGAAGGTCTGGTTGTACGTTGTTTACCGGATATGTAACTCCGCTGTTGTTAACTCCGTTACCACTGCTCCAGTAGCCATTGTAGTCAGTAATAATACGGTTTACAATAGCATTGCTTGGCGTAGTGGCACACGGTGTGTACGTATACGAAACAGCATTACTGGTTAGTGTAGAACCAGATACAACTTTAGAAACAGCGATGTATTTTGTAGATGCTGCGCCACCTGAAGCTACAACAGTAGGTACAACTACAGTAAGTTGTGTAGGTGAGTTAAATGTTGTGCTAAGTGCAGCGACTGTGCTACCGCTACTTCCACTGGTGTAGAAGAGAACGGTTGTACCGGAGGTAAAACCTGTACCGGTAATGGTCATTGTTGTGCGGTAAGTTACATTAGTAGGCGCTGTTGCCGTAATGGTAGGCGCCTGTGCGAATAATGTAGTTGCGCACAGCAAAAAAATGAATAATGAAAACAGCTTTGTAATTTTTTTCATGGGATCTTGGGGTATTTATGCTACAAAAGTAAGTATGAAATTCCGACAAAATGCATTACACAATCGTTAAAATGCATATTTTAACGACGAATTGCATTCTTTTTTATGTTTTAGAAGTTTTATTTTGAAATATTTAAAAAATAATCTTTAAAGCTGAAATTGTTCTAAAACATTTAATTAACAAATGTTAGTTTTTTTGGGATATATTTAAGAATGAGAGTTTTAGTATTGGCAAAATGCTAAGAAAATACGTTGTAGCAGAGTTGTAATTTTGTAACTGAACAACAATTTAAACAACATTCAACATGAAAAAGATAGCATTATTATCAGGAAAGTTTATACTTATGGCAGCATTGTTTTCACTTTCGCTTACATCGTGTAAACAGGAGCCAAAACCTGAAGATTCAAAGGAAGCTGCTGAAGAAGCCAACGAAGAAAAATTTGATGACACTACGCAGGAGGATAGCCTGGAAGACGACTCTGAGTATCTTGTTAATGCCGCGGCTGTTGACTTAAAGGAAATCGAGTTGGGTAAGCTTGCACAAACCAAAAGCGCTAATACAGATGTTAAAGGCTTGGGTAAAATGATGGCCGATGCGCATACTACTTCGCTTACAGGGCTTAAAGAGTTGGCAGCCAAGAAGAATATTACGCTCGCTACAGCGGTAACTGATAAAGGGCAGGAAACTATTAAAGATTTTACTGAAAAAACGGGTACCGATTTTGACAAGGCTTATGCAGATAAAATGGTGGAAGCCCATGAAAAGACCATTGATGAAATAGAAAAGGCTGCTGAAAAAGCTAAAGACCCGGACATCCGTACATGGGCAGCGGGTTTGTTACCTACACTACGGGCACACCTGGAACATGCCAAAGCTGTTAAAGTAAAAACAGACGCATTGAAGTAACAATTTTAATTAAAAGCATATGAGGAGTTTTCTATATATAATAGCCGTAATACTAATTATAGCTTGGGCTTTGGGTAGTTTTGCCTATCATGCCGCAAGTGCATTAATACATTTATTATTAGTATTGGCTATTATAGCCATATTGTATAACCTGATTTCAGGAAGGCGCAGGCCACTGGATTAGGAAATAACCCGGATTTTTAAATGACGAAAGCCGATACATAGTGTACCGGCTTTCGTTTTTTATCAGTTAAGCAGTGTTAGAATACAATCTTTTTAGATGTGGCTCCTTTGGCAGTATGCACTTGTACTATTACAAGCTGCTTTTTAGCCTCAAGATTATTTATAATAGCTTCGGTATCGTTAATACCTGTTTTTGTATAAAGCATTTTTCCGTTAAGGTCAAAAACTGTAATGCCCGTAATGGGGTCATTACCCGATTTTATACCAATTGCCCCTGAATTTTGGTACACAGTTACACCCGCATTTTGGGCAGTAATGTTATCTGTACCTAAAGCGGTTTCGGTATACTGTACCTGGAAACGGTCGTTAAACTCGCCGGCTTCTGTGTTAAAGCTGTAGCCGCCTTCACTAAGGTTAATTACAGAACCATCTGTCTTATCCATAATATATACACTTTGGCCCGATGAGAATACACCTTCTGTATGGTTTATTTTTATGGTGTACGTCCCCGCTGCCGGAGCTGTGTAGCCCATAGTAACCACATTGGCATCGCTAAATGCGGGCAATGCCTGTATGATTAAGTGGTATTCTTCTACAATACTGTACAGTGAAATTACATTTGATTCCTGGAAAATGCTTGCGTCATAGCCATAATCTATACCAGCAGTACACTGGGGCAGGTAAACAATAGCAGTTTGTGCAGAAGCACCGTTAGTGTTGGTAATATCAAGGTATAAGCGCGAAACAGGGGTAGCAGAAGCAGGCTGAACCTGCAAACAGTTGGTGTCAGCTACATTTTTTGCAGCATATGCCGGGCAAAACGCTGCAATGAAAATTATGAATGTAGCAATCTTGGAGGTAGTTATATTTTTCATATATTAAATTTACTGCTGTAAAATTATTAATATGATAATATTTAACATTAAATTTACGTGAGTCTGCAATTTAATACAGTTCAACGGCAGTTTAATGTAGATGAACTGTTAAATAAGCCGGTTTGTAAGCCTATTCGTAATATTTTTTACTGAAAATCAGCGATGTAAGTTTGGTGTAAAATAAAAAGCACCCGAATGTTATCCGGGTGCTTTTCGTATTGTGTTTGCTAAGGAATATTAGCTCTTTTGCTCCTTATTAAAGTATACCAGGTAGTAGTACATCTGCTTTTCTTCGTCCCAGCCTTTTTCCACAAATTTCTCTGCGCTGTCGGCATTAACAAAGTCCAGTTTTATCTGTATGTTAGTATCCAGGCTTATTACGTTCTTTATTTTTTTGCGTGCATCGGTTACCGCAGCATTCGCAATAGGGAAATTGGTAACGTCTTCTATACTGTACTTAGGCGCTTTTTCTACCTTGTAGTTTTTAAACTCAGGTATCAGGTCAGGGTTGTCCAGTACCTCGTTAAGGAAAGCCGTTTCTTCAAACTCATCGTTCTTGGCAAAAAAGTTTACCGAACGGTTCATAAACATTACTTCCTCCTTTTTGTCTTCGGCAGGCAGTACCACGTCTTTAGCAAAGTCCTTTACAAACTGCATGTACTTTTTAGTCATGAAGTTTTCGTCCTGGAAAACGTCCACACTAAGGAAATGTTCCAGCCAGTAACGGGCATCGTAGCGGTTGTGGTCTATGGTAAGTATCTTGTAGCCTTCTTCTTTCTTGTAGTTGAATATAAGGCAGCCTTTATCCAGCTTATTCAGGTTGATACCCTGTTGCAGTTTCATTTCCAGGTTGCTGCCTTCTTCGTCTACCAATAGGAAATCGGTTTTAATCTCGCTTTTAAAGATACCTATAGCATCTACCGGGTTGTTGTCTATGGTAAGATTCGTAAGGTATAGTACGTACACCTCGCCATTTTTTATGTGCGGGTGGTTGCTTTGTTCAAAAAGGTGCTTGGTTATTTTCTTAGACACCTCATGGGCCGAACCGGGGTTGTTAAATACTTCCGATGCGTAGTTGTACATATCGTTGTAATCTAAATCCACATCATGGGCAAACTGGTAGTAGTTCTCCTCCTTTTCGCGGAACGGCTTAAAAAAATACTCCTTAAGCAATGGCGTAAGCTCATCGCTAAGAAGATATGGGGCGTCTGATAAAAATATAGCCTCACTGCGGCTTTTGTTCCCTACACGGTGCACCGAAAGGGTATCTATATGTGCATTAAATAAGTTAATCATCTCTTAGAGCTACTTAGCTACTTAGTTGCTTAGCTTCTTAGCAAACAACATTAGCTGTCTTGTTTAATTTTATTAATAAATGATGTGAGCATAATTTCCAGCTCACGGGTATTGTCATACAGGCTTTTAAAAGTAACCTAGTCAATGTATCGTATGTTATACGCTATTTCAATTTGGGTTTGTAACTCAAAAAGAGACCCAAGGGTAATGCCAAAAAAACGTTTCAGTTCAATATCACCACCCCGGCCGTAGCCTTCTGCAATATTGCTGGGTATTGATATACTGCAACGCCTTTTTTGACTTAAGGCCATAAACCTCTTCTTTTGGGAAAGCCTTGGTTACTTCATAAATTTTGGTAACGAGCGCCATTGACTTTTGCCAGATAAGCAAATTCCTAAAATTTCCCATAATTATATTCTTGGTGGTTGGCTAAGTGGCTTAGAAGCTTAGCGGCTCAGAAGCTTTTTTAATTCCAATTATGGTCATCATAACCGCCATGGTCTTCAAAGCCTTCGTCGTTAAACATATCCAGGTCTTCATCATCATAGTCGTCGTCAAATTCGCCATAGATGTCATCATCCATATCGGCACTGAAAGCATTTTCAGGGGCGCTGGCAGGCATTTCACCATGGGCAAAAAGCAGGTCAGGGTAAGCAGTAGCAGCTTCCGGTTCCTCTATAGCGGCAAGCTCTACAAAGAAAGTCCACATGTTAAGGAAATCGTACACGTAAATGATTTTTGTATTGTCCTCATCAAGGATATCATTCAGCGCGTAGTTAGCCATTGTTTTTTGTTCGCCCGGGGTATCACCGGTATCAAACAACGGAATTTCGTCGCCCTGGCTCCATTCGTCGTCACTGGTGTAGAACGAACCCGGCTCCAGCCCGTCAAAGCCAAACGCGTTAATAATGGCGTTGTGCAGGTCTTCAAGCGTATCTTCTTCTAATATAGCTATATCCCTGAATACATCTTCCTCAGCATCAAGGATCACCCTAAATTTATAAACCATATCCTGTATAATTATTTAGGCCAAAGGTAGCCATTAATTCTATATTTCTGTTTTTGGATTTCTGCAAAAAAATAATAATGCAATTATCACTTCACCTCATAAAATTCTATGGGCAGGCCGTCCGGGTCGGCAATGAAGGTAAAGCGGCTCCCGGTAAATTCGTCTATGCGAAGCGGCTCGTAGGTTACGCCCTTTTCATCCAGCCATTTCAGGGTTTCCTCAATATCCGGCACCTGGAAGGCTATGTGGCGGAGTCCCACTGCTTCCGGGCGCGACGGCCTTGCAGGTGGGGCAGGGAAGGAGAACAATTCTATAACATAGTCGCCGTTCAGCGCCAGGTCCAGCTTGTACGATTGCCGTTCTTCGCGGTAAATTTCGGCAAGGATGGTAAGGCCAAGTACTTCGGTATAAAACTTTTTTGAAATATTGTAGTCACTGCATATTATGGCAGTGTGGTGTATTTTGTGTATGTTCATAATTGTAATTTATCCCTGGCAAATCCACCAGTGGTTGCCAAAAGGGTCTTCAAAACCGCCGCTGTAACCGTAGTCCTGCTTAGTGGGCGACATTAACGATGTAGCGCCGTTTTGCAGCGCGGCACCATATACCGTATCGGCATTTTCTATATAAATAAACATGCCGCTGGTTTTTGGCGTCCACTGCTCGCTGCCACCGGCAAACATAACCACGGCATTGCCTATGCGTATTTCGCCGTGCATTATGGCCCTTTCGCCCTCGCCGGGTACGATAAGCTGCTCTGTAGCGCCAAATACTTTTTTGGTAAATTCCAGGAATGCCGCTGCATCATCAATAATAATGTAGGGCATTATAGGAAGGTATTGTTCCGGGATGTTCATGGTGTTTTGTTTTTGAGGTAAGTTACACAATAAAATCCGGAACAATATTATTTAAGCATTACAAAATCTGGTACGAAACCACTACGCCATAACTGCTGTAGTAGGCTGCACGGTTTACATAGTTAAGCAGGTCGCGCTTAAAGGTGTAGCGCAGCTCGGCGCCAAAACGCTTGTAACCATAACCTACACCGCCCAGCCAGTTCATGCGGTTTGAAAGGTCGAGTTTTGTATAACCACTCTGTATTTTACCATCGCCTATATTCACATTAATTGCATAAGCGGCATTTACAAACAGCTTTGAATTTTGGTTGAGGAACATATAGTAACGTATGCCCAGCGGTATGCTTACCGATTTAAACTCGGCGGTCCATTCGCGTTTTATCTGGCTTCCTTGCGAAAGGTATTCAGTTTCCTCATTTTTGTACGATGTAAAGTAAGGGTTAGTAAAAACCGACCACTTATTGTTATTAAACGGTAATACCATTTCGGCTTCGGCGCCAAACGTATACACCTGCTTGGTGTCAAATTCGTAAGTGGTGTAAGAGGTAAGGTACAACTCTGTTTTAAGCGATGCTATGGCCGCACCGGCGGTAACTTTAAGTACAAATTTCGATTTGTTTTGGTTAACGGTTTTGTCTACAGCTACCTCGCTGCCTGTGGTGCCGCTGTTTTTTATAAAGAAGTCTTTTAACGATTCTTCGCTATACTTCAGCCGGGCAAAAGAACTTTGCGGCAGCTTGGCATCGGCAAACAGGTAGGCCAGCTGGTACTGGTAGCGCTTGTTTTCCTTTACATGCTGGTCTTCTTCATATTGCTTGTAAAGCAGAAGTTGAGGCACGCTGTCGGTACTTCCTTTAAAAAAATACTTCCGTACGTTACCGTCTTCATAGCCGTAAAGTGTGGTTTTTCCTTCAACAAGTACTTTTAGGAAAAGTGTTTCGGTAGTGTAATCAGGGTGGGGCTTAGTATCAAGGTAACCAATGTTTGTAAGCGAACGTTCTATTTGTACGGTATAACGCTCAAATTTATACCCGCCGGTTTCAAAAGCCGACACATTGGTTATTTGTTGTTGCTTTTCAGTATCATTTTCATTCAGTTTATAGTCAAAGCTGGTAGGGTTGTTTTTCCAGGCTACATTTTTAATCAGGCATTCGGTTTTGTTTCCGCTGTTATCAATAAAATAACCGGGTTCAAATTTAATCTGTGCAATAACTCCTAAAGGCAGAGCCAACAGGAACAAAAGTAATTTTTTCATTGGTTTGTATATATTCTGAGATAATTTCAATGTTATAAAATGCGGTATGATAATACCAATCCATAGTTCTTGTAAGTGGCCTGACGGTAAGGTAGGGTTAAAAACTCCCTTACGGTATGGTACCTTAATTCTATGCCAATACGTTTGTTATAGCTATAACCGGCACCTGCCATCCAATTTGTTTTTAGTACGGTTTCGTAAGTTTCGCTGTCGTAGCTTATTTCACCTTTACCAGCCTTAAAACCGGTAACATAGGCCGCATTAATATGTAATCTTGATTTTGTGCTTAAGTACATATAGTAGCGCACGCCTAAGGGTATTGCTACATAATTTAAGTTAGCTTCCCAGGTTTCTTTATCGGCAGATCCGGGATAGAAATGTTTTACCTCTTTCTTTTTGTATTGATAAAATTCAGGGTTAGCAAACAACGCCCATTTGTTATGGTTAAAAGGGAATACATATTCGGCTTCAACCCCGACTCCGAATACCGGTTTTTGCTCAAATTCATAGCTATCCGAAAAATACGGCCCTAATTGTACATCTGCCAATAAATTGACCATGTATACCGCACCGGTAACCTTTAGTGCAAAATCAGATTTGCTTTGGTTTACGGTTTTATCTACAGTTTTTACTTCCTCTTTGCCGCTGTTGCTAATGCCGTTATTCTTTATAAAAAAATCTTTAAGGGCATCTGCATCGTATTTAAGCTTTGAAAGCCTGTCCTGCCCATCAGTAATGGCAAATATATAGGCAAGCTGGTTTATATAGCGCTTGTTTTCTTTAAAATCGCGTCCGTCTTTATAGCGCTTATATAGCAACAGTTGTGGTACTTTGTCGGTACTTCTTTTAAAGAAAAACTTCTCTACGTTTACACTGCTGTAGCTGTAAAGTGCCGTATTACCTTCAACGAGCAGCCTTAGGAACAGCGTTTCGGTAGTATAGTCGGGGTCGGGCTTGCTGTCCAGGTCGTCAGTGTTTACAAGCGAACGCTCTATCTGCACCGTATAGCGTTCAAATTTATAACCACCGGTTTCAAATGCGGTTATGTCTTTTATATCCAGTTGCTTTTCATTGTCATTTTCATTCAGCTTGTAGCTTATGCTTACAGGGCTGTTCAGCCAGCCAATATCTTTAATAAGGCATTCGGTTTTATTACCGCTGTTATCAATAAAATAACCGGGCTCAAATTTTATCTGTGCCAAAACTCCCAGCGGAAGCAGCAATAATAGTAAGAGGATTTTTTTCATGGGTTGGTGGAGTGTTAAAGGTTATAAAATAATATACTGCAACAGTATACCCGTACTGCTCAAATCTGAAGACCATAATGAGTATGCCCCGTTTATAGGTCGGGGTGTGTGGTAGCGTGCCTCTATACTCAGTGATTTATAACTAAGGCCAATGCCGGCCATCATACTGGTTTGCTGGTTTGTTGTGGCGGTTAAGTCAATTGATGCGTTACTATTTACCAGCCTGGAATAAGAAAGGCCACTTCGGTTGAAACTTTTAGAATAGGTATAGCCTGCATTAAGGTAAATTTTTGTATCACTGTTAATGTACATATAATAGCGGCCGCCAATATTAAAATCAATAGCCTGGTATTTTGCTTCCCAGCGGTTTTCTACTGCAGATGGGCCTGTGCCATACGTTTTGTTATCGGTATTTTTATAGCTATGGTAATAAGGTGCTATAAACAATGCCCATTTGTTACGGTTAAAGGGTAGCACCCATTCAAATTCGGCACCAAAAGCAGGAGCTATTTTACTTTTAAATGTTACTTCGGCTTCTGCGCTTGTAGGGTAATCTGCCGTAAGGCTCACAAACCGTGCTTCGGCACCTGCTTTAAGGTGTATGATGCTCTTTGTGGCATTATTGGTTTCGTCTGTATTTTCTGCCAGGCCATTGTAGCTTCTGAACAGTGCAGCCATATCTTTATCGTTGTACTCCAGATTCCTGAAGGTTTCGGGGGTGTTTATCTTATCCCGCATCAGTTGCTGCAGGGTGCTTTTATAGGTTTTGTTATATAATATTTTACTATCCTGCTTATACATTTTGTTAACAAGCGGCTGCGGTTCGGCATTACCGCTACCCATGTAAAAGTAGCGCAGGTTTTCGCCGTCAAAGTATTTATACAGGCAGAGGGGCGCCTCAACCAATACCTTTAAGAATACCGTTTCACGCTGAAATACGGGCTCACTGTTTTCGTTCAGGTAAGCCAGCTGTTCGTGCGAACGGTCTATGTTTACGGTATATTTCCTGAAGGTTTGACCGCTTACGTTTATTTCGATTGTGTTTTCGGTAGTTGCCTTTTGTACCTCGGCATTTTCCGAAGCTTTGTATTCAAAACTTTCGGGGGTATGCCGCCAGTCGCCGTTTTTTACAAGGCATTCTGTTTTATTACCTTTATTAGTAATGATATAGCCCGGCTCAAATTTAATCTGTGCAAAAACACCCAATGGGAACAGTAATAATAGTAAGAAGATTTTTTTCATGGGTTGGAGGTTTTAAAATAGCTTATAATTTATGAGAAGTGCTGTGCCCGAATATTTACTGCCCCAAAAGGCGTAGTTATTCATTATTTCCCTTTTGGGGTAATAGCGCAGCTCTATACCTGCATTTTTATAATAGTACGATACACCGGCTATAAAACCCTAACTGTTAGTGGTTTTGGCTTCATTTTCATAAGAAGAAAAATTACTTTCACTTTTAAATGTTACTGTATTCTTTCCAATATTTACAGAGTAGAGGTAGCCCAGGCCTAACGATATTTTAGAATTATCATTCAGGAAGAAATAATGTTTTATACCCAGCGGAATGTCTATAGTGCTGTAATTAATATCCCAGTGATAGTATTCGGTACTAAGCCCTTCATACCTTTGGGTAGTACCGCTTTGTTTGTAAGACTGATAATACGGCTGTACAAATACCGACCATTTATTTCTATTAACCGGCAGCACCCATTCGGCTTCTATGCCTATTTGCGGTACAACTTTAGCATCCATATCTATGCTTATGCCCGCGTCTCGGTTTGTGTTACTGGTAGCCATTAAGCCTGCACCCGCTACAATCCTGAAATTTAAAGTATGTTTAGGGCTGTCATGGTTGCTTACGTTAGTATTTTCCTGCCCGTTATATCTTAAAAATAATTTTACCAAGTCTTTTTCTATATACCCTGTTTTTTTAATGGCATCGTTGTCTTTTATACGGTCATTGAGTAGCTTGTACAGTTGCCCTTTGTATGTGTTATTGTACGCTAAGCCTTCTTCGGTTTTATAAGGCTTGTATACTAATTGTTCAGGGTTCAGGCCATTTTTGGCAGCAAAGAAGCGCAGCAGGTTGTTGTCCTCATATTTATACAAAAAGGCTTCGCCGGTTACCAGTTTTTGCAGGTATAAGGTTTCGTTTTCAAAAACAGGTTCCTTTATTGGGCTTATATCACTCAGGTCGTTACTGCTGCGGTCTATTTGTACAGAAAAGCGTTTAAAATGGTATTGGCTTACGCTAAATTCTGCCACATTATCCATTACTCCCTTTACGGAAGAAGCATCTTCAGTCAGTTTGTAGTCAAAGCTTTGCGGGTTATTTTTCCAGCCTAAGTTTCGGATAAGGCAATCTGTTTTTACGCCATTGTTGTCTATAACATAGCCCGGCTCAAATTTAATCTGTGCAAAAATGCTGAAACAAGGCATTAGTAACAATGCCAGCAGGAATTTTTTCATTGGTTGAGTGGTTATTAGTGATGCAAATGTAAAATTTTTTAACAACCTGCATAAAAAAAGCCACTTGTTGTAGTGGCTTTTCAGTAAAATATTTTTAGCGTTTAAATACCCGGGTGGTTCCGTTTTCGTCTGCGACACTGGTACTTATCACCAGGTTAGATTCTGTTATGGCAAAAGCCCCTTCATTATTACCGTTAACATACAGATAATCAATTCCCCTGTTCCTGTAAATCGAATATTGGTAGGTACCGGCAGGCAACCCTGCATAGGTATCTGTAGTAAGCGTCATTATTGTAGTAGTAACGGTAAGGGTATGGCCGGTATCGTTAAAATCCCATACTACGCTGCCTTCTTCATAATCTACATTAGCACCATCGGCGGCTGTAGCATTTATAAGATTCCATTTGCCGTTAAGGCTGTTTGTGTCCTCATCGCTACTGCATGACGAAAGTATAATGCTGCATATAACAGGTAGTATCAGTTTGTAAAACCTCATAGGCGGTAACAGTGTTTTTCTTTTGTTTAGGAGGGGCTAAAATATAAAAAATAATGCTACTATTTCGTTTTCTCTTGTTATGGTTACATTTCGTCCTGCTTATGCTACAGTTCGGTAAGTATTTTTGGTACACATTACAGGTAATATGCACCTTTGCTGTATCAAAAACGGACCAGTTATGAAATCAACAATTACGCTATTTACATTTTTATTTTGTCTGGCACTACAGGCGCAAACCACCCTTACCGGTAAGGTTACCGATGCAAAAGGCCATCCTTTGGCTTATGCCAATGTATTTGTAGACGGAACCTATGATGGTGCTATAACAGGCGAAGACGGTACCTTTAGCTTTACTACCGATGCTACCGGCGACCAGATGCTTTCTATAACATCGTTAGGGTTTGAAGATATAAAGCTGCCCGTAAACATACAGAACTATACCCCACAGGACATCAAGCTGCGCGAAAGTGTAAATACGCTCGATGCCGTAGTAATATCTGCCGGTACCTTTAGTGCGGGGGATAATACTAAGGTTACCGCCCTTAAGCCGCTGGATATTGTTACCACGGCGGGTTCGGCTGGGAATATTATTGCAGCGTTGCAAACACTGCCCGGCACCCAGACGGTGGGCGAAAGCGGCCGTCTGTTCGTTCGTGGCGGTGAGTCAGACGAAACACAAACCTTTGTAGACGGTATACGTGTGGCACAGCCGTATAGCGCTACTGCCAATAACCTGCCAACCCGCGGGCGTTTTTCACCATTCCTTTTTAAAGGGATGACGTTCTCAACCGGAGGTTATTCGGCTGAGTTTGGCGAGGCGCTTTCCAGCGTGCTGCTTATGAATACTATAGAAGAGCCCGATATGGAGCGTACCGATGTATCGCTGATGACCGTAGGTGCGGGCGTAGGGCATACCTCTAAATGGGAGAAAAGCTCGCTGAGCGTTAATACCTCGTATATCAACCTCCAGCCGTACCAATGGGCCGTACCGCAAGATGTATCTTGGAACAAAGCTTACCAAACCTTTTCGGGTGAAACAGTATACCGCTACAAGCTGGATAGTGGTACCATAAAATTCTACACCGCCTTTGATCACTCTGATTTCAGCCTGAACCAAAAGGACATCAACCAGCCCGAACTAATACGTACGGGTATAGACAACGATAACCTGTACATGAACACCTCTTATAAAGGCAACTTCGGCGGGCAATGGACGGTACAAACCGGTATAGGCTACGGTTTCAGCCACAATAAAATAGGCCTTGATGAAAACGGCGTAAAGAATACTGAGAACAGCGCCCACCTGAAACTGAAGCTTATTAAAGGTTTTGGCAACCGTTTTAAGATTACTTTCGGTGGCGACCATTTTATTACTGATTATAGCGAGAAGTATTATGAGCCAGCCGGTTTTTCATACAACAGTGGTTACTACAGCGGTATTACGGCAGGCTATGCCGAGGGTGACCTTGTTTTCTCTAAAGACTTTGCTATAAAAGCAGGCGTACGTGCTACCTATAACAGTGTAATAGGGCAGGGGGCTGTAGAGCCGCGTATAGCATTGGGCTATAAACCGGGCAAAAGAGGACAGTTCTCATTAGCGTATGGCGACTTCCACCAAACGCCAAGGCAGGATTACCTGAAGTATTTTAAAAATCTGGAATACGAAACCACAGCCCACTACATTTTTAACTATATGTACAATACCGATGGTAAAACCTTCAGGGCAGAGGCGTATTATAAGGACTATAACAACCTTGTAAAGTATGATACTAACCAGGTGGCTTACGACAGTAACTATAACAACAATGGTTATGGCTACGCACAGGGTATCGACCTTTTTTACCGTGACAGCAAAAGCATACGCAACCTTGATTACTGGGTTTCCTACTCGTACATAGACAGCAAGCGTGATTACAGGAATTATGAAGCTGAAGTAACACCGTCATACATAGCACGCCATAATTTTTCTATAGTAACCAAGTACTGGATAGACAGCATGCGTTCTCAACTGGGGGTAACGTACAGCTACAACAGCGGAAGGCCGTATGATAATGCCAATGAAACTGCTTTTATGGACAGCCATACCAAAAGCTACAATAACCTTAGTGTGAGCTGGGCTTACCTTATCAGCCAGCAAAAGATATTATATTTTTCGGTTTCTAACGTAATGGGGTATGATAATATATTTGGCTATACCTATGCTAATAACCCGGGTGCCGACGGTATGTATGCCCGCCAGGCCATAACCCAGCCCGCCAGCCGTTTCTTTTTTGTAGGCTTCTTCTGGACGATAAGCGATAACAAAAAAACAAACCAGCTTGAGAACCTTTAAAAAATAGAATACGGCACTACAATTACTGTTAGTGCCGTATTCCGCGTTTACAAAATATGTAATCCCTGTGTTATTAAAAATCTTCGGGTTCAAACCAGCCAATGCGGCAGTCGTCCCGGTTATAGTCGCTGCGGTCGCAGTGAATGTAGTCGCCTGCGTCGCGTTGTTCATCATCATAATGGTATTCGTTAGTGTAGTCCTCATTTTGACGGTTAAGCCAGGACTCTTCGTCTTCGTTAAAGGTAAGCCTTTCGGTATGCCTGTGCTTATCTACAATAAGGTTTACGTGGCGGGCAAGGCTGCTTGCCTGTACCGGTTTTTTGCTTTGTTGTTTTTTATCTAAGGTTTTCATGGCAAAAATTTTTAAGGTTCATATTCATGTTTGCTTTGGCTTAGGTCGCCCTGCTGTATCTTTTGTGGTGTTTTGGTAGCACCGGTCATTTTTTTGGCGCCCTTTTCGGCATTATCAAAATTTTTAATCAATTCCCCGTCATCTTTTTCACTGCTGCGCTTTCCACTCGAAACTTTTGGGGCGGGCGTTTGCAGTTTATCTTTATCTCCCATAACATTTTGATTTTTAATGATATGGTAAAGTTCTAAAACGTTTTCATTTTTGCCATGCCAATTAACACGTTATTCGGAAAGGGTTTCCTACAGGCTTGTGTTAAAACGGTTTAAGTTGATAAAATCCTGCCGTAAAACATAAAAAATCCCGCCTGCTTATGGGATTAAAGCAGGCGGGGAACCTAAAATAAGAACTGGAAAAAAATTGGTTTTCTTAGTCGTTAAAGTAGAAACCGGCAGGTATCATACCTACACTAAAGCTTGCAGCTAAGCTGCCTGTAAGCGAGTAAACATATACATCGCCATTTGAAATATAATCACCTGCATCGGCTACATATATTTTACCGTCTTCTACTTCAAAAGCATTAAGGGTTTCTACATTTTGGCTATCTACATTAAACAGCGCTGTTGTAGGCAGGCTTGTAGCGTTTACCGGCATGCTGTATATTTCATTGCCCAAGGTATAGTAGAACTTGTTGTCTTCTTCTACAAGGTAAGCAGGGTGTTGGCCAGCTGCAAATGTAAGTGTACTGGTTACTGTATTTGTAGCAAGGTTTATAATGCTAAGGCTGCCCGGGGTTTCAGCGGCCGCATAGTATGGAAGGCCACTGTTTAGTACATACAGCTTACCGTTTTCTATTTCAAGTGAATCTGGCAGGTCGCCTACTGTTATTGTTGTGGTAACAGTATTTGTATGGCCGTTAATCACTGTAATGGTGTTACCAAAGTTCCAGCCGCCTTTGTGGGCTACGTACAGGTTACCATCTTCTTCTATAATGCGTTCCGGGCCTTCAGCTACCGGTATGGTATTAGTTACCTCGTTAGTGGCAAGGTTAATTATCGCTACATAGTCATCACTTGTATTATCACCCAGTCCCCAGTTGGTTACATACGCCTTACCGTCTTCAAATGCTATATAGCGTGGGTTTTGTAAACCATCTTCAATAGTAGCTACGTGTTGGAAGCTATAGCGGTTTACCACCTCTATTTTGTTAGAGTAGTTTACTACTATGTAAGCATAGTCGCCCTCCAGTCCTATATCCTGCCCCGTATCGCCCAGTGTTAACCCCGGGTTGTTTGAAGCATAAATGTTATTTTCATGCACAGCACCGGAATTAAAAGATACCGAAGCATTGCCCAGCATAAAGCCACCCTGGTTCAGTATCAGTACGCCGTTATCATACTCACCTCTTGGTGCATTGTTGTCATCGTCAGAACACGAAACAAAGAAAAGTGATCCTGCAATGGCAGTAAGTAGTAGTTTGTTAAGTTTCATATTGGGTATATTAAAATTTAAAGGTTAAGTACATATTATAGTTGCGCCCCGGCATTGGCCTGTTGGCTACGTTCATATACTGTTCGTTGTACAGGTTGTTTACCTGTGCGCCAATACCAAGCCCTTTCAGTACCTTAAAGGTATATTGCGCGCCAATGCCCGATACATTATACAGGTCAATGCCCGCGCTGTTATCGGTAGTGTAGTATACCTTCCCGGTAAACAGGTGCCTGTAGTATGCCGAAAATTTGTGGTATGCATAAGCTGCTGTGGCCACAGCGCGGTGTTTTGGCACGTACATCAGCTGGGCGTTGTTGCCGTCTTTTTTAGATATGGTATAGGAATACGAAGCATCAAGCGTGATGTGGTGCGGGCCGAATGCTTTTTGGTAACCTAAGGTAGTTTCTGCGCCGTAGCTTTTGGCTTTGTCCACGTTTTCGGGCCTCCAAACGCCATTGGTACCCGGTACCCAGCGTAGCATATCCTGTAGCCGGATGTAATAACCGGTAATGCCAAGCTTTACATTTTTATATTCAAACATGTTGCCCACTTCGGCCTGGTACGAGTGTTCCGGCTTCAGGTTTTTGTTGCCCGTGCTTTCCCAGTACAGGTCGTTAAAGGTAGGCGCCCTAAAATTCCTCGACCCGTTTACCCTGATGCTGTACAGCGGGCTAACGGTATAGCGCCCGCCTGCCGAAAACAACAACGGGCTGTTGTATATGTTACCCGTTTCCCTGCGTAGGCCGCCTTCGTATTGAAACTTGTCGGTAACGGCATGGCTCCACAATAATGCACCCGAAAATGTAGTGCGCGTATTGTTGCCAAAGCTGCTGCCTATACCGTGGTTAGACGTAAGGTCGGCTATGGCGTTCAGCTTCATTTTTGTGTTGAACTGGTACAGACCATCGTAGCGGCCTACTATGGTTTGTACCTTGCCGTAGCTGTATGTGGGCGAAGTGTAGCTTTCGCGGTATTTAAAATATTCGTACAGGTACGCAGCCTTAACGCGCGATGTAAATTTGCCGTACAAGCCCGTCCATTCCAGCAGGTGGCGGGTGTTGGTATCGTTATACATGCTTTCAGATGGTGCTGCCAGCGTGCGGCTGAAATGCCTTTCGCCATCAAAAACGTAGTTGTACAGGCGCAGTATGTTTTTTTCATTCAGCTTAAAGCCCAGTGCCGAGTTCAGGCTGGTGTTGTGGTACTGCCCGTTATCGTTGTACGTATTGTAACCCGGGTATTTGTAGCGGTTTTCGCTTGTATTATGGCTTAATGATAACCCAGCACTGAAATTTTCGGTACCGGCATCCAGCTTGTAGTTTAGCCCGTAGGTGTCGTAGCTGCCTGCATCGGCACGAAGTTCGTTGTCAAAATGCTTATCGAACAGTAGTTTATTGTCCAGGTGCACACTGCCGCCTATGGCGCTACTGCCGTATACTACGCTGCCACCGCCGGCTTTTACGGCCACTTCGGTAAAATCACGTGCGTTAAGGGTATTGAAATCGGTTTGCCCGTTCAGTTGTGAATTGATGTTAATGCCGTTCCACACCACGGCAGTTTGCTGTGCTGAGGTACCCCTGAACGATGGCGACGATACCATGCCGGGGCCGTTTTCCTTAAAATAGATGGCTGAATTGTTCAGTAGCAGCGCTGTAAGTGAAACCCCGCTGCGGGCTATGGCCGAATCTGAAAGCCGCTGTACCGATTGTGTCTTGGCAAAATCACGCAGCTGCGTGTCAGATATTACCACTTCCTTAAGGGCAATGGTATCTTGCTGGGCGTGTGCGATGCCACATCCCAAAATAAAAAGCGCGGTAAATAAATTTCTTATTGCCATAACCGGTAAGCCTTTTTTCCCGAAGGCCATACGTTTTGTTATGCTTAAGGCAGGTCTCCTGGCTTGCGTACTGTTGTTATGCCTTCCCGTCGTAAAAGACAGTGGCTTAGCAGAGCTACAACAGCCTCCCCGTTTGGGGATAAGCTTACAGTTGCGGGAACAGCTCAGGTGTTTAACCTGATTCCCTTTTAATGCAAATACACGTTAGTGCATGTGCAACCTTAAACCGCTGCAAAGATAAACGTTTTGTTGAAACATTGTAATTTATACCTTTGCCCTCACCAGATATTTTTATGAAAAAGCTTACCACTATATTTTTTGTGCTGGCCATGGCGCTGGTTTCGTGTAAAAACGATACTGCACTAAACAACACCGCACAACCCGAAGCAGGCAACAGTATTAAATATGCTAAAGGCCTGCAACTGTATCGCTACAAAGGTTTTAGTATTGTAAAGGTAACCCGCCCGTGGCCAGATGCCACTACGGGGTTTACCTACGTTATGCAGCAAAAAGGCGCTGCATTGCCCGACAGCCTGAAGCAGTACCCGGTGGTAAACGTACCGGTAACAAAACTGGTGGCTACAAGTACTACACACATCCCGTCGCTGGAAATGCTGGGGGTAGAAAGTACCCTTGCGGGCTTCCCGGGGGTGAATTATATTTCATCTGAAAAGACAAGGGCGCTTATTGATGCCGGAAAAGTGAAAGAGGCCGGTGCCAATGAAAGCCTGAATACTGAAGTAGTAGTAGACCTGCAACCCGATGCCGTTGTGGCCTTTGCCGTAGACGGTGCCAATAGAAGCCTGAATGCCCTGCAAAATGCCGGACTGAAAGTGCTGTACAATGGCGACTGGACAGAGCAATCTCCGTTGGGTAAGGCCGAATGGATAAAGCTTTTTGGGGCGCTGTATGGTCTTGATGATAAGGCCGGTGAAATATTTACAGGTATAGAAAAAGATTATAAGCAGGCACTAAAACTGGCTAAGCTGGTAAAACAACGGCCTACCGTTATGGCAGGCGCCATGCTGAACGACCAATGGCTGCTGCCACAGGGAGACAGCTGGTTTTCAAAGTTTTATAAAGATGCAGGAGGTGCGTACTTTTGGGCAGATACCCAAGGTACGGGTAGTCTAAGCCTGTCGTTTGAGCAGGTGCTGGAACGCGCACAAAATGCCAATGTATGGATAGGGCCGGGGCAGTATACTTCATTGCAGCAAATGCAGGAAGCCAACCCGCATTATGCCCAGTTTAAGGCATTCAAGGAGAAAAGGGTATATTCGTACAGCAATAAAACGGGGAAAACCGGTGGGCTTATCTTTTATGAGCTGGCACCAAACCGCCCCGACCTGGTGCTGAAAGACCTGGTGTACATCTTCCACCCGGAACTGCTACCGGGCTACAAGCTGCATTTCTTTGAACAACTAAAATAAAACCATAAAACCATGCCCTACCAACGCCGCAGCAATAAGTTGTTCCTCCTAATGAGCGTATGCCTGTTGCTGCTTTTTATAACCAATGTAAGCCTGGGTAGTATAAACATACCGCTCGGTGAAGTGCTGAAGCCTTTTTACGGGCAGCTGGCCTCGCGCCCCTCATGGGATTATATTATTACCGAATACCGATTGCCTAAAGCTATAGTTGCAGTGCTGGCCGGTATGGCGCTTTCTGTTAGCGGCCTGCTGATGCAGACATTATTCCGTAACCCGCTTGCGGGTCCCGATGTGCTGGGGCTTAGCAGTGGCGCCAGCTTGGGTGTGGCGCTTGTAATACTGGGTTCGGGGTTACTGCCGCTTACGGTATCGTCTTACTTCCTTTCGGGCTATGGGTTGGTGCTGGCTTCGGTGGCGGGCACGTTTGGTGTACTGCTATTGGTTTTGGCGGTATCGCAACGCCTGCGTGATACTATGGCGATACTCATTACCGGTATTATGTTCGGGAGCTTTACAGGTGCTATAGTTGGGGTACTCAGTTATTTCAGCCAGGCAGAACAATTACAGAAATACACGTTTTGGTCACTGGGCAGCCTCGGTAACCTCCCTTGGGAATCGGTGTTGCTGCTTGCCGTACTCACCCTTACAGGCATAGGTATGGGCATTGCCTGCATAAAACCGCTTGATGCCCTGATGCTGGGCGAACGTTATGCCGTAAGCATGGGGATAAACATTAACCGTTCGCGCCTGCTTATTATATTGGCTACAAGCCTGCTTACGGGTTGCGTTACGGCATTTACTGGGCCAATATCGTTTGTGGGGCTTATAGTGCCGCACATAGCACGGCTCATATTCCGTGCAGGGACCCACAGGGTACTTTTCTTTGCCACGATGCTTACCGGCGGCATACTGATGCTGGCCTGCGATATATGTACGCAACTTCCCGGTACAGATGTGGTATTGCCCATAAACGGTATAACATCTATAGTCGGTGCGCCGGTAGTGGTAGCGTTACTGCTTCAAAACAGGAAGGGGGTGTTCCGATGAATACAAACACCATTATACTACAGGCTGAAAACCTTAGTATCGGCTACCGTAATAAAGCCAATACGGTTGTAGCTGCTGACCTTAACCTTAGCCTGAGGAAGGGCACATTATACACGCTTATCGGTGCCAACGGCATTGGTAAAAGTACCCTGTTGCGTACACTATGCGGTTTACAGCCGCAACTGGAAGGCAGCGTACAACTTGGCGGTAAGGAAATAAGCTCATATTCGCCAAATATGTTGGCACAAAGCCTTTCGTTGGTACTTACCGATACGCTGCCACAGGGCAATCTTTCGGTATACGAACTCGTGTCGCTGGGCAGGCAGCCGTATACCAACTGGATGGGCGCGCTTACATCTAACGATAAGGTAAAGGTGGATAAGGCACTCCTGCTGACTGATACATATAATCTTGCCCATAAAAAAGTACACGAACTGAGCGATGGCCAACTTCAAAATGTACTTATAGCCCGTGCATTGGCACAGGACACCAATGTAATAGTGCTTGACGAACCTACTACCCACCTGGACCTGCCGCATAAGGTGGCGCTGCTGAAACTGCTGCGCAAACTGGCAGAAGTGGAGGGTAAGTGCATACTGTATTCTACCCACGATTTGGATTTGGCACTGCAACTGAGCAACGAAATCATCATCCTGAAAAAGGAGAGCCTTGTACAGGGAACCCTATCTGAATTACAGGATAATAACACGCTTACTACTATTTTTGATGACCCGGGTATTGTCTATGATAAACAGGCAGGGAGGTTTGTTTTTAAGTAGTGGAGACTTATAATAATAAAGTATCACAGAGTTACCCGGAGTGAGCGCAGAGATTCGCGGAGTTGTTTGTGGTAAAATTGAGTTTGTGCTTTCAGCACGAGAAAACAGAGCATTGTAGTAAATGCTATAATGCTTTGTGGGCTCACACCAAAGGTGTAATCTTTTTTCTTTGTGAATCTCTGCGCTCACTCCGGGTAACTCTGTGTTACAAAACCTCCTATAAGCTTTTTAATAAAACTTTAAACCAAGCCTTAACAATCCTTAAACAGGCATGTGTATTTTATTGGTGTAACTTTAGGGTATATATAAAAACCTAATGTTATGGGCAATCAATTCACAGTAAAATATCCCGGAGATAAAACACAGCTTATCAGTAAAATACGTAACGCTGTGGGCAGCAAGGGCCACCTGGACGGTAATGAACAGAAAGGCACTTTTGAAGGCAGTACCCCTGTGGGTGATTTTGAAGGCTCTTATGTAATTGCCGGGGACGATATTACCGTTACCATAGATAAAAAGCCATTTTTGGTATCGCACGGCCGCATACAGGATGAGTTTGAAAAAGCGCTGAAAAATGTATAACATGAAGCGCGCAGCCTTACTTATATGCCTGGTGTTTTCAGTACTGGCTTTTGCACAGCCGCCATCGCTTACGTTGCAGCCGCAGGGTTTTGCGCCGGTTACGGTGACCATTCCGCCTGCTGAAGCCAAGAAGCTTATCGCTGTTACCAAGGCCTGGGCTACCGAACACCAACGCAGTACCGAGCGTGTGGAGATAAGTAATGTTTCGGGCAATGGCCTTACCATTACCGTGTATAAGCAGAATGCGTTTTTTTACCGCAGCCGTGGGGAAACATTTTACCACAACATAAAACTGCTTATGAAAGTGGAATTTAAGGATGCATCGTATAACCTTGATGTGTCTGTCCCCGAAATATACAGTGAGGAAGGCCGTCTGCTGAAATACCGCATACCTGACTATTTTACTGATAACGGTACGCTGAAGGATGGTTACGATGGCCTGAAGGAATCGCTGGAAGTAACGGTAAATAAGATAGCAGCCAACTATTATAATTTTTTAGTAAACTACCATTAAACCAAAATATTATGATACATAGCACCGATGACCCAAAAGATTTGGGCAGCAAAAAGATAAACAACCAGCAAAAGAAAAGCCCCGTAAATGAAGGCTTCAGTGGTGAAAACATGCCTAAAAACTACGATCCGTCTAAAGACAAGCTGGATGCCGAGCTTGAAAAGAAAAAAGACGGCACGGTAAGCACCCCAAAGCGTGCCCGTGATGTGGACGAAAAGAAAGCCCCGCAGGTTAACAGCCTGTCGTCATCGGCTAAGGGTGGCAATGGTAAAACGGTAAGCAAAAGCCGTGGCACGGCCACCGAAGATGAGGATATGGAGACTGCCGAAAACCGTGATTTTAATTCTGATACAGCAAAAGGGCGCAACCTGAAGAAGTAGCACCCTTTTGCTGTTTTTTATTGAAGCCTTTAGTAAATTAAAGTAATAATAGTCCTGCTGAGCATGTCGAAGCAGGACTATTATTACTTTAATTTTATACAATAATTTATCCCAAATACACCCGGTTTCGACATGCTCAACCTGAGAGTATTTGGGATAAATTATTAAAAATGTTTATTTCTTGTGCGTAGGGCTTGTAATCTGCACGTTCTGGAATGCAATGGCCCCGCGTACCACGCCTGTTATGGTAGTGCGCAACGCGTCTATAATCTGTACTTTAAGTTCCTTTTTATTGTAAATAAGGCTCACCTCACGTGATGGTTGCGGGTCTTTAAAGTGGCGTAGCTTCTGCGTGGCTTTTTCATTCATTTCCAGTGTGTGCAGGTAGGGCAGGAGCGTCATACCCAAGCCTTCGTCGGCCAACTTCACCATGGTTTCAAAACTACCGCACTCTATAGAGAAATGCTGGTGCTGGGGCAGGTTTGATGCCTTACAGATGTCCAGCACGTTATTACGGAAACAATGCCCATCCTGTAGCAGCAGTATGTTGTTCAGGTTCATTTCCAGGTCCTCAATGTCAAATTCCTTTTTCTGGTAAGCCGGGTTATTTTCGGGTACGTACGCCACAAAAGGCTCGTAGTACAGTACCACTTCTTTTATGGTATCTTCATTAAGCGGTGTGGCTGCTATAGCGGCATCGAGCTGGCCGTTTTTCAGCATGCGGATGATTTCCTCAGTAGGGCGTTCTTCCACAATCAGGTTTACTTTTGGGTACTTTTTTATAAAGTTGGCCATAAACATAGGCAGCAGTGTAGGCGTCACTGTAGGGATAATCCCCAGTTTAAAATCACCGCCTATAAAACCCTTCTGCTGGTCTACAATATCCTTTATACGGGTCGATTCGTTAACGATGTTCTTCGCCTGCTGTACTATTTTTTCCCCCACATCAGTAAGCTGTATGGGTTTTTTACTGCGGTCGAATATCAGTATATCCAGTTCTTCCTCAAGTTTTTGTATCTGCATACTCAGCGTAGGCTGGGTTACAAAACACTTTTCAGCGGCTGAGGTAAAGTTTCTATGTTCGGCAACGGCAAGTACATATTGCAATTGTGTGATTGTCATGATATAGATTTTTATGATAAAATTATAAAAACCATTGATAATCCCTATAGTTTTAATACTTAAATTTACTGTAAATTTATATCTGTAAAAACTTACAAACCTAATTAGCATACATACCATGAAAACAAAAGAACAAGCCTACAACGTACTTGGGTTACCCGTAAAAGAAGCAGAAGTAATAGCAGCAGAACTTAACATACTGCTGGCCAACTTCCAGGTGTATTACCAAAACCTGCGCGGGCTACACTGGAACATTCGCGGCAAACGCTTCTTCCAGCTACACGTAAAATTTGAAGAGCTTTATAACGACGCCCAGCTAAAAATTGACCTTGTAGCCGAAAGGGTGCTTACGCTTGGCGGTACGCCGTTGCATACCTTTGAGGATTACGTGGCCAACAACAAACTTAAAGTGGGTAAAAACATCAGCAAAGATACTGAGGCGGTAGGGCTTATTATCGACTCGCTGGCCGACCTGCTTAAAATAGAAAGGGTAATCCTTGAAGAATCTGCCAAAATAGAAGACGAAGGTACTAACAGTATGATGAGCGATTTCATTAAAGAACAGGAAAAAACTGTTTGGATGATGAAAGCGTGGAGCGAAGAGGAAATTTGATTCAATATATAATAGGTTATTATTAAAAAAGTACTATTTTCGCACGTATGAAGGTGTTAATAAAAATAGTTGTGCTTTTTTTCCTCGTTTTCCTGGCAGCGCCCACTATTGTGAGCCTGTTGCAGGATGATGATGATACTGAAACATCTATTGTTTATGGCCTTGACGAAGAAGAACTTCAAAAAGAAATAAAAGAGGTAAAAATTGGTGTTGCGTATGTTTACGAACCCACTTTTGTACCTGTTGTTACTAAGACTGTAACGATAAATGCACATAATCTCCAAAGGCATGAAAATGTTTTTGGAGATATTTTTATACCTCCTCCGCAGCGTTGCTAAATAACGTTTAGATACTATGCGCAAACTTTTTTGAGTAGTATCTGTATTCCCTTTAAAAATCAAGCTGTAACTGTAAAGCAATCATTATCAGTACGCGTGCTTTAAATTTACAGTGTGAATTTTACCCCTGATTGTATTTTATCGGATAATCAACTATAAAATAAGAGCCAAAAGGTTTTAATACCTTTGCATGTGCTAACCTTACTCTAATAAGGTATGGGTTAGTGCTATAAAAATAAGTTTTTAAGGTGATGTGTGTGCGGGCCCCTGACCAGTAATGGCGGGGGTCTGCTATTTTTACACCATCCTGAAAATTATTTATTATCAACTAACTTCCAGTTAAAAAGGGTAAGTGTAATAATGGGGTGGGGCCACATTTCTTCACCACTTATTTTGGGCATTACATCCAGTATGCTTGTATTTACCCAGGTATTACCTTTTGGGGTATACATTAAGGCTTCATAATGTAGTGGTTTATCGAAAGGGTTCCTTACACTCAAAACCATGTAAATACCGCCGTCATCCTGTTTTTCATACTTAAAGCTCATGGTTATTGTCCTTTCAGGATTCACGTTATCCTTTACCACTTTCATGGAGGCTATGTTGCCATCTTTCATTTCGGCTTCTACATTCAGTTTTTCGCCGGGATATATTTGCAATAAAGTAGGCTGTACAAAGTAAGGCGACTTAGCCACATCCATAGTGTAAAAACGTGTTTTATCCACAGGAAGTTCCAGGGTAAAGGCTTCACGGTCGGGCTTATCGTTTTGTGCCAATCCAAGGAGGCTTTGCAGTGCAATGAGTACAAGCAGTAGTTTTTTCATGTATATGCCTGTTTAAACCGTTGCTTTTTTACGTAGGCGGATAATCCACAATACCAGTGAAAGTACCGGGGCTATAAAAGTAACCGCTATCATGGGCAGCCACAGTATTTCGAAAATAGCGCCTACAACGGCATAACGGTACACATCAGTATTGTTTGCAACAATCCAGAATGTGATTGAAACAGCAAATGCCAGCAGTATAAAAGGGATATAATTTGTTTGTTTAGCCTGTGCCATGGTATTTATTTTCTACCAAATATAAGCAATTACAGTTTATGCAGGTTCTTCTTCCTCAAGGTTTTCATTCAGCACGCTGGGCAGCAGCTGGGGTATAAATTTGATGAGTAACGGCAATAGCAGGCTACCTCCCGGCAGCAGGAATATGGTGAGCGAAGGCACGGTTTTACATATTTCCAGCAATTGCTTCTTTACCTTTTTCTTCTCCTTATCGTTAAGGCTGCGGTGGGTAGAGTGCGTAAGTAGCAGCATCAGTTCGCCGTTATTGCCCAGTTCTTTTACAAGACGGTTCTTGTTACGGATGATAAGGTTAATCACGCTTTGCGAAGCATGGTCGTAAAAATGCTTTACCGGGTTACTGTAGTTAAAAAACGGTATGTGCTTTTTATTGTGTTTAATAAAACCGTTGTAAGACTCCATGCTTTCTTCAGCGGCTTCCTCGCGAAGGCCAAGTTTCTGGTTGAGGCGAAGCAGGAAATCGATTTCACTTTGCTGTGCCTGCTCGTCGCTCCAAATTGCCATGGCGGCTACATCGAGCAGGTAATTTTTCTCTGATTTCGACTCAAAATAGTCAAAACCCACTTCGTCAAGGCTTTCCACATTAATATGCGAAAATTTGGTATACCGCACCGATGATTCAAACAGCTTTATCAGCAGGTCGTCGTACTGGGTTTTATCCTGTTTGCTGTTTAGCGCCAGGTTTACTATGGTTACCACGGTTTCCTCCAGCTTTTTCAGGTATTTCTGTGGCGTATCGCCCTCTATAAGGAACTGCCTGAATGCCAATACATCCATAAACAGCAGTGCATTGGTAAGTATATGGCTGAAGTTACGGCTTATAATATTATCGGTGGTTTTTATACGTCCGTCCAGTATGTTTTCCAGCTCATGGCTGGGTTGGGCAGATGGCAGTACCTTTTTCAGTAAGCCAAAGCCTTCGGGCTGCATTTCGGTATAGAAAGCTATGCCGCGCTTTATAAAATCAGCTGTGTCCTGGGTTTTGGTAATCAGGCGGTAGGCATCATACAAGGCATTCAGCAGGGCTACTTTGGTAGTTTCCTCTACTGTCCAGTCGCGGGTTTCTTTAGCATCCAGGTTCTTAAATTTGGCCACATGCCCGTATATAAAGCCCGTATCGCGTACGGCCCTGTAAAAGGCGTGCGAGTTTTCATACTGGGGCATGCGAGCCGATAGTTTAGAGAAAAGCTTGTCTATCCAGCCGCTGGCGCTTGGGTTTATCATGTTGCCTGATGCTAATTGCTGCACAAATCTATGAAAAATGTACGGGCTAAAACAACAGTTAAATATATCATATAATTTATTTCCTGTTAATTCTGTTCTGCAAAAGCATACTAACTTTAAGTAAAAAACATACTATGAGCTTAAAGGCCGGATATCCTTTGTGGCTGGTGCGTGATGGGCTGCCGTTTACCTACCCTAAACTGGACCATGACCTGGAAACCGAAGTAGTAATACTGGGCGCAGGTATATCGGGGGCGTTAGTGCGCTATTACCTGGCTGAGGCCGGTATTCCCTGCGTTACCATAGATGCCCGTACCATAGGCCTGGGCAGTACCAGTGCCAGTACGTCGCTCTTACAATATGAAATAGACGTGCCGCTGTACCGCCTAACTGAAATGATAGGCCGGGAAGATGCCGAACGCGCTTACCGCCTGTGTGGTGATGCCATACTGGAGTTGGAACGTATAACCTACGATGTGGGTATTAAGTATTTCGAACGGAAAAAGAGCCTGTATTATGCTGCCTATAAAAAGGATGTAGCCTGGCTGAAGAAGGAATATGATGCCCGTAAGGCGGCCAACTTTGCCGTTACCTGGCTGGAACCCGATGCGGTAAAAGAACAGTATGGTTTTGATTCTTATGGAGGGATACTATCTGAACTCGCTGCGCAAACCAATGCCTATATGCTGGCGCACTGCCTGCTGCGCCACAAGTATGAGGAAGGTACCATTTACGACCGCAGCCCGGTAACCGATATAAAGCATTCTACGCGTGGGGTAACCCTTACTACTGAGAACGGCCATACGCTTAAGGCAAAGAAACTGGTGTATGCAGTAGGATATGAGGTGGTGAATTTTATTCAAAAGGATATTGTAAAGTTGCTGAGTACCTATGCAGTAGTAAGCGAGCAGTACAACGAACGAAACTTCTGGAAAGATGAGGTGCTGATTTGGAATACTGCCGACCCATACCTGTACCTGCGTACCACTGCCGATAACCGTGTGCTGGTAGGGGGCAGGGATGAGGATTTCTTTGCCGACTGGAAACGCGATAAGCTCATCAATAAGAAAACGAGGCAACTGAAAGGTGATGTAGACAAGCTATTCCCGGAACTGGATTTTAAACCGGAGTTCAGTTGGACAGGGACATTTGGCTCCACCAAAGACGGCCTGCCATACATAGGTGAGTATAAAGGAAAACCCAATGGGTATTTCTCATTGGGTTTTGGTGGTAACGGTATTACATTCAGCCAAATCGGCGCTGCTATGATACGCGATATGATACTGGGCAAGGAGAATAAGGATGCCCGTTTGTTCCGTTTTGACAGGTAGTTCGATAGCGCGGATTTGCAATCCGTGCTTATGTTGCATTAAAAAGGCACGGATTGCAAATCCGCGCCATCGGCCATTGTAAACCCCTCGCTGGCGCGAGCGTCCCGCTCGTGTCGGGTTATTTGTATACTGCGCACGAGCAAGATGCTCGCGCAAGCTGGGCTATTCCATTTCGAACGCAGCGCAGCGGAGTTGAGAAATCCCAGATAGTGAGGATTCTTATTCTTTTTCCGATAGCGCGGATTTGCAATCCGTGCTTACATTCCGCCAAAAGGAAGGCACGGATTGCAAATCCGCGCCATCAGTATCGCCATCATAAACTTTATTTTACTTCGTGAAACTTCGCGTCTGCTTTGAGCAACTTTGCGAAACCACTTTCTATATATATTTAAACAGGAAAAGCTGCCTTTCGGCAGCTCATCCGTTTACAAAGTAGTTTTTGTGCCCGGATCAGGATTGGTGTTTGGTTTGTTAAGTTCCATCATTTCCATAAGTTTAAGCCCGAGCAATCCACTCACGGGGCCGTCTGAGCCACCGTTTCCGGCAATCAGCACATCAGGGATAATTTTGATGTTGCCTTTCGCTATTTCTTCGGTAATCTTAAACTTCGTAAAGTTATCGCCGCCCATTGCACTTACCTGCAACTCGTACGATTCGGCAGTAGATTTACCTATCGCCATAATTTTCTCGGCTTCTGCCAAACCTGTTTTAGAGATGCGCTCGGCTTCGGCACTTGCATTCAGCTTAGTAGCTTCTGCCTGTGCACCCGCACGGGCTTTGGTAGCTTCTGCTTCAGCATTGGCACGCATTTTAGTGGCCTCGGCTTCAGCGTTAACACTCAGCTTAAGGCTGGTAGCGTCACCTTCTGCTTTCTTAACCGTAGCATCGGCGGTGCGCTGCGCGATTTCCACACTTTGCGAAGCGCGTACTATCTCTTTCTGCATATCGGCTATCGCGGTTTCCTTTTCTACACCCTGGCGTTGTTCCTGCGCCATTTTCTGTGTTTGGTAGGTTTTCTGTTCCTCCTCGGCTATCTTACGGTCGGTAAGGGTTTTCATCAGCGATTCAGGAGGCACAATGTCACCTATCAGCGTATCTACGGCGTTTACGTTATATTCGTCAAGCACTTCCCTAATATGGTTCTTAGCCGATTCCTGCCTTTCCTTACGGGTGCTCAGGAATGAAATCACATCGCTGTCCTGCGCCGAGTTACGGAAGTAGTTACCAATGGTAGGCTCCAGCACCTGCGATACCAGGTTGTTCATGCTACCGAAACGCCTTATCACTTTAGGAGCCTCATTCGCCGGTACGTGGATAATCTGAGCCACATCCAAGTTAAAAGGGAAACCGTCTTTACTACGTACAGTTATTGTACTCAGGTTCTTGTCCAGGTTGTGCGACTCGCTGCGTGCATTGGCCCAGTTCAGTACCAGGTTAGTGGTAGGCACGGGCTCAAGCTTGGTCGTATACTTGTTTATGGCATACTTACCGGGACCCAGCGGTTCCATCCATACACCACGCTGGCCTTTTGCCACAATGTTACCGTGCTTAAAGTTTTCGCCGGTCATGTCTTCGCCCTCTTCACCTATATAGGATATCACCACACCTACCGAACCGATAGGCACCTCCGTCATCGGGATTTGCTCTACCTGTACACCCCAGGTATTAAGGTAGTACGAACCTGCAAGTATTACCTGCGGCTGCAAACCACGGTTACCGCCATTGTTAAGGAACTCGTCAAAGTCCTGGAAGTTATTATGGCTTTCTGCAAACTTACCGGCTATCTGGCCGATAGGTATTGGTTCGCCATCCAATGCGGTAACCACACCCACCATGTTTTCAAAAATCTTGGTCTGTTCGGCCACCACTACGTCAAACAGGTAGGTGTTTATCCTGTACGAACCGGTGGTTATAAAGGCCGTTTGCCTACCTTTTTGCCCGCCGTTATCAAGGAAGGCCACCGCATCCTGAAAGTTGTCGCTTTCTACCTTACGTGCCAGTATGCGCCCGGTAGGTATTTCTTTACCGTCCTTGCTCAGTACAAGGCCTATCTTGCCTTCGGGGATTATGGTAAACGGCGTCATGTCGATGCTGTACTGCCATATCCATTTCATCCAGTAAAGGCCCGGTGCCAGCGTTTGCGCCTGGAAACCTGCCTCACCCCTTGTGGCTATAATACGCCCATCGGGCAGTGACGTGTGCTCGCCGAAAAGGACGAACTTTTTGGTGACAAGGCCTATCCTGTCTTCAGGCACTATTACCATCCCGAAAAATACGCGGAGTACAAATTTGTATCCCACCACACACAAAATTACCAGCATTATCCACCAGTAATTACTTAAAGCTGTTGCCATTTTTATAAAGATTTATATGACAAATGTAGAGGGGCGGAATATGCCCGAATAGCAAAATCGTAATTTTAACTAAACCGTATTTTTGCGCTGTGAGGGTGCTTTACAGAAGGTCATTAGAGGCCAAAAATTGACATCAGGTGACATTATTTTCGTCGAAACAAACTATGATTGGTTTTGCAGGAATTAACGATTTTAGGGCAATTTTAACACATCAATTAGCTATAACGATAGTAGTTGAAGGGTAAAATATTGTAAGAATTAAAGTGTTTTTGTAAGAAAAACGCGTAAAATGGGTTTACAGCACCGAAATGTGGTCAAAAAGGTCGGTTTCCTTAGCCAGTTCCATTTTGGTGGCAAGGCGTTCTTTGCGCTTTTTGCAGGCTACAATAGTAATATTAAGTATGGATGCAATCTCCTTAATAGTAAGGTTCATTTTAAGGTAAGCCACAAAACGGAGGTCGTTAGCATTAAGGGTAGGGTATTGTTTTTTAAGGCGGGTTAAAAAACCGTGGTTCACTTCCTCAAAATGGGTAAAGAAGCTGCTGTATTCGTTATCGGTACGCAGGTTGTCCTTAAGCGAACGTACGTAAGCCGACAGCGTTTTATCGGCAGCGTAGCGCGGCTTTTTAGACAGGTATTCCACAATTTCCTCTATGACCTCATTCCTGTCAGAAAGGTACAGCGACTTAGCCGACAGTTTACGGCTGCGTTCTTCTACAGCATCTTTAAGGTGTTCCTGTTCCAGTAGGGCATCGGTAATCTGTCGTTCCAGTTGCAGGTTCAGGTTTTTTTCCATTTGCAGGCTCAGTGCCGCCTGGTTACGCAGCTGCTCGGCCTTAAGGCTTTTGTGCCTGTATACCAAAAAGAGGATGATTATAACCGCTGCGAGTATGGCCAGCGACGATATGAATATAATGCGCTCCAACCTGATTTTTTCTTCCTTATTGGCCACATCATTACGGTAATGCTGCATTTCAAACTTTACGCGATTATTTTCAAACAGCCTGCCGTTGGTTAGTTCAGTTACTCTGGTATTCAGTACAATAACCGAATCTTTTGCAACTATTGCTTTATCATAGCTGTGTGCCGCGGTATATATTTTTGACAGCAGTTCGTAGTTGTCTCGCTTTACCTCTTCGTCCTTACTGGTTTCTACTACCTTAAGCGCATAAGCCTCGGCATTAGTATAGTCTTTGTCTTTCAGGTAACTTTCGGCTATCACCTGCCACAGGTAGTTATTAAGGTCATACTTATACAGTTCGGGGTATTTTTTCAGCATAGAAAAACCCGCAGCGCGTGCTTTTTCGGTATTACCCAGCAGCATGTCATTTTCGGCAAGCAATACCTCTACCGAAACACTGTCGGTATACTTGCCCATATATTGTAAGGATTGTAACAGGTAAGGGCGTGCTTTGGCAGGTTCATTGGTTTTATTGTATATCATACCGATGTTCATAAGCGGTATGCCCATACGTTTTTTTACATCCTTTTCTTGTGCGGTTTCTACGGCCTTATTGTAATATTCCAGCGCTTTTGGGTACATCTTTTGGCGTACATATACATTAGCAATGTTATTCAGGGCCGATATTTCATCCTTGGGTTCCAGTTTTCTTACAGCTATGTTATAACTTTCCAGGTACAGGTCCATAGCCTCGGCATAGTCCAGCATAAAATAGTAGGTAAGGCCCATATTAAGTACAGCGGCATATTCCTGCTTGTCCCAATGGTGGTTTCGGGCTATCGTACGGCTACGTTCCAGTAGTTCCAGTGATTTCTCGTATTCCTTATTATAGGCATGCTCTACGGCCTTATCGGTTATAGAATCGCATTCTTCCCGTGTCTGTGCAAAAGCAGCAGATGTACCGGCTATAAGGTACAGCAAAATAAGGCTAATGAAGCCGGTAAGGTCTTTAATCTGGTTTTGCATTTGTGTGTGTATCGGGATATTAGCCTCCAAATATACGTATATGGTTACAATAACCACATGGTCAGGAGTGTTAAAATTTTAACTTTTTATTATGATTTTTCACGTAAACGTTGTAAAAAACCGCTTCAAAATAAAGCATTGTTGAGAAATTGTAATGTTGGAAATATTTTAATGTTCCTTATCTTTAGTCAGAATATAAAAACGTTCTAAAATGAAATTACTTGCCTTTGCCGGAAGCAGCAGCAGTACCTCCATCAACAAAAAACTGGCTACGTATGCCGCATCTTTATTTACTAATGTAGAAGTTGAGATAATCGACCTTAATGATTATGAATTGCCGCTTTTTAGCGTAGACAAGGAAAAACTTATTGGGCAGCCGCCCGCAGCCAAAGCTTTTTACGAAAAAATAGAACAGGCCGATATACTGGTACTCTCTGTAGCCGAACACAATGCCGGGCTTACGTCGGCGTTTAAGAACATATACGACTGGGCTTCGCGCCAAAAAAAGCTGGTGTTTGATAACAAACCCATGCTGCTTATGTCTACATCGCCGGGCAAGCATGGTGGTAAAAACGCCCTTGAAGCCGCACAGATAAGCCTCAGGTGGTACGGAGGTAATATTAAGGCTACTTTTTCGCTACCGTCTTTCCATGAAAATTTTGATACAGAAGCGGGTAAAATATCCAATAAAGAACACGATGATGCGTTAAGGGATATTATAAACCATTTCAACCATGAATAAAAAAATCAGGAGGTTCCTTCGCTTTACCTTACGTTTTGCTTTAGGTATAATAGCCTTTGTAGTACTGTACCTGCTTTCGGTATTTATATTGTACCGCATCCCTGTAAACCGCCACCCCGCAGAGGGCGGCGATATTGCTATTTACATCCGTACTAACGGTGTGCATACCGATATTGTAGTACCCATAAAAAACGAAATTAAGGACTGGACAACCGACCTGAAATTTGCCCATACAAAGGCTAATGATACACTGGCGAAATACGCTGCATTTGGGTGGGGCGATAAGGGCTTTTACCTGTATACGCCAGAGTGGAGCGACCTAAAAACCAGCACAGCTTTTAAGGCTGCTTTTTACCTGAGTACATCGGCCATGCATACTACGTTTTACCGCACCATGAAGGAAGATGCCGAGTGTAAAAAGATAATGGTAACCAAAGAGGACTATGCTGATTTGGTACAGTATATAAATGAAAGCTTCCAGCCCGGTGCCGATAATAACCTGCAATGGATACAAGGCCACAGCTATGGGCGCAACGATGCTTTTTATGAAGCAACCGGCCGCTACAGCCTGTTCTATACCTGTAACACCTGGGCAAACGGCGCCCTGAAAGCCGCCCACCAGCGCGCCGCGTTATGGACACCGTATGATAAGGGGATTTTTTATCATTATGAGTAATATGAAAATAAGTGAATGGTATACTTTCAAGTGGTTATGGAAATATCCATTGTTTAATTGTTTTGTACCCATTCTATACATGCTGTTTCATTATTTATTACTGGTTAAGGTGTTAGAAATTTTCAGGTTTATACCCGGATGGCATGATGTCTATGGGTATGGCACTTTTATAAGCTGGCATACTCTTTTATTTTTTATAATGATTTTTCCATTTATAAATGATTACTATCTGCGTGATAAATTTAGAAGGAATAAAAAGAAGTTTGATAAATATGTAAGATGGGTAGCTTTCCTGCCGTTAATCTATTTTGTAATGCTTTTTATTTAGACTTTAGTGTAACTATTTTGAAGTTTAAAAGGTATTTCTATGAGTAAGTGACTTAGCTACTTAGCAGCTTTAACAAACTTTGGCAAAGTATTTGGTTTTCTATGTGTATGAAGATGAGGACTAAACTTTACGCTGTTATTGTTTTGGGTATGCTTGCCCTGGGTGTATATGCACAGGATTTTACGCAGGTAGACAATACAGTAAAAACATACCCCACAACCTACAACAGCCTGGACAGGCTGGCATCGCGTATTGATACCGATTTTAAGCGCGAGGATGAAAAGGTACGCGCCATATTTACGTGGATAGCGCTTAACATTAAGTACGATACATCGCCGGGAGCGCTTGGGCGTGCGCCTATAAAGTATTCTTACAGCACTGAGGCTGAACGGCAGGCCATTATTGCCAAGATAGAGCTTGACTTAGCAGAGGAAACCCTGAAAAAGAAAACCGGCGTATGCCACGGTTATGCGATGTTATTTAAGCTGTTGGCTGAAAAAATGGGCATACAGACCGAGGTAATACACGGTACGGCCAAAATATTACCTAAAGATATTGGCAAAGGCCCTGTAAACAGTAACCATGCCTGGAATGCTGTTAAAATAAACGGCCAGTGGAAACTCATTGATGTTACATGGGGTTCGGGGGGGATTATGGGCACCTCGCATAAGTTCGGGTTTTTGTTTGACGATAATTACTTCTTCACCGAACCCGATGTGTTTTTCCGCAACCACTTTCCCGATGATAAAAAATGGCTGTTCACTACCAAAAACGAACGCGATTTTGCCGAACAGCCCTTGTATTACGATTTAAGCTACGACCTTATTTCGCCTGATTTCGGTATACTGAAAACAAGCGGAGGGGTAGGACAGGTACCTTTTAAGATAAGGGGTATAAAGCCGACCGATGAGGTGGCGTATCAGTTTACTTCGGGCAAGTTCTCTAAAAAGGTCACGCCTAAAATTACCGACGGTATTGCCGAATTTGATGTTCAGGTAGAACCGTCATCGCGTGGCACACTTACCATTTTTGTAAATAAAATGTCGGTAGCGGCTTATACGGTACAGCGTTAGAAAATAATAGCCGGATGCGAATGAAATCTTAAAGTTTTCGGGCGTCCGGCTTTCATTTTTTGTGCAGATAATTTATATTAGCACAAAATACGCAGATTACCCCTATGTCAGAACAAAATCAGTACACGGAAGACAATATACGATCACTCGACTGGAAAGAACACATCCGCATGCGCCCCGGTATGTACATCGGGAAACTGGGCGATGGTTCTTCACCCGACGATGGTATATACATCCTTGTAAAAGAGGTGATTGACAACTCCATAGACGAATTTGTAATGGGTACAGGTAAAACCATTGAGGTTACTGTGCGCGATAAAACCGTTACCATACGCGATTATGGCCGTGGCATTCCGTTGGGTAAGGTGGTAGATGTGGTGAGCAAAATGAACACCGGGGGTAAGTACGATTCTAAAGCCTTTAAGAAATCAGTGGGACTGAATGGTGTGGGTACCAAGGCGGTGAACGCTCTTTCCAACTTTTTTAGGGTAGAATCGGTTCGTGATAACCAGCTTAAGGCCGCCGAATTTTCGGCAGGGGAGCTTACCAATGAGGAACCTCAGGTAGAAACCACCCGTCGCCGCGGTACCAAGGTGCAATTTGTGGCTGACGATATCATTTTTAAAAACTATAAGTACCGTAACGAGTATATTGTAAAAATGCTGAAGAATTATTGTTACCTGAACACCGGGCTAACAATAATGTACAACGGCGAAAAACTGTACAGCGACAACGGCCTTAAAGACCTCCTGGCTGAAAACATACAGGAGGAAGACCGTATTTACGATATTATCCACCTTAAGGAGGATGATATTGAAATTGCCATGACGCACAGTAAAACCCAGTATAGTGAGGAATATTATTCGTTTGTAAACGGGCAGAATACTACCCAGGGCGGTACCCACCTTGGTGCCTTCCGCGAGGCTATTGTGCGTACCATAAAGGAGTTTTACAACAAAAACTTCGAAGCGTCAGACATCCGTAAGTCTATTGTGAGCGCCATAAGCGTTAAGGTAGAGGAGCCGGTATTTGAATCGCAGACCAAAACCAAACTGGGTTCTACCGAAATGGGACCCAACTCGCCAAGTGTGCGTACGTTTGTAAACGACTTCATTAAAAATAAGCTTGATAACTTTTTGCACCGTAACCCCGAAGTGGCCGATGCACTTCTGAAGAAAATACTACAGGCCGAACGCGAGCGTAAGGAACTAAGCGGTATCCGTAAGCTGGCACGCGACAGGGCCAAAAAAGCCAGCCTGCACAACAAGAAGCTGCGCGACTGCCGTGTACACCTTACCGATGCCAAGAACCCGCGCAGCCTGGAAAGCACGCTGTTTATTACCGAGGGTGACTCGGCTTCAGGGTCTATTACAAAATCGCGCGATGTGAATACCCAGGCGGTATTCAGCCTTCGTGGTAAGCCGCTGAACTCGTATGGCATGAGCAAAAAGATTGTGTATGAAAATGAGGAGTTCAACCTGCTCCAGGCGGCACTGGATATAGAGGAGGAAATGGAAAACCTGCGCTATAATAATATTGTTATAGCCACAGATGCCGACGTAGACGGTATGCACATACGCCTGCTGCTCATAACGTTTTTCCTGCAATTTTTCCCTGAGCTTATCAAGGAAAACCATTTGTACATACTGCAAACGCCGCTGTTCCGTGTTCGTAATAAAAAGGAAACCATTTACTGCTACAGCGATGAAGAGCGTCGTAACGCCATAGAAAAGCTTAAAGGCAAGCCCGAAATCACCCGATTTAAAGGTTTGGGAGAAATATCGCCGGATGAGTTTAAGCACTTCATCGGCCAGGACATAAGGCTCGACCCTGTACTAATGGACAATGCTACATCCATACAAAACCTGCTGGAGTTCTATATGGGCAAGAACACGCCCGACAGGCAGGATTTTATCATCAACAACCTTAAGGTAGAAATCGACGTAGCGGAATAGTATACAGTTTTCAGTCGCAGTCTCAGTAGGCAGTTTGTAACTGTACATTAAACTGAAAACTGCGACTGAAAACTGAAATTATTTCTTTTCCAGTACCCTTTGTAATTCGTTTAAAAGCAACTGATAAGCCGGGTCTGCCATGTTATGGCCGTAGCCGTCCAGTTCGTAGTGCTTGGTCTGGGTATGGCCGTTTAGTTTCATCATGCGGGCCATATAAGCATTTTCGTCATAGCGGCCTAATAGTTCCAACTCACGGTCGCCGGTAATCAGTAACAGCGGAGGTGCATCACCCCTTACATAATACAGTGGTGCCCACTCATCAATCACAGGTTGCTTTTCGGGTATGCCCATTTCCTTACGGGCGGTAAAATGCGTAATGCACTGCGGGCTGAAGGGGATTAACCCTGCAATTTTATTGGCATCAATGTTATATTTGGCAAGCCATTTCTTGTCAAGCCCCACCATTAAATCCAAATAACCACCCGCCGAGTGCCCCGACAGGAATATCTTTGAGGTATCACCCCCGTATTTATCTACGTTATTAAATGCCCAGGCTATGGCCGCCGCCGCATCTTCTATACATTGTTTTACCTTTACTTTTGGGCTAAGGCGATATCCCACGCCTATTATGGCGTAGCCCTTATCTTTCAGGGCTTGTGGTATTTCCTTGCTGCCCCCGGTAAGCCCGCCACCGTGAAACCACAGTATGGTAGCAAAGCCCTTTTTATCCTTTGGGTAATAGATGTCCAGCACACAGCGCTCTGCGGCGTATGCATCGCCTTTGTAACCGGCTTCGGGATAGTAGCGGATGTTTGTTTTGGTGTCGTATTCCTGTTTTTGTGCAATGCCCAGGGCACACACAAACAGCAGTGCAACGGTAAAAAGTTTTCTCATGGTTTAGTGATGTTTTGGAGACCTAAAGATAGTACTTTCTATTTTACCGTATGCAGACTGTGCAGCTTTTCCAGTAGTTGCAGCACTGCATCAACCGATGCTACACGGTATCTGGCGGCGGTATTGCCTTTGCCCACTTTTATTGAAAATTCATTGGCACCGGTTAGTTCAGCAAACAGGTCTTCATCGGTGCGGTCGTCACCTATGGCCAGGGCAAAATCATGTGCATTACATAGCACGTTGTTTTTACAGGTAGTACCCTTATGTGCCAGGTAGTGTTTTACCTCAATTACCTTATTGCCGTCTATAATTTGCACAGGTACGTTTTGCAGGTGGTTTTTCAGCAGGGTAAGCAACTCCCGCGAAGTAAGGAAACCGAGTTTTTCCTCGACATTACGGTAATGCCATGCCACTCCAAATTCCTTCTCTTCGATAAAACTTTCGGCATTGCGGTCGGTGTATTCCTCCATAATATCAATCACGCGTTTTTTCCATTCGGGCATACCGATGATTACCGGTTGCCAGTCGTCACGCTTTATCCAACCGCCGTGTTCGGCAATAAGGCCAACGTTGCTATTGCCCAGATGTTCTTCAAGGAACCTGCGGTCGCGCCCACTGACAATCCATACCTCATTTTTAGGGTCAGATGCCAGTGCAGAAAGTAATGCTTTCAGGTTTTCATCAGGTACAGCCAGTTCAGGCCTGCGTTGCAGCTTTACCAGTGTACCGTCAAAGTCCAGCAAGAGCAGGCGCTTTTCGGCAGTTTCATATTTCAATAGCAGCTCTTGCAGGGCTTCACCTTTTAGCGAAATGGTGCTGTTATCTAAACTGTGCATTTCCAGCGTGTCGTTCAGGAATTTATCTGCCCAAAGGAATACATCGTGCTTTTTTATGTAACGCTGCATGCGTTCCATACGCAGTTTTTGTTCTTCCTTATCCATAACCAGTGCCTGGTGGATACGCTCCCCTGTAAGCTCGGTGTCAAACGGGTTTATGGTAATGGCCTGTTGCAACTCTTTGGCTGCCCCGGCCAAAACACTCAGCAACAGTACGCCCTGTAAGTCCTTGCGCGAAGCTACATATTCTTTGGCTACAAGGTTCATACCGTCGCGTACGGGCGATATAAGCGCGACATCAGCACTGGTGTACAGTGCAATAAGCCGGTCAAAATCCACCGCCTGGTATTGGTACACTACAGGGTTCCATTTGTAGTTACCCAATGCCCCGTTAATACGGCCAACATTAAGTTCTATCATACGCTTGCGTTCGCCATACTTGCCTATTTCCTCACGAGATGGGACAATTACAAGCAGGAAAACCACTTTTTCTTTCCATTCGGGGTGGTTTTGCAGAAAGGCTTCAAAGGCGTACAAGCGGTTGTTGATGCCTTTGGTATAATCCAGCCGGTCTACCGAAAAAATGATTTTTTTGTCTTGGTACAGCTTCTGTATTTCTTCGCGTAGCTTCACAACCTCGGGCTTGTCATACGTATTGTGGAATTTATCAAAGTCGATGCTTATAGGGTAGGAGCCTACTTTTGTATGGTGGTGTTCCTGCGAAAACATAAAACCGTTTTGTGGCAGGCCCAATATTTTTTCCACACAGTCTGTAAAATGGATAGCATTTTCCCAGGTATGGAAACCCACTACGTTAGCGCCCAGCATACCCTCCAGCAGGTAACGCTTTACTTTGTTTGGCAAAATGCGGAAGATTTCAAAGTTAGGGAAGGGGATGTGCAGGAAGAAACCAATCCGTGCATCGGGGTGCTGCTCGCGGATGAGCTTTGGCAACCCTAAAAAATGGTAGTCGTGTACCCAGATGATGTCGCCCGGTTCGTAGAGATCGTTTACTTTTTGCGCAATGGCTTCATTGGCCGTTTTATAGGCTTCAAAAGCTTCGGGGTCGTACTCCATAAACGACGGAAAGTAATGAAACAGCGCCCACAACACCGAGTTGCTGAATACATGGTAAAAGTTGCGGTTCAGTTTTTTATCGAGGAATACGGGTTCTATTTCAAAGTTCTTAGGGAAACCGTTACGGTTTGCTTCCCATATATGTTTGTCAAAATCGGCCACACCCACCCAGGTAAGGTCTTTGCTGCTTTTCTCAGAGTAGGAGAGTATGGCAGTGGCCAGCCCGCCTGAAGTTTGTGTTATGGTGGTTTTGCGGTTTTGTTTTTTTATGGAAAGCGGCAGGCGGTACGATATGGTAATGATCTTCATGGTAATACAATTTGCCCGTTTTCAGGGCGATTTCCATAAAGTTACAAAAGCCTTGGGCGAACAGCCTTTATGTATTGTTAGTTAACATTAATTTAAGCTCCTTTTGCCATATCCCGAATATTTAAAGAAAATTATTGCCATATTACAAGCTGTTTTTTAAGCCACCAATTACGCGAATTTTCACTAACTTTTTACTGTCAGGATAAATTAATTGAAAATATACATCCTGCTTCGACATGCTCAGCATGACTGTATATTTTCAATTAATTTTCAGAAGAAGTTAAAGTAATAATAGTCATGCTGAGCGTGTCGAAGCAGGCTATTATTACTTTAACTTCAAATTAATCAGGTACGGCATACTGCAATAATGCTTCATAAGGGTCGCCCTGAAGGTTAAGTAGTTTTGCAAAGGCGGGTTCGGTTTTATAGCCGTTTTGTTTCAGGCGGATGATTTCCTGCCGGAATGCCTCGCCCTGTTGTTGCAATATATGGTATTCGGCAACCAGATGTCGGTAGCCGTATTGCTCTTTTACGGGTACATTTTGCCCGAAAACTTCCACTTCAAAATCACCCGCCAGGAAATTCGCCTTTACGGTTGGTACACCTTTTACCTCGTAATCTTTCAGGACGAAATGGGGGAGTTTGCCAAAAGCTACAGTAAGTGTATTTACAAATTGGGTTTTATCTTCCCAATAGCAAAGAACATCCAGGTCACTATTCTCTATGTTTATCTCCAACGGAATGGTTCCGACCAATATGGGGGTGTAGGGTAACAATACCTCCATGACGTTGTATTGCGTAAGCGTAGTATAAGCTTGCGCCTGCTTAGGATTGCCGGTTTTCAGGTAGCTAATGGTATCGAACAGTTCCAAATCCTATTTTTCAAGTATCATGGTCATTCCCTGTCCGCCCGCTGCACATAACGAAATCAATCCGCGGCCCGAACCTTTCTCGTTCAGTAGTTTTGCGAGTGTGGCGATAACACGTCCCCCGGTAGCGGCAAATGGGTGTCCTGTGGCCAGGCTACTGCCGTTTACATTCAGCTTATTGCGGTCAATGGCGCCCAATGCCGGTACGCCAAACTGCGCCGACAGCTCGTCGCTTTCCCAAATTTTAAGTAGTGCCAAAACCTGTGCGGCAAAGGCTTCGTGTATTTCATAGAAGTCAAAATCCTGAAGGGTAAGCCGTGCTTTTTGCAGCATTTTAGGTGCAGCATATACGGGAGCCAACAGCAGGTTATGCTTTTGTTCAATATATTCTATGGCCGCCATTTCGGCATGGGTGATGTATGCCAAAACGGGCAGGTTGTTTTGCGCAGCCCATTCCTCACTTGCCAGCAACAGGCACGAAGCCCCGTCGGTTAAGGGTGAAGAATTACCTGCTGTAAGCGTTCCGTTCAATTTGTCAAACGCAGGTTTCAGCCGTTCGAGTTTTTCAAGGCTGGTATCGCGGCGCATGTTGTTGTCTTCGGTCAGGCCGAGGTAGGGTGAAATCATATCGCTGTAAAATCCCCTGTCGGTAGCAGCGGCCATTTTCCGGTGGCTGCCCAACGCAAAGGCATCCTGATCTTCTCTTGATATATTGAAGTACTTAGCCGTATATTCCGTATGCCCACCCATAGACAATCCGGTGCCGGGCTCCAGGTTTTGCGGGGCAATGGGAGCAAGGTCGCCCAGCTTTATTTTACCGAAAGCCTTTATTTTTCCCCAGGTGGTTTTTTCACGGCGGGCGGTTAAAAGTAACTTGCGTATGTGTTCGTTCAGCACCAGCGGTACATTACTTGTAGAATCTACCCCACCGGCTATGCCGCAATCTATTTGCCCCAGTGCAATTTTATTGGCTATGTACATTGCTGCCTCAAGCCCGGTATTACAGGCCTGCTGTATGTCGCAGGCAGGTGTCTTCGGGTCGAGTGACGTATGCAGCACACATTCGCGCATCAGGTTTATTTCCCAGCTGTGCTTTATTACCGCACCGCCTGCCACTTCTCCCAGCTGCATGCCTGCCAGGTTGTGTTTGGTGATAAGCCCGTTTAGTGCGGCCACCATCATGTCCTGGTTAGATGCCTGTGCATAGTTAGTAAACTGCCGTGCAAAAGGGATGCGGTTGTAGCCCACTATAGCTACCCTGCGGGGTTGTGCTGCTGACATAAGTAGTTTTGATTTATATACTAAAATTACAAAAAATAATGATTGTTTATGAGTATGGCTTTCGCCCAAAAAGAAAAGGCTCCCGGATGTCCGGGAGCCTTTAAGGTATAGTGGCTAAAATTTAGTTTTGCCTGTTGATGTAAATCCATCCTGTTTTAGTAGCGCCTTCTGTGCGGTCTATCACATAGAAATACGTACCTGTAGGAAGCTCTTCATCGTTATTTGTCTGGCCGTGCCACTCGTTGCTGTAGTTAGCCCTTGTGTACACTTCTTTACCGTAACGGTTAAAGATGCTAAGTTTTTTGGCACCAAAACCTGTAAGGTCGAAGTAGTTGTTAAGGTCATCGCTACCGCCCGGAGATATACCACGCTGTATTTCGCAGGTAATACCGTCTACAGTATAGGCTACCGGTGTGCTACATCCGTCAGAGGTTACTGTAAGTACAATATCCATAGGGAATGAAGGGAACGTAGACAGTGAAGCTATATACTGGCTTACATTCAGCTCTTCTGAATCACCACCAATTGGCGTACCTGAAGCAGTGCTCCATTGGTAGCTTACTAAAGTTGGGTCATACGACGCATCAGTAGGGGTAGCGGTGATGATGAATGAAGGGCCGTTACATGCACCGTCAAGCGTGAAGGAAATTTCGCCGTTAAGGCCGAAGCTTTCAGTATGGGTGTTACCTTCGTTACATGTAGCGGCATCGGCAGCTACAGTGTAGGTTACGGCATATGTACCCGGAGCTACACCTGCAAGTGAAATTTCACCTGTTGTAGGGTTGATGGTTAGGCCACCGCTGATGGTAAATGTACCACCTGCTGCAAAACCTGTAGCAAGTTCCGGTAGTATAGTGCCTGTACCAAAGCAGTATTGCTCTTCGTATGTAAAGCCAACTTCAGGGGCAAATGCTTGTGTAATGGTTATCTGGGCAGTGTTAGAACCTGCAGCCACACAGCTTGCCACATTTTCGGCAAGGGTGTAGGTTACAGTATATGTACCCGGTGTGCTGTTTGCAATGTTGATTTCACCCGTTGCGGCATCTATAGAAAGTGCAGCATCAGCAGTAAATATACCGCCCGTAGCAAAACCACTGAAAAGCGCCGGAAGCTGGTTACCTGCTGTAGAGCATACGCTGGTGTACTGGAAGCCTGTTACCGGAGTAGAAGGCGCAGTGATTACTACTGTAATAGGATATGTACCACCTGCTGAACAAGTAGTATCATCTTGTGGGTAGGTGTATAGTATATCATATTGTCCAGGGGTGCTGTTTGCAAGGTCAATAACGCCTGTTGTAGCGTTTATTGATAGTTGTCCTGTACTATTAGCATCAGCATAAGTAGCACCTGGAATAGCAGGGTCTACACTTGGAGCAACAGTAGCTTCTAATCCACATACGGTTGGATAACTGATATTTATATACGGAGCTACAAGCTCAGTAATAATAATAGTAACAGTGTCGCTGGTTGCAGCAGCCATACAGTTAGCAGCATCTTCTGGGACACTGTAGGTTACAGTATATTCACCAAAGCTACTTAGTGCCATATCAATTTCACCTGTTGTAGGGTCTACCACAAGGTTTGCAGGGTCAGACGATGTAAATGTACCACCGGTAGCAAAACCTGCAGCCGTAGTATCCGGAAGCTGGTTTGGAGCTGACTCACATACATCAGTATACGTAAATGTGGTAACCGGAGTAGCAAGCGGTGTAATGGTGATGCTTACAGTTGTAGAACCGGCAGCAACACATGTTGTTACGTCTGCGGTAACGCTGTAAGTAACATCATAAGTACCGGCAGTACTTTGCGTAAGGTCTATTTCACCTGTAGTGGCATCTATAACAAGATCTGTAGGGTTAGACGATTCAAAAGTACCTGTTGTAACTGCAGCAGGATCAAGTACAGCAACCGGGTTTGTACCTGATATACATACCGAAGCCGGTAGTGTAAAGGTAGTAACCTGTGCTGTTGGTGCTGTAACTACTACGTTAAGCGGAGCCCTTGGGCCTTCACAACCGGCAGGTGTTACCTGGCTTACATAGTAAGTGGTAGTACCTGCAACTGAAGTATCAGGAGTAGGGGCAGTAGTGCTGGCAGTACCACCAGTTGGGGTAGTATACCAGTTAAATGTATTGCCTGTAGCACCTGTAGCGGTAAGCTCGGCAGCGGTGGCAGTTTCACAATACGTAACATCAACAGTTGTTGGCGCTACCGGGGTTTCGTTTACTGTAACAGTAATCGGAAGCCTTGGGCTTTCACATGCGCCTGCAGTTGATGACTGGCTTACATAGTAAATAACAGTACCTACTACCGAAGTATCAGGGGTAGGGGCAGTAGCGCTTGCAGTACCGCCTGTTTCTGCATCATACCAGTTTAGTACATACCCTTCAAGGGCAGTAGCAGTAAGTATTGTAGCGGTATCGCCCTGGCAGTATGTATATGCATCCTGCGCTACCGGCATGTCGATATCCGGAGCCGTGTAAGTAACGGTAAGCAGGTTAGTACAGTAAGCTGTAGTCCAGTCATACAGGTACGTACCCGATACGGTAAAGCCCGAAATAGTAGTACTGTTTCCTGTAGGATCAGCTATTATTGTAGCTGACGGGTTGTCTGCGTGTGCTGTCCATGTACCGCCACCTGTAGCCACAACATCTACATAGTTGAAGATATCAGTAGTAGCAGGGTCACAGTCTGCCACAGCAGGGTTTGTAGATGTAATAGCGTTGTTAGCTGTAAAGGTAATTGCATCAAGGAAGTTACCTACACTGGTATTACCTGTAGAGGTAGATACCGCCTGGAAGAAGAAACGTGTTGTTGTTTGTCCGGCAGGTACAGTGTATGTAAGGGTACCGTCGTCACCATAGTATGCCCATGCAGTACCGTTACCACCATTGGCAGCACTTGCACCTGAAATACCCGGGTAGCCCGATGGTACACCATTAGCAGATGTACTGAAGTTACTACCCACCTGTGTGTACGATCCTATTACATCGGCCATTGTTTGGCCCGGAGCCGGTACAGGACCTGCCATAAGTCGCATTACGTCGATAACGTTACCTGATTGTGCATAGGTAGCGCTGGCGTAGTTAGTATTCCTTGCCCTGTGTGCAAATTTTGCAACGAAAACAGTACCTTCAGCCGCAGTATAATCCTGGTATACACCCATGGTAGTACCCTGGTTAGCATTGGCATTTAGCTCTATGAACTGGTCGCTGTCTGCAGGTGCAGCAGCCGGCCAGGTAACAAAAAGGTCGGTACCGGTATTGGTATGGTAAGCAGGCTGATGCTCGTAGTTTGGTTCTATCCAATACTCCATTGTGTGGTCATTCGCACCTGTTTTCCATCCCGGAACAACATAATCAAGATAGAAGCTTGGGCCCTGTCCTGAATTGGTGTGTGCCATATCCGGAAGCTCGAAGCTTGGGTTTATGGTTGTAATCTCACAGTCACTTGTCGTTGCCGATGACGGTGTGGTTATACAAACGTTGAAAGCCGTAGTAAGGCTTACTGTTGTAGTTGTAGGGTTTAGTGTTAACCTTACATAGTAGGTAGTACCCGGTGTAAGGCCTACCATGTTAACAGCATTGTTAGCACTACAGAATAGTTCGCCTCCATCTGCAGGTGTACCCTGGTACACGCTTATTACTACTTGTTGTGCGGTTCCGGTAAATCCTGAAAGGGTTAGGGTTTGTAAGCTGCTTGTAGCAGTAAACTGGTACCAAACATCGGGACCGTTAGTGGTATATGGGCTACATGTAGGCAGCAATAGCGCAGAGGCTGTAGCGCCTGTAAATGCAGCTGCTGTAGTTACAGTACAATCTGTACCGCTGTTTACAGTAAGTGCTACAGCGCCATCAAAGGTATCGTTTATAATTGCAGTAGTAAATGAGAATGGACCAGACCATATACTCATATCGCTGCCGCTACATACTGCCCTTACATAATATTGGTATGTAGTGGCAGGGTTTAGCGGGCTATAGGTATAGCCGGTGCTGGTAGTTACCGTAGTACCTGTTGTGGTAGCTGTAGGTGCAGCAGAGCCGGTAGGCACTACATATATTTGCCATGAAGTTTCTGTACCTTGTGGTGTCCAGCTTAGTGTAGCCGAAGTACTGGTTGCAGTAGCCGCAAGGTTTATAGGCTTAGGGCAGGTAACTATGTTGATGTTGATGTTGTCTACAGCAGCAGGTGGCTGTGTACCTATACTGCCGTCATTCCTCCACTCAAATACCAGCCTGCGTACCTGGCCATCGTAGTCTGATACGTTTATGGTATTAAGGTACGTAGTCCAGTTACCGTTTACGTTAAAGTTACCGCCTACCTGTATACCACCGCTGTTTCCGGTAGTCATAAGCGTACCTGCAACCGGGGTATAGGTTACCGGAACTAACCATACACGCAGGTAGTCACAGCATGATTCTCCGTATGCTTTCCAGTCAAATGAAAGGTCTATTTCGCTGGTACCGGCAGGTATCATTATATCCCTGTAGGCATGTACCGTAGACTGGGTAGTAATAGAGAAAGCGTTGCTTGTACCGTTGTCGTTAGTTATATAAAGCGATTTTGTACCGCCGTTACTTGTAGCAGTACCCACAACCCATTGGTTAGGCTGTGTACCGTTATCAAACCCGAAGCCGTGCGTACCTTCAAAATTCTGAGTATAGTTTAGTATAGCAGGAATTTGTGTAGTAGTAAAGCTTATCGGGCCTACCCATGTACTTTTGTCTGCGCCACAGTTACTCCTTACCCAAATGTAATAAGTAGTGTTAGGAGTAAGCGAGTTTAGTGCAAACGAAGCCGGTGTTACGTTTGTGGTAGGCGAAGTGCCTGCCACCGGTGCGGTATTGTTTGTAGAAAAATAAATATCGTATGTAGGGGTTACCGATGTAGGGCCTGTCCAGGTAAAGTTAGCCGTACTTTCGGTTACTGTGCCTAATGCAAAGTTAGTAGGCGCCGGGCATGTTATTACAGACAGGTTAATGTTGTCTACAGCTGCCGGTGGTTGTGTACCTGCGCTGCCATCGTTCCTCCATTCAAATATAAGTCTCCTTACAGTGCCTGCATAGGCTGCTGCGTTTATGGTAGTAGTATTGGTAGACCAGTTGCCGTTAAGGCCAAAGTTACCGCCTATTTGTATACCACCGCTGTTAGCCGCAGTAGTTTGTGTACCTGCTACAGGAGTGTAAGATACAGGTACAAGCCATACCCTTAGGTAATCCCAACTGTTTTCACCCTGATTTTTCCAGTCAAATGAAAGTGAAAGCTGGTCTACAGCATCCGGCATTTGTATGTCGCGGTATGCCATTACGGTAGATGTAGTTGTTATAGTATAACTGTTGTTTACACCATTATCGTTAGATACGTATAATGATTGTGTGCCACCGTTGCTTGTAGCAGTACCTATGGCCCATTTATTGGTCTGGCTGCCGTTAACTATTGTCCATCCCAATCCGGCAGTTTCAAAACCTTCAGTATAGTTTAGCGTATCCGGTATTTGCGAAGTGGTAAACGTAAACGGACCTGCCCACGCACTGGTATTGTTTTCGCCACATACTGCCCTTACAAAGTACTGGTATGTAGTAGAAGGTGTAAGTGTAGCCGGTGTAGTGTAGCTGGTGCCGCTTACTGCAACACCGCTTTCACCCGGTGTGCCGCCTTGTGGAAGTACCGCCACCTCAAAATCGGTTGCAGTGCTGGTCCAGCTTAGTGTAGCATATTGGCCCGATGGGTTTGCTGCTAAGTCTGCCGGTGCAAAACACTGTGCCGTAACCTGAACGTCGTCTACCAGCCAGCGGTCGCCGTCATCGCCCATCATTACAAAGGCTATGTAAATCTGCTGTCCGGTATAAGTAGCAGGTATGTCTATTATTTTTTGTTCATATTCCTGCTGAACAGCGTTTAGTGTAAGTTCGGTCCAGGTTTGCAGGTCGGTAAACGGCTGCGTTACGTCTGTACCTATCATCACTTTATAGCTTGTACCCTGGTCGTTGTTTTGGGTAAGCCTTGACCAGAATTTCAGCTGGGCATTAGCAGGTACTGTAAATTGCGGGGTTATCAGCCAGTCTTCACTCTGGGTGCCTGCCAGTACGTTTTCTTTATTAATAAAAGCTGCATGTGTACCCGAGTGGGCCGGCTGGGCTGAAGACCCGTTACCTTGTACCCAGTATTGAACCGGCCCCGATACGTTTTTAATGTACCATCCCGGAGGCCCTGCGCTGCCCTCCGTGCCGGATAATCCCGTCCATGTGCCCTCAAAGTCCTCTAAAGCGAGCTGCGCAAAGCCGCTTACGGACACAAGCAACATGAATAATAATGTAATTTTTCTCATAAGAAAGTCGAAATAAATTTTAGCATCTAAAAGTATCAAAAAAGGCAAAAAGGTTGCGTGCTTTTTGTCGGAAAAATGCAGCGTTTTAACAAAAAAAACAAATTTCCACACAGGGGTTAGATTTTTGTGTTAAAAAGTATGAAATGAGTAGCAATACCATAAAAAAAAGCCTCCGTTTTGTACAGAGGCTTTTTGGATATTTGGAAGTTTTTTCTTAATTATTCAGCATTACAGGCATTACCAGCATTGTTACGGTTTCGCCTTCATCAAGGCCGTCTACCGGGGTAAGGATACCGGCACGGTTTGGCAGCGACATTTCCAGCTGTATTTCGTCGCTTTGCAGGTTGGTAAGCATCTCGGTAAGGAAACGCGAGTTAAAGCCTATCTGCATATCATCGCCCTGGTAATCGCAGGTCAGCCTTTCTTCCGCTTTGTTAGAGTAGTCAATATCCTCGGCAGAAATATTCAGCTCGGTACCGGCTATTTTAAGGCGTATCTGGTGTGTGGTCTTGTTACTGAAAATCGCCACACGGCGCACCGAACTAAAGAACTGGCTGCGGCTTATAAGCAGTTTGTTCGGGTTTTCTTTAGGTATTACCGCTTCGTAGTTAGGGTATTTACCATCTATAAGGCGGCAGGTAAGCACATAGTTGTCAAAAGAAAACGTAGCGTTACTGTCGTTATATTCTATAGTCACCTCTGCATTAGAAGTTGCAAGGATGCCTTTTAGTATGTTTAGGGGTTTTTTTGGCATGATGAAATCTGCCACTTGCGATGCCTTTACATCGGTACGGGCATACTTCACAAGTTTGTGCGCATCAGTAGCTACAAACGTAAGGCCCTGTGGTGAGAACTGGAAGAACACACCCGACATTACCGGGCGAAGGTCATCATTACCGGCGGCAAATATTGTTTTGCTTACCGCTGTAGAAAGTACTTCGGCAGGCACTATGGTAGACGATGGGTCTTCAAGCGAAACGGCTTTCGGGAACTCATCACCGGCGGCATAAGCCAGCGCATACTTACCCGAATTAGAGCTTATTTCTACCGTGTTGTTGTCTTCTACGGTAAAGGTAAGCGGCTGCTCAGGGAATGTTTTCAGGGTTTCAAGCAACAGTTTTGCAGGGACTGCCACGCTGCCCACGCTGTCTGAATCTATTTCCAGTGTAGCGGTCATGGTGGTTTCAAGGTCTGATGCCGAAACCTTTAGCTCAGTGGCATTCAGTTCAAACAAAAAGTTATCTAAAATAGGCAGGGTGTTGTTGCTGTTTATAACACCGCTAAGCACCTGCAGCTGTTTTAGCAAATATGTACTCGATACTATGAATTTCATTCCTGATTAATTTTGGTTTAATTCCCTTTCGGGAATGGATAGCAAATATATCGCAAAGCAATTTAATACTGAAACTTTTTTTTCAACACCCGGTTGTGTGTTACGGCCTGCTGTATTTCCTTTTCCTCAGCCAGGTAAACAGCCCACCAAAGGCTGCAAGTAATGCTAAAGGCAGGCCAATGGTAATAAAACCTGCCGTGCTGTAATTGTCGTATACTTTCTGGGTATTTAGCATTGGCAGCTTCACATCCTTGGTGCGTACGTTAATAAGCCCGTTATCGTCCAGCAGGTAGTTTACACAGTTCAGCATAAAGTCCTTGTTTTCGTAGAACTCCTCGGTCCACTTATCGTAGCCCAGTTCCAGTGGGGCGCCGTTTTGGTCAAACTGGTTTTTGGCTATATCGCCGTCGGCTATCACAATCATTTTGCCGGGTACGCCTACAGTCTTGTAACCGTTTAGTTTAAATGGCAGCAGCCTGTTTTCGTACATCGAACGGAAACTGCCCTCCAGTAATACTGCAACCGGCATAAAACCGCTTTTTTCGTAGTCTTTCGGGGTGGTTTTTTCATTTACCATATCCAGCCTTATGGCAGTAGGTGTGCCCACTTTCTTAGAAAAACGGGATGATGCCAGCAGTATATTCTTTTTAATACCATTTTGCAGCGTATCTATGGGGTTGGCAAACTCAAGTTTTATACCGCCTACGTTTTTTACGATAGGGTTGGTATTCACCGAATCAGGGTAGGCAAATGGCGAGAATTTCCATGGGAATTGCTCGTATTCTGTAGCGCTGCCCTGGGTTCCCGATGCCAGCTTTATAGGTGTAGCCTGCTCATCCTTAATAATATCAGGGTTTATACGGACGCCATACTTAAACAGCATGTCGTTAATGTTCAGGTCGCGCGGCAGGGCAGGTGTCATACCGGTAGGGTTGTACAGGCTGTCCATTTCCACCTGCACGGCATCCAGCATCCATAGGGTTTTACCGCCGTTTAGTATATACTGGTCAAGTACCTCTTTCTCCTCTTCGGTAAACTTTTCGGTAGGCTTGGCTATAATGGCCAGGTCATACTGTTGCAGGTCTTTTAGGGTCTTAACCGGATTTTTGGCAACCGAGTCCAGCGTAAACGGAGCTGTATGGTAGCTTTCTCCCAATGCCCTGATGAAGTTGGCCATATATCGGTCCCTCATTTCACCATTACCCTGTAAAACAACAATTTTCTTTTGCCTTTCACTGGTTACTTTGTTCAGCGCATCGGCAAAGGCATATTCCAGGTGCTGTACAGAGCCTTCTACTTTTTGTGCGGCATTGGCGCCACGTATGTTTTTAAGCAACGGGATTTTTACCGTCTTGCCTTTATAGGTAACAATAGCCCACGGGAAAATCAGCGTTTCGCTTTGTTTGCCTTTGTCATTTACGGTAACCTGTGCAGGCTTCATGCCGCTGCCGTTAAAGGTTTCAAATACAGCTTTATCCAAATCAGTAATACCTGCAATACTGTTTTTAACGTCGGTTTCATCCTTGGCAGAAAGCTTCGGATTGTCCATTTTAAAAACCTTGAAAATCAGTTCACGCTTTGTTTCGGAACTGTTTTCAGATTTATCAAGCGGGTTAAAGAAGTTGAACTTCACATCGGGGTTATACGCCGAAAACTCCTGTAATAACTGGCGTGTTTCGTCTTGCAGGCGTTTAAATTCGCCCGGGAATTCCCCTTCAAGGAATACGTCTATATACAACGGCTCGTGTACCGATTTCACCAGCTTTAATGATGCAGGCGAAAGGGTATAACGGTTATCGGCAGTAAGGTCTAATCGCTTAAAGAAAAATGCACCGGCTATGTTTAGCACTACAAGTACCGCAAGGGTAATAAGCAGCTGTTTCCTGTTTTGTTGTTTAGCTGTTTCCATTACCATTTAAGCGATTTAAGTTTATATACGGTAAGCGACAAAAACAGCACGGCTATGCTGGTAAAGTATACTACATCTCGTGTATCTATAACGCCACGGCTCATGCTTCGGAAGTGGTAGTCCATACCCACTTTTGAAACGATATTGCCAAAACCGCCGAAGAAACCGGAAACGCCTTCAAACCCGAAATAGAATACAAAGCACAGGAATACTGCGCTGATGAATGCTACAATCTGGTTGTCTGAAAGGGTAGAGGTAAAGATGCCTATGGCAGTATAGCCTGCTACAAGGAACAGCAGCCCGAAGTACGAACCCATGGTACTGCCCATATCAATATTACCCTGCGGGTTCCCGAAATCAGACAGTACAGCTACGTAAATAAGCGTAGGCAGCAGTGCCAGTACTATAAGCACAAAAGCCCCGAAGAACTTGCCATTCACAATTTCCCAGGTGCTTAGCGGCTTGGTAAACAGCAGTTCCAGTGTACCCTGCTTTTTTTCGTCGGAAAAGCTGCGCATGGTTACGGCCGGTATCAGGAAAATAAGTATCCACGGCGACAGGGTAAAAAATGGACCCATATCGGCAAAACCGCTGTTCAGTATATTAAAGTCGTTTTCGAATACCCAAAGGAAAAGCCCGTTGAGCAAAAGGAAAATAGCGATAACCAAATACCCTATAGGCGAACCGAAAAAGGCTTTGATTTCACGTAGCAATAATGCTTTCATCTAATTTATTTAGTTTCTTTTGTTTAAAGTTCCAGATTCCCCTCCTTTAAAGGGGTGCCCGCAGGACGGGGTGGTTCTTAAATATTTCCAGATTTATTATTATAACCACCCCGGCTTTCAGCCACCCCTCCAAAGGAGGGGAATTGGGGGACGTCATATTATTTATCCGGAAAATATTGTCTTTCCTTGCCTGCAAACATACAGTTTTATCTTATTCATGGCAAATACATACCGGGTACATTCACCAATCTTTCAATCTTTACATTTTCAATCATTCAAACTTAACGCTAACCACATCCCTATATTTCAGCCCCAGCAATGTTTTTGCCGAACCTACCGTATGCGGGTTGCTCCGGAAGATGGCGATTTCCAAAAAGCCCGCCTCATTAAACACCGCCAGCTTTTCGCCTTCGTAGTCTTTCAATGAAAAACGTTCGTTCAGGTTAAAGTCGGAATACCCGCTTTTTATGCCCCTTATTTCGCCTTTGGTCCCGAAATTGATTTCAAGGTTACGGCCTTTGGCTACTTCCTTAACCAGTTTCCTGCTGATGTTTGTTACACAGTTGCCAAAGTGGTCTATATACACCACATTGCCGCGGATACTGTTTTTATCGGTAGCCACCACAGGATTCATTTCGTGCATCGGCTTCAGTTCGGTAGTAGTTTCACGGCCTATAACACTCAGGGTGCCGCCTTTGGCCAGGTGGCAGGCCACGGTGGCAAATACGTCCATAGCGCTGCTGCCTTCGGGCAGGCGGTCGTGTATGTTTATCTCAACAATCTTTTCGGGTAAAACCGACTGGGTAAGCAGGCTCAGTATGCCGTTATCGGCACATATAAAATAATGGCCGTTCCATTGTATGGCTATGTGGCGGTTTTCGGGGCTCAGTTCGGCATCCACACCTATAAGGTGCACCGTACCTGCAGGGAAACTGCGCCATGCCGCGCTTATTATGTAGCCCGCCTGCGGTATGTTGAAAAGGTCTACATTATGCGATATGTCTATAACCGTGGCGTCGCTGCACCCCGAAATCAGTTTACCCTTTAGCGCGCCCACAAAATGGTCGCACAGGCCGAAATCGGTAGTTAGCGTAATTATTGACATAATTTTGTGTAAAACTTTATAAAACCGCGAATAAAAATTTCACTAAATTTGAATGCAAAGCTACAATAATTAGCCATAAAATTAATCAAAAACATACTTGCTTGAACGAAAGAATTATTGAACTGACTGACATCGCCCCTAAGGATTTCTGGGGCGCTCAGGACGCCCACCTTGAAACCATAAAGAAATATTACCCCAAACTGAAAATAGTGGCAAGGGGCTCTACGCTTAAAGCATTTGGCGAGAAAGAGCTGCTTGATGAGTTTGAGACCCGTTTCAAGCGGTTGATGCTGCATTTTACCCGTTTTAACAGCATCGACGATAATGTAATAGAACGTGTAATAAGCACCGGTGTGCAAACTGAGCACATGAGTACTAATGATAAGATACTGGTGCACGGTTTGGGCGGAAAGCTTATTAAGGCAATGACCCCGAACCAACAGCTGCTTGTAGACCATATGGGCAAAAATGATATGGTGTTTGCCGTGGGGCCTGCCGGTACGGGTAAAACCTATACGGGCGTGGCACTGGCGGTAAAGGCATTGAAAGAAAAGCAGGTGAAACGCATTATCCTTACCCGTCCCGCAGTAGAAGCAGGGGAGAACCTGGGCTTCCTTCCGGGGGATATGAAGGAAAAGCTGGATCCGTACATGCAGCCGCTATATGATGCCCTGCGCGATATGCTGCCACCGCTAACGCTGGAAGACTACCTGCTGAAAGGTATTATACAGATAGCCCCGCTTGCCTTTATGCGTGGGCGTACGCTGGATAACGCTTTTGTAATCCTCGACGAGGCGCAGAACACTACCCACAGCCAGATGAAGATGTTCCTGACGCGTATGGGGAAGAACGCCAAGTTTATGATAACCGGCGACCCCGGCCAGATAGACCTGCCACGCAGTACTACCAGTGGACTTAAAGAAGCGCTATTGGTACTGAAAGACGTGGATGGTATCAGTATCATTTACCTTGACGATAAGGATGTGGTGCGCCACCGTCTTGTGAAAAAGGTTATTGAGGCGTACAAGAGGATTGAACACCAAGGATAAACTTTAGTCGAAAGTTGTAAAGCCAAAAGTCATAAAGCCTTGGTGAGATTAAAATATTTCGGGATTTTAAAACGTTATATGTTTGATAATAAATCATAAACCTATGAGAAAAATACTTTTAGCCACTGCCTTGGTCTTTTCTGCAGCGGCTTTTGCGCAGGATGCTAAAAATGACGGACCGCAATTTGAGTCGAAATCTTTAACGGTTAGCGACGACAAAAAGCAAATGGTGTTTGATACGGATGTTTCATATACAGACGACAAGCTGACTGTAGAACACGCCGACAGTATAGTATTTGATACTGAAAAAAAAGAACTTACTATAACGGGTGGCTGTCAGTATACTTTTTACGGTGCGGTAAATATTTCAAAGAATAACGATAAAAAACAGGTTAAATACAAAATAGGCGACAATACATTGTATGTTGAACATTAGCAAGATGAAACCTGATTTTACAAAACCTTCAGGCCCGCTTTTGGGCCTGTTGTATTTTTTTGTTTTGGCAATATTGCTTTTAATAATGATTGCCTTCATCGCAAAAATTACCGGTAGCATCTCAACATACGGAGTAAATAAGACTGTTGGTTGGGCTTGGGATATACTAAACTGGTTGCCGGTTTTCGCCATAGTTAGTTTGTTGCTTTACATTTTAGGTTATTTAATTTTATTGCTTTGTAAGGCTACAATCAGCAAGAAACTTTCTGTAATAAATCTCAGTCTTGTTCTTTTGTCGTTATTCCTTAGTTTTTTTCTAGGTTATGATTCTATGTATATGCTAAATCTTTTAGTTCCTATATTGTCTGTATTGGTTTTATTTGTCAATATTGGTTTTGCAATAGGTAATAGTAAGGCGGTTAAAAGAAATGCAGCATGATAAAATAACTTTCTTATTTTTGCACCTCAATACTAAACAGCAAACAACACGATGAATACCATCACTACAACAAACTTTAACTTCCCGGGCCAGAAATCGGTTTACCGTGGTAAGGTGCGCGAAGTTTATAATATTAACGATGAGCTGCTGGTTATGGTGGCTACAGACAGGCTTAGTGCTTTTGATGTAGTTATGCCAAAAGGCATTCCGTACAAAGGACAGATACTAAACCAGATTGCTACTAAATTTATGCGCCTTACTGAGGATATCGTGCCTAACTGGCTTATAGATACCCCGGACCCTAACGTTGCTGTAGGCCACCTGTGCGAACCATTTAAGGTAGAGATGGTGATACGCGGTTACCTTAGCGGGCACGCTGTACGCGAGTATGCTGCCGGTAAGCGTGTGCTGTGTGGCGTAGAGCTTGTAGAAGGCCTTAAGGAGAACGATAAATTCCCTGCGCCGATAATTACCCCTACGACTAAAGCTGATAACGGCGAGCACGATATGGACATCAGCCGCGAGGACATCCTTACCAAAGGTATTGTAAGCGAGGAAGATTACCTGGTGCTTGAAAAATATACCCGTGCATTGTTTCAGCGTGGTACTGAGATTGCAGCTTCACGCGGGCTGATTTTGGTGGATACCAAGTACGAATTTGGTAAAACCAAAGACGGCAAGATTGTTCTTATCGACGAAATCCACACGCCGGATTCATCGCGTTATTTTTATGCTGAAGGTTACCAGGAGCGCCAAAACACAGGCGAGGAGCAAAAGCAGCTGAGCAAGGAGTTTGTACGCCGCTGGCTTATAGAAAATGGTTTCCAGGGTAAGGAAGGGCAGCAAATCCCTGACATGACCGATGCATACATTGAAACGGTATCTGACCGTTATATAGAACTTTACGAAAACATCATTGGTGAGAAATTCGCGAAAGCTGATATTACTGATATTAATGCCCGTATTGAGAAAAACGTAGTTGCGTTTTTGAGTAAATAAAGATTACCATCCGGTCCGTCATTGCGAGGAACGAAGCAATCTCATCATTGTAAAGTGAAAAACTAACTTTATAAGATTGCTTCGTCGTACCTCCTCGCAATGACAGCGCCGGTTACACTTTCCGGCAAACCAGTACCGTTTTTTCCCCGTCTTTATTCGTGGTGAAAAACGTATACACATCGCCGCCATCTTTAATTTTCCACTTTTTGAGCAATTCTTCTGTCTTTAACGGAAAATTACGAACGGTAACATTCATCTTTTTACCCTCAATATACAGCTTCATTTCTGCTTTACCATACGGCAGTATTTGCTGTACCTCAAACCTGCGGCCTGCAAAATCCACCAGCTTATCTGAAGTATACAGTTGCGAATGTGCATGCAGCTTAGCCAGTTTATAATGCGTAGCCACTGCACCAAAAGCCCCCGATTTCATAATGGCGCTGTTCGGTTCGTACAGGTAAGTAAGGGGCAGGCTCAGCGGGGCTAACTCCTCATTGCCGTATTGGGCTTCAAATATATTCTCGCCGTCTTTATTAAGGTCGGCAGCAATAAGCATGGGAGCATCATTGTAACCTTTTTCCAGCAGCCACAGTAGTTCCTTTACTTCATTGTTTACGGCTACGATGTGTATGGCCTTAACGGAATGCAGTTCACCAAGTCCGGCCGAAATATCCAGCAGGGGCGCTGTTTTTATCATTACATTTTTAGAATACGTAAAATAACGGTCCAGTAGTTCCGGCACGTTCGGAAGGCAGTCGGCCAGCATAAAGACTTTGCCTTTGGCTTCATTGCGCCGTGAGGGGTCTATGTAAATCCAGTCCCAATGCTTATCTGAAAGCTCCAGTGTTTCCAGGCTGTCACCGGGCAGGCACTGGATGTTATCGGCACCCAGTACAATAAAGTTATGTTTAGCAATAGCCGAAAGTTCAAGATTCAGTTCGCAGTGGGTAACATGGTTTACCGCTTTCGAAAAGTAATAATCGTCAATCCCGAAACCACCGGTCAGGTCAATAAGGCTTCCGCCGGAAACCAGGTTGGCTTTGTATTGCGCCGCAGTTTCAGACGATGTTTGCTCTACCGAGATTTTAGACGGGTAAATAATATCCTCTGTGCCAAACCACGTAGGCAGTTTGTCCTTTGCCTTTTGCCGTGCGGCTATCTGGTTCAGTACCTCTGTCCAGGGCAGGGCAGGGAACGGATTTTTTTGCAGCGCGAGTTTCTTTACATCATCATTCGTGTGCTCGCGTATGTAGGCTTGTATTTCGGGTTGCAGTAGGGCGCTCAGCAAGGTTACAGGTCTTTAGTAAGTATTTTTACCACAGGGTTTTCCGGGAAAAACTCCTTGGCTATGATTTTTAGTGTAGTGTACATCGGTATGGCTATAATCATGCCCAGTATCCCGAAGGTAAAACCGCTGATAAGCACCACTATAAATATTTCCAGCGGGTGCGAATTGGTACTGTTACTGAAGATAAGCGGCGATGTAATGTTGTTGTCTATAAACTGTGCGGCACAGTAACCGATGAATACATACAGCGTAGTGCTGAACATATCGCCCTGGGTTTCGGGGCCTATGTGTCCCAGCAGGGTAAGTATTACTACCAGTGCGGTAGAAATGATAGGGCCAATGTACGGTATGATGTTTAGGAATGCTGTGATAAGCGCAATTACAAAGGCATTTTGCACCCCGAAGATAAGCAGTACTATAAGGTACAGTACAAATAGTATCGACATCTGTATGATAAGCCCTATGAAATAACGGCTCAGCATTTCGTTTACCTTATCTATAGAGTGCAGGATTTTTTCCTCGTGTGCATCGGGCAATAGCTTTTTGGCACTTTTGGTGAATAACAGTCGGTCTTTCAGGAAAAAGAACGTAATGAACATTACCGAAGCCAGCCCCATACCGAAACCGCTAAGCACCCCTAAAACAGAGTTGAGGAAAGCCGGTATAATATTGAAATCTATTTTAGATGTCAGCTTAGAGTCCTTTATCATTTTTTGGGTGTCAATACCGAAGTAGCTGTCTATCTGGGCAATTACATGGTTGAAATCGCCTTCGAGTTGTTTAGTATCCAGTAGCGAAAGGTTTTCGCTTTGGCTTACAATAAGCGGTACAAACATCATGATGAAGCCTGCGAGTATCAGTATAAAAAACACCAACGTGCTTATAACCGCCAGTATGTGTGGGAATTTCAGCTTGGTTTTCAGGAACCTTACAATAGGGCCTGCTATAAGGGTAAGTATAAGCGATACAAAAAGATATATTAATACCGTTTGTATGCTGTACAAAAACATGAGCAGTACGTATACGCCCGCAAGTATAAAAACGGCGCGGAGTAAGCCGTTTGCTATAGTTTTACTGGTTACCATGGGTGTTAAAATTTTGATTTTAGGCACTCCGAAAGTATGAAAAATTTTACTAAAACTGCGAGGGCTTTAATATAAGATTATGAGTTACGGTAATGCGGTTATTTGGTTATACGGTTATTCGAAAGGTGTTTCGAAGTCTGTATTACGTCTTGTTGAATACGAATAACCAAATGACCCTATCACCGAATCACCTAAAAATTAAACGCATAATTCAGTATGTTGGCACCCATCCTCAGTGCTTTGGTCCGTACTTCAACAGGGTCGTTGTGTACTTCTTTGTCTTCCCAGCCGTCGCCAAGGTCGGTTTCGTGGGTATAGAGCAGTACCAGCCTGCCTTCTGCGAAAATGCCCCAGGTATCAGGAGCCTTACCGTCGTGTTCGTGGATTTTCGGCATGCCCTGCGGAAAGGCAAACGGGCCTTTAAAAATCTCATGGCTTACGGGCACGCGCACCAGCTCCTTATCGGGGAAAATACGTTTTATTTCGCGGCGGATGTACTCATCCATACCGTAGTTATCGTCTATATGCAGGAACCCGCCCGATGTAAGGTAGTTGCGCAGGTTGGTAATATCATTATCACTAAAAACTACATTGCCGTGGCCTGTCATGTGTACAAAGGCATACGAAAACAAATCAGGGCTACCGGCTTCTACTACCGATGTTTTGGCGTTTATTTTAGTGCCGATGTTCTGGTTACAGAATTTGGCCAGGTTAGGCAGCGAGGTAGGGTTACCGTACCAGTCGCCACCGCCTGAGTATTTCAGTACGGCGATTTCCTGTGCCGATGTAAGCAGGGGCAGGGCAAGGAGTATATAGAGCAGTTTTTTCATTAATTTTACCAATAGGTTTTATGTTGTAAATATAATAAACCTTAAACGGAAACAGTAACCATCACCTTATTATAAATGCGAAAAATATACATTTTAAAATGCTTGCTGCTTTTCGGGCTGCTAAGTACAACGCTTATGAATGCCCAGCAATTTAAGGCATTGGTATTTACCGAAACGAAAGACTACCATCATGAATCTATAGCTGCGGGTATAAAAGCGATACGCCAGTTGGCCGAGCGTAATTATTTTGTGGCCGACCTTCAGCAGGAATCTGAAAAGATAACGTATGACAAGCTGAAACAGTATGACGTAATTATATTTTTAAGCACTACCGGCGATATTTTTACCGATGACGAAAAAGCTGCCATACAAAAGTTTATACGCTCGGGTAAAGGTTTTGTGGGCATACACGCGGCGGCTTGTACCGAGTACAACTGGGAGTGGTACACACAGCTTTTGGGCAGGATGTTTTACATCCACCCCGAGCAGCAGACGGCGATGCTGAAGTTTGCCGACCGGAAATTCCCGGGGCTGGAGCATTTCCCGGAGCAAATGCGATGGACGGATGAATGGTATCAGTTCAGTAAAGATAAATCAGGTAACCTGCATACGCTGGTTTTAGTGGATGAGGCAACCTACAACCCTGATGCCGTATGGAAAAATGCAGATAAGGATGCAAACGGAAAAGTTGTTGATAAAGTAGCCCACGGCATGGGCAAAAACCACCCGATAGCATGGTACCATGAGTTTGACGGGGGCAGGGCCTTTTATACCGCCCTTGGGCACAACGATTCTGCCTACAGTAACCAATGGTTTTTAGACCATATTTACGGAGGTATCTACTACGCAGCTACCGGTAAAGGATTGTAATAAAAGCTATTCCTCATTTACAAATGCTACACTATGCGCTGCTACTATGGCAGCTGTTTCGGTGCGCAGGCGGGTATTGCCCAGCGAAACCGGTACGTAGCCGAGGCTTAATGCCAACTCAATTTCCTTTGTAGAAAAGTCGCCCTCGGGGCCTATCAGTATGGTTTGGGTTTCTTTTGGCGTAAGCTCGTTTTTCAGGAGCTTTTTATCGGTTTCCTCACAGTGGGCTATAAACAGTTTGCCTTCGTGCTGCTGCTTTACAAAGGTGTTGTAGGGTACAGGCTCATGTAGCACCGGCACATGGTATTGCAGTGACTGTTTCATGGCGCTTTGCAGTATCTTTTCGAAACGGTCGGCTTTAAAAACAGTGCGTTCGCTGTGCTCGCAGATTATGGGGGTAATTTCGGTAATGCCTATTTCCACAGCCTTTTCCAGGAACCATTCGTAGCGCTCGTTCATTTTGGTAGGAGCCACGGCCAGGTGCAGGCGGTAGGGCAGTGGCTCAAAATATTCGGCAGCGGTAATGCTTACTTCACAACGTTTTTCGGTAGCAAAGTTTATTGCCGATATAAACAGCCAGCCTTTACCATTGGTAATATGTATAATATCGCCCTCTTTTTTGCGGAGTACCTTTACTATATGGCGGCTTTCCTCTTTGTCAAAGACAAAAACGGTATCGCCCTGCGTAATATTTGGGTCAAAAAATAGCTGCATTACAATTCTATCCTGGCTTTACTGGTTACGGCAGCATCGTTAAACTGCTGCTCAAGGTATTTATGGTAGCCTACAATGCCTATCATGGCGGCATTATCGGTAGTGTATTCAAATTTAGGGATATAGGTTTTCCAGCCGTATTTTTTTTCGGCTTCCTTCAGCGTAGTACGAATACCGCTGTTAGCTGAAACCCCGCCACCTATAGCCACCTGCTTAATGCCGGTTTCCTTCACGGCCATTTTCAGCTTGTCCATCAGTATGTTGATGATGGTATGCTGAATGGAAGCGCAAATATCTTCCATTTGGTCCTTTACAAAATCGGGGTCTTCCTTCAGGTTTTTCTGGATGAAGTACAGTATCTGCGTCTTCAGCCCGCTAAAACTGAAGTTAAGCCCAGGCACCTGCGGCTTGGTGAACGGGTAGGCTTTTGGGTTGCCTGTTTGGGCATATTTATCAATTAAAGGACCACCCGGATAAGGCAGGCCAAGTATTTTAGCACTTTTGTCAAAGGCTTCACCCACGGCGTCGTCTGTAGTTTCGCCTATAACCTCCATACTGAAATAGCTGTCTACACGCACTATCTGTGTATGCCCGCCGCTTATGGTCATGGCCAGGAACGGGAAGGTAGGCTTATCAAAACCTTCTTCGGCTATAAAATGGGCAAGTATGTGCGCCTGCATGTGGTTTACGGCTATAAGCGGTACCTGTAGTGCCAACGCCAGTGATTTGGCAAACGAACTGCCTACAAGCAGGCTGCCCATAAGTCCCGGTCCCTGTGTAAAGGCTACGGCACAAAGCTGTTCTTTTTGTATACCGGCACGGCTCAGCGCCACGTCTACAACGGGTACTATATTCTGCTGGTGGGCACGGCTGGCCAGCTCTGGCACTACGCCGCCGTACTCTTCGTGTATCTGCTGGCGTGCCACAACATTGCTCAGTACTTTGTCGTTTATAAGTACAGCTGCGGCCGTGTCATCGCACGAACTTTCTATTGATAAGATATATTTGGGCTTTTCAGCCATAAAAGGCACAGATTTTGAGTTATAAAAAAGGGTTAAAGCAAGTTAAGGCTTTGTAAAATTTCCTACTTTTGCCGTTAACGGGACATTATGCATTTTGGAGAACAAAGTTAAGACAAATAGCCGTTTCAAAAAATTTAAAAAAATACTGCTGCGTACCCTGCTGGGACTGGTGGTGTTTTTGTTATTGACAGCTATTGCCCTTCAAATCCCTTATGTGCAAACCCGCATAGCACATTATGTTACCGAACGGATTAACAAAGACTTCGGTACCCGCATTTACATAGATAAAATGGCCATCAACGTTTTTGGCGGCGTGCGTATGGATGGCGTGCTTATACGCGACCACCATAACGATACCCTGGCCAGCGCCGATTACCTGAAAACAAACCTGCTCAGCTTTAAGCAACTCGCCAAGACTAACCTTCAGTTTGGTAAGCTTACCGCCCAAAGCCTTAACGTGCATATGAAGACGTATAAGGGCGAAACGGTAAACAGCCTTGATATTTTTATTAAAGCATTTGATAACGGCAAGCCAGGCAACGGAAAGTTCAGGCTTAATGTGGCTAACCTGTATGTGGCAGGCGGGCGTTTCAGGCTGAGTAATGAAAACAGTGCCACCACCAGGGTGCTTGATTTTACAAAACTTAGCGGGCATGTAAAGAACTTCCTTGTAAAAGGTCCGAATATTTATGGTGATATACGAAAGCTGTCGCTTAACGACCACCACGGGCTTTTTGTGCAAAACCTTATGGGCGGATTTGCCTATACCAAGAAAAATATTTCACTAAGGAATGCGGAGATAAAAACTGCCGAGAGTGAACTTAAGGGCAACCTGAAGTTTACCTTCGAGCGAAAAGACTTGCCGTATTTTGTAGATAAAGTACATACCGACTTTGATGTTACCCGTGCTGTGGTAAGCAGTAACGAGCTGAACCTGTTTTTCCCTGAATTTGGTAAAGACCAGAAATACTATCTTTCGGCACACCTTAAAGGCACGCTGAATAACTTTATACTGCACAACCTGAACCTGCTGGATGATAAAGGCACCGAAATAAGCGGCAGGGTAAATTTCCGTAACCTGTTTACCCGTACCGGCCCCGGCTTTTACATGAATGGGGACTTCAGGCGCATTACGGCGCAGTATAGCAACCTGTGCGGTATACTGCCGCGTATACTGGGGCAAAAGCTTCCGGCACAACTGGGAAGGCTGGGTGAAGTAGATATTACCGGGCATATAGTGCTTACCAAAACCGACCTGACTACAGATATGTATGTACTGAGCGGGCTGGGTGAGGCTACTGCCGACTTGGAAATTAAAGGCTTCAACAATCCTAATGAAGCGAAGTATAAGGGTACTATAGATTTGCAGAAATTTAATATCGGTGCATTTGCCGATATTAATAAAGTGGGACTTGCTACCCTGCACCTTGATGTAGACGGTAAGGGCTTCCGTAAAGAATCGCTAAATACCAGCGTTAAGGGAAATGTTACCGGTTTTGCCTATAATGGTTATAACTACAAGAACATTACCGTAGACGGTTTGTTTAAATGGCCGTATTTTAATGGGCGCCTTAACAGTAACGACCCTAACCTGCTGATGAGTTTTGACGGCCTTGTAGACATGAGCCAATACCGTAAAAACTACGATTTCCATGCGCAGGTAGACTATGCCGACCTTGCCCTGCTGAAAATCATGAAGAAAGATACGCTGTCTATATTTAAAGGCGACCTGTTGTTTGAGGCATCGGGTAACAACCTTAACGATATAGCCGGTACACTGCAAATATCAAGGCTTTCGTACCAAAACAGCCGCGACAGCTACTATTTTGAAGACTTTTTCATAGCATCCTCTTTTGATGATAATAACGAGCGTACGCTTACCATGAACTCCCAGGATATTATTGAAGGGCGTGTTACAGGTAAGTTTGACGTGTACCAGGTGCCTAAGATATTTGAGAATGGGCTTGGTAGCCTGTATGCCAACTATTCGCCCCATAAGGTGAAGAAGGGGCAGTACATGGACTATGACTTTACCATATATAATAAGATAGTAGGCATCGTGTTGCCTGAAATATCGGTAAGTAAGGATACCCACCTTAAAGGGCGTGTAAATGCCGATAAGAACGAATTTGTGGTGGCATTTAACTCGCCGGGTATAGTGGCGTATGACAACACCTTTAATAATGTAAAGCTCGACGTTAATAATAAGAACCCGCTGTACAATACCTATGTAACGGTAGACAGCATGCGGGTGAAGAACTATAAAATATCAGACTTTAACCTTATTAATGTTACCCAGCACGATACGCTGTATGTACGTACCGAGTTTAAAGGTGGTAACCGCGATAATGACGCCTACAAGCTGAACCTTTACCATACTATAGATAAAGACCGTAATTCGGTAGTGGGCTTTAAAAAATCAGAGGTCAACTTTAAGGACTTCACCTGGTTTATAAACGAGCACGATGAGCACGATAATAAAATCGTCTTTAAACGGAAAATAGACGATTTTGAACTTGATAATATTTCACTTTCGCACAACGACCAGCATGTAGAACTTAGCGGAGCTGTAAAAGGGAATACCTATAAAGACCTGCACCTGTCCTTTAACGAGGTAGACCTTAATAAGGTAACGCCGTCACTGGACAGCATCAGTTTTGGCGGAAGGCTGAACGGCGAAGTAAGCCTGAAACAGAACCGCGACGTTTTTGAACCGGCGGCTTCACTCACCATAGATACACTGCGGATAAATAAATTTGTTTTGGGCGACATGAATACGCAGGTTACCGGCGACAGGTCGTTCCGTAAATTTAACCTGAAAAGCACGATAACCCGCGATGACAATGAAACGTTTAGCACCGCAGGTAACATAGAAGTCGTAGATAAACAGACCCTATTATCGCTTGATGCAATATTTACCAATTTTGACATCAGCCCGCTTACAGTGTTCCTTAAAAATATTTTCCCTGAAATACGGGGCCGCGCTACAGGCCGGGCGGCTATAGTGGGCAATGTGCGCAAGCCTGAGATAGACGGTGTACTCTATGTAAAAGGCGGCGGTGTGAAGGTGGGCTACCTGAATACCGACTATAATTTTGAAGAAAACTCTATGGTAAACCTCACCGAAGAGAAGATTATCTTCGGGAATGTGCAGCTTACCGATACGCGTTTTAATACCAAGGCATTGCTACAGGGTGAGGTGCGGCATGATTTGTTCCGCAACTGGGCGCTGGACCTGAAAATGAGTTCAGACAATATACTGGTGCTTGATACCGAAGACCATGATGATGCATTGTACTATGGTAGGGCATTTATTAAAGGTTCGGCTAATATAAGCGGGCCTACAACCGGGCTACTCATTACCGCCGATGCACGTTCCATGCCAAATACCGAGATAAACATACCGCTGAGTAATGTGGGCAATACAAGTACCTCTACGGCTGCATTTATCCATTTCCTGAGTGAAAAGGAAAAAGAAAATATACAGAAAGGGCTGGAGCCTACTGCAAGCGGCAAGACCTTTAAGGGCCTTGAAATGCAGTTTGACCTTGTGGTAACGCCCGATGCCAAGATAAACGTAATTATAGACAAGAACAGCGGCCACGGCCTGTCATCTACCGGTAACGGTTATATGCTGTTGGGTATAAATACCCTGGGTAAATTTACTATAGATGGTGATTACCAGGTAGATAAGGGTAAATACTTCTTCAGGTACGGAGGGGTTATAGATAAGGAGTTTACGGTGAAAAAAGGCGGTGCCATAACGTGGGAGGGCGACCCTACGCGGGCAAGGCTGAACCTTGAAGCGGTATACAAAACCAATGCAAACCCGGCAGTACTGCTGGAAACCAACAGCTTTAACAGGCCCATACCTACTGAGGTGGTGATATCATTACAGGGTAGCCTGTTAAAACCCGAACCCGATTTTACCATAAACTTCCCGGGGGCAAGTTCGGTACTGAAAAGCGACCTTGACTACAGGCTCAGCGATACCGATACAAGGCAAACGCAGGCACTGGCACTGCTTTCGGGTGGTAGCTTTATAAGCCCTTCTAATGCCAGTTCGGCGGTAACGGGCAGCTTGTTTGAAAAAGCCAGCAGCCTGTTTAACGACATACTTTCCGATGGAAACGGTAAGGTTAACGTAGGTGTAAACTACGTGCAGCAAACCCGTAACCCGTATGTAGATACCAACTCGCAGATAGGTATTACACTTTCTTCGCAAATAAATGACCGTGTGAGTATTAACGGGCAGCTGGGTGTACCTGTAGGCGGCGTTAACGAAAGTGCCATTACCGGTAACATAGAAGTTAAACTGCGCATTAACGAGCCGGGTACGCTGAATGCCCGCGTGTTTAACCGCGAAAATGATATTAACTTCCTTGGGGAGGGTATTGGATATACGCAGGGCGTGGGTATTACGTATGAAGTGGACTTTAATACCATAAGCGAGCTGATGCGCAAAATATTCAGTAAGACGGAGGTTAAGAAAGATAGCGATAACAACAGTTCAGACGATTTGCCGGACAGTGAGCTGGCGCCGGACTTTATGCAGTTTGACGATACGCGCAAGAAAAAGACCGGAACCGACGAAGACCGGGAGCCTGACAATGTACCTGAACCCGACATGTAACTAATTTAGCCAAGGAATAATTTTACATTATAAAAAAAAGCAGGTAGATTTTTGAGAATTTACCTGCTTTTTAATTGTTCTTTAACATGTGTTTCAGAAAAACTTATTAACGAAAACGATTGAAAATCTGCTAAAATGATAATATAACCCAAAATTAAATGCATAAATTATATTATATTATTAATTTTACCATTCAAATACTGAAAAATGTCAAGTAAATTGAAAAGAATAGGCGTACTTACTTCAGGTGGTGATTCACCGGGTATGAATGCCGCTATACGTGCCGTAGTTCGTACATGTGCTTACCACAATATAGAATGTACGGGTATTTACAGGGGATATCAGGGTATGATAGAGGGCGATTTCAAAGAAATGGGCCCGCGTACTGTAAATAACATCATTAACAAAGGAGGAACCATCCTTAAATCTGCCCGCTCTAAAGAATTTATGACTCCCGAAGGCCGTAAAAAAGCTTACGATAACCTGGTAAAGCAGGGTATTGATGCCTTTGTGGTAATAGGGGGTAACGGTAGCTTTACCGGTGGGCTTATATTTAATGCCGAATACAATTTCCCTGTAATAGGGATTCCCGGAACTATTGATAACGACATCTACGGTACCAGCTTTACGCTTGGCTACGATACCGCACTAAACACGGTTGTAGAGGTTATTGATAAAATACGCGATACTGCCAGCTCGCACAACAGGCTTTTCTTTGTAGAGGTTATGGGCCGCGATGCAGGCCACATAGCGCTTAATGCCGGTATAGGTGCCGGTGCTGAGGAAATACTTATCCCTGAAGAGGATATGGGACTGGACAGGCTTGTAGAGTCGCTTAAGCGCAGTAAGGCTTCGGGCAAATCATCGAGCATAGTGGTGATTGCCGAAGGCGAAAGGACCGGCAAAAGCGCTTTCGAACTGAAAGAATACTTTGATGAAAATATGCCTGAGTACGATGTGCGTGTGTCTATCCTTGGCCACATGCAGCGCGGTGGCTCGCCATCTTGTTTTGACAGGGTGCTTGCCAGCAGGCTGGGCGTAAAAGCGGTAGAAGTACTGCTTGAAGGCAAATCTAACTTCATGGTGGGGCTTAGTAAGGATGAGGTTGTACTTACCCCGCTGGAGCTTGCTGTTAAAGGCAAGTCGCAAATAGATAAAGAGCTTATCAAAGTATCTGATATCGTATCTATTTAATTTCAGTAAATAAATAAACAAAAAACAATTTAGAAGAATGGCAACAGTTAAATTAGGGATAAACGGTTTCGGTAGGATTGGCCGTATCGTTTTCCGTGAAACTTTCAACAGGGATAATGTTGAGGTTGTAGCTATTAACGACCTGCTTGATGTAGATCATTTGGCTTATCTATTAAAATATGATTCAGTTCACGGCCGTTTCCAAGGTGAAGTTGAGGTTAAAGACAACCAACTTTACGTAAACGGTAAACACATAAGGGTTACTGCCGAAAAAGACCCTAAAAACCTTAAGTGGGATGAAGTAGGTGTAGACGTGGTAGCAGAATCTACCGGTATCTTCACTACAATTGAAACCGCTTCACAACACATTACAGGTGGTGCTAAGAAAGTTATCATTTCTGCCCCGTCTGCTGATGCTCCTATGTTTGTAATGGGTGTTAACCACGAAACAGCTACTGCTGACGATAAAGTGGTTTCTAATGCTTCATGTACTACAAACTGTCTTGCTCCGCTTGCTAAAGTTATCAATGATAACTTCGGTATTGTAGAAGGCCTTATGACAACTGTTCACGCTACAACATCTACCCAAATGACTGCAGACGGTCCGTCAAGGAAAGACTGGAGGGGCGGACGCGCTGCAAGCGTTAACATCATACCTTCATCTACAGGTGCTGCTAAAGCTGTAGGTAAAGTAATCCCTGCACTAAACGGTAAACTTACAGGTATGTCGTTCCGCGTTCCTACCGTAGACGTTTCTGTAGTGGACCTTACTGTAAAAGTAGCTAAAGAAACTTCTTACGAAGAAATCATGGCTGTACTTAAAGCAGCTTCTGAAAACGAACTAAAAGGCATCCTTGGCTTTACTGAAGACGACGTAGTGTCTCAGGATTTCGTTTCAGACAAGCGTACCAGCATCATCGATGCTAAAGCCGGTATCGGCCTTAACTCTACATTCTTTAAGCTTGTATCTTGGTATGACAATGAGTATGGCTATTCAAGCAAACTTATTGACCTTGCTGCTCACATAGCTTCTCTGTAATTATATTATAAACATGTCCTGCATTACCTGTTAATGCGGGACATTGTCTTTTTTAAGCAGTAAGTAACCCATACTGTAACTTTTTAGTAACCCAAATTTTACTCTTACCTAACCCAAACTTGTAACACTATGAAACTACTGGTAGACAGTGGTGCCACAAAAGCAGACTGGATAGCCCTTGATGATGAGGGAAACAGGCTTTTTACCACCCAAACCCTTGGGCTTAGCCCTGAAGTTATCAATAAGGAAGAGGCCCTGGAAAGGCTGGAAGCCCGTTTTGATATTTACAATAACCGTAAGGATGTATCTAACCTGTTCTTTTACGGTGCCGGCTGCGGTACAGACAGGATGAAAACGTACATGAGCAACGTTTTTAAAGAGTTTTTCCCGAATGCTGAAGTAGTAGTTAAAGAAGACACATATGCTGCGGCATATGCTACAAACCCATCTAACGAAAAAGCTATCATCTGTATATTAGGTACAGGTTCTAACTGTAGCTATTTTGATGGTGAGCAGCTTATACAAAAAGTACAGTCACTGGGCTATATAGCTATGGACGACTGTAGCGGAAACCGTTTTGGCCGCGACCTGGTACGTGCGTACTATTTCAACAAAATGCCAAAACACCTTTCTGATAAATTTGCAGCTGAATATAACCTGGACCCGGATGTAATAAAGCACAACCTGTACAAGGAGCCAAACCCAAATGCCTACCTTGCTACGTTTGCTAAATTCCTTATCCAGAACAAGGAAGATGCATTTATTAAAACAATTATTACCGATGCTATGCAGGTATTTGTAGACAACTACATCCTTCAGTTTGACGATGCCCGCGAGGTGCCGGTTCACTTTGTAGGTTCTATTGCATTCTACCTGAAAGCTGAACTTGATGAGGTGCTTAGCGCTAATGGCCTAAAGCTGGGTAACGTATTAAGAAGGCCGATAGACGGCCTGATTGAATATCACGAGCTTAACTAATTACGACACAAATTTCATGGAAATCGCTATTATAGCCCACGACGGTATGAAAGACCGGATGGTAACATTCCTTACCGCCCATAAAGATATTTTGATTAAGGAAGATGTAAAACTTATTGCAACCGGTACTACCGGCGGCAGGGCAGAAGAAGCCGGTTTTACTGTCCGCAGGATGCTTTCGGGGCCGCTGGGTGGCGATGCGCAAATTGCAGGCCGTGTGGCTGAAGGGAAGACCGCACTGGTGCTTTTCTTTAAAGACCCGCTGAGCAGCCATGCCCATGATGCCGATATTAATATGCTGATTAGGGTTTGCGACGTGCACAACGTGCCCATAGCCACAAACCCTGCTTCAGCAGAGTTGTTTATGAAAGCTTTATAAGCTTACCATAAAGTAAAAAGAAAAAGGATAGTCCATAATAAATGGCTATCCTTTTTCTTTTTAATACTACAGAAGTACTATACCACTGCTATCATAGATATTTCTACGTTAACATCTTTTGGCAGCCTTGCTACCTGTACGGTTTCACGAGCAGGTGCAGTTTCTTCGTTTATATAGCTCCCGTATACGGTGTTTATCTTCCCGAAATCATCCATATTGCTGATGAATATAGTTGTCTTTACCACGTTTTCAAACGTAGCGCCTGCGGCTTCCAGTACGGCTTTAAGGTTTTCCATTACCTGTTTTGTTTCGGCTTCAATGGTTTCAGTAACAAGCTCGCCTGATGTGGTAAGCGGTATTTGTCCAGAGGTGTAAATGGTATTGCCTATCTGTGTAGCCTGGCTGTACGGGCCTATAGGTGCCGGAGCCTTGTCTGTGAAAATAATTTTTTTCATGGTCTTTGATGTTTAAAAAAAGCCTTGAACATTATATGTAAAAGGCTTGCATTATATTATAGTCTGTTTTACAAATTCCTGTCCGGTACCTGGCGCTTATCCCACTTGATGTCGCTCAGTACAGATGACTTAATGCCGATGAAGAAACTCCAGTACTTGTTAGTACCCATAGGTACCCAGTTGAAGTCCATACGCCAGCTGAGCAGGTCGCGTTCAAAACGCAGCTGGGTGAAGGTAACACCCTTCTGTACAAAGTCATAACCCGAAGAGAAGCCCATTTTCCATCGTGATGTCAGGTCAAGGTTGCCCGACATCATCAGTGAGCTGCTGGCTATCTTGCTTTCGCGGTCGTCATTAGTATAGGTGAGGGAGTAGGCCAGCTTTAAATCCCAGGGGAGTTCGGCGTTATAAAATTTACTGCCTGATTTTTTCTTCTCCTTGCCTTCGGGGTCTTCCTCTTCTTCGTCAAACATACTTTTCCGCTGGTCGGTCATGTCAGTTGCGGTACCAAAAAGGTCGTCGGTACGGCCACCGTTGCGGGCAGTCTGGCTGTCTTTGTTTTTATCGCTGCTATCGTCTTTGCTGGAGAACGAATAGTTCAGCGTTATGTTAGCGCTGGTAAGCCTGAAAAGGCTTCCGCCGTTGTCTATGTTGTACATGTTAATGCGGTTACCGGCGTTGTCCAGTGCATACGGATCGAGCGTGGTACCGAAGTTAATGTTCATTTTATTCTTAAATACCGTGGTACCACCCGTAACACGAACCGGCGACCATGCAAGCGAGTCGGCAGCCATGTTGTAGCTGGTGCTAAAGTTAAGGTTGTTCAGCAGCATTACTTTTTTAGGCTCTGTGGCTTTTTCGTCGTCATCGCGTACTTTGGCTTCAAAGGTGTTGTTTACCGCCATGCCTATGTTGTTACTATAGCTCTTGCCGGGTGCACCGTAGAGGCCGCCTTCAAAGCGGGTGTAATCGGCATATTTAGTGCCCGATGCATCGAGCTGGTAGGTGTCATAATACTGGTCAAAGCTTGGTGTATAACTGTACGAAACCGATGGGCGTATTACGTGGCGTATGGCTTGTATCTTTTTATCTTCGCCAAAGTTAAACGTACCGTACACGGTAGTACCTATGCTTGATGAGAAGTTGTAGGTACGGAAAGCATCAAACCCTTTAACATCGGTAGTAACTACTTCATTAAGGGTAGGGTTATATTGCTTGTCTATGGTGTTCATCACCCAGGTTTCCTGGTAGTTTGTACTTGCCGAAACGCTGAAATACCTGAACACTTTAAAGTTAGTACTTAGCGGTATGCTGTGCTGGAAACCCGTTTTTGCATCGCGGAACATCTCGGGCTTAAAGAACAACGAATCGTAAGTGGCTATCCTGTTTTCACCACGCAGGTTGTATTGCAGGTTCAGGTTTTTTATAAGGCCTTTTTTAGGTTCGTCTGCCTTTGCAAACGGGAAAATACGGTCTACGCTGGCCTGCAGGGTAGGCAGGGTCATGTTTATGGCCTGTGTGTTGGTGTTTTGGCTGTGCGTGGCACTTAGCGACATATTCACCTGCGGTACCGTCTGGAAGGTCTTGGAATACGATATAGACGATTGCAGCGTGTTGTTAAGGCTGGCGCCAATGTTAGCCGTGTTAAGCGACTGCCTGAAGTATTTACTGGAACCCATATTCACACTTGCAGAAAAACGCGAATTAGGATTCGACTTACTGTCTTGGTTGTGCGACCACTGTATGTTATAGTTGCGTGCCTTGGTATAATCAGGAAGGCCGCGTTCACTGCTTATAAGGTTTTCAAAACGCACGTTTACGTTACCGCTGAATTTGTAGCGCTTGGAATAACTGCTTTGCCCCCGAAGGCCATAACTGCCGTTAGTGTAGTAATCACCGGTAACCGTAAGGTCGTAGTAATCGCCCAGTGCAAAGTAATATCCGCCGTTTTGCAGGAAATACCCGCGTGAATTACTGTCACCATATGACGGCACTATAAATCCTGATTCTGCTTTGTCGCTCATCGGGAAAAAAGCAAACGGTAACCCCAGCGGCGTAGGTACATCGGCTATCCACATGTTGGTAGGGCCTACCACTACTTTTTCGCCGGGAACAAACTTTATTTTATTAGTATAAAAATAATATTCGGGTTTGTCTATGTTAGTAGACGTGGTAAACTTGGCACCACGCATAAAATAAACCGAGTCGTTTTCTTTTTTGGTAATTTCCGCCTTAATCCTGAACTCACCCTGGTCGCTGCGGGAGTTCCACACACGGGCTTTTTTGGTTTTTGTATTAAAGTGGATGGAGTCGGCCTCTATAACATTAGAACCTTGTTTAAAATATGGAAATTGGCTGTACTTTCCGGTGCTGTCTTTTACGCGCCCGGCAAAAACCTCGTCTGTATCATACTTCATTACAATGATACCGGCTTTCAGCTCCATATCACTCATTTGTATGTAGGCGTTGTTGTATAAGGTGAGTTCCTTTTTGCGCTGGTCCAGCTTTTCATAGTCGTCTGCAGAGCGTTTTACTATGGCATCAAGGCCCTTTTTTTGTTTTTTAACTGTGTCGTTAACAGCTACTTTGGTAGTGTCAAGAGGCTTTGCCGTTTCTGCTTCGGTGTTGTTCTCTTTTTTAGCAGGTGCAGGCTGTTCTACAGTACGCTTTATGCCACGCTGGTTCCTCCTGCCTTCCTGTGCATGCACTTTACCAAGCCCTACTGTTAGGAAAATTGCTGATAAAACGATATGAAATAAGTTTGTGCGCAATGGTTTTAATACTAATTTTGTAACAGTATGGCTCATTTTTTGGAGTGTCAAACATACGATATTTTTGGCAAACTCACCACTAAATGTAACTATGTCAGTAGCAGTAAAATAACCAAAACGCAATGAAAAGGAACACGGAATTAAAACAGGCTTTTTGGCTTTTTATTATGTCATGTGCAGTATCATTTGCACAAAGCGGCGCAAAATTCAGGGTAGTAATAGACCCCGGGCACGGCGGTAAAGACTTCGGGGCCGTGTATAACGGCTTTGTAGAAAAGAACATCGCCCTAAACATTGCCCTCAGGACAGGCAAGATTTTAGAGGGTGACTCCTTTATAGATGTAACCTATACACGGAGCACCGACGAATTTGTACCCCAGGCCGACAGGGCTGCTGCGGCCAACAGGTCGTCGGCAGATATTTTTATATCCATACACTGTAATACCGAGGCGAAGAAGCAGGCTTTCGGCACCGAGACGTATGTGCTGGGTACCACCAAAAACATTAACAGTGCCGAGGTGGCCAAAAAGGAGAATGTCGTAATTACCCTCGAAAAAGATTTTAAGGAGAAGTACGACGGCTATAATCCCGCTGCGCCTGAGGTGATAAACGGTTCGCTTGCACAGCAGGATGCTGTATTGTCTAAAAGTTTGGATTTGGCAAGTAAATTGCAGGAAGGCTTTACGGGTATAAAAAGGAAAAACAGGGGCGTAAAGCAGGCTCCGTTGTGGATACTCAATAAAGTGACCATGCCTGCCGTTTTTATAGAAATAGGTTTCCTGTCATCCCAGGATGAAGGGGTGTATATAAACTCTGATGCCGGGCAGGACGAACTGGCCCGTGCCATAGCCAAGGCGGTTACCGAATATAAAAAGGAGTATTTTAACGGCAGCAGCCAGCCTGCAGCTACTACCAAGCCGGGCATAGCAGCACCCGAACCTGCCAAACCGGTACGTACTGAAACACCTGCGGCTACTGCTGTGGCAGGCAACGTGGTTTTTAAAGTGCAGATAGCTGCCAGCGGCAGGGAACTGGAACTTACCCCGGCCAACTTTAAGGGGCTTGATAAGATAACCAAAGATGGCGCATCGCCATCTATAAAATATTATTACGGTTCTACGTCTCAATATGACGCTGCCAAAACCCTTATGGAAGAGGCCAAGGCCAAAGGCTATACCGGCGCTTTTGTGGTGGCTTTCAGGGACGGGAAAAAGATTACAATACAGGAAGCAATTAATAAATAGGGAGTTTTAAAACCAATTACAGGACTTGAACATGGGAAAACTAATTAACCGGGGCTTTATGCTTGTACTGCTGTTTACAGGCATGGCTGTTTTTGCCCAGGATTTTAAAATAGTACTCGATGCAGGCCACGGCGGCCACGATACCGGAACCAACCACAACGGGCACATGGAAAAGGAAATTGTGCTGAAAACGGTTTTAAAACTTGGGAAAATATTAGAGCGGGAACCGGGTATAGACGTGATTTACACCCGTAAAACCGACGTGTTTGTAGAACTGCGTGAACGCGCCAATATAGCCAATAAAGAGAATGCCGACCTGTTTGTATCTGTACACTGTAATGGGGTTAAGGCGGCTTCGGCATATGGTACAGAGACCTTTGTGATGGGATTGTACCGCGCCGGTATGAACCTTGAAGTGGCCCAAAAGGAGAACAGTGTTATCTACCAGGAAAAAGATTACCAGAAAAAATATAAGGGCTTCGACCCGAACAGCCCTGATACGTATATAGGCCTTTCGGTGCAGCAGGATGAGAACCTGAACCAAAGTGTGGTGCTTGCCACAAAAATACGCGACGGTTTCCGTGGGCTTAAAAAGAACGACAGGGGCATAAAGCAAATACCGCTTTGGGTGCTTGATGCCACCACCATGCCGGGAGTACTGGTAGAGCTTGGCTTTGTATCGCATAAAACCGAAGGGGCTTACCTGGACAGCGATGCCGGGCAGGATGAACTTGCCGAAACCCTGGCTGAAGCTATTATTGATTATAAGAACCTCGTTAAAGGGAAAACTGTAAGCAGCAGGGAGTATGAAAAACAGCGTGTGGAAAAAGACGATGTAAAAACTGCCGAAGTAAAACCCGAAAAAGAAACTGAGGTTACAGCCAAAGCAGGGGTGGTGTTTAAGGTGCAGATTTCGGCGAGTAACCGCAACCTGGATACCAAGCCGGCCAACTTTAAAGGGTTGAGGGATATATCTAAAGAAAAGGAAGGGAAGCTCATCCGTTACTTTTACGGTGAAACGTCTGATTATGACGAGTCGAAAGAGCTTTTGGCGAAGGCCAAAAAGAAGGGGTATAACTCGGCTTACATAGTGCCCTTTAAAAATGGTGAAATTATAAGTATGAGCGAAGCTTTAAAGAAATCGTAGGTACCGGTAAAGCTTTAAAATAATATTCACACTTACATAATTTTATTTGTCCTACATTTGTTAAAAAATATTACGTTTTGAAAGTTACAAGAGAAGTAAAGACTGCAATTTTAGTATTAGGCTCTGTATTGATATTTATATGGGGCTATAGCTATTTAAAAGGAAAAGACCTTTTTAATTCATACAAAACATTTTACGTGGTGTATGATAACGTAGAAGGGCTTGCACCTTCGGCACCCGTAACGCTTAATGGTGTTACTGTAGGTAAGGTAAACGACATACAGTTTAAGGATGCCGTAAAAGGGCTGGTACAGGTAGAATTGCTTATAAAAACCGATTTCCCTATTTCTAAAACCAGTGTGGCTACGTTGTACGAGCCGGGTTTAGGCCTTTCGGGTAAGCAGATAGCACTGGTGCCTGATATGAAAAATACACAGCTGGCAGAAGATGGTGATTTCCTTTCACCAAATCTTCAACCCGGTATGTTTGCACAGGTAGGCGATAAGCTTGGCCCATTACAGTCTAAAGTGGAAGCTACTGTAACCAGTGCCGACAGCCTGCTGCACAACCTTAATAACATACTGGATGTGCAAACCCAGCAAAACCTGCGTATAGCCATATCTGAAATGAGCAATACCATGAAAGAGTTTAACCGCGCAGCCCACACGCTAAACGGCACCCTTGAAAATAATAAAGGCCACATAGATGCTACCATGGCAAACCTGGATAAAACAAGTGCTAACTTTGCTAAGGTTTCAGATTCACTAAGCCAGGCGAATATTGGTGAAGCCGTGAAGAAGCTTGAAAAATCGTTGGCTAATGTAGACAACATTATAAACGATGTACAATCGGGCAAGGGCACACTGGGCAAGCTGATGAAGGACGAGGGCATGTATGACAACCTTAACGGCGCATCTAAAGAACTGAAAGAACTGCTTGCCGATATGAAGGCAAACCCTAAGCGATATGTACATTTCTCCCTGTTTGGAAAAAAAGCAACTCCTTATAAAGAACCTAAGGAGGAAGAAGAGAAGGCAAAAAATGAATAAGTGGTAAAATAATCACACTTTTTTCTATATTTGTTGAAATAATTGCCTTTGTATATGGCCTATATCGATAATGTAATTTTTGTGCTGCTGCTTGTTGCAGGTTTTGGATTCTTTGCAAAGAATGTAAAAAAACTGATACGCAATATTAAGCTTGGCCGCAGTGTAAACCGGTCAGATAATCCTTCTGCCCGATGGAACAACATGGCCATGATAGCCCTGGGCCAAAGCAAAATGGTACGCCGCCCTGTGGCAGGTTTCCTGCACATTATCGTATACGTAGGCTTTGTGCTTATCAACATAGAACTCCTTGAAATTATCATCGACGGTATTTTCGGTACGCACAGGCTGTTTGGCTTTATGGGCGGTTTCTATAACTTCCTTATCGCTTCGTTCGAAATACTGGCACTGGGCGTTATTGTATCTGTAACCACATTCTGGATTCGCAGGAACATTATAAAACTTTGGCGTTTTGCCCATGGCGACCTTAAAGGCTGGCCTAAAAACGATGCCAACTATATCCTGTACTTCGAAACCGTACTGATGCTGCTCTTCCTTACCATGAACGCAGCAGACCACTACCTTCAAGCGCAACATTTCGGGCATTACCATACTGCCGGTGCTTTCCCGGTTTCGGGCTTTATTTCGCCAATATTCAACGGCATGAACCCTGAAGCGGTTGAAATCATAGAGCGTGTATGCTGGTGGCTGCACATATCGGGCATCCTTGTTTTCATGAACTACCTTTACTATTCTAAGCATTTGCACATACTGCTGGCATTCCCCAATACATACTATGCCAAACTGGAGCCAAAAGGCAAGTTTGACAACCTTGATTCGGTTACTGCCGAAGTGAAGCTGATGATGGACCCGAATGCCGACCCGTTTGCTGCCGCACCCCCGGCTGCCGAAGGTGAAGCCCCGGCCAAATTTGGCGCAAGCGATGTGCAGGACCTTAACTGGGTACAATTGCTTAATGCGTATACTTGTACCGAATGCGGCAGGTGTACTTCGTCTTGCCCGGCTAATCTTACCGGTAAGGAGCTTTCGCCGAGGCTTATCATGATGAAAACGCGCGACAGGCTGGAGGAAGTAGGTAAGAATATGGATGCCAACAACGGCACATTTGTTGATGACGGAAAAGCATTGCTTAACGACTATATCACCCCCGAGGAACTTTGGGCATGTACTACCTGTAACGGCTGTGTAGAAGCCTGTCCGGTAAACATAGACCCGCTGTCTATAATCATGGACATGAGGCGTTTCCTTGTTATGGAGCAAAGCGCGGCCCCTACCGAGCTTAACGGTATGATGAGCAATGTGGAAAATAACGGTGCACCTTGGCAATACAGCCAAATGGACCGCCTGAACTGGAAAGAAGAGTTGTAATTTTGTATAAACGGTATTTAGATTAATTATGAAAGCAGAAGACATTGACAAGAACCTGCAGCAGCTTACCGAAAACGGTGAGCATGTGAGCCCTATACTCCCTGAGGGCATAAAGAACTATCTGATAGATATAGACGGAACCATTTGCGACGACATACCGAATGAAGAGCCGGAAAGGATGGTTACAGCCGCTGTATACCCCGATGCGCTGGAAACCCTTAACCGCTGGTATGACGAAGGACATATTATATTCTTTTTTACCTCACGTACAGAGGCGCACCGCCAGGTTACAGAAGAGTGGCTTAACAAGCACGGCTTTAAGTACCATGGTATGGTAATGGGCAAGCCGCGCGGGGGCAATTACCACTGGATAGACAACCACCTGGTAAAGGCCACACGTTACAGGGGTAAATTTACCGAACTGATAGAAAAAGAGGTTACCATCCAGGTTTTTGACGATGGTAAGCACGACCAAGACTAATATTACTTATGAGCGAAAGCATTAATGTACCTACAATGGCCGACATGATGGCCACCGGACAGCAACCTGAAGTTTTGTTTTGGGTGGGCTGCTCGGGCAGTTTTGACGACAGGGCAAAAAAGATAACCAAAGCATTTGTTAAGTTACTTAACAGTGCCGGGGTTTCGTTTGCCGTGCTGGGAACGGAAGAAAGTTGCACCGGCGACCCTGCCAAAAGGGCGGGCAATGAGTTCCTGTTCCAGATGCAGGCCATGATGAACATTGAAGTGCTTAATGCTTATGATATTAAAAAGATAGTTACGGCTTGTCCGCACTGTTTTAATACGCTTAAAAACGAATACCCGGGGCTGGGAGGTACCTACGAAGTAGTGCATCATACCGAGTTCCTGAAGTCACTGCTGGATGACGGCAGGCTGAGCATAGAAGGCGGGCAGTTTAAGGGTAAGAAGATTACCTTCCACGACCCGTGCTATTTAGGCCGTGCCAATAACATTTACGAAGCCCCGCGCGACCTTATAGAAAAACTGGATGCCGAACTGGTGGAAATGAAACGCAGCCGCCGTAATGGCCTGTGCTGTGGTGCCGGTGGTGCGCAGATGTTTAAGGAACCCGAAAAAGGCAACAAGGATGTAAATGTAGAGCGTACGGAAGATGCGCTGGAAACACAGCCCGAAATTATTGCTGCCGGATGCCCGTTTTGCAATACCATGCTTACCGATGGCGTTAAGGCTAAAAACCGCGAGCACGATGTACGTGTTATGGACGTGGCTGAACTGATAGCCAACGCGAAAGATTTATAAATAAAGGAGAAACGATTATGTACGTTCCGTTTGAGACCCTTCCTGAAGAGGCAAGGATATGGATATACCAGAGCAACAGGAAATTCAGCGACGAGGAAGTTGCCGAAATTGATGCTGCCGTAAAAGATTTTGTAGAACAATGGGCAGCCCACGGCACCGGCCTTGAGGCTTCTTACACCATAAGGTACAGCAGGTTTATTATCCTGGCGGTAAACCAGGAAGGCCAGCATGCTACAGGCTGCAGTATAGATGCTTCGGTGCATTTTATACAGCAATTAGAGCAAAAATATGGCGTAGAGCTGCTGGACAAAATGAATGTAACCTTTAAGCAGGGTGAGTTTATTACCCACAAGCCGCTTATTGAGTTTAAAAAGCTGGCTAAGGATAAGTCGGTTTCGGCTAATACTATTGTGTTCAATAATTTAGTGAATACGGTAGGCGAATGGCAGGATTACTGGGAGGTACCCGCCGCCGAAAGCTGGCACAGCCGCTTTTTCTAAAATTTAATAAACAAACAAATACTGATAGGCAAATCATCATTATACTACATAATGGTGATTTGCTGTTTAAGTATATAAGACATACACAACAATTGATGAAAAGGTTTTTTATCTTATTTACTTTACTGGCGCTGCAAACGGCCTTTTCGCAGCACAAGCCGCTCAGCTACAAGTCTGAGGCCGAGCGAAAGTGGTCGGACAGCGTGTACAGCAGCATGACCTTTGAGGAGCGTGTGGGCCAGCTGTTTATGGTGGCGGCGTATTCTAACAAGGATTCGGCACACGTAAAAGGCATAGACAAGCTTATAAAGGATTATAAGATAGGCGGGCTTATCTTTTTCCAGGGAGGGCCGTATCGCCAGGCGAAGCTTACGAACCGTTACCAAAAGGAAAGCAAGCTGCCATTATTCATCGGTATAGATGCAGAATGGGGCCTTAGTATGAGGCTGGATTCTACCTATCGTTTCCCGTGGAATATGACACTGGGTGCCGTGCAGGATAATGAGTTGCTGTATAAAATGGGGCACCAGATGGCGCAGCAATGCCGCAGGATGGGCATACATTTTAACTTTGCCCCGGTGGTGGATATCAATACCAACCCGGCTAACCCAATCATTGGCAACCGTTCGTTTGGTGAAGATAAATATAATGTAACCAACAAAGGCTCGGCATTGATGAAGGGTATACAGGAGGGCGGAATCTATGCTACGGGCAAGCACTTTCCCGGGCATGGCGATACGGCTACCGACTCGCATTACGGCCTTCCACAGGTTAATTTTGATTACCGACGCATAGATGATACCGAACTGTACCCGTACAAGCGGCTTTTTAGCGAAGGGCTGGCAAGTATCATGGTAGCGCACCTTAATGTACCTGCACTTGAACCGACACCCGGTTTGCCAACATCATTATCATACAATACCATAACACGACTGGTTCAGGGTAAGATGGGCTTTGAAGGGCTTGTATTTACCGATGCCCTGAATATGAAAGGGGCAAGCGGTTATATGCAGCCCGGCGATATAGATGTGGAAGCATTCCTTGCGGGTAATGATGTACTGCTGTTTGCCGAAAATGTGCCGGTAGCGGTAGAAAAATTCAGGCAGGCATATACCGATAGCGTACTGTCTGATGAGCGCCTGGAGTATTCAGTAAAGAAGATACTGGCGTTTAAGTACCGTATCGGTTTGCACAAAACCCCGGTTATTAACCTGAACAATATTTTTAATGACCTTAATGCACACCAGTATGACGACCTTAATTTCAGGTTGTATGAAGATGCTGTAACCGTACTGAAGAATGACGAAAATATACTTCCGGTGGCTGCGCTTGAAAGCGAAAGTGTTGCCTACGTAAAGCTGGGCGATGACGATGGCGGCAATTACCTTGAAAACCTTAAGAAATACACGAATGTTACCGAGGTAAAGAACGACACCCTGCCGAACCTTGTCAATGCCCTGAAGCCGTATACCACCGTAGTGGTGGGTTACCACAAAGCTGACGGTGCCTGGAAAAAACACGATTTTTCGGCAAAGGAACTGCAATGGCTGGATACCATTGCCAAAAATAAAAGGGTAATACTTACGGTGTTTGCTAAGCCGTATGTGCTGAATAACATCAAGAATTTTAAAAATATAAAGAGTGTTGTTTTGGCGTACCAGAACAACAACTTTGCGCAGACCGTAGCCGCCGAAATTATCTTCGGAGCAATAGGTAGCAAAGGTAAGATCCCGGTAACGGCGGGTGGTTTCCCGGCTAACCTGGGTATTTCCACGAAGCCGCTGGGCAGGCTTGGCTTTACCACACCCGAAAATGTGGGTATGGACTCGAAGAAGCTGGCACAGATAGATGCGCTTGCACAAAAGGCCATCAGCCAGCAAATGACGCCCGGCTGCCAGGTGCTTGTGGCACGCCACGGCAAGGTGATTTACCAGAAATCGTTTGGTTACCATACGTATGATAAGGTGACGCCGGTAAAGAATACCGATATTTATGATGTGGCTTCGCTATCCAAGATACTGGGTACATTGCCAAACGTAATGCAGCAATACGACCAGGGCCACCTGAAGCTTGAGGATAAGCTGGGGCACATACTGCCGTATTTCCGTAAGACGGATAAGGCTAATATTACCGTGAAGGATATGTTGCTGCACCAGTCGCGTTTCCAGGCATGGCAACCGTTTTACAAAGAAACACTTGATTCGCTGGGGCATCCTGATACGTTGTATTACCGCAATGCGTATTCAGACCAGTTCCCGGTATTGGTTGCCGATAACCTTTACCTGAGGGCTGATTACCCAACGGTGATGATTGACAAAATAGCCAACAGCAAGCTGCTTACCAAAAAGGAATATAAGTACAGTGATTTCAACCTGATATTGCTGAAGGAGTACCTTGAAAGTAAAACGGCAACCACGCTGGATGTACTTGCCGATACCAATTTCTATAAGCCGCTGGGTGCTACTACCACTACCTACAACCCGCTTACGAAGTTTGACAAAAGTATAATCCCGCCTACCGAGGTAGATACGTACTTCCGCCATCAGACCATACAGGGCTACGTGCACGATATGGCTGCTGCCATGATGGGCGGTGTGGCCGGACATGCGGGTGTGTTTAGCAGCGGGCTGGATGTGGCCAAGATTATGCAGATGTACCTGCAAAGGGGCTACTATGGCGGCAAACATTATTTCTCTGCCAAAACATTTGATACCTTTAATACTTGCTATGCCTGCAATGAGGGCAACCGTCGCGGCCTTGGTTTTGATAAGCCACAGCTGCCCGGCACGCAGGGGCCTACCTGTGGCTGTGTGTCTATGGCGAGTTTCGGGCATACCGGTTTTACGGGTACCATGGCCTGGGCCGACCCTGAAACGGATATCGTTTACGTATTCCTGAGTAACCGTACCTACCCGGATGCTACCGACAATAAACTGTCTAAAGGTAACATACGGGAGGACATACAGAAGGTAATAGAGGAGGCGATTTTGGACAAGTAAAATTTCAGATTTTAGAATGTAGATTGCAGAATGAGCTTCACTCATTATCCATAAAAGAAACTCTACAGAATCAATACAATATAAAACAGCCGCATCGGATTATCTGATGCGGCTGTTTGTTTATGGATGATTTTCAATTCGTAATTCTAAGTTATTCCAGTTTACGGCGTTCGCGTTCTGTTTTAAGCAGGTTCAGTTCGCGGCTGGTTTGCCCGGCTACCGATGTGTTTTCTTCGGCGCGGCGTATCAGGTACGGCATTACATCGCGCACGGGACCAAAGGGCAGGTACTTGGCTACATTGTAACCGTTGGCTGCAAGGTTAAAACTAATGTTATCGCTCATGCCGTATAGCTGACCAAACCATACACGCTTGTCGCCTTTGTCTATACCGGCTTTGTTCATCAGTTTTATCAGCTTGTACGAACTGTCTTCGTTATGCGTACCGGCAAATATCGCCATGCTGTCTATGTGGTCCACCATGTAGGCGATACAGTCGTTATAATTAATATCGGTAGCTTCCTTGCTGATACAGATAGGGGAGATGTAGCCCAACTCTTCGGCACGCTTGTTCTCCTTTTCCATATACGCGCCACGCACCACCTTCATACCAATATGGAAACGCTCTGCCTTAGCCCTTACATGCAGTTTTTTCAGGTAATCCAGCCTGTCCCAGCGGTACATTTGCAGGGTATTGAACACTATGGCTTTCTCCTTATTGTATTTCGCCATCATGTCGGCTACCAGGTTATCGGCGGCATCCTGCATCCAGCTTTCCTCGGCGTCTACCAGTACAGGTACATCGCTTTCGTAGGCGGCTTTGCACACTTTTTCAAAACGGTTGGTTACGCGTTGCCATTCGGCGGCTTCCTCCATGCTCAGGGTTTTTCCTTCGCCCAGCTTTTGCCACAGGTCAAAACGCCCGAAGCCCGTAGGCTTAAATACCGCAAACGGTATGGCTTTACGCTCCTTAGAAAATTCTATTACTTTTAAGGTGATGTCCAGCGCCTTGTCAAATTCGCTTTCTTCCTCTTTGGCTTCCACCGAATAATCAAGTACAGACGATACCCCTTTGGTGTACATTTTATCTACCACCGGCAGGCAGTCTTCCTCATTGGTACCGCCGCAAAAGTGGTCGAACACCGTGGCGCGGATAAGCCCCTCTACCGGAAGGTGCGCCTTCAGGGCAAAGTTGGTTACCGCAGTGCCTATGCGTACCAGTGGCTGCGAGGCTATCAGTTTAAACAAAAAATACGCCCTTTCCAGTTCGGTATCGCTTTTCAGGCTGAAAGCATTAGCTGTGTTGTTAAAAATCTTCTCCATTTTGGTTAAAAAATCTGTTACAAAGATACATACAGCATGAGAATTTATAATATAAAATACTTTATTTTGCTATATCTATAAAATATTATCCATGCAGCACATAAACGGCTCAGATTACACGGTTTATTTTGATTCAGATTGTTACGCTTACCTGCAGCAATTGCTGGTAGCGGGCAGCTACAGCCGTATTTTTATCCTTACCGATGAAAATACGGCAGCACACTGCCTTCCGCGCTTTTTGGGCAGCCTTGCCACAGAGGTGCCTATAGAGCTGCTGGAAATAGAGCCGGGTGAGGAGAACAAGAACATAGACACCTGTATACAGCTTTGGGAAGCCCTTACCGAACTGGGTGCCGACCGCAAGAGCCTGATGATAAACATAGGAGGCGGTGTGCTTACCGATATGGGCGGTTTTGTGGCGCTTACCTTTAAGCGCGGTATGGATTTCATTAATGTGCCTACAACGCTGCTGGCTATGGTAGATGCATCGGTAGGAGGGAAGACGGGGATAGACCTCGGCGCACTGAAAAACCAGGTGGGTATAATAAGCAACCCGAAAGCGGTGCTTGTAGATACCGCTTTCCTGGAAACCCTGTCCATGGAGCAAATGCGCTCGGGGCTCGCCGAAATGCTGAAGCACGGCCTTATAGCCGACAGGGGCTACTGGAACGAGTTTACCAGCCTGGAGTCGCTTACTACAGACGACCTTGCTACGCTGATACACCGTTCGGTAGAAATAAAGAATGAAGTGGTGTTGCAGGACCCTACCGAAAAAGGCCTGCGTAAAATACTGAATTTCGGGCATACGCTGGGGCATGCCATAGAATCGTACTTCCTTGAAAGCGAGGATAAAGAAACGCTGCTGCACGGCGAGGCCATAGCTATAGGCATGGTGCTGGAGGCGTATATTTCCAAGGAGATGGGGCTGCTGCCGGAAACGGAATACCGCGAGGTAAAAGAGGTAATAAAAAGCCTGTACCCGGCTGTAGGGTTTACGCCCGGAGATATAGAGATAATCATGTCACTACTGGTACACGATAAAAAAAATGAGGCCGGTGAGGTGAAATTTACACTTCTGGAAAAAACGGGCAAGGCAGTTATCAACAAAAACGTTGAGAATTTATTGATTATCAAGGCGTTTGAGGACTACCAAAACTAACATTTTTTTAAGACATTTGTTTTTAAATACGCATTATATTTTTTTACATTTGCCGGGATGAAATTTAAACTTACGTCGTTTTTGCCCTTAGGGGAAGCCAGCAAAAATTCGATTCGGGGAGCAGTTGCCCCGGACAAAATTGCTGTTAGCAACGTATTGTTTGCAGAAATTTTGTATAACATACTTTGCAGCCGCGAAAAGCTACAGATACGCTATGCCAATATCAGGGTTTGAATAGCAGAAGATAACTTTAGGGATCAAGATCTTAAATTTTATAGTCACTTACAAACATTCTGATAATGAACACTAAATATTCTGACCTTATTAACCAAACATTTTACTTCCCGCAGGAAGAGTTTACCCTTAATAAGGAAAACCAATTGCAGTTCCACAATATAGATCTTATGAAGCTTGTGGAGCAGTATGGTACACCGCTTAAGTTTACCTACCTGCCACAAATTTCTAACAACATACGCAAGGCTAAGGACTGGTTCCGCAATGCCATGGAAAAAAACCAGTACGAAGGCAAGTACTACTACTGCTACTGTACTAAGAGTTCGCACTTTGAATTTGTGCTTAACGAAGCTTTTAAGAATAAAATCCATATAGAGACCTCTGCTGCGTTTGACGTAGATATTGTAGAGAACCTTCTTAAAAACGGTAAAATAAACAGGAACACGTATGTTATTTGTAATGGCTTTAAGCGCGACCAGTACATAAGCAATATAGCCAGGCTTATAAACAACGGCCACAGCAGGACTATTCCTATCATAGACAACTTTGAGGAGCTGGACCTGCTACAGGAACAAATTCCTGGCAAGTTTAAAATCGGTATCCGTATTGCCAGCGAGGAAGAACCGAAGTTTGAGTTCTATACATCGCGCCTTGGTATCGGTTATAAAAATATTGTACCTTTTTACCGTAAGCAGATACAGGAAAACAAGAACCTGGAGCTTAAGATGCTGCACTTCTTCATCAACACCGGTATCAGGGATACGTCGTACTACTGGAACGAGCTTGCCAAATGTCTTAAAGTGTACGTAAGCCTTAAAAAGGAGTGCCCTTCGCTGGACAGCCTTAACATAGGCGGCGGTTTCCCTATTAAGAATTCGCTTGCATTTGAATACGATTACCAGTACATGATCGATGAGATTGTGAACCAGATAAAAATTGCCTGTGAAGATGCCGAGGTAGATGTGCCGCACATCTTTACTGAATTCGGATCGTTTACCGTAGGTGAGAGTGGTGGTGCCATATACAAAGTGCTTTACCAGAAACAGCAAAACGACCGTGAAAAGTGGAACATGATAGATTCGTCTTTCATTACTACACTACCGGATACATGGGCCATAAATAAGCGTTTTATTATGCTGGCCATAAACCGTTGGAACGACCAGTACGAGCGCGTACTGCTGGGCGGCCTTACGTGCGACAGCGACGATTATTACAACTCTGAGCAAAACTTAAACGCCATATACCTGCCTAAGTACAGTAAAGATAAGCCGCTGTATATTGGCTTCTTTAATACGGGGGCTTACCAGGAAACCATAGGTGGTTTTGGCGGGCTTCACCACTGCCTTATACCGCAGCCGAAGCATATACTTATAGACAGGGACGAAAACGGCTTCCTGGCTACAGAAGTGTTCTCTGAGCAGCAGCAGGCCCCGGATATCCTTAAGATACTGGGCTATGAGGTAGAGGGTAAGAATGACAAGTAAAAAGACATTGATAAACTAAAATACAACAAACAAATGAACAAAGGACCAATAAGCCAGTTCATCGAAAAGTACTACCTGCACTTTAACTCGGCAGCACTTGTAGATGCGGCAAAAGCTTATGAAAAGCAGCTGCAGGACGGTGCCAAGATGATGGTTACCCTTGCCGGTGCCATGAGTACAGCAGAATTGGGTAAAATATTTGCCGAAATGATCCGTAAAGATAAAGTACAGATCATTTCATGTACGGGTGCAAACCTTGAAGAGGATATTATGAACCTTGTGGCACACAGCCACTACGAAAGGGTACCTAACTACCGCGACCTTACCCCGCAACAGGAGTGGGACCTGCTGGAGCGTGGCCTTAACCGTGTTACCGATACCTGTATTCCGGAGCATGAAGCATTCCGCCGCCTGCAAAAACATATTTATAAGATATGGAAAGATGCAGATGATAAGGGCGAGCGTTATTTCCCGCATGAGTTTATGTACAAAATGCTGCTTAGCGGTGTGCTGGAGGAGTACTATGAAATAGACCTTAAAGACAGCTGGATGTATGCTGCTGCCGAAGCTAACCTGCCTATTATAGTACCGGGATGGGAAGACAGTACCATGGGTAATATCTTTGCGTCTTACGTGATTAAAGGCGAGCTTAAGGCAAGCACCATGAAAAGCGGTATAGAGTACATGACGTTCCTGGCAGAATGGTATACTAAAAACAGCGATAACGGTATTGGCTTCTTCCAGATAGGTGGTGGTATAGCCGGTGATTTCCCTATCTGTGTGGTGCCTATGCTGTACCAGGATATGGAGATGCACGATGTGCCGTTCTGGAGCTATTTCTGCCAGATATCAGATTCTACAACAAGTTATGGTTCATACTCAGGCGCTGTGCCTAATGAAAAGATAACATGGGGTAAACTTGATATAAATACGCCAAAATTTATTATTGAAAGTGATGCTACTATCGTTGCACCTCTTATATTTGCGTACCTATTAGATTTATAATTGACATATGAAAAGAGTTATTGTTGATTACGCCAAGCTTACAAACGAAATTTTGACCCTGCTGGTTGAACGGTTTCCCGATGGCTATGATGATTCGCACATCATCCGTTTTAAGAATGCCAAAAACGAAACTATTGAAGCCGTAGAGGTTAAGACCGAAGACACTATTTACCTTGTTAAGGTAAGCACTAAACTTGCCGACAGGATAGAGAATTTTGACGATGACGACATCGACGAGCCGGCAGATGACATGGATGCACTAAAAGACCTGGAAATGGGCGGTGACGATGACGATGATGATACCCCTAAGAAGGAAAAATCAGGTTCCCGTGACAGTGATGGCGATGATGATGATGATTCGGATGACGACGATGATGATGACGATGACGACGATGATGAAGATCGTGATTATGACGATGATGAGGATGACGACGATGAAGACGACGACAAATAGCCTTTAAAACAGATACTACAAATAGCCCCATTTTGGGGCTATTTTTTTGAACTGATTTAAGCTTTTTTCAATTGGCTGTAAAATGGTCTTTTTATCCCATATTTTACTTGTTTTTTTACTCCGTAGCGCTGCTATGCATTGTAAAAAAGCTAAAATATGGGACAAAAATCCCTATTTCTCGCTTCAATCAAAAAAGCTTAAATCAGTTCATTTTATGGTACGGCATTTGCAACTGTTGTAGTTATGAGAAAGATAATTATGCTGTTAGCAATGGTCCCTATGCTGTTTGCTTCGTGTAACGATAAAGCAAAGGGGACAGGCGATGTGGTAATAGGTGATGCCGTACCACAGCCCGAAACCGTAAACGGATACCAACGCTTTTTAAAAGTAACGGAGTTTAACGATACTACCAGAAACATGGTATTACGCGATACCCTGGCTTTCGACCTGAACCGTATGGGCGACAGCATTAGCGGTAACCTGCTGCTTAAGCCTTATGAAAAAGATAAAAAGCAGAGTACGTATAAAGGTGTTATTTCGGGGAATGCCGCGCGTGTTATTGCGGTTTCATCTGCCGAAGGCGAGGTGTATAAGGAAGAGCTGTTTTTTACCCTGACCGACAGTGCCGTGGCCATAAAATTTGGCGAAATGGTAAAAGGGAAAAACAATGTTTGGTACTACAAAAACAAGAATACCGCCCACCAGGAAGTGTTAGACAGGGTAGAGTAGTGTTATCGGATAAATATCCTTACCCCAACAATAATAAGGCATACCGAAAGCGCCTGTAGTATAACTGAACTTTTCAGCTTGTTAGAAAAGTGTGCACCCAGTTGGGCACCCGGTACCACACCGGCGGCAAGCAGCACTATCAGTTTCACTATTCCGGGGCTGTTATATGTGCCTTCGGTTATGTGGGTAATCACGGTTACTGTAGCCATTATCGAAAGAATGAAATGCGAAGTAGCCGTGGCTATATGTACAGGAAAACGCAGCCAGTTTACCATGGCCGGTACGTGGATAATACCACCACCTATACCCAGCAAAGGCGATATAAAACCTACCACTACACTGATAAGGTTGCCCTTCATTTTACTGAAGCTATAGGTAAACGTTGCGCCGCTTTTATCGGTTAAGGAGTGGGTGGTAAGCCCTTTGGTATTTGTCGTTGTTGTGTCGGTTTTTAATGACCTGCTGTTTTTGTAAAAAAGGTATACCGCCAGTACTACCAGCAATACCCCAAAAACTACGCTAAAGGCATCGCGTGGGATGTATTTTACCAAAATAGCCCCAAGTATAGAACCAGGTATGGTAAATGCCCCAAAGCTTATACCGGCCTTATAGTCTATTCGGCCAGATTTGGCATAAGCTACCGTACCCGAAATGGCATTAAGCGATACTACCGCCATAGAGATTGCCGTAATACGCTCGGTGCCCAACTCAGGGTAAAAAATAAGCAACAGAGGCACAAGGATAAACCCGCCCCCGGCACCTATAAGGGTACCGCAGCTGCCTATAATAAAACCGGCAAGTATGAGAAGGATATTTTCCACTTGTTTGGCGTATTGCGAAACAAATTTCAGTAATATTTACGCTTTATCCTAATAGTTTTGAATTTATTTCATTTTAAAAGCTATTTTATTGATAATATTGTAAAAATATAGATTTAGTAGACTAATGCAAAAACAACAAGGGCTGCCCGGTAAGGCAGCCCTTTGTATAAGGAACTATTTGGTATAAATATTAGTTCGGGTAACCCTGATTTTGGGTAAAGTCTTTAGAAATATCCATAGTAGACTGCGGTATAGGGAAAATCCTCCTGTACGGCTCGGTAGCCGGTTTTGCAGAACCCGGAAGTGCCTGCTCATACTTACCAAAGCGTATCATTTGCGGCCTTCTCCACATTTCCCAGTAGGTTTCAAATCCTATTTCCCTGTACAGGATATCCATGGTTATAGACGGTATGGCTACACCCGGTGCATTGCCATAAAGCGCCTCACGTGTACGGCTGGTGCGCAGTATGTTAATGTCGGCAAGGGCAGCAGCGCTGTTACCTTTACGCATGTAAGCCTCAGCCCTCATGGTGTAGATACCTCCCAAACGGTACAGTGATATGTCTACGTTGCTGGAACCGTTACCTTCTTCAGGGTCAAATTCATATTTAAAGCAACGTGCACCACGGTTAATCTGGTTTTGTGCAAACACAGCCTGTGTAGGGTTATCAAAGTTAAGCGCCGGGGTAAAGTTCATAGGAGTGGTGGTACTCTTTTCGCACACCAGTTGCGATACTTTTATCCTGCCGTCTACCATTTCAAGTGTACCGCCCGATAGTAGTTTAGGGCCGTATTGCTGACCTGACAGTATACCCCTGTTAAAGTGGAACCAAGGGTTTTGTGTGCCCGGTACTATGCTTGTAGCCGGTACGCTTACGTCGGTACCGTCATTCATAAACCAGGTACCGTCGCTGTACTGGTAGTGCCTTGAGAACCTTGGGTCGTCATGGAAACCGTCCCATGTAGCAAAGAACTCAGGTGTAAGGCAAGAACCGTTTGTACCCCTGTTACCGGATGAGCACCTTTGGTTACGCTCACAGCTCATGTAGGCAAGGTCGTTATCGCCATTGTGTACGTAGTCTATTTTTTGCACTATGGCAAAAATAAGCTCGCTACCGTTAGTATTATCAATGTCAAAGCTGTGGAAATAGTTGCTTTCCAGGCTGTACAGGCCAGAGTTGATAATGGCGCTTGTGTATTCTATAACCTTGTCCATATCGGTACCGCTGCCGTTTACAGCCGCCTCGTTAAAGTTAAAAGAAGCGCTGGTATTGTAACGGTCTTTAAATACGGCACGGTTAAGGTACATAGAGCTAAGCAGGGCATAAGCCGCCTGTTTTGTAAAACGGCCGTGGTGTGTACCCTGGGTGTTCATATCGGCAAGGTTAGGCAGCAGGCCTTCTACTTCTACAATAAGTTCGTCTATAGCAGTATCGGCCTTACGTATTTCCAATGGCGCATTAGGGTCCAGTGGGTTGCGGTACGGAGCCTGCCCGAAAAGATCCAGCGTATGGTAGGTATAAAAGGCAAGCAGTCCCTGGGCTTCGGCAAGGAAAAGCTCTTTTTGGTCTATAGTACTTGCACTAATGATGTTTATAGCCGTAAGCGAACGAGAGATACCATTGGTAAGGTTGTTCCAGTTAGTGGTTACTACCGGGTTATCAGGAGCCCAGGTAAACTCGTGCATGGCGCGCCATTTTCCGCCGTCGCCCCAGTCACTGCCTCGTGTAGGCAGTAACGACATGTCGCTGGCATAGTCCTGCATGGCTATCATACCACCGTTATCTACAAAAGTTCCGTCGCCAAGGCGGTCATAGGCTGCGGCAAGGGCACCGGCAGGATCTGAAGCATCTGAACCCAGCACTTCATCCAGCACCTGCTCGTTCAGCGATGTACAGCCTGCAAGGATAATTGCTGTAAAGGCTGTAAGTAAAAGTTTTCCTTTATGTTTATTCAGTTTCATAGTAATTATATTTTCAGGGTTGCACCTAATATGATTGTCCTTGAGGTAGGGTATGCACCGTAGTCTATACCGATACTCTGGTTACCACCGCTCGATTTTGGCGAGTTAATAAGTGGGTCGTAGCCTGTGTAATCTGTAATGGTAAACAGGTTAGTACCGGTTACGTACAGGTTGAGGCTTTGCAGCCAGTTAACGCGTGGGTGCTTAAAGGTGTAACCAAGGCGTGCACTGTTAAGGCGCAGGAAGTCTGATTTTTCAAGGTATAGTGTAGATACCTGCGGAGAGTTAGACGGGTTAGCGCCGCTGTTGTAATAATCTGTAGCTACGTTCCTGTCTGATGCAAGGTTGTTAATGTTAAGCGCGTTAAGGCCGGTATTGTTTAGCAGGTAACCGCCGGTTTGGCCTATGATAGACATAGAGAAGTCAAAGCTCTTATAACGCAGGTTAGTGTTAAGGCCGTAGGTAAACTTAGGCAGTGCACCTTCTTTTATAAAACGGTCGTTGTTGTCTATAACACCATTGTCGTCTTTGTCTACGTAAGTGGCAGCGCCGTTTTCGTCAAATCCTTTAAACTTAAGCAGGTAGAATGAACCGGCTGCATATCCGCTTTTGTATATGTTAGCCAATACACCGCTCTGGCCCGGGCCAGATACTGTACCCGAAAGTATTTCAGATACAGGAAGGTCTTTAATTTCGTTTTTAAGGGTAGCACCGTTAACGTCTACAGACCAAGAGAAATCCTGTGTGTCTATGATTTTAGAACCCAGCATTACCTCTACACCTTTGTTTATTATTTTACCGTTGTTTATGTTAGTCCATACATAAGTTGTAGGGCTAAGTACCGGGGCAGGGATGTAAAGGATAGCATCTGTAGTGGTCTTGTTAAAGTAATCAACAGTACCGTATAGCTTATCGTTCAGGAAGCTGAAATCTGTACCTACGTTGTACTGGGTAACCACTTCCCACTTAAGGTCAGGGTTTGGCGTACGTACTACCGATATACCGTTTACAAGGTCCAGGTCGTCATACAGGTAATAACCTTCTGACGGGCTAAGTGCATAAGCAGCCTTTGTCTGCTTGTTCTGTACGTCCTGGTTACCGGTTTGTCCCCAGCTTAGGCGAAGCTTCAGGTTGTTCAGGGTTTTAGAATCTTTAAGGAAGTCTTCCTGCGAAATGTTCCAGCCAAGTGCAGCCGACGGGAAGTAACCGTACTTGTTGTTGCTACCGAAACGTGTAGAACCATCTGCCCTTAATGAAGCCGTTACAAGGTACTTATCGTTAAAGGTATAGTTTATCCTTCCGAAGTACGATTGCAGCTCGTTTATCTGTGCATAACCCGATACACCGGCCTGTGTACCCTGGAATGCAGGGTTATCTGCAGGGTTTACGCCTGTGTCCTGGTCGGCAATACCGTCCATGATGAAGCTGGTACCGCTACGCTCAAATTTTTGGTAAGAGAAACCGGCAAGGGCTTCAAACTTATGTACACCAAACGTTTGGTTGTAGGTAAGGTAGTGTTCTAAAAGTGAACTTTTAGACTCCATATTACCCTGTACATAACGTCCGTTAGGGAAACGGTCGGTAAGGTTAGGGTACATGGTAGTATTCCTTTCAGACATAGAACGGTCTATACCTACGTTCAGCTTATACTCAAGCCCGTCTATAATACGGAACGATGTTTCTACATTACCCAGTATACGTGTAGTGCGGGTTTCATCGCTGTATACGCTTAGCAGGTAAGCAGGGTTGTAGTGGGCGTTCATGTTAAAGTTAGTGTACTCTCCGTTTTCGTCGAATACTGAACGGGTAGGGTTAGCCATCAGCGCGTGGATGATAAGCTGTCCGTCGCTACCGCCGTCGTCACCTGTAGGTACGCCGCTGTCTTTGGTTTCGCTGGCGGTAAGGTTAGCCTTAACGCGCAGGCGTTTGTTATCCAGGAATGATTCGGCTACGTTTACCCTTCCGGTAGTACGCTTAAAGCCGCTGTTGTGTACAATACCTTCCTGGTCCATTTGCGAAAGCGATACATAGTAGTTACCGGTATTCGTTTGTTTAGAGAACGAGAAAGAGTTGTTTTTGGTTACGGCAGTGCGGTATATTACATCCTGCCAGTCAGTATTTCCGCCGTGGTCAAATGCAGGGTCGCCGCCGGTTTCTGTAAGTGCATTGCGGTACTGGCTTGCGCTAAGTACATCTATTTTGTGCCCTACCGATGAATAACCAAGGTACGAATCCACAGTAAAGTTGGCTTCGCCTTTTGCGCCTTTTTTAGTGGTGATGATTACCACACCGTTACTACCACGAGCACCATATATGGCAGCGGCAGAAGCGTCTTTAAGCACGGTCATCGATTCGATATCGCTTGTGTTCAAAAAGTTAAGCGGGTTTTTGGCAGATGATGAACCAAAACCCATGTTAGGGCCCGACGGGCTTGCGTCGTCATTAGTAAGCGGCACGCCGTCTACCACAAATAGCGGAGTACTACCGCTACGTATAGAGCCTATACCACGTATACTTACATTAATACCTGCACCGGGCTCACCGCTGGTAGGTACTACGCGTACACCGGCTACCTTACCCTGAAGCAGGTTATCGGCAGAGATGTTTACACCCTGGCGGAACTGCTCGGTACTAAGCTGTGTTACAGATCCTGTAAGGTCTTTTTTAGTCTGGTTACCGTAACCTATAAGTACCACTTCCTGAAGCTCGTTAGCATCAGATTTCATGTTTACGGTGATTTCACCGCCGTTTACAGTAACGGTTTGGGTAGCAAAACCCATAAAAACCACTTCAAGGGCAGCGCCCTGTGCGGCTTCAATTTCAAAGTTACCGTCCATATCGGTAACGGTATTTTTTCCGGTGGCTTTATTTATAATGGTAGCTCCCGGCAGCGGCATACCGGCTTCATCCAGTACGCGTCCTTTTACAGTTTGTTGAAATGCAGCGGCCTTAGTGGCTTTTGCTGCTACGGTAAGCATATTTGTGCTTATATTTACCGTTGCGTTTGCCTCAGCACTGTACCCGGCCTGTAAAGCCAGTAGGGCAGGTGCTATAAAGCAATACTTTTTAAGGTTGAAATGTGTAGTTTTAAAATACATTGGGTTTTAAGTTGTTTGTTTATACATGGCTTAATACTCCGGCCGTAACTGTTGCAGCAGTTGCGGCCCTTTTTTGTTTTGGGCGTGCCAAAAAGGGTTATATCATAGGCAAAGTAGTTTTGTTTTATTGTAAAATTCAGGTCTTTTACAGGATAAAAAAGTTAGCTGCGAAATAACTCAACAACGGGCGGAAACGTTTTTTTTAAAGGTTATTTTTAAATTAAGAAGATGTTTACAAACCTAACCTATGTTAGCTCCTATAACGTTTTAAAAGCAAGCATTGGTTGGTTTTTGTTAACATAAAATTGACGGTAGGTTGCAGTTTTGTTCCTGTTTTGGTAACATGGCTGTAATAATGGGGGAGTAGCTTTGAAATCCTGAACAATACACTAAATTCCCGATATGAAATTTTTTCAATTACCGCTTGTGCTGGCTCTCGGCATAGGCTTTTCATTTTCTGCCACGGCGCAAAACGACAACCTTAAACTGAACCAGGTACAGGTTATCGGTTCGCACAACAGCTACCGCAAGGCTATAGAGCCGCAACTGTATGAAGCCATACATAAGCTTGATACCGCGCGCGACCTTAGCGGCCTGCAATACGACCATATAGAAACCACCAAGCAGCTGGATATGGGCCTGCGTAACCTGGAGATAGACATTTATGCCGATACACAGGGCGGCAGGTATGCCCACCCGAAAGGGCTGGAGCTGGCCAAGCCTACAACTCCTTATAATAATAACGGCGCTATGGATAAGCCAGGCTTTAAGGTGTTCCATATGACGGATGTGGATTTCCGTACGTGGTATACTACGTTTGATGAATTGCTTATTGCCCTTAAAAAATGGAGTGATACACATCCCGGCCACGAACCTATATTCATTACCCTGGAACCAAAGGATGAAGACAGCAAGCTGGGCGGTACTGCCGAAAAGTATTCGCCACAGGTGTATGATGCTGTAGATGCTACCATTATTAAAAACCTGGGCAAGGACAAGCTGATAACGCCTGATATGGTACGCGGCAACTACAAAACTCTTGAAGAAGCCGTACTGAAAGGTAACTGGCCTACGCTGAAACAAGCACGTGGCAGGTTTATGTTTATACTGGATAATAATGGCGAAAAGCGCGACCTGTACATGAAAGGGCATCCTTCGCTTAAAGGCCGTGTGGCTTTTGTAAACGTAAAGCCGGGTACGCCCGAAGCGGCTGCCATGTTCTTAAACGAACCGCAGAAAGATAATATTAAAGAAATGGTAGAGAAGGGCTACATCATCCGTACGCGTGCCGATGCCGATACTAAAGAGGCCCGTAAAAACGATTACAGCCGTTTTGAAGCTGCTAAAAAATCAGGGGCGCAGATAATCACTACCGATTATTATTTGCCGAGTACGTTTTTCAATTCAACGTATCATATTTCATTTGATAAGAATACCTATTTCAGGGTTAACCCGGTTTCAGGTAAAGTAAAATAAACAGGAGTTTCCTGTAACGGAAGCGGGTCTGCTCTTCCATTTCGACCATCGGGAGAAATCTCTTTAAAAATGAATATTTTGAGATTTCTCGGCTTCGCTAAAGCTTCGCTCGAAATGGAAGAGTTGTCCCGTTTTATTTTTTAGTGATAGTACCTTTCAGTAAATCAATAGAGAAATTCCCGGCGGGGTCACCTTTTTGAAGCATATCAAAAATATTATAAAACAAAGTATAAGAAGCTATTACTTTATCTGTTTGTTTAAGCTTATTTTGATGTTTAATGATGAGGTTATACTGTTTCAGGCGCTGTTTCCCGATGTCTTCCAGGGCAAGGCAATCGGCGCTTTGCAGGCGGTACAGGTCGTACACCCAGTCGGCACCCGTCCAGCTTTCCAATTCCTTTTTACTAAGCTTTTCCTTTTTCAGCACTGCATTGATATTGCCATTACCCACGGCAGTTACAAGCAGTTCATAACCTGTTTTGGCAGTAAAGTTTTGTACAAACTCCTCAGGCCATTCCTTCGGGATAAACCTCAGGCGTACCAGCTCCCTCAGGTGGAATTGCGTAAACTCCTTATAGCTTGTGGTTTCAAGTATGGCCTTGTTCCAGATGTCTTTGGCACCTATGCTTTGCAGATGGGTATATTCCATTTTGTACAACCCAAACAACTCATTAAACCTTGGTACGTCTTTTATCACTACGGTTTCTACTTCCATGCGATTTTTATCGTGCAGGGTAAGCAACTTATACGCAGGTATGTATGCCGCCAGTGAGGGCGACTGTATGTTGAACAGCGTGTTGCCATTAGCCGTTTTGCGGATGCCCGTATCGTTAATATGCATGTGACCCGCAAAGTGTATTTTTATGCCCGCATCGGCAAAAGCCTGCGCCACATCCTCATGCGGTACGCGCTCCATCTGCCATTTGCCCTCGCCCAGAAGTTGTTCTATCTGACCCGATGCCCCGTCGTTATATTCCACCATAGGGTAGTGGCTGAAGGCTATTAGGGTTTTGCCGCGTTTTTCGGCTTCTGCGGCAATGTTTTTTACCCATTCTATCAAATGCTTTTTATGGCGCATCACATTATTATAACCAATGGACGCCCCTGAATAGTTTGCCGGGTTAGCCGCATTGCCGTCGGCATTCTTTTTCGGGATGTATACATTGCCGTCCAGGGCCAGCAGCCAAAGTCCGGCTACAGGTTCGGCAACATAGCTGGCATCGGGCACAACATAGCCGGGGCTTACCTCATATTTACGGGTAGTATAGGCCGCTTCATTTGATGCTTTGCCAAAAGTATAATCATCATAATTGTAAGTGCTGAACGGCGTTGCCCAAAATCGGTAACCCGGCTGCGGGTAAAACCCGAAATCCTTCAGCGTACTGCTGATGCCGTCGTACCCCATGGTGGCAATATCCTTAGTAATCACCGCCGGGAGGGTATTCGCATCCGTATTTTTATACAATCCCTCTTTACTGAAAATGGGTTGGTTTTTACCTCCTTCACCCAAGAAATCGTCCTTACCTGCGGGAGCGTCCCACGGGGCTACCGGGTCGTGGTTTCCGGTGGTTATGAAAAATTGTATGCCGTATGTATTGCTGTACTCGTTAAGTATGCGTTGCAACCCGCGCAGGTGTATGGGCTGGCCGTCATCGGTATAATCGCCGGGCAGAGCCACGAGTTTCACGCCCCTTTTGGCAATATCATCCAGCGCTGCCAAAAAGGCAAAATAGTTCTCATTAAAAATACGCGTGCTGTGCAGCTGCGCATCCATGGTACGCATCAGTACGGGTTTACCGTTGGCAGGGTTGGTTATGCCTTTATAATCGGTATCGGCAAGCTGCCCGTAGAGATCCTGCAAATGCACATCGGCCAGGAAGGCTATCTGTGTACCTTTCTGCTGGGAATATAGCATTGACGATAGCAGCAATGCCACTATTATGGTAGTAATTTTCTTCATCTTAAAAAAACGGCTATAATAGTAAAACTGTTGTTTAATGCGTTTAAGCCATTGTTATTATTTGTTTTTTTATCGCCCATGGTACCAGAAGCTGTGATTAATGAGATTTCTCGGCTCCGTACCTCCGCTCGAAATGGAACACTCGCACCAGCGACAGGAAGCTTCCAACAACCAGCAACTGACAACCAACAACTATAAATCCATAAAAAAACCGCTCCGGGATTTTTCCCGGAGCGGCATTTGGACAAAACTAAATAACTTAACTATCTATAACGAAACGATAAGTTCTTTCCATTCCTGCAATTCAGGGATGCCCGGCTTGCGCTTCCCGAAGAACTGGACAATGATTTCACCCATTTCGTTAAACACCTCAATAGCAGTAACCTCACCGTCTTCGGTAGGCTTGCGTACTATCCAGGTCTGGGCTATTTTATCCATGTCCAGGTGCAGGTTAAAATCAGGATCCATAACGTTGAACCACTGGCCATGCCACATAGTTTTACGTACTATACCTGTGTGTATCTGTATGTTACCCCTGTTACCCACGAAGCACATAATAGGCAGCTTTGTTGCAGCAGCGCCTTCAAGCATTTTTACTACGGCATCTTTATCTACTTTCTTGGCAAAGTGCTCATTAGGAGCAAGGCGAAGCGCCTGGGTACGGGTTACACCAAATTTCCTCAGCATACCGAAGAACTCGTGTGTGTCTTTAAGGCCAGACCATGCTTGTTTGAATGCTTCAACATCAATTTCGGCATCCGGCTTCTCATTGATAACAAGAGGCACTTCTGTAACCTCTTCGTTAGCAGACTGGTCTTCAGCTATATATTTAGCAACAAGGGCATCAAAAGCCTCAGCGTTACTGTCTGCCGTAAGGTATATTTTGTGGATGGCAAGGCCGTCTTTCCCAAAGAACTGAAGGCTTTTGCGCTCTCCGTGCTCGCTTTGCTCTGTTACAGCGTATGCTTTAGCCCAGTGGCCCAGGAATATCCTCAGGTCGATATCCTCACCTACAAACAGGCCGGCATGCGGGTTGCTGAAGTCAGGGTTAAGGTAAGTACCTTTACGCTCGTGCACGCATTCATCATTACGTGTTAGCGCCATTACTTTGCCCAGTGCCTCTGCTTCGCTAAGGATAGCGGCAAATTCAGGGCGAAGGCGTACTACATTTTCTCCAACCTGTGTAGCCAGTAGTTCGGCTTCGCTAACGCCAAGCTTTTCAGCGGCATTGCGTATGCGCAGGTGTGGGTTTTCGGCTTTAAGGGCCTGCCATTGTTCTTTTAACGTGTGGGTCGCAGCATTCATAATATGGTGTTTAATTTTTTTAAGTTCCAAAAATAATTAACGGATTGTTGTTTACAGGGTTAGCACATACCGTGCACGGAAAGTTATACACCCTGCTGATGATTTCGCGGGTAAATACTTTGGCCGGTGCATCGTGTGCCACTACCTTACCCCTTTGCAGCAGCATAACGCGGTCGGCAAAGCAGGCAGCAAGGTTCAGGTCGTGCAGTACCATTACGGCGGCATTCCCTTTCTCGGTAAAATCCTTTACGCGGTGGAGTATCCTGTGCTGGTGCAGCACATCGAGGTTGTTAAGGGGTTCGTCTAAAAACAGCAGCCTGTTCTGGATGTCATTATCCAGCTGTGCCAAAACACGCGCCAGGTGTACCCGCTGCTTTTCTCCCCCCGAAAGCGAGTTGTAATCGCGCTCCTTTAACGGAAGCACATCAGTTTCTTCCATTGCCCTCAGTACGGCGTCTTCATCTGCCTGTGAAGGTTTGGTATTAAAATAAGGGTAACGCCCCATAAGCACCACATCGTGCACCCTAAGGGGTATGTCTGTGTTATAGCTCTGCGAAAACTTGGCCTTATGGCGCGGCAGTTCTTCGTTGTCCCAGTTTTTAAACGCTTTCTGTTTAAAAACTATGGCTTCGCTGTGCTTGCCGCTTTCGTGGGCCAGCAGGCTCAGCAGGGTACTTTTTCCGGCGCCGTTAGGGCCTGCTATTACCAGCAGTTCGCCACTATGCAGGGCTACGTCCACGTCCTGTAACAGGGTATGCGTTTTGTGGCGGTATGTAAGTTCGTTTGCCTGTAACATAATTACATCTGGTTACGGGTCCTTATCAAAATAATCATGAATATGGGTGCACCCATAAACGCCGTGAGCACGCCTATAGGCAGCTCTGTAGGCGGGGCTATGGTACGGCTTATAGTATCGGCACCCAGTAACAGTATTCCTCCCCATACTGCCGAAAGCGGTAGTATGTAGTTGTAGTCTGATTTAAAAACCAGCCTTAGTATATACGGTATTATAAGCCCTATAAAGCTTATGGTACCTGCAAAAGCAACGGAGGTACCCACCATTAAAGCGGTAAGTACTATTATCTGCTTTTTTACCTTTTCTATAGAAATGCCCAGGTGCATGGCATCTTTTTCGCCCAGCATAAGGGCGTTAAGCGCTTTGCCTTTGTTCAGCAGCATCAGGTAGCTTATAATAACGATAACTGCCAGTATAGCATTTTTTATCCACGATGCGCCCGCAAGGCTGCCCAGGTTCCAGAAGGCAAGGTCGCGCAGCTCTTCTTCGCTGCTAAAGTAAATAAGTAATCCCATACAGGCAAACCCAATTGCTGTGATGGCTACCCCTGTAAGGAGCATCATCATAATATTGGTACGCCCGTTTTGGGTGGCTATGCGGTACACAGCCATCATGGTAAGGAGCGCACCTGCAAAGGCCATAAGGCTGAGGAACGAAAAATGCATGGCCTCAGGGACATACGGTTTTATATATTTGCCCAATACTATGGCTATGGCTGCAAAGAGCGATGCCCCCGCAGTAATGCCAAGCAAATCGGGCGTGGCAAGTGCATTACGGAACATACCCTGCAAACAGGTACCCGATACCGACAGTGCGCTGCCTATAAGGATGCCCATAACAATGCGGGGCAACCTCAGTTGAAGCAGTACAAAGCGTTCGGAGGCATCTATGGTATTGTCATTACTAATCAGTGCCGCTATAACTTCGGTAAGCGAATGTTTTTCAAAAACAAACACCCCGCTGTATAGCGATACTATGGCCAGTGCCAACAATACCACAACGCCGCCTGCAAGCAATATGATGCGTTTATTTTGCACTCGTAGCCGTTTGCGGATTTATCAATAACGCATTCAGCGCTGTAACGGCCTGGCCTACGCGTGGGCCGAAGCTGTGTACCAAACCACCGTCAAGGGTAACGATGTTACCTTTTTTACCGGCAGTGGTTTTATCAACCCCCGGTATTTTAAGTACACCTGCTTTACCACCAAGGCTTTCAAGGCCGGTATCGTACAGCAGTATTACATCGGGGTTGTTTTTTATAAGGGCTTCAGGTGTAAGCGGCTTAAAGTCGGCAAAGTCCTTAGCTGCGTTAGTACCGCCTGCAAGGGTTATCACCTGGTCTTCGGCAGTGCCTGTACCCGATACCATCATCATGTTAGCGCCACGGGCATAGATGAACAGTACTTTAGGCGCAGGGCTTACCGGTTTTACCTGTTTCAGGTCGGTATCTATAGCTGCCTGAAGTGCAGCAACATCAGTTACGCCTATAGCAGTACCTACTTCAGCAATCAGCTTTTTGGCACCGTCTATGGTAAACTCCTGGTTAAAGGCTTCTACTTTTATACCGGCAGCTTTAAGTTTTTCCTGTAGCTCAGGGCTTATGTCTTTGGCAGTACCCAGTACATGCGTAGGCTTCAGTGCTATAATGCTCTCCGGCGTAATGCGGCTGGTATGGCCAAGGTCTTTGGCCGTAGTTTTAATATCTTCAGGGAAGGTGCTGGTTACATCTACCGCGATGATTTCTTTTTGGTGGCCCAATGCACTGATAACCTCAGTAACGGCACCGTTTAAAGAAATGATTTTAAGGGCGGTAGTCTCTGTTTTTGCAGGTTCGGCAGCAGCACCTTCGGCAGGCTTATCGGCTGCTTTGTTACATGAGCTGATTAACGCACCTGTAAGCAGGGTTAACAGTAATACTTTTATTGATTTCATACGTAATGATGATTAAGGTTTTGGTTTAAAATTATTGCAGTAAAGCGTACTGGAATTTAGGGAATCCCCTTTCGCCTGCTTCGCTGGCACCGCCTGTTATTTTCAGTTTATAGATAAGGCCGTTAGGGTCTTTTATTATATAGAAACGGTCGGTTTTCAGTACAAACTGTGCTACCGGTATACCATCAGGCCCCACAACACTGGTACTCCTCCAGTTAGAGCCTATATTGCGCTGGTCATCGGTAAACTTAGTATTGTCTACATTAGCCAGCGTAAAGCTGTCATAGCTGAAAGCAGTTGTAAGCACCTCGTAAGAACGTGCACCGCCTTTGGTATTGGTAACAATAAAGTCGGCATAGTAGTATGGTGTAGTAGTGCCGGGTGCCACGTTAGTGAAGGTAGTAAAGTTAATATCCCACAGGTTTTTCTGAGGCTCTACATTGGTAACAGCATTTGTAGTGAAACTAAAGAATGTAAAGTTATACGCGCTGTTTTTTGTAATGGTAACTTCCTGGTGGGTAGTAGCATCTATATCGGCATATTGCAGTTTGTAGTCGCTGCCGCTTTTCAGGATGCGTATTTTTTTCCAGCCGCGGTGCGGGCCACCGGCAGAACCTTCAGAACCTGCGGCAGGCTGCGTAGCCGAAGGGCCGTTACCCAGGTTTACAAGGTATACTTTGTTATCGGCTTCGTTGTCGCTTACCGCAGCAATAGTAGTACCGCTTATGTTACCCACAACGTTATCTATATAGGCAAGTGTACCCTGGCCCTGGCCTATAAGCATGTTGTTATCTATTGTAGCTGCTTCATCAATGTTAGCTGTAGACAGTTGCTTAGCCGACATTTTAAGTGAGCTGTTCAGTACAATCCTGAAATCATCGCCACCGTAGAAACCAAGATCCCACGATACACGCGGCACGGTGGCAAGGCCTCCGCTGCTAAGGTCTACATACACCTGGTTTGGCTGTGTAGCGCCACCTGTTCCGGGTTCCAGTGCAGAGCCTAATGATGCAGTTTCGTTGAAGTTAAGCTGGGTAGTAGTGTTACCACTTATGGTAGCGTTAACCGAAACTTCAGTAATGGTAAACACTACATTTTTAGTTTCGCCTTCTATAGCGTTTATCAGCTTGTTAAAGGTAAACGTAGCCGAAGTAGCACCTGCTGCAAACGGTACGCTAAGTACGTTGTTTGTAGCAGCCGGGGTAGTGGTAAAATCTGTACCGTAAGTAACACCGGTAGTAGTAAACGTTACGGTAACCGTACCTGCGGCTTTAGCCTCGGAAGAGAAGAGTACTTGTACCTGTGTAGCATCGGTGCTAAGGTTTTGTGATGGGTTTGCAAACGAAACACCTATAGGCGCGCTTGTTTTATTGTCGTCCTCATTACAGGCAGTTAGTGCCAGTAACAGGGTGGTGCACAGAAAAAGGAAACATTTTTTCATGGTTTTATTTAATTGAAATTAAAATTGTAGGTAAGCTTTATAAAGTATGAAGTTCCGTAAGCAAGGAGCAGGCTGCCACCCGATGCGGTGTGTACGCCTGTACCGCTGCTGCCGGTAGATTGTACGTTCTTTACATCAAGCAGGTTCCTTGCACCCAATGTAAGTTCCAGCTTGCGGGACATGAATGATTTTATTATCGAAGCATCAAGCAGGCTGTAGGCCGATATAGTGCCTTTATTGAATGTTACGTTATTATTGGCATCGGTGCTTTCCATAAACTGCTGGTACTTGCCGGTGTATTTGTAGTATACGGCAAACTGGGTGTTCCAGCTTGGTACACGGTAGGCAGCACTTGAATTTACGTTTAGCGAGTACAGGTAATCATCGGGTGACGATGAACCCAGGGCAGCCGTGTTTATCTGCTGCGAAATACCGATAAGCGATGCACCTGCCGACAGGTCGAAGTTTTTATACGTAAGCTGGTTGGTAGCCGATATGTTTACAATTTTGTATTTGTCGATGTTCAGGTAACGGTACTGCCACAGCGGGTCTATAGAGGCCAGTACCAGGCTGATACGGTCGTCTACGTTTATAAAAGCCGCAGTAAGGTTGTTTTGCAGCCTGAAGTTATCAGTACGGGTGTCCTTTTTAATACTGGCTTCGTAAGAAAGGCTCTGTTCAGGCGTAAGGGTAGGGTTACCCTGCACGTTGTGGTTAGAGTCTACGAAGTAGGTATACAGCTCGTCAAAATTAGGGGTACGGTACGATTTGCCTACCGATGCCCTTAGTTCAAAACCGTGGTTCAGCAGGTAACGGCTACCCAGAGACAATGCATACTGGTTATCGAATACCGACTGGAACGAGTAACGCACACCAGGCCTCAGCGAGAAGCGGTCGGTACATTTTATTTCTGCGGAAGCGTATACGTCATAATTTGCCAGTACCTTATTTACATCTTCGGTTTGCTGGTTGTCATCGCGGAACATACCCGAAGCTGCTGATGCAAAACCTTTTTCGTGCACTACTTCATAACCCAACTGCATATCAAAACGCTTGTTGGTAAAGAAGTTGGTTATGTTACCGGTAGAATACAGCACGTCTCTCGACTGGTAGGTGTAGCGGTTATTGTCCTGCTCCTGTTGCGAAAGGATGTAATAGTTAAAATCTTCCTGGTCGCGTTTCTGGTTTTGGTACGATGCCGAAAGGTTATACGTATAACGGTTAAGCAGCTTACCAAAGGCATTAACGTGGTGCAGCTGGCGGTTGGTTATATAACGCTTATCCTTACTGTAGTAAGTATTCTCAAAAGGGTAGTTATCAATAGGGATTACTATTGGGTTGTAATAATCCACATTTTCGTGGAAATATTCAAACTTATAGAACAACCTGAAATTCCCTTTGCTGTAGTTAACAAGGGCATTGGTAGTAATCTGCTCTTTTGGCAGCCAGCTGTAGCCACGCAGGTTATCGTTACTGGTATCTACATAATCCTTGCCTTTATATTTATCAAAAAATCCGGCAAAATCATTACGGTTAGCACCCACGGCTACGTACCAATGGTCGTTAATGGTATTGGCTACACGAAGCGCCTGTATGTGGCGGCCTTTATCAAACAAATCATATTCATTACCCACGGTTTCTTCCTGTACTGATGCCGAGGTTTCCCACTTTTTGGCACTGCCTTTTTTGGTAATAATGTTCAGTATACCGCTTACGGCATTGGCACCGTGCGTTACCCCCATAGAGCCTTCTATAATTTCGATACGCTCTACGTTGTCCAGGTTTATCTGGGTAAGGTCTACGTTGTTACCCAGCCCGCTTTCGCTTACAATAGGGATGTTGTCTATCAGTATCTTAAAATACTGCCCATCAAGCCCGAACATGGATACAGACGAACGCCCGTCGGCCCCTGATGGCCTTACGGTAATATTAAGGTATTGTGTAAGTACATCTGCAAGGTTGTTAGCGGCGCGGTTTTCTATATCGGCGCGGGTTATAACCCTTACGTTATATACTGATTTTTTTAAGGATTGCGGCTCAAACTGGCCGGTGATTACCAGCTCTTCAAGCTTAGTGGATAGGGAATCTTTTTGTGTTTCCTGCGCATAAACACCGCAGGTAAGTGCAGGTAAAAGAAAGTATAATGATCTGTATATTGGTTTCAACATCTGGTTTAGATAGACTAATTCTAAATAATTGTGCAAATCTAAACACCAAATCCCTTTTGACCAAATTATTTTTACTTATTCTAAATAAATAATACTGTTAAAGTTAATTGCAGTAAAACCTTATAAAAAGAAAAATGCTCCGTAATGAAGCATTTTGTTAGTTTTATTGTTTTTCATCGCGGAAGATGAGTAGCGGCGTTTTGGTATGGTAGGCCATTTTTTTGGTAAGGCTGCTATGGAATAACCCCTCAAAAAAACCGCGCTTATGGGTACGCATTACCAATAGCCCCACATGCTGGTTTTCGGTAAAATCAAGTATGGCCTGTTCTATGTCGTTAGCGTGTATATTAAAGAAGTCAATGTTTTCATCGCGGTAGTATATCTTCCATTCGTTTATCAGTTCCTCAATGTCCGATGGGTCATCGTCATTGCTTATGTACAGGCATTGCACGCGGGCGCCCAGCAGCCTGCCTATTTCTATAGTTTTGGTAAGGGCATCGTTATCGCGGTCTTTGTACTGGGTAGTAAATGCTATGGTGTCTATCCCGTGGAATTCGGCACACTCGGGTATGCCCAGCACCGGTACTTTGGCATTGGCAATAACACTGCCCGTAGTGCTGCCTATAAATACCTCCTTAATGCCGGAAGATCCTTTAGTGCCCATTATCACCATTTCTATATCGTCGGTTTCGCACAGCTTGTTTATGTTGTATACAAGGTCGCCGTATTCCAGTACGTTTTTTAGCCTTATGTGTCCGAAGTTGCGTTTTTCGGCTATGTTATGCAGTTCGTGTAGTTCTTCCTTAAAGCTCTCGAACTGGTTCAGCTCTATCACGTCAAAAACCTCCTGGGTAGTTTCGGGCATAGGGGGTATGTCTACAATGGGCAAATCGTATACGTGCAGTATGGTTATTTCGGCTTTCAGGGCATCGGCAAACTTCAGTGCATAGATAAATGCAGTCTTGGCCGCTTCAGAAAAATCAGTTGGGAAAAGTATTTTTTTCATGGCTTTTACACTTAAGATTTCATTATAAAGATACAGTTTTTTTACTCATTTTCTTACCTTTTTTGCCTTATAATTAACACTAAAATAATGTTCGGTGCTCATTTTCAGCCATAGTAAACGCGCGCATAAAAGCCGTATCTTTGCCGGTAAATTATCAGCAGATACAATGATTTTCCACGATACCATAGTGGCGCTTGCCACACCACCCGGCTCAGGTGCCATAGCGGTTATACGCATTAGCGGCCCCGACGCCATTTCACTTGGGGCTTCGGTTTTCAGGAGTACCACCGGTAAGGACATTACCCGCCAGAAATCGCATACCCTGCATTTGGGATACATAGAAGAAGGAGCCAAAGTGTACGACCAGGTACTGCTATCACTGTTTAAAGGCCCTAACTCGTATACCGGTGAAAATACGGTGGAAATATCGTGCCACGGTTCGTCGTACATCCAGCAGCAAATACTGCAGTTATTGCTTCGCAAAGGCTGCCGTATGGCACAGGCAGGCGAGTTTACCCTGCGTGCTTTTGTAAACGGCAAGCTCGACCTGAGCCAGGCCGAAGCCGTGGCCGACCTTGTAGCCAGCGATAACGAAGCCAGCCACCAGATAGCCATGCAGCAGATGCGCGGTGGCTTTAGTAACGAAATAGCCAAACTTAGGGAGGAACTGCTCAACTTTGCCTCGCTGATAGAGCTTGAACTTGATTTTTCTGAAGAAGATGTGGAGTTTGCCGACCGTTCGCAGTTTACCGAACTGCTGAACAGGATAGAGTTTGTACTGAAACGGCTTATCGATTCCTTTGCTGTGGGCAATGTGATTAAGAACGGCATACCCGTAGCCATTGTGGGCGAACCCAATGTGGGCAAAAGCACCCTGCTGAATGCCCTGTTGAACGAGGAACGCGCCATAGTATCAGACATTGCAGGGACTACCCGCGATACGATAGAGGACGAACTTGTTATAGGCGGTATCGGTTTCCGTTTTATAGATACGGCGGGGATACGTGAAACTGTAGATGTGGTGGAAAGCATCGGTATTAAAAAGACCTTCGAGAAAATAACCCAGGCACAGGTGGTGATTTACCTTGCGCCGTTTATGCCTGATGGAGCATCAATAAACGCTGTGCTGCTCGAAATTGAAAAGATAAAGAACCAGTACCCGCAAAAAGCCCTGGTTGTGGTGGGCAATAAAAAAGACCTGTATACTGAAGGCCAGATTGCTGCTATACTTTCGGCTGTGCCTGATGTGCTGTTAATGTCCGCCAAAAACAACGATGGGGTAGAGGAACTGAAAACAAAACTGTTGTCGTTTGTAAATACAGGCGCACTGCACAACAACGAAACAATTGTAACCAACAGCCGCCACTACGACGCCCTGATTAAAGCCCTTGAGGAAATACAAAAAGTGCAATACGGTCTGCGCAGCAATCTCCCCGCCGACCTTATGGCTATAGACATACGCCAGGCGCTGTATTACTTCGGGGAAATCACAGGGCAGGTGACCAATGATGAGTTGCTGGGTAATATATTTGCTAATTTCTGTATCGGTAAATAGCAGCCGCAAAATATCATTAAGTAACATAGATAAAACCAGTTAAATTATTATAAATAAGTAATTTAACTGGTTTTTTGTTATCCGTAACTTTAATTTTGTTTATAGATGTTTTGCTCAATTTTGTACCTCGTTTGTACCTCGTGTACTATAACCTTCCATTGTTTCAGGCATACCTACCACATTACAGATTGCCGGTGGAACCAATATATTAATTGGTTCAAAAATACTGGGACACAGGAGTATAAAAACTACGCAAATCTATACCAAAGTTGTGGATGAAAGAAAGAGAGAAGCGACGGGAAAAATAAAGCTGCATAGCAATATCTAAAATCTGAAACTACAAAAGAACAACAATTTGAGAAGGTAGCCTCCATTATAAAAATATTGTTATGTAAGGATAAAGATAATGAAGTAGTTGAATATGCACTTAGCAGAAGTTTATCTCCGACCTTAGTTGCACAATACAGGACGTCTTTACCTGATAAAGACTTATTAAAGCAAAAGTTAAGTGAGCTGTTCAATGAGAATAAAGAGTAATCATGTAAAAATCGCACCACTGATAATTTTTGCTGGTACTTCTAAAAATGAACAATAAGTTATAATTATTGAATTATAATTTATCGAAAGAAGAGATCAAAATAAAGCAATTCTACCGATGCTTTATTAAAATTGCATTAGCATTCTACAGCATCAAAATTTGGCGACAAATTTGTTTATGAATGTATTTTTTACACAATAAATGCCGGGGTGGTTCCCGGCATTTTGATTGTATCTATCTACCTAAGGACAGCGAACCTGAAAATATTAATAGGTAGGAACATTATTCATTCAGTGTTGTAATAGAATTGCAGTAGGCCTAATGCCTGTTAAATATTATTATTTTTGTATATGAAGCAGGCTTTTATTCAGTTATAATTTTTGCGTTTATTACCTTTAGCCTTGCCGAGAAAACATTTAATTACAAATAGTAGTTATTTTTTTAGAGAACCATATATTATACGTTTAATATGCCACTTGTCAGAAAGATATTTTTGTTATTTATTATTTTCATTAGTGTTCAGGCTTTAGCACAGCTCCCAAATCTTAAATTTGAAAATTACGAAACTGAAGATGGTTTATCAAGTAGTACATGCCTTGAAATTTTTCAGGATAAAGAGGGTTTTTTATGGTTCGGTACTATAGATGGCCTCAATAAGTTTGACGGATATGATTTTGAAATTTTTCGTCCTTCACTAACAGTACATAATGCAATCAGTAATAACCGTATAAATGTAATCACGGAAGATGCCCTGGGACGACTTTGGATAGGTACCGGAAGCGGACTCAATATCTACGATAAGCAAAAGCAGAAGTTTTATAAGGTAAGTTTTTCTGAAGATAAAGGCTACAGGGAGGTTATAAATTGCATTCTGTTTAATAAAGAGGATAATTCATTATATATAGGTACAAAAAATGGTTTAATAAAGTTACGCATAAATGGTACTTCTTCTGACATCTCTCTCCATCCCGATTTCGAACGATATCGTAAATCAGAAGATGGATCATCTATTGATAATGATAATATAGCCAATTTTGTAAAAGATGATAAGGGTAAGATATGGTTTGTTACAGACGGTAATTACCTTAATAGCTTTGAAATATCGCAAAAAAAATTTTCAAGGGTCGCAATCGATTTAGCAGACTCTGGTTTTTTAGGGCATCTGCCTAAACAGCTGTCGTTAGATGCTGAAGGTAACTTTTGGGTGGGTAATGATTTGTCCCGTATGTATGTATTCAACCCAAAAACTAATACTTCGAAAAAGGTATCTTGTGTTTCTAAAACAGTTCCTGTCTTTCATGTGTTGAATGATAAAGACGGAGTTTTATGGGTCTCTACAGATGGTGATGGTATTTATCTTCTCAATAGTGAAGGCAATGTTTTACAACATATACAGCACAACAACGAAGATATTTTTTCGCTGCCCAACAACCAGCCCAGTAAAATATTACAGGATAAAGATGGTATTTATTGGATTGCCAGTTATAACAAAGGAGTTACTAAACTTGCTCCTTCTAAATCTATATTTGGACATTACTATTATAGATATGGTGAGCCTTCAGGTTTGAGTACCAGGATAGCACAGTCGATGATAGAAACACATGATGGTAAAATATGGATAGGAACAGATGGTGGCGGGCTTAACCTTTTTAACGAGAAAGATAAAAGCTTTACCTATTTCCGAGCTACACCGGGCAATAAGGCCTCATTGAGTTCAGATAAGATTCTGTGTCTTGAAGAAGGTGATAACAATACGCTTTACATAGGTACTTGGGATGGAGGGATTAACGAATTTAATACTGTTACACATTCCTGTACTGCCTACAAGCATGAACCTACAAATCCGTATTCATTAGGTCAAAATACAGTATGGTGTATTGAGAAAGATGTAAAGGGCAGGATTTGGCTTGGAACATCAAGTGCAGGCTTAAACCTGTTTGATCCTCTAACTAAGCGTTTTTATACCTACAAGAATGACCCCAAAGATGCCAAAAGTCTTACTAACAATTTTGTCTTTTCGCTGTTTGCCGATAGCAGCAACCGTTTGTTAGTGGGTACAGCACAGGGCATCTGCTACGCAACCTTAAGCAAGAGTAATGCTGTGCCGCCAAAAATGAATTTTGTACGATTGGAAATTAAGAGCATAAATGAAAAAAGGGTAAACTTTATCACTGAAGATTACGCGCACAACATTTGGGTTGGAACCGATGTAGGGCTCTATCAATTATCATCTGGTTTTAAGTTTAAAAAATCATATTCCGTGGCCAACGGGTTACCAAACAATTTTATTGTAGGGATACAGGAAGACGAAATGCACCGGATGTGGATTACTACAAAAAGCGGTCTCTCTGTATTGTCTGATGGAAAAATTACCAATTTTAATATCCACGATGGTTTGCAGGGTACTGAATTTCAAAGTAAATCTATTTACAAAACACGCAATGGACGTATTATAGCGGGAGGCATAAATGGATTCAACATTTTTAACCCGGCGGACATAAAGGCGGAAAATTTAACGCTTACGCCATATATTACTGAAATTAGGCTTTTCAATAAAAGAATTAATGCCGGTGATACGATTAATGGGAGGATTATTTTGAAGCAATCCGTTTCAACGCTGGACGAAATGGAGCTTAAATATAACGAAGGATATCTCACCCTCGGTTTTGTTGCACTGAATTATAAAAACCCGGAGCGTGTAAAATACGCCTATAGGATGGTGGGCCTGCATGATAATCTTATTGAAGCAGGAAGTGAACGCATGGCTAACTATAATAATTTACCCCCAGGAAACTATACCTTTGAAGTATTTTCCTCGGAAGACGGTAATTGGAAAGAGGCAGGAAAAACAACTTTACAGATTACTGTACTGCCACCGCCATGGAAAACCTGGTGGGCTTACACAATATACACTATCATATTAATTGGAAGCACATGGTTTGGTATGCGCTACTATACCCGTAAGGTTCGTGAAGAAAAAGAGCATGAGTTAGACCAGATGAAGCTCCGGTTTTTTATCAATGTATCGCATGAGTTCCGTACGCCGCTTACATTAATACTTAACCCGGTAGAACGTATATTGTCGTCATACGATGATGCAGAACAGGTAAAAAATGCCGCGCTCCTTATACAGCGCAGCAGCAGGCGTTTGTTATACCTGGTTAACCAATTGCTTGATTTCAGGAAAGTAGACCTTGGAGAGGCCACATTAGAACTGCAACGGGTAAATGTTGAAAAGTTTACCAAAGACATTTTTAAACTATTTGAAGACCTGGCCAAGGCAAAGGGGCTACAGGTGGTCTTCCATAGTACTGTAAAAACCCGTGTAGGACTTCTGGATCCTGATAAGCTTGAGAAAATACTCACCAACCTGTTGTCTAATGCGATAAAGTTTACCCCGTCAGGAGGAAGTGTAGGCCTGAGCCTGGAAATAATTGGCGAAGCCACAAGCAATGGACAATCTAAGGGTAAAAAAGAAAGAAGTTTTGTAAAGATTACGGTATCGGATACCGGTATCGGTTTTAAACAAGAACACCTTAAGGATGTATTCAGGCGGTTTTTCCATGCCGATGCCGGTATGGCCGGCACAGGTATTGGGCTTAATTATACTAAAGCGCTTGTAGAGCTGCATAAAGGGACCATTAGTGTAAGCAGCACCGAAGGGGCTGGTACTGTATTTACCGTTTTATTGCCGCTCGACCTCAAGCCTTCAAAAAAAGCGGCAGGTGTAAGTGATGTCCTGGATTATGTTATTGATACCAATCCCATAAAATCAGTTGAATATGAAATTGCCATTTCTAATGAAGAAAAACTACAACTGGATGAAAACGATCTTCCCGCCGCCGATACACACCGCCCATTAGTGATTATTGTAGAAGACAATAAAGAGCTGCGTACGCATTTAAAGAATGAACTGGCGGGGCAATTTAGGGTAAAAGAAGCGTCAAATGGGGCTGCAGGTTTAGAGATGATACTGAAATATTATCCTGATATCGTTATCAGCGATGTAATGATGCCACAAATGGACGGCTTTGAAATGTGCAGGCAGTTAAAAAATACCCTAGAGGTAAGCCATATTCCCGTAATTCTTCTTACGGCCAGGAGCCTGGAAGAAGACAGAATAGAGGGGTATGATACCGGGGCAGATGAATATTTGCCGAAACCGTTTAATATAAATGTGCTTAGAGCCAGGATAAATAACCTGCTGGAGGCGCGCAAAAGATCGCGCGAACGGTTTGTAAGCCTTGGCGGGGCTATGCCAGCCACCAAGGTAAGCACCAATACCGTGGACGAAGTTTTTCTGGATAAAGCTACTAAAGTAGTGCTTGATAACATCACTAATGTCGATTTTTCCCTCGAGGATGTTATTAATCAGTTAGAGATGGGAAGGTCTCAGTTTTACCGTAAGATTAACGCCATGACGGGGCAAAATCCGAGTAATTTTATTCGCACCATAAAATTAAAGCATGCGGCCGAACTGTTGCTTACAAAAAAATACTCAATTAAAGAGATTACCCATAAGTGCGGTTTTAATTCGTCTGCGTATTTCACTAAAACGTTTAAGGAGCTTTTTGGACAAACTCCCACACAGTTTATTGAAAACGGAGGAGGGACCAAAATATAAATAGTTATACCTAACAAGAAATTATTAAAAATAGAGTTAAAATGGGCTATAAATTATAGTGATTGAGCTATAATTTATAGCTGTTTTTTTTAAAATTATCTAACATTGTATACTGATAATGTGCGCATTAATAAAATTATCGGTGTTTTATTTTTAAATGTTTAAAAAGTGTATAATTAATATTGTAAAAAGATAATTATGGACGGCTAACATGACTTTTATGCTACCAAGACGTAATGAATTAAGTTATAACCCAAACTATAAACCAAACAATAAATGAAAGTAAACCATTACTTAACTATTGGGAAAAAATCATACAGACGAAGGGGATACACCTTTGCTATGGTTTTTTTTATTTCCTGTTTCACTAAATCGTTTGCGGAAAACAGAGATAAATCAATGCTGTATTTTTCGGTACAGCAGCAGTCCGTTACCGGTACGGTACTATCAGCAGAGGACGGATATGGTATACCCGGTATATCTGTATTAATAAAGGGTACTAACACTACTGCTGTTACTGATATTGATGGTAAATACACTATTAATATAGGCTCGGCAGATGCCGTGTTAGTATTTACTGGTATAGGGTTCCAGGACCAGGAGGTGCCCGTGGCCGGGCAAGCCCAAATAAATATTACAATGAAGCCTTCTCAGACTACTCTTGAAGAGGTAGTTATTGTGGGGTACGGCCAGCAAAAGAAAGTAACCGCTACGGGTTCTATAGAAACCGTAACGTCAAAGGCATTTCAGGACAGGGCGGTAACAAACCCTGCGCTGGCATTACAGGGGCAAACCCCGGGGCTTGTGGTAACACGTACTTCATCAAGGCCCGGGCGTGAAAACATTGCGATGCAGATAAGGGGTGCCACATCGGCAAACGGGGGAACCCCCTTGCTGGTTATAGACGGTGTACCGGCTATTAACTTTGAGGCGTTTTATAACATGAACCCGGACGATATACAGTCAGTCACGGTACTTAAAGACGGTTCGGCAGCTATCTATGGCTCCCGTGCTGCAAATGGTGTAATCCTGGTTACTACTAAAAAAGGCGCTTCGGGCAAAATGACGGTAGACTTTACCAGCACCCTGCGTATTAATACCCTTGGGATAAAACCACCAATGCCCAATATGCAGCAATACGGTACGGTATGGCTGGAAGCTGCCGACCAGGATGGGCAATACCCTAACTATTGGAATTGGCAAACCAGGGAAAATTTAGAGCTTATGCAATCGGGCTATCAGGGAATTTATAGTACCGCAGCATGGGGAGATTTATATCTTGGCAACGCTTCGCGTTATGATGAGATGTTCGGTACATCGTATAGTAATATGCAGACCGCGAGCCTTTCGGGTAGCACAGATAAAACTAATTACAGGCTTTCTTACGGCTATTCAGAAGATGTAGGAGCCCTTAAAACCGCATACGACGGCAAGAAACAACACAATCTTCGCCTGAATTATGATTTTAAGGTAACGGATTGGCTGAAGCTTGAATCTAATATTTCGTATCTTAAGTATGATATGTCAAGTCCTTCTACAGGCCTCGATGCATCTTCAGTGGTATTAGACCCGCCATTCTTCCCGTCACGTAACCCTTATGGGCAGTGGTATGCTAACTTTAATATTGCAGGAAACCGTAATGCTGTAGCTGCTACAGTAGATGGCGGCCGTGAAAAAACGGCTGTAGACCAGGTAAAAGTATACCTTGGGGCTACGCTTAATTTTACAAAAGACCTTAGCTTTAAAATTACCAGTTCCTATAATAAAGACTTTAACAATTACCAGATGTACCAAATTACGGTACCACAATATACCTGGTTTGGTGAGTTATCTCAGGAAAAGGTAAATGCGCAGTCTTCTATACGCGAGCAAAGCAGATACATTATTTACCAGAATTATGGTGGCTTCCTTAACTATGCAAAATCGTTTGGAGATCATAATATTACGGCTATGGCCGGTTTAACGGCGGAAAAAAGCCAGGATAAAACCCTATATGGCTACCGTAGGGGCTTTCAGGACCTTGGTGTGTACGACCTTAACCTTGGATCGCTTTCTGAACTTGTAGAAGCTAAAGGTGGCGCGGGTAACTGGGGGCTTTACTCTTACGTAGGCCGTTTTACCTACGATTATAAAAACAAATACCTGTTTCAGGCAGCAGGAAGGCGTGATGGTTCTTCAAGATTTGACGATGGATACAAATGGTCAAACTTTGGCAGCCTTGAGGCGGGCTGGGTGGTGACTAATGAGGAGTTTATGAAAAATATAAAGCCGCTAAGCCTTTTAAAACTACGCTACACTTATGGCGAAACCGGTAACCAGGTGGGTATAGGCAACCACGATTATGTATCGCTTATTTCTAACGGTTCGGCACTGTTTGGCAGTACTCCCGCTTTCCAAAATTCAGCATGGGTAAGTTCAATAACCAGTAACCAACGTGTATGGGAGCGTGTGGTGAAAAAAACGTATGGTTTTGATTTTGGTTTCTTTGATGGAAAGCTCTACGGATATTATGACTATTTTACTACAAGGAATACTAACATGTTTGTAAACGTACAATACCCGGATGTACTGGGCGGAACGGCGCCTAAAACCAATGCCGGGCAGTTTGATGTAAAGGGCTGGGAATTGAGTATAGGCTACCGTGATGAGATAGGTAAGTTTAAATACAGTGTATCTGCCAATATGAGTGATACCCGTAATAAGATTACCTCTATGAAAAATGCCAACGTGTATCGCGCAGGCCTTAATTCAACTGCCAATAGCTACAATGTAGAGCATTACCCGATTAACTCTTATTTCATGTACCAGACTGCCGGTTTCTTCCAGAATGAACAGCAGGTAGATGAGTACTACGCACAATACGGAGGGCAGGGTGACCTGGCGGCATTAGGTACTGACCAAACAAGGTTACGCCCCGGAGATATAATTAAAGTAGATACTAACGGAGATGGTGTTATAAACCAGTTGGATCTTGTTTATAAAGGCGATGCCGCACCGCACTATGTGTATGGGCTTAACCTTAACGGGCAGTATGGTAATTTTGATATTACGGCATTCTTTCAGGGAGTATTGGAGCAAAACGTGCAGCGTACAGGTTACCTTGCCTATCCCTTTGCTACAATTTACACTAACCAGACTGCTGCTTACATAGGCAAAACATGGACGGAAGAAAACCCTAATGCGGCTTATCCGCGTATGACAGCTAACGTAGACCGTGCCAAGTGGAACTGGGCCAATAATGACTTTGCCCTGCAAAATAACCGCTATATAAGGCTAAAATCACTTGTTGTGGGCTATACACTTTCAGACCTTAAGGTTGCAGATTATACGATACCAAAAGTCAGGCTGTATTTCTCCGGCAACGACCTGTTTGAATTTACAAAGGTTAAAGACGGCTACGACCCTGAATTTGGCGAGAGCTCTAATACAATTTATCCGTACACCAGGACCTGGTCATTAGGACTTAACGTTACCTTCTAAAAAAAAGACTATGAAAAAAATATCAATATCACTTGTCCTGTCAGCATTTATGCTGCTATCGTGCCAGGATGATTTCTTAGACCTGGATCCTCAGGATTCTATCACAGAAGCAGCTTATTTTAAGACCCCTGCCCATTTTGAAGCTGCGTCCAATGATTTTTACAACAAGATGATCAGCTGGAGACCTGTAAATGGCAGCAATATTTATGATTTTATGGATTTTGGTTCAGACCTTATTTCACTCCCGCAGCCGTATGGCAGGGGAGTGGTAACAGTAGGTAGTACCGATATTTACTGGACTAATGCTTATAAGTACATTAGGGGAAACAACATCCTGCTGCAAAAAGCTACCGAATACAGCGGTAACCAGGCCGAAATCGCAGAATATGTTGCTGCTGCAAAATTCTTCAGGGCGTGGCACCACTTTTTCCTGCTTAAACGCTACGGGGGGGTACCTATAGTAACCACTGTAGTAGATGTAAATTCGCCGGTACTTTACGGGCCAAGGAACAGCAGGTATGAGGTTATGGCACAAATATTACAGGACTTAAACGATGCCATACCTAACTTACCGGTAGACCAAAATATAGGAGCTTCTGATAAGGGCCACATTAGCAAATGGGCTGCCGAAGCCTTTAAAGCACGTGTATTGCTTTATGAAGCTACCTGGGAAAAATATGTAGGCAATACTACCGATGGAGATGGTTTGGCTTCAGGAGCCGGTAGCGCAGGAGCCGGAAGTAACGTACAGGCTTATCTTCAGGAAGCTGTTACCCTTGCCAAAGACGTTATGGATAACGGCGGATATGAGTTGTGGAACTACAATAGCGTGCTAAACAACAGGAGTATGTATTACCTGTTTAACCTGGAAGACAGCGGGTCTAACCCGGCAAGCCTTGATAAAAGTACCAATAAGGAGTTTATTCTATCCAGCAAATATGACTATAATTTGTATCAGGGTGGTGTTAACCTTAGCCATACCGTAAGCACACGCATGTCGCCAAGCAGGAAATTTATGGATATGTTCCTGTCTATAGATGGGTTACCCATAGCACAGTCTCCTCTGTTCCTTGGGTATGCCAATACGCCGGATGAATACCAAAACCGCGATTACAGGTTGTTGTCCTACTTTGCCAACCCTACTACTGACCTTGCACCGGCAAACGGACAGGCTACACTATTAGGCCCCGGGGCCGATAGCGGTTCAGGTTACAGCAACAGGAAGTTCAGGGCATACAACTATGGTACGTACAGGGCGGCCAATACAGAATCTGCTGATTACCCGCAGATAAGGCTTGCCGAAGTATATCTTATATATGCAGAGGCGTTGTATGAGCTTAACGGTGCAGTTACCGATGCACAACTGGATGAGTCTGTAAACAAGACACGTGCCAGGGCAGGCCTTCCGGCTTTAACCAATGCATTTGCATCTGCAAATAACCTTAATATACTACAGGAAATAAGGCGTGAACGTGCTGTGGAGCTATTTGGTGAAAATACCCGTTTTGATGACCTTAAACGTTGGGGCATCGCAGAGACCGAGCTTAACACACCGGTACAGGGATCGGTTATAGAAGGCAGTATCTATCAGAACAATACTGCTTTATATACACCTAATAATTATCCTTATGGGCAGGCGCCTGTAGTTACCGGCGATGGTACACTCAGCGCATTACTGCTGGACCCGTCATCAAACAGGAATTTTGCACGCCAACACTACCTGTTCCCTGTACCCTTATCGCAGATACAGCTTAACAATAACCTAAAGCAAAATCCGGGTTACTAACCACTTAAAAATGTTATTATGAAAAACACTAAATTATATAGCATCCTTGCGGTTTGCCTGCTTGTGTTGGTTGCCGTTATACAAAGTTCGTGCAGCGATATGGAAAAGGATTATGAGGGCGAATCACTTGTAACCTATCCGGAAATTACCGTTACAGGCTTCAGCCCACAAGCGGGGCCGCCAAGTGCCGCTGTTACCATTACCGGTACCAATTTTGGTGAATACGAAGAGGCAGCCAAAATATACTTTAATGGTGTACCTGCTACTGATATTGTGAGCTATAGTGACACACAAATTGTAGTAAGGGCTCCACAAGGTGCTACTACCGGTCCTATAACCGTAAAAGTATGGACTCATACCATAGTTACGCCCAATAATTTTGAATACCTGCCGGGCGCTACCATAACGGCATTATCACCTGCTGAAGCTATGCCGGGAGAGGAGATAATGATACAGGGTACAAATTTTGGCACAGATGCCAACGCTGTAAGCGTGATTTTTCAAACCGGTATTGAAGCTGAAGTGGTAAGTGTTACCGATACCGAAATTACGGTAGTTGTCCCTGAAGGCGGGGTAACGGGTGCCCTGACGGTTAATATTGGTTTACAGAGTGTAACCGGCCCTGAGTTTTTATACCTTGATGCCTATCCTCCGGGTAAGTACCTGTTTGAGTTTAACGACCCGACAGATATACAATGGATTTCGGTACAAAATTCTTCGTACCAGATAACCAATGGCAAAATGGTGGTAACGTTTGACCCCGCACAGTTTAACGGTACATCTAAGCGCCGTGCAGATTTGCAGTTTGTAATTAATAATGCATTGCTGGGCCAGCCGAAAGACCCATGGACATATACCAGTAACTTTCCCATACTGGCCATAAAATTCACAAAGCCTTCTACCGGCAATTTTATCCTTGATATGAGCGGCGGTGGCCTGCCGAGCAACAGCCAGAACAATACGTATGCTTCGCAAAATGTATATTATTATAATTTAAGCACCCATTTCTCTGACCCTACGGTGACTAAGGCCACCTGGCAGTTTAAGATTGCCGACATTACATCGGCGGAAACGGGTTATGAGATAGACTGGATTGGTACGTTTGAATCAGTTGAGAAATTAGAGGAATATATGAACCAGTAACATTATGAAAAGAAATAAAATATTTACACTGATAGCGGCCGTAGTAAGTATCTCTATGGGCTGTACCTTTGATTATGGTGTACCAAAAGCATCAGAAGAAACGGGTAGTACGGAGATTGTACCTGTAACCGTACCGGCAAATAAGGTGTTTTCGCACCCGGGCCTGCTGCATACCGAAGCAGATTTTACCAGGATAAAAGCTAAAGTAGACGCAGGGGCACAACCATGGCTTTCGGGTTGGCAAAAACTGATTAACAACAGCCATGCATCGGCAAATTATACGATGCAGGGGCCCGTTGTTACCTTAATCAGGGGAGGTAATTCTACAGAGGTGCCACAACCGGATAACTATTCTACCGCATTTAATGATGCCGCAGCAGCTTACCAGAACGCGATTGTATGGAAAGTAACCGGCAATACGGCCAACGCCAATAAGGCCATCCAGATTTTGAATGCGTGGGCTGCCACGTGTACTTCCATTATCGGCAATTCTAATAAGGCGCTTGGTGCCGGTTTATACGGTTACCAGTTTGCGAATGCTGCCGAGCTTATGAGGGATTATCCGGGCTGGGCTTCGGCTGATTTCAACACCTTTAAGCTCTGGATGAAAAATGTATGGTACCCTGTAAGTAAAAACTTTTTAGATACGCATTATAATACCTGTATATCACATTACTGGGCCAACTGGGATTTGTGTAACATTGCCAGTATAATGTCCATTGCTGTACTTACAGATGATGTGCCCATGTATACGTTCGCTATTAATTACCTTATGAATGGAAATGGTAATGGCCAGTTACTTAAGGCCATAAACAATATCCACCCTAAATCGGCTAATGATGATATCGCCCTTGGACAAATACAGGAAAGTGGCCGCGACCAGGGACATGCCCTTTTGTGTATAGGGCTTATGGGGACTATTGCCCAGACTGCCGGTAACCAGGGTGAGGACATCTGGGGGTATAATGACAACATGATATTAAAAGGGGCTGAGTATTTGGCAAAATACAACTATGCATACCTTGATGTACCGTTTACAACCTATACAAACTGTGCTAATGTAACACATACAACAGTGGCCAACGATGCTTCGAGGGGTAATATAAGGCCGATATGGGAGCGTATACGCAGCCATTACATTACAAAGGAAGGCCATACGGCACGCTATACAAAAATGGCTGCAGATATGCATACTTCAGAAGGTGGCGGTGGCGACTACGGCCCGAACAGCGGTGGCTTTGACGACCTTGGCTTCGGTACATTGCTGTACAGCCGTTAATAGCATAGCATTTACTGCATATAATTGTGGTTGTGGCCCTTTTAAGCCTTTTATGGGCGATAATTTATATCAAATGGGTATAATTTATATAGGGCCACAACTATTTTTTATAACATTGAAAACCTTTTCGTAAACTAATTTTTTTCACGGGTAATGATATTAAAAAATAAGGGTATACTGTTTTTATTACTGTTATTAATGGGCTTTAAAAGCTTCTCACAGCAGTTTAGCGAGCGTATTGTATCGCCCGATAATAATATAGAATGTACTGTATACAGCAACGGGAGTACAGGGATTTTTTATAGCCTTACATATAAGGGCAAGACTGTTGTAACTGCTTCAGAGCTAAATATTCAACTGGACAACCACTGGAGTGAATGGGCGCTGGGTATTAAGGAAAGACCGGGAGCTGACTGGATGCAGAGGCTCCAGCTGAAAAATGTATTGCGTACTGAAAAAGATACTACATGGGTACCGCTTTATGGTGAACGCAGCCTTATAAAAGACCGTTATAACAATATCACCCTGCAATTTGAACAGCAAGCCAGTTCGAAATACAAGATGGAGATTGAAATACGGCTTTATAATGAAGGGATGGCGTTACGCTATTATTTTCCGGATAACCCTACCGGTATCTATTACCGTATAACAGCCGATAATACCGAATTTTCATTCCCTGAAGGTACCCAGGCATGGTTTGAGCCATGGGCACAGGGAGCATTTACGAAAATGCCGCTAAAAAACTGGCCTTCAGAAAGTGAAGGCCCTCTTACACTGGAATTACCAAATGGGCTTTTTGCCGCTATAGCTGAGGCACAGCGTGTAGATTTTGTGAAAACACGTTTTACATTGGCTGAAAAGCCGAACACTATTAAAACCCTTTTGTATGAAAGCGTTGATAAAGTGCCTTATTTCGGTACCCCATGGCGGGTGGTGCTGGTGGGTGAACAACCGGGCAGGCTTATTGAAAACAATTTTATCTTCCAGAATCTTAATGACCCGTCTAAGCTTACCGATACCTCTTATATAAAACCGGGCAAAATAGTACGTGACCTTACCCTTACTGAAAAAGGCGCTAAGGAATGGATTGATTTTGCTGCGGTACACAATATACAATACGTACTTTTTGACTGGAAATGGTATGGCCCGGCCTTTACATTTGACAGCAATGCCGGCAAGGTAGCCATAGACCTGGACCTGCCCGAAGTAATACGCTATGGGAAAGAAAAAGGTGTTGGCATTTGGCTGTATGTAAACCAGCAGGCACTGTTAAAACAAGATTTTGAGATATTCCCTATTTATAAAAAATGGGGTATAGCAGGTGTAAAATACGGTTTTGTAGAAGTAGGTTCACACCGATGGACTACGTGGCTGCATGAGTCGGTGCAGCGTGCGGCCGATAATGGGCTTATGGTAAACATACACGATGAGTTCAGGCTAACCGGCGAAGAACGCACCTGGCCTAACATGCTCTCTGTTGAAGGAATACGCGGTAATGAAGAAATGCCCGATGCCACACATAACGTTACCTTACCCTTTACACGTGGCCTTGCAGGGGCAGGTGATTATACGATATGCTATTATACAAACCGCATAAAAACAACCCATGCCCACCAGCTGGCGCTTGGCGTGGTAATGTACAGCCCCGTACAAACACTGTTTTGGTATGACAAGGCTTCTGATTATAAGAATGAGCCTGAAATAGAATTTTTTGACAAACTCCCTACCACCTGGGATGAAACAAGGGTATTACAAGGGAAGCCCGGTGAATATATAGCTGTGGCCCGTAGAAAGGGTGATGACTGGTTTGTAGGGGTAATGACTAATAACAATGCCCGGGAGGTTGAAATTACTTTTGACTTTTTATCAAAAAATAAAACCTATAGCCTTTCGGCGTATGAAGATGATAAAACGGCTGTATCTAAAACTAAGGTGAGGGTAAGCCGTGATAAAATAAAACAGGGGAAAAAACGCAGTGTAAAGCTTACTGCTTCGGGAGGCGCAGCATTTTGGCTTAGCCCGAAATAGTTAAAAATAGAGAGTTTGGTAGTTACTTACAGGTGCAGTTGTTAAAAATGTTTAGCAACTGCCGTAGGTAATGCAAACTGTAAATATGAATTATTTGTGATGTTAAAATAGGGTTTAGTTTGATTAAGCGGCGGTTACCTGCAATTGTTCACAGGTGGCCGCCTTAATCAGAAAACATAGATTATGAATTTAAGAACTTTACTATACATACCGTTTTTACTAATAAGCCTTTGTAGCTATGGGCAATCTTTTATTATACCGGAGAATGTTGGCACCCAGCATCCCAGGATTTTCGGTAAGGATATGTCTGTAATCAAATTACAGGAAATGGAGCGCGACAATGCATGGGCTAAAGAAATTATCAGGAAAACCAGAGAGAGGACAGACATTTATATTTCTTATTACAATAAAGATAATACCTGGCTAAAATCACGCCTGCAAATGTATTGGTCTGAAAAATCTACGGATGTGTACATAAATGGAGGTACGTATGACCATGCAGAAGGTCATGCTCCCGAGCCTACTATAAAGTTTCCAGGCTCGCGTGGAGGGCAAACCGATTACCTTACACCGAAGCTTGAAGATGTAAAACCTTTTATGGATGATCCTCGCGGGCTGTATCTGGAAAGCAAACGGCACCAGGGGCAGTGGGAATGGGTAGCTATTTCTAAAACCAGTGGCATCGTGGAGGGTATTAACCGAAAAGTAATGGGTATAGCACGTGATGCTGCATTTTTATACTGGTATACCGGAGAGAAAAAATATGCCGATATGGCTTATGGTGTATTAGATACTTATTTAAAAGGGCTTTACTACCGAGAAGTACCGCAAGACATTAACAGGGGACACAACATAACCATTGTAGGCTACACGTCATTTGAGGTAATACAGGAACATATTATTAACGATGTGGCACAATGTTATGATTTTCTATACGGTTACATCAGTAAACACCATGCCGGCAGCCTGGATTTGTATGCGGTTACTTTGCAAAAATGGGCCGACCTCATAATAAAAAACGGGGTAAGTTTTAATAACTGGAACCTGCTGGAAGCCGCCCATATTTCAAAAATAGCATTGGTGCTTGAAAATGATAAGATTTATAAAAGTGGTAAAGGGGCGCAGTATTACCTTGACCAGATAATGAACCAAAATTCGGTGAGGCAGTGGAGCATGCGCAAGCTCATGGACTATGGTTACGACCCTGAAAATGCCATTTGGAATGAGAGCCCCGGATATTCGTTAAATGTACTGAATGACTTTATGGAGTTTGCGGCGTTTTATGACCGTAACTTCGACATTGATTTGCTTAAAGACATTCCGGTGCTTACCCGGGCAGCCAAGGCTACGGCGCAATACCTGTATCCTAATAAATATATGGTGGCCTTTGGCGACGGGCATTATAGTAAACTACGCCCAGAGCCCGTAAAATACCTGATACATAATGCACAGAAATACGGCAAAAAAGAAGATGAGGTATACTTTACCAAAATGCTTAAAACATTGTACGACGTAGAGATGCAATCGGGAGAAGTAAAAGGTACCTCATTACAGGATTTGTTTGAGCATGAAGGGCTTGTGTTAGAGGACACCGTTAAACCCGGCACTGTAAACGATTTTACGTCACCGTTATTTTATTCCCCAAGGGTAAGCTGGCTGGTACAGCGACAGGGTGATGCCCAAAACGGGCTCATGATAAGCCAGATAGGTTCTTACGGCAACCACATGCACAGTAACGGCATAGCTATGGAACTATACGGTAAAGGGTTGCCGCTGGCACCTGAAATGGGACATGGATCCAGCTATTTTTCCACAGAGTATGCTGAATATTATACGCAGTTTCCGGCACACAATACCGTATCTGTAAACGGCAGGTCGAAGTATCCTGAAATGAAAAGCAACCATGCTTTTGAAAAAGTAGCTTCTTACCCTTCAAGCGGTGTTAACAAAGGTGTTATGCCTGGCTATACGTTTTCTGACCTTACATTCCTTGAACCGGAAACCAACTCAAACCAAAGGCGTGTAATGGGTATTGTGCAACTGCCCGGCGGTGGCTATTATGTTGATATTTTCCGTTCGGCACAAAACACAGGAAATAATGCCAAGCACGAATACTTTTACCACAACCTGGGGCAGAAATTGGAGCTTTTTAGTAAGGACAATACACCGCTAAAACTTACCGATACCGATGCGCTTGCATTTGGTAACGGCGACCAGTCGGCCTATGATTATATGTGGAACAAAAAATCGGTTGTTACTGATACTGATTTTAAAGGTATTTTCTCACTGGAGATGAAAGACCGTACCGTAACTATGAACCTGTGGTTTCAGGGGCAGCCTGAACGTGAAGTCTTTTCTGTGCTGTCGCCCAAGTCTACCGCTTTCAGGCACGGCCCGTTACCGGAAGAACTGAACAATTTACCCATCCCTACATTGGTTGTAAAACAAAATGGTGAAGCCTGGAAACGCCCGTTTGTGGCGGTATATGAACCTGCCGAAAACGGAAAAAGCAACATTGCTTCGGTAGATTATTTTAGTACAGGCGAGCAGGCAGGTATACATGTTACTACCACTGCCGGGCGTGAGGATTTCATTTTTACAAATACCCAAATAAGTGAATTTACCAATAAGGCGCTTTCTGTAACGGGGACTTATGGCATCATAACTAAGATAGGTGAGTACATAACACTGTTTCTTGGCAACGGTACACAGATTACAAACGGTACATACAGCATAGCAGCTACACAAACGGGTAGTATGGCTGTACAACAGTCTGCCCAGGGTATGTTTTATGGGGCCGATGTCCCGGCAATGTTTTCGATAAAAGTGGACAAAAAAGTGAAAAATGCGACACTAACCGATGCTACGGGTAAGGTTTACAAAGGACGTTTTGACAAAAAAAACAGCACTGTGACATTTGATTTACCTGCTATGGAGTATCAACAAGTGAGTATAAAAATATAATGATTATGAAAAATATAACAATGCTGAAATATGGTTTTATGGTTTTGCCATTTGCCATGCTTTCATCATGTGGTACCGGAAAAAAAACACTTTTGGTTGCGGTAGAAAACAACCTTGATTTTAACCGTAAGGAAGTGGTTTCGATAGATATAAAAGAGCTGTCTTCGCTTTTAACCAAAGCAAACGAAAAGGATATCCGTGTAAAAAAGGGGGATGTGGGCGTACCGTTTCAATGGATAGACTACAACGGTGACGGTAAAAATGACGAACTGTTATTTCAGGCCGATGTTGCCGCCAAAAGCCATACGGAATATGCTATTGTAGCAGATGGCAGTATTGCTGTACCGGAAAGTAGTGTATCTGCTTACTCGCGTTTTGTACCCGAACGTACCGATGATTACACTTGGGAGAATGATAAGGTGGCTTTTAGGGTATATGGGCCTACCGGCCAAAAGGAGGCCCTTGCCGGAGTACCTGGAAGTACATTATCCAGCGGGGTAGATATATGGTTAAAACGTACTGATAAGCCTGTTATAAACAAGTGGTACAGCGAGCATGTAAAGGCTCCGGGATATTACCATATAGACCATGGTGAGGGGTACGACCCATACCATGTGGGCAACAGCCGAGGTACAGGCGGTTCGGGTATATGGGATAAAGACAGCCTGTATGTATCTGAAAATTATGTTTCATACAAAACGATAGCTGTAGGGCCGCTGCGTACGGTGTTTGAATTGCAGTATGGCGCCTGGAGCCCGTATGGGGTTACTGAAACAAAACGTGTATCGCTTGATTTAGGTTCGCAGTTTTCAAAATTTGAAGTAACGCTAAAAGCTCAAAAGCCATTGCCAAATTACACCGTGGGCATAACGCTGCACGAAAACAAAGGCGATGCTAAGCTTAATGCTAAGCAAGGCTGGTACCGCCATTGGGAACAAATTGACGATGCTTTTGTGGGCGAAGGTTTGGTAATGGCACCTGCACAGACCGATAGTGCCTTTGTACGAAAATCACCTGTTAAAGACCAAAGTAACCTGCTGGTAGTACAGCAGCCTGCCGATAAAGTAGTGTATTATGCCGGTTTTGCATGGCAAAAAAGTGGCGTGGTATCAACTCTGCAGGACTGGGATAACATACTGGAAAAACAGGCAAAAATAGTAGCTAATCCGCTAAAAATAACCGTGAAATAGTATGAAAGGCATTGGTATACAACTACAGCTATTGGTTTTACTGGTTTTAACGGGGTGCAAGACTACCCAGGTGCCTGAGAGTCCTGTGGTACAGGACTATGTTTCTGAGGTTTGGGTGGCAGATAAAGGCAACGGAACTTATACAAACCCGGTGCTGTATGCTGATTATTCCGACCCAGATGTAATAAGGGTTGGTGAAGATTTCTACATGACTGCCAGTAGCTTTAACTGCACTCCGGGTTTACCGATACTGCATTCGAAGGACATGGTAAACTGGCAGATCATAAGTTATGCGCTTGAAAGGCAGGTACCGGAAGAACTATATGCCAAACCCCAACACAGTAAAGGTGTGTGGGCGCCTTCGCTCAGGTACCATAACAAGCGCTTCTACATCTATTGGGGCGACCCTGATTTTGGGGTATATGTAGTGACTGCTGACAATATAAAAGGGCCTTGGGCTAAACCGATATTAGTCTTGGAAGGTAAGGGCATTATAGACCCATGCCCGTTGTGGGATGGTGATAAGGCATATCTGGTACACGCATGGGCAGGCAGCAGGGCCGGGGTAAACAGCTTGCTTACATTGCACGCTATGAACGCAGAAGGCACAAAAGTACTGGATGACGGACGCAATGTATTTGACGGGCATGGCGATAACCATACACTTGAGGGGCCTAAATTATATAAAAGAGACGGTTACTACTACATTTTTGCACCTGCAGGTGGCGTAGAAACCGGTTGGCAGCTGGCCATGAGGTCTAAAAGTATTTATGGCCCTTATGAGTCAAAAGTTGTATTGGAACAAGGCAGTACAAAGGTAAATGGCCCACACCAAGGCGCGTGGGTTGATGCCCCCGATGGCAAACACTGGTTTATGCATTTTCAGGATCAGGGCATATACGGCCGCGTACTGCACCTCCAACCTATGGAATGGCAGGAAGGATGGCCTGTAATAGGTAATGATGTTGATGGTAATGGGATAGGAGAGCCGGTAGCCTCATGGCAAAAACCTGTGGCTGCAAACCATATCATAACCCCAGGGGAAAGTGATGGATTTGATAACGGAGCGCCGGGGCTGCAGTGGCAATGGTATGCCAACCCATCAGTAAAATGGAGCGCACAGATACCCGGTACCGATTACCTGAGGCTTTTTGCCAGGAGTAAAAATGGGTTGCCTAACCTTTGGGATGCACCGAACTTATTGCTCCAGAAATTGCCGGCGCCTGATTTTACAACTACAACCAAAGTAAAGCTTACCACAGAATGGGATACCCAGGGTAAAACCGCCGGCCTTATTATGATGGGAGAATCTTACGCTTACGTGGGGATTGTATATGCCGACGGGAAATATAAGATAAGGCAGGTGGAATGTGCGGATGCTGTGAAAGGAAACCCTGAAAAAATAGTCTTTGAGGAAACGCTCACCACAAATGAGGTATACCTGCGGATGGAGGTAAAATCACCGGAGGGTACCTGTGCTTTTAGTTACAGTACGGACGGGACGCACTTTATAGCTGCCGGAAAGGGCTTTAAAGCTAAAAAAGACCTTTGGATTAGTGCCAAAATGGGGATTTTCTGTGTAAGCGAAACTGATGTTAGGTTAGGTGGCTATGCCGATTTTGATTGGTTTAAAGTAACAAAGTAAATGAAAAGATTAACCTGTATATTCTTTTTGGTAATTACATGTGGGTTGTACGCACAACATGCGGCCTGGCAATGGAGTATACCCGTAACCCCGGTGGTTTCTGATGAAACCGGTACTGCGCCGCTTGCATTTTTATGGGTGCCGGAACGTTGTAAGCAGATAAGGGGCGTGGTTATGGCGCAGCACAATATGAGCGAGGAAGGCATACTGGAACACACCTATTTCAGGGAAAAAATGGCTGAGGCCGGCCTTGCCGAAATTTGGGTTACCCCCGGTTTTGCCATGGTATATAACCCTGAAAAAGACAGTACCGTGTTTGATTATATATTGAAGGAATTTGCTAAGGTTTCGGGGTATAATGAGCTTGAATCTGCGCCGGTAATACCTATAGGGCATTCAGCCTATGCCAGTTACCCCTGGAATTTTGCTGCGTTTAACAACAGCCGTACGCTGGCCATAATTTCCGTACATGGTGATGCCCCGCAAACAAACCTTACGGGCAGTGGAAAACCTAACCCTGACTGGCAGATGCGTGATATTGACGGTATACCGGCACTGTTTATTATGGGCGAGTATGAATGGTGGGAAGACCGTTTAAAGCCCGGTTTTAGCTATATAAAAAAGCATCCTGAAAGCACGATAACTTTTTTTGCCGATGCAGGGCACGGGCACTTTGATAGTTCAGACATGCTGGTGAAGTACATAGCCGATTATATAGTAAAAGCTGCTAACAGCAGGCTTACCGTGAAAAAAGATGGAAACGGCTGGCCGCTACTGAGAAAAATAGTGCCGCAGCAAGGCTGGCTGGGTGACCGTTGGCATAAAGATAGCCTTCCACAGGATGTTGCAGCCCGGTATGATGTGTATAAGGGCGACAGGACAGTTGCCACATGGTATTTTGATAAGCAACATGCCAAAGAAACTGAAAATTATTATGCTACAGCAAGGGGTAAGCAGCAGCAATATATTGGGCTACAGCAGCAAGGTGTAGTGCTGAGTCCTGTGAAGACGCATGCAAATTACCAGTTGGGTTTTAAGCCGATGGACGATGGTGTGAGCTTTACAGTTAATGCCTTTTTTTCAGATTCAACAAAAGTGCAGCCTGTACAAAGCCACGCAAAAACAAGGCTTACAATAGACAGGATTTGTGGCCCTGTGAAAAAGATAAACGATACAGTATTCAGGTTAGACTTTTACCGGATGGGCCTTAATAACCCCAAGCGTAGCGGCGATATATGGCTTTTGGCCCATAACGAAGGCGATGAAAACTATAAAAGCGCTGTACAACAGCTAAACCTTCGTTTTCCTGTCAGCAACTTAGAAGGCAGTCCACAAGAGATTACTTTTCCTGAAATAAATGATGCTAGGGAAGGCAGCAACCCGTTATTGCTTAAGGCTGTAAGCACTTCGGGCTTACCTGTATATTATTATGTAAAGGAAGGTCCTGCGTATGTTGATAGCGACAGGATATGCTTTACGCCTGTACCCTTGCGGGCGAGTTATCCGGTTAAAGTTACCATTGTGGCATGGCAGTATGGCATAGCAGGGAAATGGAAGTCGGCGATGCCGGTAGAACGAACTTTTTATATCACAAAATAGATGAAGAAAAATACTATGCACAAGCTGTTACTTGCTGCGCTGTTTCCCTTTATGGCTGTGGCCCAGTCTCACTATCCGGGGCAGCACAGGGGGCAATTAAAAATAGACGATACCAAAAGGGTAACCGTACAGGGTTTTGACCTGCAGGATGTAAGGCTTTTGGATAGCCCCTTTAAGGATAATATGCTTCGGGAGAGTAAATGGATACTTTCTATAAAAACAGAGAGCCTGCTGCATAGTTTCCGCAATAATGCCGGCGTATTTACCGGTAAGGAAGGAGGGTATTTTGTTACGCCTAAACTTGGAGGTTGGGAATCGCTGGATTGTGACCTGCGCGGCCACAGTACCGGACATATCCTTTCCGGGCTTGCGCTGCTGTATGCCTCAACAGGCGATGAGCGTTATAAGGCCAAAGCAGATTCACTTGTAAGTGGCCTTGCCGAGGTGCAGATAGCACTTAATCAAAACGGTTACCTGGGGGCTTTTCCGCAACACCTTATCGACAGGGCTATTCAACGCAAAAGTGTGTGGGCACCATGGTATACGCTGCACAAGCTTTACTCTGGCCTTACAGACCAGTATTTGTATTGTAACAATACTAAAGCGCTGGAGGTTGTAAACGGTATGGTAAACTGGGCTTATGATAAGTTATCTGCCCTTACCCCACAACAGCGTGAAAATATGCTGAAAAATGAATTCGGCGGTATGAACGATTCCTTTTATACCCTGTATGAAATCACCGGAAGTGAAAAAGCCAAATACCTTGCGGAGTTTTTTTACCATGCCGAGGTACTGGATCCGCTGGCAAAGAAGGAAGATATTCTTAAAGGCAAACATGCCAACACTTACATTCCAAAACTTATAGGACTTGCACGTGATTATGAGATTGGGGGAGACGTAAAAAATCTTGAAATACCCGATTTTTTCTGGAATACAGTTATTAATCACCACAGTTTTGCCACAGGAAGTAACAGTGATAAGGAAAAATTCTTCGGGCCTGATAATATAGCAGGCCACCTGAGTGGCTATACCGGCGAGTCGTGCAATGTTTATAACATGCTGAAGCTTACGCGCCATCTTTTTGGTATTAAGCCCTCTGCTGTATACTCGGATTACTATGAGCGCGCCCTGTACAACCATATACTGGGCCAGCAAAACCCTGAAGACGGTATGGTAGCGTATTTTTTGCCTATGATGCCCGGGGCACATAAGGTATACAGTACACCGCTTAATTCATTTTGGTGTTGTGTGGGCACGGGATTTGAAAACCAGGCAAAATACAATGAGTTTATTTACGCGCATTCGCAAAATGGGCTGTATATAAACCTGTTCATACCATCGGTACTATCCTGGAAAGAGAAAGGCTTTGCCCTTAAACAGGAAACGATATTTCCGGAAAACGGAAACACCAAACTGACGATAACCGAAGCTGACGGAACCAAATTTCCTATATATGTAAGGTATCCTTCATGGGCAACTTCGGGGATAGAAGTTAAGGTTAACGGGAAAAAGCAGAAAGTAAAAAGTTTGCCGGGCAGTTACATTTCAATAGAGCAGCAATGGAAGAAAGGAGATGTAATTGAAGTAGTACTCCCACTATCATTACATCTTGATGTAACCAAGGATGACCCGCAAACTGCAGCAATAATGTATGGCCCACTTGTACTGGCAGGCAGGCAGGGAACTGAGGGAATGATGGCACCGGCACCTTACAGTAATCCGCAATTGTATAACGACTACTATACCTATAGTTACAATGTACCAGATGGTTTAACAAATGAAGTTGACCTGCCCGGAAATTCGGCATTGAAAGCTATTGTACGCACAGGGGCAGGGCTTGATTTTACTATAAAAAACACCAGTATAAACCTGGCACCATTGTATGCTATCCACAAAGAACGCTATACGGTGTACTGGCATTTTAAAAAGTAAATATAGAATAGCACCGGTATTGTATCAGGAAAGTATAAGCCGGTGTTCAAACCGAATTCCCCAATCCAGATCCTGTATACAGGAAATTATGAAGAAAGTAAATTGACAATAAAATGAAAGTAAGTAAACATGTGGTTTCGTTTTTGGCATTAATCATGTTGGTTTCCTGCGGGCCTAAGGCACAGGAGACACAAACAGAAAGTTTTAACACTGATTCGGAACTTGAATATTGTAGTACCCAAGCACTAAAAACACTTAAACTGCTGCCTGCACAAGACAGCCTTCCGCGCAGCATTGTTCCCGGAACATCAAAGTGGCGGTATACAGACTATAAGGACTGGACCAGTGGTTTCTGGCCGGGTACACTTTGGTATATGTATGAGTTTACCGGTAAAAAGGAATTTGAGAAGGAAGCAGGGCGCTTTACCGAATACCTTACCCCGTTGTCGCTTTCCCCTGCTACGGACCATGACCTTGGATTTCAGGTAATGTGCAGTTTTGGTAACGGCTACAGGCTTACAAAAAAAGCTGAATATAAAGAGGTACTCCTCAGGACAGCCGATACGTTGGCAACACTATACAATCCTAAAGTAGGCACCATACTCAGCTGGCCCCGTGAGGTACCTAATATGGAGTGGCCACAGCACAATACCATAATGGATAACATGATAAACCTGGAGCTGCTCTTCTGGGCTTCAAAAAATGGCGGCAGTAAAAAGCTTTATGACATTGCAGTAAGCCATGCCGATGTAACTATGAAAAATCATTTTCGTGCAGATAATACCTCTTACCATGTGGTGGTATACGATAGGGAGACGGGTAAGAAGATAAAAGGTGTTACCCATCAGGGATACAATGACAACAGTATGTGGGCGCGTGGCCAGGCCTGGGCCATTTACGGCTATACTATGGTATACCGCGAAACCAAAGACCCAAAATTCCTGGATTTTGCGCATAAGGTTACAAAGGTTTATCTTGACAGGTTACCGAAAGACCTTATTCCGTACTGGGATTTTGACGACCCAGCCATTCCGAAAGCGCCACGTGACGCTTCTGCAGCAGCAGTTGTCGCATCGGCTTTGATAGAACTGTCGGCATTTACTGATGATGCTTCCCTAAAGAAAGAATATTTTGAAAAGGCGCAGCAAATGTTGGCCGAACTTTCAAAAAATTATCGCAGCGGAAGTGAGAATACAGCATTCCTGTTGCATTCTACCGGGCATAAACCGGCCGGGGGTGAAATAGACACTTCTATAAATTATGCCGATTACTATTATGCCGAGGCTTTATTAAGGCTTAGGAAGTTTAACCAATCGCAGCAAAAAATCGTAGAAAACAATTAGTATGATACGCCATTTAAAAATAAAACTTTCATATACACTTCTGGTCCTGTTTTGCGCCGTGTCAGGGTTTTCACAACCTTTAAAAGATGAACTTGCAGTATATCCGGCTCCTGACGGCGTTAACCTGAATACTGATTTTATAGTAAAAGTACGCAGCAAGGGGAAAGATTGGAAAGTTGTACCTGTTTACGCTATAAAAGTAATGCAGGTAGAGGGGCTTAGCTACAAACCACAGGTGGCATCTATGGCCTATTTTGATTTTTCAGGGGTGTGCGAGGTGTCGGTTACCACGGCCGGGGATATAGAAACGGCCCGTATACGCCCGCTTTCATATAACATACCATTTACCAGGGAGGGGAACAAAACCCTTGTTTTCCGGCTTGATACCCCTTCTAATTTATCAATAGAGACCAATGGTGATATTTTTCATAACCTGCACCTGTTTGCAAACCCACTGAAGCCTGTACCTAAAAAGAAAAAGACGGCAGGTAATTTTATTTACTTCGGCCCGGGGATACATGTTTTACCTGAAGGTAAGCTGGATGTAAAGAGCAACCAACAGGTTTATATAGCCGGTGGGGCGTTTATAAAAGGGCAGATAAATATTGACAACGCACAAAACGTAAAAGTATACGGAAGTGGCATAATAGACCAGGATGTGAGGCTGGGCATACGCGTGGCTTTTTCTAAAAATGTGGAGATAGACGGCCTTTTTGCATCGCAATGCCTGGTTGGCGGATCTGATGGTGTGAAAATCAATAACGTAAAAACCATAAGCTATTTTAACTGGGGAGACGGCATGAATGTAATGGCTGCCAATAATGTAACTTATGATAGGGTTTTTAACCGCAATTCTGATGATTGTACTACGGTGTATGCCACCCGGAAGGAGTTTACAGGAGGTTGTAATAACATTGTTATGAAAAACTCAACCCTGTGGGCCGATGTGGCACATCCCATAATGATAGGTACCCACGGCAGTACCCCTAACCATGATGTAATAGAAAACATAACTTACAGTAATATAGATATTCTTGACCATCAGGAGGTACAAATAGATTATCAGGGATGTATGGCCATAGATGCGGGAGACAGTAACCTGATACGGAACATAATTTTTGAAAACATAAGAATTGAAGACTTCCGTCGTGGCCAGCTGGTTAACATACGGGTTTTTTACAACCAAAAATACTGTACCTCGCCGGGCAAGGGAGTAGAAAATATTTTCTTCAAAAATATAAGCTACACAGGAAACCGCGCTAATATGTCTGTAATCGCAGGTTATGACGAAAGCCGGAAAGTAAAGAACATTGTGTTTGAAAACCTGGAAATAAACGGGCAGCTTATTTATGATGATATGCCGGGCAAACCAAAATGGTTTAAAACAGGCGATATAGCCAATGTCTTTATAGGTGAACATACCGAAGGCATCACATTTAAGAAAACGGAGTAACCAATTAGCAAGCATAAAATATTCCAGAAAGGACTTAAACCCATGAAAAGTAAATTATTATATTATTCGATAGTGGTAGCTATCGCCGGATTCTTATTCGGGTTTGATACTGTTGTAATATCGGGGGCTAACCTGCCCATTAAAGAATTGTGGCACACCTCAGAATGGTTTCATGGCATGTTCATCATGTCAATGGCCCTGTGGGGCACAGTAGCCGGAGCGCTTATAGCAGGATATCCCACCGATAAGTATGGCCGTAAAAATACCCTTATTGTTATCGGGTTCCTGTACCTTATTTCAGCGTTAGGGTGTGCCTTTGCGCCGGAACCCTATACATTTTCTTTTTTTCGGTTTGTAGGTGGCCTTGGTGTAGGCATATCTTCTATAGCGGCGCCCACGTACATATCAGAAATATCGTCGCCAAAAAACAGGGGTACACTGGGTACGTTATACCAGTTTAATATAGTTTTCGGTATTGTGGTGGCCTACCTTTCTAACTTTTTACTCAAAGGTGTGGGAGGGGATAACGACTGGCGTTTTATGATGGGCGCCGTAGCGGTACCTTCGGTGGTATATATTGTACTGATGTTCGGTGTGCCGGAAAGCCCACGCTGGTTATTCAGCCATAAAAAAGACGAACAAAAAGCCCTTGATGTACTTAAAAAAACAGCTGCCGGGCCCGAAGCGCTTTCAACACTCGAAGACATTAAAGCCGACTATTATAGCAGTGGGGCTAATACAGACGGGCTTTTCTCAAAGCGTTATACATTCCCGCTTATACTGGCATTTCTGATTGCCACCTTCAATCAGCTCTCTGGGATCAATTTTATATTGTATTATGCTCCGGAGATATTGGAAAAGGCGGGATTTGCCTCTTCAGAGTCCCTACTCAGTTCCATTGCTATCGGAGTCGTAAACCTGTTGTTTACCTTTTTTGGCATGTACTTAATAGACAGGGTAGGCCGCAAACGGCTCATGTATTGGGGTTCCTATGGCTACATTGTCAGCCTTCTGATGGTGGCTTACGGATTTTACTCGGGCGCTTCAGCGCTGTTTAATTTAACCTTCATCCTTTTGTTCATTGCCTCACACGCCATAGGGCAGGGAGCTGTAATCTGGGTGTTTATCTCCGAAATTTTCCCCAATAAGGTACGTGCAGCCGGGCAATCGTTCGGTTCGAGCGTGCACTGGGTTTTTGCAGCCCTTGTAACACTCTTCGGTGCCATACTAATCAATGCTTTCGAACCGTGGCAGGTATTTGGGCTCTTTGGGCTCCTGATGGTATTACAATTGCTTTTTGTATATAAGATGATGCCGGAAACAAAAGGAAAATCGCTGGAGGAACTGGAAAAGGAACTCACTTCAAAATAATATACTATGACGCGCACACAAATTAGATATTCACATCATCCTGAGGATGTAAAATCATATGACACCACAAAGCTGAGGGAACATTTTCTTGCCGATGATATCTTCCTTCCTGATACAATCAGTCTTATTTATACCATGTACGACCGCTATGTTATCGGTGGGGCGGTGCCTTTAAATGATGCCCTTACGCTATTACCGCCTGAGGAATTTAAATCGGCATACTTCCTGGAGCGCCGGGAACTGGGCATCATTAACTTAGGGGATGCAGGAGCTGTTACTGTAGATGGCATTTCCTATGAATTACAGAAAAAAGAAGCGCTCTATATCGGCCGTGGTGCGAAAGATATAACGTTTACTGCCACGGGAGCAGGGCAACCGTATTTTTATCTCAATTCGGCTCCGGCACATACCTCTTATCCAACCAGAAAAGTGGGGCGCGATGAGGCCGAGATTGTAGAGTTGGGAGACGTTACAACCTCAAACAGGCGTACCATTAACAAACTACTGGTAAACAGTGTATTATCTACATGCCAGCTACAGATGGGGCTTACCGAATTGCACGAGGGTAGTGTATGGAATACCATGCCGGCGCACACGCATAACAGAAGGATGGAAGCCTATTGCTATTTTGATGTGCCGCACGGGCAGGCGGTATGTCACTTTATGGGGCAACCCGAAGAAACACGCCATATTTTCCTAAAAAACCTGCAGGCGGTTATTTCGCCGGAGTGGAGCATCCATTCCGGGTGCGGAACCAGCAACTATTCCTTCGTATGGGGCATGGCGGGTGAAAACCTTGATTATGGCGATATGGATGTAGTAGCGCCGGACCGCCTTAAATAAAAATAAATCACAAATTAATAAGAAAGTAAGAGTATGAGTTTATTTGACCTACACGGGAAAAATGCGGTACTGACCGGAGCCACACACGGCCTGGGCATGGCCATGGCCGAAGGTTTGGCAGCAGCAGGTGCGGCACTGATCATTACGAGCAATGCACAAAGTAACCTCGATGAATCACTGGAGTATTACCGTAGTAAAGGCTATAGCGCACATGGTTATGTATTTGACGTAACGGATGAGGCTGCTGCGGCTGAAAACGTAGCCCTTATGGAAAAAGAGCATGGTGCCATTGATATTTTGGTTAACAATGCCGGGATTATAAAGCGTGTTATGGCGCTGGATATGGAAGTAGAAGACTTCCGTAAGGTCATTGACGTGGACCTTGTAGGTGTATTTATTATGAGTAAGCTCATAGGTAAGGGTATGGTGGCAAGAGGTTCGGGCAAGGTGATTAATATATGTTCTATGATGAGCGAACTGGGGCGCGATAATGTAAGTGCCTACGCATCTGCAAAGGGTGGGCTTAAGATGCTTACCAAAAATCTTGCGACCGAATGGGGGCGTTATAATGTGCAGGTAAACGGCATAGGCCCGGGTTATTTTGCTACCTCACAGACGGAGCCAATACGTGTGGATGGACATCCTTTCAATGACTTTATTATCAGCCGTACACCTGCCGGGCGCTGGGGCAACCCGGAAGACCTTGCCGGGACTGTGGTATTCCTTTCTTCTAAAGCCAGCGATTTTGTAACAGGGCAAATTATTTATGTAGATGGCGGTATACTGGCAACAATAGGGAAACCGTCAAACGAATAGGCCGGACAAAATAATACGGTTTCTACAAAACAAAATATATGGATAAAAGCAAAAGCATTGTCACTTTCGGTGAAATCATACTCCGGCTTTCACCGCCGGGTTATTTAAAGATGCAACAAAGCCGTTCCCTTGAATTTTACTTTGGAGGTACAGAATTGAATGTGGCCGCATCGCTGTCACAGTTCGGCCTTCCGGTACGCCACATCAGTGCCGTGAGCAATGATTTTGTGGGAGATGCAGCATTGTCTGCTGTGATGGGGTATGGCATTGATACTTCATTTATCCAAAGGGTAAATCATCCCCAGGGACTGTATTTCCTAGAGCAGGGAAGCGGGAGCCGCGCCAGCCGTATTGCCTATAACAGGTTGTTTGGGGCCTTTGCCCATATAGCCCCGGAGCAGGTCGACTGGGATGTTGCGTTGCACAATTCCGATTTTCTGCATTGGACAGGTATCTCACCGGGAATCAGCGAAGGTGCTTACCAAACGCTGCTTAAGGGGCTTAAAACAGCTAACCACAAAGGGGTGCTGGTAAGCGCAGACCCTGCCTATCGAAGTAACCTCTGGCAATATGGGCGTGAGGGCCGTGAGGTATTGTCTGAACTTGTAGCCTTGAGCAACATTTTTATCGGGGGTGTAAACGAAATCAACGAGATAATGGAAGCAGGTTTTCCACAAACCGAAGCGGGTTTCATTGCTGCATCCAAGGAATTGATGGGACGCTACTCAGGCATCCGTAAGGTGTTTGATAAAATACGCACGGGTATAAGTGCCACACACCAGAAGATTTATTCGCAGGCCTGGGATGGTACTACGTATTACAAAACAGAGGAGATTGAAATAGCACATGCGGTAGACAGGATAGGGACGGGTGATGCTTTCGCGGCAGGTCTGTTGTACGGGCTTCGCAACTATAATGATGAGGCTGCCCTGCGCTTTGCCAATGCTGCCTGTGTGCTAAAACACACCATACAGGGCGATGTAAACCTTTGCAGCACAGATGAAATCATGGAACTTATACAAGGCGGAAGTGGCGGACGCATAAAACGATAATAATTAAATATGGCACAATACAGCAGGATTAAGGTATTCGAATACATGCGGGAGACACGCATAATCCCGGTTTTTTACCATCATGATGCCGATGTATGCATAAACATAATTAAGGCATGCTATGGGGGTGGTGTACGGGTTTTTGAATTTACAAACAGGGGCGATAACGCACATGAGGTATTCGCGGTATTACAACGTTATGCACAACGCGAGTTGCCCGGTATGATGCTTGGTATCGGATCGGTTTGTGATGCCCCTACAGCGGCTCTGTACCTTCAGTTGGGGGCTAATTTTATCGTATCGCCGTTGGTTAACCCCGATATAGCGAAAGTGTGTAACCGCCGTAAGGTAGCATGGCTGCCCGGTTGTGGCTCAGTTACTGAAATCTCTCAGGCTGAAGAGCTGGGTGCGGAAGTAGTAAAACTGTTCCCCGCAATGCAGGTAGGAGGCCCCGGATTCATTAAGGCGGTAAAAGGTCCTATGCCCTGGTCCAGCATTATGCCCACAGGGGGAGTAGAACCCGATGAGGAGAGCCTGCGCAGCTGGTTTGATGCCGGTGCATATTGTGTCGGTATAGGATCTTCATTATTTAAAACCCTGCCCGACGGCACTTACGATACAACTGCAATAACCCGTGACGTGGGGGCTGCTGTCGCCTTTGCTAAATCATTGTAAAGGATAGGTAATGCCTTTATCCCATACATATAAAAGTTAAATCATCTATTATGCAAGACGGAAATATTAAAAGCGGTGGAAGCTACCGCTGGACGATTTGTGCCTTACTTTTTGTAGCCACTACCATAAATTACCTCGACAGGCAGGTGTTAAGCCTGTTACAGCCCTATCTTGAAGATATTTTCGGATGGAGCAACAGTGACTATGCAAACATAACCGCTGTATTTCAATTCGCCTATGCCCTCAGCATGCTTTTTGCCGGGCGATTGGTGGATTGGCTGGATACGAAGTGGGGTTATGCCTGGTCCATAATAATATGGTCGCTGGCGGCAATGGTGCATGCACTTGCCATTCCGTTAGGTGAATTTATTTCGGCTACCCTGGGTTTTCTGGGAATGTCAGTTTTATCGGTGTCCGTATCGGGATTTATCCTGAGCCGCGGGCTACTGGCTTTTGGGGAAGCAGGAAATTTCCCGGCAGCAATCAAGGCGGTAGCGGAGTATTTTCCCAAAAAAGAACGCTCACTTGCCACGGGTATTTTCAATTCGGGGGCGAATATCGGTGCCGTATTGGCTCCATTAACAATCCCCTGGATATACAGCCATTGGGGCTGGGAAGCCGCTTTTATCCTTGTCGGGATTATCGGTTTTGCCTGGTTGGCCTTTTGGCTTGTTTTTTATGAAAAGCCTCAGCACCAAAAGCGGCTCTCTGCTGCGGAACTGGAGTATATTAATACCGGTGAGGAAAGCACAATGGGGCAAGCGGACGATGAACCAAAACAACAATTAGGTTGGGCACGCCTGCTTACTTACCGCCAAACGTGGGCTTTTGCCGTTGGCAAAATGTTGACGGATGGTGTATTTTGGTTTTTCCTTTTTTGGTTGCCCGCCTATTTGAAAGTACAATACGGTATCGTAGGGGAAGCAGTCATGCTCCCTCTTGCCACAGTCTACACCCTTAGTATGGTGGGAAGCATTACAGGGGGATGGCTCCCGATGTATTTTATAAAGAGAGGCCTTAGCCCATACAGCGGGCGCATGCGGGCGATGTTCATTATCGCGCTTTTTCCATTGCTTATCCTGGGGGCGCAGCCATTAGGAGCACTGTCGGTGTGGATACCCATATTACTTATTGGCTGTGGCGCTGCGGCGCATCAGGCTTGGAGCGCCAACCTGCTTACTACCGTAAGTGATATGTTTCCTAAATCTGCATTGGGTTCGGTGGTAGGTATAGGGGGGATGCTGGGCGGCATCGGTGGTGTTATGATATCCAAAACCAGTGGTGCGCTGTTCGATTATTACGGTGCGCAGGGCCATATTGAAACGGGGTACAGCATTGTGTTTACCTTTTGTTCGGTAGCCTATGTCGCAGCATGGTTGTTAATGAAACTCCTTGTGCCTGCGTATAAGCCTCTTACATCCTGAAAATTTATATTAACTCCAATTCAAAAGTTATATAATTTTAAACCCAGGCATAATTTGTAACCTATGAAAAAAATAATTCTATGAGCGCTATTTTGCAGGTAAGCGCCGCTCTGCTTTGTTTCCTGGTAGGTAAATAGCAGCCGCAAAATATCATAAACAGTACAATAATAAAAACCGGTTACATTGCTGTTTTATAACAATGTAACCGGTTTTTATTTACCCTGATTTTAGCTTTGGTTATCCAATGCCTTGCTAAAATATGTAATGCTATGAGAGCTTATTCTTCCCGTACTATTGCCTGCCTTTTATCTGCCGGTGCTACGGTTTGGCTGCAATTTATAAAATTAATCTGCTCTGCATACCTTATGTAATATCCCCATGCCGGAAGCATGCCGAAAACACTGTATTCGGGGTAATTCCCTGTATATTCACCGGGTTTTTCGGGGACAGAAGTTGCACCACCTTTAAACGGATGGACTTTTACATTATCAAAGGTAACATCCTTCACTTTATAAACAGTACCATCCAGGTTTATACCGCTGATACAACTGCCTACATTGTCGGTAATATCCCTGAAATCTAAATTTGAAAATCTGATATTTCTGATACTGCCGGTTTTTGCCGGGGCGCCTTTTGGCCTGTGGCCCCGTTTTCCGGCAGCGTGTAATATGAAAAAGGCGTTTGCTGAGGTCTGTAAATTTATCTTATCGAAAGTAATATTAGAAAAATCGGCGCCATCCAGTCCTTGTAGTGAAATGGCGCATAAACCAGCCCTCCCTGATCCGTTAATGGCTATATCCTGAAGCAAACAGTTGGTAAAAGCGCCATACGTTAGGGTACCAAATTTTATCTTATTGCCTGTGGTGCCATTTATTGTAACATTTTTAATCGTCATATTATGCACCCCTTTTGCCGAACCGCTCTTGGGGCAAATGGCGTCGTCCTGACATAAGATGGTGCTGTTAGTAATGCTTACATCATGGGAATCACAAATATCAATACCGTCTTTATTTACGCCATATGCCGAAGTATTTATGTTGATTCCATCTACTATTACGGTATTACATTCTAAAATGACAAAGTCCCACATGGCACTGTTCACTATGTCTATATTGGCAACCCTTACATTATTACAATAGGCAACGTACAAGGCCATTGGCCGTAGCGTTTCATCTTTGGTATTATCCCAAATCGTACAATCTCCGTTACCGTCAATCACACCACCGCCGGCAATGGTTACATTGTTTGCCCCTTCAGTATATACAAAGGCCTCCTTCAGTTCCCAGCCGCCACCGCCAAGGACACCGGGCAACCACACATTTGCATTATCTGCATGCTGTGCTATGGCCGGGTATAGGGAATTATCCTGCATGCCTTTCAGTATTGCCGTACGGTCAATCCATAAGGTCATGTTTGATTTTAACCTTATTTGCCCAGACATATAGGTTCCGTCTGATAGCACTACAGATCCACCATCGCCGCAGGCATCTATGGCTGCCTGTATGGCTTTTGTATCATTTGTTTTTCCGTCACCTTTTGCTCCATAATTTTTCACGTTATATTTAGTCCCCGTAGGAGTGCAAAGCCCGTCATCACCAGAAACAGCAATGTTGTCTATATTAGGGCCTCCGTTTGAAGTGTTGGCCGAAAGCCTAATGGTATTGTTCCCCGCGTTAAGGTGCACGGTTACCCTGTCTACCCGGTAATAGTGCCAGTCATCAAAATATGACGGAAATTGTACGTCTTTCACTACGGCACCATTTACGGTTAATGTGCAGGGGCGATTTGTTCCGCCTGCATTGGCATATTTAATTAATAAGGTATAGTCTCCCGCTGTTGCACTATATATGTTATTCCATTCCACATATGAACCGTTTCCTCCCATATCAAGATAACCTGACCCAACGTATGGGAAATTTGACGTGCCAACTGTACAACCAGATGATTTACCTGTATAGTTTTCGCCCTCGTAATAAGAAGTCTTAAAGGTTTTAGCACCTTGGGCACTCACTGTTTTAAATGAAAATGTTGTTAAAATAACTAAAGCCGCCAGTTTAAAATTCATACTGTTTTTGTTTAAAATCCCTTCTCCTTTGCTAAAGTAGCCTATTATGGTGTGAAGTGTTTCTATAGTGGTGTGTCAATCTTTGTTCAAATTGTTCCAATGCACAAAATTTCGTTTCATTTAAAAACAGTTTGAAATGATTGGTTGAAAAATGAGATGATTTGTGTGTGTTTTGAAATTTCGTTTTCTGCTTCAAAACCATGTCAAATTAATTATCTTTGAAAAGCCCTAAAAACAAAGATACTGTTGATATTCCTTAAAATTGTATTCAATTGCCAGGAATTAATTAACAACTAAAACTAACCACCAAAAAATAGTAAAAATGAAATCAGAAGAAATAAAACAGCTTTTTGAACAATTTGAGGAGGCAGCTGCTGAACTTGAGGGGATAGAATGCTGGAGCGCAAGAGAATTACAGCAGCTATTAGGCTACAGCAAATGGGAGAATTTTGAGAAAGTTATACAAAAGGCTAAAGATGCTTGTAGAAATGCTGGAGAACAAATTGAGAACCATTTTCCTGACGTCAGGAAAATGGTAGGCATTGGCTCAGAAGCCGAAAGGGCAATAAGCGATATTGCTCTTACCCGATATGCCTGTTACCTTGTGGCTCAGAATGGCGACAGCAGAAAACAGGAAATTGCTTTTGCACAGAATTACTTTGCAGTACAAACACGCCGTGCGGAACTTGTAGAGCAACGCCTACTGGAAAACGAACGTGTTAAAGCCAGAGAAAAACTAAGCCAAACAGAAAAGCAATTATCAGGGATATTATATGAGCGTGGTGTTGATGGGCAGGGTTTTGCTGTCATAAGAAGTAAAGGTGACCAAGCTTTGTTTAGGCTAAATACCCAAATGATGAAAAAGAAAATGGGTATACCGGAGAGTCGTCCTGTAGCCGATTTTTTACCAACAATAAGTATTAAAGCAAAAGACCTTGCTGCTGAAATGACTGGTCTTAACGTGCAAAGTAAAGACCTTAAAGGACAAACCAAAATAGAGCGGGAGCATATAGATAATAACCTTGCTGTTCGTGAAATGTTAACCAAGCGCGGTATTGTACCTGAAAACCTGCCTGCTGCTGAAGATGTAAAAAAGCTACAGCGTAAGCTGGATGGTGATGAAAAAAAGATACTGAAGAACAGCAAAAAGAAAGGTAAATAACAGTTTAACCAATTTTGCAATTATACTCAAGCCTAACTTTAACAGGAGGTTTTTTATATCGGTACCTTAATGAGGTTGCTAAAAGGTCTTTTTATTTTGTTACAGCATTATCTTATATTTGTGGTGCGTACAAATTCAATCACACACATCTATGCTGGAACATTTCCCGTTTTATTTAGGGCTGGTGGTAGTAATACTGCTGCTGATAATGCTTGCCGATAAAATAAAAGTAGCCTACCCGGTACTGCTCGTCATCGCCGGGGTACTCATCAGTTTTATACCCGGTATACCCGCCCTCGAAATAAAACCCGAACTGATATTTGTAATCTTCCTGCCGCCGATATTATATGAGGCTGCATGGTCAAATTCCTGGAAAGAGCTATGGCACTGGCGCCGCATTATAGGCAGCTTTGCCGTGGTGGTGGTATTTTTCACAGCGGTTTCTGTGGCACTGGTGGCCAACTATATAATCCCCGGTTTTTCGCTGGCTATAGGCCTGCTGCTGGGCGGTATAGTATCGCCGCCCGATGCCGTAAGCGCTGGGGCCATCCTGAAGTTTGTAAAGGTGCCAAAACGCATGTCGTCCATACTGGAAGGGGAGAGCCTGCTGAATGACGCTTCATCGCTTATCATCTTCCGATTTGCCATGATTGCTGTGGCTACGGGGCAGTTTATATGGTACAATGCTGTATTTAGCTTTGTATGGATGGTAATTGGCGGTGTAATCATGGGGCTGTTAGTCGGCTTCATTTTTATCAAAATACATAAAATATTGCCTACCGATGCCAATATGGATATCATACTAACCCTTGTTACACCCTATGCCATGTACATAGCTGCGGAAGAAGTGCACGCATCGGGTGTGCTGGCAGTAGTGGCCGGTAGCCTGTTTTTATCGTACAACAGGCACAGTTTCCTTACCAGTTCGTCGCGTTTGCGTAGCGAAAACGTGTGGCAAAGCATGGTATTCCTGCTAAACGGGTTGGTATTCCTGCTTATAGGGCTTGACATGCCTGAAATCACTGCAGGCCTCAGGAATGAAGGCGTAAGCTTTTATGAAGCTACAATATACGGGTTAATCATAACGGGAGTGCTTGTAGTAGGCAGGATGATAGCTGCATACGGGGCTGTGGTTACCACCTGGGTAGCAGCTCATTTTATTACCGTAGCCGACAGGAACCCCGGTTTTAAAGGCCCACTGGCACTGGGCTGGGCAGGCATGCGTGGGGTGGTTTCACTTGCGGCGGCGCTTTCCATACCCGTAACGCTCGATAACGGTATGCCATTCCCGCACCGCAACCTTATACTGTACATAACGTTTGTGGTGATACTTGCCACGCTGGTATTGCAGGGGCTTACGTTGCCCTGGGTGATTAAAAAAGTAGGGATGCCGAATTTTCAGGACCACCTTTCGGAAGAGGAGACTGAAGGTTACCTGAAACAGGAGCTTTCTAAAGCATCACTGGCCTACCTTGAAGAATGTTCTGTGGGGAAAACCGTGAGCGATGACTGCCTTAATGATATGGTGGTGTACTGGAAAGATTATTATGACCTGAACAACAGCCACGACAGCGAAATTGACGTAAAAATACAACGCGAAATCTTTGAAAGGCAGCGTAAGCAGCTCATCAGCATCAATAAAACCAACCGTAATATTAACGAAGAAATTATCCGCAAATTCCTGAAGCAGATAGATCTTGAGGAAGAGAAGTTTAAGATAACGCAGTAGTTATTTTCGCAGTTACCTGTCCGTTTTTATTTATACAATACTCTGCTCAGTATTTGTAACCACAGAACCCCGGAGGGGTGGCATGTTTATAGCAATTTGAAGCGTAAGAGTGAGCAGAGTTCCGGAGGAACGGCATATCTTCATGATTATGTGCCGTTCATCCGGAACTCCTTAAAACCCCTGATAGATTTTTCTATAAACATGCCGCTCCTCTGGAGCTAAAACTCTTTTAGTAAGCTTTAATATTGTTTGTAAAATCGAGGTCTGTAAGCACAAATTGCTTTGTGTACTTTTTGTTTTCCGAAGGAAAGCCCTGGTGTACATATTATATTATACGCTTTCAAAGAAATTGTGTCCTTTGTGAAAAACCTTGTGTCCTTCGTGGTAAAAATCAACGCCCAAAAAGAGAATCGCTTTTAGATAATATTTGCCCACACGATAGGTATAAAAAAGGAAAGCTGCCCGGCTTTAACACCGGGCAGCACCCTCAATAAACATCAATTAAACACCATTACTTCCATCCGCCGCCTAAAGCCCTGTAGAGCTTTATTTCGGTTGAAAGTTGGTTTCTTTTTATGGCGGCAAGTTCCAGTTCGCTTTGCAGCACGTTGCTTTGTGCAGTTATCACCTCAAGGTAGGTAGCCATACCGCTGCTAAACAGCTTATCGGCATTGCCCACGGCTTTTTGCAGGCTGTTTACCCTGTTTTGGGCAAAGGCTATTTCCTCCTTAAGCTTTTCGGTTTCTGCTAATGCATCCGAAACTTCGCTTACGGCAACAAGAACCTGCTGCCTGAAGGCGATAACCGTCTTCTCACGTTCGGTTTTTGCTACCTGGTATTGTGTCCTCAACTTTTTACCCTGGATTAACGGCTGGGCAACGCTACCGGCTACCAACCCAAACAACGATGCAGGCATGTTAAACCAATTATCCGACTTAAAGGAGTTAAGGCCTCCCTGTGCGGTAATGTTCAGGGCAGGGTACAGGTACGCTTTGGCTATACCCACACGGGCGTTTGCAGCGTTCAGTTCGTATTCCTGTGCCTTAACATCGGGCCTGTGGCTCAGCATGGTTGCCGGTATGCCTGTAGGCAGTTCGCTGTGTAGTGCCGTAGTATTGAGGTTGCCGTTGCGGGCTATTTCACCGGGCAGGGCACCTGTAAGCACACTCAGTGCATTCTCCTGTAGTATAATTTCCTTTTCAAGCTGAGGTACCAGTTGTGCAGCGCGCAGGCGTTGTGCTTCGGCCTGTTCGGCGGCAAGTTGGGTTACCTGTCCCGCATTGAACTGAAAGGTTACCGCCCTCACCGTGTTTTCGCTCAGGGAAAGGTTCTTTTTGGCCACTTCCAGCTGTGTATCCAGCATCAGCAGGTTGTAGTAGCCCTGTGCCACGGTAGCCACAATATTGGCCTGCACCGCTTTTTTAGCCTCTTCGGTTTTCAGGTAATTGGCCAGCGCTTCTTTTTTGCGGCTGTTTATTTTACCCCAAATATCGGCTTCCCACGAAAATGAAAGCCCGGTATTATAATCCTCAATATGGCTGGTATTAAGGAAATTATTAATACTGATGCCGTTCAGGCTATTTTCAGACGGTATGCTGGTATTGGCATTCACATACGCATTAAGCTGCGGTACCTGCCCCCATTTCGACTGGGTAAGCATACGCCTTGATATTTCTATGTTCTTCACCGCCGTTTGCAGGTCGTAGTTGCCCGTAATGGCTTTGCCTATCAGCTCCTGCAACTTAGGGTCGGGGAAAAAGTTTTTCCATTCCAGGTCGGCTATGGTAGCCGTGTCCTTAGAGAAGGCATTGCGGTACGCTTCGGGTAGCTCAGGCTGGGGCAGCGGCGTATCTTTAGATACCTTACAGCCCGCCAGCACCAGTACCAGCAATGCACTATATATAAAATGTTGTGTTTTCATTACGCTTTTACTTTTACGGGTTCTAATTCGCCTTCGTGTACGGTTTCCTCGATGGTTTTGCTCGAAACTTTTTCCTGTAAATACTGGAAGATGATGAACAATACAGGGATGTAGAACAAGCCCAGTATTACCCCCGAAATCATACCCCCGGCCGCACCGATACTAATGGAGTGGTTACCCTGTGCCGATGGCCCTGTGGCACTCATCATCGGGATAAGGCCCACAATAAACGCCAGCGACGTCATGATGATAGGGCGTAGCCTTAGCTTGGCGGCTTCAAGTGCTGCTGCCAGCAGGCTCTTACCGGCCCGTCGTCTTTGTACGGCAAATTCCACAATAAGGATGGCATTTTTAGCAAGGAGGCCAATGAGCATCACCAGTGCTACCTGTACATAAATGTTGTTTGAAATACCGGTTATGCCAATGGCTGCAAACACCCCGAAGATTCCGGTAGGGATAGACAGTATTACGGCAAGCGGCAGTATATAGCTTTCGTATTGGCCAGCCAGAAGGAAGTATATAAAGATAAGGCTCAGGCCAAAGATAATGGCCGACTGCCCACCCGATGATATTTCTTCCCGTGTCATACCCGAAAACTCGTATGAGTAACCCTGTGGCAATGACTGTGCGGCAACTTCCTCCACGGCTTTAATGGCATCACCCGAACTGTAACCCGGTTTCTGTATAGCGTTTATACCCATAGAGTTAAACAGGTTGTAGCGCGATGCGTTTTCAGGGCCGTATACACGTACCAGTTTTACCAGTGTGTTTACAGGCACCATTTCGCCGTTACGGTTCTTCACGAATACGGCACCCAGCGATTCCGGAGTGGCACGGGTGCCTTTATCGGCCTGTACCATTACACGGTAGTATTTACCAAAGCGGTTAAAATCACTCACCTGGGCGCTGCCGTAGTAGGCCTGTACCGTAGCCATAAGGTCTTTTACGCTTACGCCAAGCTGCTCTGCCTTAACGTCGTCTACCTGCATTTCAAATTGCGGGTAGTCGGCACGGAATGAGGTAAATGCTACCGCTATTTCAGGGCGTTGCATCAGGTCGCCAATGAACTTGTTACCCACTTCGCTGAATTTGCCCAGTGAACCTCCGGTACGGTCCTGTAGTACAAAGTCAAGCCCGTCTACGTTACTGAATCCCGGTACGGTAGGGAAGGTGAACACAAAGAAGTTGGCACCTTTTATAGCCGAAAGCTTTTGGCGGGCATCATCCATAATGGCGTTGATGTCCTTAATTTCACCACGCTCGTCAGATGGTTTCAAGAGTATGAAGGCCACCCCGAACGATGGGCTTGACGATTGCGTAAGTATATTGAAGCCCGATAATCCCATAAGCGTACGTTTTGCCTGCATAGGGGCAAGGGCGTCTTCGGCTTCTTTCATGGCTTCAGTAGTGCGGTCCAGTGATGTGCCTGCGGGCATGGAAAGTGATATGGCTATAAAGCCTTGGTCTTCACTCGGTATAAAGCCCGATGGTGTGCGGCGTACCATCCATACGGTGGCAGCAATTAAAACAACAAGGCTGGCCATGGTTACCCAACGGTTCTTGATCAGGAAGCGAAGGCTGCCTACGTAACGGTTGGTAATCTTGTCGAATCCGCTGTTGAACCCGGCAAAGAAACGTTCCTTGAACCCGGTTTTTTCTGCGGCGTGGCTGGTGTCGTGCTGTTTAAGGAACAGGGCAGCCAGGGCAGGGCTAAGCGTAAGTGCGTTTACTGCCGATATGATAATGGCTATGGCCAGTGTAAAAGCAAACTGCCTGTAGAATACACCTGTAGATCCCTGCATGAAACCAACCGGAAGGAATACCGCCGACATAACCAGTGTAATGGAGATGATAGCGCCGGTAATTTCGCTCATGGCCGATGTTGTGGCTGCTTTAGGCGGCAGGTGGCGGTGTTCCATTTTAGAGTGCACGGCTTCCACAACCACAATGGCGTCGTCTACTACAATACCGATAGCCAGTACCAGTGCAAACAGTGTAAGCAGGTTAATAGAGAACCCGAATACCGACATGAAGAAGAACGTACCCAGCAACGCTACCGGAACGGCAATGGCAGGTATCAGTGTCGACCTGAAATCCTGAAGGAACAGGAATACCACAATGAATACCAGTATAAAGGCTTCTATTAGGGTGTGTTCTACCTGTTCTATACTGGCATCAAGCATGTTCTTGGTGTTGTACAGTATCAGGTGTTTTACCTTTTTCGGGAAGTTTTTAGATGCCTTTTCCATCAGCTTATCTATCGCTATCTGGATTTCGTTGGCATTAGAACCCGGCAGCTGCATCACGGCGATGTTAACGCCCGGCTTGCCGTTTACACGGGTAAAGTTACCGTAGGTGTAGGCGCCAAATTCTATACGGGCCACATCTTTAAGGCGCAGCATGCTGCCGTCGGTATTGGTACGTACTATAATGTTCTCATAGTCAGTAGGCTTGTTCAGCTTACCTTTGTATTTAATAACGTATTCAAACGACTGGGTGCTGTTTTCCCCGAATTTACCCGGGGCAGCCTCAAGGTTTTTATCCTGTATTGCAGCCATTACCTCACGTGGGGTAATGTTGTACGATGCCATCTGGCTTGGGTTCAGCCATACCCTCATAGAGTAATCCTTATTACCGCCGAAGATGATGGACTGGCCCACACCGGGAATCCTCTTAATCTCAGGGATAATGTTTATCTGGGCATAGTTCGCCAAAAACGTCTGGTCGTACTGCGATTCGTCTTCGCTGAAAAGGTCTACTACCATGATAAGGCTGTTCTGCTGCTTGGCAGTGGTAACCCCCGCCTGTATAACTTCGGCTGGAAGCTGGCTTGTGGCCTGCGATACGCGGTTCTGTACGTTTACCGCAGCCTGGTCAGGGTCAGTACCCAGCTTAAAGTACACGGTAATAACAAGTGAACCGTCGTTACTGGCAGTAGAGGTCATGTAGCTCATGTTCTCCACGCCGTTTATCGATTCTTCAAGCGACGGGGCTACTGAGCGGAGCACCGTTTCGGCATTAGCGCCGGGGTACAGGGCAGTAACCTGTACTGCCGGGGGGGCTATGTCCGGGAACTGCCTGAGGGGCAATGTACTGAGGCCAATTACGCCCAGAATAGCCAATATGATGGACACGACCGTAGCCAAAACCGGCCGGTCTATAAATTTCTTAAGCATGTTTATTGATGTTAGGTTACTGGTGTTTAATTATTTAGCAGCAAGTTCCGGTTTTATCTTTTCAGGGGCTACAACAGCGCCGTCCTGCAGGCTTTCGAAGCCTTTGTATACAATGCGGTCGCCTGCCTTAACGCCATCCTGAACCAGGTAGTCGTTGCCTGATTTACCCGAAACGTGTATAGGGGTTTTGGCTACTTTGTTGGCTTTGTCTACCACGTATACAAATACCTTGTCCTGAAGTTCCACGGTGGCCGATTGCGGTACCAGTACGGCATGGTCATGCGGGAAGCCCAGCTTTACCTTACCGGTATTGCCCGAGCGCAGCAAACCTTTTTCGTTAGGGAAGCTTGCCCTTAGGGTAATGGCACCCGTTGTACGGTCGAACTGGCCGTTTACCATGTCTATTTTGCCTTTTTGTGCATATTCGGTATTATCAGGCATTACCAATGAAAGGGGAGGGAGCTTGCTTATTTTTTCATTAAGCGTATTGCCTTCGTTCTTTTCGCGGAATGCCATAAAATCAGCCTCGCTTACAGAGAAATAAGCGTGTACCTCGGCATTGTCAGACAGTGAAGTCAGTGGTTGCGGGTCGGCAGCAGAAACAAGGCTTCCCTGTTTTTTAGGCAGGCGGGTTATGTAGCCGCTTACCGGTGCGGTAATCAGGGTAAAATCAAGGTTTATTTTGGCAGATGCCACAGCGGCCACAGCCTGTTTTTTATTTGCCTCAGCTATTTTAAGCGATGCCTTGGCCGATTTCAGCTGGTAATCCGATACTACCTTGCCGTCTACCAGTGGGGTAATCCTTTCTACCTCCAGGCGGGCATTGATAAGGGCAGCTTCAGCGGCATTCAGTATACCGGTGGCGTTGTTGTAGGCTTCGCGGTAGCGGTGGTCTTCAATTTTAAAAATCGGCTGGCCTTTGGCTACATAAGCGCCTTCGTCTACAAATATCTTTTGCAGGTAACCGTCTACCTGCGGGCGTATTTCCACATCGGTACGGCCTTCAAGGGTTACCGGGTATTCCTGCCAGGTATAGGCATCGTGTTGGGCTATGTCGTACACGGGTACCGGTACGGGCTGAGGTGCGCCTGCGGTTTCGTTTTTGTTACCGGAACAGGCATATATAAGTGCTGTAATAGCTACTAAGTGTATATAATAAACGGTTCTCATAACTTTATTAAAATATTTAATGGTGTTAAATGATGATTGAAAAAAATGCCGGTTTTTTTGTTCGGCTTAATAGAAATAAAAGATTTAACGGTGTTAAGTAATGGTTTAAAAAAAATCTAATAGAAGCGGTGTTTTAATTGCATAAGGTTATTTAACGGTGTTAAGTGAGTGAGGTTTAAAAAAGTGCCACAGTGCACTTTCATTGAATTGAATTAAAATATCTAACAGTGTTAAGTATGCTTTAAAAAAAAGTTATTCCTTTATGTAGCGTATAATGCCGGTAATGGCATCTTTAAGTATCTGTTTGTTAATGTCATCGCTAAGGCCCTGGCTAATCATGTTTATAGATATAAGCCCGTGGATAACAGAGAAAAAGGTGAAGTATTTTTGCATTATTACTTCCTCTTCGGGGTCGTTTACACCCATCAGTTCGGCAATTACGGCGCTTATCAGGTCATACGGGCCGTCGCTTTCCGGGGTGCTTTGGGCGCAGCAGGTCATCTGCACGCCATACATCAGCTGGTACATCTCCTTATTTTTCAGGCCAAATTCCCAGTAGGCCAGCCACATACCCTCAAGCTGTTCGGCGGGGGTATCGTATTTTTTCTTGGCGGCATCAAGGTCTTTTGCCAAAAGCTGGAAACCGTCGCAGGTAAGTTCCTGTAGTATGGCTTCTTTGCTTGAAAAATATTCGTAGATAATAGGGGCGGTGTACTCTATCTTATCGGCAATTTTACGCATACTCAGTCCCTGCCATCCTTCGTGCTTCACAATTAGCTTGGCTGCCTTTAGGATGTTAGTCCTGGTCTGTTCTTTTTGCCTTAATATTCGTTCTTTACTCCCCATGACTTAAATGGTGTTTAAATCACTTAACACTGTTCGGCAAATTTACGGCAATAAAAACTATATATCCAAACATTTATAGAAAAATTTCTATGTAATTTTTCACCTTGCTATTTTGCCATAAATTATACTTGTGATTATTAAACCAATAATTTTTTCTGTAAAATTTTTTGTGATTGATATTTTTTATAATATTGCATAATAGTATAGTATAGTACAAAGTAACCTCATTTCTAAAAATAACTATTATGTATGTAAAGAAAAATACTGTAAACAGGCTACTGCACAAGGGCAGGGTTGCCGCGCTGGCAACACTGCTTGCCGCACCGGCTTTTGCGCAGACCTACGAAGCCGAAAACGGCATTATGGCAGGCGGCGCCAGCATCCAGGGATGCGACTCATGCTCAGGCTCTATTGTGGGCAACCTGGGCGGGGGCGGTACCGTGGCACTAAACGTAAACGTAGCCACCGCAGGCTGGTACAACATGCAAACGTTTTACTGCACTAACGACCCGCGTACCTTCAGCATAACACCGGGCAGCGGCAACACCATAATTGCCCCGGTACAGCCGTCGGGCGGATGGAGCACTGCTGCGCCTACCAATATTTCCCTGTACCTTAACGCAGGCGACACTACTATTACCTTCGGCAGCCCGTCGTGGGGGCCAAACCTGGACAAGATTGTGCTTTCGCCAATAACCGATACACAGCTGCAGGTAATTTCATTTGGTACAAACAACGAATTGCGTTACGACCTTAACAGCAAAACATATAGTATAGTAATGAATGGTGCTACCGTAGTATCGGGTGCTTCGGCATCGGCTTTCGGTAACCAGAACAACTATAGTACAGGTTATAGCAACGTAGCTTACGCTTCAGAGGCATTTACCGACGGTATAGGCAGTGGTACCCGCCACACCTTTACACTATCGGGCGGCTACAGTACTAATATGGAGCAAAGCTTTTTTGTATACGATAACCGCGACTTCCTGGTAACACAGGTGGCGCTTACCGGCAGCGGGGCTAACTGCTACCGCATGTCACCGCTTACCAGCTACAGCGTAACCCCTGATTTCCAGGGTGGCGAAACCAAGGCGCTAAATGTGCCTTATGACAACGATGCATGGGTACGTTATGCAGCCGTATCGCTGGGTGCAGCTAACTTCACCTGTTCTGAAGTTACGGAGCTGTACAGCAACGAAAGCAGGCACGGCCTTGTATTCGGCTCTATAGACAACTCACGCTGGAAATCGGGCGTAAACATACAGGGTGGTAGCACAGGTTCGGCATACGTATCGGTTATAAACGGTATCTCTTCACAGGAGCTTACCCGCGATACCCGTGGCCACGGCTGGGTAAACATAGGGCTTGATTACTGCCCTTCGCCAAAAATAGCCATTATAGGCAACGACGACTGGCGTACCGCACTGGAAACTTATGCTGAAATTAATGCACTATTACAACCGAAATACATTGTAGACTGGACGGCTGCAAAACCTATGGGCTGGAACAGCTGGGGTGCTATACAAACCAACATCAACCTGCAAAAGGCTAAGGATGTGGTAGACTTTTTCCATGATGATGTACCTACCTTCCGTACGGGAGACAATACACTATATATAGACCTTGACTCGTACTGGGATAACATGACCGATGCACAGCTTGCCGAGTTTGTTACCTATGCCGAAAGCAAAGGCTTAAAAGCGGGTATTTACTGGGCGCCGTTCCTGGACTGGGGTAAATATGCCAGGCCGATAGAAGGCAGCTTTTACAACTACCAACAAACCTGGACAAAGGTAAACGACAACCCGTTTGAAATGTCGGGTGCCTATGCTATGGACCCTACGCACCCTGCCACGCAGATGAGGATAGACTATTTTATAGAGCGTTTTAAAACCGCAGGCTTTAAAATGGTAAAGCTTGACTTCCTGGACCACGCCGGTATAGAGGCCGACTTCTTCTACGACTGGCAGGTACACACCGGTATGGAAGCTTACCACATAGGCATGCAGTACCTTATAAACGCCATAGGTGACGATATGCTTGTTGAGGCTTCTATTTGCCCTAACATGGCTACCGGCCCTTATGCACACATGCGCCGTATAGCGTGCGATGCTTACGCAAGCATAGGCGATACAGAATATACCATGAACAGTACTACCTACGGCTGGTGGCAGCGTAAAAGGTACGATTTCCTTGATGCCGATAACGTAGTGATAGGCACACAGGCCATAGGTGCTAACCGTGCACGTTATGCTTCGTCTATCGTTACAGGTACCATTACCGTGGGTGATGATTATTCGGCTACCAGCGGCCCGTGGCTTACCACTGCGCCTGACTTATTTGAAAATGTAGACCTGTTACCGATAGCGAAAGCCGATGCCAACTTTATCCCTGCCGATGGCAATACCGATAATACGGCTTCGAGTGTGTTTTATGCTACTGTGGGTAACGATACGTATGTAGCGGTATTCAACTACACAAATAACGCTGCCGATATGGTAGTGCCAATGGACAGGGTAGGCCTGAACAGCAGCACAACCTACGATATTAAAGAACTGTTTGGCGGAGATACAAGTACAACTTCGGGTACACTGAGCTTTAACCTGCCTGCTGCCGATGCTCGTATTTATAAGTTTGCCAATACTACTGCCGGTACAGGTGACATACAGAAGGCCAAAGCCAGCTACCTGTTCCCGAACCCGGCCAATGACAGGGTGAACATCCGCTTTGTAAACGCTGTAAACGGCGAAGCAAAAGTAAGCATAGCCGATATTACAGGAAAAACCGTATGGAGCAAAACCATGCACATGGAGGGTACTACCTCTCCTGCAATACCGGTAAATACACTTAGTAAAGGTGTGTACATTGTTACCGTGGCTACCCCAGCACAGGGTAACCTGAATTTCAAGTTCATAAAACAGTAATTACTGAAATTTTAATATGTCCATACTCCGGTACACCACCGGGGTGTGGGCATTTTTTATACCATCACCTCTCACAAAAACCAGTAATAAATGCAATTTAAAAACATTGTAAGCCTGCTTGTTATGGGCAGTTTGCCACTGGCGGGCCTTGCACAGGTGCATAAGGCATCCATTAACTCTACAAACATTTCATGGCAGGTAAAGCCCCACGCCGAAGTAGGAGCCGACAGCCTTGCCATACTGAAGCCCGGCTATAACACTAACGGCTGGGTAAAAGGTATTGTACCCGGTACGGTTTTCAACGCATATGTAACCGCCGGGCTGGAAAAAGACCCTAACTATGGCGATAACATCCATAACGTAGACCGTAAAAAATACGACCGCAGCTACTGGTACCGTACTGAGTTTACCATTCCGGCCGATTTTGACAAGGAAGTAGTATGGCTGAATTTTGAGGGCATTAACCGTATGGGCGATATTTACCTGAATGGCAAAAAGCTGGGTAACCTTAGCGGTATGATGCAGCGTGGCAAATACGATATTACAAAACTGGCCAACCGCAACGGCAAGAACGTGCTGGCGGTTTTGGTAGGCATACCGGAATTGCCCTTAAACAATTACGGCAGCCCTACGTATGTGGCCAGCGCCAGTTGGGACTGGATTCCGTATGTGCCGGGGCTTAACTCGGGTATCGTAGACGATGTGTACCTGAGCAACACCGGGAAAATCGTTATGGAAGACCCGTGGATAAGGACAAAGCTACCCAGCAACGCCCGTGCCGATGTAAGCATAAAGGTGGATGTGAGGAATACCTCGGGCGATTACCAGCAGGGGGAACTTACCGGTACCATAATGCCGGGTAATATTATCTTCAGTAAGAAGTTTAATGTGGAAGCCGGCAGGACTGCAACGGTGGAACTTAGCAAAGAGCAGTTTGCGGAGCTGGCTATTGCCAACCCGAAACTCTGGTGGCCGAACGGCTACGGTGAACCCAACCTGTATACCTGCGAGTTTAAGCTGAAAATGGGTAATGAAGTTACCGATACCAAGAAGGTGACTTTTGGTATACGCGAATACGGTTATGATACTGAGGGAGGTGTACTGCACCTGTCTATAAACGGCAAACGTGTTTTCCTTAAGGGGGGCAACTGGGGTATGAGCGAGTATATGCTGCGTACCCGCGGTGCCGAATACGACCTCAAGGTGCGCCTGCACAAGGACATGAATTATAACGTGATACGCAACTGGCTGGGCAGTACTACCGATGAGGAGTTCTACGAAGCCTGCGATAAATACGGCATTTTGGTATGGGATGATTTCTGGCTGAATTCAAATCCTACGCTGCCGAAAGACATTTACAACTTCAATGAAAATGTGGTTGAAAAGATAAAGCGCTTCCGCAACCATGCCAGTATAGCATTGTGGTGCGGCGATAACGAAGGCGTGCCGCAACCGCCGCTAAACGGATGGATACGCGAGGACATAACCACTTTTGACGGTAACGACCGCTACTACCAGCCGTGCTCTAATACGGGCAACCTTTCGGGCAGCGGGCTGTGGGGCAATAAAGACCCGCGCTGGTATTTTACCAAATACCCTGAAGCCTACACCGGTACCGGCGATGGCCCCGGCTGGGGATTACGCAGCGAAATAGGCACGGCGGTTTTCCCGAACCTTGAAAGCCTTAAAAAGTTTATCCCTGAGAAAGACCTTTGGCCACGCAATGAAATGTGGAACAAGCATTACTTTGGCTATAATGCAGGCAATGCCGCGCCCGATGATTACGACCGGAGCATTACCGAACGTTACGGAACACCAAAAGGCATTGCAGACTATACCAAAAAAGCCCAGCTTTTAAATATTGAAACCAACAAGGCCATGTACGAAGGCTGGCTGGACCACATGTGGGAAGACGCTTCGGGTATAATGATATGGATGAGCCAGAGCGCTTACCCCAGCATGGTTTGGCAAACGTATGATTATTACTATGACCTTACCGGGGCGTACTTTGGTGTAAAATCGGCCTGCGAGCCGTTGCACATACAATGGAACCCTACAAACAATTCGGTGAAAGTGGTAAATACTACAGCCTCAGATTATAAAAACCTTACTGCCGAAGCAGCCGTGTACAACATGCAGGGCAAGGAAATAACAAAATTCAGGCAATCGGGCAGGGTAGATTCGTTCTCAGACACCGCTACTGAAAGCTTTGTGATACCGTTTTACAGCAACCAGAAAGACCTGGCGTTCCAGAAGCCTGTGGTGGCATCATCGGGTGGCAATACCGAAACGATAAACGACGGTAACGACAGCAGCCGCTGGTCTGCCGATAATTATGACGGCGAGTGGGTTTACGTAGACCTGCAGGAAGAGCACATGGTAAACCGTGTGGTGCTGAACTGGGAAAATGCCTATGCCAAAGAATATAAGATACAACTGAGCACCGACGCCAAAAACTGGACCGATGCCGTAACCGTACGCACCGGGAAAACAGGCCCCGAGGCACTTGCTTTTAATGAAATGCCTGCGCGTTACGTACGTATGCAGGGTATAAAGAGGGGTACAGGCTGGGGCTATTCGCTGTTTGATTTTAAAGTGTACAGCGCCGATGCCGATGTTGCCGACCTGAGCAAAGTCCATTTTATCAGGCTGAAGCTGAAAGAAAACACGGGTAAGTTGGTTAGCGAAAACTTCTACTGGCGTGGCGTTAACATGAAGGACTTCACTGCCCTTAACGAGCTGCCAAAAGTTAAGGTGAAAACTACTGAGAGAATCACCCGTAAAAACGGCAAATGCTACATGGCGGTGACTGTAAGCAGCCCGCAGGGTGTGGCATTTGGCATCCGTGTGCAGGCGCTTAACAGTAAAACCGGCGAACAGCTGCTACCGGCCATAATGAGCGAAAATTATTTTACGCTGTTTAAAGGCGAAAGCAGGCAGGTACAGATAGAATTTGACGAATCGCTGCTGAAGGCAGGTGAAAAACCTGTGATAAAAGCGGAGGCTTATAATCAATAACCAGTGACAACCTGCAAGGTCTCTATGACCTTGTAGGTTTTAATTTTAATTCGATAATACGTTTTTTATACCTGCAAGGTTTTTAAAACCTTGCAGGAGCTGAAAATTATGAAAACAAAAATATTAACCTTGTTTTTTCTGTGTTCCTTGGGGGTTTTAGCCCAGCAAAAGCTTACCGGCTATGTAAACCCGTTTATCGGTACGGGGGCTGCCAAGGGTTCGCCGCTGTCGGGTAACAACTACCCGGGCGCTACGGTGCCGTTCGGTATGGTGCAGCTTAGCCCCGATACCCGTAACGCACCCGACTGGGGTGTGGCCTGCGGCTACAATTATAACGACACTACCATAGCAGGCTTCAGCCATACGCACCTTAGCGGTACCGGCGTGGCCGAGCTTTTTGATGTAATGCTTACACCATTTTCGGGGGAGGTAAAACCATCGGCAAACGGGGAAAACCCGTACCAGTCGGCTTTTAGCCATGCAGATGAAAAAGCCCGCCCCGGCTACTATAGCGTGCTGCTGAAAGATTTTGGCATAAACGCCGAACTCACTGCTACTACGCACGCGGGTTTCCACCGTTACACCTTCCCGAAAGGGAAAGCGGCACACATGGTTTTCGACCTGGAGCATTCCATGAAAAAATCGGACTGGGGGACAAAGATCATTGCATCGCAAATCACCTTCGTAAACAACCATACCATTGAGGGCTACCGCATCATTACCGGGTGGGCGCCCATGCGCAAGGTGTATTTCCATGCTGAGTTTTCGCAGCCTATTATGCATAATTTTGTTACCGACGGAGGCAACAGCTACAGTAATGCCACGGTGGTAAACGGCAATGCAATTAAGGCGATTCTTGATTTTGACACGAGCAGTAACCAACAGGTATTGGTAAAAGTGGGGCTTTCGGCAACAAGCATAGAAAATGCCCGTAACAATGTAGCGGCTGAAATTGCAGGTTGGGATTTCGATACTATCGTAGCCAAAGCCGGAGCCAATTGGGAAACCGAACTTTCGAAAGTAAAAATTGAAGGCACTAACGAACAGAAACAGATATTTTACACTGCGCTGTACCATACTTTTTTACAACCCAATGTGCTGAGCGATGTAAACGGTGATTACGCCTCGGCTGATTATTCGGTGAAAAATTCTGCAACGCCTTATTACAGTACGTTTTCCCTGTGGGATACCTACCGAGGTGCACACCCACTGTATACCATGTTGCAACCTGAGAAGAACAGGGATTTTGTAACAAGTATGCTGGCGTATTACAAGGCATTTGGCTACCTGCCCATATGGCAGCTGTGGGGTGAGGAAAACTACTGTATGATAGGCAACCACAGCATCCCCGTAATTGTAGATGCCGTGCTGAAAGGCACGCCCGGTATAGATGCCGCTGCCGCTTTTGAAGCCGTAAAGCAGTCGTCGTTACGGGAGCATCCGGGTTCGCCGTTTACCATGTGGGAACAGTATGGGTACATCCCGGAAAACCTTAAATCGCAGTCGGTTTCCCTTACATTGGAAATGGCGTTTGACGATTATTGCGTAGCGCAATTGGCCAAAAAACTCGGCAAAACAGAAGATTACAACCGCTTTACAAAACGCGCACAATTTTATAAAAACCTGTACGATACAAAAATGGGTTTTTTCCGTGCCAAAGACGATAAAGGCAACTGGCTGGAACCGTTTGACCCGCTGAAGTACGGTGCCAACGGCGGCTACCCTTTTACGGAGGGCAACGGCTGGCAGTACTTCTGGTACGTGCCGCACGATGTAAAAGGGCTGGTGCAACTGGTGGGTGGCAACAAGGTATTCGCTAATAAACTTGATACTTTTTTTACGCTGAATGAGCGCCCTCAGGAGGTGAATGATAATGCCTCAGGCTTTATAGGCCAGTATGCGCACGGCAATGAGCCGAGCCACCATATTGCCTATCTTTACAACTACGCAGGCCAGCCGTGGAAATCGCAGCAGTACGTTTGGGAAATCCTGCACCAGATGTACAACACAGGCTCATCGGGCTATGCCGGTAACGACGACTGTGGTGAGCTTTCGGCCTGGTATGTGTTCAGCGCTATGGGCTTTTACCCTGTAAACCCTGCCAATGGTGTATACGTTATCGGTACGCCCATACTGGAAAAATCGGTTATCAATGCCGGGAATGGCAGGCAGTTTACCGTTACTGCCAAAAACGTTTCGGCTAAAAACCGCTATATACAAAGCGCTAAGCTGAATGGCAAAACGTATACAAAAACCTATATCACCCATTACGATATTACCAATGGCGGCACGCTGGAATTTGTAATGGGCAGCAAACCAAATAAAACATGGGGTAGCGGTGCAGCCGACTGCCCGCCAAACTAACAATTTATGAAGAAAATATTTTTAGGAATCGCGGCCCTGGTTTCTTTCATTGGCTACAGCCAAAAGAATCCGCTGGAGCTTTGGTACACACAACCGGCTACGCAGTGGGAAGAAACCCTTCCGCTGGGTAACGGCCGCCTGGGCATGACGCCCGACAGCGGCATCCGTAAGGAAAAAGTGGTGCTGAACGAAATCACGTTGTGGAGCGGTTCGCCACAGGATGCCAATAATTATGATGCCAATAAGTACCTGCCTGAAATCCGCCAGCTGTTGCTGCAAGGCAAGAACAAGGAAGCCGAAGCCCTTATAGACAAGAACTTTGTGTGCAAAGGTCCCGGATCGGGTTCGGGTGACGGGGCTAATGTACAGTTTGGCTGCTACCAGGTGTTGGGTAACCTTACGCTTGATTTTAATTATGGGAATACCAATGCCCAGCCTAAATACTACAAGCGCAGCCTTGACCTGAGCACCGCAGTTGCCACGGCAACATTTGAGTTGGACGGCGTTACCTATACGCGTGAGTACTTTACCAGCTTTGATGATGATGTAGCGGTAATAAGGCTTTTGGCCAGTAAAAAAGGCGCACTGAACTTTACCGTAAACATGGACAGGCCTGAGCGCTTTGAAACCTATACCGAAAACGGCGGCCTTGCCATGAAAGGCTACATGAACGATGGTAAGGATGGCCTTGGCATGCAGTATAAAGCAAAGGTTAGGGCCACGCTAAAAGACGGTAAACTGCTTGCCGAAGACAAAAAACTGAAAATTACCAATGCTACCGAAGTGGTGCTGTACATAGCCATGGGCACTACCTTTAAGGAAAAGGAAGTAGAAAAAGGCCTTGAAGGGCAATTGCTTGGCGCAATGAATAAAAGCTACGCCACCCAGAAGAAACAGCACATAGCCAACTTCCAGAAGGTATTTAACCGTGTGGCACTTACCGTGGGCAGCACTACCAAAAGGGAGCTGCCTACCGATGCACGCCTGGATGCCTACATGAAAAACCCCGACAGCGATACCGAAATGCCGGTGCTGTTTTACCAGTACGGGCGTTACCTGGCCATAGGCAGTGGCAGGGTAGGGATGTTGCCGCCCAACTTACAGGGGCTTTGGGCGCCGCAGGTACAAACCCCTTGGAACGGCGATTACCATCTCGATGTGAACATACAAATGAACCTGTGGCCATTGGAAACAGCCAACCTTGGGGAGCTGAATTTACCATTGAAAGACCTGATGAAGGGGATGGTACCCTTTGGGGAGAAAACCGCCAAAGCCTACTATAACGCCGACGGCTGGATAGCCCACGTGATAACCAACGTTTGGGGCTTTACCGAACCCGGCGAAAGCGCCTCTTGGGGCAGCGCCAAGGCAGGCAGCGGCTGGATGTGCAATAACCTATGGGCACACTACCTGTACAGCAACGACGAGGCATACCTGAAAGAAATTTACCCTATAATAAAAGGTTCGGCGCAGTTTTATAACAGCATGCTGATAACCGAACCCGAAACCGGCTGGCTGGTAACAAGCCCTTCGGTATCGCCGGAAAACAGCTTTTATTTGCCCAATGGTGAGGTAGCCCACGTATGCATGGGGCCTACTATAGACAACCAGATTATAAGGGAGCTGTTTACCAATGTTATTACGGCTTCAGAAAAGCTGGGTTTGGATGAGAAGCTTCGCAATGAGCTGAAAAATAAGCTTCGTCAGTTGCCACCTGCGGGTGTTGTAGGCCCGGACGGACGCATTATGGAATGGCTGAAGCCGTATAAGGAACCTGAAGTAACCCACAGGCACATCTCACATCTGTATGGCTTGTACCCGGCATCGCTTATTACTACTGAGCAAACCCCTGATTTGGCGGAAGCCGCAAAGAAAACCCTTGACGTGCGCGGTGATGACGGCCCAAGCTGGTCCATTGCCTATAAGCAGTTGTTTTGGGCAAGGCTGAAGGACGGCAACCGTGCTTATAAACTGTTTAGAACCATACTGAGGCCTACGTTATCTAAGGACATCAATTACGGTTCGGGTGGGGGTGTGTACCCTAACCTGCTTTCTGCGGGGCCGCCGTTCCAGATAGACGGAAACTTTGGCGCTACAGCAGGCCTTGGCGAAATGTTTATACAAAGCCATGCCGGTTTTATAGAACTGCTCCCTGCTTTGCCTGATGCATGGAAAGCCACAGGCTCGGTAAAAGGGCTGAGGGCTGAGGGCGGCTTTACGGTAAACTTTGCCTGGAAAGACGGTAAGGTTACCAGCTACGAAGTATTGTCGGCAAAACCGGCTACAGTAAAAGTGAAAATCAACGGGAAAACACAAGAAATCACCTCTAAAAAACTATAACCATGAAACCATTATTTAAGGCGCTGATAGCGGCATCACTAACGATGCTGCCGGTACTGGCTACGGCCCAAAAGTTTGAAAACCTTGCCAAAACCCCGCCCATGGGCTGGAACAGCTGGAACAAATTTCACTGCGATATCAACGAAAAACTGATTAAGGAAACGGCTGACGAAATGGTAGCCACAGGCATGCGAGATGCCGGCTATGTGTACCTTAACCTTGACGATTGCTGGCAGGGGCAGCGCGATGCCAATGGCTTTATACAGCCCGACCCGGTTAAATTTCCAAGCGGGATGAAGAGCCTGGTGGATTATGTACATTCTAAAGGGCTGAAGTTTGGTATATACAGCGATGCGGGTGACAAGACCTGTGCGGGCTATGCTGCAAGCCGCGGGCACGAGTTCCAGGATGCGCTTACCTATGCCTCATGGGGCGTGGATTACCTGAAATACGACTGGTGTAACACCGGCGAACTGAATGCCAAGGAGGCTTACAAAACCATGCGCGATGCACTGTATGCCGCTGGCCGCCCGGTGCTGTTCAGCATGTGCGAATGGGGCAGCAACAAGCCGTGGGAATGGGCGGCCGATGTATCGCACATATGGCGTACCACAGGCGATATACACAATTGTTTTGACTGTGAGGCAAGTTATGAGCACGGCGTATTGCAAAACCTTGACAAGCAGAAAGGCCTGCGCCAATATGCCGGCCCCGGCCACTGGAACGACCCCGATATGCTGGAAGTGGGCAACGGCATGACGGTAGAGGAAGACCGTGCGCACTTTACATTGTGGTGCATGATTTCGGCACCGCTTATTGCCGGTAACGACCTTACCAAAATGACTAAGGAAACCAAGGCCATACTTACCCATAAGGAAATGATAGCCATAGACCAGGATGCACTGGGCGTTCAGGGTTTTATGCATTACTACGAAAATGGTATAGAGTACTGGCTGAAACCGCTTTCGGGTAACCGCTGGGCTGTGGTATTCCTTAACCGCAATGCGCTGGACTATAAGTACACCCACAACTGGGCTGCCGATAAGGTGATAAAAGATGAGCTGTCTAAAAAGGATATTGATTTTACAAACAATACCTACAGCATTTACAACATTTGGAAGGGCAAAAGCGAAGGCACTACTGCCAAAGCCTATACGGCTACCCTGCCTGCACACGGTGTGGTGGCACTGGTATTGGAGAAAAAATAATACCTTAGTGTTTCCAAAAACAATCTTTTATGTATAAAAAAAACACCGGTGCTTTGCTGCTGGCAGTGTGTGGCCTGTTTTCTTTACACAGCCATGCACAGCGTATAAAGCAAAGCATCAACACCTCGTGGCAGTTCCATAAAGGGAACGGCACTAATACCACTGCCGATGATTACTGGCAGGACGTAAACATTCCGCATACGTGGAATGCCGATGATGTTATGGACGATATACCGGGCTACTACCGTGGCACAGGCCTGTACCGCAAGGACATCTTTATCCCGAAGGACTGGGACGGCAAAAGCATCTATATCTATTTTGAAGGGGCCAGCCAGGTGGCTGATGTTTTTGTTAATGGGCAAAAGGCGGGTACCCACACCGGTGCCTACCTCGCTTTTAGCTTCGACATTACCAAACTGCTGAAACCCGGTAAAAATGAAATTACCGTAACGCTGGACAACAGCCATAATGCCGATATTGCCCCGCTGGGCGGTGATTTCAGTGTGTATGGCGGTATCTACCGCGATGTGTACCTCATAGCTGCCGATGCTGCGCATTTTGACATGGACAATTATGCCACTAATGGTGTGTTTGTTACCACACCGCAGGTATCGGCAGAAAAAGCTTCGGTACAGGTGAAGGGCAAAATTACCCATGCAGGAAAGGTTACGGTTGTCACTTCGGTTTTTGATGCGGATGGCAAGCTTATCGCCAAAACTGAAAGCAAGCCAAAGAGTGACGGCAGTTTTACCGCTGATATTAAACAGGTTGCCAACCCAAAACTATGGTCGCCGGAATCGCCCTACCTGTACAGGATTGTATCGGCCATTACAGATAAATCGGGCAAGGTGCTGGATGAGGTGAGCAACCCGTTGGGTTTCCGTTGGTACAGCTTTGATGCCGAAAAAGGTTTTTCGCTAAACGGGAAGCCGTATAAGATAATGGGCGCCAGCCGCCACCAGGATTATAAGGGACTTGGTAATGCATTGCCCGATGCGCTACACATAAGTGATATGCAATGGCTGAAGGATATGGGCGGTAACTTTTTACGCGTGTCCCATTACCCGCAAGACCCTGCCATTATGGAAGCCTGCGACCGCCTGGGCATACTTACCGCAGTGGAAACGCCCGGTAATAACCAGATTAGTGAGACAGTGGGCTATACCGATACCATACTGGACATGCAGCGCGAAATGATACGCCAGAACTACAACCACCCCAGTGTGATTGTCTGGAGCTATATGAACGAGGTACTGATTCAGCCGCTGCATAAGGCTGATACGCCCGAGCGTGAACAGTACTGGAAAAACCTGAATGCTTTGGCACAAAAACTGGAAAACCTGTGCCGTGCCGAAGACCCTGCACGCTATACCATGGTGGCCTTTCATGGCGACTATGACCTGTACAAAAAAGTAGGGCTTATAGACATACCCATGGTTGCCGGATGGAACCTGTACCAGGGGTGGTATGTAGGCCAGCTGGAGGATTTTGAAAACTATATGCTGCGTTTCCATAAAGAGTACCCTAACAAGCCGGTTGTGATATCGGAATACGGGGCCGACTCTGATTACCGCCTGCATAATTTTGACCCTACACGTTTTGACAAAACGCAGGAGTATGCCAACAGGTTCCATGAGGCGTACCTTGCTACCATAATGAAATACCCGTTTATTTCGGGGGGCATTATGTGGAACCTTGTAGAGTTTGTAAACGAAGGCAGGCAGGAAGCAGTACCCCACGTAAACAACAAGGGACTGCTTACCCGCGACAGGAACCCAAAAGATACCTACTTTATTTACAAAGCGCTTCTATACAAAAAACCGTTTGTGCACATAGGTGGCAGCGACTGGCTATATCGTGCGCAAGATGCTGATAAGGGCAGTAACGTTACAGCTACACAACCGGTAACAGTATATAGTAACCAAAGCGAAGTTACCTTATATGCCAATTACATGAAGGTGGGAACAACAGCCGTTAAAAATGGTAAAGCTGTATTTAATGTATTGTTTAGAAACGGTTCTAACTTTTTAAAGGCAGTATCTTCTAACAATGAAGAAGATAACCTTACACTGGATTTTCATGTGGTGCCTGAGAAAATGGATGTAAAGGAAAACAGGTTTACCACGCTGAATGTAAGCCTGGGCGACCGCCGTATGTTTATGGACGACCTTACCCACGAAGCCTGGCTGCCCGAGCAGGAATATACGCCTGGGAGTTGGGGTTATGTGGGCGGCAGGCTGTACAAGGAAGACGAAAACGGTGACCGTTACGGTTCGTGGCGCAATATACTGGGTACACCGTATGATGCCATGTACGAAACCCAACGCGTAGGCCTCGAAGCCTTTAAGGCCGATGTGCCGGACGGTGTGTATGAAATCACGCTGCACTTTGCCGAACTGCTTACCAAAGAGCAACAGGAAAAGCTGGTGTATAACCTGGATAATAAAACCGCTAAGACGGCCGATTTTAAAGGACGCAGCTTTGATGTGGCGGTTAACGGAGTTACCGTACTGGGCAACCTTTCGGGGGAAAATTACCTTGTGCCGATTACCGCTTACAGTACCAAAACCACGGTTACCGTGAAGGATGGCAAGGGCATTACCGTAAGCTTTAAAGCAGAGCAGGGCGAGAGTATTTTAAACGGTATACAAATCAGGAAGTTGTATTGATTTTGTTTACCAATTGCAATAAAAAAATGCCGCATTTTGCGGCATTTTTTATATATACTACTCAGGGATTACCTGTTGTTGTATTTTTCTATGGCATCTTTCAGTATGGCTACCGAACGGATAAGGTCTTCTTTTTTAAGTACGTAGGCAATACGTATCTCGTTAAGGCCCACACCCGGCGTAGAGTAGAAACCTGCGGCAGGGGCTACCATTACGGTTTCGCCATTGTTGTCGTAGCTTTCCAGCAGCCATTGTGCAAAATCGTCTGCATTGGCTACAGGCAGGCGGGCTATGCAGTAGAATGCACCTTTTGGCACGGCTACCTTAACGCCTTCAATTTTTTCCAGTTCGCTAACCAGTGTATTGCGGCGCCCTTTGTATTCGGTAATAACCTCGTCAAAGTAGCTTTGCGGGGTATCAAGCGCGGCCTCGCTGGCTATCTGCTCAAAAGTTGGCGGGCTAAGGCGTGCCTGGGCAAACTTCATTGCTGTAGCCATAACCGCTTTATTTTTAGAAACGATACAACCAATACGCGCACCGCACATGCTGTAACGCTTAGAAACCGAGTCAATCATTATGGCATACTCTTCAAGGCCCGGCACGTTCATTACCGAATAGTGCTTGTCGCCATCGTAGGTAAACTCGCGGTACACCTCGTCGGCTATAAGGAACAGGTCGTGTTTTTTAACCAGTTCGGCAAGCTGGTTTATCTCGGCCTCTGTGTACAGGTAACCTGTAGGGTTGCCCGGGTTACAGATAAGTATGGCCTTGGTTTTATCGGTAATCAGTTTTTCAAAATCAGCGATAGGGGGAAGGGCAAAGCCTTCGTCTATCGTAGAAATAACCGGTACTACCTTTACACCCGATGCTACCGAGAAGCCGTTGTAGTTGGCATAAAACGGCTCTGGAATAATAATTTCGTCACCGGCGTCAAGGGTACTGCCCAGCGCAAAAAGCAGGGCTTCGCTGCCGCCTGTGGTTATGATGATGTTTTCGGGGTTTACGTCCACACCGTGTGTTTTGTATGAAGCTGACAACTTGTTGCGGTAGCTTTCAAAACCTGCCGAGTGGCTGTATTCCAGTATTTTTATGTCGTTGTTTTTTATGGCTTCCAGCGCCACTTCCGGTGTTTTTATGTCCGGCTGGCCTATGTTCAGGTGGTATACTTTATGGCCTTTCTTTTTGGCTGTTTCCGCGAAGGGAACAAGTTTCCTTATAGGAGATTCGGGCATTTGCATGCCTTTCTGCGATACTTGCGGCATTATATAGTGTTGTTTGTTATAATGCGCAAATTTGCGATTTTTTTGCAGATTGCACAGCAGCAGTACCCTTAAAATTTTAAATAGTAAACCATTATTTGTTATAAAACAAAAAGCCGCCCATGAAGGCGGCTTTGGTATTTCAGTAAAACTACAGCTTATTTGTTGCCTGTAGCGGCACCACCCTGCTGTTGGTTTTTCATTTCTTTTTCTATCATGTCGTAGAACTGGTCTATTTTAGGAAGTACCAGTATACGTGTCCTGCGGTTAGTAGCGCGGTTTTCAGGGGTATCGTTACCTACAAGCGGCACATACTCACCACGGCCTGAAGCCACAAGGCGCTTAGGATCGATACCAAAATCCTGCTGAAGGATGCGTACAATAGATGTAGCACGTTTTACAGAAAGGTCCCAGTTGTCCTGAAGCACAGGGTTTTTAATTGGCACATTATCAGTGTGGCCTTCTACCATACATTCAAAATCAGGCTTGTCCTGAACAATTTTGGCTACTTTGCCAAGTATCGCCTTAGCCTTATCAGTTACCTGGTAGCTGCCGCTCTTAAACAGTAGTTTATCGGCAAGGGAAATGTATACCACACCTTTTTCTACACTTACGTCGATATCCGGGTCGTTTACACCTACGGCACGCTTAATGCTGGTAACCAGTGCCAGTGTAACGCTGTCCTTACGGGTAAGCGCATCTTGCAGCCTGCTTATCTTAAGGTCTTTCTCCCTAAGGCTTTCAAGCGACTTTTCAAGGTTTTCGGCACCCTTAGATGTAAGGGTAGTCATATTTGCTGTGGTGTTAATAAGGTCGGAGTTATTCTTTTTAAGATAATCAACCTGGCTGCTCAGCTGGTCCTTTTCGGCAAGGCAGGTATTAAGTTTTACAGTTGCAGAATTTAGCAGATCCTGCATCTCCTTGTTCTTAGCTTCAAGGGCGGCAATCTTCTTCTTAGACCCGCACGATGTTAGCGTAAGCGCTGCTAATGAAAGTACTAGGATGGCTTTTTTCATAATTAGTTGTTTAAATTTTTTAACAAATTTACTATTAATATCTAAATTGAGAACGCAATAGTGCATAAACTATTGTTAAATCAATTCTCAAACACCTTGCCGTTTTTAAGAAAATACTGATTAACAATACTTTGAACCTTGTAATATTTTTTGTACTGTTTTGATTTCCTTTTGTTTAAAAAGCGGAAAAATTTTAAATAAAAGTAAAAATGCGATTTCAGCACGGCCCACAAATGTGCTGGCTGCCCCTGTAGTAAAAACCGTACGCCTGCCACACCGTCAAAACACAGCCTGATGAACAGCACGGGGAACAGTGAACCGGCAGGCAAATTCTTTATAAGCATCCACAGCGAATTGCGGAAGTTAAGGAATGTTTTGTGCGGGCTTCCTGCTTTCAGCGTAGCGCCACCCACGTGATACACTATAGATTGGTAACAGAAATACGCCTTGTAATTTTGGTTAAACGCACGCCAGCACAGGTCTATTTCTTCCTGGTGGGCAAAGAAATCCTCATCGAGCCCGCCCAGCTCGCGGTACACATTTTTCCTGATGAAAAAGCACGCACCCGATGCCCAGAAGATTTCCACGTTATTATTATACTGGCCTTTATCTTCCTCAATGGTTTCGAACATCCTGCCACGGCAGTACGCAAAGCCGTACTTATCTATAAAGCCACCTGCAGCACCGGCGTATTCAAACATTTTTTTGTCCTTATAGTCCAGTATCTTAGGCTGTATTATGGCTATGCTGCTGTCTGATTCAAACAACGCAAGTGCAGGCTGCAGCCAGTTTTCTGTAACCTCTACATCGCTGTTTACCAGTACGTAGATTTCTTCCTCTACCTGTTTCAGGGCTTCGTTATAGCCTTTGGCAAAACCGTAATTCCCTGCGTTTAGTATCAGTTTTACACCGGGGTAGTGCTGCTGCACAAAGGCCACCGAATCGTCGGTACTGGCGTTGTCTGCCACATATATTGTCGCTAAATCCGAGTATTGCGTTACAGACGGCAGGAACTGTTGCAGCAGTGCTTTACCGTTCCAGTTGAGTATTACTACGGCTATTTTTTTCATAAGGCTGGCGTATAGTGGGGTATGTCTTTCAGGAAAATATATCGTTCGGCTTCGTTGTCCATCTGGCAAAAAAAGTGGTTCAGCCCATTGGTTACCATAAGGTAGCCGGCATTCAGCACCATATTATAGCGTGCTATTTGGTCAAAGGTTGTCTGGGTTATGGGTACGTAGGGTGCCTTGCATTCTACAATAAGGAAAATACTGCCATCCGGCCGGTACACCACAATATCGTAACGTTTGTTCATGCCGTTTATTTTCACCACTTTTTCCACATTAATGTGTGATTTGGGGAAGTTTTTGGCTGTCAGCAAAAAATGCACCACATGCTGCCGCACCCATTCTTCGGGCGTAAGCAGGATAAACTTTTTACGGATGTCATCAAAAATGGCGACTTTATTTTCACTATTTTTGAAACGGAAAGTATATTCCGGAAAGTTCAGCTTTTGCATAACGGCAAAGGTAGTATTTTCAACCATTATATCAATACGCACACAGGGTGGACGAAGTTACAAGGATCGTAAACGAGATTAAGCAGGGCAACATTAAGCCAATTTATTTTCTGATGGGCGAGGAGCCGTATTACATTGATAAGCTTACCGAGTTTATTGAGGATAATGTGCTTACCGAAGACGAAAAAGGCTTTAACCAGATGGTGCTGTATGGCAAGGATGTAACCGTAGAAGACGTTATAGCCAATGCCAAACGCTACCCCATGATGGCCGACCGCCAGGTGGTGATACTTAAGGAGGCGCAGGAACTTACCCGTACCATAGACAAGTTTGAAAGCTATTTTGACAACCCGCAGCCCACAACGGTGCTGGTGGTGGCATATAAGTATAAAACGCTGGACAAGCGCAAAAAGGTAACCAAGAACGCCGATAAGAACGGGCTGCTTTTTGAAAGCAAAAAGCTGTACGAGAACCAGGTGGCCGACTGGATAAAGCGTGTGCTTGCCGGGCGTGAATATGCCATAGACCCTAAGGCCGCTGCCATGCTGGTGGAATTCCTGGGGAATGACCTGGGAAAGATAAACAACGAGTTGGAGAAGCTGGCCATCATACTGCCGAAAGGCACTACCATAACCCCGAACCATATAGAGGAGAACATAGGTATAAGCAAGGACTATAACGTGTTTGAGCTGCGCAAGGCTATAGGCGACCGCGACCAGCTGAAAGCGTACAAAATAGCAGCGTATTTTGCCCAAAATCCTAAGGACAACCCGCTGGTAATGACGGTGGGGCTGGTATTTGGGTTCTTTACCCAACTGCTGCAATATCACGGGCTGAAGGACAAGAGCCAGGCTGCAAAGATGCTGAAGGTGAACCCGTACTTTATTAAGGACTACGAAATAGCCGCGCGCAACTACCCCATGAAAAAGGTGAGCGCCATAGTGGCTGCCCTGCGCGATGTGGATGTGAAAAGCAAAGGGGTAGGGGCCAATTCGCTACCGGCGGGTGACCTGCTGAAGGAAATGCTGGTGAAGATTTTTAATTGATTTTCTTAGCCACGAATTGCACGAATTTTCACTAATTGAGAGTAACAATAATTCGTATAATTCGCGAAATTCGTGGCAAAAAAATAATTTTGCAATAGAAAAACACAGATTATGAGGTTTCATACACGTAAATGGGTTAAGCCCGAAGACCTGAACCCTAACGGTACGCTTTTTGGCGGCAGGCTGCTGGAATGGATAGATGAAGAAGCGGCGCTGTACTCCATCATCCAGCTGGAAAACCAGCGGATTGTGACAAAGCACATGAGCGAAATCAACTTTATGGCCTCTGCCAAGCAGGGCGATATTGTGGAGATAGGTATAGACGTGGTGAAATTTGGCCGTACTTCGCTGATACTGCGTTGCGAGGTGCGTAATAAAATGACCCAGGAAAAAATTATTACCGTAGACAACATTACCATGGTAAACCTCGATGGTTCCGGCCGCCCCTCGGCGCACGGTAAAACCCAGATAGAGTTTGTAGACGACCGTATAGAGCAAAGGAGGAGGCAACAGGAACAGCAGGAGCAATAGGCAACACTAATCCCGATAGCTATCGGGATGGATTTAGTGGATTTACACTGGTTTTTTCTTCAGGTTCTGTCATTGCGAGGCACGAAGCAATCTTATGAGTAGTGCTATCGGGTTTACTTTTATTATCTTAACGGGGCAGAATAGATATTACAAATGGTTCATTGTTTTCGTTGTCAATCGAGTTGAACTGAATTTTAATATCAGATTTAATATTTTTTAATCGTTTAATAGAAATTATAAGAACTTCATTTTCATGTAGATTACCTATCTCATGTTTTGAGAGAGGTGCAGAATAGAACAAATTTTCAAGTGTTATTTCATCGGGGGATTGGATTAAATTAAACTCTAATTCATCTCTCATTATGTTTTTAAATACAATGAAATTTGCATTTACTTTTTTTAAATTTATTTCAATACGCTCTTGATTTTTATTTAGTTCGAATATTTTAAAATTATTTGAATCTCTTGTATCGGCAATAATCTTTTCTAAGGATTTATTATTATTAGTTAATTCTGCAATCTCTACCTCTTTTTCATCAATGATGTTTTGATAATATTTCACTGTATCTTTAATATTGCCTATATTATATACTTCATCGTTTACTTCCGCCAAAATTTCTTTGTTCTCTAAAGGTGAAAATATTACTAAAAAAATTAAAATTGCACCAAGGAGTGTAGGTCCAATTAATAGTAGGGTATTTGTTATTTCAAATTTTCTATTACTATTAAAGTCCCAACGTAAATTATAAATGTAATCTGATATTTGGGATATTTCTTGCTCAATCTCATTCGCTTTTTTATCAAAATCAACTTCATCATTTCTCCAATTCCTTTTAAAGTAAATAAAGTCTTTAATTTTAAATGATAAATTGGAAAGACGATTTTGTAAATCATGTATATAGTTATTATAGTAATTACTTTTCATAGATTATTTTTTTGTCGTCGTTATCAATATTATTTTTAAGTAATAAATACCTTAAAACATTTATTATCCTTAAATTAGGAAAATAATAACCTTTTGATATCATGCTAAGATATGGGGTAAAAAGTGCAATCACCATTTTTACAAAATTTATATATGTTTCTGTTTTACCTTTGTCATTTTCCATCATACATATAAAAACTTGATATATAAAAAAAAGACTTAAGCAATTTAAGATAGAGAATATAAATCTTATAAAAACTATTTCTTTATAAGACTTTATTATTTGATTTCTTATTAAATCCCTCATGTTTAGTTTGTTATTTATATATCCAAACCTACAAATTCCTCTTCCTACAAAAAATAGGGTTTTACCTATTAATTCGTCTTAAAAAATTTCTTATAGATTTTTCCGATAGAAGTCTCAACAACCAAACCAAAAACCACCCTGCAAAGTTACCACCCTTTACCATACAAAGTACTGAAGGCATTCGTTCAGTAAAATTTCAGAGTGAAGCTTCCAACAACTAACAACCGACAACCACCAACCAAAAAAGCCGTAAGTAGTACTGAAAGCATTTGTTCAGTAAATTGCTGTGGAAAATGTGGAATATTCGGGCGGCGGTGTGGAAAGGTGGAATTTGTTAGTTAGTTGATTTGTAGTTAACTAACTTTTTTAGACAAGCCTAAACTTCCACAGGTTTTTGTATTTTTTTGTACAAAAAGTGGAATATCTTTTCAGGTAAATTTTCTAACAAATGTTAGTTTTGTGGATGGTGCAGATTTTCAATCCGTGTCAAAATCAGTTTTCATCCTATACTATCCTCAAATTATCATTTCGATAAAAAACGTCGTTTTTTGCACATCGCGTATAAGCAATAGATAAAATAATACATCAAAAATTTTCAGGCGTTTAATTATCTTAGGGATTGAATTATAACCAAACACATGAAGATACGATTACTATTGCTATCGCTGCTATTGCCTTTACTGTCAGTGGCTAACATAGTACTGCCGGGCGTTTTCGGCGACAACATGGTGCTGCAGCGCAACGCCGATGTAAAGCTTTGGGGCTGGGCAAACGTCAACGAGGAAGTAACCATAACCACCGGTTGGGACAACAGGGAATACAAGGTAAAGGGCAGCAACCAGGCCACATGGAGCCTTACCGTAAAAACACCCGGAGCAGGTGGGCCTTACGCCTTGAAATTCAAGGGGTACAACGAAATTAACCTTACCAATGTAATGTTGGGGGAAGTCTGGATTTGCAGCGGCCAGAGCAACATGGAATGGTCGGCTTCGGCAGGCATTACGGGGGGCGAGGCTGAGATTGCAAAGGCAAATTATCCTGACATCCGTTTCTTTACCGTACCTAAGTTAACCGCTGATTATCCGCAGGTTAACCTGCCCGCAAACTGGCAGTCCTGCACGCCTGAAACCATGAAATACTTCAGTGCAGTGGGCTATTTCTTTGCACAGAAAATCCACGAAGATTTAAAGGGTGTACCCGTGGGTATCATCAATTCGAGTTGGGGCGGCACTCCGGCAGAAATTTGGTTCCCTGCCGACTACATCGCTAAGGATAAGGTACTTGCAGAGGCCGCCGCGAATGTAAAACCTAACGAATGGGGTCCCACACAGCCTGGCCGCGCCTGGAATGCCATGGTGAATCCGTTGGTAGGTTACCGCATAGCCGGAGCGCTTTGGTACCAGGGCGAAAGCAACGTAGGCAGTAGCGTTTACAACAAAACCCTTGGCGGGCTAATCAGTTCATGGCGAGAGGCCTGGGGCTATGATTTCCCGTTTTATTTTGTGCAGATAGCCCCGTATAACTACGAAGGTGACGGCGACTGGGGCGTGAAAATTCGTGATGCCCAACGTAAAGTAACCAGTGAAGTAACAAATACCAGTATTGTGGTTATTACAGATGTAGGCGATGTAAAAGACATCCACCCAAGGGATAAAAAGCCGGTGGGCATCCGCCTGGCAAACCTTGCGCTAAGCAAAACGTATGGCCTGGATAAAGGCTTGGTTGAAAGCCCGTTATACAAGGATTTCACAGTAAAAGGCAGCAAGCTTACCGTGCGTTTCAGCAATGCTGAAGAGCTTCGTTTTGTAGGTAAAACCTCTAACCTTTTTGAGGTCGCAGGAGCCGACGGTAAATTTTATCCGGCGCAGGCACGGGTAGAAAAAGGTACTGTAGTACTGGCAGCCAAAGAGGTTAAAACTCCCGTAAAGGTGCGCTATGCCTGGAAAAACGCCGTTAAAGCCGACCTGCTGAACGGTGCGGGATTACCGGCCTCATCCTTTACAAGCGAATAACATTTTGCAAACGCTATAACTAAAACCTTACCATGAAAAAAACACAAACCCTGATACTATTGGCGCTGCTGGCTGCAGGTACGGCACAGGCGCAAAAAAAGAAGAAAATGGAACAAACACAGGACACAGAACAACGTATAGAACAGCTTTTGGCCAAAATGACCCTTGAGGAAAAGGTAGGCCAGATGAACCAGTACAACGGCTTTTGGGAAGTAACCGGCCCGGCCCCTAAAGAGGGTAACGCTGCCATAAAATACGAGCATTTGCGCAAAGGCTGGGTAGGCTCTATGCTTACCGTTCGCGGCGTAGACCAGGTGCATGCCGTACAAAAAATAGCCGTGGAGGAAACCCGACTGGGCATACCACTTATCATTGGTTTTGACGTGATACACGGGTACAAAACCCTGTCCCCTATCCCATTGGCGGAAGCCGCAAGCTGGGACATGCAGGCCATACGCAAGTCGGCTGAAACGGCTGCGTCTGAAGCTTCTGCATCGGGTATAAACTGGACGTTCGGGCCTATGGTAGACATCAGCCGCGATGCCCGCTGGGGACGTGTTATGGAAGGTGCAGGCGAAGACCCGTTTCTTGGTTCTAAAGTAGCTGAAGCACGCGTTAAAGGCTTTCAGGGTGATACCCGTGCCGACCTTGCTAAACCGAATACCATTGCCGCCTGTGCCAAGCACTTTGCTGCGTATGGCTTTGCCGAAGCAGGCCGCGACTACAACACTGTAGACATAAGTAATTCAACGTTATACAATTCGGTACTACCACCGTTTGAGGCTGCTAAAAATGCCGGTGTACGTACGTTTATGAACTCGTTTAATGTACTGAACGGTGTGCCTGCCACGGGCAGTAGCTTCCTGCAAAGGGATATACTGAAAGGTAAGTGGGGCTTTGACGGTTTTGTTATAACCGACTGGGCATCCATACGCGAAATGATTAAATGGGGCCATGCCAAAGACGGTGCCGATGCCAGCCAGAAGGCAGTCGTAGCCGGTGCCGATATGGATATGGAAAGCCACCTGTATGTATATGAACTGGTTAAGTTGGTTCAGGAGGGTAAGGTAGACGTTAAACTGATAGACGATGCCGTGCGCCGCATACTACGTGTGAAGTTTGAACTTGGTTTGTTTGACGACCCATACCGCTATTGCGACGAAAAGCGTGAAAAAGAGGTTATCGGTAGCAAAGCAAACCATGAATCGGTACTGGACATGGCTAAGAAATCTATAGTGCTATTAAAGAACGAAAACAACCTGCTTCCGCTGAAAAAGTCAGGGCAAAAGATAACCGTAATAGGTTCGCTTGCAGCTGATAAAAACAGCCCGCTCGGTAGCTGGCGTATTGCTTCTCAGGACAATACAGCGGTATCTGTTTTGGAAGGCATGCAGCAATACAAAGGTAATACGCTTACTTATGAAAAGGGAGCCGACCTTACCGTAGGCAAAACCACCTTCCTTGATGAAATTGTGTACAACACTACCGACCGCAGTGGTTTTGAAGCTGCTAAAAAAGCCGCTAAAGATGCCGATGTAGTGGTTATGGTACTGGGCGAACACGGTTTTAGCAGTGGTGAGGGCCGCAGCCGTACCAATATTGACCTGCCGGGCTTACAGCAGGAATTGCTTGAGGAAATCTATAAAGTGAACAAGAATGTAGTACTGGTACTGAACAATGGCCGCCCGCTTAGCATTCCGTGGGCCGATGCGCACATCCCTGCTATTGTAGAGGCATGGCACCTTGGTACTGAGACCGGTAATGCTGTAGCCCAAGTGCTTTATGGCGATTATAACCCAAGTGGTAAGTTGCCAATGACCTTCCCGAGGAATGTGGGCCAGGTGCCTATTTACTACAGCCTGCTAAATACCGGAAGGCCTACCAATGCTGATAACAACGTATTTTGGTCGCACTACAGCGATGTTGAGAAAACCCCGTTGTACCCGTTTGGGCACGGGCTTAGCTATACTACTTTTGAATACGGAAAGGTAGCACTTGATAAAGCTGTTTATACCAAAGGCGAACCTGTAAAAGTAAGCGTAACCGTTAAAAATACAGGCAACTACGACGGGAAAGAGGTAGTGCAGCTGTACATACGTGATGAAGTGGGCAGCCTTGCACGACCGGTTAAGGAACTGAAAGGCTTTGAGCTTATCAACCTTAAAAAGGGCGAAAGCAAAACCGTAACTTTCACCCTGACCGATAAGGAGTTGGGCTTCTACAATAATGAAGGCCAGTACCTTGTAGAGCCGGGCACGTTTAAAGTGTTCGTGGGTACTTCTTCAGATAAAGTGCAGGAAGCGGGGTTTGAACTGAAATAAACCGTAACGTAATATAATAGAATGGGGTTGCCTGAACTACAGGCAGCCCCATTCAGCATATATAAAACCAACCAACTGCGTTATTCAAGGGTATATTCCCTGTAATCGGATTCGCACAGCCTGAAGTAGCCCAGTGCCGCATTGCCGCTGTTATCCTGGTTAAGGATGTTGCCCTTTATGTTAGCGGGCGGTGTAGAAAACGGGTTAGAATCGGCTGCATCCAGTATAAGGCCCATGTAGTTGTAAAACTGGTGCGATACTCCACGTAGGGTGATTTTCACTGTATCACCTGATTTAAGATCCTTATGAGAGAAATCGGCTTTAATGTTGTTGCCGTCCCTCAGCTCGTCATCGGTAAGCTCGTAAGAAGGGTACGCCAGCGCGGGGCTTACAAAATCGATAAGGTAATAATTGGTTTCAACGGCCGGGTCGTTAAAGTAGATGGCTACCTCGGGTTCGTCGCTGGTAAACCCTCCGTTATCCGAATATTCTATGGTATTTATCTCCGTTACCGGCGTTAGTGTTTCGGTGGCGGTATACACTACGCCGTCTACAGCTACGTGCAGGGTATAGGTGCCGTTAAGCACCGGCACAAAATCGGTACAGGTATACACACCCGGCGCTGTTTCCGGGAAAATGAATTGCGTGCCGTCGCTGTTCAGCACATACACTTCTGCACCCGATACCTTAGGCGTTTCAGGGTCGTAATAGCCTGCCATACGGCTTATTTTTATGGTTTGCACCGAACCGTCTGTGCCTTTTTGCCACAGTATTTCGGCATCTATAACTAATTTGGCCTCACCGGTGCTAAGGTCTACATGCACTACGTCTTCACACGAAAAAAATCCGAGGCAAACGACCAGTACCATGCAAACGAAAATCCTGTTTTTTATATGCTTTTTCATAGGGCTTAAAATTTAAAGTTATACGATACACTTGGCAATATGCCGAATATGGAAAGGCGCACGGCCTCGTTATTCCCGGTATCTTCGTTAGTGCCAAACTGTATGGAAGCGGCATTGCGGCGGGCATACACATTGTATATGCTGAACACCCACTGGCTTTGCCAGCCCTTTTTCTTTTCGGGCTTAGGGGTATAGGTAGCTGCTATATCCAGGTGATGGTATGCGGGCAGCCTGTCCTGGTTGCGGTCGGCATAGTTGGGGACCTGTATGCCGCCAAAATCAAAATAGCCGTTAGGGTAGGTAACCGGCCTGCCTGATTGCAGGGTAAAGTTGGCACTGAACGACCATTTCGGGTTGTACTCATAATTTCCGGTTACGTTAAGGTTGTGCAGTTTATCATAAGGCGAAAGGTACCAGTTGCCATTGGCTATGCCCGGTTCTTCGGGGGTACGGCCCACGGTTTTCTGCTCCGCCCTTGACAGCGTGTACGAAACCCAGCCGGTTAGTGCCCCGGTGTTCTTACGGAACAGTACTTCAAGCCCGTACGAGCGCGACTTGCCGTTTAGCAATACGCTTTCCAGGTTTTCATTGCCAAAGATGTCGGCACCGTCTATATAGTCCACACGGTTTTTAATGTTTTTGTAGAAGGCTTCCGTTTCCAGTGAGTACTCCTTGTTTTTAAAGTTCCTGAAGTACCCTATGGCATACTGGTCCAGCAGCTGCGGCTTTATGTACGGCCCGCTGGGCGTCCAGATGTTCATGGGCAGGGGAGACTGCGTATTGGTAATAATGTGCAGGTACTGCGCCATACGATTGTAGCTGGCCTTAAAGGAGTTATCGTCGTTTAAGGAATACGAAAGCGCTGCCCTTGGCTCCAGGTTGTTAAAGCTGATGATTTTATCGCCCCTGCCGTAGTCCCTGGTACCTATAGGGTCGGCTTCTTCATAAATACCGAACGTAGGGTTGTACACCACCGGGTTATTATCGGCATAGATGTTTATCTTTTCTGAACCGAAGCGGTAGAACATGCTGTAGCGCACACCATAGCGCAGGTTCAGGTCTTTGGTAATTTCCTGCTCAATGTCCAGGTATGCCGACGGTTCTACCGCATATTTCTTTGCAAATTGCTGGTAGTTAAACTGCGAGTCGCTTCCCAGTGGCGTTAGTGTGCCGGGGTTAAAATCGTAGTAAGCAGCATCGGCACCATAGTTAAGCTTAAACTTTTCGCCTACCTTGTGCTGCCAGTCGTACTTTATGCCAAGGCTTTGCACACCGCTGTCTACATCCAGGCTTTCGGAATCAATGCTCAGCTTAAACATATAATCACTATAGTATACCAGTAACGAGGTATTTAGCTTGTCTGAAAAGGTGTGCTTCCAGTTCAGGTTGGCCATGGTATTACCATAAGCGCTGGCAAAGTTGTTACCAATGTCAAAAGAATCCCTGCCCAGGTAACCCGAGAAATGTATGCTGTTATTCTCGCTCAGCTTTTGGTTAAAGCGGGCATTCACATCATAAAACATGGCGGAGTTATTGTTGTTTGCCAGCTTCAGGAACAGGTGCGCATAGGAGGTGCGCCCGGCCAGCATAAACGAACTTTTGTCGCGCTGCACAGGGCCTTCCACCAACAGTTTGCTCGATATAAGCCCGATACCGCCGTTTACTTTAAGGCTGTCGGCACGGCCGGTTTGCTGGTGCACATCAAGGATGGAAGATACCCTGCCACCAAATCTCGAAGGCACGCCGCCTTTGTACAGGTCAAGGCTCTTTACGGCATCGGCATTAAAAACCGAGAAGAAACCGAACATGTGCGAATCGCTGTAAATAGGGGTATTGTCCAGCAGTACAAGGTTTTGGTCTGCCGCGCCGCCGCGTACGTTAATACCTGATGAGAGTTCGCCCGAATTAGTTACCCCCGGCAGTGTCATTAACGATTTCAGCAGGTCGGGTTCGCCCATTGCTACCGGTATCTGCTTAATTTCCTGTGTAGTAAGGCTGTTTACGCTCATCTGCGGCTTGCGGGTGTCCACGGCCTTTTTGTTGTCGGTTATTACTATTTCCTGTAGTGTCTGGGTATCGTCTTTCATGCCTACAGTAAGCGCGGTATTCTTGGTAAGGCTTACCTTTTGTGTCCATTTCTGGTAGCCTATGTACGTCATTTCCACAGTATAGTTGCCTTCAGGCAGGCGCAGTGAAAATTTGCCGTTACCATCGGTACTGCTCCAGGCATTTGTTTCCAGTATGTGGATGGATACCCCCGGAAGCGGCTGCTGCGTACCGTCTGATATTGTACCCGAAAGCGTGTGGCTTTCCTGCTTTTGTGCCTGTTGCGCTTCAGCGGTGCGTTTTACGGTGATGTTATTACCCACTATGGCAAATTTCAGCGGCAGGTCTTTGGCAAGTGCTGCAACCACCTGCTGTATGCCTGCACCTTTAAGGCTGATGTTTTCGCCGGTGTATTTCTGGCCCAGGTCTATCTGGTCTGTAAAGGCAAACTTATATTCGGTTTGCTGCTCTATCAGCCCGAATATTTCCTTTAAGGAAGCGCCTTTTGCGATGGTAAGGGATAACTGCTGCGAAAATACGCTGAAACTGAACAGTAAAAAGCATGCTGAAAATATATGCTTCATAAATTTTTGTACTTTTGATAATAGGTTAAAGGGTTTTTTTGGCTCTTTTACACTGCAAAGGATGTTTAGTTTAGCGGCTATGGCATCCTTTTGCATTTTATTGCAGGGTCACTTTTTTTTGTTTCTCATCAATTGTGGGGTTTAAGTCATACATCTGGGCTATAACGCCCACTACGTTTTGCAGTTTTTCCTTTTTATTTATTCTAAGTGTAATCTTCATTTCCGGGTAGCCTTCCGGCATTTGCACCGTGTAGCCATACGTGGCTTTTATGTAAACCAATACCACGCTTACCTCGGTATTATCAAAATCCCTGAAACGGTTAAACGCCTCTACCGATACGTTACGGTTACGGTACACAAACTGTTCACCCGGGGCCAGTATCCAGTTGCTGTTATTGCCGTTAACATTCATTTGCACACGGCCTTCGTACAGGTTAACCTGTACCGTGTTTTCGGTAGCGCCGTCTACGGTAAAGCATGTACCCAGCACGGTTGTGGTGGTTTCGCCGCACTGTACCTTAAAAGGATGCAGCTTGTCTTTATGCACACTGAAAAATGCCTTGCCCGTAAGCTTTATTTTCCTGTTGGAGGCAAAGTTTTCACCGTAGCGGATTACGGCTTCAGGCTCCAGTTCCACTACCGAACTGTCGGGCAGGGTAACTACCTTAATTGCTTCCGACGGGTTTTCTATTATGGTATATGCCAAAGTACCCGCAGCAGGCTGTGAATTGCTTATGTAAATGAATGCGCTTATGGATAACGACAGTACCAGTACGGCAGCCACCGCAGGGTACAGCCATTTTTTGTAACGCTTTTGCTGTACAGGGAATGCCTCTGCGGCAAACTCCTGCCATAGCGCTTCCTTATCTTGTTGCGGTTTTTGCGGGGCGTGGCCGTTCCAGGCTTCCTGCATTCTTTTTTCTATGTCTTTTTCGTCCATAATGAAAAGTATTATAGTTTTTGGCAATCAAAACCTTCTTTGATAAATAGGGCGGAGGCTATATCTGCAATATCCCGGTTCGTCCGGATATGGCAGATATGTGCCGCCCCCTGGGGACGGAAATAAATTACCGCGTCTGATATGCGATGGCGTAGCAGCAGCAACAGGTATTCGGCCTGCTGTTGTGTAGCGATATTTGTTTTAAAGATTTCCAGCCCCATTTTAGTTCCTGATTTTAGGGTATAACAAACGGCCGGAAAAAAGTTCCTAATGGAAGGCTAACTTTTTTTGATAAATTTATTAGCGAGGTAAATGTGGTTGGCTATGGTTTTCTCCGAAAGCTTAGTAATTTCGGCTATTTCCTGGTACGAATAGTTGTCCAGCTTGTGCAGGGTAAATATTTTACGCTGCTGCTCCGGCAACTGTTCCAGCAGGTGGGTAAGCTTTTGTCGCTGCTCATCAAGCAGGGCAGGGTAGGTGTCTTCCTCGTCTTCCTGTAGTGAAAATTTACGCGGGTCCAGCGGTATTACCTTATTTTCCCTGTTAATGTGGTTGATGATGATGTTTTTGCAGATAACAAAAAGCTGCTTGTCAAAAAGTACCTCTTCTTTTAAAAGCTCACGCTGTTTGTACAGGTGCAGGAAGGTTTCCTGTACCAGGTCTTCGGGCGTAAGGAATTTAAAATCAAACTTCCGGGCTACCTGTACCAGCCTGTCAAAGTAGGCCATATACACCTCTTTGTAGGCTTTTTGGTCGCCGCGTTTCAGTTTTTTTATAAGGTTACTGTTGTCCATATCCGTGCAGAATATGTATATAACTCGTTTTGGCGTGCTGTAGTATGATTTATTTTAACATAATTCACTAAAACGTTTTATGAAGATGACAACCATTAGTTTAGGCCTTCGGAGAATCTTGCGGTGTGTAATGCACTAACGCCGCTTCAATCCTGGACTTTATACGCCGCCTGAAATAATGGGGCGCCAGCACATTAATACCGTTGCCAAAGCCCAGTATCAGCCTTTCGAACTCATAGTTTATAATCACTTTTACGGTAATGATAATACTGCCGTCTTCGTTTTCCTGCTCCAGTACCTGCGAGGCGTGGAAGGGCTTGGTTATTACATAAGGTGCATTGGTGGCATCAACCCAGAGTTTGATTTTCTCAGCCCTTAAACCCTCGTTTACCGTAACGCCTATCACATCTTTATAATAGCGTTCGGCATCAAAATCTTCTTCAGGGAACGGCAGGCTGAAATCAAAATCCACGCTGATGATCCTGTCCAGCGCCAGGTTGCTCACAGTCCTGTGGCCCTGCTTTTTACCCACCATGAACCAACGGTTGTTGAACTCCTTCAACACAAAGGGCACAAATACAAACCGGTTTTCTACCGCAGATTTAAACGATTTATAGGTAATAATCACCATGATTTTCTTCACTATGGCCTGGTACAGCACATCAAGGAAATGCAACCCTTTCAGGTTTTCGTTCTTGTCAAGGTAAATCACCGGGCGGGTATGCGATTTCTCGGCATATATCTTATCCTCCAGGCGCTGCAAAATATCGGATACATCACTAAAAAGTGAGAAATCCTTAAACTGCTTCAGCATGGCTACAGTTTCGGTCAGTACATTAATGTCGGTTTCCGTAAGCGGTATATCGGTAATAGAATACTCCTCATCATCGTACCGGTAATACTTTTTGTCGTACACTACAATGGGGGCGTTATAGCCCAGTTTTTCGCTGCGCATCAGCTGTATGTCCAGTTGGGTAGTGCGCTTACTTATGGTGTTTTCCTTACCTTCATATTCAAACAGCGCCTCGCTGCATGCGTCCATAAGGTCTTCCAGCGTCCATTGGCGGTAGCGGTTTTGCAGGCATTTGTCTATGGTTTTGTAACGGATGAGAGCGTTTTTATTCTGTGACATCTTGGTGAGTTATTAGGCAAAAGGGATAAGGCAAAAGTGTAAAACAATGCCAATTTAAAAATTATTTTTTACTACGCAAAATCATTGCGTAGTTGGGTTTGCATCTTTGTACCATCAAAATAAAGCAAGACATTATGAGTACACCAATCAACGGAAACGACCTTATAGCACTGGGCTATACCGAAGGTTCGATTTTAGGAATCGCATTAAAAATAAACCGTGGCCGAAACGGGTTTAACCGTGAGCAGATGATGCAGCACTACACTGCCATCCTTGAAGCGCCCGAAAACTATATTGACGATAAGGTATTTAGCAAGCTGGCTGTGGCAATGATAGAAAAAGCCAACGAAAAGCAGGAAGACTTTATCGCGCTGAATGAAACCCCGGATGCCTACTCTGTGTACGGAGCCGGCCATATAGAGGAAGGCGCCATGAAGCAGATGGAGGTAGCCATGAAGCTTCCGGTAACGGTTGCCGGTGCCCTTATGCCCGATGCCCACCAGGGTTACGGCCTGCCCATAGGCGGTGTGCTGGCTACTAAAAACGCAATTATCCCGTACGGTGTGGGTGTAGATATAGGTTGCCGAATGGCGCTGTCGGTTTACGATATCCCTGAAGATTTTTATTACGAGAACGAACATAAGTTTAAAAGGGAGTTGGTGGCACATTCTAAATTTGGCGCAGGCCACGGTTTTACCGGCCAGTATAAGTCAGACCACGTGGTTTTACAGGATACAGGCTTTGATACCAACCCGTTTATAAAGAACCTGAAAGACAAGGCCTGGTCGCAGCTGGGTACGTCGGGTGGTGGTAACCACTTTGTAGAGTTCGGTATTATGGAGTTTGAAAAAGACGATGCAGTGCTAAACATCCCTAAAGGTAAATACGTGGCGTTGCTTACGCACTCGGGTTCGCGTGGTTTTGGTGCTACCATTGCAGGGCATTATACCAAGCTGGCTAAAGATGTGTGCAAGCTGCCTGAGGTGGCGCGTAACCTTGCCTACCTGGATTTAAATTCAGGGCTGGGCCAGGAATACTGGATAGCCATGAACCTTGCGGGCGATTATGCATCGGCGTGCCACGAGATTATTCATAACAAGATGGAGCGTGCATTGGGTGCTACGGTACTGGCCAAAGTGGAAAACCACCACAACTTTGCCTGGAAAGAAATGCATAACGGCGAAGAAGTAATTGTGCACCGAAAAGGTGCCACACCTGCGGCAGAGGGCGTTATGGGTATTATTCCCGGTAGCATGACGGCACCCGGTTTCCTTGTGAGGGGTAAGGGCGAGGCCAATGCACTTAACTCGGCATCGCATGGTGCGGGAAGGCAGATGAGCCGTACACAGGCCATTAAGAACATTACCAAAAACGATATGAAGTCCATACTGAAAGACCATGGCGTAACCCTTATAGGTGCAGGCCTTGATGAAGCGCCTATGGCTTATAAGGACATCAACATGGTTATGGCATCGCAGCAGGAGCTGGTAGATGTTGTGGCAAAATTCACCCCGAAAATGGTGCGTATGGCTGACGATGGCAGCCGTGAGGATTAAAAAAATTCCCAAAGACGGAGGTTCAAATCCTCCCTGCGCGACAGTAAGACGCAGTAGTTTAGGCCGGGAAAACCTTTGGGATATATATTGATACGTAAAGGATAGCTTGTTAAATTGGAATAATTATTTACATTTGCACCCGAAATGACAAATAATAACATACATACAAGCCTGCCTTTTGGGCAAAATTCAGACCGCAAAGACGGATATGTTCCGGCTGTGCGCTACGGATGCGGCATGTATTGTATGGATTTATAGGTGTAAACTATAGTTACAAACAAATATACAACAAAGCGTCCTGGTGAAATCAGGGCGCTTTTTTTGTTTTAAACCCATGCAAAAACGAGTAATACAAACCAATATCAAAAAATAGTAAAAAAATAAAGCGAAAAATGTTTAATGATTAACCTGAATATCGAAATATAAAATTGGAAAGTAATCCGGTGAGAGACAGTCATTTGATACAAAAGCAATAATCTGCACTACTGCGGACAGGCTTTTCTATGCTTTAAAAATTAGATTAACTAATTGATAATCAGTAAAATAATTCAAAAATAAATTTGGAAGTTAATTTTTTTCCACTTTATCTTTGCCCCGGAAAATGAAACGATGCCCACACGGCATCACAACAAATAAAAAGAAATAACCATGCTTCTATTCAGCAACATATATAACAACAACAGGCCGGGCCACGACGGGCACAGCCTACTAAACCCGGATTATTTCGGGCATATAAAACAGGTGTATACACACAGTATGGGATAGCCGTATTTCCATACCATGTAATAGAAGCACCTGTAACCGGGTGCTTTTTTTATGCCCATACATTTCTGATTCTATAGCTCAATTGGCAGAGCGGCGGACTGTTAATCCGTAGGTTACAGGTTCAAGTCCTGTTAGAATCGCATCGTTCTGTAGAAAGGAACAAGGCTCATTGGGGTACCGGCTAATCTTCCCCACTGTCTCTGGGGAGAAACGGGTTCGAAATGCGGAGCATTCATGAACTCCTATTGCAAACAATAGAAAGCCGTGAATAATCCCGTATGAGCCGCAATAGTTTGTGAATGAGAATTTAGTTTGAAAAAGTCCTCCGTATCATGCGGAGGCAACCAGCAGGAATGGCGGAACGGTATACGCGGCTGATTTAGGATCAGTATTTTGGGAGTTCGAATCTCCCTTCCTGTACAAAAGATTGATAAGGCTCATTGGGGTACCGGCTAACCTTCCCCACTGTCTCTGGGGAGAAACGGGTTCGATTCCCGTATGAGCCGCAATAGTTTGTGAATGAGAATTTAGTTTGAAAAAGTCCTCCGTATCATGCGGGGGCAACCAGCAGGAATGGCGGAACGGTATACGCGGCTGACTTAGGATCAGTATTCTGGGAGTTCGTCCCGATAGCTATCGGGACCCTTCCTGTACAAATTCGGGAGTGTACAAAATGCTCCTGCAAATGGTGTCTTTAGTTTATGTGGTAAAACCTCAGATTGTGGTTCTGAAGAACAGGGTTCGAGCCCCGAAGACACCCAAAAATAATGCAACCGGGAAGATAACGGAGGTTGTTTGCCTGCTTTGGGAGCAGGAGATCGCAGGTGCTCCCGATAGCTATCGGGATGCTTCCCGGACAAAAAATGGAAGTACGCCAAAGTTGGAGAGTTGGGGCAGACTGTAAATCTGTTGCCTTACGGCTGAGCAGGTTCGAATCCTGCTACTTCCACCACGCGGAACGGTGGTGTACAAGGTGTTGCACGCTTGTTTGAAGCACAAGAGGTACCTGTTCGATTCAGGTCTGTTCCACAATGTAAAAGAAGTTTAATTTTTAAAACCATGTAACCATGAGACAGGACATTTTAAAACGATTTTTGACCAATACCGATGAAACAGGGCGTTTCCTGATGAAATCAAGGCATACGGGCATAATCTATTTTGTGGAGCCTATTTACAACGGCAAAACCCCTGAGTGGGGCGACCTGGATCCGGCTACTAAGAAAATCACAGGTAGTTACGGTTCCAAGTACACCGGGGCCGTTACCAAAAAGCAATCGCTTATTACCGAAGAAAACGGTTTTACAAACATAGGCTATTTTAAAGGCAGCCCCTTTGGAGAGATAGACCGCCGCGACCGCGAACACATGCAGAGGATGGGGCTTATATAATGGGTTGTGTGGGTAGCCTGCCTGCGGGAAGGCTACCCGCCTTTAAAAAACCCGATTTTTTGTAAAAAGAAATTTACTACGCAAAATGATTGCGCAGTACAGTTTGAATATTTGCCTTATAAAAATGAACCAACTAATGAGGACAATAAAAATTTACTGTAAAACCTGTGGTATAACCTTAACAGAGCCGTTAACCGAAATTAATGAAAACAGCCTGAGAAAAGGTGACCGCCAAAACGCATTAGGACAAAGGCAGATAGCAATAACATCTGACGATGGTAAAAATGAAATTGTAGTGGCCCTGGGTGAAGGTTATTTAAAAAACCATAATGAACGATGGCGTTTACAGGGTTGTTGCGGAAGTTCGGGTATGGATGGCCTTAATAAACTTTGTGGTAACGGCCATGAGGTAGCCACTGAATATTCTGATTGTTATATGCCACATTACGTAGCTTTTGATACAGATAAAGTTACGCTAAAACAAAAAATAAGCGACTATGAATACAAAACCATCATAGTCTGAATAATATCAGGCAGGCCATGTTGGGTGTTTCAGTATAGCACTATTGCGGTATGCCTTGCCGTTTGGTATCGGGCGTTACTGTCCAGCCTGGCCTGGAGGTTCTGGGAGTTTTGCCAAAAAAGCGCCCCACAATTTCTATGTGTCGCGGGTTCGAATCCCGTTCACGTTTCAGTATGTGATAGCTCAGTTTGGTTAGAGCAATAGATTAGTTTGACAGGTTCGATTCCTGTACCGGGTTTTCCGGTCTGACAGTGGTTGTCGCATTTATAGGCTTAAAATCTGTAAATCAACACGAGCAGCGTTCGCTCTTTAAAAAAATGCACCAAAGGAAATGGGGCCACCGCCGTCGGCAGCTCACGGGATGTATCCCAACAGCAGCATCCGGCAAAACGCCCGAATGGCAGCAATGTACCTGCCAACTGTTTTTCTTTTTTGCCCGGCATGGTAACCGCACCGCTGTTACTATAAAAGGCATTAAACAATTACGGCACACAGGTACAACACTGCATATTCCGCGGCTTTGCGGAGACAGCGGCAGCCCGTTTCCTTATTTATTAACGATTAATTCTTTAGAAAACATGATTAAAAAAGTACATATTAAAGCATACCACGCAGGTTTGGTATTTAAAGATAACCGTCTTATTGATGTATTACAAGAGGGTGACCACTGGGTATTTGGCGAAAAACAGGTACATATTTATGATATGAACCAGTCTTTTACAGCCTTTACAAACTTTAATGTGCTGTTGCAAAACGAGGACCTTGCCAACTTGCTTACCGTAGTGGAAATAGCAGATAACGAAATTGTTATCCTGTTTAAGAACGGTAACTTTAGCGATGTATTGGTGCCCGGCCGTTATGCGTTCTGGAAAGGCCTTACACGAAATGAGTTTATCAGGGTAGATTTATCTAAGCCTGAAATTACTGAGGATGTATCAAAGGTTTTACTTGAAAACGCAAAACTACGCCCTTATGTAAGGAAGTTTGTTGTGGCCAATTTTGAAACCGGGCTTTTGATTGTCAATGGTGTGTTTGTAAAACAGGTAGGTGCGGGTACGCATTACTTCTGGAACAATGCCACCACAGTAGAAATAAAGACTGTAGATACCAGGCAGCAACAACTGGAAATAGCAGGGCAGGAGCTGCTTACCAGAGACAAGGCCGGTGTGCGGATCAACTTTTTTGTGAGATACCGTGTGGCAGATGTGCTTAAAGCCGTAACGGCCAACAAGGACTTTGAAAAGCAACTGTATGTAATCATGCAGTTGGCACTGAGGGCATTTACCGGTGGGTATACGCTGGATGAGCTCCTTAGCAGGAAAGATACCATGGCGCAGGAAATCCTGGAGCATGCCGAGGCCAAAATTACAGGCCTGGGCCTTGAAATAGCCGATGCGGGTATTAAAGATATTATCCTGCCAGGAGATATGAAGGAAATCATGAACCAGGTGCTGGTAGCCGAAAAGAAAGCTCAGGCAAACAGCATTATGAGGCGTGAGGAAACCGCAGCAACACGCAGCCTGCTTAACACCGCCAAGTTAATGGAGGAAAACGAAATGCTGTGGAAACTGAAAGAGATGGAATATGTAGAAAAAATTGCCGACAAAATTGGTGAAATCACCGTAACCGGAGGCGGTAACATCATAGGCCAGCTTAAAGAGATTTTTGTGAAATAGAACAGGGGTTTCCATTCCGACCGCAGTGCAACGGAGTGGAGGAATCTCTAATAAAAGAATTATAAAATAGTTGAGATGTCTCCATTGCGCTGCGCTCCAGTCGACATGGAAGAGAGAACCCTAATAAAACGTTTAAAATAAAATGAAAACTACAGATAAAATTATCATTATAGACCTCGAAGCCACGTGTTGGCAGGGGGCAATTCCTGCGGGGCAGGAAAACGAAATTATTGAAATCGGCCTGAGTGTGCTCGATGTACATACGGGGGCAATATCCAAAAACCAAGGCATATTGGTAAAGCCCCAGCGCTCTAAGGTCAGTCCGTTTTGTACGGAGCTCACTACCATAACCCAGGATATGCTGAATAAACACGGCGTATATTTTGACGAAGCCATAGCCATGCTTGCAGAGGAGTATGAACCTGAGGATTATACCTGGGCCAGCTACGGTGCTTACGACATCAATATGCTGCAAAAGCAGTGTAAAAAGTTTAGTGTGCGGTACCCTATGGGCAGGCAGCACATAAACGTGAAGCAACTCTTCGCCGAAACCAAACGCATTAAGCCTACCGGCATGAACGGTGCGTTAAGCATCCTTAACATCCCGCTGGAGGGTACGCACCACAGGGGAGTGGACGATGCGAAGAACATTGCCAAAATTTTGCACTGGTGTTTACAAAACCAATAATATCCTTACCAACCAATTAACCCTGAGGGCTGCCGTAACCGGTGGCTCTTTTTTTGTTTATGGCAAACTGTTAAACTGTAAAAAATGCAGTTTAATACCGGCGTGGACAGCGGCAACATTGGCTTTTAACAGGTTATATTCGGCGGTAAGCAACTGGTTTTTGCTCGATGTAAATGTTATGGCATCTACAATACCGCTGCTGAATTTTGCCTGCGTGGTGGTAAACGATTTTTCGGCATAGGTACGGGCTTCTTCCAGTTTTGCGGCCATGTCGTTATTTTGCTGCTTTTTGGCAGTTTCCTGTTCTATGGCCTGGCGCAGCTTTATTTTTTCCTGGTCCTGTTGTACAATGCTCCTGCGTTGCTCCACCTTAGCCAGTTGCACATTGCGGTTGGTTTTTAACCCGTTAAAGATTGGAATAGAGAGTTGCAGCCCCACATAATGGTTCTTGTTATTATCAAGCTGGGTAAAGAAAGGCGCTACCGGTTGGCTGCCCGGTTGGTTTAGCGGCAGGTAGTAAAAAGACGAGTAACTGTAAAACGCCGATAGTACCGGAAGGTAATTATTACGCTCCATTGCTACGTTTTTCTGTGCTACCTGTACGCCCAGTTCCGCTGCCTTTATCGTAGGCGATACGCTCATAGCCTTATCCAGCATTTGCTGTACCGTGATTTCTTCAAAGGCTGTTATGGCCTTTACGTTTTCAAGCACCACATCATCGGGCTGATGGGTGGTGTCGTTCATCAGTTGCAACAACAGCAGTTTCTGGTTGTATAGCAGTTGTTTAGTTTGCAGTATACTGCTTTCTTCCTGGGTGTAGCTCATTTGCATATCATACAGGTCGCTTTTGGGGCGGCTGCCCAGCTCCACTTCCTGCGTAATGCGGTTCAGGTTGAATTTAGCGTTCTCAAACTGGCTCAGCTGTATCTTTAACAACTCCTGGCTGTAGATTACATTAACGTAATTGTCCAGCAACGTAAGTGCATATTCTGCTTCGGTAGCCTGCTTATCTGCCCTGGCTTTCAGTGCAGCAATCTTGTTGCGGCGGGCAGTGGTAAACACGTTAAAATCCAGCAGGTTCATAGAGGCATTCAGCCCTACGTTATCCGATTGTATACGGCTGGTAACCCTGTTGTTTGTAGCAGGGTCTATCACTGAACCGATACTGTAGGTATGCGTACCCGATAAACTTACGGTAGGGAGGTACTCCAGTGCAGGGCTGCGATGGGTTATTTCGGCACTGAGTATATCCAGTTGCTTCAATTGGAAATCGGGCGTGTTTTCCAGTCCCGTTTGCAGGCATTGTTGCAGCGTAAGTATCTGCTGCGCCTTGGCATTTGGCACAAGGAGTATAAGCATTGCAATATAAAAATGATAAAACCTTTTCATAATACAGGGATTAACAACCCGCAGCGGTAAGGAGCTGCGGGTTGTTATTATTATAAACTAACTTCAAATTTATTATTCGTACTTCAGGTAGGTAATCACGTGTACCCGTGTAGCTTTATAGGCCTTGCCCAGTATTACGGCAAGGGTAAGCAGCAGCAATACAATAAAGCCGATAATAAACGGCCATACAGTAACCTCTATACGGTAGGCAAAGTTTTGCAGCCACTTGTCCAGCAGCAGCCACGCCGGGACCATAGCTATTAAAAAACCGGCAATACAGTACAGTATGTATTGCATCGAAAGGCTTTTCAGCAATGCTATGGTGCTTGCGCCAAGTGTTTTGCGTATGGCGATTTCCTTCATTCTCCGTTCGATGCTAAACGATGCCAATGCAAACAACCCGAACAACGCTATAATGATTACTACCATATTAAGCAGCGAAAACAGGTTGCGCTGGCTGATGTACTGCTGGTAGGTTTTGGCAAAGTTTTTATCTACGAAATCATAGTGGAACGGAAAATCGGGGTCTACCTCTTCAGTCCATAATTTTTCCATGGCTGCTATGGCGCTTTCACGTTCCTCCGGGTTAATTTTTACATAAATATGGTGTGCGTTTTGCAGCATCCAGTCTACCGTTTTGTAATGGTATATTATTGTGGGGGCAATTTTAACGTGCGGCCCATCAAGGTGGAAGTCTTGTGTAACACCGACCACCTTAAGCTTCTTGCCCTCATCCCAGTCGAGCAAGGCGCCAACCGCCGGGCCTTTAATGCCCATGAACTTAACTGCCGATTCATTTAGTATTACCGTTGCCACGGTATCTTCTGCAAATTGCTGCGAAAGGCCGCGGCCCTCTTTTATGTTTATATGCAGCATTTCCAGCGCATCAAAATCAACCACCATGTTACGCATTGCATAAGAGTGCCCGTTAAAACCATAGCTTGTGTAAAAACTTGAACCATAGCCCACCGCGGCAGTTGTAGCTGCAACGCCCTCAACACCTTTTATGGCCTTAAGGCGGGTTTTAACATGGTCATACCGGTTAGATATCATTTTTTTAAAGCCTTCTACCTTCCAGTCATACGGGTTGCGATAGTATATCGCAATAACCTGGCTGGCATTAAACCCACGGTCTTTGGTAACCATATAATTAACCTGGCTGTAAATTATATAAGAACCTGTAATAAAGAACGCTGCTATGGCAAATTGCAGTACCAGCATGGCATTGCGCAGCCAGATGCCTCTTTTGCTCCGGCCCACATTACCCCTAAGCACTGCCACAGGCTTGTATTTAGACACATAAGCCGCCGGAAATACCCCCGCCATGAGCACTACAACTATAAATATACCAACCATCTGCACAAAGAACTGGCTGTTGTTCATGGTCAGTTTTTTATAGAGAAATTCATTGTAATATGGCAATGATATTTCTATGATAACCAGCGCCAGTAATATCGCAAACAGTGTGGTAATAACGGTTTCAAATACGAACTGACTTATAATATTCCGGGTCGATGCGCCCATTATTTTGCGTACGCCCACTTCCTTAGCGCGCTTTATGGCATTAGCCGTAGCCAGGTTGATATAATTGGCAACAGACATAACAAGTATAAGCACTGACAGCCCGAACATAATAAGCAGCAGCTGGTAGTTGCCTTTGCCTTCAGGTACATCGCCGGCCAGAGTGTGTAGCCTTATGTCTTTAAGCGGCTCCAGGAATATCTTTATTTTGCCAAAGCGCTTTACATACTCCTCAGGGGTCATGCCATCGGCCTTAGCGTGTACTTTAGTGGCGTACTCATAGTACAAATCCTCCATTTTCTTTTTAACCAATGCTGCATCTTCCTTCTTTTTTAGCTTAAAGAACAATGCAAACCTGAAGTTGCCCCAGTTGTTTACCTCTTCCTTCAGCTTCCAGTCTATCATGTTGGTAACCAAATCAGGCATGTACGATGCCTTTCCCTCCAGGCGGTATACACCACCTATGGTAAAGGTTTTATCGTTATACATTACTTCTTTGCCCAAAACATTGGTAGTGTTGAACAGCTTCAGGCACAGCTCTTCCGATAGTGCTACAGTGGTAGGGGTGAGCGCTGTTTTGGCATTGCCCGTTATAAATGCAGACGGAAAAAAGCTGAAGAAATTAGCCTGTGCATCAATAACCTTTTCAGCCATTACTTTTTTATCGCCGCTTTTTATAATGTTGCTGTTGTACCAGCCCTCCATATAGCAATGTTCGGTTACTTCCGGCAGCGCAGCTTTCCTTACGGCATCAATTGCACCCGTGCTGGAACCCCATACTTTATCCTCTCCAAGGTCTGAAACCGTAAAGAATATGTTTTCCTTACCGGGATTATCGGCGTTGTAGCTGTATTCGTCATTGCGGTACAGTATGGCAAACACCAGCCCGGCAATACCCAGCGAAAGCCCCAGTATATTTAGTGCTGTAAAGAACTTATTGCCCTTTACATTATATAGAAATATCTTTATCCAGTTGGTTAGCATCTATTCGTATTTTAGGTATTTAAGCACATTTACTTGCGTAGCCTTGTACGCTTTGCCCAGCACCACGGCCAGTGTCAGCGTTAAAAGGACTATAAACCCAACAATAAACGGCACTGCCGATATGGTAATCCTGTAGGCAAAATTTTCCAGCCATTTATCCAATAAAAACCAGGCCGGGATCATAGCTATTATAAAGCCGATAACACAGTATACTACATACTGCTTAGACAGCTCTTTAAGCAATGTAGCCGTACCTGCGCCCAGTGTTTTGCGTATGGCAATCTCCTTCATGCGGGCCTGTATGGTATACGAAGCCAGTGCAAAAAGGCCAAACAACGCTATAAAAATCACCGTGCCGTTTAACAGCGAAAACAGGTTGCGCTGCTTTACATAATTCTCATAGGTACGGGCAAAGTTCTTATCTACAAAATCATAGCTGAACGGATATTCGGTATCTACCCTTGTAGTCCAGAAGCTGTCAAGGGCTTTTAGCGTACCTTCCATATCTTCGGGATTTATTTTGATGTAAATGTGGTTCAGGTTGTAGCTCATCCAGTCAATGGTTTTAAAATGGAAGAATGACATGGGCGGTATTTTATCCTGCGGGCCAAATATGTGGAAGTCTTTTACCACGCCTACAATTTTCAGCTTCTCGCCATTCCATTCTATCGGCTTTCCTATTGGGTTTTTCTCTTCCATCATTTTCAGGGCGGTTTCGTTGATTAGCATACCGCTTATAGTATCCGATGAAAATTTGGGGGATAACTCCCTGCCCTCAGCCATTTTAATCTGCATCATACTGATGAAATCAAAATCAACCGCCATATTGTGACCCTGTATGTTGTGGTTGTTATATGAGAATCCCGATGTGGAACCGGCTCCGCTGCCCAGTGAAAATGCCCCGGCAGATACGGCCTCCACACCATTAATTTTGCGCAGTTCATTCTTTATCGTTTCGTAATGGGCATAAATTTGATTTGCGTCGTCGGGTTGCGGACGCTGCCCACGGTACGTAACATCTATAACCTGCGCACCTTTAAGGCCAAGGTCTTTGTTGCTCATGTAGTTTACCTGCTGGTATACAATATAAGAACCGGTTATAAAGAATGCCGCTATGGCAAATTGCAGTACCAGCATAGCATTGCGCAGCCAGATACCGTTTTTACTGCGGCTGAAGTTACCCTTAAGTACCAGCAGCGTCTCAAAATTTGAAACATATACCGCCGGGAATATACCTGCAAGTACTATCACTATTACCAGGATGGCAAGCAGCTGTACAAAGAACACACCGCCGTTAAGTTCCAGTGTTTTGCCCAGGAAGTTGTTGTAAAACGGTAACCCAAGCTCTACCAAAGTCAGCGCAAACAACAGTGCAATGCCAGTGGTTAAGAAGGTTTCAAAGATGAACTGCCTTACAATATTACCCTTATCAGCGCCGAGTATTTTGCGTACGCCTATTTCTTTGGCACGTTTTATGGTGTTGGCCGTAGCGAGGTTAATGTAGTTTACTATAGACAGTATCAGGATAAGTATGGACAACCCCAGCATGATAACCAAAAACTGGTAATTTCCTTTCCCTTCCGGGTAGCCCTGCGTTACAGAATGCAGCCTTGCGGTGGCAAGCGGTTCCAGGATTATTTTGCTTGTACCGTTTTTCTTTATGTATTCTTCAAGCGAAAGGCCTTCTTCACGGGCGTCTTTTTTGGTACGGTATTCCAAAAAAACATCCTGAATTTTTTTCTTAACGATATCTGCCTTTGCAGGATCTTTAAGCTTTATGAGCAGGCCAAAGGTAAAATTACCCCACTGGTCTAAATTTTGTTTAAGCCGGGGTTCTATAAGGTTTGTAACTGCCTGCGGCTTAAAAGATGAATTACCTGGAATGCGGTATATCCCTCTTACCAGAAATTTTCCGGTGCCGTACTGCAGCCATTTACCCATAGGGTCTTCATTGCCGAATAGCCTTTGCGCCACACTTTCTTCCAGTGCTATGCTGGCATCATCCTGTATTGCGGTTTTGGCACTGCCCTTTATAAAATCATACGGGAAGAATGAAAAGTAGTCCTTTTGGGCATCCAGTATTTTTATCTGTTCTTTCTTTTGCCCGTATTTTATAATCTCGTTAAAGTAATGCAACTGTAAATAGCAGTATTCGTCTACTTCGGGCATATTTTTAAGGTGTGGTCCCAGCGGCGCTACGTTTGTAGGCCATATCAGGTCGGTACCCAGGTCGTTTATTACCTGGTATACTTTTTCCTTTTCGGGGTTCCAGGCGTTGTAGGAATGTTCGTCGTTCCAGTACAGCAATGCAAACACCAGCCCTGCAATACCCAGGCTGAGGCCAAAGGTATTGAGCACCGTAAAGAACATATTGCCCTTTACATTGTACCAGTATATTTTAATCCAGTTCTTTAGCATGATTGTCTTTTGATTGATTTAAAGGTCAGGATGCCCTAAGTCCGAAGCTTTTACACCCGTAAAGTGGTATCAGGCACTCTATAATGTCATATAACCCCGGACTTCCGGCTCCCTGTTAGTTGGTAATTAAAACGTCTACCTTTTTGGTGTTCTGCTTTTCGCTAAGCACCATACCGTCTTTCATAATGATAGTGCGTTGCGAAAACGACGCGTCATATTCAGAGTGGGTAACCATAAGTATGGTAGCGCCTTCGGCATGCAGGTCGGTAAGCAGTTCCATTACTTCGTTGCCGTTTTTACTGTCAAGGTTTCCGGTGGGTTCGTCGGCAAGTATTACTTTGGGGGCAGTTACCAGTGCCCTTGCTACCGCCACACGCTGTTGCTGCCCGCCCGACAGCTGTTGTGGATAATGTTTCAGCCTGTGGCTTATGGCAAGCCTTTCGGCGATGGCCTCCACTTTTTTCTTCCTTTCACTTGCCGGTACGTTGTTGTACACCAGTGGCAACTCTATATTGTCATATACTGAAAGCTCGTCAATCAGGTTAAAATTCTGGAAGATAAACCCGATGTTCTCCTTGCGTATTTTTGATTTTTCCGCTTCCTTCAGGCCTTTTATTTCTTTATCAAGAAGTTTATAGCTGCCCTCGTCAAAACCGTCAAGCAGGCCAATGATGTTAAGCAGGGTAGACTTACCACAACCCGAAGCGCCCATAATGGTTACAAATTCGCCTTTATTTACCTGTACAGATACGCCGTTTAGCGCACGGGTTTCCACCTCTTCGGTGCGGAATACTTTAGATAGGTTTTCAATTTTTATCATAACACTTTGTTTTTCTTAGGGGCCAGCAGCGGGTTGATTAGTCCTGCCGCCGTACCCGATTGGTTAATAATTAACGTTTACAGCTTGATGATGAACTCCGTATATTTTGTTTATTCTAAATTTAAAACTTCCACGTCTTTATAGTCGGTATAAGTGCTGGTTACCACCTGGTCGCCGGGTTTAAGGCCGCCCAGCACCTCATGGTATACCGGGTTTTCGCGACCCAGTTTTATGGTGCGGCGTTCTGCCTTGTTGCCGTTTACCACAAAGGCATATTTCCCTGCCGATTCCTCAGTAAACCTGCCTTTTGGCAACACAGCTATCTGTGCTTTTTCACTCAGCGTAAGCCTTACCCCAAAGCTAAGCCCCTGTTGTAGTGCCAGTTCTTTTTTGGTAACAAAATTAAGCTCGACGGTAAAACGGCCATTTTTTATCTCGGGGATTACCCGGGCTACTTCCACCTCAATTTCCTCGCCTTTAAAATCTACCTTGCCTTTCTGGCCTTTGGTAACACGCGACAGGTAAAATTCGTCCACTTCGGCTACCAGCTTATAGCCCTTCATAACATCTATTTTGCCGATGCTTTCCCCGGCCAGGTAGTTCTTGCCCAATACCGGCTCAAAAGACGTAAGCCTGCCAGATAGCGGCGCCGTTACCAAAAAGTTTTGTTTGTTGTTTCGCAGTATTTCAAGGCTTTTCATCATGGTGGCCTGGCTTTGGCTTATCTGGCCTATCTGTATGCGGTTGGCTTGTTTTTCCTTCTGCATGCTTTGCTGTATAATGCTTTTACGCTCCTTCTGGAACCTGAAGTTCTCCTGGGTCTTTTCCCATTCGTTCTTGCTCAGTATCTCCTGTTTATAAAGCTTTTCGTTAAGGTCGTACAGGTTTTTGGCATCCTGGTAGTCGTGGTCTATGGCAACCAGGTCTTTAGCCATGCTGAGTTCCTGGTTACGCAGGTCCAGCTTCGCCTTGTCCAGGTTGTTTATCTGTTCTATGATGCTTGTCTCCTGCGTCATGTAGTTCAGCTCCGTATTGGGGTTGTACAGCCTTGCCAATGGTTGTCCTTCTTTTACAAAATCGCCATTGGCAGCAAATATCTCTTTAATGGAACCACCTTCTACCACGTTTAGCAACATAGAGTTTAAAGGCTCTACCTTGGCCTGTACCACAATAAAATCTTCAAAAAATGCTTTCTCAACGGTTTTTATGGTTATTTCGTTTTTGTTTACGGTAAGGCTGCTCTTTTTGTTTGCCACACTATACAGCAGGTAAACCGTCCCTAAAAAAAGCGGCGCAGCAAGCAGCAGGTATAATTTTTTTTTATTTTTACGGGCAATGATGGTGTCCATTATTAATTTGTTTGCCTTACAGAATAACAATTTTGTGCCACAAATTAAAATTTCACAACCATCTGTTTTTCATAAAATTAAGTATTTATAAATGCCGGTTGGTGTCCGTTATCGGACACTGTTTGTCCGTAACAGCACACCCATGAAAAAAACACAGGCCCGTATCTTAATCATAGACGACCAGGAAGACATTCTTTTCGCCTCTAAAATGACGCTGAAAAAGCATTTTGAGGAGATTTTTACGCTTTCGGATCCTAAAAAAGCCGTACAAATGCTGGCTGAAAATGATATAGATGTGGTACTGCTGGACATGAATTACCGCATAGGTTTTGAAGACGGGCGCGAAGGGATTTACCTGTTGCGTGAAATCAAGACCCTTTCGCCGAATACGGTGGTCATATTAATGACGGCTTTTGGCAAGGTGGAAACCGCTGTAGAGGGGCTTAAACTTGGGGCATTTGATTATATCATGAAACCGTGGGACAACGATAAGCTGCTGGAAACCGTAAAGGCCGGCGTAGCACAAGCCCGCAAGGACAAAAAGAAAGAGACCGCCCAAAAACAGGACAACCGTTTTTTTATGGGGGAATCTGCCACGATAAAAAAAGCATACACATTAGCGCAAAGGGTAGCCAAAACCGATGCCAATGTGTTGATACTCGGTCAAAACGGTACAGGGAAGTACGTTATGGCGCATTACATCCACCAGGAAAGCAACCGCAAGGCAGGGCCTTTTGTACATTTGGATTTGGGTTCGCTTAACGAAAACCTGTTTGAAAGTGAACTTTTCGGCTATGCCAAAGGAGCTTTTACCGATGCCAAAACCGATACGCCCGGACGTTTTGAGGCTGCCGAAAACGGTACTATTTTCCTGGATGAAATAGGGAATGTGCCACTGCACCTGCAAACCAAACTGCTTCAGGTACTACAAAACAAACAGGTTACGCGTTTGGGAGAAGTGCGGCCAAGGGCGGTAAACGTACGGATCATTACCGCTACCAACGTTGACCTTGAAAAGGAAGTCGCCTTAAAAAACTTCAGGGAAGACTTGTACTACCGCATCAACACCATGCCTATAGAGTTGCCATTACTACGCGAAAGGCAGGAAGATTTGGTTCCGTTGGCACATTTCCTGCTGGAAAAAATGGCCGATAAGTACGATCGCAGCAACTTGTCCTTTAGCGATGATGCTCTGAAAAACATAAAGCTACACGGCTGGAACGGTAACATCCGCGAGATGGAAAACCGTATAGAACGTGCCGTGATACTAAGCGACGATACATTGATTACCGCCTCCGGTTTGGGACTGGAAAACATTTCGGGCCAACTGCTGCCCGATGATGCCCAGCTGAGCGACATAGAGAAAGCCACGATAGAAAAAGCATTGCGCAAGCACAACTATAATATTAGCAAAACCGCCGATGAGCTTGGCCTTTCGCGTGCGGCGCTGTACCGCAGGATAGAAAAACACGAGCTTGGTAAAACCGATTAACAGCAAATGACAAAAATCTATAAATCATTATTCCTGAGGCTGCTGCTTATTATAGGTACGGTGGCGGCCAGTTTTTATGCGTTTACGGTACACCTGCCATATACGGCCTGCTTTTTACTCCTGGTTTTTGTATTCATGCTGGTAGAGCTGTTCAGTTTTATGAACAATGCTTTCCTGTTTTATGACAAAACCATAAGCGCCATACTGAGCAATGATTTTTCGTCCGATTTCAGCCGCTATAACCGTTCGGGCGATTATAAGGAGCTGTTTAAACTCTACAATACCCTTAAAGATAAACAGCACGACCAGTTTACCAAAGAGCTGGTATACCGCTCCATACTAAACAATATTGAAACCGGGGTAGTTATCCTGAAACGCAGTGATGCTGATGGTGAAGTATTCCTGATGAACGATTATTTTTCAACCCTGTTTGGTGTACCGAAAGTAAGCCGCTGGAAATATATGAAGCAGCACTTGCCCGCCTTATGCAATGTTATTGAAGAACAGGGATTTGCCGACCTGCGTACTTCGGTGCAAATAAAAGTGGGCAACAGCGAGAGCCAGGCTTTTATGCTGCAAACCAATAATACCGAGGCTTTTGGCAGTTCGTATTACATTATATTGCTTGATTCCATACAGTCGGTGGTTGCCAAAAAGGAAAAGGATGCGTGGATAAACCTTATGAAGGTAATATCGCATGAGCTTATGAACTCTATAACGCCCATACATTCGCTTACGCAAAACCTGAATGAAATGGCCCTGCAGGAGGAGTTTACCAAAGACGACATACAGGACATGCGCCAAAGCCTTTCTACCATGATACACCGCAGCAACCACCTGCAAAACTTTATAGAAAGTTACCGCACACTGGCCATGCTGCCGCTGCCAGTAAAAAAGCCTGTGGATATTAACAACCTAGTGACTAATGTATTATCTGCTATGGCTCCGGTTTTAAAGGGAAATAACATTACTGTAGACAATACAATAACGGTTACAGAACCATTATTGCTGGATGAGCAACAAATGGAACAGGTGTTCATCAACCTGATAACCAACAGTATTTATGCCCTTGACGGCAAGCGTGATAAAAGGATAACCCTGTCGGCTGAAGTGCGCGCCAACAGGCTTTTCATCACCATTACCGATAACGGCCTGGGTATAGAAAAAGAAATTGAGGACAAAATCTTTATGCCGTTTTTCACGACCCGAAAACAGGGTGCAGGAATTGGCCTTACGCTATCTAAAAACATTATAGAAGGCCACGGCGGTTACCTTAATTACACTACCGAAGGAAACGAAACCAGCTTTGTAATTTGCCTGTTGCTACAGTAAGCGGCTATTTATAACAGTATGTACTTAACAATTGCGGCAGATAATTTCATAGAATGAAATGAGTGCCTTTTTTCGGTACACCTCTTTCGGGAACGCTATAGTGGCCTTACGCAGTGTGTTTTTTCCTTCTAAGGGTATTGCCCTCAGTTCAGGATAACCAAATAAAGAGCTGTCCATTAAAATGGTACTCCATTGCTTTGTCTTGGCCAGTTCTAATAGGCTGTGGATATCGTTGGTTTCCAGTTTTACATTCAGGCTTATGTTGTTTTCGGCAAGCATAGTGTCTAGTGACAGCCGTATACTGTAACCGGTAGATGGAAGCGCGAGCGGTATTGTAGCCGCCTTTTGCAATGAAACCTTTTTTAAATCGGCCCACGGATGCGATTCATGGATAATGAGGGAAAGACCTGCGCTGAACAATGCCGTTACATCCAGTGCACCGCCATTACCTGAAACAGGAAGGAAGGACAGCATGCAGTCAATTTCGTAATTATTCATTTTGTGTTGTAAATCGGCTGTCGAGCCAAATACAACCTTTACATGCACATCAGGAAACTCCCTGCTGAACTGCGCCAAAGATTGTATGAGCAATTCACTAAGCCCGTAAGTAGCGCCGATAATTATGGTGCCTGTTTTTTGGTTTTCCAAATCAAGCAGCGCCTGCTGCGCTTCTTCTGCTGCGCGTATTGTTTTTTTGGCGTGTGCCAGCATCATTTCCCCGGCTTCGGTGAGTTTTACCCGTTTGCCTACGCGGTCAAAAAGCGGGGTTTTCAATCCGGTTTCCAGTTCTTTTACCTGGTGCGAAAGCGTGCTTTGGGTAATAAACAATTCATCGGCAGCCTTTGTGAAGTTCAACAGCTCTGCGGCACGTACAAAATATTTTAACTGGCGGAGTTCCATGATACATTTCAATTTACTCCAAAGATAATAATCAATCGATAATTTCGATTGATTATATCTAAAAATATCGTTTTTAAGATTTAGTAATAGTGCAGAACTTTACAGTATTAATTTAAAAACAAAAAATCATGGAAATTCTGCAAACACCCGAAAATGCATTATCAGCCTCTGTAGTATCAGCTGTTATCAACGCACCAATTGAAAAAGTAAACATCGCCGACTGGCTGTTCTGCCTGCCTGATGCCGAGTACCAACGCTGCTCTGTAAACCACATTGCGGCGGGTATAACGTCAAATTTTGACGGCGATCCTATGTCCATTAATGTAGAGTATGTGGGCAATGCATTAGTTATACAACACTATGTAGCCACAGAATACCGTGCCGATTATTGCCGTATGCTGTCGGTTTCAGACACCATCACCGCTGCCGGGCGCTCTAAAGTGCAGGTGCTGTGGGAACTGAAAGCCGAACGTATAGATGAAAACACTACACGCTACATTAACAGCATCCATGCCACTGCCACACCTGAGTTTTTGGAGTTTATTAAAGCCAACAACATAACGCTGGCACAGGCCGCAAAAGCCAGGCAGGATGCATCTGATGCGCACAATCATGAAGAAACCCCGAACTTTGCCAAAAGCATTGAAAACAAAGCCCTGTATGGCAAATACAATCTGCCGTTTTAAGAGGCTTCACCGGGCTATTATGTGTACACAAATCACGTTGTATCTTTTTAGCTTTCCGAAGGAAAGCCTTTGTGTCCTGTTATAAGTTTACTAATTAATTTTGAGTAGCTTGGTGAAACGTTGTGCTTGCCTTAGCGTCCTTTGTGGTAAAATTTCGCGCAAAGGCGCCAAGCCGCTAAGATGTATATAAATGATGGATACAAAGACGGAACAATCCTCCAAAATAAAAAACCTGCTTAAAAACTAAGCAGGTTTTTTACATTGTATATATTGAGGTGTTTATTGGTTAGCCCCTCCGTTAACCAAAAGGTGTTGCCCGTTTACAAAAGACGAAAGCCCGCTCGCAAAGAATTCGGCTACGTTTGCTACGTCTTCTACTTCAGCCAGCCTTTGCATAGGGCAGCTGTCTACAAGCGATTTGCGCAACTCGGGGTAACTGTCTGCCTCAGCAAAAATACCCGAATGGTCTACCGCAAAAGGTATGATACTGTTAACCGTAACGCCGCGATGGCCTATTTCTTTAGACAGTACGTCTACCATATAGCGTGGGGTTGTTTTACTGCCGCCGTATACCGCCATGCCCGGTATAGGGAAGGCTGTGGTACTTGATGCAATGTAAATAATTCGCCCGTTGTCCTGCACTTTTTTGGCAGCCTGCTGCATGGTAAAATACGCCCCTTTGGTGTTGATGGAAAACAGGCGGTCAAACTGTTCTTCAGTAAACTCCGTTACCGGGGTTTCCACCATTTCTATACCGGCATTGGCCACTACAATGTCTATGGTACCAAAGGCTTTTGTGGCTTCGTCAAAAAGGCGCTCTATGTCGGCTACCTTGCTTACGTCGGCCTGTACGGCAATTACTTTTGCGCCCATGGCTTTTATGTTAGATACTACCTCGTCGGCCGATGCCTTATCGCGTGAATAGTTGATTACTATGTTGGCACCCAGTGCGGCATAGCGTTCTGCGATTGCTTTTCCCAGCCCGCGTGCAGAGCCGGTTATTATTGCTGTTTTGTTATATAAAGTGTTCATTGTAAAAAATTATTTAGATGTTTGAAATTGTTGTTTGTGAATGGCCCTCATACCGTAATCGTTGATTATGGCAAATGCAAAGCCGGCAAGTATTGGGATTAATAACTGTAAAATCGGAAGCGGCTCTAAAGGCGGGTGTACCCCAAAGAAAATGATAAGCCCCAGGAACCACGCCGGTATATTACCCAGCCCTTTTATTTTAGAAATGAAGGTCAGTGAGCCGATGAGCAGGAACACGGTTACAGGGAAACCCAATCCGCCGATGGCAGCTGTTAATGCACCGGACAGTGCACTCATGGCAACGCCCAAAAGGATGCCTGCCGATAGCTGTAGCAGGGTTTGCCCCGCTGAAGGGATGCTTTTGCCAAAAAGATAGTAACTAACCCAGGCAATAAACATAACCCAGGTGGGCCAGCCTGCCGAAAAAGATACCGTTGCGGCAACAGCGCCACACAGGCCCATTACCAAAGCTGTTAAAAGTGTTTTCATGATTATTGATGAATTAGGCCATACCGCCGTTAATACCTATGTTTTGTGCATTTATCCATTTGGCACCATCGCTGGCCAGGAATACCACCACTTCGGTAATATCTTCGGGTTCGCCAATGCGGTTGAATGGGTTTAGCGATGCCAGGCGGTCTATAACTTCCTGTGGTTTGCCTTTGGTAAACAGTTCGGTGTTAACCGGGCCGGGCGACACAGAGTTTACGTTAATACCACGGCCTACTTCTTTAGAAAACACGCGGGTTAGTTGCTCCACAGCCGATTTTGAGGCTACATACGTACCATAGCCCGGAAGCATAAGGCGGTTAACGCTGGTAGAGAAGTTGATGATACTACCGTTATCGGCCAGCTTGGTTGCGGCCTCACGAAGCGTATTGAATACCCCACGCACGTTGATGTCAAACTGGCGTGTGTATTCTTCGTCGGTAGTATCTTTAAGGGTTTTGGTAAGCATAATGCCTGCGTTGTTTACCAGCACGTCAATTTTCCCGAAGTGGTCTATGGCCTGGTCAAACAATGCTGTTACATCGGCAGGTTTGCTTACATCGGCTTGTAGGGCGATGGCTTCGCCGCCGTTTTGCGTTATACTTTCTACTACAGCATCGGCATCGGCCTTGCTGCCGGAATAGTTAACCACTACGCGGGCACCTTCGCCTGCTACGCGTTTTGCAATTGCTGCCCCTATACCTTTAGATGAACCTGTGATAAGGACAACTTTACCTGATAAATTTTTCATGATATTATTTTGTTTAAAATTATATCACAAAGGTAGGGCGGGGGTACAGGGTGGTTGTTGCGAGGGTTACAGCATGTGTTGCAAATATTACAGCATGGTGCTACAATTGCTTCCTGTATTCTGTAGGGCCTATGCTCGTATGCTTTTTAAAGTAGTTGCTAAAGTGCGCCGTTTCAGAAAAACCAAGGCGGTAGCTTATCTCCTTAACAGATAAGCCCGATTTTTCCAACAGCAGTTTTGCCTCAGCTATGGTTTTGTCGGCTATCCAGGTGGCTATGGGTTTTCCGGTTTTGCTTTTAATAACATTGCTCAGGTAGTTGGCATTAAGGTGCTGGGCATCGGCGTAGTCTTTTACCCGGTACAGGGTTTCTACCTTTCCGGCACTTACATCATGGTAATGTTTTTCCAGCAGTTGCTTAAACGCTTTTACAATTTGCGAACTGCGATTGCCTTCGTAAATGGGGTTGTATTCTTTCCAGAAATAATCGCGTATGCGGTAGAGCAGTACTGCGAGGAGGTGGCCTATTACCTTAGGGCTGTCGGGCGTGTTGTTTACAAATTCGGTATGGATATCGGTAAACAATTGGCCTGCTATGGCATAAAAACCGTCGTCTGCCACCTTTGGGCTTATGGTTTCGGTAAGCAGGAACGGGAAATCTTCAAATATTTCCTTGCTGATGTATTTTTTCAGGAAAGGCTCATCAAAGGTAATCAGGTAAATGTCGTTTACGCTTTCCCAGCTAAAGGTGCGGTAATTGCTGGGGTTGGTAAAATAAACCGATTTAGGTGCCACCTCAAAGGTATAATCATCAATGGTATATTTCCCTGCGCCGTCTTTTACAAACAGGAACGAAAAATAGTCAGGCCTGAAGGATGGCGACTCATACGGCAGTTGAAACCCTGAGTCCCTGAGGTTGTGTATGGTAAATCCGTCTAATGGTTTTACTAAATCCGCAGGAAGCCCAAGGTAATTATACAGTTCGTATAAAGAATGGGTTTGCAGCTTAGCTTGTTGTGCCTGTTTCATCCTGATGATTGTGTAAGGTAAAAGTACACAAATTTTGCACAGTGCTATTAAAAATACACCGGCTGTAAAACACCTTGAAATAACAAATAGCCGGGAGATATTCCATCTTCCGGCTATATTTATAAATAGTAAATGAACCTACAGTTTATTTCCTGCTGTAGGTAAGGTAACCACCATCGGCAGTAATATCGGTACCGCTTATATAACTTGCGGCATCAGAAGCAAGGAAGAGTACGGTGTTTGCAATTTCATCGGCAGTACCCAGGCGTTGCAGCCCGGTTAGCGATGCCATGTATGCTTTACCATCTTCATCCAGTACCGATTCTAATCCCGGTGTTTGTATAGGGCCCGGGCTTACAAGATTCACGCGGATTTTTCTTTCTGCCAGCTCATTTGCTGCTATCTGGGCAATTTTATTTAGTGCGCCTTTTGTAGATGAATATACACTGGTGCCTATATTAGCAGCTGAAGCCACTACCGATGAGGTAAATATTACCGACGAACCATCGGCAAGGTGTGGCAGCAGTTTTTGTAACGTAAAGAAGTGCCCTTTTACATTGGTATTAAATTGCGCATCAAAGTCGGCTTCGGTTACACTTTCTATTGGACCAAAGGTTGCAATGGCAGCATTCAGGAACAGTACATCCAGCTTGTTGCCGCTTTCTGTAACTGCTTTCTCCAAAGCGGCAATACCCTCAAAGTTAGAGGTATCAGATACCAGGGTTTTCAGGTTAGGGCTGTTTATTTCCTCAGCGGCCTTTTGCAGGTTGGCCGTGTTCCTGCCGGTAATCAGCACATTTGCACCTGCGTTTATAAAAGCTTTGGCAGTAGCCAGGCCTATGCCTGTAGTACCACCTGTTATCACTACTTTTTTATTTTCTAAACTCATTTTGTTTTTATTTATTAACAGTACAAACTTAATGTATGTTGATTAATTAATGTAACTTTGTAACTAAAAGTAACAGTAACTTTAGAGTAACAAGGTAACCTATGAGTGAAAATTTATGCCATAAAAAAGAGATAAGGGCCATCCATGATACTATGGATGTGCTGAGCGGTAAATGGAAAATATCTATTATATCGAGTATATGCTACTATAACCAAAGGCGCTTTTCAGACATGCTTGCCGACCTTAACGGTATTTCTAACAAACAGTTAAGCAAGGAACTAAAGGAGCTGGAGCAAAACAAACTTATAAAACGTACCGTACTGGATACCCAGCCCATATCGGTACAATATAACCTTACGGAATATGGCTGGTCGTTGCAAAGCCTTATCCACGACCTTGCGGACTGGGGGGTAAAACACCGCCAAATGATAATTGGGGAAACGGAAATGAATGTAAACCAGCCGCAACAATAACGCGGCCGGATGATGTAATTAAATTATGGAAACAACAAAAAAGGACATCGCTTATTCGATACTGGAGCTTGCTATAGTATCAAGTGGCGTAACGATAGAACAAACGTTTAAAAACAGTGTAGACCTTGCCCAAAAGGCAGAGGCTATGGGGTACAGCCGTTTATGGCTTGCCGAACACCATAACATGATTCATGTGGCCAGCGTGGCTACATCAATACTTATAGGCCACATAGCCGGTCACACAAAAAGCATCAGGGTAGGTTCGGGTGGTATTATGCTGCCCAACCATTCGCCGCTTATTGTGGCCGAGCAGTTTGGTACGCTGGGCAGGCTATACCCTAAACGTATTGATTTAGGACTGGGCCGAGCGCCGGGTACAGACCAGCTTACGGCACATGCCATACGCAGCGACAGGATGCAGGCGGTACACAATTTCCCCGGGGAAATAGAACAGATACAGGAATATTTTTCTGAGGAGAATGAATGGTCGCAGGTGCGTGCCGTGGTGGCCGAAGGTGTAGATGTGCCAATCTACATATTAGGCTCAAGCCTGGATAGTGCCCACCTTGCTGCTAAAATGGGCTTACCGTATGCCTTTGCCAGCCATTTTGCCACCGGGTTGCTGCATGAAGCCCTGGATATTTACAGGAAAGAGTTCCAGCCCTCTGCACACCTTGATAAACCGTATACTATAGCAGGTGTAAATGTTATCGCAGCTGATACTGATGATGAAGCTGAGCGTAACTTTACATCGCTCATCCGTATGTTCCTCGGAATTTTGACAGGAAAAAGGGAAGCGTTACAGCCACCTATGGAAATGACCGATGAGCTGATGATGATTCAGCATAACCCAGCCGTACGCGAGATGCTTAAATATTCGTTTGTAGGACGTAAGGAAGCAGTAGCCAAGCAACTGGATAAATTCCTGTTGGAAACCGGGGTAGATGAACTTATGGTAGTGTCTAACTTCCACGGGCATGATGACAGGTTAAAATCCTACAGCATACTGTCTGAGATAATAAAAGAGCGTAATAATTAACCGTATATTTGGTAAACAGTAAAAACAATCCATGAAAAAGATAGGATTTTTATCGTTCGGGCACTGGGCAGACCATCCGGCCTACCAAACCCGTACGGCAGCCGATACCCTGCTGCAGTCCATTGACCTGGCTGTAGCTGCCGAGGAGATAGGGGTAGACGGCGCCTACTACCGCGTGCACCATTTTGCACGGCAGTTGGCATCGCCTTTCCCGTTGCTTTCGGCTATTGGCGCCAAAACAAAGAAAATAGAGATAGGTACCGGTGTTATAGACATGCGGTACGAAAACCCATTGTATATGGTGGAAGATGCCGGTGCGGCCGACCTTATTTCTGAAGGGCGTTTGCAACTTGGTATCAGCCGTGGTTCGCCGGAGCAGGTTATAGATGGCTGGCGTTACTTTGGCTACGAGCCAGAACCCGGTGAAACCGATGCCGATATGGGGCGTAAAAAAGCCCTGGAGTTCCTTGAAAGGCTTAAAGGCAAGGGGTTTGCAGAGCCAAACCCATACCCGATGTTCCCGAATCCGCCGGGGCTGTTGCGACTGGAGCCGCATTCTGAGGGATTGCGTGAGCGTATCTGGTGGGGAGCGGCATCTAATGCAACAGCTGTCTGGGCTGCTGAAAACGGTATGTTCCTTCAAAGTTCAACCCTGAAGTTTGACGAGAATGGCAAACCGTTCCATATACAACAGGCTGAACAGATAAGGGCCTACAAGGAAGCATGGAAAGATGCCGGCCACACGAGAGAACCAAGGGTTTCGGTAAGCCGTTCCATTTTTGCGCTGGTTAATGATCAGGACAGGCTTTACTTTGGCCAGCAGGCTAAAGGGGCTGATAGTTTTGGCTATATAGAAAGCGACAAACGCGCTATTTTTGGGAAAAGCTATGCTGCTGAACCGGATAAACTTGTTGCAGAACTTGCACAGGATGAAGCGCTACAGGAAGCTGACACTATACTTTTAACCATACCGAATACGCTGGGTGTGGATTATAACATACACGTGCTTTCGGCTATATTAGAGCATGTAGCGCCTGCATTGGGCTGGAAGTAATTTAAACAGAAATAAAAACGACAAAGGTTGCCTCGAAATTGGGGCAACCTTTTTTTATTGGATTTTGGTGTGGGGATTTTTCAAGACATATACTTTGAGGAGTAAGCTTTTTTAGAAGTATTATTAGTATTTTTAGGTTAAAAAAACACATTATAAAATTTAATCTAACTAAAATTACATAGTGAATAATTTTTTAGGGAGTATATTTGCTAATTTACTATATTTATGCAAAAATAATATATATGCAGATTTTAGCATGCCCCAAATGCGGCGATAACCATATAGTTAAGAGCGGTATAATTAACGATAAGCAACGCTACCTGTGTAAAAAGTGTAAGTATTACTTCACCGTAAACAAGATTGGTAAAAAGATAGACAACTATTATGTTACTAAGGCATTGCAGCTCTACCTGGAAGGCCTTAGCTACCGTGAGATAGAGCGTATTATAGGTGTGTCGCACGTTACGGTGAGCAACTGGGTAAAGGAATTTAAGGTGAAAAAGCCATCGCACGGCGATTATCACCCTACGTATAAGATTTATAGCCATGCGGAAGTGGTGGAACACCTTAAAAATAAAGAGAACCTATCGGGCGCGGGCATGATTATTACTGAGCTGGGCGATAAGTTTATGCTTATAAAATGGGAGCGTTTTAAAGATTAGCTATACCTGTTTACAGCTGTATATATCAAAATTTCTCCCGTTCGTTACATTTTTGGAATTTGGCAGTAACAAACATAACGCTGCTCTATGAAACGAATTTCTCTACTGGCAGGATTATTACTGCTATCCTTAAAGGGCTTTTCGCAAGGCTCTACAGAATACGGTTCGGGGTTAAAATTTAACCTGAATGAAGACGGCTCTAAGTACATGCGGGTTATCGCCTGGAACCAGATATGGCTCCGCTCAAGTGAAATGAACCCCGGTACTATGATAAACGGCGAAGAAGCCACTACAAGTACTGATATAGGTAACCGAAGGCTAAGGGTGCTGCTGTATGCACAGATATCTAAACGCTATATGGTGCTTACCCACTTTGGGGTAAACAACCAGACGTTTACTAATGGCGGGGCGGTAAGTACAACGGGTACGGGCGGCTATGGCGCCGGTAAAAAACCGGGTATGTTTTTCCACGATGCGTGGAACGAATATGCTGTAGTATTGCCTGGCGAGGCTAACAAGTTCAGCCTGTCGCTGGGTGGCGGATTGCATTACTACATGGGGCTGTCGCGTATTACTATGGCCTCTACGCTTAATTTTTTAACTATAGATTCACCTATACTAAGTTGGCCGCTCATTGAAAACTCAGACCAGTTTGCCCGCCAGATGGGCATCTTTGCCAAGGGTAAGTACGGTAAGCTGGAGTACAGGTTCAGCTACAACAAGCCTTTTGCAACCAACCTTGTTCCTGTAGACGCGCCAAATGGCGATATAGCCGTAGCAGTAGACAACAACGGTAATACCAAATGGAGCAAGGCCGGGTATGTAGAATACCAGTTCCTGGACCAGGAATCGAATTTGTTGCCATACAAGGTGGGAAGCTACCTGGGTACCAAAAAGGTGTTTAACATAGGCGCAGGTTTTTATATGGCACCGGATGGTACACGTACTTCGGTAAACGGTACCCTTGAAAAGCACGACATCAATCTATTCTCAGCCGATGTTTTTGCCGATATGCCTATTGGAAAACCTGAAAACAAAATGGCGTTAACGGCATACAGTGTATTCTATAGCTACGATTTTGGCCCTAACTACCTGCGTAACCTGGGTATTATGAATGTGGGTGTGGCTAACCCTGCTTTTACCGGTGCCCCTGCAATGGCTGGCCCGGGTAATGCACAGCCTACCATAGGTTCGGGTAATATATGGTACACACAGGCCGGTGTGCTGTTGCCAAATGCTAACGAGAAACCGGCAGTGCGCATACAGCCGTTCGGGGCTTTTACCTACAAAAACTTTGAAGCGCTTGAAAAAGCCAGTACACAGTTTGACATAGGGGCCAACTTCTTTTTAGACGGGCACCATGCCAAAATTACCACCCAATACTCTACAAGGCCGGTGTATACTGCACCTGACTCCAGGACAAGCAAAGGCGAATTTATTCTTCAACTTCAAGTATATCTATAACACAAACACTTTACGCAAAACACATTATGAGTGAAAAATCAACAAAAGGAATCTGGAAGGTTATTACAGCCTCGTCCTTAGGAACATTGATTGAGTGGTACGACTTCTACATTTTCGGGAGCCTTGCCGTGGTTATTTCCACCAAATTTTTCCCGGCAGATAACCCTACGGCGGCATTCCTGTCTACACTGGCCACCTTTGCCGCAGGTTTTGTGGTAAGGCCGTTCGGGGCGCTGTTTTTTGGCCGCCTGGGTGATTTGATAGGCCGTAAGTATACCTTTATGGTTACGCTGCTGCTTATGGGTGGAGCCACGTTTTTAATAGGCTGTATACCCAGTTATGAAACCATAGGCTTTATGGCGCCGCTGCTGGTGCTGCTGCTAAGGTTGCTACAGGGCCTTGCACTGGGAGGTGAATATGGTGGTGCTGCCACTTACGTAGCCGAACACGCACCGAAAGGGGAGAGGGGCTACTGGACATCGTGGATACAAACCACGGCTACCTTCGGACTTTTTATTTCGCTTATGGTAATCCTTATTACAAGGGGCAGCCTGAGCAGTGAAGCCTTTGACGAGTGGGGCTGGAGGGTACCGTTCTGGATTTCGATACTTATGGTAATCGTGTCGTACATCATCAGGAAAAACATGCACGAATCGCCTGTGTTTGCTAAGGCAAAGGCAGAAGGTAAAACTACCACAAACCCATTAAAGGAAAGTTTTGGCAACAAATACAACCTTAAGTTTGTACTCCTTGCGCTGTTTGGTGCTGCTATGGGCCAGGGTGTGGTGTGGTACACGGGCCAGTTTTATGCCATGAGTTTCCTTAAAACGGTAATGTTTGTAGATTCATCTCAGGTAGACGGGCTATTGGGTATTGCGCTGCTGTTTGGCACACCGTTTTTTGTGGTGTTTGGCTGGTTGAGTGATAAAATAGGCCGCAAAACCATTATGATGCTGGGTATGCTGGCAGCTATATTACTGTACAGGCCCATATATGATAAAATGTACACCACTACCGATGTGGCGCTTAAAACTGAAGTTGCCGAGAAATCACTTATCAGTAAATCTGTAAAAGACCTTGGTGAGGGCAAAAGCGATTCCATCTACGATATTTCGAAGGAATATACCGACGGCACCAAGTTTAAACAGCTAAAAACCGTACATTTAGAAAACGGGCAGCCTATAATGGTAGACGGAAAAGCCAAAACGGATATTAAGACCACTGTTGAAATCAATGATTTTGATAAATGGTCGCTGATATTCCTGGTGTTTATACAGGTAATTTTTGTAACCATGGTTTACGGGCCTATAGCGGCATTCCTTGTGGAAATGTTCCCGGTAAAAATACGCTACACATCCATGTCGCTGCCATACCACGTGGGTAACGGTATCTTCGGTGGATTGCTTCCGGCAATATCTACTTACCTGGCTACCAATGCCAAGAATGCGGGTGATGCCAAGTTTTACCTTGAAGGGCTTTGGTACCCGATAATTATTGCCGCCATAAGCTTTGTAATAGGCATGGTATACCTTAAGAGAAAAAATAATATTGACCACGATTAATCTGTCTGAATATGAAAGCATTAAAAAGAATACTTGGCATAGTATGGCTGGCTCTTGCCGCCGCAGCCGCATACTTTTGCATTATTGAATTTGGTTTGCCAAAGTTTTCCACCGGCAAGCAGGACGACCTGGTGTTTGGTATAATCATACTATGTGTACTTACACCACTTATTGTACTTGGCCTGGGCACTTTTGGGGTGTATGCGCTAAAAGGCGAATATGATGATGTGTAATTAATTTATTTTCCATAATTTACCATAGCCTCCTGTAAGGGGGCTATGGCATTTTTATTTATATGAAAAAAAGGCACGAACAAAAACTAATAATACTGGCCATACTGCTGCTCATGGCATTTAACTTACCGCTGCTGCTTATTTTCGACAGTTCGCAGGCTATAAGGGGCATACCGGTTATTTATGTATACCTGTTTTCGGTATGGCTGCTGGGCGTATTGTTAAGCTATATAATAGTAAAAAAGTATTATGAGTAGTGCTGTTTTATTGCTCATCCTGTCGCTGTACCTGGCACTGCTGTTTTATGTGGCGCACTGGGCCGAAAAGAAAAACAATTCCCGCTGGGCAAATAACCCTTATGTATATACGCTGTCGTTAGCGGTGTATTGCTCTGCATGGACGTACTATGGCAGCATAGGTGTGGCGGCCACATCGGGGCTAAGCTACCTGCCCACTTACATTGGCCCCATTATAGGCATACCGGCGTGGATTATTATCCTCCGCAAAATAATCAGGATATCGCGGGTGAATAAAATATCCAGCATTGCCGACTTTATATCCCTCCGTTATGGCAACAGCCGTTTCCTTGGCGCACTGGTTACACTAACCTGCCTTTTTGGTATTATCCCTTATATATCATTACAGCTAAAGGCCATTTCAGAAACTTTTCACGTGGTGACACGTACCTCCGTGCATTCTGATATATTTAGCGATACCACTACCTACGTAGCCGTAGCACTGGCACTGTTTGCGTCCTATTATGGCACCCGCTATGTAGATGCTTCTGAGAAACGTAAAGGGATAGTAACGGCTGTAGCGCTCGAAAGCCTGCTGAAACTGTTCTTCTTTGTATTGGTAGGGCTGTATGTAACATTTTACGTTTTTGACGGATTCGATGATATTTATGCCAAAGCATCGGTACTTGAGGATTTCGCTGCAAAAAATACCATAGGCGGGCTGCCACAAGCCATAAACTGGTTCTTTTTGTGTATGACGTCGTTGTTTGCTATTTTCCTGTTGCCCCGCCAGTTCCAGATGGGCGTGGTAGAAAACAACCGCGAAAACCATATAAAAGTTGCCCTGTGGCTGTTCCCGCTGTACCTGCTGATAATCAATATATTTGTATTCCCTATAGCATGGGGCGGCAACATCCTTTTTAAAGATACTACTGCCAACCCCGACACTTATTCGTTGCTGATACCGCAGTTTTTTGACAACACTACCATTACCGTATTGGTATTTTTGGGTGGGTTTTCGGCGGCTATATCCATGATAGTGGTGGCATCCATCAGCCTCAGTACCATGCTGAGTAATAACATTATTATACCTTACGGCTTTTTGGGGACGCTGCAATCGGGCAATCCTCAGGATAACAACAAGCGTATTGTAAACATCCGTAAGGTGGGCATATTCAGCCTTATTATTATCTCGTATTTTATTTACCGTATGGTAGCGTTAGATTACGGTTTGGTGTCCATAGGGCTTGTTGCATTTGTAATCATTTCGCAGTTGGCACCGTCGTTCTTTGGTGCATTGTTCTGGAGGAGGGCATCACGCCTTGGTGCTATATGGGGCCTTATAATTGGCTTTACAGTCTGCACCTACACCATGCTTATACCTTATGTAACCGGTGCAGTAAATGCCGATAGCGGGTTTATAAATAAGGGTTTGTTTGGCATCGCATTATTAAAACCGTTCGCACTTTTCGGGCTGGATTACCTTAACCCGATAGCCCATGCGTTTTTCTGGAGTATGCTGGCCAATGTATTCACCTATATGGCGGTTTCGGTGAGCTTTAAAGGCAACTACCGCGAGCGCAACTATGCCGAAATGTTTATAGATGTAGACAAATACATTACCATGCATGAAAATGCTTTTATATGGAAGGGCACCGCTTATACGTCTGATATTTTGAAAGTAGTAAAGCGCTTTTTGGGTGAAGAACGTACGGCGAGGGCGTTTAAGCTCTTTAACCTTAAATATGGTGTGGAGAATGACAGGGAACTGGCCGATGCCCGCCTTATTAAGTTTGCCGAGAACCTGCTTACGGGGCATATTGGTACGGCTTCCGCCAAAATTTTAATATCCAGTGTGGTTAAGGAAGAGAAGATTACATTGCCTGAAGTACTGCGTATACTGGAAGAGTCGCAGGAGAATATTACCATCAATAAAAAGCTCACCGAAACCTCTATAGAACTGAAAGCCGCCACCAACCAGCTACAGGCCGCCAATGAAAAACTGTTGTGGAAAGACCGCCAGAAAGACGAGTTCCTGGATACCGTAACCCACGAGCTGCGTACACCCATAACCGCGATTAAGGCCGCAGGCGAAATATTGTACGAAGACGACGATATACCCGATGATATGAGGCGGCAGTTTTTGCAGAACATCATCTCCGAATCGGATAGGCTTAACCGTTTGATAGATAAGATACTCGACCTGGAGAAATTTGAGACCGGCAAACAGAAAATAAATATTGGCCTGCATAACCTTACCGCTACTATAGTCAATGCACTTGAACCCTTGCAACAGCTTATCCGTAATAAGGGTATTGCTGTAGTTTTTGATGATAATAACAGGGTAGAGGCAGAATATGATGAAGACCGCCTGATACAGGTTATTACCAACCTGATTTCAAATGCCATTAAATTTTGTCCTGAAACCGGGGGTATTATCAGCATTTATATAGAAACCGGAACGGACAGTATTAAGGCTGTAATAAACGATAACGGTAAGGGGATCAAGGCAGAAGATATAGAGAATGTTTTTGATAAGTTTTACCAGTCTACCAACCAGAATATTAAAAAACCTGTGGGCAGTGGGCTTGGGCTGGCCATTACCCGCCAGATTATAGAATACCATAAAGGTAAAATTTGGGCAGAAAACAGGACTGAAGGCGGTGCAAGTATTATCTTTACACTACCAAAACAGCAAACCGAGAAAGAATGAAAAAGATTTTGATTGTCGATGACGAACCTAACATAGTAATGTCGCTTGAATATACCTTCAGGAAAAGCGGTTACGAGGTATTTATAGCCCGCGACGGGCAGGAGGCGCTGGACTTACTGCAAAACAAAATACCCGACCTGATAATGCTTGACGTAATGATGCCGATGGTAGATGGTTTTGCAACCATTGAGGCCATAAAGCAGGATGAAAGGTTAAGCGGGTGTAAAGTAGTTTTCCTTTCGGCAAAGAACAAGGAAAGCGATATAGAAAAGGGTTTATCCCTTGGGGCTAACCTGTACATTACCAAGCCTTTTTCTTTAAAAAAACTGGTGGAGCAGGTTAACGGTTTACTGGCGGAATAGTGTATAGTATTTTAGCATAAATACATGATGTTTTCAGGGTAAAGGGTGTTATATTTACAATACTATAACAATAAACAAACTGAAAATGAGCTATTACAAAGTCAGTAATTTTGAAGAATATTTTAAGCATTACAATAAATCCATACGCGAGCCCCGCAAATTTTGGGACCGTATAGCCCATGAAAATTTTACCTGGTACCAGCAATGGGATAAAGTACTTGAATTTGACATGCAGGAAGCCGATTTTAAATGGTTTACCAATGCTAAAGTTAATATTGTAAAGAACTGCATAGACCGCCACCTTGCCAAACGGGGCAACAAAACCGCTATTATTTTTGAACCCAATAACCCCGACGAACCGGCACAGCACATAACCTACAACGAGCTGTATGAACGGGTTTCTAAAATGGCCAATGTACTGCGTGAACAAGGCATTAAAAAAGGCGACAGGGTATGCATTTACCTGCCCATGATCCCCGAGCTTGCCGTTGCTGTACTGGCCTGTGCGAGGATAGGTGCCATACACTCGGTGGTTTTTGCAGGCTTTTCGGCATCTGCGGTGGCCGCAAGGATAATAGACTGCGGTTGTAAAATGGTAATAACATCTGACGGCGGTTACCGTGGCAACAAAACCATAGACCTTAAAGGTATTGTGGATGAAGCCCTTAAAACCTGCCCATCGGTAGAAAATGTGCTGGTGGCAAAACGTACCAATGCAACAATAAATATGCAGGAGGGGCGCGACCTGTGGCTGCAGCCGCTTCTTGATGAGGCTATAGACAACAACGTAGCGGAGATTATGGATGCCGAAGACCCACTGTTCATATTATATACATCGGGTTCTACAGGCAAGCCAAAAGGGATGTTACACACTACTGCCGGTTATATGGTGTATGCTGCTTATACCTTCAAAAACATATTTGCCTACGAAGAAAACGATGTGTACTGGTGTACCGCCGATATTGGCTGGATAACAGGGCACTCTTACATACTATACGGCCCGCTGCTAAACGGGGCCACTACAGTTATTTTTGAAGGCATACCGTCTTACCCTGATTTTGGGCGTTTTTGGGAAGTGATAGATAAGCATAAAGTTACCCAGTTTTATACGGCACCTACAGCCATACGTTCGCTTGCCAAAGAAGACTGGAAGTGGGTAGACGGGCACAACCTTACCTCACTTAAAGTAATAGGCTCTGTAGGTGAGCCGATTAACGAGGAAGCATGGCACTGGTATAACGACCACGTGGGTAAAAAGAAATCACCCATTGTTGATACCTGGTGGCAGACTGAAACGGGCGGCATCATGATATCGCCCCTGCCGTTTATAACACCTACAAAGCCTACCTATGCTACGCTGCCGTTACCGGGCATTCAGCCGGTACTTATGGATGAGCGCCGAAACGAGATAGAGGGCAACCAGGTAGTGGGCAGTTTGTGTATTAAATTCCCGTGGCCGGGTATGGCACGTACCATTTGGGGCGACCACAAAAGGTTTAAGGAAACATATTTCTCTGCTTATCCGGGTAAGTATTTTACGGGAGATGGCGCATTAAGGGATGAAGTAGGCTATTACCGCATTACGGGCAGGGTAGACGATGTTGTTATCGTTTCGGGCCATAACCTGGGTACGGCGCCTATAGAAGATGCCATTAACGAACATCCTTCGGTGGCCGAATCGGCTATTGTGGGCTTCCCGCACGATGTGAAGGGCAATGCGCTTTACGGATTTATTATACTAAAAGAAGCCGGTGCATGGCGAAAGCAGGAAAACCTTGTTAAGGAAATAAACGAACATATTTCCAGCCACATAGGGCCTATTGCCAAACTCGATAAAATACAGTTTGTAAGCGGATTGCCAAAAACGCGTTCGGGTAAAATTATGCGCCGTATACTCCGCAAGATAGCCGAAGGCGACTTCAGTAACTTTGGCGATACCAGCACACTGCTGAATCCCGAAATTGTAGAAGAAATCAAGAACGGCAAAGTATAAAATGAGGCAACCCAAACGGTCTCATTTTAGTTGGATAACGCAAAAAGCCCCACGTTAATCGTGGGGCTTTTTGCGTTATGCGAGGTTACTTATTTTACCGTTTCAGCCAGTTCTATCATATTACCCCATGGGTCTTGTATAAAGGCCAGCTTACGGCTTATGGCAGGCAGGTAAAAAATATCGCCTACTACGGTAACGCCACGTTTTTTAAGTTCGGTTACGGTTTTTTCGATGTTATTTACCTCAAGGCACAGGTGGTGGTAGCCCGGTTCTTCAAGGCTTTTGCCCAGGTCGTTATATTTTACCTGTGTGTTCAGTTTGCCATTGCCCAGTATCTCTATCATAAAGGCATTAGAGTTGGCCGGGGCTATATATGCAAGCTTTTCATCGGCATAATCCCACTCGTGCACCACACGGAAATCCAGTTTTTCGGTATACCATTTTACAGCGGCTTTAAAATCAGGTACGCGCAGGCCTACGTGGTTGCCGCTAAGGCCGGCCAGTGGGCTGGCAGGGTTAAGCGCCGGCATTTTTACGTCCCTTTTTTCCTGGGCGTTTACGGTTACTGCTGCAATAAGGGTTAAAGCGATGGCTGTGTTTTTAATAAAAGTTTTCATGATTTAAAAAGATTTAATTGTTTCTAAAATTTTACTCATACAAAGTTCGGGCAAGGGGGCGTGCCCGGGCTTAGCATTATCACAGCCTTTATTATGAAAATCAAATATGGCGTTTTGAAGGATTGGGAAATGGGTAAAAAAGACGTTGCTATATAGATATACGCGCCCGTATACACACGTGCGCACTATTAAAGTATACTGCTATATTACAGCGTATTACCTGTTCTTTGGTAAATAAAAAAACATTTTTTTCACCACATCTTTGATTTTCATAATACCCCCTTTGGTATCGCTATAAACTACCTCTTTGTTTGTGCCGAACTTTGCTTCATACAAAACAGGATAATAAAACAAAACAATAACCTCAAAAACAAAGTATCATGGAAGCAAATCAAAAACAAGCTTTTGCATCAATAGAAAAAGCTATTGAAAAAGCACAACAACTGGGTGTACCTGCAAACATAGCCGTGCTGGACACAGCGGGTTACCTTAAAGCCTTTACCCGCATGGACAATGCCTACTTAGGCTCTATAGATATAGCAATGGGCAAGGCAAAAACCGCCATGCTTTTCAGGATGAACTCTGAAGCGGTAGGCGAGTTTTTAAACCCCGAAAACAAAACCCACGGTATGGTACTTACAAACGGCGGACTGGTAGGTTTTAAAGGTGGTGTACCGGTAACACAGGCAGGTGAAATAATAGCTTACATAGGCGTAAGCGGCGGCAGCCCTGACCAGGATTTTGAAATAGCAACCGCAGGCAGCCAACTATAATTCCTTAAGAAACAATTAATCATATTACATAAAATTTTTACAAACAATTAAAACTTTAGAAATCATGTCAACAACAAAAACAATTCTTATTACCGGAGCAGGTTCCGGATTTGGTGAAGGAACAGCATTTGGCCTTGCAAAACTTGGCCACAAAATTTACGCAGGTGTGCAAATAGCACCGGAACTTACCGCACTGCGTAAAAAAGTAGAAGCAGCAGGCCTGCAAGACAACATTACCGTTATAAAACTGGACATCCTTGACAAGTACGACGTTAAAAATGCACTGAAACTGGATATCGATGTATTCTTCAGCAATGCAGGTATAGGCGAAAGCGGCCCGGTATTTGAAATCCCGCTAGACCTGGTACGTGCCAACTATGAAACCAACGTGTTTGCCCCGCTTCAGCTTTCACAAGGCTTTAGCGCCAAATGGATAAGGGAAGGCAAAAAAGGCAAAATAGTATTTACCTCTTCTATGGGTGGGCTGTTTACCCCAAGCGGTTACGGTATATATGTATCTACCAAACACGCCCTTGAAGCCGTAGCCGAAGCCCTTGCCGATGAACTGAACCCTTACGGCATTAAAATACAAACCATTAACCCGGGTGCTTACCTTACCGGCTACAACGAAACTATGGCCGAAAACGCCTTCCGTTGGTTAGATGATGAGGTTAACTTTACCAAACGTGCCGATATGAAAGCCAATTTCGATTCGCTACTTGGTACACCACAAGGCAGGCTTGATCCTCAGGAGATGATTGATGCCATGATACAGATAGTGCCATCAGACACCGGTAAATTCCGTAATGTGGTGCCACAGTTTGTAGAAGACATGCTGAAAGAGCATCAGCTTAAAGCCTGGGAAAACACCATTTAATCCCCAAAAAATGCAATAATCTTTACGGACGGCAATAGTGCCGTCCGTATTGTTTTATCAAAGTATCAAAGTAATTGTTTTTTTAATTAGCTTTACAATACCCAATTAGCTATGAGGATGGTACGAGAAACACTTGACAGTAAGGAAATTAATACCCTGCGCGACCTGCCGGACATGATTCCGGTATTCCGCGAATTTTTTGAAGACTGGACCATACGTGTGTTTAACCGCGAACAGCACGAATGCCGCAACTACCTGTCGCCAAACCGGCGCGAGTTTTATAAGGTGCTGCTGATTACCAAAGGCAGCGGCGTGTTTACTATGGGCCTTAATACCTATTATATAGAGGAGCCTACGCTGCTGTACATACACCCTAATGATATTATATCGTGGAAAAACCTTTCGGAAGAATCGGGTGGGTATTATGTACTCTTTAAAAAAACATTCATAAACCACCACACACACCTTAAGGGAATTATAGACCGCTTTGCATTGTTTACCGATAAGGACAAGAGCGTTATCCGCCTGGCTGAAAATGAGGTGCCGCGCATTATCCAGTATTTTGAAAAGATGCAGGAGGAAGAGCAGGACAAGGACAATGCCGACTTTAGGGAAGATGCCCTGCAGGCCTTTTTGCAGCTGCTTATGGTAGAGAGCATGAAGGTGGCACGCTACCCCAAGCCCGACGTGGTAACCCAGGATTTCTCGCACATACACAGTTTTTTTGCGCTGCTGGAAAAAGAAACCTCGGGCATTAATTACGATACGCCCATCCGTATAAAAACGGCCAAGGAATTTGCGGGCGACCTGCAAATGCACCCTAACTACCTTAATGCGGTTTTAAAAAAGCATACCGGCCAAAACGCCAGTACCCACATACGCAACCGCATACTGGACGAAGCCAAGGCACTGCTGGTACAAACCGACTGGAGCCTTCAGGACATAAGCTTTAGTATAGGTTTTGCAGACCAGCCTAACTTTAACCAGTTCTTTAAAAAGAACACGGGTGTAACCCCGGCAGAGTTCAGGCGGAGTTTTTAAGTAAAACATATTCATTACTGTACAGGCCTTTCACTATGTGGAAGGCTTTTTTTATTGCTGAAAATCAAGTTGTAATACTTTAATCTTTGATTTTAATAATACCCCCTTTGGTATGGCTAAGGGGTAAGGCAGGGTGTGTACCGAACTTTGTATCAGTATTAAAACAATAAATTTTTATAACCATGAAATCAATACTGATCATTGGGGCAGGCCCGGGTTTAAGCAGGGGTGTTGCCCGAAAATTTGCCGCCGAAGGCTTTACCGTAAACCTTATAAGCCGTAATGCACAAAACCTTGAAACCATAAAGCAGGAGCTTGCCGCTGAAGAGATAGTTATCCGTTATGCTACAGCCGATGCCGGTAATGCCGCACAGTTGGGCAATGCCATAAACGCGCTTTCTGCAACGGTGGGCGGGTTTGACGCCGTGCTGTATAATGCTGCCGTACTTAAGGCAAAAGACATTTTTGAGGAAACAAGCGAAAGCCTTACGCAGGAGTTTACCACAAATGTAGCCAATGCGCTGCACACTGTGCAAGCCGCTTACCCCGGCCTTAAACAAAAGCAGGGCGCCTTTTTACTTACCGGCGGTGGCTTCGGCATTACACCAAGTGCCGACTATGGTTCGCTGTCTATAGGCAAGGCGGGTATCCGCAGCCTGGCGTACCAGCTAAGCGACAGGCTGAAGCAGGATAATATTTACGTAGGCCTGCTTACCGTAGCGGGGCTTATTTCACCGGAGAGTGAAACCCATTCGCCGGAAGTGCTGGCTAACCTGTTCTGGAAATTGTACAGTGAAAGGGATGCTGTAGAACATCAACAATAAAAATCATGGAAACAAGTAAAAACCAAACGGTTATCCTTTTTGTAAAGGTAGCCGCTAAACCAGAGAGTGCTGAAGTAGCCAAAGCAGCGCTGCTGGCCGATGTACTGGGCGCAAGGACAGAACCCGGTAACTATAAAATGGAACTGTATAAGGCCGAAGGTGAGCCTGATAGCTTTTACTTTTTTGAGCGCTGGGAAAGCAGGGCAGCACTGGAGTATCACTTTGCCCAACCTTATACACAAGGGGCATTCGACCTGCAAAACGGCCACCTCACGGCACCCATTGAAATGAATTACCTGGCCGACATTTTGCCATTAGAAAGCAGCCGGATAAAGGAGCAACACAGGCCGCTTACCACGCTGATTGTACACTTTGAGGTACAGCCCGGAAAGGGTACTGAACTGGTAGCATTGTTCAATGATTTTGTACCGCAGGTGAGGCAGGAACCCGGCAATGTGGAGTTCCACTTCCATACTGTGGAGGGCAATGAAAACAGGTATGTACTGTATGAACGCTGGGAAACCCAGGCACACCTGGATGCCCATAATGCGTTGCAAACCACTGCTACTCTGGTAAACAGTGTGCAGCAGTTGGTTACAGCGCCGGTTATCAGTTTTGTATTGTTTGCTGAAGATGTAAGTTAAAATTTTAAAATAAAAATCATGAAAAATACAAAAACATGGCTGGTTACCGGCGCCTCACAAGGGCTGGGACTGGCAACAGTAAAATACCTGCTGAGCAGGGACCAGAGGGTGATAGCCACCACCCGTAATGCAGACAAGTTTGATGCTGTGCTGCGTACCAATCCGCAACTTGAGGTGGTATCGCTTGACCTAACAAGCGAAGCCGCCGTAAAAGATGCCGTAGCTGCAATAGCCGAAAAATATGGCACTGTAGATGTACTGATAAACAATGCAGGCTATGGTTTTGCCGGGGCTATAGAAGAGGCTACCGAAGCCGAAGTTAACCAGGTGATGGCCATAAACTTTGAAGCATCAATAAGGATGACCAGGAATGTGCTGCCGGTAATGCGCAAAGCGGGCAAGGGGCATATTATAAACCTTAGTTCTATACAAGGGGTAAGGAGTACTCAGGGCTTTGGTATTTATAATGCGGCAAAATACGCCGTAGAAGGCTACACCGAAGCACTGTACCACGAAGTGAAAAACCTGGGCATTAAAGTGACCCTGATAGAGCCGGGGGCTTTCCGTACCAATTTTTTAGATAGCTCGCTGGCCGTAGCGCAACATGCCATAGCCGACTACGATGCCACTGCGGGCAACTTTAAACAGATACTGTTGGCCAATAATGGTAAGCAGGCTGGCGACCCCGAAAAGGCAGTAGCGGCCATTGTGAACATTACCGAAGCTGAGAACCCACCTTTCAGGCTATTGCTGGGAGAAGATGCCTACAAAATAGCCACGCAAAAGGCCGCCTGGCTCCAGGAGGAATTTGAACAGTCTAAGCATATAACCCTGTCTACAGGATTTGATAATTAAAACACAATATCATGAAACGCATTAAGCAAAGTATGGTGGTACTGTTGTTTGCCGCCACAGGTGTTGTAGTACAGGCACAAACCCCGGAAGAAAACAAAGCGATAGTAAAAGCAGGTTTTGAACGCTGGACCAAAGGCGAAGGCAGTTTTTTTGAACTGCTGACCGATGATGTGCAGTGGACGATAAACGGCAGTGCGCCCCTATCTAAAACCTATACTAATAAAAAGCAGTTTTTGGACGAGGTGATAAACCCGCTGAACTTGCGCCTTTCGCAAAAAATAGTACCTACAGTACGTGCGCTTTATGCCGAAGGCGATGTGGTTATTGTACGCATGGATGGCAAGGCTACTGCCAAAGACGGTAAACCCTACAACATGTCGTATGCCTGGTTTATGCAGATGAAAAACGGTAAGATTGTAAAGGTTGATGCCTTCCTGGATGGAATACAGTTTGCTGATATTATGAAGCGCATAACGGTACAGGAATAATTAGCATATTAACTCTAATCCCAACCCAAAATCAGGTTGGGATTTTTTTTGTGTTGTTTATAAATCAGCACGTCATTTTGGCTACAACATAACTCAATAGGGGAACACCGCTGGCTGTATTTCTTTAAAACTTTGCAGTATCAAAATTTAATAACAAGAACATGCAAAAGACAATTTTTATTACGGGCGCTTCTTCGGGAGTGGGGAAAGCCGCCGCTGTATTGTTCCAGTCAAAGGGCTGGAATGTAATCGCTACCCTGCGTAACCCTGAAAAAGAAACAGAACTTACCAAACTGGGTAACGTAACGCTTTTAAAGCTTGATGTTTCTGATGCAACCCAAATCAATGAAGCAGTGGCAGAAACCCTAGCCAAACATTCGGTAGATGTGGTGCTGAACAATGCGGGCTATGGCCTTGTAGGCGTACTGGAATCATTAACCGATACACAGATTACACGGCAGTTAGACACCAATCTGCTTGGGGTTATCAGGGTTACCAAAGCTTTTGTGCCGCATTTCCGTACACAGGGTAAAGGAGTCTTTGTTAATGTTTCATCTATGCTGGGGCTGTTCGGTTATCCTACCTGTTCGGTATATTCGGCTACGAAGTTCGCCATGGACGGATTTTCAGAAAGCCTGGCGTATGAGCTTGCCCAATTTGGCGTGCAGGTAAAAGTAGTAGCGCCGGGTGGCATACAGACCGATTTTGCAGGGCGTTCGCTTGATGGCGGCCAGCATGAGGCTTACAAGGTGTTGGAACAGAAGGTTATGGAGGGTTACAGCCCCGAAAAGGTAGAACAGTTTGCAACGGCAGAAAATATTGCCAATATAATTTACGATGCCGCAACCGACGGCAAAGACCAATTGAGGTATGTGGCCGGTACCGATGCCATAGCCCAATACACTGAAAGGGAGCAAAACGGTGCCGAGGCGCATTACAAAAAAATTAAGGGCGCGTTTGCATAATAAGTAAATTGCATCCGGTAAACTACCACACAATAGTTATGAAAAAGCAGGGTAAGATTGCAAAATTTGATTCACTTTCAGAACTTAACAGGGTTTTGGGGCTTCCCAAACCCCTGCACCCTTTGGTGAGCCTTGTAAACTATGCCGATATGCAAACGCCGTTTGACGAACAGCCTGAGGCATTTGTGTTTAACTTCTATAAAATTTCGTACAAGCTGAACCTTACAGGGAAAATAGGCTATGGCCAGCACAGCTATGACTTTGACGAAGGCCGCATGGCTTTTGTGGCGCCAAATCAGGTATTGGCAAGGGGAGAGGGCGATAAAGATTTGTCGGGTTATACATTACTTTTCCATCCGGACCTGATAACGGGCTACCCGCTTGCCACACGCATTAAAAATTTTGGTTTCTTTTCATATGCTGCCAGTGAGGCGCTTTTTTTGTCGGATAAGGAAAAGCAAACCATCCTGAAGATATTTGGTAATATACAGGACGAACTGAACTCTGATATAGACGATACCACACAGGATTTGCTGGTGTCTCACATAGAGGTACTGCTTAATTACTGCTACAGGTACTACAAGCGGCAGTTTATAACCCGTAAGCCTGCTAACAGCCAGCTGTTAACCCGTTTAGAACAGGTTCTGGATGCGTATTTTGAGCAGGGCATTCCTATGGAAAACGGTTTGCCCACGGTAGATTACCTTGCGGCCAAGCTAAATGTTTCGGCGCGCTACCTTAGCGATATGCTGCGTTCGGTAACGGGGCAAAATGCGCAGCAGCACATACACAGCAAGCTTATAGAAGTGGCAAAGGAGTACCTCACCACAACCGAAATGTCGGTAGGGGAAATCGCCTTTAAGTTGGGCTTTGCACAGCAACAGTCGTTCAGCAAGCTGTTTAAACGCCGCACAAAACTTACACCTGTAGCATTTAAACACTCTTTTAATTAAAACAACTAACAGATACATTATGAGCTATTGCAGTTATATCCCTAATATGAAGGAACCCAGCCGCAGCCTGCACCAAAATTACCACGATAACCATTACGGTTTCCCGATACATGATGATAATGAACTGTTTGGCAGGCTGATTTTAGAAATAAACCAGGCAGGCCTGAGTTGGGAAACCATCCTTAAAAAAGAAGCGTCGTTCAGGCAGGCGTACAGTAATTTCAGTATCGAAAAAGTAGCAGCCTATACCGAAGAAGACCGTGCAAGGCTGCTGGCTGATGCCGGTATAATACGTAACAGGCTGAAGGTAAATGCCGCTATAGAAAACGCAAAGACTATCCTTGGCCTGCAAAAGGAATTTGGTTCGTTTGAAAGATGGCTGGAACACCATCACCCCAAAACAAAGGATGAATGGGTAAAACTGTTTAAAAAGACATTCCGGTTTACAGGTGGCGAAATTGTAAATGAGTTTTTAATGAGCATCGGTTACCTCAAGGGCGCCCATGCCGAAAACTGCCCGGTACATAAAGAGATACTAAAGCTAAACCCCATGTGGGCAATAAAATAAGATTTACAGGGGTATTCCCGGTTCAGCAAAAAAAACCTGCTTACATACAAGCAGGTTTTTTTTGCTGTTAAATCAATATGAAATATTTTCTCAGGTATAAATTTAATGTGTTGTATTTTAGTGTTCTATGTTTTTGATGTGAATAAAATACCTATTGATGGGTATATGCGGCTCATAAAATTTGGTTAAATTTAACCACCAATTATACTAATCACCATCAAAAACCTTACTATGGATACACTTTCAAAATTATATTACATCAATGCCGGTAAAAATGGTACATTTTCCGCTTCGGGCAATACTGCCTATGATTCTGTACCTGCAGATGTAGACGCCATTTTTGAATACCTGAAACAAAATAATAAAAAGCGCATTGCCGTATACTTTCACGGCGGGCTTGTAGATGAGGAGTCGGGCATGGATACGGCAAAGCGGTTTACCAAAAAGACCCTGGAAAAAACCGGCGTACACCCAGTATCTTTTATTTGGGAAACCGGCCCTCTTGAAACCATCAAGCAAAACCTTGGTTCATCTATAAATACCTCTTTTGCAAAAGCTATCCTTAAAATGCAAAAGCTATCCTTAAAAGGGTTATTAAAATTGCAGGGGAGCAGTTAGGTATAGATGCCGATACCTTAGTAGGTACCAAAGGTGTGGGGGGAATGGAATACAACGAAATTGAAGTTGAGCTTTCACGCGAGGCGCCTTTTGAAGATTACAGTATTGATGAAGGTAAAAAGGCTGCCAACCGCATTGAAACAATGGACGATATACAGCTGGAAAACCGTATCTACGCAGAAGTAGAGTATGAATTTAGCAGCACCGAAGAGTTTGAGGAAGCATTCAATGCCCTTTCTGATGAAGAAAAGGAGTTGTTGAAGCCCGAACTTTTTGATGGAAATGACCAGGAAGGCACTAAGGGATTCTTTTCGTGGGCAGGCGTTATAAAAGCAGCAATTAAAATTATATATAAAGTAATTAAGAGGCATGTAAGTAAACGCGACCACGGTTTTTACCCCACCATTATAGAAGAAATACTGCGTGAGGTATATATAGCAGATATAGGCTGCTGGCTGTGGGGCGCCATGAAAGATAAGGCCCGCGATTTGTGGATTGAAGATGCCCCGGGTACCGCTCCTGGAAGTATGCATACCGGTGCTTACTTCCTTAAAAAGCTTGCTGAATATTCTAAAGACGGGGGCATAACCTTAGACCTTATAGGCCACTCTGCAGGTTCCATAGCCGTTTGCCATATGGTAGCAGAGCTGCAACGCCTGGGGGTAAAGGCCGAAATAAGGAACATTATTTTTATGGCACCTGCCTGCCGTGCCGACTTGTTTAATGAAAATGTTGTGGCTAACTCGACCATGGTGCAAAACTTTAGGATGTTTACCATGTATGATTCCGTTGAAATAAAAGACCACCTGGTGCCATTTTTATATACCCGCTCACTGCTGTACCTTATAAGCGGCATCCTGGAAGAAGATGAGGACGATGCTTACATTTTAGGTATGGAGCGCTACCACCTTGGCAATACGCCTTACGGAGGTGATGCAGTGCTGGATAGTATAATTGGCTTTTTTAAGGCAGCCGAAAACAGGACCATTTACTCGGTAACTGATGAAGGTGCCCTTGATGGTTTAAAAAGCGGTTCGCAAAAGCACGGTGCTTTTGATGACGATGGAGAAATAACCATGGACAGCATAGCGTATATACTATCTAAATAAACCGAAAAATGGCAAACGACCAGGATTACGCCGTAATTATAGGGATAAAAAACTATGATGTTTTAAAGTGCCTTGATGCCCCTATTAGTGATGCGCTAAGCTTTAGCGAATGGCTTAACGACGCCACAGGAGGGGATGTGCCTTTGAACAATATAAAATTTATTGAAAACATAAATGATTTGGACAAGGCACCATATCCACCCATAATAGACGATATAGATGATGCCCTCATAGAAATTATGGATCAAGGCCAGCAAACAGGGTATCGCAGGTTATATTTCTTTTTTTCGGGGCATGGTATTGGTGTAAGCTGGAGCGATGTTAGCCTGTGCCTCCCTAAGTGGTCAGAATCAAGGCTTCATTATGCAATGTCTACAAATGCGTATCTTAATTATTTTGTTACATCAAATTTATTTGACGAGGTATATTTCTTTTTAGATTGCTGCCGTACCAGGAAAATTGGGGTGCAGGGTTTACAGCCCGCTGTAGGCTGGCCCAGGCTTGGTGGCAGGCAGTGCAATAATATTATGACAATGCATGCCACTGATTATGAGGATGTAGCCCGCGAAGGATGGGTAAATGATGCTACAGGATCCTATATTACAGGTTATTTTTCTAAAGCGCTTATTGAAGGCCTTAAAGGAGGTGCAGCTGACCCACTTACAGGGGATATTACTGTTAACTCGCTTCACAGTTTTGTGGCCAGGCGCACAAAAGAATTAGCTGCTGCGAAAGGACATGTCCAAAATGCGCAATTAAGCATGCCAAAGACTGTAGGTAACTTTGTTATTAAACCTGGTGCTGTTCCTGATATAAGTACTACTATTAAGTTTACCAAGGCAGGCCATATAACGCTTTATGGTGCACCGGCCATTACACCTATTAAGGTCGCTACTGTAGCTGTAGGCGATAGCTGGCAGCTGCAATTGCCCCAGGGGCTGTACATGATAAGCGGTGATAACAACGCAGATAAGGAGCTTTTTGCAGTAGAATTTTCAACAAACCCTTTTACATATGAATACTGAAAAATTTACACTAAGCATACAAGGTGTGGGGCCTTTTGCTGAATTTTTCTACTTTAAGGTGTATGATGCCGCTATGGCAGAAATTACCGGATTCTTCTTTGCTAAGGCTTTATCACTCGAAAAAGGATTATATTGTATAGAAGCCACATATAATGAAGTGGTTAAGAAGCAGTTTGTGGCATTAGAAAAAGATGTACATGTTGACTTTGAAATTGAGAAATACAATAAGCAATACAGTGACCTTGACCTGCCTGCAGATTACCGCAGGATGTTCCACAAATACGGTGCAACAGAAACAACTGCCGTAGATGCCCGTTTAGAAAAAGCAGATTCCGGCAGCCTGTATATTTTTTTCCAGCAGAAAATAGTAGACGGTAAGGCCACTGACCGCGCTGCAAATGATAAGCTTAACCCATTCAGGAGGTTTATATTGCTTAATGAGCGGCGCCAAACCATTTGCTCTATAGCAGGTAAGCACGTTAAAAAGGAAGAAAAAAACGGATGGCTTGCTTTTAATTCAAAACTGCCTGTGGGTAATTACTACCTTATATTTAAGGGAGTAGGGAATGTAGAGCCTTTAGAAATACCGCTACGTGTTTTTGCGGACTGGCAAACAGAATTTTGCCTTTTCTTTACCGATATACCACTGTTCAACACGGCAAGCCTTTCGGTTATAAAACCGGTTTATCATCTGGATTCCCCGGAAAGGCTTGAAAAAGATACATTGCAGATAGAAGGGGTACTGCAAAAACTCTACAACGGTATATACTATGTGCCCGATAGTTTGATGGAGGAATTTGAAGATCGTAAATGGGAAAATCCGTTAAAGGGCATATTGGCCGCACACGTGTATTTTGCAAAAGAGCATAATGTTACCACCACATCAAGCAGTATAGAAACACAAAACCTTTACAGGGAGGTAATAGGCAACCTTGAAAAAATACTGGGCAAAGACTGCCCCGATGTTATAGCACTGAACATACTTAAAGCAACATTTTTTAATGAGCCTTTCCCTGATGGTGTTGCCACAGAGCCGCCAATGCTGTTACGTTCGTCCAGGGCGCTGCTTGAGGCTGTGCTGCTCTACCCTAAAATAATAGAAAAAGATTCTGTTATGGAAAAAATGTCGCCGGGGCTTATGCACAATTCAGTCTTTACAACTTATAAGCCATTGCCTATACTACAGCATGAGTCTACAGGAGATAAGGCGGTAAAGGCCATACTGGAGTCAGATCTTGCAAAATCTATTATGAGCATATCAAATACGGCTTCTGCTGTAATGGCCTCTGCCGAAAAGAAACCTAAAGAACTGCACCAGGCAATAGTAGAAGAACTTAGCGCAATAACAAACGTAAAAGAAGTGGCCCGCCAGCTTATGGTAACCCCTTCATTAGTAAAGGAAACGGTAAATACCATTATTGGCAGCAGCCAAATGGTACAAAAAGCTACCCGTGCATTAGGTAAAGAAGGTACTGTCCCTCTTAACCAATTGTACAGCAGTCAAAACATAGACACCCTGAGAAAAAATTTTAACGATATATAATTATGAAAGGTATCTCATTACACATTGGGCTTAATGCCGTATCACCAGCACATTATGCCGGATGGGACGGTGTACTTGGTGGCTGCGAAAATGATGCTGAAGTATATGAAAGCATCGCTAAAAAAGCAGGTTATGAAACGCAGAAGCTGCTTACTGCCGACGCTACTATAGAAAATGTAAAGGGCGCTATAGTATCGGCAGCAGGGAAACTTAAAAAGGGGGACATATTTTTTATTTCCTATGCCGGCCACGGAGGTTCTGTTGCCGACCTTAACGGTGACGAAAAACGGGATAATGGTAAAGGCGATATTATGGATGAAACCTGGTGCCTTTATGACCAGCAAATGATAGACGACGAGTTGTTTGTACTTTTTTCGGGATTTGGAGAAGGGGTACGCATACTTGTCTTTTCAGATAGCTGCCATTCCGGGAGCATAGCACGTTTAACAGCAGTTGCAGAGCCAACTTCGAGTGACCCAAAAATGGCGAGAAGGAGCCGTATGGCACCGCTGTCTATAATGTACAGGACCTTTAAGGCAAACGAGGAATTGTATAAGGAGAAAGAAAAGAATAATAACATAGATAAAAACAGCATAGCTGCGTTTGTACTGCAATTTGGCGCCTGCCAGGACGATGAGGAAGCTATGGAAGTGTGGGGTAACGGTATGTTTACCTCAAAGCTTAAAAACGTACTGGGCTACAACGCTGTAACTTATAAAAACCTGTATGCAAAAATACTGGAAGGATTTGACGCGGGGCAAAAGCCTGCTTTGTACAAGTACGGCAACAGTCAATACGATTTTACAGACAGCCTGCCTTTTATTATAGATGTAAATGGTGCTGTGATTGACTGGGCAGAAGACACACGCCAGGCACCGGCAGAAGATAATGAAACAGCATCGGGCCTTATCGTAGAACTTAACGCACCACACAGAAGCAGGAGCCTTACCGGCGGCGAAACACGTTTTGAAAAAAACGAAGGTTCCGGTTGGGATGCGGCTTATGAGAAATATTTGCAGGATACTAATGTAAAGTTTGTAGAGCCCGATGTAACATCACCATTTAAGGTGCGCGAATTTTCAAGGTCGCAGGCAGAAAACAATTATCTGATAAATTGGCCGAAGCCCGATGCTTCTGAAACCGAATTTATATGGCACCTTGATGATAAACATTCGCAGTTAGCCAAAGCATCTGCTAAAGTAATAAGTTCTGTTGCCACACCTAAAGTAAGGATAGGGCATATAGATACCGGTTATATCCCCGGGCACGTGAGTATACCGGTAAACCTGCTTAAAAATTTAGGTACCAGCTTTTTTAAAAAAGAGAATGGTAAAAACAAGGGTATCGATGAGTTAGATACTAACTTCCCTGCAGAGCAGGACGGCCACGGGGCTGCAACCCTGGCGCTGCTGGCAGGTGGTGTAATAAGTGAAGAAGACACCTACACCGGCAAAAGCCATACTATAGGCGCTGTGCCTTTTGCAGAGGTAATACCTATAAGGGTATGCGATACGGTATATAATTTATTTAATGCCAATGATGTGGCTGAAGCTATAGACTATGCCGTAGATAACAAGTGCGATGTAATAACCATGTCTATGGCAGGATATCCTACCAGGCGTGTGGCAAAAGCGGTTAACAGGGCCTATGAAAACGGGGTTATAATTGTTACCGCCGCAGGAAATAACTTTAGGAATGGTATAGCAAAGCTATCGCCAAAGGCAATACTGTACCCTGCGCGTTTTGAGAGGGTAATTGCTGCCACGGGGGTATGCTACAATGGCGAACCGTATGATTTTGAAGCCAATTCCTGGGCAAAGACACGCTCGGCAGGTGGCGAAAACATGCAGGGCAACTGGGGGCCAGATAGCGCCATGCAAACCGCAATGGCTGCCTATACGCCTAATTTACCCTGGGCCTCTTTTGAAGAGGGGGATAGCTTCTTACGATCTGGTGGGGGAACTTCATCTGCTACCCCGCAAATAGCGGCTGCGGCTGCACTTTGGGTAGCCCATAACCGAAAAAAAATAGAAGATTCGGGTATGGCAGGCACCTGGAGGGTTGTAGAGGCGGCACGTAAAGCCTTGTTTGGTACAGCAGATAAAAGTTATCCTGCCTACCGTAAATATTTCGGGCAGGGGGCAGTAAGGGCATTTGATGCGCTTGATGGCTTTAATTTTAATAACATATCAGGATTGGTAATGTCACCCGAGGCAAAAGTAGGGTTTACCGGTTTTTTCGATTTTATAGGAGGGTGGATAAGAAACGGGCGCAGTGCACAAAACGCTGTAGCAGAACCGGCAGTTTATGATGGCCTTAAAGAAATGGTATCGTTAGAATTGCTGCAACTTATACATAAAGACCCGGCAATGATGGCTTATGCCGAAATCATAGATTTTGAAAATGATGAAACATCCGAGTTTTTCAAAGTAAGCTCTACCAGGGATGCTTTTGTAGAAAAGGTTATTGCATCACCCTATGCATCAAAATTTTTAAAAGATTTATTTACACAATACCAGTCATTATCGTAATAGGATTTGGTACTTCATCTTTAAATATACACGCCTTTTGCTAATTAGCAAAAGGCGTGTATAATATATACATTCTGAATTACTTTTTTAAGCCCTATTATCATGTACTGAATAGCTGCTAAGAAACCCCCAGGATTATAATTCAGGTAGAAAAAACATTCAGCAGCCATTTTAGTTTATTAAGATGAAAGACATTTGGTTATATTAAAATTTGTTGATAGTTATATATAGTAAGGAGCTGCCTCAATTGAGACAGCTCCTTATTTAATTACAGGTGTATTGCTAAACTTAAGTGGGGACAGTTTCGCAATTAGCCTGTGGGGTTTTAAAATTAGATTTTGACCAATTTAAACACTGAAGTTTTATCTCCGGTTTTTACAGCGCAGAAATAGATTCCTGCCGGTAAGCTCTTTACATCAATATTGGTTTTGGCAGTTGCAGGTTGTAATTGCATAAGCGTCCTGCCATTATTGTCGTATAATATAAAATCACTTATTGGGTTTACTGTTTCAATGTGCAATACATCGTTTACCGGGTTAGGGTAGTAGGTAACCGGCCCTTTATCATGAAGGTCAGCACCTAATACCAGGTGTACGGTAACAGCAAAGGGAGTGCTTTCGCAGCCGTTTACTGTCTGTGTTACATAATATGTGGTGTTATCGGCCGGCAGGGTTGTTTCCGGTAATGCTTCCGTCATATTTTCATCGACATACCATGTAATAGTACCCTCGGCAGTAATTTCAATATCGGTAAGGTTTTCACCCGAAGTAAAATTTTGTTCCGCTTCTCCCGCAGGCGCAGCGGGGATTGGGTTTACTGTAACCGTCACAGCTATCCTTTCTGAAGGGCAACTGCCGTTTTGTGCTTCTGCCCAGTAAGTAGTTGTTTCATTTAGGGCCGGTGTTTCAAAAGTAAGCCCGGTAGCAATGGCATTGGTTGCATTTTCTTCGCTATACCAGTTTACGGTTTCACCATCTGTAGTTGCGGTAAGCTGGGTGGTGTTCCCTGCACATATAGTATAATCGGTTGCTGCTGCAATTGAAGGCAGGGCATCGGCTAACGTTGTTTCCGCGTCGTATACTTCTGTAGTTGTAAGCTGGCTTATAAACCCGGTAGATGTGTGCGTGGTAAGCGTATTCGTTGTGGTGGTAGTTGTAGTTGCAGTAAGGTCGGTTACTGTAATTTCCAGGTCTTCTTCCAGGCAGGTATCGGCATTGCCAGTAAAATCAGTGCTTACCACCCAGCCGTTTATGCCTGTGCCGCCTACAGCTATATATCCGTTAGCGGTTTCCAGTAGTGCATAAAATGCCCCCGCAGTTTCGCCAAATTTCCGTGACCATTCCACCTCGCCATTGCTGTCGGTTTTAAGTAGCCAGCCTTGTTCAAAACCACCGCTGTTTTGGGTGGTGCCACAGATAAGGAAGCCGCCGTCGGTAGTTTTAATAGCTTTCCTAAATTTATCGGTAAGGATACCGCCGTATTTTTTTACCCAGGCTACTTCGCCTTGGCTGTCGAGCTTTACAAGCAGGCCATTGTAGTCGTCATTGTGCATTACAGAGCCTGCAATTACATAACCGCCTTCGGTAAGGGGCAGTAGGGTTCCGGCCGTAGAGGTGGTAGACCCGCCCGGCAGGTAATGTTTGTAATGATTAAATATACCGTCTTGCGTAAACGAAAAAAGATAGGTGCCGCCCGAAACGCCACCAAGTGCTATGTAGTTCCCTTCATTAGATATGGCTATATCGCTAAGGAACAGGAAAGCCGGTGAAAAATTGTAGCGCCACAGTACGTTACCGTCGCTGTCGCTTTTTTGTATGGCATTAAAATAATCAAGCATGCCGCCTGTGGTAATACTGTTAAACCATCCTGCGCTCACGTAATTATCGCCGTCTTTTATAGTAGCCGAAAAACCTCCGCGTGCATTAGTGCTTGTGGTGTTGTTTTCATTATGGTATACTTTATTCCAGGCTACCTGCCCGGCTGCATCGGTTTTCATAAGCCCGGGATAAATACTGGAGTTGCCTTCAAACCCGCTGGAGTAAAGTGTGATTAAAAAATTGTCGCCGTCCTGTAAAACCGGGTGGTTAGCCCCCTCGGCAAAGGTGTTTAACCCACTTCCTGCAGAAGCTATATTATGTGATGCTGTAACAGTACCATTTGCATCTATACTTTGGAGCAATATACTTGGTGTTGAGGTCATCGGCTGCCCTACAAGCATGTACCCGCCTGAAGAAAGCGGGTGGATGCCCGAATATACTGCATTAGGATAATAGGCCTGGAATTGCTGGGCATTTGCGTTTAGGCAAAAAGCAATTACAGCGGCCGTTAAAAATAGTTTTCTTTTCATAATGGTTTGACGTATAACAGGTTTAAAATTTTATGATTGGGATTTTATTAGTTGCAAATTTATTATTTATTTTTAGTCTAAATAAAAATTATTAAATAATTTTGTCACCAATCAAAATATTTTAAAACCAATTTTATGATGCTAAAAAGACTTTTTGTTGGCTGTATGCTATTTACAGCCTGTTTTTTGTGCTGCTTTATTTCTTATTCCCAGTCCTCATGGAACCAGGTGAATAAGGTGGTTTCACAGCACAGGGAAGATACGGGCTACTTTGGGTCAAGTGTTGCCATAAGTGGCGACTATGCTATAGTAGGAGCTTATGCGGAAGATACCAACGTAGCCGGTACTAACCCGATGTCGGGTGCCGGGGCAGCCTATATTTTTAAAAGGGTAGGTTACAACTGGGAACTGATGCAAAAAATTGTGATTACAAACCGTCAGGCGGGCAATTTTTTTGGATGTAGTGTAGCTATTGATGGCGATTATGCCATTATCGGGGCATACTCTGATGACCTGGATTTAGATGGCGAAAACTTTATAGGGTGGGCTGGTGCTGCCTATATTTTTAAGCTTGAGGGCGAAATATGGGTGCAGAAACAAAAGCTTATAGCCCCTGAGCGTGAGGAAGACGACTACTTTGGCTTTTCGGTTTCTATAAGCGGAGACCAGGTTGTGGTAGGGGCTTATATGGAAAACCAGGACGCCAATGAAGGTAACATGATGGCAAATTCGGGTTCGGCTTATGTTTTTAAGCGTGAGGGGGAAGCCTGGTCGCATCAGCAAAAAATTGTAGCTTCAGACAGGGCTGCTAATGATTATTTTGCTTATAAGCTGGCTATAAGTGGTAACTACATTATTGCCGGTGCCCATCAGGAAGACCATAATGCTGATGGCGGAGGTATTATGTACGATGCCGGTGCGGCTTATATTTTTGAAAAATCAGGCGATACATGGGTGCAGGTGCAAAAGCTTGTAGCGGCAGACGGTGATGCAAGCGATTATTTCGGGCATAGCGTGTCTATAGACAGCTCCGGTTATGCCGTTGTGGGCGCCGACAGGGAGGACGAAGACGAACTGGGGGGCAATACTATGGGATATGCCGGTTCGGCGTATGTGTTTAAAAAAGATGGTGATGCATGGGTACAGCAGCAAAAGCTGGTATCGCTGGACCGTACTACCAACGATTATTTTGCTACTGATGTAGATATGGAGGGAGACCAGATTATAATATCTGCTAACCGTTCTTCTACAGATGCTGAAGGAGAAAATTATGTTTTTGCTACGGGGGCTGCATACATTTTTAAACGAAATGGCGAAACCTGGTCGCAACAGCAGAAAATTGCGGCATCAGATAGGGGAAACAGCGATTATTATGGCGATAGTGTGGGTATTAGCGGAGACTATTCCATAGCGGGGGTACGTTGGGAAGATGAGGATGTAGCAGGGGAGAATACCTTGAATAATGCCGGTTCTGCCTATTTATACTACCACTGTAATCCCGATGTTACAGTAGCAGAGCTTGATGGCGCGTTAACCGTGGCCTACACCGGCGGTACCTACCAGTGGCTGGACTGCGACAACAATAATGAACCCATTGCCGAAGGCACAGGCCAATCGTTTACCCCGCTGCAAAGTGGTACTTATGCTGTACAGGTTACGCATGATTACGGTTGTACGGTAATTTCAGCGTGTACAGACTTTTGTGTTACTGCCCAGGTTCCTGTAATGGTTACCGGGGGGACAATCTCTACAACTTTTAGTGCAGTTTCCTATCAATGGTTAGATTGTGATAACAATAACGAGCCTGTAGAAGGTGCTACAACCGCACAATTCAGCCCCGCGGAAGACGGTACTTACGCGCTTAGCGTTACCGAGGCTTCAGGTTGTGTATCGGTGTCAGAATGTGCTGCGGTTACTGCGTTGTCTGTAAATAACCCTGCCTTACAGGGTGGTTTATCCTTATATCCTAACCCGGCTACTAATGTATTGTACATTAATAATGCTGTTACTAAAGCGTCTGTTTATACCGTAACCGGCCAGCTTATTACAGAAACATATCCTGCACAGGGAAAAACTGCAGAAATAGACCTTTCAGAAATTAAGGAAGGGGTTTATTTAATCAGGGCTGTTACGGCAACCGGTAGTGTTTTTACAGGGAAATTTATCAAAACCAACTAACTCAAATCAAAAACCAATTATATGAAAACAAAAATTATCCTTCAACTTTTTATTGCATGCCTCTTTTTATCGGGTGGTGCTATGCACGCCCAGGGAGACTATTGGAACCAGTTCCTGAAAAGGACATCGCAAAACAGGAACCAAAACGGCTGGTTTGGTTGTAGTGTGGCTATAGATGGCAACTATGCCGTAATAGGTGCCTATGGCGAAACTACTAATGCAGCCGGTGCCGGTACGCTTACTGCTGCGGGTGCTGTATATGTGTACGTAAAAAACGGAAATAACTGGGAGCAGCAGCAAAAGCTTGTAGCATCAGACCGTGCAGCAAGTGACTTTTTTGGCTTTAGCGTAGCCATAAGTGGCGATTATATTATTGTAGGCGCCTACCAGGAAGATGAAGATGCCACCCAGGCTAATACGCTGTCGTTCGCCGGGTCGGCTTACATATTCAAAAGGGATGGAAATACCTGGTCGCAGCAGCAGAAAATTGTAGCTTCAGACCGTGCTGCAAATGACAGGTTTGGTTACAGTGTGGCTATAGACGGTACAAGGGCTGTGATTGGAGCTTATCAGGAAGATGAAGATGCTTCAGGGCTGAATACCTTATCGGATGCCGGGTCGGTTTATATATATACGTTAGACAACAATGCCTGGTCGCAGCAACAAAAAATTGTAGCCTCAGACAGGGCAAACAGTATAGCCTATACCATGTACATGGCACCAAGGTTTGGTAACAGTGTGGCTATAGACGGCAGTTATATTGTTGTGGGATCAAGTGCCTATAGTAATCCTGACAATGCTGATAATGGCTATGGCGCAGGGGCTGCATATATCTTTAAGCAAAATGATGAGACCCTGCTTTGGGAAGAACAGCAAAAGTTTATATCTGATGACCAGCAGCTTATAGGCAATTTTGGTAATACCGTTGATATCGATGGTGACAGGATGATTATAGCTGAAAACGCAGCCAGGCCGTTTAACAGTGCCGGGCAACGTGTTAACTACGCCGGTGCCGTACATACCTATGCTTATAATGATACATCGGGCACTTGGGATTTTATCCAAAAGCTTACTGCGTCTGATTTGTCTACTAATGCTTATTTTGGGGGGAGTATATCACTTGATGGGGATAACCTTGCCATAGGAGCTTTCCAGACCCAGACCGATGCCAATGGGTTAAACGGGCTTACGGGGGCAGGAGGTGCTTATTTGTTTAAATATGAAAGTGGTACCTGGTCACAACAACAAAAAATTGTACATTCAGACAGGCTTGCCAATGATAATTTTGGTAATGCCGTGGCACTCCAGGGGTCTTTTGTACTATGCGGTGCACGTATGGAAGACGAGGATGCAGCCGGAGCCAATACCCTTTCTGCTGCCGGATCTGCGTACTTCTTTTACCGTTGCACTCCTATAGATACCAGTGCTTCTGTGGGCAACGTGCAGCTTACGGCAACCTATGCGGGTGGTACCTACCAGTGGTTTACCTGTGTAGATGGTGTTACTACGATTATACAGGGAGCCACATCGCAGTCCTATTCTCCGCCTGCGGCAGGTTCTTATGCTGTGCGTGTTACCGGTACATACGGGTGTACCTATACTTCAGAATGTATTTCGTGGGCACCGTGCTTTACCTGGACCGGTGCAACTGATACTGACTGGAATACGCCGGGCAACTGGTGCAGCCTTATATTGCCAACAACATCTGATGATGTGATTATACCCGATACTATAAATGACCCGGTAATTACCACAGGTACTGTATATGTCCATAACCTTACCCTTGGCGCGGGGGCCACTCTTGCTGTAAACGCAGGCGCTACCCTGAGTGTAGACAACATACTTTCGGTAAATCCATTGGCTACACTAACTGTGCAGAATAACGCCGCCCTTGTACAGGGTGCCGCTACAGTAACCGATGCTAACAGTGGTATCATTACCCTATACAAAACCAATAACCCGCTGTACAGGTTAGACTATACACTATGGTCGTCTCCGGTAACAGGCTGGTCACTTTATAACTTCTCACCCGCTACTTCAAGCACCCGTTTTTACGAGTACAAGTTTGAAAACGACTTCCAGGGCTACTGGCCGGTAGATTCATCTACACAGTTTGCCAAGGCAAAAGGTTACCTGATCCGTATGCCAAACGTAATTGGCGCTGATGCACCGGGCACTACCAATGACCTTGTTACCACCCCTGCCGAATACATAGCAGGTACTGATAACATCTCTTTCAGCAGTGGTTTTACAGGTACACCTAACAACGGTACCATAACCTATCCGCTAAGCACACAGGGCGGCCTGTTTACCGCAGTGGGTAACCCTTACCCATCTCCAATAAACATAGAGGCGTTCTTTAACGGTGATATAGATGCCGCTACCGCAGGTATACAAAGCAACAACACCGTGCTGGACCTTACTACAGGTATCTACCTTTGGAGGAAACGAAACAGCAGCGCTAACTCATCTTACGCTACACTTAGCCTTGCAGGTTTTGTGTCTAACCCTGCCACAGGCGGCGGTTCAGACCAGGCAAGCTTCTTTACAGGCGAAAGTAGCAACTGGACACTATCTCAGGCACAGGGCTTCTTCGTGAAGACACTTCCGGGGCTTACAAATCCGGTTGTAACCTTTACAAACAGCATGCGCCGTGGTGCGCAGGGTGCATCGCAAAGTTTCTTTAAGTCGTCGGGTAACAGCGCTTCACGCCTGTGGCTAAACCTTGCAGCCGAAAACGGTACTGTAAGCCAAACCATGGTTGCGTATACTAACGCAGGTACCCTTGGCCTTGACTACGGTTATGATGCTGCTAAATTTACCGATGGTAACAGCGTTGCCTTCTACTCACTTGCTGAAGCTACGCCGCTTGCCATCCAGGCAAGGCCGGGTTTTGAAGCTGCTGACGTAGTGCCAATGGGTTTCACTGTGCCAAATGCAGGTACCTTTACTGTGAGCCTTGACCACGTAGACGGAGTATTTGCCGATGGACAGAAGATATACCTGAGGGACAACCAGGAAGGTATCATCCACAACATGGAGAACAGCTACAGCTTCAGTGCTGAAGCAGGTACTTTTGAAGGCCGTTTTGATGTGATATATACTACAGAGGCACTTGGTACAGACAACCCTGCACTTGAGGGCAACAACGTAATGGTATATACCGAAGGTAAAGTAATAGGCATCAACAGCGGTAACGCCATGATGAACAACGTTACCATCTACGACATTCGCGGCCGCAAGCTTTACAGCCAGGCGGGCATCAACAATACACAGGTTAAGATAAGCAACCTTAGCGCAGAGCAGCAGGTGCTTATTGTGGAAGTTGACACCGTAAACGGCAAAGTAAGCAAGCGCATTGTATTCTAAAACGGCTGTTTTTTAAATTAATAATTGATACCCAAAAAATGGGCCTCTCCCACAAAAATCGGGGGAGGCTTTTTTGTATTAGCCTATTTTCTCATTATGGTCTGTGACAAAACTATTCTTCGTGTTTATAAAACGGGTCTTTACCGATACAAGTCATAGGATTAGAGGAATGTTACTTTAAGATTTATATTAGGTGTCCTACCTATACCATAAGTATCAATGCTTTCAGCCGAATTAGTACCTACATTTACACGATAATAACGGCTGATGACATTGTGCCTGTTAAGCAGGTTTATAATTGACAGCGATGCTGTAAAAGTGCTGTTAGTATTTAGGTTCCAGCTTTTTGATGCGGAGAAGTTTACCGACAGGTTATCGTTAAGCCGCGCACTATTTGGGGATTTATAGGTAATATCGGAATCAGACGGGTTGTCCGGGTCAATGTTAAACGAGTATGGATCAGTAACAGGCGTACCTTTACGCCATTTGGCCCCTAATGCCAGGCGGAAATTGTTATGCTCATAGATACCCGCCCATGAAACTGCATGAGATATAGAAAAATTATTCAGGAATACCGGTGGGATAAAGTTGTTAAAATCATACCGGTTATCGTTATAACTATATGATACCCATCCATGAAAACTACTTATTTTTTTCTGAAAAAGTAATTCACAGCCCAACACCCTATAAGAGCCGGTACTGTATTGAAACTCAAACTGGTTACGGAAAGACTGGCTTTTACTGCTTATGCCGGAAACATTTTTATAAAAGCATTCCAGTGAGGCATACCATCCATTATCGGAATAATTTAACCCAACCGACGTTTGGAGGCTTTTTTGTATAGGGATATCTGCCCCGTTGGCTAACATCCACCTCCTTTTTTCAATGCCTAAAAAGTCCTGCTCAAGGTCTGTTAGCTGGCTTGCCACCTGGCTTTTTTGTTCACAAGCTGCTTCAAGCCTAAGGCCGTTAGTAAGGAGTTGGCTAAAGGTAAGCCGTGGTTCGGTAATAAAGGTGCTATATTTTGCGAAATAATTACCGCGAATCCCCAGGTTTATATACGTAGCTTTATTGGGTGAAGCATAACTGCCTTCCGCTACAATTGCATGTGAAAAAGATATCACCTTTTCATGCTTAGCGTATGCAGGCAGGTTTATCCGGTCGTTATTAGTTATTGCAATACCGTTAAGCTGGTAGCCTGCGCTAACATTCAGGTTTTTAGGAAACGTATGGTTGTACCTGAATTTTATACTGCCATCGTTAACCTTATTAGACTGATTGGTTACCTGTTCATTATCAGTTGCTTCATGCTTGCCGTCTAACAGGTAAGAAGAAACATAACCCTCAAGTGTTGTCGAAGAATTGTCTGTCCATTGAGAAGTTACACCTGCACTTCCCCCAAAATTGCTTTGCATAAGCTTACTGTTTCTCTGTGCCGTACCGGCCTTTTGGTACACGTCGAGGCTGTTTTGAATGCCAATGCCGCTTACGGTAAACCTGTGTTTTGTATCAAATCCGTACTGGTAACTGAAGGATGCATCATAAAAGTAGAAATCATCGCGTGTAGCAATAGGTGTTTCACTATTTTCAGACACGTCGGTTACTATCGTGTTCTGATAAATCCTTTTTCGGTAGTTGTCAAAAGCGGGGGTATTAAAGGGAAGCGTCCTGCGGGCAGAGACCTGCAAAATCTCTTTTTTTGACAACTTTATAACTGCCAGAGCATTAACGTTTATCATATCGGCAGAAACTACAGCAAAGCTGCTGTCTTGTGCCTGTAATTTTGTGGTGATATTTACCAGCGAAGAAACCCCTTCGCCATAAAAGGCAGGCGTACCGTTTTTATAGATAGATATTGTATTGGCCTGTAGCGGGTTAAATGCCGAAAGCAACCCGAAAAAGTGGCTGGTTTGGTACATGCGGATGCCGTTCCATAAAAACAGGTTCTGATCGTGTGTGCCACCGCGTACGTTTATATTACTAACGGTTTCATCTACAGTAGCAATACCGGGAAGCTGTTGCATGGTTTGCAGTACGTCGGGTTCGATAAGACCCGGTAAAATGCCAAAACTACGTGGCTTTACTACCAGCTCATTAGTTTGTTTTTTAGAAATACCACGGGCTATATAGCGTTCTGCCACAATTTCCTGCAATTGCGTAACAGATTTTTCTATAATAAACACGGGGCAACCGGGTACATATAATTCGGCTGGCGTTATTGTTGTGTGGTTATACCCGATGTGGAAAACCTGTACCGCCACAGGATTTGACACCGGCAGGGCAAAATAGCCTTTATCATCTGAAATTACAGGGGGGCCATGCGCCGATGTAAAAACCTGTGCACCTTCTATAGGCTTTCCCGTTTCTGCATCAGTAAGGTAGCCGCAAATAGGGTGCAGGGCACTTACCTCATTCTGTACTATGTAATGCGTTTTATCTACAGGCTTAAAGCGTAACCGTGTCTTAGCTTCTATATAGGCCAGTTTTTCATTAAGTTCCAGATGAGCCGGGGGAGGTATAAGGGTGTAAAAGTCAATATCCTGGTCTAAACGGTTAAACACTACTTTATCTGCCTTTTCCATTTTCTGTAAAACCACACTTAGCGGTACCCTTCCTTTATTTTGCGCCATGCAGCACAATGGGTATAAAAAAAGAAAAAGTAAGATAGTATTACCTTTTGGCATCGGCAGGCTTAAGGATAATAGTTTTATTATGTGTCTCTGTTTTTATGGGATAAATAAGTCCCAGTGTTTTAAGCATTTCAACGGCATTTTTACCCGACAATGACCCTGTAAAAGTCTTGTCTGATGTATACTGGCTCTGTATTTTCACATTAAATTTCCGTTCTATTTCAGCGGTAACAGCTTCAATACTTTCATGGTAAAACACCAGTTCACCACGCAGCCAGGCAGGTGCCGTATCGGTTACTCTCACAACTTCAGCCGTACTGCCTTCGCCCAGGTAAACAGCATCCTGTGGGTGTAGCACCGTTGTATGTCCTTTATATTCAACCCTTACGCGGCCTTCATAGCACACCACATCCAGCCTTGTACCGCGCACTTTTACATTAAATTGTGTACCCATAACCACTACATTACCCAGCGATGTTTTTACCGTAAAGGTTTTGCCTTTAGCCACCTTAAAATAAGCTTCACCGTTAAGATTTATTTCGCGGTTGTCGTCCCAATTGCGGTCGCTGTACGTAACTTCAGAACCGGAATTGAGCTGAACCGAAGATTCATCGGGCAATATAAAAGCCTTGGTAGCACCATTATCAGCATAAATTTTTTCTGGTTGCATAAATACAAAAGCCAGCCCTAAAATAATGATAACCACTGCCGCAGCAACCGATTGCAGCCAGTACCTCCGCTTAGGTTTTAGCTGAATAACATTATTCTTTTCTTCAGACAAGATTGTATGCAATATCCTTTCGGTATCAAATTCGGGTGTTTCAACAGATTCAAACTGCTGTTTTATCTGCACAAGCCTGCTGTAGCGTTCAGGGTCAGATTCCATAAACGCTTTTAGTTCCTCATTATCAATCTCTCCGGCCAGCCATCGGGCAAGAAAAGTATCGTCCATATGCATGCTTTTTAATATGACAAAAATAGGGGCACAGACCCTACCTGAAATTTTCAATTTTTTCACTCATGGCCATAAGCGCACCGTGTATGCGTTTTTCTACAGCCTTAACACTTATGCCCAGCATTTCTGCAATTTCTTTATATTTTTTACCTTCAATACGATTAAGCAGCAGGGCAGTACGCTGAGCCTCGGTAAGGCCTGCAATAGCCTTTTCGAATTTCTGTCGAAATTCTTCTTCCTCCATTTTAAAATCCGGGCTTTCAAAATCAGTATATTTCGCCTCGTTGTTCTCAGTGTACTTAAATACCATTTTTTTATGGGCGGTATGATTAAGTGCGCTGTTTTTTGCAACGGTATAAATAAACGATTTCGGATTGTGTACACCGGCACAATTTTGCCATAGTTTCAGGAACGTTTCCTGTGTAATATCATCGGCCAGGTCCTTGTCGCCAAACCTGAAATACAAGAAATTGCGCAGCGCGCGGGCTTGCGCCCTAAAAAAGGAAGAAAAAATAATTTCGTCGCAAATATCCTTTTTTTCAGGGGGTTGCATAAAGTTTGGTGTTAAGTTTCGGTGGTGAAATTAAAAAAAAATATAATTTGTGGTAGGGTTGGCATAAAAATTTTTGTCTCATTACCAAAAGCAGAAAAGTTATGAAAAGAATAATTGCCTTTTTAATCTTAAGTGTCCTGGCCATGTCTTGTGGTACAGAGGAAATGACTACACAATTTGTAACAGAAGATAACATTGTGAGTAATACGGCACTGAAGGAGAAGGTAATGCGTGTAGTGCAGCACCCCACAGCGGTAGATGATTTTATTGACAATTGTAGCTGCTTTTCTGTAAAAATGCCGTATACATTATCTGTAAACGGCAGTGATATAGATATTGCGGACGAAGAAGACTACCAGCAGGTATATGATATTTTACACGATAGTGATTATGATTTTGATTATGTGTCATTTACCTCTTTCCCTATAACTGTTATTTATGCCGATTACCATGAAGAAGAGTTAGATATAATGCAATACATGAACGCTGTGACAGCATGTACAGCAGCGCAAACCGAAATATCGTGTGTAGGCTTTGAATTTCCTGTAGGGGTAAAAACATACAATAGCCAAAATGTACTGGCACAGTCTTTTGAGCTGGGTACAAAAAAGGCACTTTATACTTTTTTGAGCACAATTGACAGCTATGATGCCGCTGTTTTTACCTACCCGTTAGGTTTCCACACGCCTGACGGATCTGTACAACCCGTTGCCAATAATAATGCACTGGAAACGGTTGTGGATGAATATACAGATGAATGTGGAGGGCTTATATTACCCGGTGGGGCTATGCTAATGGATGTTATCATGGAAGGCAGCTGGCAGGTATCGTATTTTTATAATGGTACCGACCTTACGGGCAATTATGCCGGCTATAACTTTACGTTTATAAATGGGGGGGCAATTACCGTTACAAGCAGTGGCGGGGATACAACCGGCAACTGGAATTACGGGATTTCCGGGGCATATGAAATGGTAGAGCTAAGCACATTTAGTAATAGTGCACTGTCCGGCCTGGAACAGGTATGGTTGCTTACCAATACTACAGATACGCAGATAAATCTTTACATCCCGGCTACGGGTGTACAATCTGCCCAATACATGCAGTTTACAAAAAATTAGGTTGTTTTTAGTAGGTTTTTTTCCCGGGCAGGCTGCGCTTTTTGTGGCCTGCCTTAAGACAACTATTGCCTTGTTTTTCCAAAAAAATAATCATAAAAAACAATAAACATGAAAAAAATGCTACTTAGTGCCCTGTTAGCGTTTACAGGCATCACAACAAACGCGCAGATTGAAGACGGCAGTATTGCTCCTGATTTTACCGTAACCGATGTATTTGGTGTTACACACAGCCTGTCACAATACCTGTCGCAAAATAAAACCGTAATAATGGATATTTCTGCCACATGGTGCGGCCCGTGCTGGAGTTTTCATAATGGCGGCATGCTTGAAAAGATATATTATTCGCAGGGACAAGGCGGTTCCGGTGAGGTAGTAATACTTCTAATTGAGACTGATGACGAAACTGACGAACAATGTTTGTTCGGTACTTGCCCCGATAATTTCACACAGGGTAACTGGGTAGAAAACACACCTTATCCTGTAATTAACAGTGATGAAATTGGCGAGTTGTACCAAATTCAATATTACCCTGCTGTGTTTATGATATGCCCCAGTGGCATTATTACCGAGATGACCCCGTCTAACGCGCAGGAGCTTGTTAATGATATTTCGCAGAGTTGCGGCGCTTCACAAGGCATCCAAAAAAATGCACACCCACATATTGAGGATATGATGGTTTGTGATGAAGGACAAATTGCTCCGCAGGTAACCCTTACTAATTTTGGTACCGAAACCATTACCTCGGCTACATTAAAGCTCTTAGACGGTGAAGAAGTAGTAGCCACTAAAAACTTTTCGGGCAGTGTAAGTACTTTTGCCGAACAAGAGGTGGTTTTTGACCCTGTTGCTATAGCCACAGGCCAGGACTATACTGTTAAGGTGACCTCTATAAATAACAGTGTACCTTTAAATACCCTTGCCACAACGTCTTTTTTTTCATTGGCGCTTGCCCCACAATCGTATAACGACATTACCATTAAAATAAATACAGATTCATATCCCGGTGATATTTCATGGGCTGTAAAAGACAGCAGTGGTGCCGTTGTAGCCTCAGGCGGGCCTTACCAGGCAGGTACAGATGACGGGTTTGGCGGAGGCGGCCCTGATGCCAATACTACAAAAGTGCATGAGGTAGCTTTACCGGCAAATAGTACCGACTGTTATACGGTAGAAATGTATGACGGTTGGGGAGACGGCTGGCTATCAGGACAAACGGCAGGAAGTATGGAAATATGGAGTGGAAGTGAAAAAATATTTGATCAGGAGGGACGATTTGAAAGCCAGCTTATAGCGCATTCTGCATTTAAAACCAACGGCCAGCTGAAAAACCTGTTACAGCAGCAAACAAGTTTTGCTTTGTACCCAGTCCCTTCAAACGGCCAGCTATATTTTAAAGGAGTTGAAAACGCCGGTGTAGTTATAACTGATATGGCCGGCAAAATAGTTTATACCGTAGAAGGAATAAAAGATGGCGCCACTATAAACCTTTCATCCCTGCAAAAGGGAGTGTATATGGCCCGTATAGAAAGCGGCAGCTCTGTTACTACAGAAAAAATAATACTCAACTAATTTTATTTTCATAACTAAACAGGTGGATGCCGGGCAGGCAGAAAGGCCCATGGTTGATTAAGCCCTAAAGCTGGCCCGGCTATTTTTAAATCTTCAAATCGCAAAGCACAAAACTTTGGCGGCAGGGACTTTTTGTGCCTTAAAATATCAGGAAACATTGATGCTATTACCCTGTAAACTAATAATCTTAATCAATAATAACTAACGCTATGAGTAAAAATTTATTAAAATCTGTTGCTGTTTTTGCATTGTTGTGGCCTGCCCTGGAAGCAGGTGCGCAGGAAATCAAAAATTTTGGCAAGCACTCGGTTTATTGCGGTTCGTCTGAATACGAGGCAATATTGCAAAAAAAATATCCAGGCAGGGCCACTACCTCAGGATTTGAAGAATGGCTTGCCCCAAAAGTAAAGGCCATTAAAGACAGAAGGTTTCACAGGTCTGCAAATTCCGAAAATGAAGTAATTACAATTCCGGTTGTAGTACATATTATACACAACGGTGATGCAGTGGGCGTAGGCGAAAATATAAGCGACGAGCAGGTAATGTCTCAAATAACAGTACTTAACCAGGACTACCGCAGGCTGCCTGACACCCCCGGATTCAATGAAAATCCGGTAGGTGCCGATACGGGGATTGAATTTTGCCTGGCGCAGCGCGATCCTAACGGCCTTGCCACTAATGGGATTGTACGTCATTATTACAGTCAGACCGATTGGGTTGTAACCGATATAGATGAAACAATAAAGCCACAAACCCAGTGGGATCCTAACCTGTACCTTAACCTGTGGGTGGTTAGTGACATTAATATGGAGTTCTTCGGCATGATGATACCCGGAATTAAAGGCTATGCCCAATTCCCTTCTGCTTCCGGGCTTGAGGGTATTGGTGATAACGAACAGGATATTGCTAATACTGCGGGTGTTGTAATAGGGCATAAATTTTTTGGAAGCCCGCAGGTATATACAGGCGGAACGTATGATAGCGATGATGTACGCGGCAGGACAGCCAGCCACGAAATAGGCCACTTTTTTGGGCTAAGGCACATTTGGGGTGATGGCGACTGTACTGTAGACGACTTTTGCGAAGATACCCCGGAGGCGGCTTCGGCCACTGAGGGTGATTGCCCATCAGGGCAGGATACCTGTACGGACAGCCCCGGCCTGGATATGGTAGAGAATTATATGGACTATTCAAGCGAAGGCTGTATGAACATATTTACCAAGGACCAGAAAGACCGTATTTTAGCAGTGCTTCAAAATTCGCCAAGGCGCGCCTCGCTTACAACATCTTTGGCATGCAGCCCTTATGAAGAGCATACAAACGATGGATCGCTGAATATACAGGATATAATCCTGTCAGGTTGTAATCATACTTTTACTCCCGGGCTGAAGTTGTTTAATGCAGGTACTGCCACGCTTACCTCAGCCATTATAACTTATAGCATAGACAATGGCGTTCAGGAAACATATAACTGGAGTGGTAGCCTTGCCCATGCCGCAGAAACAATTATAACGCTTCCTGTATTGGCCTCTACACCGGGTACACACCAGTTTAATGCGGTTATAACCTCAGTTAACGGGGGTAATGACGAAGAAAGCTATAACAATCAAAGGTCGGCAAGCTTTACTATTGCAGCTAACATAGATATTACTGAGCTGGTTATAGATGTAAAGCAGGATTTCTTTGGCAGCGAAACCACATGGGAACTTACCAATGCTACAGGTACCGTAGTAGCGTCGGGCGGGCCGTACGAAGACCTTATGGATCCTAACGCTGAGTTGCCGGTACACACAACTACAGTTGCCCTTGAAAGTGACCAATGCTATACCTTTACTATAGAAGACAGCGGCGGAAATGGTATTGTAGGCATGCTGGGCGAGGGGTATTACCTCCTTAAATCGGGCCAGGGAAATATTGTAGGGCAGGGCGGCCTTTTTGGCGACAGTGCTACGGTTTCATTTAGTGTAAACCTGATACTGGATGCTAATGAACCTGATTTGCAACAAACCATAATGCTATACCCTGTACCGTCTTCTAATACCGTTACTGTAGTAGTGCCGGGCGATGCCGGTGTAACATCGGGGACTATTTACAACCAGCTTGGCCAGCTTGTAAATGTCGTTAAGATTGAAGGTTCTACAACGTTAGATATAACCGGCCTGCCAAAGGGCGTATACTATATTAAACTATCCGGCAAGGCACGATATAAAACATTACGCTTTATAAAAGAGTAAATATTCTTGTTGACCTTAATTATAAAAGAATAGGGTCCGGTTTTAAAGCCGGACCCTGTTTTTATAGTTAACCCTTATTATTTATTTTCAAGGTCCTTAAAACTTTCTTCGGTTTTAAAAGTATCGTTAACCTTTTCAGCAGTAATGTCTGCTGCTACGGTAAACTCTTTTTTAAGCTTTATATCTTCAGATGAAGCACCTACTTTTACGGTATACGTACCTTTTTCGGCAACCCAGGCGCTCTGCGCGTCTATAAATGAAGCCAGGTCTTTTGCCTTTAGGGTAAAGCTTACCGTTTCAGATTCGCCCGGTTTCAGGGTTTTGGTCTTGGCAAAACCTTTTAGCTCAATTGATGGTTTGTCTTCCTGCTGAGACGGTGCTGTAAGGTACAGCTGCGCAACTTCTTTACCGGCTGTTTTACCCGTATTTTTAACCGTAACGGTTACTTTTATCTGATCTTTAAAAGTAGCTGTGCTCAGGTTAAGGTTGCTGAATTCAAATGTAGTGTACGACTGGCCAAAGCCGAACTCATAAGACGGTTTAACCTTAAAGGTGTTAAAGTAACGGTAGCCTACATAAACGCCTTCTTTGTAATATACATCTTTAGGGTCGTTTGCCGGAAGGCCCAGCCAGTTATCTGCCGAGGCATGGTTGTTATAATCTGCAGGGAATGTCATGGTAAGTTTGCCCGAAGGGTTTACCTTACCTGTAATTACGTCAGCTACAGAGTTACCGCCTTCCTGGCCCGGTTGCCATGCCACAAGAATGGCGTCAACCTTGTCTTTCCAGCTGTTGGTTTCAATAACACCGCCTATATTTAGTATTACAATAACTTTTTTGCCTTTGGCATGAAATGCTTCCGATACTTTATTGATAAGTATAATTTCGTCCTGGCCAAGGTAAAAGTCGTTTACAATGGTGCGGTCGTTCTGCTCTCCCGAAACCCTTCCTAAGGTAATAATAGCTACGTCGTCCTGGTTTGCTTTTTCATTTACCAGGTCATTACCCGGCTGGTATTCCGGTATACGCTGGTTATCGGCCAGCATACCGCCATTTGCAGCCCTGCGCGCAGCCTCATCGGCGGCTGCCTTTTTTACAAAAGGCGCATAAAGGTCGCCCAGTTGCTTGTCTATGCTAAAACCTGCATTGGTAAGCCCTTGCAGCAACGGTATAGAATAAGCTTCGTTAACATCGCCGCTACCGGTACCGCCCGCAATAAAGTTATACGAGTAGTCGCCAAAGAGGGCTACAGTGCCTGTAGTTTTTGTATATGGCAAAACATTACCTTCATTTTTAAGCAGAATCATACCCTCGGCGGCTGCCTGCCTTGTTATTTTGGCATGTGCCTCAAGGTCGGGCTTGTTGCTGAATTTCTGTTTTTTAAACGTAGGGCTCAGCAGTATGGTTTCCAGTATCCTTTTAATATTACGGTCTACATCGGCCTGGGCTATCTCGCCTGAATTGATTTTTTTTATCAGCTCGGCACGTTGGGTTTTATTACCGGGCATAAACAGGTCGTTACCGGCTTTTACCTGGGCTGCAATGTCTGACGATATGGTATCGGCAGCGCCTATCCAAAGGCTTTCGTAACCACCCCACCAGTCAGTCATTACTATACCTTTATAACCCCACTCATCTCTCAGTATAGTGGTTAAAAGGTCTTTTCGGGCCGATGTGTACTGGCCGTCTACCTTGTTGTAAGAAGACATAACCGTCCACGGTTTGGCCTCTTTGATGGCAATTTCAAAACCCCTCAGGTATATTTCGCGCATGGCACGTTCAGACACGTGGGCGTTGATAGAAAAACGGTTGGTTTCCTGATTATTAGCAGCAAAGTGCTTTATAGAAGTACCCACACCTTTAGACTGTATACCGTTAATTATATTAGCGGCAATGGTACCCGCCACAACCGGGTCTTCAGAATAATATTCAAAATTACGGCCGTTAAGCGGGTTGCGGTGAATGTTTATGGCCGGTGCCAAAAATATATCTACACCATAGTCCCTTACTTCTTCGCCCATAGCTTCGCCTACCTGGTAAATTAGCTCTTTGTTCCAGGTAGAGGCCAGCGCGGTACCTACCGGAAATGCCGTGGCATAATAGGTCTTGGTATCGTTAGGGCGCTTAGGCTCTATACGCAAACCGGCGGGGCCGTCTGCCAGCAATATCTCAGGTATGCCAAGGCGCGGTATGGCCTTTATGGTACCTGCGGCACCTAATACCCTGATGTCGTTAAAACCTTCAATAGGCGTAATACCGGCATAGCCCGGCATGCCCGGCGCCACAAGAAGCGCGGCTTTTTCTTCAACCGTCATGGCTTTTATAACTTCATCTATAGATGCTTTGCCCAGCTGTGGCGCTTTTTTTTGCGCATAGCCACAATGCACGGTACCAAGTGCTATAATAGCAAGGACTTTTACTGATAGAAACTTATTTTTCATCTCTGTTTTACTTTTTAATATGATTAAAAATAGGGTTAACAAATTATTCTTCTGCTTTTGGAAGCGATAGTGTTCTACTTTCGGTTGAGCAGCTGAAGTTTTGCATAGAAATCTTCAAACATCAGGCGGTTATCAAGGTGGTGGTATACGCGTATGTTCCTGCCGTTGTTGTTTACCTCATACAGCCCGGCATCGTTTACCTTAGGGGCTTGTTTTACGTTGTAAAAGCTTGACGACGGGTCAGCCTCAAAAGACGACTGCAACGCCGTAAGTAGTACCAGCGGAGAATCGCCCATAATGTAGGTTTCGCCGGTGTAGATTTTATATTTGTTGGTCAGCGCTATAACGCGGTCTATTTTACCGGCCAGGTAGCTGCCTGTTTTTCCCTGCGGCTTTACTTTGGTAAGTAGTTCGGCATAAGACATCAGCGTTTCGCGGTAGGCATTGCGCGGCACCTGCCATAAGTTGATGTTACTTTGGTTAAAAACCACCTGCACGGCAGTCACGTCTATCCCCGTGTTATATTCCATAGAGGTATAACCCGGTGGTGGCATAGCAATATCAGTATATTCGGTACCGCCTATCCATACCAGCACAATTTTATCGGCTATTTTAGGCTCCAGCAGGTAGGCACTGGCTACCTCGGTAAGGCCGCCGCCGCATACCACATACAGTGGTGCCGTAACATCAGTACGCATGGCTTCTTTTACAATGGCCTTAGCCCCGTCTGACGGAATAGCGGTTTTGGCATCTGCCAATGGGCTGTTACTCCCCTGGTATACTGTAAACTTGTTTTGAAGCTTAAGCAGGCCAAGTACCTCCTTTATATTGTTTGTAGCATGGGTAGCGGTTTCGTTTGAACTGTCAAAACCATCGCCGGGGCGCAGGTGCGAACCTATAATACCCCTTATGTCTACCGATGGCGACAGCAGGTGGTGCACCAGCTGGAACAGCCCGTCAGGGTCGCCGGCATAGTCGTTATCAAGCATTACGCGCATGCGGGGCTGTACCGTTGCATCTGCATTGTTTTGTGCCGATGCCAGTAAACCGCAACCCAGTAGCAGTGCCGTAAATATGTGCTTGTATTTCATGTTTTAAATGTTTTAAGCAGGCCGCGCCGTAGCGTAACCTGCTTATGTATATAACCCTTAAAAATTAAAATTGACTGACAGCTGTACCGTAAACGGCCTTATGTAAGAGCCCGTAAGCAGCTGGCCATAGTACTGGCTGGCATCGTTTATAAGCTCAGCACCGTTTATGGTTCCCTTGGCTCCGGTTTGGTTAAGGAAGTTTACCACCGTGGCGCCAAAGCCCAGGTTTTTGTTGTACTGGTAGTTTATACCGCCAAAGTTTTCCCACCTTGGGGCAAAATACAGCGCGTTTGTAATGTTAGCGTACTGCTCGCTGAAGTAACGGAAACTGGCCCAGAACTTCCATTTTTCTACCGAGTAGCTTGGGTCTATTTCCATCAGCACCTTAGAAATTTCGAGTACTGTTTTGTTGTTGTAGTCGTAGTTATTGCCAAAGGCAGAGAACGTGAAGTTTTTGTACACAGGGTCCTGTAGCGTGATGAGGTAGTGCAGGTTAAAGCCTTTAAACGGCGTTATAACCATATCGGTAGTCCAGCCCAGGGTTTGTATGTCGTAGAAGATGGTAGCTTGTTGTGTTTCGGTATCGTCTTCAGGGTTTACCAGGTTAAAGCGGGTAAGGTAGTTGTTCTTGTGCAGGTAAGTAGCCTGCGATACAAGGCTGAAGTATTTGGTATTCCAGAACACGCCCAGGCCTGCCAGCGGGCTCCTGCTCTTTATCACGCTTGGGGCTATGGCGGTAGAGAAGCTCTCTAAACGGCCGTTTTCTTCAGTATAAAGGAAGTTGGTAAGAGCACCAAAGTTTTTGGTAATGTTATAGTTAAGGTTTAGGTTACCCGCTACGTGAAAGTAGCTGTCGTTAATATTAGTAAGTGTGGCATCTGCCATGGTAAAGCCTTCAGAGCGTGGTGTCTGGCTGTAGTTACCGTTAAGCAACTGGCTTCTTAGCATAAGGCCTGCTTTAACGCTAAACCTGTCTGACACCTTCCAGTTGTCTGTACCGTAAACCGATAGTTTGTTTTCGGTACCGTCAAAGTATTCGGCACTGGTGTTATAGCCGTAAAAGCCATACTCATCTGTACCCGGGCCTACCAGGCGTTGAGGCTGGTCTTCTACCGTCTGGAAAAACAGCGAACGGTTAGAGTGGTACTGGTCTACATGGTAGTACTGCTCTAAAATACCAAAGCTAACATCGTGGTTTTTAATTTGCTTGTTTAACGAAAAACGGCCCATAACTGTTGTGGTAGGTATGCTGGGGCTGTTTAGTGCCAGCTGCGTGCCCACATTACCTTCATACGCCTGGCCGGTGCCTGCTATGGTATATCCATCTGCCGTGCTAGCGCCAAAAATACTAAGTGGTATGCTGTATAGCAGCGATGATTTGGCAACGTGCAAACGGGTAGAATATTTAAAATTCCAGCCGTTGTTTAGCCTGTAGTTACCAAAAACGTCTATGTTGTGGCTACGGTTTCTGTTGTCTTTTCCGTCAAATTCACCCCAGTAGTAATCGCCCGTAACAGCATCCTGAAACCTCATTTTGCCATCACGTACATAATAAGAGCTGTTGCCAATTTCAAAACCGGGAACTTCAGATGCCTTGCCGTTAGGCCCGTACTGAAACACAGCGTAGTTGGTATTTACATAAGAGTCGGCATATTTATAAAACACGTTAAACTCACCCTTATCGTCTTTAAAATACTTGGTTACCCCGGCCCTGAAAATTTTTGTCTGGTCTTCATACCTGTTAAAGCCTACATCATAGGTAGATGGGTCAAAATTAAGGAACGCTCCGGCAGAGTAGGTCCACCCGTTTTTAGTCATAGGCCCTGAAATGTTTACATCGCCCTGTAGCCAGCCGAAGTGGCTGCCCTGAAGGTTACCCTTTACATGAAAATCTTTAGTGCCGTTTTGGGTGTATGAGTTTACCGCAAAGCCCAGGTCGCCCATGTTACTGGCCAGGTCTTCCATTTTTAGCAAGCCGGTGTCTTTAAGGCTTATGCTCTGCCTCCAGGTTTTGTTAGGCAGTTCAGGCCAGAAGAAATAAACCACAGGCAGGTCGTTCTCTAAAATAGTAATACCGCCCACAGTAGCCGGCAGGCCAATGTTTACGTCGCGCGGACCCGAGTTGCTCGATGCGTTAAGCATCACATTACGGTCTCCGCCGCCGTTGCCGGACTTAATTTTTTCGCTGACTTTAACCGAGTCCTGTACGGTTAGTTTGTTTTCCTCCTGCGCACTGGTAATGGCTGTTGCCATCAAGAAAAAGCCGCCTGTAAGGAGTGTAACGTAGTTGTTTCTCATCTGTGTTAGTGATTAAGTTTGGGTATAAAAAGTCCGGGTCAGGAATTTTGGGCTTCCTAACCTTATTGAAATTGTACTATTCTAATATTTGGGTTTAAGTTTTTTACTGCTGCCTGCCTAAATGGCTGTAACGTTTCAGTAGTTTTTTGGGTTAAATAATATGCTGTTTATGGTTATATGTTTTTTACACACTTCTTATAACGTTTTCGATAAAAGCACATTTTATGCTTCTTTACGAAGCAATATTATAACATATTTTTAATGTTTCCAAGTGAAGCATAAAGAAATTACAACGTTGTAGATAGTTAGTAGCATCCCATCCCATAATTTAAAGCCCCTATTTTTCAGGAAATAGCAGTATTTACTGGTCTTCGTAGTAATATTATTACTTCTGTATGAAGCATTAAAAATTTATTAAAAGTTGCAGAAAAAATCAGATAGCCGTATTTTTGGAAAAAAAGATTTATGTCAGGACGTTTTAGCGATAAACTTCAGGAGACTTCTCCAATTTATAAGGAAAACTACCTTGCACATATTTCTATAGACTGCGTGGTATTTGGCTTTCATAACGATTGCCTTAAAGTGCTGCTTACCCGTTTTGAAGGCGAAGATACCTGGGCACTTCCGGGTGGATATGTAGATAAAAATGAGGATATTGTAGATGCTGCCAAAAACATACTCTTTCGCCGTACGGGTGCTACTGATGTATTTCTGAACCAATTTAAAACCTTCGGGAAAACCGGCAGGTCTGAACGTTTTTTTGATAATTATGCCCAGGGGTTATGGCACGCAGACCGTTTTATATCAATAGGCTACTACGCCCTGATAGATTTTACTACGCTTGACCCACAAATTGATATGTTTTCAGACGCGTGTGCCTGGCATGATATACAGGAGGTGCCTGAATTTAGTATGGACCACGGCGAAATATATCATGAGGCCCTGCAACAACTGAGGCGCGACCTTAATTACAAGCCTATTGGCTATAACCTGCTGCCCGAAAAATTTACGCTGTCTGAACTGCAAAAACTTTATGAAGTTATTTTAGATAAAGAACTGAACCGTGGCAATTTTTACCGTAAAATGATGCGCTATAACATACTTAAAAAGCTTGATGAAAAACGTACCGGTGGTGCCCACAAATCGCCGAACCTTTACATTTTTGACAACGAAGAATATGCAAAAGCATTAGAAAACGGTTTTCAGGAGAATTGGTAAATGGCAGATTTTAAAATCTGTTTTTTGTAATTTTCAGGTACTAATCAACTATTCAAAACTAAATGACCTTACTACTTATTTCCTGCTTACTGATTGTTCTTAGCCTTTTGCCATTTGTACAAAATCAGCACTGGGTATTCAGGGTTCCTGAGTTTTTAAAGCTTCAGCTTTTATATCTTCAAATTGTTGTTTTTGCCATTAGCTGTTTTTATTTGAAAGAGTATCATCTCCTTTGGTACCTGCAGCCGATACAACTTGTACTAATGGGATATCATGTTTTTCTATTGATGCGTTTCACCAAATTTTGGAGAACAACTAAATATTCAAAAACGCCAAATGCTTCTGAAAAGGTTAAGGTAGTGGTATGTAATGTGTATCAGCCAAATAAAGAGTTCAATAGATTTATACAACTTATTGAAAAAGAGCAACCGGATATATTCCTTACAATGGAAAGCAACAGTGACTGGGAGCAGGCAATGCGTGTGCTGGAGAAAGATTATCCGCAGTATGAAAAAATCACCCTGGAAAATACATACGGCATGCACTTTTACACAAAACTAAAAGTAAACAGTATAAATACCCATTATTTTGTAGCCGATGACTTGCCAAGCCTGGAAGCAGAACTGGAAACCGGTGACGGACATAAATTTGTGTTTTTTGGGGTGCATCCGCCACCGCCAAGTCCTACCGAAGAAGAAACTTCGAAAGAAAGTGATGGCGACCTGCTTTGCGTGGCAAAAAAAGTAAGGGATTATACACTTCCTGTTTTTGTGGCGGGAGACTTTAATAATGTTGCGTGGGCCAAATCTTCGTTATTGTTTAAAAAAACAAGCCGCCTTATTGATGCACGTATAGGCAGGGGTATTTTAGCTACATTTCATGCAAAATATTGGTTTTTCAGGGTTCCGTTGGATTTAGTATTCCACAGTCCTAACATTTTTATAGAAAAATTATTTGTGTGCCCATCAGTAGGTTCTGACCATTACCCTGTAGGATGCACCTTTTACATAGACCATCATTCTGATGAGCAGGAAGATGAGGTGAAGCATCTTGAAGAGGGAGAAATGCAGGAAGTGAATAAACTTATAGATGAAGGAAAACAAGAAGTGAGTGATAACAGAGATTAAGGGTTAACACAAAAAGTTGTTTTGACGGGCGATGAGGGATTGCAACCATATAGTGATGTAAAAACTAATTTATAATCTTGCCCTTTCATACTGAACTGGGCCTGTAATGTTTTCATGCAGGTTGGCCGCAGCAGTTAATGGAAAATAAGGATCCCTTAAAAACTCCCGTGCCATTAATATAAGATCGGCATCTCCGTTAACAAGGATAGATTCTGCCTGGAAAGCATTAGTAATCAGCCCGACTGTAGATGTAAGTATTCCCGTTTGTTTTTTGATTTTTGAAGCAAACGGCATTTGATAAGCGGGGCCTACAGCAATTTTCTGGTCATGGCTTAGCCCGCCACTTGTTACATCAACAAGGTCTACGCCATTATTCTTTAATATTTCTGAAAGGGCTATAGCATCTTCAATGTTCCAGCCGCCGTCTACCCAGTCAGATCCGGGTATCCTTACAAACAGTGGGGTACTTTCCGGCAGTATTGATTTTACAGCATGCATTACTTCAAGTAGTAAACGCATGCGGTTTTCAAAACTTCCCCCGTATTTGTCGTTTCTTTTGTTGCATAAAGGCGATAGAAACTGATGTAATAAGTACCCGTGCGAAGCGTGGATTTCAATAATTTCAAACCCTGCTTTAATCGCTCTTTGGGCAGCTGATTTAAAATCATTTATGATTTTAAGGATACCATTTTCGTCCAGTTCTTTAGGTAGGGCATAGTTTTCGGAATAAGGCACAGCTGAAGGCGCGAGTGCCTCCCAGCCACCATTTTCTATACTAACGGCATGATGTCCCTGCCAGGGTGTCATTGTGCTGCCTTTCCTGCCGGAATGCGAAAGCTGTATGCCGGTAACGGTTCCCTGTTGCTTAATGAAATTTGTTATTTGCAGCAATTTTTCTATATGTTCATCTTTCCATATTCCCAGGTCGTTTGGAGAAATACGGCCCTCCGGGGAAACCGCCGTAGCCTCTGTAAGTATTAAAGATGCCCCACCTACAGCCCTGCTGCCCAGGTGTACAAAATGCCAGTCGTTAGCAAAACCGTCAACAGAAGAGTATTGACACATAGGCGAAACACCAATCCTGTTCTTTAAGGTGATACCTTTTATTTTCAAAGGGCTGAATAACATTGTCATAGTTGTATTGTTGAAGTTATATTTCAAATTTCAGGATTTGATAATTCATAAAAATTATCCTATGGTAAGAAATTCCTTTTTTACTGCTTTTGTTATTTAATGTTGGTTGGTTCAGTATGGACTGTCAATCTTAAAAAGTATATATTTGAGTAATATTTCTATAAGTCACTAAAAACATTATCATGAAAAATTGTACTATTCAGGATATTTTTAAGAATATTGATTTTTCTCCTTCTGAAATTGAAATAGCCGAAAAGAAATTTGAAGAAATCATTGTTAAGAAAGGGGATATTTTATTAACCCCCGGGCATCATGTCCCTTACCAGTATTTTGTTTTTAGCGGATGCCTCCGCACTTATTTTATTACCGAAACGGGTAAAGAGTACACGTTACAGTTTGCAGTCAGCGATTGGTGGATTACAGACTATACTGCCTTTTTTACGGGGGAGAAGTCTATGTTTTATGTGGATTGTGTTAAAGATGCCCTTATATATAAGATTTCTAAAGAAAGTATGGAGCAGCTTTATAAAGAGGTTCCGCAAATAGAAAGTTTTTTCAGGATTAAAATGGAACGGTTTTTTGGCAGCTACCAGAAAAGGATATTGTCTGACCTGGCATCAACTGCAGAAGAAAAATACCTGAGATTTGTAAAATCATATCCTGATATAGAAAAGCATATTAAGAATTACCATTTGGCTTCTTATCTGGGAATAACTACAGAAAGCCTTAGCCGTGTGCGGCACGAACTGGCAAAAAAATAACACACAAATAGAACTAACACGAAGGGGGATGCCGATACAGGCATCCCCTTTGTGTTTTTACATTATCTCATATTTACTTCGATTTTTTTCTGAATGTATCTCATTTCTTACCATAGGATAATTTTTATGAATATAGAGGTACATAACTTTGGCTTATAAATTAACTGATAATCATATTATTAAAATCATTGTTTCTTACCATACATCAATTTTTTTAAGGTGTTGATTTTGGAATTTTGGGATGTATTATCAAAGCATTTAAAAATCTAAAAGTTTAAAGATATGGAAAGAGAAGTCATTGTAAAATGGAAAATCAAGGAAGCCAAAACTGCTGAAATCCTAAAACTATTACCCACGCTTGCCAGCGAAACCAAAAAAGAGCCGGGTAATATTCATTACGCTGTTTACCAGTCTGAAAACGACCCTAATGAGCTAATACTGCACGAACGGTATGTTGATGCTGATGCCCAGGAGGCGCACAGAAATTCTGAACATTATCAATCAATCGTGGTAGGAAAGATAGTCCCTCATTTAGAGGTACGTGAAGTATATGTAGTAAAACAGCTCATTTGAGCTTAAACCTTTAAATATCACATCAATTTTAAAAAATCTGTAATCATGAAAAAAGTTTTAATCATTGTTTCTAATGCCAATGCAATTGGCCCAAACAACAGAAGGACAGGTAACTTTTTGCCTGAAGTAGCGCATCCTTACGGTGAATTTGCAAGGGCAAACTACCAGATAGATTTTGCCAGCCTAACGGGTGACACTCCTTATCTTGATGACCTGCAATCGGCTGCCGACCCGGATAACCTTGCTTTCCTTACGGGTAAAGGCTGGGCCGATATGCAGAAAGCGGTAGAGCTTTCTACAGTTGATGTAAGTAAATACGATGCAATATTTATACCCGGCGGTTTAGCACCTATGGTAGACATGCCCGAACACCCGCTGCTTAAACAGGTTATTAAAGAAACCTACGAGCGTGGCGCAGTTGTAGGGGCTGTGTGCCACGGCCCTGTATCGCTGCTGAACGTAAAACTAAGCGATGGCAGCTACCTTGTAAATGGTAAAAACATTTCATCGTTTACAACAGCTGAAGAAGATAACTATGCAAGGCCTGATGTGCCGTTTGATTTGCAAACAGCCCTTACAAAACAGGGAGCCATATACCACACCGTAGCACCGTGGGGACCTATAAGTATTGCAGATGGTAACCTTGTTACAGGGCAAAACCCGGCATCGGCTAAAGGTGTAGGGGAGAAAATGGTGGCGCTTTTGGGCGCATAAAAGTCACATTAACCGGGTTTATCTGCAACAACGTTAGTATGTCCTCTAACCGTAAGATAGCCCGGTTTTTTGATAACTATAAAGTATAACCATTAAATGCTATACCAATGATAAAATCTGTAAATCCTTATACCCAAAAAGAGGTATTTGAAATAAAGGAATTAAGCAGCAGCGAGATAGATAAAGCCATAGAAACGGCAGATACTACATTTCGTTCGTGGCGGCAACTTTCTTTTAAAGAAAGGAGTACGTTAATGTTAAGCGCTGCCGCCGAATTAAGAAAGAACAGGCAGGAATATGCCGAAGCAATAACTGCCGAGATGGGTAAGCCCATCACGTTGGCTCTTGATGAGGTGGAAAAGTGTGCTTGGCTGTGTGAATACTATGCCGAAAATGCTGAAAGCCAGCTAACAGACAGGACGGTTACTACAGAAGCTAAGGAAAGCTATGTTACTAATGAGCCGTTAGGTGTTATCCTTGCTGTAATGCCGTGGAATTATCCTTTATGGCAGGTATTCAGGTTTGCTGTGCCGGCACTTATGGCAGGAAATGTGGGTATTTTAAAGCATGCCAGCAATGTTATGCAGTGTGCAGAAAATATCCAGAAAGTTTTTGAACGCGCAGGCTTCCCGAAAGGCTGTTTTACAAACCTCCCGATAAGGAGTGGCGAAGTAGAAGCTATCCTTAGGGACAGGAGGGTTAAAGCGGCTGCGCTAACAGGAAGTAATGGTGCAGGCAGCTCAGTAGCATCTATAGCAGGTAGCGAAATTAAAAAAACGGTGCTGGAACTGGGTGGGAGCAATGCATTAGTTGTCCTTGACGATGCCAATATTGATGCATCGGTAAAAACATGTGTAGAATCCCGTTTTCAGAATACAGGCCAAAGCTGCATTGCGGGGAAACGCTTACTGTTGCACAAAGCTATAGCAGAAGAGTTTACACAAAAATTTGTGGCAGCTGTAAAAGCGCTTAAAAGCGGCGACCCGATGGATAAAGATACTTACATAGGCACTATGTCCAGGGAAGACTTAGCACAGGAGCTGGAAGAGCTGGTACAGGATTCGGTTAAGCAGGGTGCTAAAATATTAGTGGGTGGTAAAAGGGATAAAGCCTACCTGGAGCCTACCGTTGTGGGAAATGTAACTTCGCAAATGTCTGTGTTTACAGATGAAACCTTTGGCCCCGTAATCGGCATAACAATTTTTGATACCGATGAGGAAGCCGTAGCACTGGTTAATGACAGTGTTTATGGTCTTGGCGTTTCGTTATTTACAGAAGATTTTGCCAGGGCAAAACGCCTTATCCCGAATTTAGAACAGGGTTCGGTATTCATTAATGAAAGGGTAAAAAGCGACCCAAGGCTTCCTTTTGGCGGGGTAAAATCATCGGGTTATGGCCGTGAGCTTTCTGCTGAAGGCATACAGGAATTTGTAAATAAAAAAACGGTGTATTTTAAATAATACTACTAAAATCAAAAAAATCTTAATTGAAAATGGAAAACAATATTCTCGATAAAGTTGTTGTAATTACCGGTGCCAGCAGCGGGCTGGGTGAAGCAACAGCAAAGCACCTGGCCGAAAAAGGTGCAAAAGTTGTACTTGGCGCCAGGCGTAAAGACCTCCTTGAAAAAATTGTTGATGAAATATCATCTAAAGGCGGCAGTGCTGTGTACCTGCAAACCGATGTAACAAAGAAAGAGCAGGTTCAGGCTTTGGTAGACAAAGCATTGTCTGCCTATGGTAAAATTGATGTGATTATAAACAATGCAGGTATAATGCCTATTGCCCCCATGGCTGAAGTAAGAACTGATGAATGGGATAATATGATAGATATTAATATCCGTGGTGTTTTATACGGAATAGCCGCTGCCTTGCCAAAGTTCCAAAAGCAGAATTCGGGTCATTTTATCAATCTGGGTTCTGTTGCCGGAATTAAGGTTTTTAGCCCAGGGGGTACAGTGTACAGCGGAACTAAGTTTGCAGTAAGGGCTATAAGCGAAGGGCTAAGGCACGAGGTGGGCAAAAGCATACGTGTTACAACAATAGAGCCCGGCGCTATAGAGTCTGAATTAAAACACAGTACTAACCATAAAGAAAGCTCTGTGGGGGTTAACCAGTTTTATGAGTTGGCCATACCGGCATCTTCTGTAGCAAGGGCCATTGCTTTTGCCATAGAGCAGCCGGCAGATGTAGACATCAACGAGATAGTAATGAGGCCTACCATCCAGGATTTTTAAATCAGGGGCTACCCAATTCCCTATATTGATTTTGGGTTCTGCGACAACTATACCGATGCGGTTAAAGAAGCCAATTTGTGTACATGAGGTGCCGCAGAACCTTTTTAATTAATACTTACAGTCCATGCAAGCTTTTACTGTATCGGCAATTTTTAAGGATATTAATTTTTCTAAAAGGGAAATTAAAGTTATTGAAAGCCTTGTAAAAAAACGCTTTGCAGGGAAGGGAAGTACACTTTTAAGTAAAAAGCATCAGGAACCCTGCCTGTACTACGTTTGTAGCGGTTGCCTCAGGATATTTTATATCGATGTTTTCGGTAAAGAGTATACATTACAGTTTGCGTCCGGTGATTGTTGGGTTACAGATTATACGGCATTTTTATTGCGCGAAAGCCCTCTGCTGAATGTTGAGTGCCTTCAGGAAGCTGTGCTTTACGAATTAAGTGTAGATGACTTTGAGGGGCTTTGTGGCAGAATCCCTAAAATAAGATACTTCTTTACTGCCCGGTTTGAAAAAAATCTTGCGGAGTTTCAAAGCAGGATATTTTCTCATATGTCGCAGCCGGCAATAGAAAGGTATAAGGCATTTATACGTTTGTATCCGGATGTTGCCGGAAACGTAAATAGTTGTTATATTGCATCTTATCTGGGTGTAACTCCTGAGACTTTAAGCAGGTTGAAAAAGAAATTGCCTCAACAGTAATATCTGTAACAGCTGCCATAAGGATAAAAATAAACCTTTAATATCATTAAATGAATATAGCTATAGATACCCCCGCAATGCTGTTTTCTGCAATAAGCCTTGTTATGCTGGCTTACACCAGCCGCTTTCTGGCAGTTGCATCTTTAGTCAGGACTTTAATTAAGGAGTACCAGGTAAACCAGTACGATGATCATTTAAACGAACAGATCAGATACCTGAAAATTCGCCTTAACCTGATTAAAAATATGCAGGTGTGTGGCGTAGCGAGTTTTCTGTTTGCGTTAGTCTCTATGTATTTTATTTACATAGGCCTGGAAAGGTGTGCCGAGGTTTTATTCGGTATATCGGTCATTACATTCTTTATATCGCTTCTGCTGTCACTTTTAGAGATATACCGCAGTACAAATGCACTTGAAATAGCACTCGGTTCATGTAATGAACAAAAAAGCAGGAAACAGGGCGTTGTAAAAAGCAGCGAACCATAAAATTCAATCTTTAAAATGTGTATGGCTTTGTGTAAAAACATATCGGCAGGCAGGGCAGTGGCCATACTTTTTTTTCTTATTTTCTCAGGAAAAGCAGTAGCGCAGGAAAAGGAAGTGTTCCATCAAAACCAGCAATGGCTGGAGTATTTAGCCCGTATAAAGGTAGCTGACAAGTATACCATAGTGGCAGATACGGGCTTACGCTGGCTGGATAACTACACACCCGGCACTTTTTATTTTATAAGGGCAGGGGTAGACTATAAATGCAGTGATAACATAGCTTTACATGTCGGATTTGCCCACCTGGGGTATTTTTTTGATAATGAGAGAACCAGCCAGATTGAACACAGGCCATACCAGGAAATGTCAATCCAGAATTATGTGGGTAAGTGTAGTGTGTTTCAGCGCATACGGGCTGAAGAACGTTTTTTTGAACCATTAAGTTCGCAGCATAACAGGCCTTTTAACTGGTTTTACTGGCGTTTTCGTTATATGCTGCTGATAGATGTGCCGTTGTTCCGTTTTTCCGAAAAAAATCCGGGTTACCGTATGTCATTGGGTATTGGCGATGAGATTATGATGAATGCGGGAAAAAGGATAATACATAACCAGTTTGCACAAAACCGTTTCCTCATTAGCCCAACATTTCATATGGGGAATAATTTTGAAGTGGCACTTACCTGGTCTAACCAATACTCGTCTACGTTTACCCCTAATCGTTTTGTACATGCACAGGTGTTCTGGCTGCAGGCGCGCCAGAAATTTGATTTTACAAAACCCCTGAAAAAATAAATAGATCACTTTAATAAATACCAAAGGCTGCAAATTATTGCGGTCTTTTTTTTGCATTAGCCGGGCGAAGTGGTGGGCTTTACTTCACTACACCCTGCAAATTTAAACGTGTTTTTCTGCCGCAAAAAATCAAAATATATTGATTCAAAGCAATTAATTATAATTATCAAAGGGGATTTTGCAGGTGTCATTTTATTGCTATTATTTTGATATAGAAGTTCAGGACAGATTATCAGAATCATTTTTTATAGACTGAAAATGAGTTATTTACTGGTTCTGTTCTGCCGTTCAGGAAATCTTATTTCCTCATAGTGCTGAGGTAAAGCCTTAAGCCCTTTTTTATAAAAAACTAATACCGGGATAGTTATGATAAAGTCAGTCAATCCATATACTCAAAAAGATGTATATATAGTGAAAGAATTAACCGCTGCCGAATTAGGGCAGGCGATTGATAATGCAGATAAAGCATTTGCAAGCTGGCGGAAATCTTCTTTTAAGGAAAGGAGCAGGCTTATGCTGTCTGCTGCCGGTGAGCTCAGGAAAAACAAGCAGGAATATGCCGAAGCTATAACCAAAGAAATGGGGAAGCCCATTACATTATCGTTAGCCGAAGTGGAAAAATGTGCTTGGCTCTGTGAGTATTATGCCGAAAATGCTGAAGCACAGCTTACAGACAGGCTGATAGAAACAGAGGCAGCCATAAGTTATGTAACATCAAACCCCATAGGGGTAGTTTTAGCTATAATGCCCTGGAACTATCCGCTATGGCAGGTGTTCAGGTTTGCTGTGCCGCTGCTCATGGCCGGTAATACAGGCCTGCTGAAACATGCCCCGAACGTTATAGGCAATGCCGAAAATATTGAGCTAATCTTTAAACGTGCAGGGTTCCCTAAAGGATGCTTTACAAACCTGGCTGTAACTACAGATGCTGTTGAAAATATCCTGAAAAACAAAAAAGTAAAAGCTGTGGCGCTTACGGGCAGTAACAGGGCAGGAAGTGCAGTAGCCTCTATTGCAGGTTCTCAAATAAAAAAATCTGTGTTGGAATTAGGAGGCAGCAATGCCCTGATAGTTTTTGAAGATGCCAACCTGGATGAAGCGGTGGAAAAAAGTGTTTTATCGCGCTTCCAGAATACGGGCCAGAGTTGTATAGCAGGCAAACGCTTATTGTTACACAAAGCAATTGCAGAAGAATTTACGGCAAAATTTATCAGCGCTGTGAAAGCACTTAAAACCGGAGCCCCTATGGATGCCTTAACCTACGTAGGTGTTATGGCAAGGGAAGATCTTGCGGCGGGGCTTGAGAAACAATTAAAGGATTCTGTAAACCTGGGTGCCAAGATACTTTTGGGAGGAAAAAGGGACGGGACTTTTTTTGAACCTACTGTGGTAGATAATGTAACATCTGATATGCCGATTTTTAAAGAGGAAACTTTTGGGCCTGTAATAGGTATTACCGTTTTTGAAACTGAATCGGAAGGTGTTGCCCTGGCAAATGAGAGTGTCTATGGATTAGGTGTGTCAATTTTCACGCAAGATATGGAACGTGTAAAGCGGCTGATTCCTGAATTTGACGACGGATCGGTATTTGTAAACAGCCCTGTAGTAAGTGACCCAAGGCTTCCTTTTGGTGGTACAAAAACATCGGGCTTCGGGCGTGAATTATCACTTGAAGGCATACAGGAATTTATAAATAAGAAAACTGTGTATATCAGCTGATTATTTCCCTGTAACGGTATGTAAATAACTCTTAATCAAATCCTTTAAAATGCTATACATATTACCTTTTTTGTCAGTTATTTTAGGCTTCGCAGTCGGGTTATTAATAAAGCCGGAGAATAAAAAGAGTATTAAATTTTTACTTTCATTTAGCGGAGCTTTTCTACTGGCTATCACAGTATTTCATTTGCTTCCTGAAATCTATGAAGGTGCAGGGCATAGCCATGATGAACATAGCCACACAAGCAGTTCAATAGGTATATACATAATGGCCGGAATTATTTTCCAGATTATACTGGAGTATTTTTCTAAAGGAGCAGAACATGGGCATGTACATACGCATACCGAATCTCATAATCATACAATGCCGTGGCTGCTTTTTATTAGTCTGTGCATACATGCACTCCTGGAGGGGGCACCGGTAAGCCTGCATAATGAAATGGCCTGGGGAATTGCTATACATCATTTCCCGATAGCGATTATACTTACGGCATTTTTTATTAATTCGGGTTTATGTAAAACTACAGTTGCTTTTTTTATGGTTGTTTTTGCGGCAATGACGCCGTTAGGTACGCTACTTTCAGGCCATCTGGAATTTGTAATACACTGTCATAACGAAATATCAGGAATAGTAGTGGGTATACTTTTTCATATTTCATCAACAATAATCTTTGAGAGTAGTGAGGGGCACAGGTTTAATGCTGTAAAATTATTAGCGATAATTATCGGAGTTATAATTGCTTATTTTCTCTGACACAATGTGTATACCCATATATGTGAATCAATTATCTGAAGCGTTTTTTTTTACCACAGATCAATTTTCAGGAGCATTGTATTCCTGAATTTTGAGCTGTAGTTAAGCAGTGAAAATTTTAATTCTTCAATCTTTAAAAAATATAAATTATGAAAACATTTACTCTTCCCCGAAACTTTATTATTGCAGCCTTACTAATTGGAAGCATTGCCCTGACCAGTCTTACATCTGTTAGGCATGAAACAATAAAAAAATCAACTGAAAACAAAACAAAACCAACAATTGTATTGGTGCACGGGGCATTTGCCGATGGTTCATCCTGGAATAAAGTAATCCCGTTACTGCAAAAGAAGGGGTACAAAACAGTGGCAGTGCAAAACCCACTGACTTCCTTAGCTGATGATGTGGCCTTTGTAAACAGGGCAATTGCCGAAATAGAAGGGCCAATTGTTTTGGTAGGACACTCGTGGGCCGGTGTTGTTATTACCGAAGCCGGTAATGATGCCAAAGTACAATCGCTGGTATACGTTGCAGCTTATGCACCCGATGTAAATGAAAGTGCACTGGGGCTTACAAAAGACGCGTATGAAGTCCGTAAGCTGACTCCTGCGCCCGGGCTTGATAACCGTATTGTAAGCGATGGCTACATCCGCCTTAGGGAAGATGCCGTAGTACAGCATTTTGCACAGGATTTGCCCGAAGCTGAAGCTAAGTTAATAGCAGCTGTACAGGGGCGTTTCCATAGCAGCTGCCTTACTGCAACGGTTTCTAAACCGGCGTGGAAAACTAAACCGAGTTTTTATATTGTGGCCGATAACGACCATATAATTTCGCCGGTAATGGAAGCCGAAATGGCCAAAAAAATTGGTGCAGAAACCACCCATTTAAAATCAAGCCACGTGGCTATGCTTTCTAAGCCGGAAGAAGTTACTAAAGTAATTTTAAAAGCGGCTGAACAGCAATAGCCTATTGTAGAACACTTAATCTTTCTGTTTAAATGAAAATAGAAATAATTCAGCTTAACGCACTGCAGCAGGCAGACGCTATTGTACCTCTTTTTAATGAGTATATGATGTTTTACAGGCAACCTTCGCATGAAAGCAAGTACAAGGCGTTTTTAAATGCACGGTTAAACAACAGCGAGGCAATTATTTTTCTGGCACTTAACGAACATAGGCAGCCTATGGGTTTTGCTTTAAATTATCCGTCATTTTCTACTATGTCGCAAGGGAAAATCCTTGTTCTAAATGATCTTTTTGTAGCATCTGAATACAGGAAAAAAGGAGTGGCCCATGCGTTAATACAGGCCGTGTTTGTTTATGCTGCGGCAAACAATATTGTAAGGGTAGACCTGAGCACCGAAAAAACCAATACGGAGGCGAAACAGCTATATAATAAGCTGGGGTTTATCAGGAATGCCGACTATGATTTTTATAGTTATACACTATAAGCTGCCTAATAAATGCTGAATACAGGCAAAGATGCCGGTTGTGAATTTAAGATAATGTAATTCATTAAAAAATGGAACCTAACCCTATACAGGAAATTTTTAAAGGTATAAGCCTTAGCCCCCAGGAAATAGATATTATAGCAAATAATATCATGAAGATTTCTGTGCCTAAGGGAGGTGTTATCTTAAGTGAAGGGCAACCGGCGTCTTATTTGTATTTTGTGTACAGCGGCTGCCTCAGGACCTATTTTACAGATACTGATGCCAAAGAATATACGTTACAGTTTGCAGAGGATAACTGGTGGATTACAGACTATACTGCATTTGTGGCAAACGGGCTTGCAGTATTAAATATAGAGTGCCTTCAGGATGCTGTTATTTACCGGTTAACAAAAAGTGACCTGGAAAAAATGTACAAGCAGATTCCTCAGCTTGAAAAGTTTTACAGGGAAAAGGTGGAAAGTTCTCTTATAAATTTTCAGAAAAGGCTTTTGTCAACAATGGTACAGTCTGCCCAGGAACGGTATGTGATGTTTATAAGCATGTACCCCAAGATTAATAAAGTTGTAAAAAACTATCATATTGCATCCTACCTCGGTATAACACCGGAGAGTTTAAGCAGGGTGAAAAAGAATATGTATTTGCATTCGTAGGCATTGGTAATCCCGGATTAATAATGTTCCAGTTTAATGCCGAGTTTTTTCATTTTTGCAAACAGGGTAGTGGGCAGTACTTTAAGGATCTCGGCTGCGCCACCTTGCCCGGATACTTTACCATTACAGGTTTTTAATATTTTTAGTATGTGGTTCCTTTCTACATCTTCAAGAGACTGAAGCCCTGTTGAATCCGGGACTATATCTATGCTTTTATTTACGGGAAGGTCTACTGTTGTAATTTCGTTTGCGGTAGCAAGCAGGGCGCTGCGTTCTACCAGGTGTTCCAGTTCGCGTATGTTACCCGGCCAGTTGTAAGACTCCAGTTGTCGTATAACTTCAGGGGAAAAGCCTTTAATGGTTTTGCTGAATTTCCTGAGGAAATGAAGGGCAAGTTCTTTAATGTCTTCCTTCCGGTCACGCAGGGGAGGCAGCTCTACCGGAAATATATTTAGCCTGTAATACAAATCCAGCCTGAACCGCCCTTGCGAAACTTCATATTCCAGGTTACGGTTAGTTGCTGCAATGATGCGGACATCTATTTTTAGGGTTTGTTTGCCGCTTATCCGTTCTATTTCTTTTTCCTGTAATACCCTAAGCAGCTTTGCCTGTGCATTAAGTGGAAGCTCTCCTATCTCATCCAGGAAAATCGTGCTTCCGTGGGCCTGCTCAAATTTCCCTATCTTTCGTTCATCGGCACCCGTAAATGCGCCTTTTTCATATCCGAATAATTCGGATTCCAGTAAAGATAAAGGGATTGCAGCGCAGTTTATTGTAAGCATGGGCATACTACTGCGTGCCGATTTTTCATGGATAATGTGCGCAATTTTTTCTTTGCCGGTGCCGCTTTCACCGGTAATTAAAACCGATGTTTCTGTGCGGGCAACAATATCAATTTTTTTGCTTACGTCATTGATTTTTGGGCAATTGCCAATGAACCCGGTAATGGCCACAGGTTGGTTTTCGTGGCGTATGAAAGAGTTGTTTTGACTTTCAGTAAAATAACGGTAACGCGCTATATCAAGCATTACCAGGAGGTCTTTTTTTCTGAAGGGCTTTACCAAAAAGCCGTAGGGCTGGGTTTTTTTTACAACTTCAAGGGTAGACAGGTTTGTGTTAGCTGATATAAAAAGAAATGGTATTTTCATTTTAATCAGGTCCCAGGCCAGGTCTATACCGCTTTCATCACCTTTTAAAATAATATCCAGCAGCACCCAGTCGGGCCTGGTGTCGGCCAGTACTGCCCTTGCCCTTGCCGCAGATGAAGCTATGCCGATAACATTATAATTTGCCTTACTCAAAATCATTTTGAGGTTGTTGGCTACAATAAACTCATCCTCAACAATTAATATGTTATCGCTATTTTCCATTGCATAAGTTTATATCGTGGCTATTTTTCATAAAGTTACACAGTAATTGTTTACAAATTTTAAAAGAACTGTTTTAAAATAGGGTTAGGATGGTTTGGATATTGAGCAGATAGTTTTGCAGCGATTACCCCATCCTAATAATTTCGTCAAATAACGAGCGGAGTTCATCATTTTTCCAGTTCCCTGTAAATTTTTCGCCGTTAACAAAAAAGGTAGGGGTACCATTTACGCCGCTGCGTATGCCGCTATATTTATCAAGGTCTATTTTAGAAGAAGAATCTTCATCGAGCTCCATTAAATCGTCTTCAAAACGCCCTATGTTCATTTTTAAAGATGTAGCATATTTCCTTACGTTTTCGGTGCTTAATTCACCGGGATGCTCGAACAGAAAATCATGCATTTCCCAGAATTTATTTTGCATGGCCGCTGCCTCGCTTGCTGCTGCTGCAAAACGGGCCAGCGGGTGGATGCTGGATATGGGGAACTGCCTGAACACAATTTTAAGGCGGGTACCATATTCCTGCTGTAATATTTTAATAACGTGATAGGCCTTTTGGCAGTGGGGACACTGGTAGTCTCCATACTCCACAAGCTCTATGAGAGCCGATGGGTTTCCCTGGATGTGATCGTTGTTGTTTACGGGTAGGTTTAAAAACATAATTATCAATTTTAAATTTTGTCCATTTTTTCAAGGGCATTCAAAATTCCGTCGGCACCCGGATTAATGGCTGTAGGAGAAAGGTAGCTCCACCGGATGGTACCTTCCTCATCAAGAACGTACAAAGCCCTTTTACATTCACCTGATGTGGTATCGTAAACTTCGTATTCTTTGGCAACGTTTCCTTTAGGCTCAAAATCAGATAATAACGGGAAATGGAGGTTGCGGTCTTTACTAAAAGCCGTATGGCACCATTTGCCGTCAACTGAAATTCCTAATAATTCGGCATTGTATTCCCTGAAATATTTTAAGGTTTCATTGTACATAACCATTTGGTCGCCGCATACGGGGCTCCAATCTGAGGGGTAAAATGCAAGTATCACTTTTTTACCGGTTAGTTCGCTTAGCCTTATATTTTGGTCCGGGGTAACCGGCAACGAAAAATCGGGGGCCTTTGTTCCAATCTGTAGCATAATTTTGAAGTTTAGATATACGGTTAAAATTCTGAAATACGTTAACTAATGTACTAACATTGTGGTTTTTAAAACTGTGTGGTGTAGCCTTTTAGCTATAAAAATCAAATGTTTACACAACTAATATTTAGGCATAAACAGGCCTTAGCATGCTCTTACTACGATACTCTTTAGGTGTAAAGCCCGTATGTTTTTTAAAAAATATTGTAAAGTATGATATGTACGGAAACCCCAGGCGATACGCTATTTCCTTAATTGACAAAGAATAATCTTTCAGTAAATTTTCGGCCAGCAGTACTTTTTTTTCGGCAATCCACTGGCTTACAATTTTACCGGTGCGGTCTTTTATTACGGTGTACAGGTAATTTTCGTGGATATTAAGCATCTGTGCATAATCTTTTACCCTAAGCTGTATAGATGTACTGCCTTGCTGCAATTGCGTATAATGATGTTCTAAATTCTTTATAAACTGCTTTACAATATCATTATCACTGTTTGTGTAGCCCCGTATATCATGCCGCTGCCAAAAATTACGTTTAATTGTAAGCAGAAGCCGGGTAAGGAGGTTAGCAATAATGTTCTTTTTAAGGGGTAATTCTTCCTTAGAAATGTAATCTATCTTTTGGCAGATTTTGCTCAGCTCATTTATAACGTTTTTATCTGTAAGCCTTTGGCTTGCCGTTTCAGACATCAGGAACGGGAATGTACTGAAAACTTCTACACCTGCATATTGTGCAAGAAACTGTTCAGAAAAAGTAATGTGGTAAACTTCTCCCAGGTTATGCCATTGCATTTCGCGATACGTGTTTGGCCTGCTGAAAATAAGTGTACGCGGGCGGATATCAAACTTACTTGTTTTTGTTGTATAGCGGCCGCTGGCATCCATGGCCAGGGTAAGTGAAAAACAATTGTTCCTGAACCATACGGGCGCCCCTTCCAGGATGGCCGTATGATTTTGGCAGATGGTATAACTTCCGAATTCATCTGCGGTTATATGTCCTGAAGCGGTAAATGAGGGGTATTCTTTTAAGGCGGCCCGGTTTTTATGGTTAATGTAATTTGTAGTGTTCATAGTGGAGTAAATTATTGGTTAATACTGGTGTAAGTGTTGTGGTCTTTTCTAAAATATCCGGGGGCGCTGTGGGTATGCCTTTTAAAATAGGTATAAAAATAATTGAGGTCGTTAAAGCCATACATTTCTGCAATATCTTTCATTGATTTATCTGTATACTTCAGCAGGTATTTAATTCCGTTAATCCGCTTTTCGTGTATGCATTGGTTTACTGTTTTACCGGTTGCGGTATTTACAATTTTAGACAGGTATTTTTCGGTAAGGTTTTGCATTTCGGCATAGTCTTTTAGCCGGAACATTTCGTCGGTTTCCCCGGAAATTATGTTGCTGAAATTTTCTTCCAGGTGGCTAAGGAAAGCCATAACATAAAAGCCGTATTGCCTCTTGTTTTCCACAGCCTTATGGCTATACTGATCCTGACGGATTAGCAAAAGGAGGTTCAGTATAAGATTTGTAATAATCTCATATTTATAGGGTTCCTGTTGTGTGGCTTCATAATAAATACTCAGGCATACCGATTCAAAATCATTGATACTTTTTGTTTTAATAAGTGTTGTGTGTGCGGATACGTTATCAAGTTTCTGAATTTCATTGAGCCCGGCAACAGAGAATTGTAAAAGGAACTTTTTTGTAAAGCTTATATGATATCCTTTGCCTAACCCCGTCCACTTACAGGATAAAAATGTATCCGGAGGTATAAACAGGATATGGTTAGGCTGTACATCATAAATCTGTTCATCAACGCTATAAGTGGCAATGCCTTCCTGAAGAATAATCAGGTTGAAATGATCCGGCCGGAAAACAGGTGTTTCATACGGTAGTTCGATACCCAATTCCTCAATTTTAACGATGGCGAAATCATCACGGTCAAGGTATTCAAAAACCGGAAGCCCCATGTAGGCGAGGACATCAGTAAATTTTCGGATATTTACTAATTCGGCCCTCATGACAAACGATGTTTATCTGTGAGTGTGAGGTAAGCAAACCCTATGTATTTTGATGTAAAATCACTGATACACTGGTAAATAAGTGTAGATGCTGTAAGGTGAGTATTGGTATCCATAAATTCTAAATTTGGTAGATTTTGATTTATGAATACAACCCCAAATAACAAACCTTTTTTGTAGTGTTCTTGTTTTTAGTGTGTTATGGTTTGTTTATTGTGTAAAAATACGATATTTCGTAAATGCGCAATGGCCATTGTAAGTAAAAGATGATTTATAGCAGGTTTTTGGCTATTGAATCTTTTTTAGCAAAAGTTACACTGATTACAAGCCCGTTAGTACTGCTGTTTATATCAATTTTTCCGTTTAACTGGCCCGCCATTGTTTCCATGAGTTCCATACCAAGCGATTCTTTTTCCTTTGATTTAAAACCTGAAGGCAGCCCATCGCCATTATCTGTAATTATAAGTTCGTAAAGGTTGTTGTTGGTAGTGTGTAACGATATGGTAATTGCTCCGCTATCTTTATTTATAAAAGCATGTTTAATAGCATTGCTTACAGCTTCGTTAATTATCAGCCCTACAGGTATTGCCTGAGACACTTCAAGTTCTATGGGTTCTATATTGAGGACATAAGTTATTGTTTTATCCATGCTAAGCGCATCTGTAAGATGGTTAAGCAGCTCATCTATGTACCAGGACATATCAATAGTAGAAAGATTGTCTGACTGATAAAGCCTCTGATGGATAAGGGACATTGAATACATCCGGTTTTCGCTGTTTTGTATGGCCTGTAATGCATTTTCATTGTCCAGTAATGCAGATTGTGTGTTGAGCAGGCTTATGATAACCTGCAGGTTGTTTTTTACCCTGTGGTGTACTTCCTTTAACAGCCATTCTTTTTCTGTAAGCAGTTTTTTCAGTTTGTGGTTCTGGTCGTTAATTTGTTGCTGCTTTAAGTCTAATTTTTTATTGGCATGCTGCTTTAGCCTGGTCCAATTGTATATAAGCGCGCCAAAAAGCAACAGTACTACGGTACCGCCAATAAAAATATACCTGGTAATAGTGGCGCTGCGTATTTTTTCCTGCCTTATTTTTCCTTGCTGGGTAAGCGATTTTATATTTTTTTCTTTCTTTTCGGTATCATATTTAAGGCGTAAATCATTTAATTGTTGTACAGTACTTACGCTGATTGCCGAGTCTTCTAGAGCTTTGTATCTTTTGAAATGATTAATGGCGTGTTCATAATTTCCTGCAAGGGTATCTGCCTTAAAGTAGAATTTTTCTATGCCGGACAAACTTAAAAAGTCGTTATTGGCTTCAGATATTTCTTTTAACTCATCGAGGTATTTATAGGTTTTGTGAGACTGCCCTGTGCTGAACAAATATTGGATTATTGCGTAGTACATAGTTTCCCGCTCTACTATGTCTTCTTTATTTTTATGCTCGCATTTAAGGAGCTGTTCATAATATGGCCTGGCTTTTTTAGTGTTGTTCAGTTTACAATGCAGTATTACATACGTAGAACAGTAATATATGTTACAATCGTTTCCCGGTTTGTAATTAACCTCATTATCTAATAAAGCTAATGCTTCGGCTGCCCTTTCGTTGCGGTACAGCATGTTGCACATATTTTGTATAACACCGTCTAGAAAGGCGGCATTGTTACTTTTTTTAGCTTCAGCTAAAGCCTTCTTCTGGTAAAATATAGATTTATCAACCGCATCATAATCCTGATAAATACCCCCTAAAAGATTGTAGATAAAAGTGAGCCAGTCACCTTCAACCTTTAAATTTTCTGCAATTTTTTCTGCTTCCAGGGCATAAGCAAGAGACTCTTTAATCTTTGACAGGTACCATAAATTTTGAGACAACAGGGCATACTCCTTGTACAACTCTTTTGACCTGATGCTTTTTTTAATTTTTATAGCCTGCTTAACATAGTAGATGCTTTTCTCACAGTTAGAGGCGTAGTAGCTGGATTCTGAAAACTTTACATACGTTTCGGCTGCTTCATAAAATGCACCTGCCTTTTTGTAAAGGCCAATGGCTTTCATAAAATATTCCTTTTCTTTTAAGGTATCTTTATCTCTCAGGTTTTGTGCCGATGAAAAATAAACATCTGCCTCTTCTTTTGTAAGCTTGTATTTGCGCACATATTGCAGTGTGTTTTTCTTTAGGGCTTCCGCACGTAGGGTATCACCTTTTTTCAGTGCAATCTCACTGTTAAGCAGCATACTTTGTGCAATTCCATTCTTTAAATTGAGTTTTCGTCTTATATCCAGAGATTCGCTGTTAAGCATGGAAGCACTGTCAATAGCCGGTTTTGAATTGCCGTTTTTAATTGTATATTTTGCTACTTCATATAAAAGTTTGGCCTTTTTTGTGCGGTCATTTTCACTGTGCAGCGATGCTTTTATTTCCCTGTACTCTTGCCTGCTTATTGTCTGGGCAAAAGTAGTTACGGTAATAAGAAATAAGAAAAAAAAGAAAATACTACATTTCATTGTCGGGATGTATTTCATTTTGTTCGTTTTCAGTGAGTAACAACTTTTTGGTAAATGTAAGCATGACGGTAAGGCCGTTGTTGCTTTCAAGGCTAAATGCGCCGTCTAACTGATCGGCAAGCCCCATCATTAAATCCATACCCAGTGATTTTCTTTCCTGCGACATAAAACCATCAGGCAGCCCAATTCCGTTATCTGCTATTGTAAGCCGGTATGTATCAGTCGTGGTATTTTTTAAGGTTACGTTTATCTCTCCGTTGTTTTTATCAGGAAAAGCATATTTTATTGAATTACTCACGGCCTCATTAATTATAAGACCTAAGGGCACGGCCTGCGTTACATCAAGTTCTAAAGGTTCTATGTCCATTACACAGCGTATATTTCCGGTTGCCAAATAAGATTCCTGTAGGTTGCTTACAAGTTCGTGTATATACCACAACATATCTATAGCCTCTATGTTCTCTGACTGATATAATTTTTGGTGGATAAGCGACATGGCCAGCATACGGTGCTCGCTGTTTTGTATGGCCTCCAGGGCAGCCTCATTATCAAGATATTTAGATTGTGTGTTAAGCAGGCTGATGATAATTTGCAAGTTGTTTTTTACCCTGTGGTGAATTTCTTTAAGCAGCCATTCTTTCTCTGTAAGTAGCTTTTTAAGGGTATCGTTTTGAATATTAATTTGTTGTTGTTTCAGTTCTAATTCCTTATTGGTACGTTGTTTCAGCCTTGCACGGTTATATAGAAGGGTTACAAATATTGCCAATATAATAAGGCCGCTAATTATAACATACCGTAAAATGGTTTCGTTGCGTATTTTTTGCTGCTGCAGTTTACCCTGCTGGGTAAGCAGGGTTATGTTTTTATCTTTTTTTTCAGTTTCATATTTTAGTTCTAAATCATTAATATTTTTCAGGCTGTTAATATTAAAAACCGAATCGCTTAATGATTTGGATCTTATTAAATGCTGTATTGCGCTTTTGTAATTACCTGTGGCAGAATCGGCCCTGTAATACGTTTTTTCTATTTCAGACAGATTTATCAAATTATCCCCGGCTTTGGCCGCTTCCTTTAATTTATCTATGTACGTATAGGCTTTTGCCGCTTGCCCTGTTTTTATTAAATAGTTTATTATAGCCTGGTACATGGTTTCAAGGTCATAATCTGTTGCCGAATCCGATTCACTGCATTTAAGCAGGTGCAGATAATACTCGTTTGCCTTATCGTATTTCTTTAGGTTGCAATACAATAAAAGGTATATAGATGAGGTAAGTATATTACAATCTTTACCGGGATAATACTTCAGTTCTTTGTCCAGTAAATTTAAAGCTTCGGCTGCTTTCCCCGAACGGTAGAGTATATTGGCGATATTGTGAGTGATTGAAGTTACAGCCTCAGTATTATTGACTTTTTGGGCTACCGATAAAGCTTTTTTGTAGTAAACAATAGATTTTTCTACTGATTTAAGTTCTAAGTACACACCACCTAACAAATTGTAAATAAAAATATACCAGTAGCTGATAGGTTTTACATTTTCCATTATTTTTTCCGCTTCAAGGGCATAGGCGAGAGCGTCTTTTAAATTACCCTGAAGCGAATAATTTTGGGAGAGTAATGCATACTCTTTATATAAATCATACCGTTTAATGCTCTTTTTTATTTTAATAGCTTGATTTACATACGATATAGATTTATCCGGACGGTATATGTTGTGGTATATTGTACCCAGTTGGATATATGTTTCAGCCTCTTCAAAAGTATTACCAGCCTGCTTAAATAATGAAACCGCTTTTTTTAGTTGATTTTCAGCTTGTTGTACGTCAGTGGTAAAAAACATTGCCTGCGTTACTAAGGTAGTTGCTTCTTCAATTTTAAGCCCGTTTTTATGGGCATAAGCCAAAGCCTTTTTATTTAATTCTTCGCCAAGCTCATAATTACCCCTCTTTAAGGCAATAGAAACGTCAAGCAACATACCTTCGGCTATATTTTTCTTTAAATCCAGCTTACGGCTCAGGGCTATATATTCCAGGTTAAACATTGTGGCGCTATCCAGTGCTTTATCAGTATTTTCTTCTTCTTTTTTATAACAGTAATAGGCCGCCTGGTATAAAAGTTTGGCTTTTTTTGCCTCATCTTTTTCCCAAAGCAGCTTTTTTTTTGTTTCTCTGTACTCTTGCTTACTTATAGCTTGGGCAAAAGCATTTGCACTAATGAGAAATATGATGAAAAAGTAAATAGTGTTTTTCATTATCTGGCTTTATTCATTATGGATTAATGACATGGTTTTTGTAAATGTTAACGAGATAGTAAGGCCATCACTACTGTTTAGGTCAAGTGTGCCGTCTAACTGGTCGGCAAGACCCATCATAAGGTCCATCCCTAAAGATTTCCTTTCCTGTAACATGAATCCTTCCGGTAGCCCGATGCCATTATCTGTAATTATAAGCCGGTAAGTGTCAGGGCTGATGTTTTTTAGGGATATGTTTATTTGCCCGTTGTTTTTAGTTGTAAAGGCATATTTTATTGAATTACTTACGGCCTCATTAATTATAAGCCCTAAGGGTACTGCTTGTGTTACATCAAGTTCTAAAGGGTCAAGGTCTATTATGTACCTTATATTTCCGTTATCTGCATAAGAATCTTCCAGATAATTAACCAGCTCATGTACATACCAGGACATATCTATTGTTGTCATATTTTCTGTCTGATATAGCTTTTGGTGGATAAGCGACATAGAGAGCATGCGGTGCTCACTGTTCTGTATGGCTTGTAAAGCAGCTTCGTTATCAAGATATCTTGATTGGGTGTTAAGCAGGCTGATGATAATCTGCAAATTGTTTTTCACCCTGTGGTGAATTTCTTTAAGTAGCCACTCCTTTTCTTTAAGCAACTTTTTTAAAGTATCGTTTTGGTCATTAATTTGTTGTTGTTTTAATTCTAATTTTTTGTTGGTACGTTGTTTCAGCCTTGCACGGTTATATAAAAGTGCCACAAATATTATTAATACTATAAGGCCACTGATAATAACATACCGTAAAATGGTTTCGTTGCGTATTTTTTCCTGTTGCAACTTTGCTTGCTGTGTAAGCAGCTTTATGTCTTTATCCTTTTTCTCGGTATCATATTTTATTTGTAATCTGTCAAACTGCTCCCGGCTTTGCAGGTTAAATACCGAATCGTTTAAAGCTTTTACAATCTTAAGGCGCTCTACCGCACTTTTAAAATTACCGGTGGCAGAATCGGCTTCATAATAAGTATACTCAAGTTCGCGCATACTTAGCGGGTTACTGTGTTGTTTAGACAGTTCCCTTATTTTATCAAGATACGGATAGGTTTTTTCGGCCTGCCCGGTTTTTAACAGGTATTGTATAATAGCGTAGTAAACGGTTTGTTGATTGGTAACATCCTCTTCGGCCCCGTCATCGCATTTTAGTAACTGTAAATAATAGGGTTTTGCTTTACTGTATTTTTTTAATTCAGAATATAATAACAGATAGAGTGATGCTATCTGCGCATCACAATCCTTATCAGGATAATAATTAAGTTCCTTCAGTAAAACTAATGCCTCAGTATGTTTCCCCATATTATAAAGGCTAAGCGAAGCGTTTAGTGTAATATCATGTACACTTTCCGGCTCATTATTTTCTTTAGCTACCATTATAGCCTTCCGGTACGATTCTACCGATTTTGCAGTAGAACTGATTTCGCCGTACATAACGCCTAAAAGGTTGTATATAAGCATAAGCCATTCAGGGTCCGCATTTATATTTTGTGCTATTTTTTCGGCTTCAAGGGCATTGCCCATACCTCTTTCATAGTCTCCTTTTACCCACAAACTTTGGCCAAGCACTGCATATTCTTTATAAAGGTCGTGCCGCTTAATGCTTTTTTTTATTTTTAAAGACAGGTTAGTATATTTAATACAACTGTCGGTCTCTGCTATATTATCATACATTCCGCCCAGTTCAAAATAAATTTCAGCTTCTTCATAACGTGCGCCTGCCTGCCTGTATAAAGAAATGGCTTTTTCCAAATATTTCGTTTTTTTAGGAATATCTTCTTCACCGGCATCAAGGGCAATATCTTTATAGGTGGCAGCTTCTTCCTTTCTGAGCCCGTGTTTGTGGGCGTAAGCCAGTGCTTTATTTTTTAACGTTGCTGCAAGCTTTAGGTTACCTCTTTTCAGTGCTATGCGGCCATCTGTAAGCATACATGCAGCTATGTTCTTTTTAATACCCAACTCCTTACTAATATCAAAAGCCTGTTTGTTAAGCAATGAAGCACTGTCAAGGTCTGTTTTAAATTCCGCCCTTGCCAGGTAGTAAGCGGCTGCCTGCTTTAAAAGGCCGGCCTTTTTTGCTTTATCTTTTTCACGCGACAGTTGCTTTTGTAGTTGTACAAACTGTTCCTTATTTATGGTTTGCGTAAACGCCCTGGTCATAAATAATACTAAGAAGATAGTAAGTATTTTTAACTTCATAAGGCATTGAATTATAGATTGATGCTAATAAAGTTAACAAAATATTAACTGCATTGCAATAATGATAGCTTTTTTTTAGCCTGACCTGCCTTGCAGAAAATTCTTTCCGTTATTGCCCGAACCGTTAATCTAAAAAACAATATCCTTTACGTAAGCTTGCTGTATTGTGCTAAATCCATTAGCCTGAAGCAATCTTTATTTATTATAATTTTTGAAGTTAAAATATTAGTGTTTAAAGAATTACCTCTGTCTAAATTCGTGTTGTATTAATCAGCCCCTGATTCATACGGTAGTAATGGCTCTTTATTAAAAAGCCGGCACCGGAATTTTAAAAGAGTGAAAAAATTATAAACCATAAAATTAATATTATGATTCCAAAAACTATGAAAGCAGCGGTGGTACACGGAAAAGGAACCGCCCTTGCAATAGAGGATGTCCCTGTTAAGGAGCCAAAAGGAAATGAAATTTTAATTAAAGTTGTAGCAAGCGGTGTTTGCCACAGCGATGTGCATGCAGCCCTTGGCGAATGGCAGGTACCTAAACTACCCTTAACAATAGGGCATGAGGCCGTAGGTTATGTGGTAGCCCTGGGGCCTTATGTAACCAGTGTAAAAGAAGGCGATGTTGTAGGCGTGCCATGGCTTAACCGGGCTTGCGGGCATTGCGGGTATTGTGCCTCAGGCCACGAGCCGCTATGCGGGGACCAGGACAACAGCGGCTTCTCTGTAGATGGCGGGCATGCCGAGTATGTTATTGCCGATGCTAATTATGTGGGCCGTTTCCCTAAGGAAGGGATTGACCTTTACGAAATGGCGCCTATTCTGTGTGCCGGGCTTACTGTTTACAAAGGGCTAAAATCTTCTAACCTGAAGCCCGATGACTGGGTTGCAATTTCAGGCGTGGGAGGACTGGGGCATTTAGCAGTGCAGTATGCCAAAGTAATGGGGTACAATGTTGCGGCTATAGATATTGCAGATGAAAAACTTGAATTTGCTAAAGAGATGGGGGCAGATGTTGTTGTAAATGCTTCAAAAACCGACCCTTGGGCTTTTCTTCAGGAAAAAGTAGGTGGTGTACATGCACTGCTTATTACAGCCGTTGAAAATGAAGCTTTCGAAAATCCCCATAAAGCCCTTAGGAGAGGAGGGACAATAACCTTGATTGGCATTCCTGACGGAAGTGTGGAAGTGCCTATAAGCGATACCATTATGAACGAATATACCGTTCGCGGATCGGTAGTGGGTAACAGGCAGGACCTGCAGGAAGCTATTGACTTAGCCGTAAGAGGAAAAGTAAAAACCAGGATAACCAAAGCCAAACTGAATGACCTTAATAAAGTTCTTGACAACCTGAAAAACGGTAAAGTTATAGGACGTGTAGTTCTTGATATATCACAGCCGGTTTAAGCATAGCTAACCCCCCTTAAACAGTTGTGCAAAGGTGCCGTTATTCAATTACCCCGTACGGATAAGTTCGGGACCGGTAATCAATACGTATAAATTTTCGTAACAGCATTAAACTGAATCCCATGTTTTAAGGTTCATCAGGATTAGATAATCTGTACACTAACCACATTCAAATCCTCAGAATGGGTTTGTATTGAAACCCGGTAAGCCTTCGGGGTAATTGAGGCACCTTTTTTACATCATTTAAGCCTAAAACAACAAGCCATGAATATTTCAAGAAAACAGGTTTTAACGGTACTGGAAAAAGCGGTACTAAAAGCAACCGAAATGCAGGTTAGGGTAAATATAGCCGTCCTTGATTCTGCGGGCTATTTAAAAGGCTTTACAGGTATGGACAATGCGTTCCTGGCTACAATAGATATTGCCATTGGCAAAGCTAAAACTTCTATGCTTTATGGGCTGCCAAGCCATGAGGTAGGGGAATTTTTGAAGCCCGATTCCGGTATGTACGGTATTATAAACACTAACGGAGGCCTTTTAGGATTTAAAGGAGGGCTGCCTATTAGTATAGAAGGCGAAATAGCCGGTTACATCGGGGTTTCGGGTGGAAGCCAGGAGGAAGATTTTGAAGTTGCCACAGCCGCTATCAGCTTTTGATTTTAAAAGAGGAGAAGTTTAAAGCTACCCCTCTAACAGGTGTTTTAAACAGATTCAGTATTTATAAATTAAAAAACCAATATTATGAAAACAACTTATCATTCAAGGAAAATAAACGGAGTGGAAATTTTTTACAGGGAGGCTGGAGACAGGAACAAGCCTACGGTTGTGTTGCTTCATGGCTATCCCACTTCTTCGCACATGTTTCGCAATCTGATAACCGACCTGGCAGATGATTTTCACCTCATAGCACCTGATTATCCCGGTTATGGCAGGAGTGAACAGCCTCCAATGGCAGAGTTCAGCTATACATTCGAAAATATTTCTGCTATTGTGAAAAAGCTACTGGATGAGCTTGAGATAAAAAAGTTCAGCCTTTACCTTATGGATTACGGGGCTCCTATCGGTTTCAGGATTGCCAGCAGAAATCCCGATAAGATAGATACGCTGATAATACAAAACGGCTGTGCCTATGAAGAAGGGCTTCAAACATTCTGGGACCCGATTAAAGCTTACTGGAAAGACAGGAATAATAAAGAGGCGGAAAACACATTACGCGGTTTCCACGATCCTAACGGGTTAAAATGGCAATATACTCATGGCGTGCCGGATGCTTCTGTGATAGCCCCTGACAACTGGGAAATTGACCTCAGGCATTTAGAAAGGCCGGAAAACGGTGCCATACAGCTTGCCATGTTTTATGATTACCAAACCAATGTAGCGCTATACCCCGAGTGGCAGGAATACTTCAGGAAGTACCAGCCCGAAACAATTATTGTTTACGGCAAAGACGATTATATCTTCCCGGGTTCGGGTGCCGAACCTTTTAAAAAAGACCTTAAAAATCTTGAATTTCATCTCTTTAATACCGGGCATTTTGCACTTGAAAGTTTCGGTGAAGAAATGGGGGCATTAATAAAAGATTTTTTATTAAGAAAAACAGGCAAATAAGAAAAACGGGCAAAACTGTTTATCCTAAAACATTTTAAATATGGATACAATTAAAAATATCGTTTTGGTACACGGAGCATTTGCAAATGGCTCGGGCTGGCGTGCGGTGTATGATATACTGAGCAGTAAAGGGTATAACGTTACCATAGTGCATAACCCGCTTACTTCGCTGCACGATGGTGTTGCTGCAGTTACAGCCGCCCTGGACAGGCTAAACAGCCCTGCGGTGCTTGTAGGCCACTCGTATGGAGGGGTGGCAATTACCGAAGCAGGTAACCATGAAAATGTGGCGTCGCTGGTATATGTTGCGGCATTTCAGCCCGATAAGGGGGAAACTGCCTTACAGTGGATACAGACCGCACCGCCGGCTGAGGAAAATGGTGTATTACCGCCAAATGAAAAAGGTATTATTTATTATGACAGCGATAAATACCATGCCGGTTTATGTGCCGACCTGAGTGAGGAAGATGCGGCATTTATGTGTGCATCGCAGGGGCCTCTTTATGCCGAGGGTTTTGTTACGCCCATTGTACAGGCTGCGTGGAAAACAAAGCCCACGTATGGGGTAATAGCTACCCATGATAAAAGTATTTTACCCGAAATACAGCGGGTAATGTACAGCAGGTCTAATACTTCGGCCATTGAGGCAGAAGGCAGCCATCTTATTTACATGTCGCAGCCACAGGTTGTTGCAGATGTAATAATTGCTGCATCAGACTTTGCCGGTGATTTGTAGCCGGCTTATTTCAAATCTTCTAATTCATTGCACAAACAAAAAATACACGAATTTATGAAAACAATTGTTGTTCCTTCCAGAGAGGATGTAAGTACTGAAGCGCAGGCTATTTTTGACAGTATACAGAAAAAGATAGGTATGGTGCCAAACCTTTATGCTACCATAGGTTATTCTGCGGCAGCGTTAAAAGGCTTTCTGGATTTTGAGGCGGTATTTAGCCACAGCGCCTTTACAGATAAAGAAAAAGAGGCTGTTAACCTTGTTGTTTCTCAGGTAAATAAATGCGATTACTGCCTTGCGGCGCATACTATGCTGGCAATAAGGAAAGGCTATACCAAAGAAGATACACTGCAATTCAGGACCGGTAATGCAACCGACCCAAAACTCGACACAGCACTAAAACTGGCTAAAGGCATTGCCGAAAATAAAGGCGAGGCTGATGAACAGTTAAAGGAAGGTTTTTTTAATGCAGGATATGATGAGCAGGCCCTGATAGACCTTATAGGTATCATTGTCATCAGGACATTTACTAATTATGTGTATGCGGCAACCAAAATACCGGTTGACTTTCCTGCTGCCGAAAAATTAGGGTCATAAAACCTGTAAAGCACAATTCAGAAATAAAAAAATAAAGACATGGACATAAAAAAGATTTTGCCGGGTAAACTTGGGTTTGGCTCGGCACCATTAGGAAATATGTTCAGGAATATTCCTGAAGAAGAAGCATTTGCCACGGTAAAAGCAGCGTGGGATAGCGGCATCCGTTATTTTGACAGCGCCCCGTTTTATGGTGCCGGCCTGGCCGAAATCAGGTTGGGTAATATACTCTCCGGTTATTCCAGGGACGAATTTATTATAAGCACTAAAGTGGGCCGCGTTATTCTTGATGAAGTTGAAGACGTTAGCGCCAGGGATTTGGGCGAAAAAGGCGATTTGTTTAAATATGGCAGGCCAAATAAAATTGTTAACGATTATTCTGAAAAAGCAACACTGCAATCTATTGAAGATAGTTTGAAAAGGCTTCAGACCGATTATCTTGATATTGTGTGGGTACATGATGTGGCACAGGATTTTTATGGCGATGAATGGTTAGGGAAATTTGAAAGTGCCCGTAAAGGTGCTTTTAAAGTACTGGACCGCTTGCGCGATGAAGGCGTTATAAAGGCATGGGGATTAGGCGTAAACCGCGTAGAGCCCATCGAGATTATCCTTGCTTTAGAAAATGCGCATCCGGATGCTTTTTTACTTGCCGGTCGATATACACTTTTAGACCATGACCGTGCGCTTCAGCGTGTAATGCCCGAAGTTTCAAAGCAGGGTTTAAGCATAGTGGTTGGTGGCCCGTACAGTTCGGGGGTGCTTGTTGGCGGCTCAAGTTTTGAATATGCCCCTGCCAGTGCCGAGATACTGGATAAGGTAGCAAGGATAAAGAAAATAGCCGATGTATATAATGTAAGCATGAAGTCGGCCGGTTTGCAGTTTTCACTGGCAAACGATGCAGTAGCTGCAGTAATACCGGGTGCCAGCAGGCCCGGCCGTATAGAGGAAGATATTGAAGCCCTGAATGCTGTAATACCTGATGGATTTTGGGAAGAACTAAGGCAACATGGGCTGGTTAATGCTTCGGCACCGCTTCCGATTGATAAAAAGTAAATTTTTTAAAATAATATTATTATGGCAAAAACATCTGCATTTATAGAAATATCAGCCGGGCCCGATGAGGTTTGGAAATTGATAGGCGGCTTTGGTAGTTTACCGGATTGGCTGCCCTACATACCAAAATCTGAATTACAAGAAGGGGGAAGGATAAGGCTCCTTGAAAATCCGGATGGTGGTACTATCATAGAACAGCTGATAAACTTCGACGAAAAAGAAAAAAGTTATACTTATCACATATTACAAGCTCCTTTTCCTGTAAAAGAGTACTATTCTACATTAAAGGTAGCAGGTAAGCCCGATGGTAAAGGATCGAGGATAGAATGGCATGGCACATTTACTCCTGTTAATATTTCAGATGCTGAAGCAATAGCGCTTTTTAAGGGTATTTATGAGGATGGCTTAAAGGGCCTGAAAGAAAACTTTATAAAATAATAATGAATTTTATGCAAAATCGCGGCAATTTCTGTTCAACAGAAATTGCCGCGATTTTGCTATATAAAACTTTTCAACATTTTTAAAATTTTTGGCGGCTGAAAGCTGACTTAACCCGGACAATTTTCGAACACTTTTATCGAGGATTTATGAGTAGTAATCCGGAAACTCTATGGCAGTTGTAAACTTTAGTTATTAATAAACATAACAGTACATGATAGTCTAATGATAAATACACCGTAGTTTAGTATCGTTTATCTATCATTTAGCAACAATGTATACGGCTGTTTTTACTACTATTAATAAAATACAACACTATATAGTCTTTCTACTATTATTAGTGGCGTTTAATACTGGTAAGGCATTTTCACAGGCACCAATTGTAAGGTTTGACCATATTACTTCTGCCGACGGGCTTCCGCAAAATACGGTATTAGGTATTATAAAAGACAAGTATGGTTTTATGTGGTTTGGTACCTGGAATGGCCTGTGCCGCTATGACGGCTATACCTTTAAGACCTATATGTATGACCCGAAGGATAAAAAAAGCATCAATAACAACAGGATACATACACTTAAGCTTGATAAGGATTTAAACATTTGGGTACGCACTTTTGAAAACGACGAATTGTGCCGCTATAATTATGAGCACGACAATTTTGACCGTTTTGCTAAAGAGGATGTTTCAGATTCGCTTCTTCTATGGACGGACAGGCGTAAACACATTAACGATGCTAAAGTTGCATTTAAAGATTACACTTGGAATATTGAAGTGCCCAGGAACCGGCTTATTGAAACCAATATAAAGACCGGGAAAACGAAAGTATACGAACAGGGTTCTGCAAATCCCGGCCGTTTAAACGATGCCTATGTAACCGATATTTATAAAGACAACCACAACATTTTATGGATAGGCACCTACAGTAACGGTATTAATAAGGCCAATTTAGCAGGCAAGCCTTTTGAGCATTTTTATCATAATCCTTCAGATGGAAAATCGTTGATTGATAATAATGTGAGTACCATTTGCGAAGACAATCAGGGCAATGTATGGGTAGGCACCCGCGATATGGGTATTACGGTAATGGGCAAAAACGCACGGCATATACAGAAAGCGCCGGGCAGCATAACCAGTAATTTAATCAGGGCTGTATTTTGCGATTCGCGGGGTACGGTATGGATAGGCACTAAAGAGGGGCTTAACAGCTATAATCCGTTAACGGGAAGGTTCAGTGATTTTTCGTATCAGGTAAACCATACCACAGTATTTGGTGTTACAGAAGATAATGAGCACAACCTGCTTTTTGCAACCTGGAACGGGGTTTACAAATACAAGAACGGCAGTGATACACTGATTCATTACGACCCTGAAAAAATGATGGTACATCCCCATACCCGTGTTATCATGCAGGATTCTAAAGGCTGTGTATGGGTGGGTTGCGAAGGCGTCGGCGGCAATACAGGGGGCATAAGCGTGTTGCAACCGGTAAACGGTACCGATGAATATAAGGTAATACATCATTTTATCCATAGTGAAAACAGGAACTCTGTAAGCGACAACCGTATCAACTGTATTTATGAGGATAAAGAAGGTATGATATGGATAGGCACCGGAAGCGGGCTTGATAAATATGATCCCTCGACCCGAAAGTTTACCAATTTCTCTGCAAACAACCGCTTCCCAAAATCATCTGTAGTATCGGTTTTAGAAGATAATAAAGGCTATTTATGGATAAGCCACAAGAAAGGGATTTCGCAGTTGCACAAAAAGAAGCTTAGCGTACGCACCTATACTTTACAGGACGGGCTGCAAAGCCGGGAGTTTTCGGCGGGGGCAGCTTTTAAAAGCCCTGCAAGCGGTAAAATGTATTTTGGTGGCAATAACGGCTTTAATGCCTTTTACCCCGACGGGATATTCCCTGAAAAAACCTTGCCTGTTACCGTACTTACCGAATTACAGATACTGAACCGTCCGGTAAAGATTAATGAAGAAATTAATGGCCGCGTAGTGCTTACAAAGCCACTGTACCTGACCCATGAAATACAACTGAAGCACAATGATAAAAGTATTGCTATAGAATTTGCCGGGCTCCATTATTCTAACCCGCAGGCCAATAAATATGCCTACAAACTGGAAGGTTTTGATAAAGACTGGGTATATACCGATGCGGGGCATAGGGTGGCATCATACTCTAACCTGCCGGCGGGCAATTATGTGTTTAAGGTAATGTCCTCAAACAGCGATGGGGTCTGGAACAAAATACCTGACACTTTAAATATTGAAGTACTGCCCCCTTTCTACGCCAGTGCATGGGCTTACCTGTGCTATGTAGTAGTATTGCTTTCGGGGTTCTATGCATACCACAGGTATTCGCTGAGGGTTACACGGCTTAAGGCAAAATTAGCCTATGAAGAGCTTATGCATCATCAGGAACACGAGTTGTACCAAAGCAAGCTACAGTTTTTTACAAACATCTCCCATGAAATTAAAACACCACTTACCCTCATACAGGCGCCGTTAGAAAGGCTTTTGGGTATGTTTGCAGAGAACCGCGCCATATACTCGCAGTTGTTAACCATGCAGCTTAGCGGAGACCGGCTGGTAAAATTGGTTAACCAGCTCCTTGATTTCCGCAAGCTTGAAACCGGTAACTTACAGCTAACCCTGCAAAACAATGATGTTATAGCGTTTTTGGGTGGGGTAATAGCATCGTTCAGGAGTGGTGCCGAAGCAAAAAATATTCAAATTAGGTTGGTGCACGATGTAAACAGCTGCGTATTCGGCTACGATGAAGATAAGCTCGAAAAGGTATTGTATAATCTGTTGTCTAATGCACTGAAGTTTACACCTGCTGCGGGATATATTGAAGTCAACTTTTCTTTTGCATCTGATGAAAATAACCAAAATGCGGTAATCAAAGTTATCAACCGTGGCAATGAGCCAATAGCCGGAGACGACCTTGAGGTTATTTTCCAGCCGTTTAAGCAGGGAAAAAAGCAAAGTACGGGCGGTACCGGCCTCGGCCTGGCCTATAGCAAAGGGCTTGTGGAACTGCACAACGGTACGCTAACTGTAGAAAGTAATTATGTAAGGCCAAACGAAAGCCGGACTACTTTCACAATAACACTGCCTTTGGTTTCTACTGCTGTTGGCACCGCACCGCAGGTTACGGTTGAACATATCAATATCGATAAGGAGCTGCTACCTGCTATAACAGATATATATGCTGCCAAAACCGATAAACCGTACACCCTGCTTTTGGTTGAAGACAATCCTGAATTAAGGGCCTACTTAAAAGATTACTTTTCCAATTTTTATAACGTGAAGGAAGCGGCTGACGGTACTGAAGGATTTGAAACCGCCGTGAATGAGGTGCCTGATATTATTATATCAGACGTAATGATGGAGCACATGGACGGCTTTGAACTGTGCCGCAAGCTGAAAAACAACATAAAAACATCGCATATACCGGTAGTACTGCTTACCGCGCAAACACCCGTGGAATCTGAAATTGAAGGCTTGGAAACCGGCGCCGATGATTATATTACCAAGCCTTTTAACCTGTCTTCCCTCTCGGCGCGGGTACAAAACCTGCTTGCCACAAGGCAAAACCTGAAAGAAAAATACCGTAAAGAAATTTCGTTTCAGCCTACACACGATGTTCCCCTATCTGCCGATGAAAAGCTGCTGCAAAAGTTGCTGGCTTTTATAGAAAGTAACCTCTCAGATACCGAACTGGGGGTAGATGCTATTTGCGCTGGGGTAGGGGTAAGCAGGAGCCAGCTTTACCGAAAGGTGAAAGACCTCACGGGGCTAAGTTTATCAGAAATACTGAAGGAGATACGCCTTAAAAAGGCACAGCAACTGTTGTCTGAATCTAAATTTACGGTAAATGAGGTTGCGTATATGGTAGGCTTTAGCGATACCGATTATTTCAGGAAATGCTTTAAATCAGAATTTGGACTCGCACCTACCGATTATATAAAAAACAAGCGGGCGTAGTAGTGTAAATATACATTTGGTAAAAATTAAAGTTCAAAATTTTTCTACCTGTAAAAATTCTGATGTTTTTTTGCGTTTAACCTGTATTTTCAGGAGTTTGAACTGTTTTTACCCGTATTTCGGGACGATTTTACGGGTTCACTTTTACCTGATATTATACATTTGCCTTGTTAACAATAACGTTTTCGTAATTTGTTTTTTACATACAAATAACAGTCTACAGGAATATAGTATTCCTATTTTAAAATAAAACCATGAACAAACATTTAAAAGTAGTAATTGCATTTTTATTGATAGTTTTTAATACGCCAAAGCTCTTTTCACAGCCTAAGAATGCACGGCAGGCTAAATATAATTTTAACAGCGGCTGGTTGGTAGCTGTTGGTGAGGTAGAAAACGGTGCCGACCCGAAACTAACCGATAACAGCTGGAAAAAAGTTACGTTGCCCCGTGCCTTTAATGAAGACGAAGCTTTTAAGGTACCCATTGACAGCCTTAGTACAGGCATAGTGTGGTACCGTAAGCACTTCGCCCTGCCGAAAGAAGCTAAAGGTAAGAAAGTGTTCCTGGAGTTTGAAGGCATACGCTTTGGTGGTGAGTTTTACATCAACGGGAAATCAGTCGGCATACACGAAAATGGGGTTATGGCAGTAGGGCTTGATGTAACGGCGTACCTTAATGCTAATGGCAAGGACGATGTAATTGCGGTACGTATAGACAATTCATGGAAATATAAAGAGCGTGCCACGGAGTCTAATTACCAGTGGAACGACAAAAACTTTAATGCCAATTACGGCGGCATACCTAAAAACGTATACCTGCATGTAAAAGATAATGTGTACCAAACGCTGCCGCTGTACAGTAACCTGGGTACCACGGGCACCTACATTTATGCCAAACAGATAAATATTACGAACAGAACAGCTACCATTCACGCTGAATCGGAAGTGCGGAATGAATATAAAACTGCTAAAAGTGTCCGATATGAGGTAGCTGTACAAGATATGGACGGCAAGGTGGTAAAAACCTTTGGCAGCCCTGCCATAACATTAAAGCCGGGCGAAACCACAACACTCTCAGCAGAGCAGGAGGTAGGCAACCTTAACTTCTGGAGCTGGGGCTACGGCTACCTGTACAATGTGCATACAACACTTTATGTAGACAACAAGCCCGTTGATGTGGTAACTACCCGCACCGGTTTCCGCAAGACACGCTTTGCCGACGGCATGGTATGGCTAAACGACCGCGTACTGCAAATGAAAGGCTACGCACAGCGCACCAGTAACGAGTGGCCCGCCGTGGGTATGAGCGTACCGGCCTGGCTCAGCGATTATTCTAACAAGCTGATGGTAGACGGCAATGCCAACCTTGTGCGCTGGATGCACGTAACCCCCTGGAAACAGGATGTAGAAAGCTGTGACCGCGTAGGTCTTATGCAGGCCATGCCGGCGGGCGACTCAGAAAAAGACGTGGAAGGCCGCCGCTGGGAGCTGCGTACACTACTTATGCGCGATGCCATTATATACAACCGCAACAACCCCAGTATTATTTTTTATGAATGCGGTAACGAATCGATATCTGAGGCGCACATGGCCGAAATGAAAGCCATTCGCGATGCGTACGACCCTTACGGTGGCCGTGCTATAGGATCCCGAGAAATGCTGGACAGTAAGATAGCCGAGTATGGCGGCGAAATGCTGTACATCAACAAAAGCGCGCACATACCCATGTGGGCTACAGAGTACTGCCGAGATGAGGCGCTGCGCATCTATTGGGATGACTATTCGTACCCGTTCCATAAAAACGGCGATGGTTCTAAGGCATATAAATCTACCGTAACCAATACTACCGAGAAAAAGCCCGATGCCAAGGCGTATAACCAAAACCAGGATTCGTTTGCCAAAGAAGACATTGCCCGCTGGTGGGATTATTACCGGGTGCGCCCCGGCACCGGCAGCAGGGTAAGCTCGGGTGGGGTAAATATTATATTCTCTGATTCCAATACCCATTTCCGTGGGGCGGAGAATTATCGCAGAAGTGGCGAGGTAGACCCTATGCGCATACCGAAAGATGCCTTTTTTGCCCATCAGGTTATGTGGGATGGCTGGGTAGATGTAGAAAAGTATCGTACCCACATTATAGGCCACTGGAACTACACGCCCGATGTGGTTAAGGATGTTTATGTAGTATCATCAGGAGAGCAGGCAGAACTATTTGTAAACGGAAAATCGCAGGGCATGGGCGAACGCAGTAACGGCTTTTTGTTCACTTTTAAAAATATAAAATGGCAGGAAGGTACCGTAGAAGCCGTAAGCTATGATGCCGCTAAGAAAGAACTGAGCCGTGCCGTGCTTAAAACCGCAGGCAAGCCCGTGGCCATAAAGCTAACAGAAATGCACGCACCCGATGGCTTTAAAGCCGATGGAGCCGACCTGGCACTAATTCAGGTTGAGGTGGTGGATGCCAACGGTAACCGTTGCCCGTTGTCTAACGATGAAATAGCCTTTGAACTGAATGGCCCAGCCGAATGGAGGGGGGGCATAGCCAAAGGAAAAGACAATTATATACTTTCTAAGGTATTGCCTGTAGAGTGCGGCGTAAACCGTGTACTGGTTCGTGCTACGGATAAAGCCGGTAAAATAACACTGACGGCAACCGGCAAAGGCTTAGCTGCTGCCAATTTGGAATTAACCTCGGTAGCCGCAAAAAGTAAAGATGGATTATCGGCATATATAAGTGGCAGCCACCAGCCGTCTAACCTGCAAAGGGGCGCTACGCCTGCCACGCCTTCGTATAAAGAAAGCCGCAAGGCCATTAAAATTGTAAATGCCCTGGCCGGTGCAAACAGTGGTAATATTGCCCAAAGCTATGACGACAACGAACTGAGCGAATGGACAAACAACGGCGATATAAAAACCGGCTGGATAACCTACGAACTGGAGCGCGATGCCGAAATAAGCGAAATAGAACTAAAGCTTACCGGCTGGAGGATGCGCAGTTACCCCATAAACATAAGCATAGATGGTAAAGAAGTGTACACAGGCGAAACCGAAAAAAGCCTTGGTTACATAAACATACCCATAAAGCCAACCAAAGGACGCTTTGTAAAAATACAGCTCAGGGGGCAGAGCCAGGACAAAGATGCCTATGGAGAAATCGTGGAGATAACCGGCAATAAAGAACTCGACCTCTATAAAGACCCTAATGCCGCCGATGCCAAAGGCCAGCTGCGCATTGTAGAAGCTGAAGTATATGAAAAAGTAAAATAGCTAAATCGCCGCAACAGGCACAGCGCTTCATCAGCCATAATTTACTGTAACCGTAGTACCCGTAAAATCGCGAACGATTATGCGGGCAGGTAAATCCTTGCCCAAAAGAAACCATAATAAGAACATAAATATTAACCAAACTGAATACATATGAAACATAAAATTACATTACTTTTCTTATTGTTGCTACTCACATCCTGGGGCATAAACGCTCAGGATACGGTAGTAACCGGTACCGTGCATGACGAGCAGAACATGCCCATGCCCGGTGTCAGCATCACCCTGACCGGTACGCCTGTGGCAACAACTACCGATATGGACGGGAATTTCTCTGTCAGCATCCCTACAGGTACCCAAAACCCTGAGCTGGTATTCTCTTTTCTGGGCTATGTAAAAAAAGCTGTGGACGTTGCCGGTGAAACCACACTGACTATTGCACTGGAACCCGACCCAAAAGTGCTTGATGAGGTAATTGTAGTTGGCTATGGTACCCAGAAGAAAAAAGACCTTACCGGAGCGGTATCCAGCGCTAACCTTGAAGCCTTCAGGAAAGCGCCTAATGTAAACATTATACAAAGTTTGCAGGGTACGGTACCGGGGCTAAACATAGGCCAGGTTAACTCGGCCGGTGGCACGCCGTCTATACAAATACGCGGGGCCAATACATTTGGCGGTAACGACAGTGTGCTTATAGTACTTGACGGTATACAGTACAACGGTTCGCTGGCCTCTATAAACCCTAACGACATAGAATCTATAGAGGTGCTTAAAGATGCCAGTTCGGCTACGGTATATGGCGCTCAGGCCGGTAATGGCGTGCTGCTTATTACCAGTAAAAAAGGAAAAAAGGGCAAACCAAAAATCAGCTACAACTGGTCGTATGCTTCGCAAAACCCTACGGTAGACTTAAGGCCCATGAACCGCAGTGAGTTCCTGGAGAAAATACGCGACCTGAACTATGATAACGCTTTCCTGGCGCCGGAATACACTACACCTAATCCTGATTTTAATATTGTTGAGTATATGGATAACACCATGATTGACGAAAACAATAATATAAGGGATAACAACTTTAACTGGTGGGACAGAGGAACCAACTCCGGCGAGATACAAAAGCATGAAGTAAGCGTATCGGGCGGGGCAGAAAATGTTAATTACCTTATCTCAGCAGGGCTTACAGACCAGACAGGCTTTATCATTAACGATAATTTTAAGCGGAAAAACATCAGGGTTAACCTGGAGACCAAAGCTACAGACTGGCTTACGGTGGGTGTGCAGTCGTTCGCGGCGCTAAATGATTACAGCGGTGCCGAACCCGACCTTGACGCCCTGATACGCCAGGCTCCTTTTTTAACGCCTTATGATGCCGACGGTAATCTTGTACCATCGCCTACGTTAACTAACGTGCCCAACCCGTTTTTAACCCTCGATGTGCAGGACCATGCTACACAGAACGATTTCTTTGGCAACTTTTACGGCGTGCTTAGCATACCTTCGGTTAAGGGGCTTACCTACCGTGTAAATTACGGTAACAACTACAGGATAGGCGAAAACTTTGGCGCCAGTAAATATGACGCCGGCCTTACCGGGGCTGCCTATAAAAACCATACACGCTACAGCGACTATACCATAGATAATATTGTAAACTACAAAAACAGCTTTGGTATACACAATGTAGATGTAACGCTGCTGTATGGCGCAATAGAAAGGCAAAACAGCACTACGGAGAGTAACTCGACTGATATTGCCAACCTTATACTGGGCTACAACAGCCTTGAGCAGGGTATTAACCAGTTTGCGGCATCGGGCGCGTGGAAGGAAACGCTAAATTACCAAATGGGGCGTGTAAACTATAAGCTTAAAGACCGCTACCTGCTAACGGCAACGGTGCGTCGCGACGGTTTCTCAGGATTTGCCCGAAATGAAAAATGGGGTGTGTTCCCGGCGGCGGCTGTGGGTTGGGTAGTATCTGAAGAATCATTCCTTAAAGAAAACAAGGTACTAAATTTCTTAAAGCTAAGGGCTAACTACGGTACTACCGGCAATACTACCAGCCGCTACTCATCGCTGGCTACCTTTTCGCGTACGCGAAGCTATGTATATGGCGATGGTGGTACTCCTGAGTTTGGCCAATATTCTACCAGGCTTGAAAACCCTAACCTGCGCTGGGAAAAAAATACCGGCCTTAACCTGGGGCTTGATTTTGGGCTTTACAACAGCAGGCTTACCGGTACGGTAGAGTACTATCAAAACAAAACCACAGATTTGATATATGATGTAGCCAACCCCACCATTATAGGTATTGCCACTACCAAGACCAACATTGGCGAAATGAAAAACAAGGGCCTTGAAATACAGCTTACATCACAAAATATTAAAGGCGAAGACTTCAGGTGGAGTACCACGGCAAACTTTTCTACCAATAAAAATGAGATTGTATCGCTTGTAGGCCTTGATGCCGATGGCGATGGGGTAGAAGATGACCTTACCGCCGACGGGCTTTTTATTGGCGAAAGTAAAGGTACCCTGTTTGGCTACGCTTATGATGGCCTGTACCAGATAGGCGATGATATACCCGAAGGTTACAGCCCCGGCACCCAGCGCATAGTAGACACTAACGGCGATGGCGAAATTACGGCAGACGACCGTGTAGTACTGGGCCGCACAGAACCGGCTTATAGGGTAAGCCTGCTAAACACATTTAACTATAAAGGCTTTACGCTTAATGTGTTCCTTAACTCGGTGCAGGGCGGTAAAGACGGTTACCTGGGCAATGCGCTGCCTACAAGCGTTGGGGGGCTTCGCAGCGATAACTCTATACGCTACAACTACTTTTCTGACATAGATTACTGGTCGCCACGCAATCCCGGCGGTACGTTTCCGCGCTCGCAGGTAGGGCCGGCCATAAGCACACCGGTATATAAAGACCGCAGCTTTATTCGCCTTCAGGACATTTCGTTGTCCTACAGCTTCAGCCAAAACCTGGTAAGCAAACTGGGCCTGGGCATATCAGACCTTAACCTGTTTGTAAGCGGTAAAAACCTTGCCACCTGGACCAAATGGGAAGGCTGGGACCCCGAAACGGGCCAGGGCTTTGATGAAAACGGCAGGCCGGTAATGAAAAGTTATTCTGTTGGTTTAAATGTTACGTTCTAAAATATAAACACTATGAAAAAATATATACTGCTACCACTGCTGGTAACGCTGTTTACTTACACATCGTGCCAGGAAGATTACCTGGAAGAAGAGCCGCTTGATTTCCTGGCTGCTTCTAATGCACTGAATACGTACGAAGATTTCCAGTTTTCGTTAAACTACCTGTATGACAGGGTACGTTTTGAATTTTATTCTAAAGGCGACCGTAATAATATGGACTATATTTATGGTACCGACCTTGTTTTTGACGGGCAACCCGATGTAATGCGCTTTACCAATTACGAGGCTACCATGACCCCGTTTGGCGACAGTAACAGCGTGGCTGTGGTGCACTGGACAAACTTTTACAAGATAATATCTGAAGCTAACGTTATACTTAGCCGTGTAAACGAGGCCGACCTTACCGATGAGCAAAGGCTGTTGGTAGAGGCCGAAGCACGTTTTTTCAGGGCGTTCAGTTACCGCACGCTGGTGTATCTTTATGGTGGAGTGCCACTGGTAACCGAGGCTGTTACTAAGCCGAAATATGATTTTACCAGGGCTACAAAAGATGAGGTTTTAGCACAGGTAATACTGGACCTGCAGTATGCCGCCGAAAATTTATTGCCAAAAGCATCGGCACGTCCGGGGCAGGTACACCGCCTTGTAGCGAGCCACTTGCTAAGTGAAGTGTATCTGGCTGCGGGGCAATACCAGAATGCAGTAGATGCAGCCAGTGTGGTTATTAGCGACCCTGCTACAGACCTTATGACGCAGCGTTTTGGCAATCGTGTAAATGTGCAGCCGGGCGATGTATACTGGGATCTTTTTCAGCGTAATAACCAAAACCACACAGGCAATACCGAGACGTTGTGGGCCATACAGTTTGAAACTGATGTGCCCGGGGGCAGTGCGCAGTCGGCCAGCCGTACAGGTTCGCCGTTATATGAGCGTCACCATGCCCCTTCAGTCCGAGATATTGTAATAGGTGGTAAGCGCCCGTTTAACTGGCCCGTAGGCGACTATACCGGTGGACGTGGCATAGGCTGGGCTATATCTACAGTGTATTTCAGCAATACAATTTGGCAAAGTGACTGGAGTAATGATATCCGTAACGCAAACCACAACTTTGTAAGGGAATTTAAAAGTACCAACCCTGATTCGCCTTTGTATGGGCAAATACTTTCTACGGAGAACCCTCCGGCAGGGGTAACAGTACCCAGCAGGTCGTTTTACGCATACCAGTCTAAGGTTACAACACCCTTTGACCATCCGGCAAACCTGTATGCTAACGTAGCAACATTCCAATTAAAAGACGGAGCAGGGGGTACGTATACTGACCAGTATATGTTCCGCCTGGCTGAAACTTACCTGCTTCGTGCCGAAGCATATTTCAGGCTGAACAACCTTACTGCTGCTGCCGCAGATATTAATGTGGTACGTAACCGTTCTAATGCGCAGCCTGTAGCACCGGCAAGTGTAACCATAGATTACCTGCTTGATGAACGTATGAGGGAATTTGGCGTAGAGGAGAAAAGAAGGCTTACACTAAACCGCCTCGGGCTGCTTTATACCAGGACTATAGCCCACAATCCGTACTATAGCGATGTAAAGCCCCATCATAATTTACTTCCCATACCGTATTCTGAAATTGAAAGGAACAGGGAGGCTGTCCTTGAGCAGAATGGAGGGTACCCACAATAATTTTTTACAGCAAAATATAAGGGTTTGGGTAGTTTTTTCAGTTCAATACGCAGGCCTGAGGGCCTGTGTGTTGAACTTTTTGTTTAACTTGAAACACTAAACTATGAGATTGATACTTGCTTTAGCATTTTCGGCATTGTTGTATCTCATTCCGACACAACAGGAAAGCTTACATATACATATTGCAAAATACCGTGGCGACCGGGATTGTGCCATCAGCTATACGTTTGACGACGGCCTTGCAGAACATTACAGCCATGTGGTACCCCAGCTTGAAAAGCATGGTTTTAAAGGAACCTTTTGGATTAATGGCAGCCGGGTAAGCACAGCTGCTAAGCCCGATACTACGCGCATGAGTTGGGCACAGATAAGGGAAGTAAGCTTGCTGGGGCAGGAAGTATCTAACCACGGCTGGGCGCATAAAAACCTTACCAAATGTTCACCTGAAGAAATAGAAAGGGAACTGTATAAGAATGACAGTGCCATACAGGCCAATACCGGCATTTTGCCACGTACCTACTGTTATCCGGGCAACAGGAAAAATCCTGAAGTTGTAGCTATAGCATCAAAAAACCGTGTGGGAACTCGTACAGAGCAGCGTTCTATAGGCAGTAAGTCAACCGCAGAAGACCTTACGGCCTGGGTAGATTCACTCATTAAAAACAAAGGATGGGGGGTAGGAATGACCCATGGCATTACTTATGGTTATGATGCATTTGGCAATCCGGAGTTTTTTTGGCAGCATCTGAAAAAGGTTAGTGAAATGCGCGACAAAGTTTGGGTAGGTACTTTCAGGGAAGTAGCGGCCTATGTGAAAGAGTATGAAAATAGTAAGCTGGATGTAAAAGGTAGTAAAGGGCATTATGTGCTTACACCATCATTACCGCTTAATAAAGAATTGTATACAGAAATGCTGACTGCTGTAATAAATGAAAAGAATATTAAGCAGGTAAGCATAACACAAGGCAGTAAAAAGCTCAGTGTGGTAATTCATCCTGATAAGGTGCTTTTTGATTTCGACCCGTTTGGAGGGCAAATCACTGTAAATATTAAGAAGTTATGAAGCAGTTTTACTTCAGTTGTTTAATAGCAATATTAGTGTCCTGTTCTTCCGGTCACATCAAAGGGGAGCAGCCTGCAACCGTAATTATTACAGCCGGGCAATCCAATACCGATGGGCGCGTGGGTAATGACGGCCTGCCCGGATATATACTGAATGCTTACAAAAATCAGGCGTACCGGTATTGTAAAATAAGCAAAGGCAGCACTACCGATACCTTAAATGGTACTTTTACACCTTTTTGGCCCGCAATCAGGAATAAAAATAACCCGCACAGATGGGCGTATGATGCTGTAACGTATTACTGGCTGGAACAATCACTGCAACAGGATTTGTATGTTATAAAATGGTCATTGGGTGGAACTGCCATAGATACTGCCGCAGTGAGCAACAGCAAGTACTATTGGCAGGCCGATGAAAACTGGTTACGGCATAACAAACCAACTACTAAGGGAGGTAAATCATTACTGCTTTCTTTTGAAGGAAATATTAATGACTGCATAGACAATACACTCTCTAAGCTGAAAAATGGCTACAGTATTAAGGCATTTTTATGGCACCAGGGCGAAAGCGACAGTAAGTACGGCAGCCATTATTATGAGAACCTGAAAAGCGTAGTGGCGCACGTGCGTAATTTCCTTGTTGTAAAAACCGGTGATGCAAAATATAACCAACTCCCATTTATATGTGGTACGGTATCGCGTGCAAATAAGCAATATAGCCCGGATGTTGAAAATGCGATGTACCGCTTGGCCGCTGAGGATAAGAACTTTTACGTAATAGATATGTCTCGCGGTGAATTGCAATCAGACCAGCTTCATTTCACAAAAGAGTCGGCAGAATATCTTGGCGTTGAAATGTATAATAAACTCGTGGAGCTTAATATAGTGGGTACTGGCGCTAAGAAAGTAAAACTGAATTAGTCCTGTGAAATGATATTTTTGTTATGCTGATTATACAATAAAAAAACACATTTCGCGAGTTGCAAAAGGCATCGGTGGCTTGCCCTGACAATTTTTGAACACTTTTATAGAAGATTTGTCAGTGTTGGCGAGGCTTTCAGCGTAAGGTTTTTTAGATTTATGATGATTTTATGATGATTTTATGATGATTTTATGGTGTGTTAATAAACACCCGATGAGTAGTTATTATTCTTTAATGTGATTATGATGAATAAAAAAAGCTATAGCAAGTCACCTCAAGTACTATCTCGTGAAACAAAAAGCAAAATTGAACTATACTATAATAAATCTTAACAACATTCAAATTTTGAAGAGAATTGAACCGATTCCAAGTCAAAAGCGGCCATAGTAATCCCAGTTACTGCATTACTATCCCATCGCAGAATCCCGTCCTCCATCCCCATAACTAATTTAACAGTCTAGTTTAATTGCTTGGTGAATGTATGGCAAGGAAGAGCACAATTAAACGCGTTTTGATATTTTTTCTTGCAACAATTTTCAACATAATAAACGGACAAAATAGTAATTCCACCACCCCGAATGTGCATCAGCAAAATATGGCAGCCATGCCCCAGATTTTAAAAAAAATCAAATAGCATGAACCAGGAAAAAAGCGTGGACATTTTTAACAATTAAAATACGGGAACCCAATGCGACCCGGTAAACCTGAAGGGGATAAAGTATTAGAAGCTTCGTATGATACCATTAGGTTAACAGCACAGCTTAACCTGTTTCCACCCTTCTACATTAAATCCGGTAAAACCTTAGTATTGGTAAAGGGCAATGGTAATAAAGAACTTAAAAATTTCATTTGAAGGGACAAACGTAATTTAATCACATAAGTCTAATTTCAAAATTAGCAATATTGGATTTTAGTCTTATTATTTTCATTTAAAATATCTTATATAAAAAATAAATGTATTTTTTATATTTGTTTCTACTTAAGACTAATCCCAAAGACTATTTTGACTTAATTTTTTATTTCCAATGACACTGAATTGGTTTGCCGGTAGTGGAAAGAAAGTAATGTATAGGCTATTTATACTGGCACTATGGCTTTTGTGCTGTCATATGGGCAGCGCCCAAACAATGCTTTTTTCACCTGTTGAGGGGAGGGAGCAGCTTAACGAAGAGCAGATACGGAATATTTTACAGCTCAAAGACGGCAGGATTGGTGTGTTTACCGAAGGGATGCTGAACCTCTACGACGGTTCAGGTTTCAAGACCATTCATATTGACGATGAAAATTCAGTTGCGCTGCCCGGCTATACAGGGTTCCACCATAGTTATCTTGAATCTAACCGTATATGGTTTAAAAACGGAAGGAAGCTGGCTATAATAGACCTGGTAGGGGAACGGAGTGAGAAAGAACCTGATGCAGTGTTAAAGCATCTGGGAATAACCGAAGAACTTTCAGATTTATACATTGACAACCATGAAGATATCTGGGTATTAACCAAAGGCAACATGCTGCTGTGCAGGGAAAAAAAGAACGGTGTTAAAACGGTGTTCCTTAATGATGTTGCCCTGAAGCATAATCCAAATGATTTGTTATATGATGTGGTACGGGCCGGTAATAGCATTTACCTGCTTTACAAGTCAGGCACGTTACGGTGTTTCGACCGCAAAACAAAGAGAGAAGTTTTCAGTAAGGCTATTGGCCCCGGTAACACAAAAGACTTCACAGAATGGAGCCATATAACGGTTACAGATAATAACCTTTATATTGTACGGGTGGGTAATTCAAAGGGGCAGCTTGTACAATTTGATATAATTACCCGAAAAGCAAAGGTGCTTATTCAGGCTAATGATTATTGGCTAAACTGTTTTGCACTCAATAGAAAAGGAGACATATTCATGAGCTGTAAGCAGGGCCTGTGGCATATTCCTGCTGAAACAGGTGAAGCAAAACTGGTAAAGGAAATTAATATTGTAGGCGGGGCAAAAATACACAATGAAATCAGTACCATACTTTTGGATAACCAGGGAGGTTTCTGGCTTGGTACGCTTAACAGGGGGCTGTATTATTATCATCCTGACCGTTTTCGTTTCCAAAGCTTTCAAAAAAGTAATATTGGAATGGATGAAAACACTGAGTTTTCCATTAACTGTTTCCACCAAACGGCAAAAAACGAACTGCTTGTAGGTACCGGCTCTGCGCTATATATGTTAACACTACCGCTTGCCAAAGAAATGCGGCCTTTACCGTTGCTCAACAAAGGGTGTAATTCGCTTTACAAAGATTACAACGGCAGGATTTGGATTGGAGCTACAGACGGATTGTATACTGTTGAAGGTAAACGGGCAAAGAAAGTATTAGACATACCTGTCAATTATATTGCACCTGCCGGTGGCAAGCGAATGTACTTGTGTACCGCCACACAAGGGATTTTAGAGTCCGATTGTACCCTGGCACCGGAAACTAAAGCAATAAGCAGCCCCGGCAATGTGAAACAGGTAGCAATTTGGAATGGTAAACTAATTGGGATATCTTCTCAGGGACCTTTTGTAACTGACATTGTAAAAAATACCTTCAGCTTGCCCCTTGACAAGGGGAGGGATAGGCCTGAGATGTTTCGCCATGTAAGCCACAAGTATACGTGCTTGCTGCCCGACGCCCAAGGAGACTTGTGGATGGGTACCTATGACGGGCTTACTGTTTGGAGTACAAAAGAACAAAAGTTATACGAACTGAATACTGAAACAGGGCTTGTTAACAATAGTATAAAAGGTATCATTGAAGATACTGACCATTCTTTCTGGGTAACCACATCCAGGGGTATCAGCCACGTTTTTAAAAAACAAGGCGATGGGGGTTACACTTTTGATGTGCAGAATTTTAATAACCTTACCGGTGTGCTGGAACATGTATTTTCAGAACGCTCGGTTTTTATAGGGGCTGATGCCACATTTTTTGCAGGAGGCATTGATGGCTTTAATTATATCACCCCCGGCAACAAAAGCGGCCTGCCTGCACTTAACCCGGTATTAACCGGGTTGCAGATTTCGGGTAACAGCCGAAAATCCTATCCCGCGATGCATATTAACATTGCACAGAAAAGCCACCTTGAGCTTGACTATTACCAAAACTTTTTCAGGATAACCTTTTCGGGGTTAAACTACAGTAACCCGGCGCAAACCTATTACCGTTACCGGCTGGATGGTGTTGATAAAGGATGGCGTTATTATGGTCCGGAATCCGGTATTGGTGAAGCTAACTATACCAATGTGGCCCCCGGTGAATATGCGTTTGTTGTACAGGCCAGTGCCGATGGCATAAACTGGATAGGAAAAGCAAGGATACTTGCACTAACAATATCACCCCCGTTCTGGAAAACGGTATATGCATACTGTTTGTATATTATAATGGTTGTTGCTTTATCACTTTTTGTAATTGTACGTGTTACCACTGCAAACCGTACCCGCCGCAGGAAGCAGCAGGAGCGTGCCATAGAGGAAGCTAAAACAGATTTTATTACCAATATAAGCCACGAACTGCGTACCCCGCTTACCCTGATTATTACCCCACTCAGGGCGTTGATGGACACCATGACAGAAGGTACAACCAAAAAGAAATTACAGCAGATTAACAGCAGTGCCCAGATGATGCTGGAAACAGTAGGCCAGCTTTTGGAATTTAAGAAAATAGACAGTGGCAGCGAAGCACTGCACCTGCATTTTTATGAAAGCCTGCGGTTTATTGAAGAGCTGTGCGACGGCTATATGCAACTTGCAAATGAAAAAGGAATCCGTTTGCAGACAGACATCAGCGATACCGTTGAAGGGATATATATCGACCGGCAGAAAGTGACACGCATTGTGGGCAACCTGCTTTCTAATGCACTGAAGTTTACACCGGGTGGCGGGGCCATTTATGTTAATGTGGATTATGACCCCGTAGCGGAGCTGTTAAAAATAACTGTACGCGATACCGGAGCCGGTATCTCTGAAAAAGAACTTGAAAATATTTTCAACCGTTTTTACCAGGCAGATAACCAACACGGACAGTCACCGGGCAGTGGTATAGGGCTTTATATGGTAAAGCAGTATGCCCAAATGCACAGGGGGAATGTTACTGTAGAGAGCACACCGGGCAGTGGTACGCGTTTTGAAGTGATACTATCCGTAAGCCGTGAGGAGCCTAACGACCTGAGTACAATGCACCATACCACCGACAGTAAGACACTGCTTATTGCCGAAGACAACAAGGCACTACGGGAATACCTTGCGGGTGAGTTGAAAACCAATTTTAACATCATTGTAGCCGGTAATGGGGCAGAAGCCCTGCATAATGCTATAAAGTACAGCCCTGACCTTATAATCTGCGATATGATGATGCCGGAAATGAGTGGGCCTGAATTTTGTACTGCTTTACGCAAGAATATCGTAGTGAGCCATATCCCTGTAATCATGCTTACCGGCAGGACGTCTGACGAAGCACGACTTGAAGCGTATGATTCAGGGGCTGATGCTTTCCTGGTTAAACCGTTTGACATTGCAATATTGAATGTGCGTATCAGTAAGCTTTTGGAATTCCGCGATTCCAGGAGGCGGGCGTTTGTAGAAGAAAAAGAGATACGTACAGAAGAGGTAACCAACACTCCATTGGATAAAGAACTTCTGGATCAGGCATTGAAACTTGTCCATGATAATATTTCGCAACCGGGATATTCCGTAGAGAAATTCAGCGCCGATATGAATATGGACCGCACGGGGCTTTACCGTAAGCTTACCGCCTTAACGGGGCTTTCTCCAATAGCCTTTATCCGGGAGATACGCCTAAGAAAGGCAGCCGAACTGCTTACTACTACACAAACTCCCGTATCGGACATTGCCCAGGAGGTAGGCTTCAGTAGCGTTTCATACTTTACAAAATGTTTCCATGAGGCTTTCGCTAAAACTCCAAGCCAGTACAGGACAGATACTGCAATTCAAAACCGTCACTAAACACGAATAATATTCCGCTGTATTTTCTTTAACTACATTTACGCTTTAACTGAACTGTTACAAAAGAGGCTTAAAAACATTTCAGTAAATCTGATTTAGTATAAATCTGTGTGACCTGATTTGATACATTTTGGGGACATAGTATTGAATAATTTACATTTCTTAAAATAGATTTATTTTTAATTTACTCATTTTTAGTATTTTATGACAATTCAACATTTGTTTTAACAGTTTCAACAAATGTTATAGCCGTGCTTTAGCCTCCATAATACTTTTACAATTGTCCATCGGATAGCCTAGCAATTACATCGTTTTAGTTAGGCCTGAATTGTAACCAGTATTAACAGCACAATAATGAAAAACATCTTTTTTACCTTGTTTGTGGTCTTTGGCCTTGCGCAGGCTGTATCAGCTCAAAACTATCAAAAGACAAAGCAGGGGCTCAAAGCCACAGTGGCAGGGAATGACATTGAATTACAACTTTACACTCCTGAAATCATAAGGGTGGTTAAATATCCTTCGGGGAAGGTATTCCATAAGGAAAGCCTTTCCGTAATTGCAAAGTCACAAAGTGTATCTTTTGACGTTACAGGCAAGGGTTCGGTAGTTACACTGAAAACAAAGAAAATTAGTGTTACCCTTGATACCCAAACCGGCACACTGTCTTTTTACAAGGCCGATGGGCTGGTGCTGTTAAAAGAAAAAACAGGAGGGGTACATTTTACCCCATTTAACGATAGCGGTACCCCGTCTTACACAGCGGGGCAGGCTTTTGAACTTGAAAAAGAAGAACCCATATACGGGCTGGGCCAGCACCAAAGGGGTAACCTTAGCCAACGCAACCAGAACTACAGGCTGGAGCAGGGTAACCTAGATGATGTGGTACCCTTTTTCCAGTCCATAAAAGGCTACGGGCTCTTTTGGGATAATTATTCACCTACAGATTTTAAAGATGATGCAGCCGGTACATCGTTTACCTCAGATGTGGCCGATGGCATAGACTATTACTTTATGTATGGTAAAGATGCCGACGGGGTTATAAATAACATGAGGGTACTTACCGGTAAGGCACCCATGTTCCCGCTATGGACATTTGGTTTTTGGCAGAGCAAGGAACGCTATAAAACCCAAAACGAACTGGTAGATGTTGTAAAAAAATACAGGGCATTAAACGTTCCGCTGGATGGTATAATACAGGACTGGCAATACTGGGGCGGTAATTACTTATGGAATGCCATGGATTTTTTAAACGCCGATTTCGCAAATCCAAACAAAATGATTGATGAAGTCCATGCACAGAATGCCCACCTGATTATTTCCATATGGTCGTCTTTTGGCCCTATGACAAAGCAGTACAGGGAACTAAAAGCAAAAAACATGCTAATGAACTTTGATACCTGGCCGGAATCGGGTTCAGAAAAATGGCCGCCAAACGCAGACTATCCTTCCGGCGTACTGGTGTATGATGCCTACAACCCGCAAGCCAGGGATATTTACTGGAACTATCTGAACAACGGCTTATTTTCTAAAGGGATAGACGGATGGTGGATGGATTCCAGCGAACCAGACCATTTACATATAAAGCCTGAGGACTATGACAATAAAACCTACTTAGGCAGTTTCAGGAAAGTGCGCAATGCTTTCCCGCTTATGTCTGTAGGCGGTGTGTATACGCACCAGCGCGAAGCCTCGTCGGGCAAACGTGTATTCATACTTACCCGTTCGGCATTTGCAGGCCAGCAACGCTATGGCGCTAACACATGGTCTGGTGACACAGAGGCATCGTGGGAAACCCTTAAAAACCAGATACCTGCAGGACTTAACTTTTCACTGAGCGGCATACCGTACTGGAACAGTGATTTGGGCGGTTTCTTTATCAGGGATTTCCCTAAAAAGAATGAAGATGCCGAATACAGGGAGCTTTACACCCGTTGGGTAGAATTTGGCGCTTTTTGCCCAATGATGCGTTCCCACGGAACCGATGCCCCAAGGGAAATTTATGAATTTGGCAAAAAAGGAGACCGTGTTTATGATGCGGTAGAAAAATACATAAAGCTGCGCTACAGCTTGCTGCCTTACATCTATTCGGCATCAAGGGAAGTAACTGCTGATAACTCAAGCATGATGCGCGCTTTGTTCATGGATTTTAAAAACGACCGTAAAACCTGGGAAAACACACAGGAATATATGTTTGGTAAATCCCTGCTGGTAAACCCGGTTACCGCTGCAATGTATGTAAAGCAAAGCACTGTGGATGGCAAAAAGCAATCAACGGAAGATTTTTCTAAGGTTAAAACCAGACAAACCTATTTGCCTGCCGGTACAGACTGGTACGACTTCTGGACAAATGAAAAGCTTACGGGCGGCAAAACGGTAGAAAAAGAAACCCCGATAGACATTATACCGGTGTATGTAAAAGCAGGAAGCATACTGCCCCTGGGGCCTGATGTGCAATATGCAACAGAGAAAAAATGGGATAACCTTACTGTAAACATCTACCCCGGTGCCGATGGGTCTTTTATCCTGTACGAAGATGAATTTGACAACTACAACTACGAAAAAGGAGCGTATGCAAACATTACATTCTCGTGGAACGAAAAATCACATAAGCTGGTGATATCTGAAAGGAAAGGCACGTACAGCGGAATACTGCAAACCAGGAAATTCAACATTGTTTTACCGGATGGCACCAGTAAGGCTGTAACCTACAAGGGTAAAAAAACCGAAATAAAATTTTAAAGATAAAGCGTAGTACATAAGTACTAAGGGAAGGGGCAGCATCCCCGCTTATTCCACGGCCTGGTAACGGGCCGTGGATACCTTAAACATTAACCTCAAATTCCCCATTATATTTTTTTAACCTTTTCACGAAAACGTATTCGTGGTGTAAAAAAAACGTAAACACTTTAACCAAACACTTATTTTATGGACAAACATTACATGATTAGTAAGAACCTCACCAGGTTTCTTATGCGCATCACGGTAGGTGCCACATTATGCGCTACGCCAGCTGCCCTGGCACATGGTACGCCCTATGGTAACATACGGCAACAGCAGCCCATAACCGGTACCATAACATCTAAAACAGACGGTATGCCGCTGCCTGGCGTATCTATAGTTATTAAAGGCACACAAACATCGGCAACTACTGATGTAGACGGTAAGTTTACTATTAACGCTCCACAGGGCAGTACATTGGTAATAAGCTACATCGGCTTTGCCACGCAGGAAATTACCATTAATAATACCGATTCGCTTACTATAGCACTGGAAGAAGATACAAAAGTGCTTGACGAAGTTGTAGTAATAGGCTACGGCAAGCAGAAAGTGGGCGATGTTACCAGTGCGGTGGCAAGCGTAAAATCGGACAAATTTAACCAGGGGCAAATGCGTGATGCGGGCCAACTGATACAAGGTAAAGTTGCGGGTTTAGCGGTTACAAATTCTAACGGTGACCCTACTGCAACAACAAGCATAAAGCTAAGGGGAAACAACACCCTTTCAGGGGCTTATACCGATCCACTGGTACTTATAGACGGCATACCGGGAGCACTTAATACCGTAGCCCCCGAAGACATAGAAAGTGTAGACGTACTTAAAGATGGTTCGGCTGCGGCTATTTACGGTGTAAGGGGTACTAACGGCGTTATACTCATAACCACAAAAAAGGCCAAAGGTGGCAACATAAACAAAGTGGAGTACAGCGGGTATGTAAGTACTGCACAAATAAGCCGTAAGCTTGATTTCCTTTCTGCAAACGAGTTCAGGGAACTTTACCCTGATGCAGACCATGGCGCCAATACCGACTGGCTCGATGAAATTACCCGCACACCCATAATACATGTGCATAACCTTACTTTTCAGGGTGGGAATTCGCAGACAAACTATATTGCAAACCTTAACTACAACTACCAGGAAGGTATCTTTTTAAAGTCAGATAACAGCACTTTTCGAGGAAGGATAGAAGTAAACCACAAAATGTTTGACGACAAGCTGTCTGTCCGTTTCGGGATAATGGGTCGCGAAAACAGGCATACATCAACAGCCCCGGGTGGCAGTTTTAACCAATTTGCGTATTTCCAGTCGCTGCGTTATAATCCTACCGACCCGGTTAGGAATGCCGATGGCAGCTGGTACCAAAACCTTAGCAAACTGGATTATGTAAACCCGCTTTCGCTACTAAACGAAGGCAGCGGTAATGTAAAAAGCTCTGAAATGAGGTATACGGGAGCCATAAATTACAAGCCTATAAGCGACCTGTCGTTAAACGGTAACTTTTCACTCCGCAGAATCCCTACAACTAATGGATACTCAGAAACATTAAACCATGTTTCTGCAATACGCGACGGGTTTCCGGGCTGGTCATCTATAGGAGGGTCTACCAATACTGAGAAGCAAATGGAACTTACCGCCACTTTCGATAAGAAAATCGAGAAGCACAAGTTTACGGTACTGGGTGGCTATAGCTACATAGAAAATGACAGCGAATGGTGGGGCATGAACAATTACGGTTTCCAGGACGACTACTTCGGCGGATGGCATAATATAGGCACAGGCGGTGCGTTGCAGGAAGGATTTGCCGGAATGAGTTCGGGTAAACTGCTTACTAACCTTATAAGCTTCTTTGGCCGTGTTAACTACTCGTTTAACGACAGGTATTTATTTATGGCGAGTGTAAGGCACGAAGGTGCCAGCCAGCTGTGGGGCACAGATAATATTTGGGGTACTTTCCCGGCAGTTTCTGCAGGATGGCGCATAAGCAATGAAAACTTTATGAAGGGCCAGAAGGTTTTTGATGACCTTAAGCTAAGGGTAGGCTATGGTGTTACCGGTTCGCAGCCATCGGGTTCGTTCCTTGGGGTGGCACTGCTACGCTATGGCGATTATGCTTATGTAGACGGGCAATGGATACGTACTGTAATCCCGGCATCTAACCCTAACCCGGATCTTAAATGGGAAGAAAAAGCCGAAACAAACATAGGGCTTGACTTTTCATCGCTTGGCGGCAGGCTATCTGGCTCCATAGACGTATATAACCGCGATGTAAAAGGATTACTATACTCTTATAACGTACCTACACCACCTTATTTATACCCTACCATAGTAGCTAATGGCGGTAATATGGTAAACCGCGGTATAGAGGTGCTTATTAATGCTATACCCGTACAAACGGAAGATTTCAGCTGGAATACAACCATTACGTATTCTACCAACGAAAACAAACTTAAAAGCCTGAACGGCAGTGTGTTTAAAACCGACTACGATTATTTTGACACCGGCGCTGTAAACTATGAAGGCCAGTGGGCTAACTCGCACCGCGTACAGGTAGGACAATCTATAGGTAACTTTTACGGTTTTAAAGTTGTAGATGTTGATGATAACGGCAAATGGATTTACCTGGACAGGAATGGCGAAAGGGTACCTTATGACCAGTTTACCCACGCGCCCGAAGACAGGCACTACCTGGGTAACGGTATACCTAAATGGTACGCCGGGTTTAACAACACCTTTAATTACAAAAACCTTGACCTGACCGTAAACATGAGGGGGGCATTTAACTTCCAGGTTATTAACGAAGCCCGTATGAACTTTGAAGGTACACAAAACGGTTACAGGGATAACAGGCTGGCATCTGTAAACGACAAGGTTTTTGGCAAAACCACACTAAGCCGCGATGTACAGGCCGAATTTAACAGCTATTACATAGAAGATGGTGACTATTGGAAAATAGATAACATAACCTTGGGGTATAATTTTAAGAACCTAAAAACCAAAACCATATCATCATTAAGGCTCTACGGTTCTGTAAACAATGCACTGATTATAACTGGGTATAAAGGTATAGACCCTGAAGTGAACACATCGGGGCTTTCGCCGGGGATAGACAGCAGGCAAAAATTCCCTACCACAAGGACATTTGCCTTTGGCGTACAGGCTAATTTTTAACCCATAAACGAAAAAGAAAATGAAACTTAAAAATCTATATATCATTGCCGGTTTGGCAATTATAGGAAGCATATCGTCTTGTACAGACGTATATGATAACGCCTACGGAAGTGTTGTAAGCGAACAGTACCACCCCGAAACGGAAACGGACATCAGTGCACTGGTAAATGCTGCTTACGTGCCGTGGCGTAAAACAATGCTGTTATGGAACGGTGTTGTAAGGACCCAGGAGCTATCTGCAGATCAGGATGTAATACCTGCCCGTATAGGCATAGGCTGGATAGACGGCTATATTTATAAAAGATGGCACCAGCATACCTGGACCAGTAATGACGACGGTATATATCAGGGCTGGGCACGTACTTTTGAAGGTATTAATACCGTAAACAGGATATTGTACCAGATAGATACCGGCCTTATAACCTTTACAACCGATGATATAAAAAACTCGGTTATAGCCGAGCTGAAAGTGTTAAGAGCATCTTATTACTATATACTTGTAGACCTGTATGGTAATGTGCCGATAGTAACTGACTATGCCGATACAAGCCTGCCTATGCAGTCTACTCGCGCCCAGGTTTTTGATTTCATTGTTTCTGAAATTAACAGCAATATTGAGCTGCTATCTGAAACACCTACCGGTGCATATTACGGCCGGATGAACAAGTGGGTGGCACACACCCTGCTGGCAAAAATGTACCTGAATGCCGAAATTTGGCGTGGCCAGTCTATGTGGCAGCAATGTGTAACAGAATGCGATGCGGTAATGGCATCTGGCAATTATATCCTTGAGCCTTCACAAAAAAATGTTTTTGTTACAGAAAACCAAAACTCAAAAGAAATTATATATGCGCTTCCTTTAGACGAAAAGTATGTAACTGACTGGAATGCATTTGACTTCCACATGCAAACACTTGCACAGGAAAACCAGAGCACTTATGAGTTTACAAATTCGCCCTGGGGTGGTGTATGTGCCATACCCCAGTTTATAAGCAGTTTTAACCCTAACGATAAGCGCCTTGATTTAAATTACATACAGGGACCGCAATACAGTAGCTCCGGCCAATTGCTTAGCATTAACTATACTAATTCGGTGCCTTCTATAGATGAGTCTGATAAAGATGACGGATACAGGTGGGGTAAATTTGAATACAAGATTGGTGCTACTAACCGCCTGAGTAATGATTTCCCTATGTTCAGGTACGCAGACATACTTATGATGAAAGCCGAAGCCCTGCTACGTTCAGGCCAGCCGGGTGCAGGGGCATTGGTTAGCATGGTGCGTACACGCTACTTTGATAACGCTGCCGAAGCGGTGGTAACAGATGCCGAACTGGCAGCAGGCAGCACCTACGACTACGGAAGGCGCGACACATATTCGCAAACCTACGAAGGCGGGGCAAATATTATTTACGGCCGCATGCTCGATGAGTTAGGCTGGGAATTTTGCCAGGAAGGCCGCCGCAGGCAAGACCTTATAAGGTTTGGTGTATTTACTACAAAATCATGGTTTTCGCATGACCCATCCGATGCCACAAAAATATTATACCCTATACCTTATGCCATTTTGCAGACTAACAGCAATTTGGTACAAAACCCGGGTTACAGCAACTAAATAAATTGAGAGTTTGTTTAGGTATTTTTTACAAGGGTGCCTGCAGGAGTGGTTTCCTGCAGGCTTTTCCATTAATTAATGGTCAGTCAAATTACAATAAGAAATTACAATAGAATCTCATGCAGAAAAGTATCATAGGAATTTTAATTTTGGTTTTTTCAATCAATGCCTGCGCACAGCAAGATAATTTTGCAGGTTACCTGTTTGCCTATTTTGAAGGGTCGGGTCCAAAAGCCAACCAGGAGCAACTCCGTTTCGGGGTTAGCGCTGATGCAAAGAACTGGTACGCCCTTAACAATAACAATCCGGTGTTAGAGTCAAAAGTAATTTCTCAAACGGGCGGAATCAGGGATCCACATATCCTTCGGGGACATGATAATAAGTCATTTTACATGACTGCTACCGATATGTATACCGTTAAAAATGGATGGGACCATAATCCCGGTATTGTTTTGCTAAAGTCAGAGGACCTTATAAACTGGAGTCATAATAGTATTGACCTCGCAAAAAGCTATCCCAAGAAATTTTCAAATGTAAAATGGGTATGGGCACCTCAGACGATTTATGATACCCGTGAGAAAAAATATATGGTATACTTTACGGTACGCTTTGAGGGCGATACTAACCTTGATTTTTATTGTGCGTATGCCAATAAGGATTTTTCCGGTTTTGAGAAAGAGCCTGAGTTAATGTTCAGGGCAAAATATGGCGCCATAGATGGTGATATTGTATACAAAGATGGAATGTATCACTTTTTTTATAAAAGCTATACTAAAGATGAGAATGGCAAAGAATATAAAAATGGAATTCAGCAGGCAACTTCAAAATCCCTTAAAGGACCGTGGATTGAGGATTATAAATATCTTGATGCTTATTCTGAAAAAGCAATAGTTGTTGAAGGCTCCAGTATTTTTAAGCTGAATAGTTCAAATGAGTATATCCTGATGTACGACTTGTATGCTAATCAACGCTACGAATTCCAACGCAGTACGGACCTTTTCCTATTTACAAAAGAACCCGAATCCTTTACGAAGGACTTTAACCCCCGCCATGGCAGTGTAATCAGCATCACACAGGAGGAAGCCCGGAGGCTACAGGAGACGTGGAGTGGCGTACCCGAATCAATTTTGCACCAAAAATAATAGCCAGACTTGTACAAAATTTAAACATTAATAAATTTACAATTATGCCGTTCTTCAGTCAAGTTGTTAATGTTGTTTATGTCTTGTAAATCAGTTATTTAATTGATTTTTTGTGGCAAAATCGTGACAATTTTTTTGCCAGATAGAAATTGCCACGATTTTGCCACAGAAACTTTGAGCGTTTTTAAAAATTTTGGTGATTGCAGGGGAAATAAAAAAACCTGCAAATCACGTAACTTGCAGGTTTTTAGGGTTTTTTGAAATGTTTTCATCATTTTTCAGGCTTCTTAAAAAAGTCGCCTGAAAGCTGAAAGTGGAGTCGCCGGGAATCGAACCCGGGTCCAAACAAGGAGGTAAAGAGCTTTCTACACGCTTAGTTTCCGCTTGGGTTTTCGATAGTATGCTTGGCCGGAAACCGCCACACACTACTTAGCTTCAGTTGTCTCAGGACAGCCGCGAAGCGAAGCCATCCCCAGGTTTACTTTTACGGTTCTCCTAATCGAAACGCCATAAACCAGGGCTTTTCAGGAGAATCCCGCCTCCCTGCCTTGCAGGGACGAGGCTATTCTTACTATAGTTCAGAATTAAGCAGCAAGAGCGTAGTTATTTTCGCCGTTTAAAGTTTTGGAGCAATGATGTACGGGAACAGCCCCATTTCCCGGCGTGCTTACTGTTCACATCGGCCTGCTGTCAAAACCAGTCGACCCCGTAAGCGGGTATAATCTTTACAAAGATCATACCTTTTTATGTGTTGCAAAAGTAACAAATAATTATTTCTGTGAAAACTCTTTTCTGTTGAATATTTGTTATATTTGACGTGTTGATTTGTTTTGAAAGTGATTTATATTTATTATATCGTTTTCGTATTTGATAAATTAACAATTACAAACAATGCAATAAGGTTTTAGAAGCTATGAAATTTGGTTTACTTAAAGAAAGAAAATCCCCGCCCGATAAAAGGGTAGTGTTTTCTCCCGAAAAACTTGCAGCCTTTAGGGAACAGTACCCTGATGCGGAATTTAAGGTGGAAAGCTCTGATATACGTATTTTTAAAGATGAGGAATATGCACGGCTTGGTTTTGAAATTACCGATAATCTTGCCGATTGCGATGTTCTGATAGGCGTTAAGGAAATCCCCGTAGCGGAACTTATACCGGGTAAGAAATACTTCTTTTTTTCACATACTATAAAAAAGCAGCAGCACAACCAGAAGATGCTGCAGGCAATTTTAGACAAAGACATTACCCTGTACGACCACGAAACGGTAATAGATGAAACGGGTAAAAGGCTTATTGGTTTTGGCCGTTACGCAGGTATAGTAGGTACGTACAATGCTTTCAGGGCGTTTTGCATGAAGTTTGAATTGCATAATTTGCCAAAGGCCGAAACACTTGCCGGTAAAGAGGAGCTTGTAGCCAGGCTTAAAAGGATATACATGCCCCCGGTTAAAATTGTCCTTACAGGCAAAGGCAAAGTGGGCATAGGCGCCAAGGAGATACTTGATGCAATTAAAATAAAGGAAGTGAGCCCCGCTGATTTCCTAAATAAAAACTACGATAGGCCGGTATACACTAATATAGATGTGCTGGACTACAACAAGCGCAAAGACGGCGAGGCTGCAATGGGTAATGTAGAGTTCTTTACCCGTGCCGAGGAGTTCGAGTCGGATTTTGCTAAATATGCTAATGTAGCAGATATATTTATTGCCGGACATTTTCATGGAAATAATGCGCCCGATATTCTTACGGCTGCCATGCTGAAGGATAAGGCGTGCAAGCTAAAGGTTGTGGCAGACATTTCGTGTGATACCGGTGGCCCGGTGGCATGTACGCATCGTGCATCTACCATTGCCGAGCCGTTTTACGGTTATAACACGTCGACAGGGGAGGAGGTAGACATGTACCATCCTGCGGCGGTAGTGGTAATGGCGGTTGATAACCTGCCGTGCGAATTGCCGCGTGATTCCAGCGAAGGCTTTGGCGAAATGTTTTTACAGCATGTAATCCCGGCGTTTTTTAATAATGATAAAGACGGTATTTTACAGCGGGCGGTCATTGCCGAACACGGCAGGCTGGCGCCACGCTTTAAATACCTTAACGGATATGTAAAAGAAAATGTACCCCTCCATTAAGAGGGGTATTTTTTTAGGCTGTTTTGCCTTAAATTAGTTAGTAAATTTGCCTTGTAAACCTTTTCAGATGAAAATTCGCGTACTGCTACTGTTATTTACTTCACTTATATATACGACAGCCGTTTTTTCCCAGCAAATGCTGCCTTTCGTAGAGAATTTTACCAAATACGAGTACGAGGGTGATAACCAGGTATGGAATGTGCTTCAGGGTAATGATAAGGCCATGTATTTTGCCAATAACCATTTCCTTGTACGTTTTAATGGTGTGAAATGGGAACACTATGCCTTGCCAAACCGTACCATTATAAGGTCAATTTTTTGTGAAGGTGATAAAATATACTGTGGTTCGTATAAGGAATTTGGATGCTGGACAAGGACTAACGGTAAAATGGAGTACACATCCCTTTCTGATGAAGGAGTTTTTAAGGGATTTTCGGGTAATGAAGAGATATGGAAGATTTTCCGGTTTGGGAAAAAACTGTATTTCCAGTCGTTTAATGCACTATATGTTCATGAAAACGGCAAAACCCTCCGCCTGAATTTCCCGTCGCAAATATCATACTGTTATGTTGTTAACGATGCGGTTTATGCTGCCACCACCAGCCAGGGAGTATTCAGGTTGGCTGGTAACACTTTTGTCCCTGTACAGGGGTGGGAAGTGTTGCGTGATGGCGCTATTATCCACGGTATGGAGGCGCATAATGGTTCCATTTATATTTTTACCAAAAGTGATGGTGTTTTTATTGCAAACGGCAGTAGTATTTCGTCATGGCAAAGTCCGCTGAATACTATTGTAAAAGGAGAAATCATTCTTTCGGCCAAGTTTTTGGGTAATAATAAGCTGGCTATAGGTACATCGCGCCAGGGGCTTTATATCGTAAACCTTACCGATAACACTTTTGTAAATCTGAGCCGCAAGAATGCCCTGAAGAACAATGCGGTGCTCAGCATGAATACTGATAGTGAAAACGATCTTTGGCTGGGGCTTGATAACGGTATTGCACATGTCGAGGTAAATTCTCCTATACGTTTATTTACAGATAATTCCGGTATACTTGGTTCGGTATATTCGCTTTCAGTGATACCCAATGGCTACCTGCTGGTAACCAACCACGGTATTTTTACCTGTAAAGATGGTGTACTTGATGCTATACCAAATTCGCAGGGGCAGGTGTGGGACGTGTACCAAAACGGGAATAAGTTTATACTGGGGCATAACGACGGTACTTTTGAATACGACGGCAACAGCCTGAATAAAGTCAGCCCCGTTAACGGGGGGTGGAAGTTCCTTAAAAGTAAATTTGATGGCGTGTATTTCCAGGCAAATTATTCAGGCATAGCGGTGTATACCGACATCAACAAGCTTTCGGAATATAAAATACTGGATAAACTTCGTAAGCCGATACGAAACATAGCCCAAAACCATCCGGGTGAACTATGGGCGGCAGACAATTACCGTAGCCTGTACCGCATTACTTATGACGATAATTTTACTGTAAAGCAGGTACAGAACGTTTCGGCAGAGAATAACATAAAGAGCGACTATGGCGTAAAAATATTCAGCTTCCGCAACCAGGTACTGTTCCTTATAAACAATTCTTGGTATACCTATAATTCACTGTCAGGTAAGCTGGAAAAGAATAAGGTATTTAATGACGAGTTTGGTGCCATATCAGACGTAATCCCTGTAGATGACGACAACTTCCTGATATTTAAAAACAGCCTGTTGTATATCGTAACCCAGAAAGGGAAAGGCTTTTCGTGGCGCCTTATCCCCGAAAAATATTACCAGGGACGCCTAATTATAGAGAACATACAAGTATACAATTCGCCCGATAAGATCATTGTAAACCTTGATGACGGTTTTTTCACCATAGCCAAAAAACTGCCTGCTGTGCAAAAGCCTGAAATTACCACTGAAGCTTTTTATGAAGGTAATCTTGTAACGGATGATACTGAGATAAAACACAATACTACTATAGAGATTGATGTAATATCGCCATTATTTGGGTTCAAGAAGGGTGAATTGCAATATAGTATAGACGGCAGTGCAGCCACACCGCTGCGTTCGGGCAAGATAGTACTGAACAACCTGGCGAGTGGCAACCATGAAATAGAAGTATATTACAATAATGGGGCAGGGTATAACTTAGTATCCCGTTACGATTTTCACGTAAACAAGCCATGGTATTTTTCATGGTATATGGTACTGATATATATAGGGTTTACTGTGCTGGTGCTGTTCCTGTATTACCGTTGGAACCACCTAAAATACCTGCAAAAAGTAAGGCTTAATGAGGAAGAAATGCGCCACAGGACCCAGATTATGGAAGTGGAGCACCAAAGCGAAATGAAGCTGAGGCAACAGGAATTTGAAAAACACCGCCTGGAAATGGAAGTGCAGACCAAAGCCAGTGAGGTGGCCGGTAAATCGTTGAGCATAGCCAAGCACAGCGAAATGATAGAAAGCATACAGGAGGCGCTGGACGCCGAAAAAGACGCTGCCAAGCTTGTTACCCGTATAAAAAAGATTATAAAAACCAGTTCTATCAGCAAAAATGAATGGCAGAGTTTTGAGAAGAACCTTGTAAAAAGCCATGAAGAATTTGTAGCCCGACTTACGTCGAAATATCCTGAACTCACATCTAAAGATATTAAGCTTTGCATCTATTTAAAGATGAATTTATCCTCTAAAGAGATAGCTCCGCTTATGAATATATCGTTCCGCGGGGTAGAGCTGCACCGATACCGTTTAAGGAAAAAACTGGGCATAACTACCGAAGAGAGCCTTACTCGATTTATGATAAGCGTATAATTAGCATTTTAAATTTTCGATTTTCTTAAAATTTCACTCTATATTAAGGATTCCTCAATACATCATCACTACATCATTTGCCTGTTTAATGATGTATAAAGGTTAGTTTTAAATTTTTGTATATCAATTATTTAAAACATTTTTTACTCCTTTTGATGTAGTATTGAGAAGTGTTAATTAATACAGCTATAACGTTTTAGCTTTGTACTTTCGTAGAGCTAACTTTTAACATAGTTCCTTTTATGAAAAACTTTATTCTGGGTTTTTTGCTGCTGATGTGGGGTATCAGCCACGGGCAGCAAATTACAGGCCAGGTAACCGATGAAAGCGGCCTACCTGTACCTGATGTGTACATTACTGTAGCAGGCAGTAATGTGTCTGCCACGGCAGATTTCGACGGTAATTTTACCATAGCAGCCACCGAAGGGGCACAACTTTCCTTCGCCATGCTGGGGTTTGATACCGTTACGGCAGTAGCCACAGCTGCCCCAATGAAAATTACAATGAAAGCCAGTGCCTCAACAAACCTTCAGGAAGTAGTAGTTGTAGGTTACGGTACACAAAAACGTTCTAACCTTACCGGTGCTGTAGGTACTGTAAAAGCAGACCAGTTCCAGAAACAGCCGCAGTACAATGCCATGCAGTCCATTCAGGGTAAAGTGGCCGGTGTACAAATTGTTACAAACGACGCTCCCGGTGCTACCCCTACGGTACGTATCAGGGGTCTTGGTACGGCATCATCAGGTTCCACGCCGCTTTATGTTGTAGATGGTGTGGTAACTGCCGATATCAGTAATATTAACCCGGCTGATATCGCCTCTATGGACATACTTAAAGATGCTTCATCTGCTGCAATTTACGGTAGTAGCGCTGCAAACGGTGTTGTACTTATTACGACTAAAAAGGGTAAGGATGGCAAAATGAACATCAGCCTTAGTTCTTCTTACGGTGCAAGGTCTACCCTTAACCAGGTGAAGATGGCCAATGCCAGCCAGTACGTACAGTACTACAACGAAAACCAAGCTACATTACCGGCACCTGTTTACCTTTCGGCAAACCAGCCTTATAATACAAACTGGTATGATGCTTTAACAGATGTTGGCCAAACCCAAAATAACAATGTGGCTCTTTCGGGCGGTAGTGAAAGGGGTAACTACTATTTCAGCTTTAATAATTATACCGAAGACGGTGTTTTAGACAGTAACAAAATAGCCCGTAACACACTACGTTCTAATACAAGCTACAACTTTTTTGATAACAGGCTTAAGTTGAGCCAAAATGTAAGCTATTCGTTTACAAAAACAAACCCTAAACCGTTTAGCGCGTTTGACGAGGCATACAGGCAGGCACCTATAGTACCTACACGATTTGAGTCAGGGCAATGGGGGCAAAGTTTCTACAACCAAAACACAGGTGTTGTAGGTTACACCGCAGGCCCCGGCGAAAGTATAGGCCGCCTGAACTCGATAGGCAACCCTCTTGCGTCAGTTTACTTTAACAATGAAGAAACTAAAATGTCGCAGCTTCAGGGTATGTTTGATGCCGAGCTTAAAGTAACCGACTGGTTAAAAGTAAATTCACGTTTTGGTGCAAGTAAGAGTTTTGCTAAAACAAGGATTTACAACAACATGCGTGGTACATGGCTTGCCGCCGACCCTACAAGGACTGATGCACAATATGATGCACTTCAGGCCGGAGCACCGGAAGGTAACTACACCAATGCAAACAACATGCTTTCGTATGCTGATACAGAAAGCTTCCGTTACAACTGGGATACATTCCTGACGTTTAACAAGTCTTTTGACAATCATAACCTTACTGTAGTTGCAGGTTTCACTAAAGATAAGAGGGATGATATTTATTATTCTTCTATCTCAGGCTACGATGTTCCTACACAAAAACAATATTGGAATATAGAGCAGGCAGACCCTGCAAGCATAACCGCTACTCAGTATTATGCCACGCCTACCCAAATACTTTCTTATTTCGGAAGGGTACAGTACGATTATAATGAGAAGTATTTCCTTACAGCTAACATAAGGAGGGACGGTAACAGTAACTTTAAGAAAAACGGTGATTATTGGGGGACTTTCCCATCGGTTGCTGCAGGTTGGGCACTTACTAAAGAAAACTTCCTGAGCGATATTAAAGGCCTTGATTTCCTTAAAATCCGTGCCGGTTACGGTTTAATGGGTAACGCCCAGGTACCGTTTAACAATACCGTAATTTACAATGCTTCGGGAAGTAACAACAACAACTATGTTTTTGGTCCTAACCAGGTGCTTGTAGGTGGTGCTTATGTAGGTTCACCTGCTGCTAACGTAAGCTGGGAAGAAACCAAAGAGCTTAATGCCGGTTTAGATTTTGAATTACTAAACAGGAGGCTAACAGGTAGTGTAGATTTGTATGACCGTACTACAACCAATGCTATACTGCGTGTAAAACCGTTACTGGATTCACCTTACACCGAAAATTATTATGACCATGGTGGTGAAGTAAGTAATAAAGGTTTTGAACTTGCCCTTAACTGGAAAGACCAGATTGGAGAGGATTTTAGCTACTATATAGGCGGTACTTTTGGTAAAAACAAAAACACCCTTGAAAATGTAAAACCTGCTTATGACGGCCAAACAGGCGGTAGCCTTGCAAACGGACAAATTACAAAACGCCTTCAGGAAGGCCAGCCCGTATATGCATGGTGGATGTACCAGGCAGACGGCGTATGGCAAAACCAGGCCGATATTGATGCTAATGCCCACGTAAGCGGTGCCCAGCCGGGCCAAATTCGTTACAAAGACCAGAATGGTGACGGTGTGATAGACGACAGGGATAAAAAATTCTTTGGTTCATACCTGCCAACATATACTGTAGGTCTTAATATTGGTTTCAACTGGAAAGGGCTTGACTTTTCTGTAGACGGTTACGGTGCAGGTGGTAATAAAGTATACAACGGCCTTAAAGGTACCCGTATAGACGGTGGTGAAAACATTACTGCTGATACATTTAACGGCCGCTGGACAGGTGAGGGTTCTACCAACAAAAATCCGGGTGCAAACCGTACAGCAATAGCATCAAGCTACTACCTTGAAGATGGTGATTTTTTCAGGATTAATAATATTACAGTAGGTTATACTTTTAAAGATGTAGTAAAAGACATTACCAAAGTAAGGGTATATGCTACAGCACAAAACCCTTTCATGTTCACTAAATATTCTGGCTTTACACCGGAATTGAACAATAACGGTATACCGGGTGAAACAGCAGGTATAGAGCTTTCTGCATATCCTACGCTTAAAACATTCCTTTTTGGGGTTCAAATAGATCTATAATAAAAATTGGTTATGAAAAAACGATATAAAAGTTTAATATATCTTATGGCAGGCACAATGCTGCTGGCCGGTTGTGATGATTTTCTTGATGTAGATTCAAGGAGGAACATTACTGAAGAAGACAGTGGGGTAGCTACCACTCCAGAAGAATATGTAAACGGTATTTACGGTATGCTTACCGAGTGGGATTATGCCTTCTCTTACCTTGGTATTACTGAAATAATTTCAGATAATGCTGATAAAGGCAGCTCACCCGGCGATACAGGTGGCGATAAAGACCAGCTTGATGCACTACAGTTTACCAGCAGTTCGGGTTCGTTTGGTGCCATGTGGGCTAACTGGTACAAAGCCATTGGCCGTGCTACCTACGCTATCCAGTATACTGAAAGCTATGGGCTTACAGACGAAGCTTATAAAAACAGGCTTATTGGTGAGGCTAAATTCCTTAGAGCACTACACTATTTTTGGCTTGTAAGGGGTTGGGGCGATGTGCCTCTGCAACACATAGACCTTACTGTACGTGCTCCTAAAGCAGATGTATATGCTTATATTGAAGAAGACCTTCTTGATGCAATAGCCAAGCTTCCGCAGAAGAGTGAATATGCATCGGCTGACCTTGGCCGTGCTACTAAAGGCGCTGCACAGGCACTGCTTGCCAAAGTATACCTTTATGAGCAAAAATGGCAACAGGCATATGATATGGCCAACACTGTAACTACTTCGGGTCAATATGGTCTTGAGGCAGATTACGCTACGCTATGGAGGGTAGAAACCGAAAACGGCACTGAATCTATCTTTGAAGTTCAGGCGCGTGGTGAAGTTGTTGCCCATGGCGTACAACAGTATACGCAAACCCAGGGTGCCCGCGGTACCAGCGGATGGGGTTGGGGCTTTAACACGCCTTCGCAAAACCTGCTTAATGCGTTTAATGCCGAAGGTGATGCCGTACGCAGGGATGCTACAATCATTTTTGCAGGTGAAACACTATATGATGGACGCGAAGTAAGTGCTGCCGTAGAAAACCCTATGTACAATGAAAAAGCGTACTCAAGCGCTAATGCCGGTGCCGATGATGCCGATAAAAATATCCGTATCCTTCGCCTTGCAGAAGTGTATCTTATAAAAGCTGAGGCCGCTAACGAACTGGGTAATACCAGCGAAGCTCTTACAGCACTGAATGTAGTAAGGGCACGTGTAAATCTTGCAGCTTCTACAGCGGCAGGAGGTACTGCACTTAGGGCTGCAATATGGAATGAGCGTCGCCTGGAGCTTGCCTTTGAGCACGACCGTTGGTTCGACCTGGTACGTACAGGCCAGGCACAGGCTGCCATGACAGCTGCCGGAAAAACCTTTACTGTAGGTACCCACGAATTGTTCCCGGTACCGTATGACCAGCTGATACAAACTCCTGGTATGGCACAAAATCCCGGTTATTAATTATTAATAAAGTCCTTTCCCCCTTGTGTGAGGTTCGGGGGAAAGGACACTTTTTTTTGCTATGTACTATCATTTCAACTTTAAAATAAAACTTCCCCTTATAGCTGCGGTTGCTGCATTGTTTGTACAGTGTAACAGCGCAGACACTAAAAACTCTTCGGGTACTACGCCCGAAACACCTGCTACGCCGCTTACCGACGAGCAGCTGATTGACCTTGTTGAAAAGCAGACTGTAAAATATTTTTGGGATTATGCTGAGCCAAATTCAGGTTTGGCACGCGAAAGGTACCATCCGGATGGTAATTACCCTGATAACGATGCTAACATTGTTACCACGGGCGGTAGCGGATTCGGTATACTGTCGCTTATAGCAGCAGATTCGCGTGGTTACATTACCCGTGCGCAGTTTACAGAGCGTATGGGCAAAATAGCCACTTTCCTGGAAAATGCCGACCGTTTCCACGGGGCATGGCCACACTGGATGGACGGCAATACCGGACATGTAAAACCCTTTGGAACAAAAGATAACGGCGGCGACCTTGTAGAAACCGCTTTCCTTTGCGAAGGGCTTATCTGTGTACGCGAGTACCTTAAAAACGGTACTGCCGATGAAAAAGCGCTGGCTAACCGCTACGATGCGCTTTGGAAAGGTGTAGACTGGGACTGGTACCGAAACGGGCAGGATGTGCTGTACTGGCACTGGTCACCTAACTATAACTGGGAAATGAATTTCCCGCTGGAAGGCTATAACGAATGCCTTATTACTTACATATTGGCAAGCGCTTCGCCTACACACGGCATTACAGCCGCACCGTACCACAAGGGCTGGGCAAGGAACGGTAATATCGTTTCTGCGAATACCAAATACGGTTACCCGCTTATCCTGAAGCACAACTACTCCGAAGAGTACGGAGGGCCACTATTCTGGGCACATTATTCTTACCTGGGGTTAGACCCGCACCAGCTTACAGACCAGTATGCTAACTACTGGGACCTTAACTACAACCAGGTAATGATCGATTATAAATATTGTGTGGAAAACCCGCACCATTTTGCCGGTTACGGTGCAGACTACTGGGGGCTTACGGCTTCATATACACGTAATGCCGATGGCACTACAGGCTATACTGCACACCAGCCGAATAACGACACGGGTGTGATTTCACCTACAGCGGCGGCAAGTTCTATAGTGTACACACCACAGCAGAGCATTGCCTTTATGAGGAACCTGTACGAAAACCACAGTTCACTGGCGTGGGGGCCGGCAGGCTTTTATGATGCGCACAGCCAGCAATATAACTGGAGCGTAAAATGGTATCTGGCCATAGACCAGGGGCCTACACCGGTAATGATAGAAAATTACCGCAGCGGCCTGCTTTGGAACCTGTTTATGAACGCACCTGAGGTAAAACAGGGCTTACTGAACCTTGGCTTCCATTCGGGTAAATACGGCTTTTAGGCATGAAGAAAATAACCCTTGCGGTTTTTGCCCTGATGCTTAGTACAGCGGCGCTTGCCCAAAAAGATGTTTCTGGTTCTTTTAAAACGGAAATCACGGTAACACGGCAGCTTACGTATGCGCTGCACATTCCGGAGAATGCCAAAAAAGAGAAGAAACCACTTATTGTGTTCATGCACGGTTCGGGTGAGAGGGGTACCGATACGGAACTGCTTAAAATACACGGGCCGTTTAAATACCTGAAAACCCATACGCTTGATGCGTACGTTTTGGGTGTGCAATGCCCCGATAACGAGCTGTACGATGCAGAAGCGGTATACAGACTGATACAGAAAATTGTAAAGGAAAATAACATAGATGCAAAACGCATTTACCTCACAGGCCTTAGCATGGGCGGGTGGGGCGTTTGGGAAGTAGCCCAGGCACACCCCGAAGCGTTTGCGGCTTTAGTGCCTATTGCCGGATATGTCGACAGCGTACCGATGATGGAGGATTGCACGAAGTTGGGCAGCATACCTATACGCATCTACCACGGTTTGCTGGATGATGCGGTAGCGGTGCACTATGCCATTGACATTTACAAACAGCTAAAGCCTTGTGCCAAAGACATGGAGCTTACCATTTTTGACGATGCCGGCCACGACAGCTGGACACGGGTATATGATGACCCGGCGGTGTACGAATGGATGCTGAAACAACAACGTCCATAAACATTTTACTATAAAAACCACAAACGAAGAAAAAGAATGAATAAAAGAACAGTACTTCTCCTTTTGGCCTGTACCACAATATCGGTTTATGCGCAGAAAGGAAAAAAGACAGCCACCGCCATCAAACCGAAAAACGAGTTCATTACCGAACTTATGGGTAAGATGACCGTTGACGAAAAAATTGCCCAATTGGTGCAGTTTACCGCCGATGGTACCATTACCGGCCCTAAAAGCGGTACCAACTGGGTAGACGAAATAAAGAAAGGTAACGTGGGGAGTATACTGAATGCCACAGGTGTAGACTATACCCGTAAGGTGCAGAAAATGAACCTGGACAATTCTCGCCTTAAGATTCCTATCCTTTTCGGGTATGATGTTATTCACGGTTATCGTACTATTTTCCCTGTCACATTGGGTGAAACGGCTTCGTGGGACCTTGAGGTAGCACGCATATCGAGCGAGGTGGCTGCTGCCGAAGCAGCTGCATCGGGTGTGCACTGGACGTTTGCACCGATGGTAGACATTTCCCGCGACCCGCGTTGGGGCCGTGTGTCTGAAGGTGCCGGTGAAGATACCTACCTGGGTAGCAAAATGGCATTTGCACGTGTAAAAGGTTTCCAGGGCAAAAGCCTGCACGACCTGAATACCATATTGGCCTGTACCAAGCACTTTGCCGCTTATGGCGCTGCTGAGGCAGGCCGTGACTATAACACCGTAGACATGAGCGAACGCCTGCTGCGCGAAGTATACCTGCCGCCTTTTAAGGCTACGGTAGATGCCGGTTCGGCTACGTTTATGGCTTCGTTTAACGAAATAGCCGGTGTGCCGTCTACAGGAAGCAAATGGCTTATGAACGATATACTGAAAGGCGAGTGGGGCTTTAAAGGTTTTGTGGTTACCGACTATACCGGTATGAACGAAATGATAGCGCACGGATACGCTAAAGACGAACAACATGCAGGCGAGCTTTCGCTTAACGCAGGTATCGATATGGACATGGTGGGCGCAATTTACCTGAAGTATACCAAAAAGAACCTTGAGGAAGGCAAGGTAACTATGGCACAGGTAGACGACGCCTGCCGCCGTATCCTTGAAGCCAAGTACGACCTTGGCCTGTTTGAAGACCCGTACCGCTACAGCGACGATAAGCGCGAAAAGGCTACCATCTATAAAAAAGAATACCTTGATGCGGCGCTTGCTGCTGCCAATAAATCAATGGTACTGCTTAAAAACAGCAACAACGTACTTCCGCTGAAGCAAAGCCAGAAAGTGGCTTTTGTAGGCCCGCTGGTTAATGATGAGTACAATATTATAGGCTCATGGGCTGCTACAGGCGACCGTAACGGTTATGCCGTAAGTGTACAGGAAGGTATAAACAAGCTGGTTACCGATAAGAGTAAAGTATCGTTTACAAAAGGTGTTGAGATAAAAGACACCAAGCGCGACGGTATACAGGCGGCTATTAATGCTGCTAAAAATGCCGATGTTATTGTTGCCGTAATGGGTGAGTTTGAAAACCAGACCGGTGAGGCTGCATCCCAGGTAAACATCGACCTGCCGGGCATCCAGAAAGAGTTCCTTGCGGAACTTAAGAAACTGGGCAAACCGGTTGTATTGGTACTTATGAACGGCCGCCCGCTTACCCTTAGTTGGGAAAACGACAACATGGATGCCATACTTGAAGCATGGTACCCTGGTACTATGGGTGGCGATGCCATTGCACAAACGCTTTACGGCGTAAGCAACCCAAGCGGTAAACTGCCTATGACATTCCCACGCAGTGTAGGGCAGGTGCCTATCTACTACAACCACAAAAATACAGGCCGTCCGTACCTTGGCCCACAAGATGCAGAACAGAAATACAAATCGCGTTACACCGATTCAGATAACAGCCCGCTGTATGCCTTCGGTTACGGCCTTAGCTATACAACGTTCCAGTATTCTAACCTGAAGCTTAGCACACAAAAGCTTTCGGCTAACGGTAAAATCACGGTGAGCGTAGATGTGAAAAATGCCGGAAACTACGACGGTGAAGAAGTGGTACAGCTGTACGTACGCGACCTTATAGGTTCGGTTACCCGCCCGGTACGCGAGCTGAAAGGCTTCAACAAGCTGCTGATTAAAAAAGGCGAAACAAAAACCGTAACGTTTGAAATTTCACCGGACGACCTTAGGTTCTACGACATCAATATGAAGTTTGTAGCCGAGCCTGGTGGCTTCGAAATATACGTTGGCGGAAGCTCTGACGCTACATTAAAAAGTACTTTCGAGTTGGTTAAATAAGTGTTTGGTTAATTTGCTCCAAAAGGCTGCCCGGGTTAGGGGCAGCCTTTTTACTAAAATGTTGCGTAACGAAGCATTGGAATTGATAGAATATCAGCAAAGGCAATATTTGAGAGGTGGTTTTTAGTGTTGTGCTTAAAATGGCGTGCTATTTTTGCGATATTAATTATTATGATGTTTTTAGATATATGTATATTTAGAAAATTTTTTAATCATGAAATTCCGCTTAACCGCATTATTTATCTTCGTATTTTTTGTTGCAACCGCACAAACCGTACTATCTCCATCCAAAGAAATAAGTGTAAATTTTAAACTTAACCCGGCAGGTAAGCCCTACTACAGCGTTACGTACAAAGGCAAGGCTGTAATCATAGACAGTTACCTTGGCTTTAAGCTGAAAGACCTGCCTGATTTCGATAAGGATTTTACGGTGGTAAACAGCCAGTCGTCATCTGTAAATGATGAGTGGAAGCCGGTGCTGGGCGAAGTGGCCGTGATTAAGAACAACTATAATGAGCTAAAAGTATCCCTGTTGCAGCAAAGCACCAAACGCAGGGTAGATATAGTATTCCGTGTGTTTAACGAGGGTGTGGGCTTTCGTTATGAGTTCCCGAAACAAGACCAGCTTGATTACTTTATAGTAAGCAAGGAAGAAACCCAGTTTAACCTTACGGGAGACCACAAGGCATTCTGGATTCCGGGCGACTACGACAGCCAGGAGTACGTGTACAACGAAACCCCACTGAGCAAAGTAGACAACGACAAGCTGAACCTGAACAACGGTATAGCGCTGAAATCGGTAGGGGGAAGGTACGTGATACAATCGCCCCTGATGATGAAGTCTAAAGACGGGCTGTACATCAACATTTTTGAGGCGGCAGTTATCAACTACCCTATAATGCACCTTGACCTGAACATCAACAACTTCAGCCTTACGGCTAACCTTGCGCCAAATGCTGTGGGCGACCTTGCGTTTCTTCATGCACCGTTTAATACGCCGTGGCGTACTGTAATGGTAAGCGACGATGCCCGTAAGATAGTTTCGCAAAAAATGGTGCTTAACCTTAACGAACCGTCTAAAATAACCGATGTATCGTGGATTAAGCCCATGAAATATGTAGGTATCTGGTGGGAAATGCACGTAGGTAAGAGCAGCTGGGATTACAAGGGTTCGCAAAACGCACAGAACCAGCAGACCGGCGCTGCCATAAGTGTACCGCACGGTGCTACTACCGAGAATACCAAGCGTTATATCGACTTTGCCAAAAAGAACGGATTTGACGGCGTACTGGTTGAAGGCTGGAATACCGGCTGGGAAGACTGGAACGGCCATTGGAAAGATGAAGTGTTCGACTTTGTAACGCCATACCCTGATTTTGATATTAAAGCCATAAGCGAATATGCTAAGCAACAAGGTGTAAAGATGATTATGCACCACGAAACTTCGGGTGCAGTAGCCAGCTATGAGCGCCACCTGGACCGTGGCCTTGAAAACATGGTGAAGTACGGCTACCCGGCAGTAAAAACCGGTTATGTGGGCCGTATTATTCCGCGTGGCGAATACCACGACGGGCAAACCATGGTAAACCACTTTAACTATGTGCCACAGCGAGCTGCAGAATACAAGCTTTTGGTAAACAGCCACGAATCGAGCCGCCCTACAGGGGTGCACCGTACCTGGCCAAACTACATAGCTGCCGAAGCCGCTCGTGGTAATGAGTTTAACGGATGGAGCAGCGGCAACCCGCCTGCACACGAAACCATACTGCCGTTTACACGCCTTTTAGGAGGCCCGATGGACTACACACCGGGTATCTTCGAGATAAAAATGAATGTATACAAGCCGGGGTCTGACGAGCAGGTACATACTACGCTGGCCAAACAGCTTGCGCTTTATGTAACGCTGTACAGCCCGCTTCAAATGGCTGCCGACCTGCCTGAAAACTACGAGAAACATGCCGATGCATTCCAGTTTATAAAGGATGTGGCCGTAGACTGGCAGGATACCAAAGTGCTGGAGGCCGAACCGGGTGACTATGTTACCATAGCCCGTAAGGACAAAAACAGCGAAAACTGGTTCCTTGGCGCCATAACCGACGAGCATGCCCGCGAAAGTAAGGTAGCGCTTGATTTCCTTACGCCGGGTAAAAAATACAAGGCGGTTATTTACCAGGATGGCAAAAAAGCCGACTGGAAGAATAACCCTAAGAGCTACGAAATAAAGACACAGACCGTTACCTCAAAATCTGAGCTGAAGCTGAAGCTGGCAGCAGGAGGGGGAACGGCGGTGAGCTTTTTCCCACTCAATTAGAAACCGTTAATGAAACATATTGTAACTGTATTATTAATCTTAACCAACCTTACATTTGGCTACAGCCAGCAAAAAACATATTGCAACCCTATAAACGTAGACTACGGTTATTGCCCCATACCTAACTTTGTTACACAGGGCAAACACCGTGCTACGGCCGATCCGGTAATTACCTTTTTTAAAGGCGAGTATTACCTTTTTTCTACCAACCAGTGGGGCTACTGGCACAGCAAGGACATGCTGAGCTGGAAGTTTATCCCGCGTAAGTTCCTGAGGCCGGAACATAAGGTGTACGATGAGCTTTGTGCACCTTCGGTATCGTTTGTGCGCGATACCATGCTGGTGGTAGGCTCTACCCATGGGAAGGATTTCCCGATATGGATGAGCACTAAGCCCGATGGCGACAACTGGAAAGAACTGGTACACAAGTTTGAAGCCGGTGCCTGGGACCCGCACATCTTTTGGGATGAAGATACTGATGAAGTTTATATCTACTATGGCAGCAGCAACCTGTACCCGATATACGGCGTAAAGCTGAACCGTAAAACCTTCCAGCCGGAAGGCGAACCCGTACCACTCATTGCCCTGAACGACGATGAGCACGGCTGGGAGCGCTTTGGCGAGCATAACGACAATACCTTTATGCAGCCCTTTATGGAAGGTGCTTATATGAACAAGCACAACGGTAAGTACTACCTGCAATATGGTGCCCCGGGTACCGAGTTCAGCGGGTATGGCGACGGCGTTTTTGTAAGTGATAAACCCCTTGGCCCGTTTGTATACCAGTCGTTCAACCCGTTTTCGTATAAGCCGGGCGGCTTTGCAAAGGGTGCAGGCCACGGCGGTACGTATGAAGATGGATTTGGCAGTTACTGGCATGTTTCTACCGTAGTTATTGCCACAAAAAATAACTTCGAAAGACGTCTGGGCATCTGGCCTGCGGGTTTTGATAACGACGGGACTTTATATTCCAATACCGCTTACGGCGATTACCCTACCTACCTTCCTGCCGAAAAGAAAGGACATACCGGCCTTTCATCCTTCAGCGGTTGGATGCTGCTTAACTACAATAAGCCCGTACAGGTGTCGTCTACCCTTGGCGGCTACCAGGCAAATTATATTACGGATGAGGATATAAAGACCTACTGGAGCGCCAAGTCGGCAAAAAAAGGCGAATACATCATCAGCGACCTTGGTGAGGTGAGCACGATTAATGCCATCCAGATTAATTACGCCGACCAGGATGCCGAGCTTATGGGCAAGCCCGAAACCACTACCGGGCATAAGTACATCATTTACCAGTCTAACGACGGGAAGAAATGGACAGTACTTATAGATAAGAGCAAGAATACCCAGGACGTTCCCCACGATTACATTGAACTGGAAAAACCTGCCAAAGCCCGTTACCTTAAACTGGAAAACATACAAATGCCTACGGGTAAGTTTGCTGTCAGCGGATTCCGTATCTTTGGCAAAGGGGCAGGGGAGAAACCCGCTGCCGTTGATAACTTTGTGCCGCTGCGTGCTGCACCGAGGATTAAGGGAGAGCGCCGCAATGTATGGTTTAAATGGCAGCAGGAGCCAAATGCCGATGGCTATGTGATTTATTTTGGTAAAGAACCTGATAAATTATACGGTTCAATTATGGTATATGGGCAAAATGAGTATTACTTTAGCGGCCTGGACAGGAGCGATGCCTACTATTTTGCCATAGAAGCCTTTAATGCAAACGGCATAGGGCCACGTGGAGAGGTTAAAAAATCAGAATAAGATAAACACAATTATAAGTAACCCAAACATTTATTCACTCTTAAACCCAAATTTAACCAAACTATGAGTTCATCCAATGAGCAAACCAAATGGGGACAGTTTATCCCGCTGGTCACAGTTTTCTTTTTCTGGGGGTTCGTTGCCGCGAGTAACGACATCCTTATCCCGGTATTCCAAAAGGCATTCAGTTTAGAGCCATGGCAAAGCCAGCTGGTATCGTTTGCTTTTTATGTAGCATATACCGTGGGTTCATTATTGTACATCGGTATCTCGGCTGCCACCAAGAAAGATATCGTTGCACGTCTTGGCTACAAAAATTCGCTTGCTGTGGGCCTTGCCATTTCGGCATTTGGTACCCTTTTATTTTATCCTGCTGCTGAAACCGGTTCTTTTGCACTGATGCTTTCAGGCCTTTTTATTGTAGGCCTTGGGTTTTCGCTTCAGCAAACCGTTGCAAACCCACTGGCTATTTCATTAGGGCCTATTGCTACAGGTTCTCAGCGCCTTACGCTTGCCGGGGGTATTAATAACTTAGGGACTACAATAGGCCCTTTATTAATAAGTTTTGCCATTTTTGGCAAAGCATCGGCACCCGCTACAGATGTGGACATTAACAGCGTAAAAGCACCTTACCTTATACTGGGTGCGGCATTTTTGCTTGTTGCCTTGTTCCTTAAATTTTCTAAACTGCCAGACCAGCCTGAAGCTGAAGTGGAGGAGGAAGTAAAAGATGTTTCACCGGCGCGTACATCGGCACTGCAATACCCGCAACTTGTTATGGGTATGTTTGCCATATTCCTTTATGTAGGTGTAGAGGTATCTACTGCCAGTAACCTTCCGGCGTACCTGGTTTCAAAACTGGGCTTTGTAGAAAGTGCGGTAGGCCCTTATGTGTCACTCTACTGGGCAAGCCTTATGATAGGCCGTTGGGGTGGTGCTGTAGGTGCATTTACTAATGATAAAACCCTGCAGGCTATTTTCAAAATAATAGCGCCATACCTTGCCTTTGGTGTGTTTTTAGGTGCAAGCGCCATTATGGGGCACGACCTTGCTCCGTTTAAATATTATGCTGCAGTTATTGTAGTGCTTATTGCAGCCGACTTTATCAGTAAAGGTAACCCTGCTACCATGCTGGCACTGTTTTCTGTATTAGGAGTTGTAGGCCTTATAGTAGGTATGCTTACTACCGGTACTATAAGCCTGTACGCATTTATGAGTGTCGGCCTGTTCTGTAGTACGCTATGGCCGTGTATCTTTACCCTTGCGGTAAGTGGCCTTGGCAAAAATACTACACAGGGAAGTACATTACTTATTATGATGATTATGGGTGGTGGTATAGTGAGCCTGCTGCAAGGCTGGATTGCCGGTATTATAGGCATACAGGCCAGCTACATTGTAGGTGTGCTTTGCTTTGCTTACCTTGCTATCTATGCTGTTGTTGTAAAAGGCATACTGAACCGCCAGGGCATCAGTTTCGACCGTGTAAGCGGCGGTGGGCATTAATCCTGCAAAACGCTTTATTAAAATATGCTTAAACCGGTACAGCTTTTGTACCGGTTTTTTTATGGCGTAAACGAATTTGAAATACCTTTGCCATAAAAACATACACACCATGAAAAAGAACCTTGTTATTGCCTCGTTAGGCGCATTTTTAGCCCTGGCTTCGTGCAACAAAAAGCAGGAAGAAACGGCCAACCCTGAAGAACTGAAGTCGTACACCGTAAAGGGTAACCCTGATTTGGCACAACCTGCCGATACTGCTACTGTGGCTGCCGCCAATGACACTGCTGCCCCTGCCGACGGCCCTAAAGAGGGTGAAGAACTTACGGTACGCGGTAAGGTGACTGAGATAACCCACGGCAAAGATGGCTATACGGCCAAATTAAAGGTGGCTGAAGGGCAGTTTTTTAATGCTACGGTAAGTATACCCAACATGAAGGATCCGAAGCAGTATAAGGCCGTTAAAACCGATGAAATGATAACCGTAACCGGTACTTACTTTAAGCTGGGTAAGGAAGACGGCGTAAAGGTTACCGCATTTGAATAATAAAAAAACTCCCCGAAGCTTCGGGGAGTTTTGCGTTTTTGGAAAGGGCCTTACATTCTAATTGGCCTTGAATTGATACACCGGCGATGCGGTGCTGTTACCTGCCTGGTCTTTGGTTACTATTTTCCAATAGTACGTACCGGCAGTTACGGTTACGCTCATTTGCGATTGTGTTATTGTACCCTTCAGCGTAGTAGGGTTAGTAGTAGTATCCATATAAATGTCGTAGCTGGCTATGTCGTTGTCTACATCGGCGCCGCTCCATTGCAGGGTTATGTTACCGCTGTTTACCGTGCTGCTCATGGCTGGGGCCACAACATCGGCAGGGAAGGGGGCATGGCTGGTTACCGCAGTACCTGCATTGTAAAACTTCCAGGTAGGGCTCGTAACCGATTCACCCGAAGTCTTTTTTGCCACCACATACCATGAATACGGCGTGCCTTTACTTAGCGTGGCATCATAGCTTGTGGCAGTACCGGCGCTGTTTTGCAGCGTAGCCTGGTTACTCAGGTTTTTTATGTATACAAAGTACTTTTCAGTGCCGTCTATGGCTTCCCAACTCAGGGTAACCTTATTTTGCGTAGCCGAAACATCGGTACCGGTAAGGCATTCGGTATTGTTAGCCGGGGCAGACAGGGTTACTGCGGTTTCGCTGCCGCCACCGCCGTTGCCGTCATCGCTTTTGCTGCACGACAGTGCTATTGCCGAGCAGGCTGCAAGGGCTATCATTATCTTTTTCATTGCTTCACGATTTTTGAGTTAGTAACATTACCTGCCGAAACCACGCGCACCATATACACGCCCGGAGACAGTTTAGATACGTCTGTAGGCATGCTTCCTTTTTGCGAAGGATAACTGTTGCTGTATACCCTTTTTCCCAGCGTATCAAATATTTCTACCGTTACGTTTGTATCTGCCTTGTACGGGGTGTCTATGTACACGTTGGCACCATCTACCGGGTTAGGGTAAATCACCGCTGAAGCATCCAGTACAAACTTCTCCGTATACGTGCCCTGACATGGTTTATTGGTTTTTACGCTAACAGTGTTTTCGCCAGGTGCAAGGGTTAGCTCTACAGTATTTTGGGTGGTGGTAAAGCTGTCGCCATTAAGGTCGATGGTATAGGTTTCGCCGCCATACAGGTCAAGCGTTACCTTACGGTTTTGACCGCTGACTCGCGACAGTACGGCAAGGTCGTCCGGCTGGTCAATGGTTACATCGTAGCAAAGTTGGTACGATGGGGCTTCTGCCAATGTAATGCACAGCTCGTAGTTACCTGCCTCAAGGTCAGTAAAGGTTTTGGTTGTGGTAAAACTGCCGTTCTGGTTATAGTTATTCCCTGTAAGCGTAGCTGTGTAGTTATGGTTTGCCAATGCGGCGATGCTGATGCTGCCGTTGTTTTCGTTGCGGCAGGTTTCGCTTGCTACCGTCACCGTGAAGTTATTTTGCGGCAGGGTGAATATCGGGCAACCGTTAAAGTCTACCACACTGCCCGCAGGGGTGTTTGCACACAGGTCCTGGGTGTTTGGCACACCGTCCATGTCGTCATCGGGTTCCATGTAGGTAAAGCGCAGCCAGTTCAGGTTAAACTCAGGATTCATTACCAGCATACGCATGTAGTACCTTCCGGCAGGCATTTGCGCTTGCGATGTCTTGGTTTGCCATGTCTGCCAGCCACCGGTAACGCCCAGGGTTACGGTTTCAACGTCCAGCGTTTCAGCGTTGATAAGCTGAAGCTTTATCTGCCCCACAGCGCCATTACTGGCAAAGCGGTATTCTATTTTGTAATTACCGGTCTGGGCTACATTTACAAGGTAATCCAGGTAATCGCCGGTATTGGTATAGCCCATGTTCTGGCCACCGCCTGTATCGGTAGTGGTTTCCAGGGTAAGGCCGTTGTTTACGTAGAAGCTTTCTGCCTGTATGGTGCCCGGTATGGCCTGTATGGTACCTACACGGTTAGTCACTGCTTTGTCTGTAAATGCCTGTTGGGTAGTGGCATCAGTGGCAAGCAGGTTGGTACCGTTGTAGGTAAGGGTAATAACGTCGTTAGCGTTTATGGCAGTAGCAGGTGTAAAGCTGAAGCCGCTGGTTCCCGCTTGTGTAAAGCCTGAAATCGCTACAGCCGTGCCGTTTACTTTTAGTGCCAATGCGCTCTGGCTGAAATCAATGCCCGAAGCAAGCGGCTTGTTGAAGCTTACCTCGATTTTATCGCCTAGTACATTGGTACCGGCATCAATAATTTTAAAAGCCGCATCGGTGGTAGCTGAAGGGTTTTTAAGCTCGAAATAATTTAGGTTAAAGCCTGTGCCGTCTACGTACAGTTTCACTTTATTGGTACCGGCATGCAGTATTACATCAGTAATGGTGGCGGTTCCCCAGGTGGTATAACCTCCTGTGCCGCTCAGGATAATGGTTTCAGATATGCGTCCGTTTTCATCCTCAAAGTGCAGTTTACCGCCGTTACCCGCATAGCGGATGTCAAAGTCATAAGCGGTATCGGCAGTTACCTCAAGGGTGTACTGCATCCATTCGCCGGGCTGAATAAAGCCCACCTGGTAGCCGTTACTCGGGCTATCGTTAACGGTTTCTATATCCACACCGTCGTTACGCATTTGCCAGCCCTGGTTCCAGCCCTGGTAAGAGCCGCCGTCGGTATGGTAGGTAGCCACATCGTTATCTTTATAGGCATAGCCGTTGGTGCCAAAGTCAAATTCCGTAGCGTATATTTTGCCCGGCAGGGGATGGTTTTTGTATTTTTTGGTATCGGTGGTCTGTACCTGGCGGAACATGGCATCGATAACATTGTAGTTTATGGTTGTATTCTGTAGCTTGTAGTTTTCGGCCAACTGCATCAGTGCCGAAAAAGCCTCATCAGCCGCAGGTGCACTGCCATTACCGCCCCAGTAGTCCAGCAGTTGCTGGTAGCCAGCAGGTTTGGTTACACTGGCCATACCCGAAATGCTTTCCACCTTTTTCATAGGCCACCACGACCAGCCTATGTTGTTACTTTCTACCAGTTTAATGGCATCAGTAAACCATACATTGCCGTTTTCGCCGCTTTCGCCAAGCCATAACGGTACGTTGTACTGGTTACGCAGGTTCAGCATGCCCTGTATAGAGCCGGTTGAATTGTTGTTCCAATACTTGTGGAAACTCAGCGTCATGTTAGTGTCCCACAGCGGAAAAATGCCGTTGTAGTTGTTACCCCAGCAGTTCCCTTCTATAATAATCATGTGGTTTGTGTCTACCTCGCGGATGCTTGCCGTAATGTCCACCATAAGGCTGCGCAGTGGGCCGTTATTGCCCTCGTCGCAACCGTTTTGGTTGGTACCGGTAAAGTTCCAGTTTGGTTCGTTTATCAGGTCGTAAGCGCCTATCCAGGGGCTGTCCTTGTAGCGGTCGGCCAGTTTATGCCAAAGCGCTATCATCTTCTGCTTGTTGGCATCACTCTCCCAAAGCGATGGTTTAGACGGGTCGTAGTCGCTAATGTTAGCATCCTTACCCTGTCCGCCGGGAGCTGCGTGCATGTCCAATATCAGGTACATTTCGTTTTCGGCGCACCATTCCAATAGCTGGTCGGTACGCTCAAAGCCTTCGTCAAGCCAGGTTTGCTGGCCCGATACGGGTTCCTGCTCTATGGGCAGGGTGTACAGGTTGTAGTGCATTGGGAGCCTCACGGAGTTGAACCCCCACGCTTTTAGCGAGTCAATATCGCGCTTGGTAATGCCGTTGTCGCGGTACTTCTGGTAAAATGCCTCGGCATTGCTTTCGCCAACGACATCAGTTATCTTCTGGCGGATTTCGCGCTGTGTGCCCGCAAAGCTTGAGGTTTGCAGCATATAGCCTTCCTGTATCATCCAGCCGCCAAGGCCCAGGCCGCGCAGCAGTACGTTATTGCCGTTACCGTCTACGATATTTTGCCCCTGCTGATGGAGGTACCCCTGGCTGAAGCCAACTGTACCTGTCAAAAGGGTTATTAGTAATAGTATTTTTTTCATAATTGTGTGTTTAAAGGGATTATGCCTAATACACCAGTGTTTGTATGCCGTGCGCCGGGATAGTGAAAACCGCACGCTGGCTGCCGATGATAAGGTTGTAATCTACCGGCTTATCGGTTTTATTCAGTACCACAGTAGCTATGGTGCCGTTAGTGTTTTTAAACGCGGTGCATTGCAGTACGCTCCTGCTTGGGGATGCGCTAATACGTTTGGCACCCGGCTGCACAAATTTTGAGAAATGCCCTATGTAGTAAAACGCCGGGGTGAATATCAGTTCGCCTTTCTGGGTATCGGCATGTACAGGTGCAAAACAGAAATTGCCCACGTGGTTTGGCCCGCCATGCTCATCCAGCAGTATGTTCCAGTCGGTCCATCCGGTAGTGCCGTTGTTAAAGTCGTTTATCATCTGTTCGCCATAACGCTCGGCATTTTTCCACGACTGGTATTGGGCAGCGTTAAAGCTTTCAATACAGCCTTCGGTAAACATAAGGTTCTTGGTAGGGTAGGCCTCATGTACGCGCGCCACGTTGTTGTACAATGGTTCGGCCTTTGTCCAGGTTTCGTACCAGTGGAAACCCATACCCCAGGCGTACTTGGCCGCTTCAGGGTCAGAGAATATTACATCGGCACGCTGGGTCATCAGGTCGCGGTTGTGGTCCCAAACGATGATTTTCTTGTCCTTAAATGCTTTGGTAATGGTTGGCCCAAGATAATTCTTCAGGAAATCGCGCTCGTCTTCGGCAGTAAATATGCACGATTCCCAGGTTTGTGTAGCCATAGGTTCGTTTTGTAAACTGATTCCCCATATCGGCATGCCTTCTTTTTCGTAAGCATTGATAAATTTTACGTAGTAGTTGGCCCATGCCTGGTAATATTCGGGCAGTAGCTTACCGCCTTTCAGCATGTTTTTATTGTCTTTCATAAAGGCAGGAGGGCTCCACGGACTTGCATATAGCGTTACCTTATTTGTAGCGGTTTTAAGTGCCTGCTTTATAAGGGGAATGCGGTATTTTTTGTCGTGGTCTATACTGAAGGTTTTCAGCTCTTTATCGCCTTCGGTAATGTAAGTGTAACTGCCGCTGCTGAAATCACAACTGTGTATATTGGTACGAATAAGGGAATACCCTATACCTTTATTGGCATCATAGTAGGCTGCCAAAAACTCCTGTTGCTTATCGGCAGGGAGTTTTGCAAAAACCTCGGCGCTGGCGTCGGTTATGGCACCGCCAATACCCAGTATGGGCTGGAATGCCTTATCGGGTGTTACAAACACCGATATATCTGTTTCCAGTGGTTGCTTTGCCGACGAAAATGTACCCGTAGCTGTACTTGTGAGTTTGTGTGCGGTATTTTCGGCAGTGGTGTACACTGTTATATTTTTTCCTGCTGCATTGTAGTGCTCTTTCTTTTTGGCCTTTGGTTGCTGTGCGCTAGCCAGTGCAGTTGCTAAAAGCACAAAAGCCATGATACTGTTCTTCTTCATTAGAAAATTTTTGCGTGCAAAGCGCTGCACAAGTTTGTATTTAAGAAAAATAGCCTGTACTCAAAAAAATTGGTTACAGGCTATTGCAAACTAACCCAAATGCGGTTTATGTTATTGAGTTATACGCCTGAACTCAACATTGTCTACGTTTATGGTACTGCTGGCACCACCTGATTTTATCAGTACATACACGGTGCCGCTTTGTGTAAATGTAATAGGGTTACCACTACCGCCGCAACCTACCTGCGTAAGCAGCCCGCTGAACGATGACGTGGCACAGCCTGCCCAGGTATTCAGTTGCAGGCGTATACCGTCTGCACTGTAGTCGCTGCCCTGTGTAGGTGCGGTAGGCGATACGTATACTTCAAACCATGTGTTTGTAGATCCGCTGCCGCTTACCTTCATGTCTACTTTATAAGGCTGGCCTGCCACTACCTGTACCGGCTGGTAAATACCCTGCTGGTTAGAGCCCGATACTGTTATGGTAGCCTGTCCGCCGTCAAATGTCCATGCAGCGCCAGATGAGCTGATGTTCAGTATTTGCCATGCTCCCTGCCCTTCGGTAAACTTACCGTTCAGTATCAGGTTACCGGCTACCGGGTCTGGTGTGGTTACAGTTACCGTTTGTTCAGATACGCTGTTGGTACCACCTACGCGGCCCACAACGCGGTGCTGTATTTTATAGGTACCTGCATCGGGAAAGAAATACATATTGGCATTATTGCCTTTAATTTCACCCGAATCCTCAGAAGGGTCGGTAGGGTTGTACCACCTCCAGGTGTGGTATTGTATGTCGCTGTCTGTTGCGCCGGTAACGTTAATATGGTTACCTGACGCATCCTGCACCAGCGAAAAGCTGGCATCAAGGTCGGCCTGGGTTAGCGGGTTGCCGCCTTTCACCTCGTCCGGGGTACAGCCTGCAAGCAGTATAGCCGAAGCCAGGCTTAGGGCTGCAAACGCTTTATTTATAGTAAATAAATTCTTGTTCATAATCCTGATAATTAGTTGTAAGCTGGGTTTTGGGTAATCATGGTGTTAAGGGTCTCGTTTAGCGGTATAGGCCAGTGCTCGTGCTTACCGGCTACAAACCCGCGTGGCCCAAGTACTGTGGCAGCCTGGCCTGAACGGATAAGGTCGTGCCAACGGTGGCCTTCGCCTGCCAGTTCTTTGCGGCGCTCCAGGTAAATAGCATCAAGCGATACCGGGGTAGAGGCAAGGCCCACCCTGGCGCGAACGGCATCAAGCAGAGCCTGTGCCCTTGCACCCTGTCCGTTAAGTGCTTCGGCTTCCATAAGGTAGGTATCAGCAAGGCGGATGATGTAGGTATTTTGCCTGAAGTTAAGGTCGGCAGCACCACCGCCATCAGTTACATCGGTAGTACGCGGCATAAATTTCTTAAGGAAATAACCCGTATCCATATACCCCGGAGAGTAAGCAGCATCGCCGGCAGCGGCAAGGCCACCTACGTTAGCCAGCGTAGCATCCATACGCGGGTCGCCGTTTAGTACGGCCACAAGGCCCAGTGTAGCAGGGTTAAAGCTCCAGCCTGTCCTGTAGTTAGGGGCATTGCTGTTAGAAGCGCTGTAACCACGTGGGCCTACCATTACGTTAAGTGAGTTACCCTCATCATAACCAGAACCCCAGAAACTCCAGTCTGCATTACTTTTGTTAGTATGCGCACACTCAAAGATAGACTCAGCGTTGTATTTGTTGTCTATTACCCATAGGTCGGCAAAGTTAGCCAGCAGGTGGTTACCGTACTGATTAGTACCGCCCGGTGTACCGTTTACCTCTGCAAACTGTGCAGCGGCTTCCGCATTCTTGTGCTGGAAAAGGTATACTTTACCCAGTATGGCCTGTGCAGCACCACGGTTTAGCCTACCGGCTTCTGTAGCAAGGTTTAGCGTGGCAGGCAGATCCGGGATTGCCTCAGTAAGGTCAGTTTCTATTTGTGCATACACATCTGCCGCAGGGCTTTTTTCTATAGTATAGTACTGGCTCGGCGTAAGGTTAGTGGTATAGAACGGTATATCACCAAACATGGTTACCAGCTGGAAGTAGTAGTATGCCCTAAGTGCTTTTGCCTCAGCAGCAAAACGTTTTTTTACGGTTTCATCCATATCTACACCCGGCAGCTTGGCCAGCAGTACATTGGTACGGAATACCCCTTGGTAAAAATCGCTCCAATAGCTTTGTGGTAAAAGGTTTGGCGTTATGCTATAGTTAGACCAGCTTTGTATACCGGCACCATCGGTAGAGCTACCGCCACCGGCATAAAAATCATCTGAACCGGCATTTAGTATAGAAATCATGTTCTCAAAACCGCCCGATTGTTTCCTTACCACATCATAAGCAGCTACAACACCCGTATAGGCCTGTGCTTCGTCTTTATAGTAATTGTCTTCCAGGTAGCTTCCTTTAGGGTCTACTACAAGAAAGTCATCAGAGCAGCTGTACAGCGTTACAGTGGCTGTAAGTATAATTAAGCTTCTTTTTAAAGTCCTTGTTTTCATTTTTCAATTTTTTTTAATTACAACGATAAGTTAACGCCCATCATAAACGACCTGGCCTGAGGATAGTAACCGCGGTCTATGCCCGATACGTCTCCACCGATTTCCGGATCGTAGCCTGTGTATTTTGTAAAGGTGAACAGGTTTTCGCCGGTAACATATATCCTTGCTTTTGCCAGGCCTGCCTTAGATATGATTCCCGTAGGAAGCGAGTAGCCCAGCTGTACAATTTTTATCCTGAAATAATCGCCATCCTGAAGATAGAAATTAGACATGTTTGTAAAGTTCTTGTTGTTATCTACCGTAGATATCCTTGGGTAGCTGTTAGAAGTACCTTCGCCTGTCCAACGGTTTAGTGCTGCAGTCTGCCAGTTGGCATAGTTAAGGTCCAGCCTCCTAAGGCCCTGGAATACTTTATTTCCGCCTGCGCCCTGGCCAAACAGTGTAAGGTCGAAGTTAGCATACTCAAGGTTAATGGTTAAACCATAAGTAACTTTAGGTAGTGGAGAACCCAGATATTTACGGTCATCGGCAGTAATTTTACCGTCGTCGTTAAGGTCTTTCCACTTAAAGTCGCCCGGTTGTGCATTTGGTTGTATTATAGTACCATTAGAGCTGGTGTAGCTGTCTATTTCGGCCTGGTTCTGGAAAATACCGTTAGTTTGGTAACCATAAAACTCGTTATAGGCCGAGCCTACTTCATACCTTGTTATATTTCCCATAGACTGAAAGCCTGGGCCTAAATTAAACTCACGGTCTTCACCTACCGATGTTACCTTGTTTTTAAGTGTAGAGGCATTACCGGTAACCGATAGCTTAAGGCCGCCTATTTGTTTACGGTAAGTAGCAGAAATATCAAGCCCTGTGTTTTGCATGTCTGCAACGTTACCCAGAGGCTCACCGGTAGCACCTACGTAACCCGGTAGGCGTATGCCCTGAAGTATGCCCGAAGTTTTCTTTTTGTACCAGTCAAATTCAAGCGAGAAATCATTAAATAATGTGGCTTCAAAACCTACGTTTGTTTGGGCAGTTTCTTCCCATTTCAGGTCAGGGTTGCTTGGTGCATTAGGGCTGTAACCTACAGTAACGTTATAATCGCCCTGTCCTATGGTATAGTTACGGTTACCGCCTACAAGCGCAAGGTATGCAAAGGGGGCACCGGCATCACTACCTACAACGCCGTATCCGCCACGTATTTTAAGGTTTGTTACCACCTTGTTTTCTTTCCAGAAATCTTCTTTGGTAGGTACCCAGCCCAGTGAGAATGACGGGAAAGTACCGTACTTGTAGTTAGCACCAAATTGTGTAGAACCGTCGCGGCGTATAATACCGGTTACGAGATATTTTTCTTTGTAATCGTAGTTAAGCCTTGCAAATAACGATGTTACAATGTGTTTGCTACCTGTGTTAGACCACGCAATAATATCACTTGATGCGGTAGGCCAGTTAAATGAAGCATCAGCATGGGTATTTACCGGTTGGTTTTGGTAGGTAACACCCTGGCCATATGTATCGTTGTCTACATACGCTCCCTGGCCTCCCAATACGCTTACGTTGTGACCGTTAAATTCTTTGGTATACGAAATGGTGTTTTCTATATTCCACCCGAAGCCGCGGTTCGTTTCGCGGTACAGGCTGTTTTGGCTCTGGTTATTCTGGTTCGTATTCAGGTACGATTTTGGCGAGAAGCTCTCATTACCCCAGTACGATAGCTTACCACCTACGGTAGACCTTAGCTTAAGGCCGTCAAGCGGTGCTATTTCCAGGTAAGCATTGCCTATAAAGTTGTCTGCCCAGCCGTAGTTGCCTTCGCGCACTTTGGCATACGCCAGTGGGTTGCTCATTTCGTTTGCCACATCTTTAGAAATACCGTACAGGTTACCGTTATTGTCTCTTACGGCATACTGCTGTGCATAGTCGCCCGGGTTTGGCAGTGAAGGGATAATAGAAGGATCTGTAATAACTACCGGTGTGGTAGGGTCCAGGTTAATGGCTGAAGCCAGCGGCCCACCAAACTCGTTGTTTGTATTACCGATACCTATAGTTTTCTCATTAGAATAACCCAGTGTTTGCCCAACAGTTACATATTTCCCAATTTTATGTGTTGAGTTTAACCTGATGTTCCTGCGGATATAGTTTGATATGCTTGGCATAACAATACCTTCCTGGTCGGTAAGGCCCACAGACATGTAGAATGTAGATTTATCTGTACCGCCACTAACGCTCAGTTCGTGTTGCGACCTTTGCGCATCGTGAAAAACAACATCCTGCCAGTCTGTACCTTTTCCTAACGTAGCAGCATTAGGGAATGGCAGCTGGAAATTGCCGCCGGTGTAACCGTTTGCATACTGCTCATTCCTCAGGGAAGCATACTGCGATGCATTTAGCAGGTCGAGCTTCCTTGCAGCGCTTGATACACCTGCAAAGCCGTTATAGGTTACACTAAGCTTACCTGATTGTCCTTTTTTAGTAGTAATAAGGATAACACCCGTAGCAGCACGTGCACCATAAATGGCCTGCGAAGCAGCATCTTTAAGTACTTCAACAGATGCTATGTCGCTTTGGTTAAGGAAGTTGATGCCTCCGTTATCTACAATAACGCCGTCTACAACCCACAGCGGGTTGTTGTTGTTAAAAGAGGTAATACCCCTTACACGTATAGTAGCGCCCGAACCCGGCTGCCCGGCATTTTGTGCCACATACACACCCGAGGCACGCCCTTGTAATGACTGACCTACAGTTGTTACCGGCATGTTTTCAAGGTCTTTAGCCTTAACGCTGGAAATTGCGCCGGTTACCACGCTTTTCTTTTGCGTACCGTAACCTACCACTACCACTTCTTCCAGGGTTTTTGCAGAAGGGGCAAGGGTAGTGTTAATGGTGGTGCGGCCATTTACGGCCTCTTCAATAGAGGTGTAGCCTACAAAGCTAAACACCAGTGTGGCAGTTGGGCCTGCCTTAATCTGGTAGTTACCGTCAATGTCTGACGATACAGTGTTTTGGGTGCCCTTTACATTAATAGAAGCACCCGGAACCGGCATACCGGTTTCGTCTGTTACCTGCCCTGAAATGGCAGTTTCCTGCGCCCATGAGGTAAGCGCGAAGAGCAGACAAATTACATGGAAAATACGTAATTTTAAAAATTTCATACTCGTTAAAATTTGGGTTGATTATTTATTAATAATGAGCAATTATACGTCTATTTTTTCGTTTTTATCATTCAGTTTTCCTTACAAAAACACATCAATTTTAAATTTTGTACTATATAAAAACACATCAAAATATTTTTAAATATTTGATTATCAATAATAAAAAATATTTTTTATACTTAGTTAAATTGTTAATTTTGTACAAAATACCCTTACAAAGATGATATTTGTAGTTATAACGTTGTAGCTGATTATCCTTCAATTTGTTAGCTTTTGAAGCAAAGTTGAAAAATGGAGGTTTTTTTAGCAGATTATGTAATAAAATTCATATTCGAAAATGGCCTATTTGGAGTGATTTTACCTTATAAATGGCCTGCCAACTATAACGTTTTATTAAAAGAGAAGGATATTTAATATTTTAGTGCATCCAAAAACAACAATAATGCATTTTATACGACATATTTTTATCATACTACTGTTGCTGGTAACACCTGTAAGCGTTATGGCACAGGTAAAGAATATAGGGCTGCCCAAGATTATCAACTATAAAAAGTCGGATTATCTGGGCGGAGCGCAAAATTGGGATATAGGCCAGGATAAGAATGGCAACCTTTATTTTGCCAATACTGCGGGATTGCTACAGTTTAACGGTACTTCGTGGAGCAAGTTCATCATACCTAATGTTACAGTGCGTTCGCTGAAGGTAGCCGACAATGGCCGAATTTACGTAGGCGGCTATAATGAGTTCGGGTATTTTGAGGCAAATGATAAAGGCAAGCTGGTATACCATTCGGTTTCGCGGCTGGCTTCGGCCAATTCTAAAAAAATCATTGACTTTGTATGGAAAGTACATATAGTAGGTGAGGAGGTTTTTTTCCAGACGTTTTTCCGCACCTATATATATAGCAGGGGCAAACTGAGTATATTAGAGCCACCCAACCGTTTCCAGTTTTCATTTATGGCAAACGGTACCCTGTATTTCCAGGATATAGCAGCCGGATTGCTGGAATACCGAAATGGTACCCTTACAGCACTGCCCGGCACCCAAATGTTTAACGGCACCGAAGTATGGGGCATATTGCCTTTTACCAATAACCGACTGCTGGTTATTACCATGGATAAAGGCTTGTACCTGTATGACTTTAATAAGGTGGTGCCGTGGCAGTGCGACGCCAATGAATTTATCAGTAAGAACAATTCCCTCGGAGGTCGGATGCTTAACGGGCGGTTCATAGTGCTTAATTCGGTGCTGAACGGTGTTATTATCTGTAATACCGATGGCGATATTGTACAGCACATCAACAACAAAAAGGGATTGTTTAATAATACCGCCCTAAGTTCGTATACCGATTCCATGGAAAACCTTTGGCTGGGGCTTGATAATGGAATTGCCTATATTAATATCAACTCGCCGTTTACCTATCTCGGCACCAGCTTTGATTTGAGTTCGGTGTATTCGTCGGCTATTTACCAGGGCAACCTGTATGTGGCTACAAACCAAGGGGTATACAGCCATGCCTGGAGCCAGCCGTTTAAGGAGGAAAGCTTTTCGTTTACCCCCGGTACTACAGGGCAGGCGTGGTCGCTGGAAGTGCATGAGGGTGAAATGCTGTGTCTGCACAACCGAGGATTGTTTACCATTTCGGGCGGCAGGGCAGTGCGCTGGCTCGATGATAAGCGCGGTTACCTGGGCACTAAAGCCATACCCGGAAGGCCGGGCTACCTTATGGCGAGCAATTACCACGGTTTTGCGGTATTGGAACATACACCGTCGGGGTGGCAGTTCCGGAACCAGGTGGAGGGATTTGATATTAGCGACAGCCGTTTTGTTACCGATGGTGGTAATGTATGGCTGCTGAAGAACTTTGTGCTGTATAAGCTGAAGCTGAGCAACGACCTGAAACGCTTTGTAGTTACTAATACGTATTCATCGCTTTCTAAGGAGGTGAAATCCATAACCAGCGTGCAGATGATAAAGGGTAAAATATACCTGCAGGGCAGAAACCGCTTCTTTACCTACAATGCCGCTACCGACCACTTTACCGAAGATAAGGGCATGACGGAATTGTTCAGCCAGCTGCCCATGATTCGCTATTGCCTTGAAGACGAAAAGGGTAACATCAGTTATTTTTATGGGGATGCTTCTATGGGGATGCTCATGAAACAGCCAAACGGCAGCTATAAGGATGTGAAATCGCCATTCTCGGCCATAACAGGTAACCTGGTGTATTTCTTTGAATCAGTAAATACCATAGACGATAAAAATATTTTCATAGGCCTTACAGAGGGGCTGGCGCATTTTAACCCGAACCTGTATTATGGCAGTACCGCCAAGCCCAAGGCATTTATAAAAAGTTTCTCCTTTGGATTGGATACGCTGTATACCGGCAACCGCCCTGCCATTAAAGACATTGGTATACCGTTTAAGCACAATAGTGTGAAGTTTAACTTTTCATCGCCAACATATGATAACCCTGAGAACATTAAGTTCTCTTACAAGCTCGACGGCTTTGACGATAAATGGAGCAACTGGACCAATGTTTCGGTTAAGGAATACACCAACCTGCACGAAGGGAATTACCGTATGCTGGTAAAGGTACGTAACAGTTCCGGTGAACAGTCTGATCCGGCTAAGGTTTCCTTTGTAATAAGCCCGCCGTTTTACAGGCATCCGCTGGCTTATGTGGCCTATATACTGTTGGTGGCAGGTGGGGTGTATGTGGTACGCCGCAGGGTGAAGGCCAAAATACGCCAAAACCGCTACTACGAAACCCTGGAGCAGCGCCGTCTGTACCTGGAACGTGAAACCAAGATACGCCAGGAACAATTTGAGCTTGAAAAAGAAATAGAACGCCTTAAAAACGAGCAGCTTAAGGTGAAGATACTTACCAAGGATAAAGAACTGGTTAACAACTCACTACAGGTAGTGAAGAAGAACAAGATGCTGAACGGTATCATCAATAAGCTGAAGGACATTAATCCTGAGGTGATGGATGATGCCACACGAAACCAGTTTAACCGCCTGAACAAGACCATCAATAAGGAGCTGAATACCGATAAAAGCTGGAACAACCTGGAGAAGCACATCCGCAACGTGCATTTTGACTTCCTGAAGCGCCTTAAGGAGAAGTACCCAACCGTTACCCCACGCGAAATGGACCTTGCTACCTACCTGCTTATGAACATGAGTACCAAAGAAATAGCAGAGATTATGAACATAAGCGACGGGGGCGTGGAACTTGCCCGCTACCGCCTGCGTAAAAAACTGGATTTGCCCCGAAAAGAGAACCTTACCGGTTTCCTTATGAATATATAATTGCCAATTATGGCCGGTAGTTATCTTCGTTATTCACGTTAAATAGTGAGGGGAACAGGTACAATACTGTGGCTGATTGTATAATACCGTATGCAAAAGCGGCTTTTTGTATGCTGAATTTTTCGTTGGCGAAATAGGTAAAAAGGCTCAGCAACGTTTTTGGTAACGAATACAGTAAAGGGTATAATGCCACATGGTTTTCGAGGTAATATTCTTCAGAGCCGAAATTGGAAACTGCGTTGTATTCAGCTGAAAAACCAGTAACAGGAAACAACAGTACCATAAACAGCGCCAGTAATTTTTGTTCAGCCGTTAGGAAAAAATACTTACGCATTATGAGGCACAACACCACAAAATAAGCAATAATATAAGACATTTCGAATACCAGGTATTTATTGCTGAAATGATAGCTGGTCATGGGATTGGCTCTATAATCTGTCAGTAATAATATACCTATTCCACACACAAGCATTGGTGCCCAAAAGTAAGGCGTTGTATAGAAATTTTTAGCAAACAGGTCAAAGTTGGCACGAAACCCTTTAACGGTATATCGTCTAAGGCATACATACAGGAACCAAAGCAAGAAGACGGAATATATTTCTACCACAAAAAGTATATGGTAATAGGGATTACCCTGATTGGCTATCATACCATAGTTATGGCCTGCAAGTTCTATAAGGATATCAATACAGCTAAAAAGCGGTATGGCAATCCCCATTTCCTGAATACCGGACGAACCCCTTTCGCCCCAATAAGGGTTGGTTACAATAACGGTAGGGAAAAGAAACAGGAGTAATACCAATACACCAAACCTTTTCCGGAAGATGTAAAAGGCCACTATCAAGATAATTAGTATAACAAATAGTAGATTAACAAGCATAATTTCAGGTTTTTAAAAATCCATCCCCGCACAGGTTTAGCAGGGATGGAAAACAGGACATAAATTGGTAGGTTATATAATTAGTGGGTTGGCTTCCAGTCTATTTTTCGGGAGAAGTACATCACCGCGCCCAGTATGGCAAACAGGCCAAGGCTGCCGGCCAGCAGGGCATAATCTTCAAGCTGTATGATTACGTAGATAAAGGTGTACAGTACCGTAAGCGATGCACCTACCAGTAGTGTCAGTTTCTGTTGTTTCAGCACCGTGCGGGTATAGAGCGTTATCATAGCTACTACTGCCGTACCTGCTATAAGGTAAGCAAAGTTAAAACTGCTGTGTTCTGTAATGGAAATGAGCAGGGTGTAGAACATGATCAGCGCAAGCCCTATCATGCAGTATTGAAAAATGTGGATGAAAATTTTGCTTATCGTCTGTATCAGGAAGAATATCAGGAAGGTAAGGCCTATTACAAGGAAACCGTATTTTGCGGCACGCTCGTTTTGCTGGTATTCGTTGTTTTTTATATGAAATTCGGTATCAAGGCTATAGGCATCTAATTCAGGCAGCGAACCGAAGTACTGCTGTACAAACGGGCGGTTAAGGTGTGATACCTTCCAGTTGGCAGTGAAACCTTTTTTAGCATCAATATGCTTTTCTGCCGGTAAAAATTCGCCTGTAAATTTCGGGTCGGGCCAGTTGCTGTGCATGCTTACAGAGGTTAGTTTCCCTATCGGCACCATACTGATACTCTCCGTACCATTATAGCCAATCTTCAGGCTGAATTTTATGCGCCCAGAGGTCAAGTCTATCCCCAGTGCGGGTGTTTCCAGTGCTTCGGTTTTGCTTTTCGCTGATTGTACCACCGGCTCAAAGGCGTACGTTTTGCCATTCAGGGTTATGTTCAGGGCATCTTTAATGCTTTTCAGGTTATCGGTATTAATCAGTACGGTAGCTTTCTGCCATTGTACATTCTCGGGCTTTATATCTCCTTTACTGAAATCGGGTGAGTTGTAATACCCGCTGAAATCCATAGTACTGCCAAACACAGTGGTCTTGTAGTTATTACGGTGTTTTTCTTCGGTTTTTACTTCTGCATTAGCATTCAGGGTTTCCGGGAAAAAGTAGGCGTACATGGTTGTGGCAGTACGGTTTACCACTACTTTTTTTGTGGTTTGGTCGATTACCTGGGTGTCGGTATAGGATGTATACGGCACTTTAAGCACCGGGCCATAGAAGTAAACGCTGCCGCCCCATTGGCCGGCAATTTCCTGTTTTACACTTTCCTGCAGGCTCTGGCGTTCTTCTATAAGATTGGCTACATAAGCCAGCGGGATTAATAGTGCGAGTGTAAGTACGCCTATCATAATTACGCGTGCCGTGGTGCTTTGCATAAAGCCCTGCGGTTGTTCCTGTTGTGGTGTATTAATTGTTTCCATGAGAATTATGTTATATTGATTATTAAAGTGTAATGAGATGTATGTACAATATTGTTATTGGGATATTCATAAGCATTACCAATGTTTTCTGTAGTATCAGTAAAGCATGATGATAATTGGCAATGGCTATGATTAAGGCGAATCCTAACACAATAAGGTTGATGATTGCAGCAGCCAATACGTAAAACAGCCCCAAAACCATCAGGCTTTCTAAATGGGTAATGAGATAGGAAAGCAGTAAAACCGTACCTATGGCAAATGATATTACAAAAAGCCCTAACGGTATCCTGAGGAAATCTTTAATGTAAGGAGGGATTTCAGCATCAGGAATTTTGCCATAATGCTTTGGATTAAAAAAGTTCAGCAGTAGCTCCATAATAGTATCAGTTTAAAAAAGATGCGTATGCCCGTACCAGTTGTATGTATAAAAAGGCAACCGGAATATTGGTTAACAGCAGTAACAGCCTGTAGTTTAGTTCTTTCCTGTAAGGGCGTTCTGTAGAGGACATTATCATTGTAAAGACCACAGTTGTGATATTGATAAAAATAACCACAGCCGCACTGCCTATTACATAGTCACTGTTATAATAGTCCCACGCTACATTCAGCATGTAAAACAGCAGGCAGGTGCCGTAGGTAAAAGTGGCTGCCCATACCACTACGGGCAGCCACAACAGGATGGTTGGTTTGCCAAGGCGCTTCATGGCTCCTGTATCATGAAGGTTTCTTTAATGCGGCTTACCGGCAGGTGCAGCAGCCCCAAATGGTCGATGTCGTATACCCTTAATGCCGATTTTCCCTTGCGGTACATGCGGTAAAAGTGGGGCAGCTTCCACGGCATTATGGCCAGCCCGGCGCACATGGTAGCCAGTACCTGAAGGCTAAGGCTGCCGTTGCCGAACAGGTAGTATTGCAGGGCTATTTCGTCGGTAAGGGTGCTTTTCCCGGTTACCAACATTTGCAGTGCATCTTCGGGGAAGGCATATACATTTTGCCCGTAGTTGCTGCCTAACAGGAACTTACCTAATTGATAACCAAAGCTTTCCTCAGGATATTTAAGCAGGTTAAAGGCAGTTATTTTCCCGGTTTTGCGGTCGAACTCACGGCGTACGGCTTCGATTTTTTCTTTCATTGTTTCCATTGCATTGATAGTATTTTACTTTGAATTTCAAAGTTGAGATATAAATTTTTTTAGTTTTTAGAAGTGGTGTACAGGTCGAACAGTAAAAATTGCAGGAACCCGAACCCAAGCGTGATGCCCCATGCGGTATAGCAGGTTTCAGTATTGGTAATGCTGCCGGCTATTTCCTGTACAAGGTTAAGGGGGTGGCGCAGTATGTCCCAACTGTTGTAGCGCAGTACGCGGCCTATATAGATGCCCAGCCCGCTGAGCAGGCACACGCAGCCCATAGATAGTATAGCAGAGGTTTTGCCCCAAACCCTGGCAAGCAGTACGTAGATATTCTTCATGGAGGCCAAACCTAACTGGAAGCCGCTGATGCTAAACGAACCCAGCAACAGTATGTCTAACCAGAACGGCACGGTGGTTTCGCGTTTAAAGTGCAGGAAATCGGTAATCAGGTAGGGGGCATTGGGCAGCAGTACCAGCCAGGCCAACAGGGTAGGGTAGAGCAGGTAACGGTTGTTCCGTACACTGCTGAAGTTGGTGGCTATGATGCTCATTACCAAAGGCAGACCGGCGAGGAACAGGTTCCAGATGAGAAACATGTAGAATACTGACTGGGTCATTTTTACCCTGATGAGCAGCAGTGCTATGCTAAACACCGATAGCAGGATGATGGGGAGGTAGCGCCTGCTGTTTCGCAGTATATGGAATTTAAGTGTATCGTTCATGGTTATTGGTATTTAGGGGATTCAAAATCAATATGTATGGTGTCTTTTGTAATGCTTATTGTGGTTAAATTATCAAGGGGCAATCCATTTGTATAATATCCAAACCCGTAACCTCTTTTTCGTCCGTTGATTTTATAAGAGATTCCATAACCACCATCTACGTTTGGTACGTTATACATATTCAGGTTGTATTTTATTGTATCATAAGGCTTTATAGTCACATACTCTATGCTTGTATCATGCCCTGTAGTTACCATTACCGAATCGATTGTGGCATCTGTAGTATTAACTATTTCAAAGTGTGCTATATACCTCACGCGGTACAGGTAAGTGGCTATAACTATGATTATCATTATTAAAAATATTTTCTTTTTCATTATAAAGTACTTTGTTTTTCAAAGTAAATGGATAAAAAAATATCAGCTCTTTTGTATCAGTTTTTCAAGCGCGTCTATATGGTCCCGAAAGGCTTTACGGCCTTCATTGGTAGCTACATAGCGCGTGTTGGGCTTTTTCCCGATAAACTGCTTTTCTATGGTAATGTAGTTTTCGGTTTCCAGTGCCTTGGCATGGCTGGCCAGGTTACCGTCGGTCACACCCAGCAGTTCCTTCAGGGTATTAAAGTCGGCATACTCGTTTACCATGAGTATACTCATGATACCCAGCCGTATGCGATGGTCAAACGCTTTATTTATATGCTGTAAAATGTTCTTCAAAACTATTGTTTACGGTCGTATTTAAAATACATGATGCTGCCGTACAGTATGTGGCATACGCCAAAGCCCAGTGCCCAAAACTCAAGCCCGTAGCCTATGGCATAGGTGGCTATAAGGCCAATGATTATTACGGTAATACCTAGGTAGCGTACATCGCGCAGGGTGTACTTACTGGCGTTAACGCAGGCTAACCCATAGAAAATCAGTGTTACCGGGGCTATAAGCCCATAATGGTGCGACTGTACCAAAAGTAAGGCAAATGCGCCGCCTGTGCCAAGTGGTATGGCAAAATTTACTGCAAGCCGTATTGCGGTGCTGTTTAAAAGTGTGGTGCCCTGTTTTTTTGCCTTTGCTGCCGAGAGTATCAGGGCAGTGCCTACCGACAATAGCAGTACCGCCGCCATAATGCCCAGGCACAGCTTAAATTCATAGCTTTCAGGGGTTATGTAGCGGTAGTTGCTACCCACTATCATTTTGGCTGCATAGGCGCCTATAAGTGCATATACACCTGCCAATATACCCGAAAGGCCGCTCAGGGAGATGAACTGCGTAGAGCGGTCCATCATCTTTTTTATGTCCTGGATGTCCTTTAAATAATTCTCCATTTTTAAAGTACTTTGAATTGCAAAGTAAAATAATATTTTTCGGATGGCAATGCAAAACCAAAAATATTTTCAGCAATTTTTTAGTGTGGAAACAAGATAAAATTGCTGTGGAATATTAGCTGTATTTAGAGGATGTTTTTTTGTTAGTTTGTTGATATTTAGTGTTTTGAATAAAAAGAATATTCCACTCGCTTTTAGATAAATCTATACAAAAAGTGGAATATTCAAGATTATTTGTAAGAAAAATATTAACTTTATAATTCTTTAATGTAACAAGGAAAATCATCCGGTCATAAAAATTGATACATTAAAAAATTAATAAATTGTTACATTGGAATCAGCCTGTAAATCGCCGAAGCCGGTTTTTCTACTGCCACATAAATATAGCCATCCGGTCCCTGGCGTACGTCGCGTACACGGCCTATGTTCTTCAGTAGTTTCTCCTCTTTAACTACCTTATCGCCGTTTAAATAGCAAAGATTCAGGTATTTAAAACGCAGTGAGCCAACTACAAGTGCGCCTTTCCACGGCTTGTATACATCGCTGGTTATGAACGCCATACCAGATGGCGCTATGCTTGGCAGCCAGTACAGTATAGGTTCGGTAATGCCGGGTGCTGTGGCCTTATCGGTTATGGTAGTGCCGTTGTAGTTAATACCATAGCTGGTTACGGGCCAACCGTAGTTGTTTCGCGGCTTGATGATGTTTATTTCGTCGCCGCCACGTGGGCCGTGTTCGGTTTCCCAAAGCACATTGCTCCAGGGGTTTATGGCAAGGCTTTGCGGGTTCCGGTTGCCATAGCAGTAGATGCTGGTAGGCTTTCCGTCTTTGTCCTTAAACGGGTTATCGGCAGGTATGGTGCCATCCGGGTTTATACGGTGTATCTTTCCAAGTTGGTTGTTATCAAGTGATTGTGGGTTTTGTTGTTCGTTACCACGTTCGCCCACGCTAATAAACAGGTAGCCTTTACTGTCAAAAACAAGCCTGCTGCCGTAGTGGTGGCGGGTAGTAGAGTAGGGTAGCGCCTCGAAGATTATCTTCTGTCCGGTAAGCTTATCGTCGTCCAGTTTTGCCTGCATTACGGCTGTGGTAGCCAGTGTTTTACCGTTCTCTTTTTTCGGTTTGGAATAGGAGAAGTATACAAGGTTATCCTTCTTAAAATCAGGGCTTAAAATGATGTCAAGCAAGCCTCCCTGTCCTTCAGCCAACACTTCAGGTACGCCGGTAATCTCCTGCTTCTTTTTGTTTTTAATCTTGTACAATTTACCGCCGCGTTCGGTAGCCAGCAGGCTGCCATCGGGCAGGAATGCCATACCCCAGGCTATGTCAATCCCTGTAGCAATGGTATCGAGCTTCACTGTAAGGCTTTCACTCTTAAAGGTACCTGTAACAGGTTCATTATCAAAGTTGAAAGTAGATACATTCTGTATGCCTTTTTTAATGTATTTTGCCAGTTCCTCTATTTCCTTGTCGGTAAAGGTTTTATTAAAGGCAGGCATACCTTCGTCTGTCCAACCCTTTTTTATGCTCACAATCAGGTCTTTAACTTCGCTGCCGTGTTTCCATTGCCTGTCTGTAAAGGCATCCATTTTTTCTCCGTGGCATCCGCTACAGTAGTTGGCATAGTTTTCTTCGGGTGTTTTCAGGGTATTTTTCTTGGTGGGAGTGGTATCAGGCTGCCCTGAAGTAAAGCCCAAAACCGCAAAGGCCGCTGCTGCAGCCGGTAATATAAAAAAATGAGGTTTCATAATAGTTACTTAATTGTGTCCTGTACCAAATCTATTAAATTTTAGCTTACAGAAAATTAAGGCGGCAACAATTTTATCTTTGCTTTGGTGTAATTTATATATTTGGCACCGCTAATTAACCTTTAATTACCTTATAACACATTGAAAAAGATATTTATAATAGGCCTTTTGGCCATTTCGGGCAGCCTTTTCGCACAGAAAGACTGTACTTATTCTGTAAACGATACTACTAAGGGACAGGAACTTAAAACCACTCCTGACCACCTTATGTACGAAAAAGTATTTGGTGGTACCTCGCAGTTTTTGTTCTTTTCGCTGAGCAACAGCCAGGGATTGCCGTTGGTTAACTTCCAGTTACTTGCCAAGTCTAAGGACTTCCCCAAGTCGTATTGCCTGGACGGGGCTTCGCGCATTTACCTGCAATTGGCCAATAACAAGATAGTAACGCTTATCAGTGCTACCGAAGACCAATGCAGCAGCCTGATGTTTGACGAAATTGAGAAGAACAACATCCGTACGCTTACAGGGCCCTTCCTGTTTACCAAAGGTTCGCTTGAAGACCTTAAAGAATCGGCCATATCGTTTATCCGTGTAAAGTACGTGGGCGAAACGGTAGACTACCCGGTGAAGCGGGAGCTGGCAAGCGAAACCATGAAAAAAACGTATAAGCCCGAAACTTACTTTATAGACAACCTGAAGTGCATAGAAGAGTAAAAATTTTTCAGGACGCATAAGGTTGATTGTTAAATAGTTTCCGTTTTAAATGAAAAAAAAGTAAAAAAACCTTTAAAAATACTTGCAAATGATTTAGAAAATGCGCTACATTTGCACTCGCAAAAACGGTATAACACCGATGGTTGCTAAAAGGAGGAGAGGTGCCGGAGTGGTAACGGAGCAGATTGCTAATCTGTCAACGAGCAATCGTTGCCAGGGTTCGAATCCCTGTCTCTCCGCTTCTTTTCGGGGTGTAGCGTAGCCCGGTCATCGCGCCTGGTTTGGGACCAGGAGGTCGCAGGTTCGAATCCTGCCACCCCGACTAATTAAAACATCCCGCTGAACAAGCGGGATTTTTTTTTGTATTTTTACAATAAGATATTTTGGGGTCACGTAGCTCAGCTGGATAGAGCACCTGCCTTCTAAGCAGGCGGTCACAGGTTCGAATCCTGTCGTGATCACTTTAAAGCTTCGGTTCATGCCGGGGCTTTTTTGTTTTAATGACATAGCTCAGCAGGATAGCGTATCCCGCTTTGGGCGGGACGGTCACAGGTTCGAATCCTGTCGTGATCACTTTAAAGCTTCGGTTCATGCCGGAGCTTTTTTGTTTTAGGGGCATAGCTGAGCAGGATAGTGTATCCCGCTTTGGGCGGGACGGTCACAGGTTCGAATCCTGATGTGATCACTTTAAAGCTTCGGTTAACGCCGGGGCTTTTTTGTTTTTAAGAGTCGCTGAGAAACTGAGTTCCTGAGCGACTTAGGAACTTCACTCAATTCAACTAAGCAATTTGTGCCCAAACGACAGGCAACGGATAAGGATGTCTCAGGTTCGAAAGCTTTTAAATCACGTTAAAAAGCTTCAGATGTTATAAAGCTTTTCTGTTTTATAGCTGTTTTTCAGAATATTTTGTGCAAACGGGTAAGAATATTCTTTTTTTCATTACTTTAGTTTCCGACAAACATTTCCAATTCAAGACTATGAAAAAGAACTACTTCACGTTTGCGGCCCTATTATGGGCCTGCACTGCTTTGTGCGCCACAATTTATGTAAAACCAAACGGCACCGGAAACGGTACTTCGTGGGCACAGGCCTATGGCAGCCTTACTACGGCACTGCAAAACGCCCAGAGTGGCGATGAAATCTGGGTTGCGCAGGGTACATACACCCCGCATGCTTCGGATATTAATGTTTCATTTGTGTTTAAAAACGGCGTAAAGCTGTATGGCGGCTTTTCGGGTACCGAAGCATTGCTTACCGAACGCGCCGATACTACAGGCGCCACAACCATTTTAAGCGGGCAGCTTACCGAAACATTACATGCTAAACTGATTTTAAAGGCGGAAAATGCAAGCAGTACCCTAAACCTTATAGATGGTTTTACAATACAGGATGCACACAATGCATTGGTAAACCCTTATAACGGTGGGGCGGGTATACAGCTGCTGTCTTCGGTAATGGAACTGCAGAACCTTATTTTAAAGGATAATACTATTGAGGTTACTATAAACAACCTCAATACAGACGGTTTTGGCGGAGGTGCGGGTATTTTTAGCCGCCAGAGCAATGTAACCCTGAATAACGTTACGGTTTCAAATAACCTGGTTACGGTTGAAACCACGGGTTTACCGCAGATAAATACTTCGGGGGCAGGTATTTTTGCTTACGGAGGCAGCTTTACGTTTAACCGTGGTACTGTGGCCTCTAACCAGCTGACTGGCAACAGCCAAAACATGGGCGGTGCAGGTATTTACCTGTTTGTAGTAAGTGAGCCGGAAATTATTAGCGTAAAATTTATTGAGAATTATCTTGAATACACCTCTTCGGGAACTGTATATGGCGGTGGCCTTAACATTTACGGTGGGCAGGGTGCAAGTATAACCCAATGCCTTTTCCATAACAACGAGTGCAATACGGGTCTTGGAAGGAACCTGTACATTAGTGGTAACAATGCGGATGCCACAATAACTAACTGTACTGTAGGGCCAAAATTCCAGGCTGAAGGGGTACGGTTTGAAGGTATGGATTTAACGATACGGAATAGTGTTATTATGCAAATCATAGCTTCAAACGTTACTAATGACCTGTATTTTTATAATTCTCTTAGCAGCTATGGTTTCCCTACGGGGTCGGCTATTATAGAGAATAGTGAGGTTGCCACTATGGAATTTATAAATCCGCTTGCCGGGAACTATACACCACAGCCTTGTGGTGCGTATATAGATTTTGGGAACAGCGATTATATAACCGAAACAACCGACCTTAAAGGCAACCCTCGTGTAGCAGGCAGCGCCGTAGATGTAGGTGCTATAGAATCGCAAAATGCCTGGGGCGATATTATTTATGTAGATGCCAATTCTGCCAATACGGTACAGGACGGATCGAGCTGGGACAATGCGTTTAACAGCCTTGAAGATGCCCTGGCATGCGGCTGTACTGTAGACGGCGCTGTGGTAAGGCCTGCCCAAGTATGGGTGGCACAAGGTGAATACCATGTAATTACAACTATGGGGTGGATGGAGCAGCAGGCATTTTACCTGAACAATAACCAAAAGGTATACGGTGGCTTTACGTCCGGCGCTACATCACTTGATGAAAGGGACATTAACTTTGATACCAACCAAACTATACTGAGCGCAGTAATGGAAAATGGCACGCATGCCAAACACGTAGTGGTATCACAAAACAACGATATTACCGCTGAGCTGAATGGTTTTATATTGCAGGATGGTCTTTCGGCAGCGCCTGCTCCGGTTCCGGAATCAGGAGGTGCAGGTATGTTACTTCAGGATTCACACCCTACGCTAAAGAACCTTTGGATAAGGGATAATAATGCGCAACAATATGGCGGCGGTATGCTGTTTTATTACAGCGGTGCCGAAATGGAAAATATAAGGATTAGTGGTAACCAGGGATACCAGGGTGGGGGCATAGGCTTCTACAACTGGGGTATTGAGCAATTTGAAGCCAACATTTCAAACCTTGAAGTATATGATAATTCATCATCAACGTATGGCGGAGCCATATCATCTGATGAAAATTATACTGTAAATATAGATGGTTTTGATGTCCATGACAATACTGCGGGGATGCAGGGAGGGGGATTTTTTATTGCAAGTGCAATTTTTAATTTAAGCCGTGGAAAAATTGACAGCAACACAGGAAATGGTGGCGGCGGTATTGTTGTAAACGGGCCGGGCCAGAATGTAGGGTTAAATGCAGAGAGTGTGGTTATTAGTAACAATGTATCTACCTACAGTGTGGGTGGGCTGTCTGCTTATGCATGTTATGTAACGCTTACTAACTGTACTTTTGTTAATAACAGCGCGGCAGTTACAGGTAATATGATAGGCAGCCAGGGTGCTATTATTTCTATAAAGAATTCCATTATTGATAATCCCGATAATGGTAAAGCCCCTGTAGCGGTATTTCCTGCTTCGAGTATGACAAATCCTAACCTTACCATCCAAAACTCGATGGTAACCGATGATTTTACTACCATTTTCACCCAGCTTGACGGTGTGGTTTTAAATACCGACCCTGAATTTGTAGATGCGGCTAACGGCGATTACCGCCTTACGGCCTGTAGCCCTGCGGTAAATGTGGGGGTAAACTCGTACCTGTCGTTAAACCCGTTATTAGATGCCGACGGTAATAACAGGATAAGCAGCCTTGCGGTAGATTTAGGTGCGCTGGAATACCAGCATGTACTGATAGACATTACTGGGCAGCCCGAAGACATTGCTACAACTGCCGGTACTGCGGTACAGTTTGAAGTTGTTGCCGAAGTGGTGGATAACCTTGCCTACCAGTGGCAGGTAAGTACAGATGATGGTGTTACCTGGATAAATATAGCCAATGCCAATGCTGCTACGCTGGCCATTACTGCTACAACCGCTATGGATGATAACCTGTACAGGTGTATAGTTACTGCCGATTGTACAGATGCAGCTGTATCTGCTGCTGCGTTGTTAGAAGTATCGGGTACTGCCGGTGTTGATAAAAATGATGTTGCAAACATTATGGTGTATCCTAACCCGTCGGCCAGTGCATTTACCGTACAGCTTAAAGACAGCACCGCAGGTGGCAGCATAACCGTTACCGATGCTTTGGGTAGGGTAGTGTATAAAGAGATTGCTACGCCTGCTGAAGTTGCTACAGGCAAAGTGATTAAATGCAGCGGCTGGGAGGCAGGTACCTACTGGCTGAAGTATGAAAGTAATGGTGTGCAACAGGTTATAGCACTGATAAAACAATAAAAAAACTAAAGTGGATTTGAAGCTACTGCTTCAAATCCACTTTAAATTCATTAGTAAAACTTCCTAAAAGCCCATCGGCAGTAATACCTTCGGCGTTTATTCTGAAAACGGAATTTACATCTGAGGTGTAGAATTCTATTTCGGCAGTACCGTTTTCATCCGTAACCACATCGGGTTTCCAATACAGCGTATTGCGGAAATCGGCTTCATTGTACTGCATTTCTATGTCGTATACCGGGCTGTAAAATTCCTTAGAAGGGTAGTAGCACTTTATTCGGGCAATGTTAAACATCTCCATCAGTTCGTCTTCAGTGTAGTTTTTAAACCTGTACGGAGCCATTGGCAAATCAGTATCGGGGCTTTTATAAACTTCACCTTCTACAGGCCGTCGCCCATTTAAAGGGTGGTTCCTGCAATTAAGCACATTCAGCATGCACACATAATCGGTAGAATTTACAATACTGTCCAGCTGGCCCATGTATTTATCCCCAAAGCGCCGCTTCTTTTTTACCCTGCTGGTTATTACAACTTCTTTCAGGCGGTTAACGTTAGCCGCTACCTTAAGGCGTTTTTCGGGTATGGGGACGGCTTTTTGTTTGGGAATATACGGTAAACTGAATACAATTTCATTAGAGGTTATCAGTTGCGTAATTTTTTCATTCGCCGGGTCGTACAGCTTTTTGATGCCAAGGAGCCCTGTGCCGTAAAAGAGCTTGAAATAAAGGTAACCGCGCTCATATTGCTGCATGTCTTCGGGAAGTATGGTATATTCGCCTTTATCATTCACCTGTATCAAAACGTTTTGCGATTCCACATCTACCGAATACGACATTACATATTGCTTATCCAGCACTGTTTCGGCCTTTTTCTTTTTGGCGTAGATAATTCCCGTAATAGTATCTGTTACAAAAGGCTTTACCTTTTCAGCCTGGGGCTTTAAATATTCACCGTTCCAGCTATAGGCGCGCCATCCTTGCGTAAGCAACAGCAAATCCAGCGCGAGCATGCGGCTTTTGTTCTTTTCATCGAAATAATAACCCGGGTCGTAAATGCGCCCCTTTACCTGTGCCGAGAGCAGGCAGTAACTTTGCAGGGTTTCGGTATAGCGCGGGTCGTTATAAATAACATCCGACACACTCATGCCCAGGTGCCCGCTTACAGGGTTGCCGCTTTTGTCTTTGGCCTTTACTTTAAGCGTTACTTTTTCGTTAGTATTATACACGGATTTATCTGTTGTAACGCTAATATTCAGCTTCTTGTCTTCATTTATAAAAACCAATCGGCCGGCAACAGGCTGTAAATCATTGTTGTATAATGTAACTTCCGCAATACCTGCGGGTAAATCACCCACTTCCAGTTTTATTAGCTTTTCATCTTTTAGGGTAAAGGTAGCCGTGTTGTACACCACGCCCTGCATTTGCAGCGCCACATGCATTTGCCCTGCAGGCAGCCTCGCACTTTGCGATACTTTAAACGTAAGCACATCATTTTTGCTGTACAGCATTTGCATCACTTGTCCCTCAGGTTTTATTTCGGGTAAGGGGAATTGCTGCGGGTAACTGTCTAATTTTACGTAATAGTTCCCTCCGATATCGGGAGTCATAAAAAAACTGCCCATACCGGCGTGGCGGCTCTCAAAGGTGAGTATCTTTTCGCTGCCGTTGTAAATAGTCCCTTTTACATCTACGGGGTTGCCTTTGCTGTCCACGGCTTTAAAAGCAGTTTTACTTGTAATGCCCGCTACCAGGTGTCCGCCTTCGGGCAGCAGCCTAAAGTCGATTACCTCAGGTTTTGTGGTTACGGCGGGTGTTTTACTACGGACTTCCAGTGTCGAAATATTTTTAATCACCTCAATCCTGCGTACCAATGTAATGGATGGTTCATCAGTATTTACCGAATAACCTGTTTGTGCTACTATGGCGTATTCACCCGGTTGCAGGGTATCGTTTATGTAAATGTGGCCATCGGTAAAACCGGTTTTTACGGCATATTTCTCTTGCCATACGGTTTTTTTATCGGGCAATTGCAGCAGGCTTACGTACAAAGTTTTCGATTGCAGGGAAGGATAGAGGCTTTGTGCATCTAAAACGTAGCCTTTAAACCAAAGGTTTTCGCCAGTTTCATAAATATTTTTATCGGTTTGCAGGTAAACTTCTTCGTTAGGATGGTGGCTTGGGTAGGTAACAGGGATATTTTTTTCCTGTGCCAATGTAACATTGTTACAAATAGCAAGAAGAAAAAATAACGGCAGGAAATTTACTATTGATGGTTTGTACATGTATTGGTTTTCAGTGATTTGAATAAAGATATGGAAAAAACATGTACTGCCTGTCCTGTACTTACGGCTATGTTTTTGGTATTTATTTCAATGGGTTAAATGTTAAAATTTTGTTAAAAGCATGTTTTGCCGTAACGTTTGCGTACCTGCTTGCGTCTATTACTTCAAACGGCCTAATCAACCGTTAAGAAATTAAATATCAATCATCAAAATTCAATCATCATGAAAAAAGCGATCGTTTTCGCAGGTCTTGCACTTGCCCTGTCATTTAATGCAGCTACTGCAGCTACAATCACTAACAACACATTTGTAAAAGAGCTTCGCGGCGAGTACGGAAACAATACCCCGCTTGCTGTAGCCATTGTGAAAGGCGATGTAGACACTGTGAAAAAATTTATTGAGTATGGTGCCGATGTTAATGAGCAAAGTAATGGCCTTACGCCACTTATGCTTGCTGCCCGCTACAACCAGGTAGAGATCATTAAACTGTTGCTGGATAACGGCGCCAGGGTAAAAGAAACCGACGGTAAAGGTTATACCGCGTTAAAGTACGCGCAACTGAGCAATGCTGCTGAAGCCATCACTGTGCTGAAGAAAGCGCTTACTGCGTAATTATGAAGTTGTTTAGGTAAAAAATGAGCCCCGCTGCCTTATGGTAGCGGGGCTTCTTTTTTGGGTATAAATGCTTAACTTAAAAAACAGCCGTTTTTAGAACACGATACGCTTGCTCACTTTGCCGTTTACAGTATCAATTTCCACAATAAGCACCTGCTGCTCCGCAGTAAGGCTGCTTATTTTCAGTTCTGTGTTGTTGATGCCGCTTTGGCTGAACAGTTTGCGCCCGCGTATATCGAATATGGTAACATTCTCCATCATGGCGTTACCGCTGTTGATGCCGATTGTTGTGCCTTCGGTGTATACAATAACCTGATTGGCATCCGGCACAGGGGTGTCTGTGCCAAGGGCTGTAGTGGTGTAAATCACATCAAAACGCCCTTCAAACGTACCCGCCTCGCTGCTGAAGGTATAATCCAGCTGGGTAAGGTCGCGCACTATGCCTTCCACATTATCCCTAAGGTAAATTTTCTGTCCGTCTTCAAACAGTCCGTCTACATGGTCAAGGGTTACCGTAAATGTACCAGCGCTTGGCACGGTGAAGCCCATAGGTACTACGTCGGCCACTTCAAAGCCCGGCCTTGCCTGTATGGCAAGAGGCGTGGTTTCGGCCAATGAGTAGAATGCTACGGCATTGCCCTCGGTAAATTTCTTCGCGTCAAAACCATAGTCAAGGCCCAGGGTGGCATCGTCAAAATAACCTACCATGGTTTGGCTTGTGGTGCCGTTTTCGGCTACCATATTCAGCCACAGGCGCGATGCGCTGCTTCCGGCCGACTTAAAGAAGCCTTGTGCAGCACCCGGCGATGTGGTACGCATAGCGTTGGTAAAGGTTACCGAACCTGATGTTACCGATGATGCCGTTTGTACAAAGAAGCCCTGGCCTGCTGCAAGCGTCCAGCCGCTTTCATTACCACTGAAGTAAACAGACTGTTCTGAGCCGCCACCCGCTGCCGGGTTAGCCACATAACCTGCCTGGCTTAGTGTTGCGTAAGATGAGTTAGAGCTGTTGTTGCGCTTCCTCCAAAGGTAGATACCCGATGCCACATCGATTACTGTGTTGTTTCCGTCAAAGAACTCTACAACGCTTATTGGCGATGGGTATGGGTTACCTATGGCGGTAAACCTGCCGTCGTTATTTAGCGGATAGGTTACCGTACCGTTATTCGGTGTACCGGTAAAGATACCGTCGAAGAGGTAGTTATCGCTGCCTGCTATGTATTCGGCAGGGGTGGTAACATAATCTCCTGTGGTACCCGTTACGTTGCCGCTCAGTACGTTTGGCATACGGATAAGGAAACCTTTGGCCGCAGTAAAGCCTGTTGAACCAAGTACCGGAGAGTACGCTCCTACATCTGCGGTGGTGTACAGGTACTCATAGAAACGGCCTGTTGATGTAGCCGGTGAGAACTGCCCTACATTCCAGCCGGTTACCGGTGATGACCATAGCGTATAGTCTAACCTGTACAGCGGGTTGCTGGTTTTGTGAAGGGTTATATTACCGCTGTTTGCATTGGTTACGGTTGATTCACCTTGCAGTAGCGCCGCGTTGTTCTGTACGGTCAGCGTAGCTGTAGGGTTTACCGACAGTATGTTGTCTACACTTAGTGTAGCACCAGTGTTTACCGTTAGGGTAGCGCCGGCGCCTACAGTAAGGTTATTAGAAAGCCCTGTACCCGAGGCCAGCGTAACGGTTTTACCTCCTGGTATAGTAATACAGTCGTATGATGTAGGTACGCCTGCCGGTGTCCAGTTGGTGCCGGTAGCCCAGTCAGCTCCCGTGCCCGAATATACCTTTTTATATATCTCTACGTTACCTGTGCCGGTATCGGTACAGCTGCCTAAAGCGGCAGTGACGGTATAGGCCTGCACACCGCTTACAGATGCGTATACGGTAGCTGCTGCACTGCCGGTATAGGCTGTGGTAAGGGCAGTATCAGTATACAAACCTGTTGTAGGCGCCCAGCTCACTTTTGGTATACCGTTTATTTTTATGTTATCCAGTATCCAGCCGTAGTAGTCGTTGCTGTCATTGAAATTAAGCCTGAAACGGATCACAAAGTTATTGCTGGTTATGTATGGTGTAAGGTTTATGGTTTCAGACCTGAACAGTGACGTAGCAGGTGCTGTACCCGGGGTGGCAGATACACTTGTAAAAGTGCTTGCCCATTCAGGGTAGCTGCTGGCATCAAACCTTACGTTTCCATTAGTAAGCGTGCCCGAACCCAGGTAGGTGCTGGCAGGGAAACTGCTCCAGGTGTTCCCTCCGTTTGTAGAAAACTGCACAACCCCAAAGTCACTACCCGCCTGTGTACCGCAAATTTGGTCGAAAGTAAGAGTTACACTGCCCGCATATTTTGTAAGGTCTACCGGGGTGGTTAGTGTTAGTAGCGTATGGCCGCCGATTTCCCATACATCGGCATCTCCTGCAAGCGAAATAGCACGGCTGCCCTGTGTGTAGTACGGTTCATAATATACCCCGCCTCCGTTGTCTATATTAGCAGTAAACAACGTGTGCTCGTCACTGTTTTCAAATCCTTCCGCTATAACACTGGCAGAGGTGTTGTTAGATGCTGTAAGTGCTACATAATCTGTATTACACGCATCTGCACCTGTTGGTGACGCGGCAGTATTTACACCAATATCGTTAGGGCCGCCATTTACAACAGCTACAACGGCTGTTCGCACATCCGATTCGCAACTGCCATTAAATGCAGTAACGTAGTAGGTAGTAGTAAAGGTTAGCGAAGGTGTATTCCACGTACCTGAAGTGCTTGTGCCTATCAGTGTGCCGTTTAGTTCAGCGCTGTACCAGCGGTATTCTATAGCTTCTGTTGATGCAGCAGTAAGCTCAACACTTCCTACACCACAGCGGCTTCCGTCTGTAACACCCGATATAGTAGCGCTGCACGGAAGCTTAAACTTAATGTTGTCTATAGCTGCCGGGGTCTGGTAACCCACACTATCATCATTGGTCCATTCAAAAACCAGGCGTACTGTGCCACCTGCAAAGCTGCTCAGGTCTACCTCAGGGTTTATGTAAGTGGTATAAGTACCCTGGTAATAAAAATCAGCCCCCACTTGTACAATACCTGTATCCGGGCTTATATAGGTGCCGGCTATCGGCGTGTAGCTGGTAGGCACCAGCCATACCGTAAGATAGTCGAAGTATTCTTCACCTACCGACCTCCAGTCAAAATATAGCGCTCCGGCCGTTGTACCCGAAGGAATTTCGATATCCCTGTAAGCATGAGATACTACATAAGAATCTTCGGTGCTGTAAGCATTGCTGGTACCGCCATTATTAGTAATGTAAAGCGATTTTGTACCACCATTGTTAGTAGAAGTGCCTATATTCCAATAGTTTGCAGTACTTCCGCCGGTAAAAGACCATTGCGCAGCACCTTCAAAAGTTTCCGAATACGGGAATGTTGCAGGCACTTGTAGCGTACCGAAGTTACCACCACTAATCCAGCTGCTTGTTTCTGTACTACAGTCAGAACGTACCCACCAGTAGTAGGTAGTGCTTGAAGTTAATGATGTCAGTGCTGCCGATGTACCGCTTGTAACACTGCCGGTAGGGGTAGTGCCTGCAACCGGTGAAACCGATGAAGTACTAAGGTAGTACTGGTATCCGTTAGATGGTGTTGTAGCAGGCGCAGTCCATGAAATTGTAGCAGTAGTGCTGGTAACTGATGATGCTACCGGCACCGATGGTGTAAAGCACGAAGGTATTTTAAGGCTGATGTTATCTACTGCAGCTGGTGGGTTTGTACCCAACAGTCCATCGTTTGTCCATTCAAATACAAGGCGCATGGTACTGCCTGCAAAAGAACTTACATCAAGTGTAGATATAAGGTAGTTTTGCCAGGTAGTAACCCCGCCAAAGATGCCTCCTACCTGTATACGCCCGCTGCCTGCGGTAATTTCAGTATTTGTTATGGTGTAATTTGTAGGTACCAGCCATACGGTAAGGTAATCGTAGTATTCAGGAAAATCAGGATCAGGGTAAATTTCACCATTTGCTTTCCAGTCAAAGCTGAGTTCAGTAGTTGTTGTACCTGCAGGTATGGTTACATCCCTGTATGCATGTACTGTTGATGTGGCTCCGTTATTATAGGCATTAGTTGTACCAGAATCATTGCTTATGTAAAGTGATTTTGTACCGCCGTTATTCAGTGCAGTACCTATAAACCATTTATTGGTTTGGCTACCGTTTAAGATTGTTAAATTGTTAGTGCCTTCAAAGCCTTCTGTTAAAGGTAGTGTGGCTGGAGTCTGCATAGTAGTAAAGCTTCCGCCGCTTGTCCAGGTACTGGTGCTTCCACCACAGTTAGAGCGTACCCACCAATAGTAGGTTTGGTTTGCTGCAAGTGAGCCAACAGTAGTAGATGTACCGCTGGTAACACTGCCTGTAGGTGTAGTACCTGCAACCGGCGCTGTTGCCGATGTACTACCGTAGTATTGATACCCGTTAGAAGGGGCGTTTAACGGTGCACTCCAGCTTATGGTTGCAGAGTTACTGGTAACACTGCTTACGGCAGGGCTTACCGGCGCCATACAGGTCGGTATCGGACCCACTACAAATTGTGCGTTTGGCCTGTGCCTGCGCTGACCGGCGGGAGCCGAGCCACCATTAGGACTAACGCTTGTCATAGTACAACCTGTAGTGGCATCATCATAATATCCGAAGGTACGCGATACCCCCTGAGCAAACTGGGTGGTTTGTACCCCAAAATTTGAAGACCAACTGCTATTGTCGCGGCATACTTCAATCAAAACATTACTGGTACCATTCCAGGCAAAAGGGGTGGTAAAAGTAAATGTATACCAGCCGGTTGCTGTTATATTAAGGCTTGAAGACGAATAATAGGTGGCTAACCCCGCCGTAAGTGCAGTAATGTTAGTAGTGGCGGCAGGTAGTGTGCCCACTTTTATATTTACGTTTTCGGGTGCCGGCCCGCCTACAGTACTTATATAAAATGCTATAGAATGGATATAGGTAGAACCCGAAGGTAAACCGGTAAATTCTGAAGCCAGGTACAAGTACTGTATGCGGTTGTCTTCGTAAAGTGTTGAAAAAGGCGTGATACCTTGATTTGTATTATTGGTAGTACCGGTACCCAACGTGTAAGTTGTTTGTGAATAACCTGTAGATGTGCATAATAACATTAACATAAGTAACGATGTTATGCCAAAAACAGGGTATAAGCGTTCTGTGGCCCCGGTTGTCCGGCGCTTTTTTAAGTAAAGGTGTAAATCCATAATGGAGTAACTGGTAATTTAGTGCAGCTTTACAGATGCAGGTGATGGTAGGGTTGTAAGGAATAACTGGTTTTGGTGCTGCGTAGTGGTGCAGTAGGTGTAATTAGCATTATGCTCATTATAGCACAGACCGGTTTTTGGGAATTGATTTTGTACGGGTGGAGGAAACCCACGGGGTACAGGGCAGGAATTTGGCTCCCTGCCCAAAGTGTGTAATTTTTTGTCATCTATTTTTTCATTAAGCAACTCAAAAATATTTATTTAACATTTAAATGACAAATTTTTAATGTTTTTTGTGAATTTGGGATTTTTGTACAAATGAAGTTGTGCGAATTAAAGTTAAGTTTCTTTTTTTAACATTAATTTTGGTTTATGTGTATCATTTTGTTTTAAAACAAAATAAAAAATTACAATATTTTTGTTAAAAAACGCCAAATACTAATCGTTCTGATCTCATCTGTAACAAAAAGATGTATGCAGCTAATTTTTGTTCTACTTAGCTTTGGGTAAAATCCGATAATTAATTTTTAATTGCTAAATGTAGAAGCGATGAATTTTGTGTACAAAAAAAGGCTGCCTAAAATAGACAGCCTTTCAGCATTTAGGGGTGAATGAGGGGTCTCGAACCCCCGACCTTTGGAACCACAATCCAACGCTCTAACCAACTGAGCTACAATCACCATTTTAGTTCGCTTGCAGTATTACCTGTTTTGCGAGTGCAAATATAGTATGCTTTTCCTGTTTTCACAAGGAAATTTTTCACTTTTTACAATAAATCTCCTAAACTGTTCACTGCCACGTGCCTTTCTACCGTAAAACCTTCGCCGTGTTCGGTATTTATTAGCCTTCCCAGGTCGGCAGAGCGGTAAAGTATACTCTCTTTAAAGTTTTTTGTGGCAATGGGCGTTACTGGTTCGGTGCTGTTTGGGTCATAAAATTGCGATTTGTATGCCATAAGCGATGCCACCTTTACATCGGTAAAGCCGGTAATGTCTACTACAAAATCGGGTTTCAGGTTTTTCCATTGTATATAATGGTACACCACTTCAGGGCGCCATGCCTGCTGTGCCTCACCATCAAGCGTAGTTTCTATACGGCGCAATCCCGAAAGGAAACACGCATCGCTAACCAGCTTGCTGCCGCGGCCGTGGTCTATATGGCGGTCGTCTACGGCATTGGCTATAACAATTTTAGGGCGGTACTTACGTATCATTTTAATCACTTCCAGCTGGTGGGCTTCGTCATTTACAAAAAAGCCGTCACGGAAACGCAGGTTTTCGCGCACGTGTATGCCCAGTATGCGTGCTGCATCGGCGGCTTCGGCATCACGCAGTTCGGCAGATCCGCGTGTACCCAGTTCGCCACGGGTAAGGTCTACAATGCCTACTTTGCGCCCCAGCGCTATTTCTTTGGCTATGGTGCCGCCACAGCTCAGTTCCACATCATCAGGATGGGCACCAAATACAAGTATGTCGAGTTTCATTTTTTCTTAGATTCTGAGCTGCTGAGCTTCTTAGCTACTGAGCCGTTGCAAAGATAGCCTGAATTTCAGACAATCTCAATAATATATAGAAAATATTCAATCTAAAATCACAATGCCTTGCGCATGGTCTTGCTCTTGTTCACCGTTTCGTAAAATTCCTTTTCGGGGTCGCTGTCTTTGGTAATGCCACAGCCTATGAACAATTGGGCTTTACCCTTATGCATTTTCATGCTGCGCAGGTTTACAAATAAGTCGGTTGTACCCTCCATATCCAGTTCGCCCAAAAAGCCGCTGTAGTACTCACGGTCGTAACCTTCATTGGCCACAAGGAAATCTCGTGCGGCTTCCTTAGGCAGCCCGCATACGGCAGGGGTAGGGTGCAGGGTAGAGATGATATCCGTCAATGCGTTCCCGTCTTTTAGCGTAGCCGATATGTCTGTTTTTATATGTACCAATCCGCCTGCACGGTGGGTATAGGGCGTGGTAGCGGTTATGGCTTCGGTAAAAGGATCGAGTTGGCCCAATATATAATCGGTAACAAACTGCTGTTCTTCACGTTCTTTGTTTTCCCAAACGGCTTCTTTATCGGCATCAAACAATTGAGTGCCTGCCAGCGCTACGGTATTTATGGTGTTGTTACAGGCTTTAAGCAGCTGTTCGGGCGTAGCGCCCATCCAGAGCCCGCTTATCGGGTGGTAAAAACAGTAGCGGTAAGCTGTAGGGTAGGTGTGCAGCAGGGCGGTATATATAGCGGTGATGTCTTTGTCGGTTGCCACGGACTCAGTACGCGATGCCACCAGCTTATGGAATTTCCCGGCCTTGATTTCATCTACGCACAGCGCCACAAGGTGTTCAAACGCTGTTTTGGCTTCAGCATCTATAGCAGGTTCATTCGGTTGGTTATGGGCAATGCTATCATTGCCGATAGCAGCAGTAAGCACGGTTGCTTCATTAAGCGGAATAAAAGCCGTTTCGCCATTATAAAAAGGAGCAAACACAAAACCCTTTCCGTTCAGCCCGTTCAGTGTATGGGGCGTATCCGTTTGTTGGAACAGTGCATTTACAACAGCTTCGCCGGGTTTTGCATACAGGGCAAAGGGTTTGCCTTCGGCCATTTGCTGCCCCAGGCATTTAAAAATTTCTTCCATTACTAATCATTGCGCCTGCGGGGCAATACCATATTGGTTATTTTACAAAGCGAAACAAGCCTGCCTTCCTCATCGGTGATTTTTATTTCCCACAGGTGCAGGCTGCGGCCCTGGTGCACTATTCGTGCGGTGCCGGTAACTACGCCATCGCGTTTGCTGCGCAGGTGGTTGGCCGATATTTCTATGCCACGTACTTCCTGCAGCTCGGGGTTTACAAATAAAAGAGATGCCGCACTGCCCACGCTTTCGGCAAGTGCCACGCTGGCGCCGCCGTGCAGCAGGCCCATAGGCTGGTGTACGCGCGAATTTACGGGCATTTTTGCCTCCAGGAAGCCTTCGCCGGCATCGGTATATACAATTTCAAGGGTGTCCATCAGGGTGTTCCTGCAATAATCGTTGCACATTTTCAGTGCTTTTTCTTTGTCAAATGCCATACAGGTAAATTTTTGTAAAGGTACGAAAAACGTAGGTTTCGGTACCGGTTTCAAAATAAATGCCGCGAAAAAGCGTTAGCTGTAAGATGTTTTTAACTTTAGGAATATTATAAGTACTTTTACCAAAAATTGTTATTGCATATGCGCCAACTCTTATACCTGTTGTTTATCGGTTTCTGCATTACGTTTACCTCATGCCGCGAAGATTTTATTTTTGAAACCAGCACAGGAGGGCTGCAATTCAGTAAAGATACCGTGTACCTTGATACTGTGTTTACTAACATAGGATCTAGCACCTACACCCTTAAGGTATATAACCGTAGCAACAAGGATATTAAGATACCGAGCATACGCCTGGGGCAGGGACAAAACTCTAAATACCGCCTTATGGTAGACGGTATGCCGGGCAAGGAGTTTACCAATGTGGAGCTGCTGGCCAAAGACAGTATGTTTGTGTTTATAGAAAGTACTATAGACTACAGCGAGTACGCCAATAACACTACTACCTTTTTATATACCGACCAGATACAATTTACCAGTACCAATGGCACCCAGAATGTAGAACTGGTTACGCTGGTTCAGGATGCATATTTCCTGTATCCGCAGCGGGATGATGAAGGGAATTATGAAAGTGTGCCTTTTGACAGCGAAACGAATATTTACGGTTTTTACCTTGATGATAATGACCCGAACAACGGTAACGAATACCACTGGAGCAATACCAAACCTTATGTAATATATGGCTATGCCACGGTGCCTACCGGTAAAACGCTTACGGTAGACCCCGGTGCACGGGTGCATTTCCATGCCGATTCCGGGCTTATGGTACGCCCCGGAGGCAGGCTGGTGGTAAATGGTACGCAGTCAAGTTCTGAGGAAATGGAGAATGAGGTAATCTTTGAGGGTGACCGCCTGGAACCTGATTTTGCCGATGTGGCAGGGCAGTGGGGTGCGGTACTCATCATGTCTGACCAGGATAATACCATAAACCACCTTACCCTGAAGAATGCTAATATAGGCATCTACGCCATGGTAAACGACGACAGCCCGATACCAAGGGTTACTGTTAAAAACTCGCAGATATACAATTGTACCAACTTTGGTTTCTATGGCATCAGGGCAAACATTACCGGCGAAAATACCGTGGTAAATAATGCGGGTGTTGCATCGGCGGCTTTTACCTTTGGCGGTACGTATAACTTTAAGTACTGTACGTTTGCCAATTATTTCAATAGCTACAACCAGGTACCGCTGCTGCTTAACGATTACAGGCAGAGAACTGAGAATGAAGTACTTATTACAGAAGTTACTAACCTTATCGCTAATTTTGACAACTGTATTGTATACGGTTCGGGTAATGTGGGGCTTTCACTGGAAAAACAGGCCGAGAGTGGTACTAACTTCCATATTAAGTTTAACCATTCATTGCTGAAGGTGGTCGATTTTAACCAGCTTGAAAACGACAGCCTGTATCCTTTTGGAGGTAACGACCCTGCGCTTGTAGAATACGTTAACAACAAGGTAGCACGCACCAGCTCACAGCACAGGCCTGATTTTATAGACGCCCGAAACAACAAGCTGCAACTGATAACCGGCACAGACGGCGAAGGCCCTGAAGGCACTGCCGACCCGGCTGTGGTTACCAGCCCTAATATCGATATTACCGGCACTGCAAGGGGCGCACTACCCGATATGGGAGCTTACGAAAGTAAACCGGAGGAATAGATTCTCATTCTTATTACATTATAATAGTAAAAGGGCCGCTCGTAGCGGCCCTTTCGTGTATTGGTGGAAGGAAGTATGCACATCGTTGCAAACTATTTTATGTAAAAATCGTGATCCCAGTATTTAAGGAGCCATGAACGTACTTCGTCGCGGTTTTTTATGTTTATGGGCAAATGATTGTATAACAAATGCTCAGCCCTTTTAAACGATGCCGTACTGCTAAGGTTATGCGAGTTGAAGAACTCGTTTATAAAATGCAGCATTTCGTTACCGTGGCTGCGGTTAAATGTTTTTTTGCCTACAGGTATTTTTACCTGTTTCCTGTTCCAGTTATAGTTATAAAAAAGGTGTTCTTTTTCAAACCTTGTTTCTTCAATAATGGCCTCCATACGTTTAGTGTTTAAAGTGGGTATCCAGCCATTGTTGTGCATCTTTGTGGGTGCGTACCATGTACGGTAGCCTTGTTTTTATAACCGTTTCTATTTTCTGGAACGTTTGTTCTGCCTGCCAGCCCTTGTAATCCATATAGCGGTTTATAAAGTGCAGTACTTCAAAGCCCTCATTACGGTTAAAAAGCACCGCGTCAGGAAAACCATTAAGGTTTTTATTTGATATTTCCGGGGCTGTCCACAATGCAGAGTGCCTCAGTATTGTCTTTGTAAAATGTGCCATAATCCGGTTAATGATTGTGGCAGCAAATATTTAAAATATAAATTACCTGCATCAGCGCAAAATTACCTGAACTTACTAATAGGTATTTTTACGTAGTATTTATATTGGCTGCTTGCCAAATAAAAAATCCCCAATAACTCAGTGTTACCGGGGACGTATTGTTTGTGGAGGACGTAAGCAAGCGTATCAGTTAGTGTAACGCTCGTTAAGTTCTTCAAAATCGTCGTCATCACCGGAAACCGATTGGTTTTGGTCTTCATCAAGGTCTATATTGTCTTCCAGGAGGTAATCATCCTGGTTAAAAGCATCGCTGTTGCGGCTGTTTCCACCCACATCATTCCATTCATCGTCTTCCTCATTACCCGTATACTTCAGGTTGTCTGAATTACGAAGCGCATTAGTATCGTGCGAATAACTTACACCCGGCTGTTCCATAGCCAGGTATTTGTCTGTGTCATCGTCCGGGTTTTCGCTGCCGTCGTTGTAATCGCTACCATCTTCGGCTAACTTTAGCAGTTCTTTTTCGGCATCGCTAAGGTTTTCAAATTCCCGGTTATCGTTGTTTTGTTTGTTGTCCATAACGTGTAGTTTTACTCCATTAAAAAATAATAGATCGCAGGTCGTTCAGCTTTAAAAGCCTCAGGTTTGTAAGCAAAAGGTTTTTTAATTGCAGGCTGCACGACACTTCTTCAACCTCGTTTACGCTCTTCTCGGCATTTATTGCGGCCTTTTCATACGAAATGGCGGCAGGGTCTACTCCGGCACGGTTGCTGTTGTAAATTCTTTCCATAGCAAAGTAACTTAAAGGTTATAAAAAAGTGTAATATATTTCCCCTCTAAGTTAGTAACATATTTTGTAACCGAACCATAAAACCGGTACAATTAATGTCTATTTAACACTTTAACATACTTTAAGAATACGTGTGTTATGTATGGGTAAACCTAAAACTCGAACACTTTTCCGTCGTCTGCCAGCTCGGTATTTTCAAAAACAGTACGGGCTTCGGCCTTAAAAAGCTCTATAGATTCATAACGGGTAGAGTAGTGGCCCAGTAGCAGTGTGCCGACATTGGCCTTTAGTGCCAGCTCTGCGGCCTGTTTTGCGGTGCTGTGCATGGTGGGTTCGCAGTAGCGTGCCTCGCTTTCCAGGAAAGTGCTTTCGTGGTACAGCACGTCTACGTTTTGTATAATGGGGATAATGCTTTCCAGGTAAATGGTATCGCTGCAAAAGGCATAGCTTTTTGCCGGTGGCGGGTCGAAAGTCAATGCCGCATTCGGGATGATTTCGCCACTGTCCAGTGTAATATCGCTGCCGTATTTTATTTTGTTGTAGTAAACGGTATCTATGCCGTAGTTTTCCACGGCTTCAATATTCAGCTTACGCTCAATGTTTTTTTCCTGGAAAAGGTAACCGTTAGTGTATACTCGGTGCTTTAAAGGTATGGTGGTTACTTTAACCTTGTCGTCTTCAAAGATCACCTCAGGTTCGCGCGACTCCAGTTCGTGGAAATAAAGGTCGTAGGTAGTCCATGAATTAGAAAGGCGTAGTTGTACGGTTATCAGTTCCTTAATGCCTTTAGGGCCGTAAATGTGCAGGTCGGTTTTCCTGCCCAGTAAAGCAAAAGTAGAAATAAGGCCGATAAGCCCGTACACGTGGTCGCCGTGCAGGTGCGAAATAAATATCTGGTTTATTTTGCTGAATTTCAGTTTGTTTTTACGCAGCTGTACCTGTGTGCCCTCGCCGCAGTCTATAAGGAACATGCGGTTTTTCATTTCCAATACTTGCGAAGTAGGGTTGGTAAGCGTACGCGGTGTGGCTGCATAGCAGCCCAATATGGTTATTGTCATTAGAATCGTGTTTGTATCGCATCGGATAAAAAACGATGCGAGCCGCACAAGTTACGAAATAAGCAATAAACTATACCTTAATTAAAAGCTAAAAGCCCAGGTCGCGTTCTATTTCTTCCATTTCTATAATGTCGTGCGCTTCCTGTACGGTAGGTACCACAATAAGCTCATCGGGGTTTTCATCAATGTCGAAATCCTTCACCACCAATACAAACGATTTTTTAGCCTTTCGGTGCTGGTCAGACAGTGGCAGGTAGGGCAGGAGGCTTTCAAACGTCAGCCCGTCCTGTGTACTAAGGTCTATAATTACGTTGTTATCTTTAAAATCGTTGTAACCTGCCGTAAGCTTATCTAAATAGGCTACAGCATCGGCATTGGTATCTGTAAGTATAATTGTTTTCATTTTAAAAGCTTCTGAGCCGCTGAGCTTCTGAGCTGCTAAGCAACTCAGAAGCTCAGTAGCTTTATTACTGTTTAATTTTGCTTGCCAGCAGGTAAATGACAGCCATACGCACCGCTACACCGTTTTCTACCTGTTCCAGTATTACAGATTGTTGTGAGTCGGCCACGTCGCTGGTTATCTCTACCCCGCGGTTTATAGGCCCCGGGTGCATTATTACAATTTCTTTATTAAGCGAATCAAGGAATGCCTTGTCAAGGCCGTACTGCTGTGCATATTCGCGCGTAGACGGGAAATAGTTTACATCCAGCCTTTCGTTTTGTACACGCAGCATGTTAGCCACATCGGCCCATTCCAGAGCTTTACGCAGGTTTGGCTCCACGGTTACCCCAAGCGATTCTATATAGCGTGGTATCAGTGTTTTTGGCCCGCATACCTTCACTTCGGCACCCTGCATTTGCAGCGCAAATATGTTAGACAGCGCCACACGGCTGTGCAGTATATCGCCTACAATAACCACCTTTTTGCCTTCAACACCGCCCAGCTTCTCGCGGATGGTATACGAGTCCAGCAATGCCTGTGTAGGGTGTTCGTGTGCACCGTCTCCGGCATTCACTATACTGGCATTAACGTGTTTGGACAGGAAGTGTGCAGCACCCGGTTTTTCATGGCGCATTACCACCATGTCTACCTTCATGCTCAGTATGTTGTTTACTGTATCTATAAGGGTTTCGCCTTTTTTTACAGACGACTGCGCCGCGCTGAAGCTAATCACATCGGCACTAAGCCTTTTCTGTGCCAGCTCAAACGACAGGCGGGTACGCGTACTGTTTTCAAAGAAAATATTAGCAATGGTAATATCCCTCAGTGAAGGTACCTTTTTTATCGGTCGGTTTATTACTTCCTTAAACTGGTCAGCTGTTTCAAAAATAAGGTCGATATCATTTTTGTTGATATACTTTATACCTAATAAATGATTAACGCTTAGTTCTTTCATCTGGTGTAGTAGTGTGTTGTTATCGCGTTTGTTAAACTATATATACAGAATCTTCGCCCTCGTTTTCTTCCCATGATACCCTGACTTTTTCGTTGTTAATGGCATCTACCTGTCGGCCGCGGTAATCGGGCTGTATGGGCAGGTGGCGGCTAAAACGGCGGTCTATAAGCACCATAAGCTCTATTTCGCTTGGGCGGCCAAACGATTGTATGGCGGTAAGCGCTGCGCGTATGCTGCGCCCGGTGTAGAGCACGTCGTCTATAAAAATTACCTTTTTGTTTTCTACAATAAAGTCTATCTCGGTACGGTTAGCCTCCAGCGGCTTATCGCCACGGCGAAAATCGTCGCGGAAAAACGTAATGTCTAAAAAGCCTATTTCTATATGGGGTACGTTGTACTCTTTTTCAAGGATTTGCTTAATGCGGCGTGCCACAAAACCACCCCTGGGCTGTATGCCAATGAGTACGGTTTCAGAAAAATCGAGGTGTTTTTCGATGAGCTGGCAGGCCAAACGATGCAGGATGATATTGACTTCGCGGGCTGTAAGCAATATTTTATGGCTCATAATGCAGTTAATGTTTGGAGTGTAAAGTTAAGGCATAATATTTAAACACAAAATTTTATTACATAAGGCAATAATTATAATTTTGCAGGTAACCAATAAACCAGCCACATGAAAAGCTTAATTACTTCATTAGTATTCCTTTGCAGTTTATGCCTGTCGGGCCAGGAAATTTGTAATAATGCAATTGACGATGACGGCGACGGCCTTACAGACCTTAATGACCCGGACTGCCTGTGCAATGGCGTGGCCGTAACATCTATAATACCCAATGCATCTTTTGAAGCCTTTGACCAGTGCCCCAGCTGGCATTCCCAATTGGTTTTCTGTTCGCAATGGCAACAGGCCACAAGTGGTACATCAGACTATTTTAATACCTGTAACTATGTAGGTGTTAATTCTATAGATGCATTAGGGCTTATGCCGTTTCCGGACGGTGAGGGCATTGCAGGGGCTATTTTTTTACCCGATGATAAAGAATATATAGGCAGTTGCCTTATGGAACCGTTACTGGCGGGTGAAAATTATATCTTAACCATGAATGTAGCTTCATTTGCTTCAGATACCCAGTTGAGCCTTGGTAATGACGGTTCTATATATTATGGTCCTATAGATGTAACCCTCTATGGTGCACCCCAGTGCAGTGACCTGCCTGTACTTACTAACCTAAGCCCCGAAACGGCAAACCCGGATTGGGTAGTGCTGGGGCAGGTAAATTATGACCCTACGCAAGACTGGTCGCAGGTGACTATAAGTTTTACACCATCGCAAAATATTAATGCTATAATGATAGGCCCGCCGTCAACATTTCCTGATAACGGGTATGAGCTTATCGTTAATAATTATATTGCATTGCCTTATTTTTTGTTTGACAACTTGTTATTAAATAAAGGTGCCGTTTTTGGGGCAATTGTTACGGCAACTGGTATGTATTGTAACAGTAACCTGGTTTTGTCGGCAAGCCCGCAGGTGCCTGTAAGCCCATCGGCGCAATACCAGTGGTACCATGAAGGTATAGCTGTACCGGGTGCTGTAAATGCACAATACAGCCCTTTACAAACAGGTAATTATGCAGTTAAAATAACCGATGGCAGTAATTGTTTTATAAGCCCTAAGTATTATGTTAACGATGCCCTTAAAGCGCCCGATGTTACTGCCTTAAACCCTACGTGTATAGCAAATGGCAGTATTACCGTTAACCAACCGGCAGATTATTACAGCTTTGATAATGGTGTAACCTGGGTGACCAACCCCACACAAAGCCTGCCGGAAGGAAACTACAACATACGCTACAAATATGCTTCGGGGTGTGTGTCTGATAATACGGCAATACGCCTGGAAATACCGCCAAATCAGCAATACCCTTATGTTACGGTAACAAATGCTTCTTGCGGGCCAAACGGCAGTATAACCATTACAGAACCTGCTTCAGAATATAGTTTTGACGGTGGCCTTACGTGGACAACTAATCCTGTAATGCAAAATCTTGCACCGGGGTCTTATGAAGTAGCAGTTAAAAATGACGGCGGCTGTATATCTGTTGTGAGTTGGGTGTACGTGCCTGACACCTATTTGCCCGAGGCAACCTATACCATGACATTGGCTGACTGCACTACCAGTGGCGGTTTAACGGTTACCACGCCTGCCGCCGAATACAGTTTTGACGGTGGGGCTACCTGGACAACTAACCCTGTACTGCCCGTACTGTTTCCGGGGGCTTACCAAATACGAATTAAAGACGCTAACGGCTGTACATCGCAGGGGCTGTACTTTTATATGTATCCCGATTATGTTAACCTGACCGCAGCACCTTTTTATACAATACAGCAGCCTACAGGTTGCACATCTGTAACCGGTACCATAACCGTAAGTACTCCGGCTACTGCATATAGTTTTGATAACGGCGCTACGTGGGGTAGCAGTAATACATCATTACCCCTTGCCGCCGGTACATATTATGTTAAGATTAAAGACGCCTCCGGGTGTGAGTCCTGGCCTGCTATTGCTGTAATAAACCTTGAAACAGGTTCTCCTGCCGCCCCTGTAGTAACGGTAACCCAGCCCAACTGCTTTTCTGCTACAGGTGCAGTTACGGTTTCTTCGGCAGCAACTTTGTACAGTTATGATAACGGCCTTACATGGGGCACATCTAATGTTTCACCACCGTTAGCCCCGGGACTGTATAATATCAAAATAAAAAATACCGCCGGGTGCGAATCACCTACCACTGCGGTAACCATAACCCCCGATGTGGTACCTGTGCCACAGGCAAGTAATGTAATTTACTGCAAAAATGATATAGCCACTGCATTAACTGCCACAGGTACAAACTTGCTATGGTATACCACAGTTTCTGGAGGTACCGGTAATGCATTAGCCCCTGTACCTGGTACTTCTGTTCCGGGTATCACTACCTATTATGTAACCCAAACCCAAAATGGATGCGAAAGTAACCGGGTAGCCGTAACAGTTACGGTTTATGATATTTTGCCTTCTCCTGTTGTAGGCGCCTCGTTAACCTATTGCCAGTTTCAACAGGCTTTACCGCTTACTGCTACAGGATCAGGGCTTTTATGGTATAATAGTGCCACAGGCGGAACCGGCAGCGCTACAGCACCTGTACCACAAACCGATGTGGCAGGCATGTTCCAATATTACGTAAGCCAAACCCTGGCAAGTTGTGAAAGCCCCAGGGAGGTAATTAACGTACTGGTTTATCCTGAAACTGATACGCCTGATACACAAACCCACGTGGTGTATAATAATTTTGATGTGGCCACCCAGCTTACAGCCCAGGGCGAAAACATAAAATGGTATGATGCACACGGATATTTACTACCTGCCGCACCCACACCGGCTACTAAAAAAACAGGGGTTACTACATATTATGTAACGCAAACCGTAAACGGATGTGAGAGTCCCCTTTTAGAAGTAACGGTAGAGGTTTTACAGAAGGGCATTACCATAGGCTACCCGAATTATTTTACCCCGAATGGCGATAATACCCACGATACCTGGAATATAGAAACGCCCAAGCACGGTATAAAAGCCACTGTAATTATATTTGACCGTTACGGAAAATTATTGGCACAGGTAGAAGCGCCCGGTAGGGGATGGGACGGTACCTATAATGGCAGGCCTTTGCCGGCTTCAGATTATTGGTTTAAGGTGTATTATACCGAATATGGTGAGGCTAAAACGTTCGGGGCGCATTTTAGCCTGGTGCGGTAAACTTAATTTTTTGCCAATTAGATTATTGTTAACTATAAAGCCCTGTATATCGGGCTAACTTTAGGTATTCAATAACCTTAAAAACAAAAAATATGAAACGTATTGCTAACCTTGGCGTGCTTATGCTGGTACTGTCTATGCTTACCGGATGCGAAGCCATAGCCGATATTTTTAAAGCCGGTATGGGCTTCGGGATTTTTATTGTAATAGCCATTATAGTGCTTGTAATATGGGTTATAAGCCGCTTCAGGAAATAAAGTACAGTTTTTAGGAAGTAACTAAAAACAAAAAACCGCAATACATTTATTAATGTTTGCGGTTTTTTTGTGGAGAATATCGGAGTCGAACCGATGACCTCTTGCATGCCATGCAAGCGCTCTAGCCAGCTGAGCTAATCCCCCATTTTGCGTGTGCAAATATAGTGTAATTAATCTGCAATATCCAAACTTTTTTTACAAAAACATTTGGTAAAAATGCAGTAAAATCAGTTACTTGTTTTAAGCCAGCCAGTTATGCTGAGACGTGGCCGTTTTACAGGCATTACCTCGTGTTCCAGCAGCTGGCTTTCAAATACTACAACCCTTCCCTGTAGGGGAGATACGGTTATGGTTTCTTCCGTCCCGTCAGCATTTGGTACATATATGGCCAGTTCGCCGCCGTATTCAGGTTTCCAGTTTTCGGTATTCAGGTAGCAGATAAGCGATAGCTTACGGCTGTTGCTGTTGTGGAAATTATCTAAATGACGTTTATAAAAAGTACCTTCAGGGTACAGGGCATAGTGGAACTCAGTTTGCTTAATACCCATATAGCAGGTACGGTTAAGGTAATCTGTAAAATCAGCTATTTTGTCCAGGAAAATCTTTTCTACTCCTTCTGAGGTTTCATCAAGCCAAAGGATAAAATCGCCACGTACTGCTTCGGCAACGTGTTCGTCTGAGTTATGCCCTATGGCCGATTTTTTAAAAATATCTTCTTCGTATTTGGCCAGCAGGTCGGCGCGTAGGGCAAATACTTCTTCCGGGGAGAAAAAACCGTCTACAATACTATAGTTCTTTTCAAGCAACCCATCTATTACCTGTTCGTAAAGAGGGTTGGTCTGTAGGTCTTCCATTTAAATTTGTTGTGTGAATGCGGGGTCAAATATAGGATTATTTGCAATATATTTCCACAGGTTATTTATTAACTTTGCGTCCGCTAATACATTTACAATGGCTAAAATAAGAATTACCAAACAGTTTACTTTTGAAACCGGGCATGCACTGTACGGATACGACGGAAAATGCAAAAACGTACACGGCCACAGCTACAAGCTTTCGGTTACGGTAATAGGTACGCCGATTACCGATACGGCTAATGTAAAATACGGTATGGTGATAGATTTTGGCGACCTTAAAAAGATTGTAAAGGAGCAGATTGTAGATGTATTTGACCACGCTACCGTGTTTAACCAAAATACGCCCCATATAGAACTGGCGCAGGAACTGCAAACCCGTGGGCACCATGTTATTTTGGTAGATTACCAGCCTACAAGCGAAAATATGGTTATCGATTTCGCGTCGAAAATAGTGCCGCTGCTGCCGGAAGGTATTGAGTTGTTTTCCCTGAGGTTACAGGAAACAGAAACTTCTTACGCAGAGTGGTATCAAAGCGATAACCTTTAATACTATTACAGGTTAGACTTTATGTTCCAGGCAATATTCGCACACGGTATTCATTACACATTCGCTGTGCTTAGGATTGGTAGGGCGGCAGGTTTCCCTGCCCAAAAATGATATAGCCATTCCGGCATCGCCCCACATATTTTGTGGCAGTGCAGCCATAAGGTCTTTCTCTATCTTATCGGCAATTTTCCCTTTAGTGATGCCCAACCTTGGCGCTACGCGGACAACATGCAGGTCTACAACGATACCCTCTGCCTGTACGCCCAATTCGCGCATAATCACGTTAGCCGATTTCCTGCCCACACCTTTCAGCTTGGTAAGTTCCTTCATTGTAGTAGGGATGTTCTTGTCCTCCTTAATTTCAGAAGCTATATCCTGCAGCCAGGCTATCTTATTGGTATGGAAACGCACACTGCTCAGTGCTTCGGTAAGGTCGGCCGTATTGGCTTTTGCCAAAGCCTTCATGTCGGGGTATTTCCTGAAGAAATCAGGTGCAATTTTGTTAATGTGTGCATCGTTATCCTGCGCGCTGAGTACCACCATAACCAGCAGCTGGTAAATATTTCCGTAATGTAATGGGTGTTGCTTCCCTTTGTATTTTTCAACCAAGGGTTTAAATGCTTCGGGCCAGTTTGTTTGTTCGAATAAGTTCATGAATTAATTTTTAACCACATAGGTACATAGGTTTTATAACTATATTTTTAGGAATTGAACCAACTTTCTACAGAGGCTTTCAATTCTTCTTCGGATATTAAATTTCCTTCTTTGGACTCTTGAATCCTTTTTTGAAGCTTTTCAATAAAAGCTAACCTTTCTGTTTGTTCGCTGTTTTGATTCATATTTTAAAGTAAACAGACTATGTGCCTATGTGGTTAGAAAATATAAAATAATCAATAGAAAATCAATGCTCTTCCCTGAAATCCACCGAAGCACTGTTCACGCAATAGCGCTGGCCGGTTTCGGTAGGGCCATCGTCAAATACGTGGCCAAGGTGGCTGCCGCAGTTGGCACACAATATCTCTATGCGCTGCATGCCAAAGGAATTGTCCTTAACATACTCCACTTTACCGGGAATGGCTTCGTCAAAAGAAGGCCAGCCACAGCTTGATTTAAACTTACTGTCGCTTGCGAAAAGCGGTTCTCCGCAAGCGCCACAGCAATAGGTGCCATGATCAAAATGTAGGTTGTACTGCCCACTGTGCGGGAACTCTGTACCGGCTTGGCGCAGTATTTTATAACGTTCTAAACCAAGCTGTTCTTTCCATTCGGCATCGGTTTTCTGTACTTTGTAATCGCTCATTTTTTTATTTCCTTTCGTGTTGTTTATACAATACTAAATTACGCCATTTACCCGTACGTTCACCGGCAAATAGTGTAACCTTAACATCCGGCCTTTAAATTAAGGTGCCGGGATAAATTTTATAGATACCGAATTGGTACAAAAGCGCTGCCCGGTGGTTTTTACAGGGCCATCGTCAAATACGTGACCCAGGTGCCCACCGCAACGGGCGCACATTACCTCAGTACGATCCATGCCGTAGCCGCTATCGTGCTGGTAAATTACCGAACCTTTTATGGCTTGGTCAAACGACGGCCAGCCGCATTCTGAGTGGAATTTATTATCGCTTTTAAACAGCGGGTTGCCGCAGGCTGCACATACGTAAGAGCCTTTTTCAAAAAACTCATCATATTCGCCGGTATGGGGCATTTCGGTACCTTTGTTGCGCAGTACATCATACTGGTCAGATGTTAGCAAATCGCGCCACTCGTCGTCGGTTTTGGTAACGGGGAATTTCTTTTCCGCCTTTTCGGCTGTGGCGGGTTTGGCATCTTTTTTCTTTTCCTGCCCCTGGCAAGATGTTAGTGTAAGCACCATAGCCAGCAATATCATTATATTTCTCATAGACCTAAAAACAATAGTATTTCTTTTATTACAGTTTTGTCACCCAGTATTTTACGGTGGCCGAGTCCCTGTGTAATATACAGTTGGGCATCAGCCAGGTGGGCTTTTATATGATGTGCCGCCTGTACGGGTACATCGTCGTCATCGTCGTCGTGCATCAACAGTACGGGAATGTGTACATCTGATGCTGCTACATACGCAGAATAACTGTTTATAGTTTCCCCAAATTTCTTTTCAAACAGGCGAATCATCAGCTTACCTGTAGCAACTTTCATGCCCAGTTTTTTCCAGAAGCTGTCCATGATATCCTGTATTACGTCACCACCGCCTATGGTCACCGCTTTTTGGATTGATAGCCCACGTTTTATGGCATTAAGCAAAGCCATAGCACCCAATGAATGCCCTATGGCAAACTCAAACGGGCCAAACTCTTCCTGTAGTTGCAGGGCGGCTGCCATAAACTCGGTCATATCACTGGTTTTCCCCGGAGCCTTGCCATGTGCGGGGGCATCAAAACTTATGGTGGTGTAGCCGCGTTTCACCAGTTTGTTTGCTATGCTGCACAGCTGGGTACCACGTCCGCTCCAGCCATGTATAAGGAGTACTTTCTTTTCGCCGGTGCCATAAGTATATACGTGTATATCCTTCTTAATGGATTTTATATACAGCTTTTGCTGGGCGCTGTGCTTATCCATTTCTAATTCACGCTTAGGGAGCTTATGCTTTATGGGAGTGGTAAACAGCTTAATGGCAAATTTAGCAGTAAGTGTTGGCGAAATAGCCTCCAGTAATTTTACGGTAGTAATTATGATGCCCGGCACTTTTGCCGAGGCATTGTATTGTAGTGAAGTAGTTATACTTTCCATCAGTATATTGATTGTAAGGATAAAAGTATGCAAAGGTACAAAAATACCATGCATGCATAGTTTTTGCTTTAAAGGTTTGGTTCGTCTTCACAATACTTTAACTTTGTAGGATATTTTTTCTAAAAATATTATCATCTTAATTTTATAATTTTGCCTTTAACATAAAACAGCTCACCATGAAAACAAGAAACATAGCTATGGCCGGTGCATTGGCGCTTACTATTGCCGCCTGCAGCACCAACCCTTTTACAGGAAAAAAACAACTTAATGCTGTGCCAAACAGCCAGTTGTTCCCTACGGCATTTACACAATACGATCAGTTTTTAAAGGAGAATAAAGTTATAACCGGTACTAAAGAGGCAGCCATGGTTACCTCAGTAGGCCAAAAGATAAAGGCAGCTGCCGAAAAATACCTGGCATCGGTAGGGCAGTCAGACTATCTTAACGGATATGAATGGGAATATAAGCTGGTGCAAAATGATGAAGTGAATGCCTGGTGTATGCCCGGCGGAAAGATAGTAGTATATAGCGGTATTTTACCGGTTACCAAAGACGAAGCAGGCCTTGCCACAGTAATGGGGCATGAGGTAGCGCACGCACTGCTGAACCACGGTGGCCAGCGTATGACTGCCGATATGGCACAACAGCTGGGTGCAGCTGGGCTACAGGTAGCTACACAAGGAAAAAGCCAGGCTACCCAACAGATAATACAACAGGCATATGGTGTAGGTGCTACCTATGGTGCCGTGCTTCCGTTTAGCCGCAGCCACGAAAGTGAAGCCGACCAGGTGGGGCTTACCCTAATGGCTATTGCAGGCTATAACCCGGACAAGGCAGTGGAGTTTTGGCAACGTATGTCGGCCAAGGCAGGTGGTTCATCTGTGCCTGAGCTGCTAAGCACCCACCCAAGCGATGCCACGCGTATTGCCAATATTACCAACGAAATACCTAAAGCCAAGGCCAATGCAGCCAAGCTGGGCGTAAAATATTAATTAAGATTGTTTATGGATTTGGTTATTTGCTGATGCGGTAATTTGTAATTAAGTCTGCCTGTAATTTAAAATTCACAATTCATAATTTGAAATAATGAAAGCCATCCTTCGGGGTGGCTTTTACTTTTAGTCTGTAAATACTACTACCGGGATGCCTAATGCGGCAATGGGTATTGCCTGGCCTCTTACATATATAAAAGTATCATCTATCAGGATATCACTGTTTACTACTTTAATTTTATCTATCGGTACACCTTGTATGGTATAATTTTTATGGCTTATCAGCTGAATGCCGTTTTCAAAAATATTATCGTAGGCACAGAAATAGAGCTTATCTCCATCGGATAAATAATTAGTAGTTATACTGCCCGACGCCAGTACGTGTAGTTTTGTAACGTCTACCGTTTCTTTTACCATGGTACCGTTACTAAACAGGCGATTGTTGTATGCGTAAAGTTGCAGATTAAAAATTTTCAGTTTTTTTAAGTCCACAACTTCATCACGCTTAGTCAGTGGATTGTAGTATAATAGGTTTCTTATCTTAACCGCTTTCTGCCTTGCACGCGGAATGTAATACAATCCCTGATTTGTTTCGGCAATGATGCTGTACATATCTGTTGGTTTGCTGTTGTTTGCTTTCCTGTAATGAGATGCCAGGTAAAATGTACCGGCATCGGCAGCAGATTGGGTAAACACCGTAAAAGCAGGCAGGTAATGTTTTATTGTAATGCCGCTTCTCAGGAAATCATTGGCTACAACAAAATAGTCGTTAAACCCGGGTTCATTTATATATCCGTGGTGCCCTTTATTTTCAAACATCGTTTTTCCGTCGGTAATTACATTTTCACTTCTGTAGGCGGGTAGGTCTATTTCAATAGTTTTAGAGGCTGTAAGCGGCAGTTTTGTAAGCCTGCCATAGGTAGAATATACTGCATTGCCATAAATAATAGCGCCTTTACCTACAATAGGGGTTATTGTTTTGCCGTTGCTGCTTTCCAACTTAGTGTATTGGGCGGGTGTATTACCGTCAGACCCCCACAAATAAAGCCCGTTTTTATCGGTAAAAGAGATTTCATTCAGCTTAGTGAGTGAGTTTTTATCAAGCCCTGTTAATGCAGTTATTTTATGAAGTTGCGGAGACCTTTCTGTTTTTAGTAAAAAAAGGCTGCCGTCTTTGTCTTCGTAAAAATATGTATTATATACCTTCATACCTGCACAGGAAATGGGTACGGCATTATCCCAGGTGGGGTAGCTGTAAATGTAATTGCCATCGGTATAAACCATTGTATTTGGGTTTCGCTCAATGATTTTAAATGACTGGAAACCTTTACCGTTATGTTCTTTTGGAGTGTCAAATGTAAGTGTACTGCCTATAATGTAAAGGGTATCGGTAAAGTCAATGCCTTTTCTTTCCTGGTAGGCATAGCCGTCCCACGCCACACCGCCTACCTCGGTATATACGCCTATGGTTTTCTTTTGCGGGTCTATTTTATAGTCGCCTATAATGTAGGGTGGTTTGGCAGCAGTAAGCCCTTGTGGTACGGCAGGCACTTTTGGTTCTTCTGCTTTTTGCGCTTTTGTTTCTTGTCGGCACGAAACGGCGCTTATAATAATCAGTAGTGATAAAAGTTTTTTCATGATATATTGTGGTTGGGTATACCCAAAGGTATGAAAAAGGTTGTTTGTGGATTCGTTTATTTGTTGATGCGTTAATTTGTAATTAAGGCTATTTGTCATTTACAATTCATAATTTAAAATAATGAAAGCCATCTTTCGGGGTGGCTTTTCGCATAACCAAATAACCGCATTACCGTATAACCCAATTTAAAAAAATAGTGTAGTTTTGGTTTACCTAAAAAACCGGTAACCATTATGGCACAACTTGAAAAAGGCAGTAAAAAGCTGCTCAATGCCTGGGCGTTTTACGACTGGGCTAACTCTGTATACAGCCTTGTAATCGCTTCGGCGGTATTTCCTATTTTCTATGATATTTTATTTCCGAAGGTAGAGGGGCAAGACACCCTGGTACCTGTTTTTGGCATTGAAATCAGGAGTACGCCGCTAATGAGCTTTACCACTGCGTTTGCATTCCTTATTGTTGCGTTTATATCGCCATTCCTATCGGGTATTGCAGATTATGCCGGTAATAAGAAAAACTTCCTCAGGGCATTTTGCTACATAGGCGCATTGTCGTGCGTGGGGCTGTATTGGTTTGATAAAGAAAATATCTATTTCAGCCTGTTTACTTACCTTATGGGGCTTATCGGCTTTTGGGGCAGCCTGGTGTTTTATAACTCTTACCTGCCCGATGTTGCTTATCCTGAACAGCAGGACTCGGTAAGCGCGCGTGGCTATTCTATGGGGTACATAGGCAGCGTGGTGTTGCTTATAGGTGTGCTTGCCATACTAATGAGTTCCTCAAGCGAGGAGCAGGCGCTAAAGGTTATGCGCTGGTCGTTTGTATCGGTAGGGGTATGGTGGATTGTATTCAGCCAGTATACGTATTTCTATCTGCCAAAAGGGAATAAGAGCGCCAATAAAGTTACCACGCAAGTAATGCTTAACGGTTTCCGTGAACTGAAAAAAGTATGGGTACAGCTTGGCGACAACAAACAGCTGAAACGCTACCTCGGGGCATTTTTTGTATACAGCATGGCAGTGCAAACAGTAATGCTTGTAGCTACCTATTTCGGTGCCAAGGAAATTGCCTGGCCCGATAATAGTGCCAAAAGTTCGGGGCTTATTATCAGTATACTTCTTATACAGCTGGTGGCGGTAATAGGGGCTATCCTTACTTCGAAGCTATCGGCAAAAGTAGGAAACATAAAAGCCCTTATAATTATCAATACCATATGGGCGGTTATATGCGTATGTGCTTATTTTGTAACGCTGCCGGTGCATTTTTACATAACTGCTGCTTTTGTGGGGCTGGTTATGGGCGGTATACAAAGCCTGTCTCGCAGTACCTACAGCAAGTTCCTTCCTGAGACTACAGATACTGCAAGTTACTTCAGTTTTTATGATGTAACCGAGAAGATAGGTATAGTAATAGGCATGGTGCTATACGGCGCTGTAGACCAGATTTTTGGCAGCATGCGCTATTCTGTAGTATTTTTAACAGTATTCTTTGTGTTTGGCATTATTTTATTGTTCCGCGTGCCTAAAAAAGATTAGTTTTTTAGATAAAATAGTGTAATTTTGACAACAATCGATTACTAATACCTTTATTTAAGAACCAACAAATGAGAAAAACTGTACTTAGGGTTTTTATTGCCCTGTTTTTAGTAACACTGGCATCGTGTGAAACGGAACCCATAGACTCTGAGCTTGTAAGCCAAAACCCAGATGACAACAATCCGGGCGATGACGATGATGACGATGATAACGGCCCCTCAACCGGAGATTACTGGCCAATGGCCATTAACAACGAATGGCAGTTTGAAAGTTCTGAACCACAGAATGATGACCCGATGAAAATTATAGGTACAGAAACCATAAACGGCAAGCTGTATTATAAAATTAACCATGCATTTACAGATTCAGGGACTGATGACCTAACAGGTACCGCAACTACGTATTTAAGAAAAGAGAATGGTACCTATTATCAAAGGGTAGCAGTTCTTATACCGGATTCTGAAGGTATTGAAATTACCGTTACTCCGTACGAATTTATAGTGCTTAAAGATAATCTTGACGTGGGCCAGGGCTGGACGGAAACCGTAACACAAATTACAAGCTACGAAGTAAACATCCCTGATTTCCCTATAGATATGCCTGATTCTACCACAACGATAGATTTTACGGGTACCATACAGGAAAAAGGTATTTCTGTTACTGTAAACGGCACTACATATAACGATGTTATAAAAGTAAAAGTAGTTCAGGATTTAACTGTTGAAATGGCAGGTGTACCACCAGTAGAAAGCAGTACTACCAGCTACGTATGGTTTGCTAAAAATGTAGGCCCTATAAAAGCAGAAAGCGTAAACGAGGAATTAGAATTCTCAAGCACTATGGAACTTGTTTCATATGACCTGAATTAAGGAAGTTCACCACTATAATATACAAACGCCGCAAAAAATTGCGGCGTTTTTTTTATTTATATATGTGTGGATATACCCGTTGGTATTTTTCCGTAAAAATAGTTTCCCCATCATAAAATTTTCAGCAAAATATAGCAGAGTGTAGATTAATAAATTATATTTGGCGGTAAAATTCGATTTATGAAAAGATTAAAGTTACTTTCTACACTTACTATATTGTTCATGGCTATAGGCTTCACCTCGTGTGATGTTGAGCCGATAGACCCTGCGCTGGCAGGAGAAAACCCGGGTAATAACGCCCCTTCGGCATTCCAGGTAGATTTTAACGGACAAACGTACCAAGCCAATACCGCACAGGCAGCGGTGCTTAGTGGTAATATAGTGCTATCGGCAGTAAAATCTGACGGAAGCACCTTTATGATAACCATACCGGGGACAACCGTAGGTACCTATACCGATGCCACCATAATGTATACGCCTAATATTAATGCGGGTGGTAACTTCTATGTAAATGAAGACGATGAGGGCCTTAACGGTACTGTAAAAATTACATCGATAAACACTACTACCCACAAAATAACCGGTACATTTAACTTTACCGGTATTTATACAGACGATACACAGGCAGATGTGGTGTTTACTAACGGTATCTTTACCAATATTACTTACACAGGTACCATTACCGAGCCAACTGAGCCGGGTGATTCTTTCTTTAAAGTAAAAATAGACGGTACACAATACACTGCTGATGAAACACTGGCTACTGTAGGTAACGGCCTTATAACTGTTACAGGTTTCAGGGGAGCTTCAGGCGAATATGTGTCTATAGTAATAGATGGTATTACCGAAGATACTTATACAGAGGAGGCTTTGTTTGCCTATTCTCCGGATGGCGGCGATGAAATAGTATATACAAACCTTTCGCTTTCGGGTGGAGAAGATACAGGTACGGTAACCATTACCGATATAGATACTACTAACCATACCATTTCGGGTACATTCAGCTTTACAGGTTACCTTGAAGGTTCGGCCAACAAAAGCTTTACCGAAGGTTCGTTTGAAAACATTCCTTACACAGACGAAACCAATACCCCAACAGATGAGGTATTTAGCGCTAAAGTAGATGGTACAGACTTTAACTACGCCGGTACCGACCTTATTGTAAGCACGGTGGAAGACACTCCTGACTATGACATTACCCTTCAGGGTATAGATGATAACCACCAAATAAGGTTGTTCTTTAACAATACGGCTACCGTAGGTAACTATACGCTGGGTGCTGGCCCTACAGGTGAAGTTAAGGCATGGTTTAAATCAGGCGATAATGCCGAAGTTCAGGCTACAAGCGGTACAGTAGTAATTACCAGCAGGGAAAACGGCTGGATAACCGGTACTTTTAGCTATACTGTAGGTAGCCATACCGTTACAAACGGGGTGTTTAACGTAGAATACGATTGGTAAAACCACGATAAAAACAGCAGGAAAATCCGCCATAATTGTGGCGGATTTTTTTATTGGCACAATCATTGTCTTAACATAGTGCAGCAATACCTGCTGTTACAGGATAAAAATGCTAAATTTGCATAGTACAGCGTTTTATGATAAAATGCTTATGCTGGCCTGTACGGTTATAAATGACAAAATGACCTGTAAAACGATATGTCTAAACAGAGAATACTAAATATTGACAGTTTGTCACTTAACGAACTGGATACTGATGCCGACCTTATTCCTCTAATGACTCCCGAAGACGAGGAGGAAATGAACAATGAGGAACTGCCGGCTACGCTGCCCATACTGCCGTTACGTAATATGGTACTGTTTCCCGGTGTGGTAATTCCCATTACCGCAGGCAGGGATAAATCCATCCGCCTTATAAACGATGCCAATGCCGAAGGTAAGGTAATAGGCGTGGTTGCTCAGAAAGACGAAAGGGTAGAAGAACCCGGTGCAGGCGATGTGCATACCGTGGGTACTGTTGCGCGTATATTGCGCGTACTTAAAATGCCCGATGGTAACACTACCGTAATCATTCAGGGTAAAAAACGATTTGAAATTGCTGAGGTGGTTAGCGACCAGCCGTACCTTAAAGCAACTATCCGTGAGTTTTCGGAACAGCGTCCGGAGGCCGAAGATGGAGAGTTTACAACCATCATCGATTCGATTAAGGAGCTTGCCATACAGATTATAAAAGAAAGCCCGAACATTCCTACCGAGGCTACTTTTGCCATAAAAAACATAGAAAGCGATTCATTCCTGGTAAACTTTGTTTCCAGCAATATGAACCTTCCGGTGAAGGATAAGCAGGACCTGCTTGCGGTGAGCAACCTTAAAGACCGCGCGCTTGAAACCCTGCGTTTTATGAATCTGGAATTGCAAAAGCTGGAATTGAAAAACGACATACAGAGCAAGGTGCGTTTTGACCTTGACCAGCAGCAACGTGAGTATTTCCTGCACCAGCAGATGAAAACCATACAGGAAGAGCTGGGTGGTGTAAGCCACGACCAGGAAATAGAGGAAATGCGCACCAAGTCTAAAACCAAAAAGTGGAACGAAAAAACGTCGGCACAGTTTGATAAGGAACTGGCTAAGTTGCAACGTATGAACCCTCAGGTGGCAGAATATGCTATACAGCGCAATTATATAGAGCTTTTGCTTGACCTGCCGTGGAACGTATACAGTACTGATAGCTTCGACCTGAAGCGTGCCGATAAAATACTGCACCGCGACCATTATGGCCTGGACGATGTTAAGAAGCGTATTATAGAATACCTTGCCGTACTGAAGCTGCGCAAGGATATGAAATCGCCTATACTGTGCCTTTACGGGCCTCCGGGTGTGGGTAAAACCAGCATCGGTAAAAGTGTAGCCGAAGCCCTTGGCCGCGAGTATATCCGTATTTCATTGGGTGGCCTTCGCGATGAAGCTGAGATACGCGGACACCGTAAAACGTACATTGGCGCTATGCCGGGCCGTATTATACAAAGCCTTAAAAAGGCCGGTACCAGCAACCCTGTGTTTGTGTTAGACGAAATAGACAAGCTAAGCATCAGCAACCAGGGCGACCCATCATCGGCGTTGCTTGAAGTGCTGGATCCTGAGCAAAACAAGGAGTTTTACGATAATTTCCTTGAAATGGGCTTCGACCTTAGCAAGGTAATGTTCATCGCCACGTCTAACAATATGGCTACCATACAGCCTGCCCTTCGCGACCGTATGGAGGTGATAAACATGACCGGCTACACCATTGAGGAAAAAGTGGAAATAGCACGTAAGCACTTGTTGCCAAAGCAGATTACCGAACATGGTATTACCGCGAAAGACGTAACCATTGGCAAAAAACAACTTGAAAAGATAGTTACCGGCTACACCCGCGAAAGTGGTGTGCGCGGCCTTGAAAAACAACTTGCGAAAGTGGTGCGTAATGTTGCCAAATCTATAGCTATGGAGGAGGAATACAACATTAAGGTGACTGACGAAGACGTTATCAAAATACTGGGCGCCCCTAAAATGGAGCGTGATAAGTACGAAACCAATGAAGTAGCCGGTGTGGTTACAGGCCTTGCTTGGACCAGCGTAGGCGGCGATATATTGTTTATAGAATCGATACTGAGCAAAGGTAAAGGCCACCTTACCATGACGGGTAACCTGGGTACGGTAATGAAAGAATCGGCTACCATAGCTTTGGAGTATATTAAAGCCAATGCCGAAGATTTAGGCATCAACCAGGATGTGATTAACAATTACAACGTACACGTACACGTGCCTGAAGGCGCTACACCGAAAGACGGGCCGAGTGCCGGTATTGCTATGCTTACATCGCTGGTGTCTACCTTTACGCAAAAAAGGGTGAAGAAAAATCTTGCCATGACAGGCGAAATAACCCTGCGTGGGCGTGTGCTTCCGGTGGGTGGTATTAAGGAAAAAATACTGGCTGCCAAGCGTGCCGGTATTAAGGAAATCATCCTTTGCGAGGAAAACAGGCGCGATATTGAAGAAATAAAACAGGATTACCTGGAGGGGGTTACGTTCCACTACGTGCGTTATATGCATGAGGTGCTGGAAAACGCCATTACAAACCAAAAGGCTAAGAATGCGAAGGCGTTATAAGCCTCACCCCAGTCCTCTCCGAAGGAGAGGGAGTAGCTTCACTCAAACGTTCCGTCATTGCGAGGAGGCACGACGAAGCAATCTCATAGAGCAACTTTAAGCTTTCACTATAATGAGATTGCTTCGTTCCTCGCAATGACAGGCCGGGGTTCAGTTAAGATAAAATCAAACAAAAACGGCTAAAAATCATAGCCGTTTTTTTGTTTAAAAAATAATATCTTCGCAACTGCGTTATACAAGTGCAAATCGCCATACAATAATGATGTTTAAAAACCGGTACTTACTATTTTTACTGCTTGCCACTACGGCATCGTTTGCCCAGATAGGGGGTAAGTACACCTACCAGTTCTTAAACCTTGTTACCTCGCCACGCCAGGCTGCATTGGGCGGAAAAATCGTTACACTGTACGACGAAGATGTAAACCAGGCCATCTTTAACCCAGCAACCATCAACCCCGAAATGGACAATCACCTGTCTGTTAACTACGGCAGCTATTTTGGCGAAGTTAGTTACGGTACGGCGGCTTATGCCTATACGTATGACCGCCACGTACAGACATTCCATGTAGGGGTAAACTATGTAAACTATGGCGATTTTGATGGCTACGATGAACTGGGAAACAGTACAGCTTCCTTTTCCGGTAGTGAAATAGCCATTTCATTCGGCTATGCGTACAATGTGCCGTATACGGATATTTATCTGGGGGCTAATGCCAAGGTGATTTCATCTACTCTTGAGAGTTATAATTCATGGGGTGGTGCGGTAGATATTGGCGGTATTTATATAGACGAGGATAACGACATTAATATAGGGCTTGCGGTGCGAAACATCGGTTCGCAGTTTACTACTTATGCAGGCCAGTACGAACCGCTGCCTCTGGAAGTAATAGCCGGTATAAGCCAGGAAGTGGAAAACGTACCGGTACGCTGGCACCTTACCCTCGAAAACCTGCAGCAGTGGAACATAGCCTTCAGCAACCCTAACAGGGCAGAAGAAGACCTGGACGGCTCTGTAAAAGAAGAAAAAGTAGGCTTTTTTAATAATGCCATGCGCCACGTAATTGTAGGTGCAGAGCTGTTTCCCGGTAAAAGCTTCAATATAAGGGCAGGGTACAATTTCCGCCGCTCGCAGGAACTTGGCCTTGTAGACAAACGTACTTTTGCGGGCATATCGGCTGGCTTTTCGCTACGCTTTAATACCCTCCGCCTTGATTATTCCTACTCACGCTACACCATAGCCGCAGCCACCAGCCTTTTCGGGCTTACCATAAACCTGCAATAAAATCACTTTTTGCGCTAACGTTGTAATATTTAACGGGCTTCTGTTTTCTAAAAACGAAAAATTGTGATAGTTTTACCTTCGTTAATATACTGTTAATACATACTGCGCTATATGGGTATTAAAAACCGTCTTGTTTTAATGAGCTTCCTGCAATTTTTTGTTTGGGGGGCATGGCTTATCACTATTGCAAATTATTGGTTTGGCACAAAACAATGGGATGGTACCCAGTTTGGGCTTGTTTTCGGTACTATGGGCATTGCGTCTATTTTTATGCCTACCCTTACGGGGATTATTGCCGATAAATGGATTAATGCCGAAAAGCTGTATGGCGCACTGCAAATACTATATGCAGGTGTATTATTTTACCTGCCGCAGGTAGGCGACCCTTCCACATTTGTAGGTGTGATGTTGCTGGCTATGTGTTGTTATATGCCTACGATAGCCCTAAGCAACTCCATATCTTATACGCTGTTAAAGAATAATGGTGGCGATGTGGTTAAGGATTTCCCGCCGATAAGGGTATGGGGCACCATTGGCTTTATTGTAGCCATGTGGATAACCAACCTTACAGGAAGCAAAGCAAACGAATACCAGTTTTATATAGCAGGTATTGCGGCAGTTATATTAGGTATATATGCCTTTACACTGCCACCGTGCAAGCCACAAAATGCAACAAGGAATGCCAATCTTATAGAAACACTTGGGCTTGAAGCTTTCCAGCTTTTCAGTACCTATAAAATGGCATTGTTCTTTATATTCTCGATGTTTTTAGGTGGCGCACTTCAGCTTACCAATGCTTACGGCGATGTATTCCTGGATGAATTTAAGCACTATCCTAAGTATGCAGAATCGTTCGTGGTGAAGTATTCTACCATAATCATGTCTATTTCGCAGGTTAGCGAAACGCTGTTTATATTGGCAATACCGTTCTTCCTGAAGCGTTTCGGTATCAAGCAGGTAATGCTTATCAGTATGCTGGCATGGGTGCTGCGTTTTGGCCTGTTTGCCTTTGGCGACCCGGTTACCGGACTGTGGATGATAATACTGTCTTGCATAGTTTACGGTATGGCGTTTGACTTTTTCAACATTTCCGGTTCGCTGTTCATAGAAACTACAACAAACCCTAAAATACGTTCGTCGGCACAGGGTATCTTCATGATGATGACCAATGGTTTTGGGGCTGTAATAGGCAGCTTTACTGCCGGCTGGGTTATAGACCGCTTTTTTACACGTTCATTTACCGATGCTACAGGATTAGCAGGCTTCCTGCAAACAACTCCTGATAATGCCAAGATGCTGGAATTTGTAGGCAGCCATGGCACTACAGTATCTTCTGATGGGGTATTCAGCGGCCCTGTACTTATGAAGGACTGGCACGATATATGGCTGGCCTTTGCAGCGTATGCGTTGGTTATAGCAATTGCCTTTGCCTTATTGTTTAAACACAAACACGACCCTAAAGCCGTAGAAAATATAAGCCACTAACCAGTGGCTTTTTTATTGCTTATCATGGATTAGAAATCCTCATCTATAAGGCATTTGTTTATGAGTGCACCGGCTTTATTACCCGATGCTACCGCATGTGCCACCGACCTGAAGAACGACAGGCAGTCGCCCGCGGCATATATACCGGGTATGGAGGTCTCCATGCAATGATTAACCAGTATGAAGCCTTTGTCGGTCATTTCCATGCCAAGTTTTTCTGGGATGGGGCATTGTTGTTTAAACGGCAGTTGAATGTATAGTACCTCAGGTGTTTCGGGGGGCATGCCGCTAAAGTGTACGCGTACCATTTGCCCGTGGTTTTCTTCAACCGATTCTATTTCATTTTCCACCACCAGTATACCGTGGTTATTCAGTTTTAAAACCTCGTCAGGGCTAAGGGTGCTGGTACCGTTAGTATACAGGGTAAGGTGCGGTGTCCATTGCCGTATGGTTTTTGCCAATACAAAACCCTGGTCGCCATTGCCTATAACGGCCGTTTTTTTGCCACGGTTTTCATAACCATGACAGTAAGGGCAGTGCAGTATGCTGATGCCCCAGCAGTTGTCAAACCCGGGGATGTTCGGTACAAGGTCGGTTACTCCGGTGGCGAAAAGTACTTTACGGGCATGGTAAATACTGCCGTTATCCAGCACTACACCAAATAGCTTTTCTTCGGTAAAAACATCAGTGGCAAGCCCGTCTATGCACTGCACATTTGGGTATACGATAACCTGCTCGCGGGCGTGGTTTTTTACATCGCCGGGCGGAAAGTGGTCGCGGGTAAGGAAGTTGTGGGAGTATGCGGCTTTCTTGTTGCAGGCGTTGTCGCTGTCTATAACCAGCACATTGCGCAGCGAACGCCCAAGCGCCAGTGCCGCCGACAACCCTGCATAGCTGCCGCCGATGATGATAACGTCGTAAAAAGCATATCCTCCTGTTTGCATAACTTAAAGTTAGCAAAGCATTTAGGTAGGTTGCATGCGCTTTAACGAAACCTTATCAGCTAATTATTCTATAACAATTTCGCGGTGTTTTTCACGGTAGGCTTCCAGTACTTTTTCCTTGTAAATGAAGCCGTAGTAGCGGTCGTCTTTAAGTATGGGCAGGTAATTGGCGTGGGCTTCCTCAAATTTTTCCATAATCATTTCTATGGAATCCTCTACCGAAGCTACCACAGTTGGCACCGTCATCAACTCGTCCATTGTGCTGTATTTAATTTTAAAAGAATTAAATACAATGCCACGTATGCGTTCAAAATCTACAACGCCCAACAGGCGGTTGCGGTCGTCGGTCACTGCAAAGTGCCCGTATTGTGAACTGGCAAGCAGTTGTACTATATCATCGGCTTTGGCCAATGGAGAAAGTGTAGGGATGTCGGTAACAATAACCTCCATAACATCGATGCTGCTCAATATGTTACGGTCTTTGTCAGATGTAAATACGTGGCCTTTGTTTGCCAGGTGTTTTACATCCATGGAATAGGTTTCAAACTGTTTTGATACGGCAAAGCTAATGGATGATACTATCATAAGCGGCACCATAAGGTTGTAGCCTCCGGTAATTTCCGCAATAAGGAATATGGATGTGAGCGGTGCATGGAACAGCCCACTCAGTATACCGGCCATGCCCACAAGCGTAAAGTTGCCCACCGGTAAATTTGCCAACCCGATAAGGTTAAAGAATTTAGATACGATAAAGCCTAAATACGATCCCACAAAAAGCGACGGTGCAAAGTTGCCCCCATTACCACCACTGGCCAGTGTAAGCCCCGTGGCTACGGCTTTGATAAGCATAGTAAGCGTTACAAACAGTAGTAATATCCATTCTTTGCAGTTGATGTTCTCCAGCAGGGTATTGTCTAATAAAGCCTGGGGGTTTGCTGCCGTAAGCGTACGGATGCTTTCGTAACCTTCGCCAAAAAGGGTAGGGAACAGGAAGATAAGTACTGCCAGCGGGATAGCCCCGTACAACGCCTTGCGGTAGCCTGTTATTTTCAGTTTTTTAAAGTGCCCTTCTACTTTCTGGAATACTTTAGCATGGTACAGCGATACAAAACCCGCGAGTATACCCAGCAATACGTAGAATATAATATTGTGGTAGTCAAATTCCTGCCTTTGCCTGAAAGATAGTAATATCTCCTCATCAAGCACTACGGTAGACACAAGCGCGCCTGCTGCCGCAGAAATCATGATAGGGATGAATGCCGTTATGGATACGTCGGCCAAAACTACTTCTATGGCAAAAAGCACACCTGCTATAGGGGCGTTAAACGCAGCACCTATACCCGCTGCCACACCACAAGCCAGCATAAGGATGCGGTCTTTTTTGTGTAGCTTGTATTTGCGTGCAAAGTTAGATCCAAAAGCCGCGCCCGTTATGGTAATGGGCGACTCAAGCCCGGCAGAACCGCCAAGGCCCACGGTAAGCGAGCTGGTTATAATCTGGGCATACATCTGTTTGCGGGGCATGATACCACCCTTGCGCGCTACTGCCACCAATATTCGCGAACTGCCTTTTTCAATCTTATTGTGCAGTACGCGTTTTACGACCAATACGGTAAGCAAAATACCTACTATAGGCAGTATACTGTTGATGTACGGGAGTTTAAGGTAACCGTTTATATAGGTAGCAAAACGAAATACATTATGCGCAAAACCCTTCAGGATAATTACCGCAAATGCTGTGGAAACACCCACCAGTACTGCCGAAACGTATATAAAATGCCTTTCGGAAAGCAGGCTTTTCAGTATCAGGAAAAAAGCTTCAAGACGGCCAAGGTTTTTGCGTAGCGCGAGGCCAATTTTTGATGAGAAGCTTTGTTGCATTGTGAAAAGTGGAATTACAGGATTGTATCTAAATCACAAAAATACTCCATTTACTACAAAAAAAGCTATTGTTTTAGATGTTTTTTAAGGCTTCGCGTACGCTTAATGGTTTCAGTGTGGCCGATGTTACGAAATCGCGTATGGCCTGCGGCTGGGTTTTGGCGCACTCGCGTAATGCCCAACCTATGGCTTTTTGTATGAAAAACTCACGCGAAGTGCTAAAGTTTTCGCATAATGAGAATAACAGTGCCAAATCGGTTTCTTTTTTATAACCCAACTGGAAAATAATAGCCGAACGGTTCAGCCACATATTACTTGAGATAGCAAATTTTTTAATTACGGCATCTGTAGCATCAGGGTACTGTTTCAGGTAACCACCCAGCAGGTATTTTGCCATGGGGTCTACGCTGTCCCACCACGAATGAGTGACCAGTAATTCCTCTATAAGTTCTATATCTTCCGTAGTGAAGTGCTTAGGCCATTCTTTCAGTAAAATATCTATGGCACAGTAATGGTATTCACGTTCCGGCAGGGTAAACAGTTGCTGTGCTATCTGTCTGTAATTGGCTTTGACTTCTTCTTTATGCAGGGCAATAGCTTCTTTTAAAATACCGCGCCTTACCTCAGTCTTTATACCCAAAAACGGGAACAGGTTTTTCATGTATTTTGCCATTGGCAAGGCAATATCGGCATTAGCCTTGTCCTGAAGTTTTTGTGTAAGTGCTGTTGTAAAACCCATTACATTTCAGATAGTTTCTGTTTTACATGGAGCTGTACTTCTTCAAAGAACTCGATAAACTCAGCTTCGTATTCAGTATAGTATTGTTGAAGTTCATTTATGGCATTGGTCATACCCGAACGTTGTTTTGTACGGTAGTCTATCTGCCGCAGTGTGCGTGCAATGCCGTCAAGATGGGCATTGCCCAGCAGCCAGTTGTTCTTAATCATGTGTGGCACCATCTCTTTTGTCTGGTCGGCCAGTACATCAAAATTATCGGTAAGCAGTTGGTAGAAATCTGCTGCAAACGCATCTAACGGTTGAGGGTGGTACCGGTGCCAGTTCTTTGCCAGGAAATGGTCGTAATATACATCAACTATCACACCCGCATAGTGGTGGTAGTTTTCATGCAGGCGTTTTGTACTTTGCCTGAATATAGGATGGGCATCGGTAAACGTATCTATGGCGCGGTGCAGCATAATGCCTTTGCAGATGCCGGGAGGGAAACTCTCCGGGCGCCTGCCGTGTATGCTGTCGGCCATAAAATTGCCGATTTTAATATTGTCGTCATCCCCCGAAAGGTATATGTGTGCAAGGAAATTCATATCCCGAATATAAGGAATTTTTGGTTGTTGGTTGTCGGTTGTTAGTTGTTGGCAAAAAAGCTTCAGGTTAATCAGATTGTAAAATATAAATCTTTGGACATCAGTTGAATCTGTGTCATCAGTGTTCCTGTATCTAATAATCTAAAAATCCAACAATCTAAAAATCTAAAACCCTTATCTTTGTTTTTAGAACAAAATAACCTAAAATGACGCTAATTAAATCAATATCAGGTATCCGTGGCACCATTGGTGGGAATACCGGTGATAACCTGACCCCTGTAGATGCGGTAAAATTTGCCTCTGCTTACGGGACTTTCCTTAAAAACAATTCCAATAAAGATAAATTAACAGTAGTTATAGGCCGCGATGCCCGTATTTCGGGGCCTATGATACACAACCTTGTGGTAAATACACTGGTGGGGCTTGGCATTAACGTAATCGACCTTGGCCTGAGTACTACGCCTACAGTTGAAGTAGCCGTGCCGCTTGAAAAAGCTGATGGTGGTATCATACTCACAGCAAGCCATAACCCTAAACAATGGAACGCCCTGAAACTGCTGAATGAAAAAGGTGAGTTCCTTAGTGGTGCCGACGGTGCTAAAATCCTTGAGATAGCTGAAGACGAAGCCTTTGATTTTGCTGATGTGGATAACCTTGGTGAAATTACCCCGAACGACGCCTATATGGACATCCATATTGATGAAGTGCTGGAGCTGCCGCTGGTAAATGTTGACCTGGTTAAAGAAAAGAAATATAAGGTAGTGGTAGACGGCGTTAATTCGTCTGGTGGTATCATTATCCCGAAACTGCTGGAGCAAATGGGGGTAGAGGTGGTGCGCCTGTACTGCACGCCAAACGGCCATTTCCCGCACAACCCTGAGCCGCTTAAGGAACACCTTGGCGACATCTGCAAGCTGGTTGTAGAGGAGCAGGCCGATTTTGGTATTGTGGTAGACCCGGATGTAGACCGCCTTGCTTTTATAAGTAATGACGGTGAAATGTTTGGCGAGGAATACACCCTTGTAGCCATAGCTGATTATGTACTGAGCAAAACACCGGGAAATACGGTAAGCAACATGTCGTCCAGCCGTGCCCTGCGCGATATTACCCAAAAGCACAACGGTACTTACGAAGCCAGCGCGGTAGGCGAGGTGAACGTAGTGGAACTGATGAAGAAAAACAACGCCATTATAGGTGGCGAGGGCAATGGTGGTATCATTTACCCTGAGCTGCACTATGGTCGCGACTCTATTGTGGGTGTGGCGCTGTTCCTTACCTATTTGGCAGAAAATAATATTACCGATGTGGCTGCACTAAGGGCAAGTTACCCGCAGTACTACATGAGCAAAAATAAGATAGAGCTTACCCCACAGATTGACGTGGATGCTATCCTGGTAGCCATGACGGAGAAATATGCCCATGAGGATATTTCAACCGTTGACGGTGTAAAAATCGACTTTGCTGAAGAATGGGTGCACCTGCGCAAAAGCAATACCGAGCCGATTATCCGTATTTATACCGAAGCGCAAACACAGGAGAAAGCTGATGCGCTTGCTATACGTATTATAGACGAGATAAAAGAGGTTGTGGGACAGTCATAAAGTTGTAAGGTCTAAAGTCATAAAGTCGAAAGGTGTAAGAACCGGACTTTCGACTTTATGACTTTCAAACTTTCGACTAAAACAAACTTCCCTGTATATCTGCCTTATGAAAACCGGGCTTTAATTTCCCGGTGCGTAATAGGTTTACGTACTCATGCGCCTGCCGTGTAGGTTCGGGGATGCGGTGCCGTTGTACGCATTGTACCATAATTTCAAGGCTGTCATCTACTGAAATTTTATTCCCGGGCGAAATATACACCGGTTCTACTTTATCTTTTGTCCGCAGGGCGTAGCCCAGCAGGCTTCCGTTTGGCGCGGTAATGGGGCTGTTGCTGAATTTCTGTTCACCCAAATCAGGAAAATTCCCGAACAGCATGCTTTTGGCGCAACCTATAGCGGGGCAATCGGCCAGTAAACCAAAGTGCGATGCAATGCCCATTTGCCGTGGGTGGGTAATGCCTTGCCCGTCGAGTACCATAACATCCGGCTTTTCAGGCAGCTCTTGCCATGCCTGTAATAGTGCAGGCACTTCCCTGAAGCCAAGATAACCGGGCACGTACGGGAATTTTGTTTCGGCTACGACCAGTGAGTAGGACTGTACTACCATGTGAGGGTAACTCAGCACAATTATCCCGGCATATATCGTTTCCGAATTTTTATTGTGCGAAATATCGGCACCGGCTATAGTGGTTATCTTTTTAGGAAAGGTTTCCAGCGAAATACTGCCACGCATCCGGTTCTGGATGTGGGTTGCCTCTTCTATGGAAGTATGGTTGTAATCGGGGATTTGCATGGTGTTTTTCAGGAAAAACCTAAAACACAATCAGGTTAATATCCGTATAATCAATACCAAACCATTCGCCTAAGCTGCGATTAGTTAGCCTGCCGTGGTACATGTAGATGCCGTTTTTAAGCCCGGCATCGCAACGCATAGCACTTTCCAGTCCGCCGTCTTCCGCCATTTGCAGTAAAAATGGGCTAATGATATTACTGATAGACAGCGAAGCTGTTTTACTGTATCGCGAAGGTATATTCGGTACGCAGTAATGGGTAACATTATGCTTTACAAACGTAGGCTTTTCGTGCGTGGTAACCTCGCTGGTTTCAAAGCAGCCGCCTGTATCTATGGCAATGTCTATTACCACGGCACCGCGTTTCATACGCTCTACCATGGTTTCGGTAACAATAATGGGGCTGCGGTTTTTGCCACGCATGGCGCCAATGGCTACATCACAGCGCATCAGGGCTTTTTGTAATGCCTTCTCCTGTATGGTACTGGTAAATATGCGCTGGTTCAGGTTGTTTTGCAGCCTGCGCAGCCTGTTTATGGAATTGTCAAACACCTTAACGCTGGCACCAAGGCCAAGGGCGGTTTTGGCAGCAAATTCAGCAGCGGTACCGGCGCCCAGTATCACAACTTCTGTAGGCGGCACACCGGTAATATTGCCAAACAGCAGGCCTTTGCCCAGGCGCTGGCTTATCATCAGCTCAGCGGCAATAAGCACCGAAGCCGTTCCGGCAATTTCGCTCAGGGATTTTACGGCAGGGTAGGAGCCGTCAGTATCTTTGATAAATTCAAAGGCCAGTGCGGTTATCTTTTTGGTTTCCAGCGCGTGAAAAAATTCTTCTTTTTGTGTTTTGAGCTGAATGGCCGAAATCAGTAGCGTTTCAGGATTCATCATCTCTATTTCCTTTACCGTAGGCGGTTCCACTTTAAGGATGATAGGGCAGCCAAATACTTTTTTAGGGTCGTGCGTTATTTCGGCACCGGCCTCGCTGTATTCCTTGTCGCTGTACGAAGCCGTAAGGCCCGCACCGCTTTCCATCATTACCCTGTGGCCGTGTGCTACAAGCGAACTTACGGCATCGGGGGTAAGGCATATACGGCGTTCCTGGTACGAGGTTTCTTTTGGCAAACCAATAAATAGCTCCCCGCGCTGCTTCATTACTTCAAGCTTCTCTTCCTGTGGCAGCAGCTGTTGTCTGGTAAAAGGTGTTATAGGCATGGTGTTTTATAAAAAACTGATACAATGTACAAAAAAATGGCAAACGCCCCCACTAATTTACAGATAGTTTTCGCCTGCCGTCAGGCTGGGTACTTATGCTTATGGCAGTGTGGTCCAGCGGTATAAGGTTGGGTGTTTTTTCGGGCCACTCTATAAGGCACAGGTTGCCGCTGTAAAAGTATTCGTCTATACCCATATCGTAGGCTTCCTCCTCGCTGTTAAGTCGGTACAGGTCAAAGTGGTACAGCGTTTTGCCATCGGTGGTGGCATACTCATTTACCAACGAAAACGTGGGGCTGCCGGTCATATCGGTTACCCCAAGCTGTTTTGCCAGTGCTTTTATAAAGGTGGTTTTCCCGGCACCCATTTCGCCATGGAAAAGTATAATGTCTTTGATATTTAGCGCCAAAACTTCTTTTGCCACGCTGTCGATTTCCTCAAGGGAAAAAGTTATTTCCATCTGTTTAGCGTCTGATTAAATTTTAATTCTACCACATAGAAACATAGGCTTTTATTCTGCAAAAGGAACTATAGAGAATAAATTCTACACATAGCCTTTGTGAAAGCGCAGCTTTATCTATGAAAAACGCTACACGAGTATTGCAACTATGTATCTATGTGGTTTAATTTTTTACAATTTTGTAAAGTCACCAAATGCCAATAATAAACTTTGGACATCAGCCAACCTGAAACTTTAAACCTTAAACAAATAAATTATTTCGGGTTAAACACCAGGAACGGGATAATCATCTCTTCCAGCGAAATACCTCCGTGCTGGTAGGTATTGCGGTAGTAACTTACGTAGTGGTTGTAATTGTTAACGTAAGCCAGGAAGTAATCGTTCTTGGCAAAGATAAACGAACTGCTCATGTTTATGGTAGGCAGTTGTATGGCTTTCGGGTCTTTTACGTGGTACACATCGCGGTCTTCAAAGGTAAGGCTGCGGCCGGTTTTATAGCGCAGGTTAAGGCTGGTATTGCGGTCGCCGATAACCTTGCTTGGATTTTTACAGTTTATGGTACCGTGGTCTGTAGTGATAATAAGGCGCATGCCCAGCAATTGTGCCTGCTGAATCATTTCCAGCAGCGGCGAGTTACGGAACCAGCTCAGCGTAAGCGAACGATAGGCTTTGTCGTTACTTGCCAGTTCTTTTACCACATCCATTTCGGTTTTGGCGTGGCTCAGCATGTCTACAAAGTTGTACACTACGGTGGTAATATCGTTGTCTTTAAGTGCCTTAAAGTTATCGGCAAGCTTTTTACCGTCCCTGTAGTTGGTAATTTTATAGTACTCCTGTTTCAGGTTGCTAAGGCCCAGGCGGCGTAGTTGTTCGGTAAGGAACTCTGCTTCGTACAGGTTTTTACCGCCGTCGTCTACGTCGTTTTTCCAGTACTGCGGGTATTTTTTCTCCATTTCAAGAGGGGTAAGCCCGCTAAAAATCGCATTACGCGCGTACTGTGTAGCCGTAGGCAGGATAGAGAAATAGGCAGCTTCCTTTTCCAGTTTGTAGTGGTTGTTTACCACACTTTCAAAAGCCTTCCACTGGTCGTAGCGCAGGTTGTCTATTACAATGAAAAATATAGGTTGTTTTTTCTTGATTTCGGGGATAACCAGCTCGCGGAACAGGTTATGGCTCAGTACCGGCTTATCGCCTTTCGGGTCGAACCAGTCCTCATAGTTGCGCTCTATAAACTTACCGAACTGTGAGTTGGCTTCTGCTTTTTGCGATTCCAGTATCTCAACCATGCTCTGGTCTTCAATGTTTTCCAGCTCCATTTCCCAGAAAATAAGCCTTTTGTACATATCCACCCAGTCTTCGTAGGTGCGTACCATGCCCATATCCATAGATATTTTACGGAACTCCTTCTGGTAGTCCAGCGTGGTTTTGCTCGAAACAAGGCGCGAGTTGTCCAGGTTCTTTTTCAGCGAAAGCAGTATCTGGTTCGGGTTTACGGGTTTTATCAGGTAATCGGCAATTTTGGAACCGATGGCTTCCTCCATAATCATTTCCTCCTCGCTTTTAGTAATCATGATTACCGGCACCGAAGATTTTTTCTCTTTTATTTCGGCCAGTACCTCAAGGCCGCTAAGCCCGGGCATGTTTTCATCAAGGAAAACAATGTCGAAGTTTTGTTTATCAAACAGTTCCAGTGCATCCTGGCCGTTGTTTGCGGTGGTTACTGTATAGTTCTTTTTTTCAAGGAAAAGGATATGGGGCTTCAGCATGTCAATCTCGTCATCGACCCATAGTATGTTTATCTCGTTCATAAGTATGAAAGAATTTTCGTTCGAAGTTATAACGTATGCAAGTTAGTTTTATTTAACGATTTTAGTATTAAATTTTTTATAAAATACACCGATGTTAGAGTGGTGTTTGTCTTATATTTGTGAAAACCAACAAGTATGCGAAACGTAATTTTGTTAAGGTTTTTATTGCTAATATCGTGCCGAGATGCTCAATTGAAAGAAGTTTCTGAAAATAGGTTTAGTTTGAATTTAAGAGTGAATAAAATATAAAATTGAATATGGACTTTGGTATAACCTGTGATGCATGGTGGGAGACAAGAGTTAGTGAAGTAATAAATTTATTGCCCATTAGGGAGATACGAGATGAATTTTATGGTAAATTTTACGGCAATGACATTAATGATATATTTATTGTTTTAATGTGTCGTCAACCGGAGTATAATTTTAAGCAGCGCGTCAGATTTATTAAAAAAGAAAAGGCTCTTTATACTGATATTATGCTGGATTTTGATTTTTTCATTAATGCTACTCAAGAACAAAGAAATAAGAAAGCTCTTGATCAGATTTTAGTTGAATTACCTGTCATAATATCAAAGTATAAATTTAAAAGTTTTGATACACTGAGATTTATTGATGACATTAAAATTATTTTTGACAAAATAAATATAAAAAATTAATCCATCGCTCCTCAACGCTGCTGACTTTTCGGAGGTGTAGCCATACTATTCCTCAAAACTCTCCTCAATATACCCTGTGGGATCTAAATAAAACATCTTCATCCAACCCTGATGGTCGCAGTCTATGCGCCACGGGTAGGGTATAAGCGTTACCATGCTGTAGTGCAGGTGGGGCGGTTTCCCGGCGGCATTACCGGTGCTGCCCACGGTGGCTATGGTTTCACCACGGCTTGCCCAGCCCAGGGTATGGGTATGTACGTCTTTTAAATGCGCATAGTAGTGCAGCCGCCATTTCGGGCCGAGTACCACCACCACGTTACCGCCCATACCTAATGTACCGGTATACAATACCAAACCCGATGTAGCCGCATTGACATCCGTTCCTTCCCTGGCAAAAATATCAATACCCTTATGGGTGACGGACTTGCCCCAAGGGTAATACCAAAACGATTTTGGGTTATAACTGTTTTTGGTGGCACCTGCTACAGGTACGCTGTATTTTTGTGGTATGAGTAGCCCGATAAGTATAATGGCTGCGAGTACGTACCTCTTTTTTATTTTGGTTTTCATCGGTTGGTTTTAGGTTAAAGGTACATATTTATACAAACGAAATGATGTTGCTAAATAAGTAATTTGCGATTGAGTATTCCATGTCGACGATAGGAGACATCTCTTAATGAATGCTTTGAGATTCCTCCACTCCGCTGCGCTGCGGTCGGAATGGAACGCCGGAAACAAGCCGTCTATAAACAACAAAAGGCCTGCAAAAATCTTTTTGCAGACCTCTCCTTCAATAACCTAAGTAACAAAAAATAACGTTATTATTGTTTTTCAGGCTTGTTTGAAGATTTCCTGGTAGAAGTATATATGGATTTTGTATCCGTATCCTGTTCAGGTTTGGTAGTATTACTATTGTTGGCAACAGCTTTTTCCTTTTCGGCATCTTTCTCCGCCTCGTAGGCCTTTCGCTGGTCGGTAGCTTCCTTTGCATCCTGTTCTACATCGGCTACGGTAACGGCGGGCTGCTCGGTATCGGGGCGTTCGGTTTGCTGTGCGTGGGCGTACAATCCACATAGCAATAGTGCTGAAAGGTATAGTGTTGCTTTCATAACTCACGAATTTTGTTATATAAAGTTACAACATTTTTTTTAAGTTAAACACATAATTCCCCGCTGATTAACCTGTGTTTAACACGTATTGCCAATTGGCGTTAAATACCTTACAGCGGGAGTTAAAATGCTGTGGGATATATAAAATAGCTATGGTTTTAATATCTTTGTTAAAATTTTACAGCTGCGTGAGCACCATCAACAAACTAAAGATACTCAACGATCCTATATACGGGTTCATTTCCATAACGGACCCGCTCCTGTACGACCTTATACAACACCCGTATTTCCAGAGGCTTAGGCGCATTACACAAATGGGGCTTTCGTACCTGGTATATCCAGGGGCGCACCACACGCGTTTCCATCATGCACTGGGCTGCATGCACATTATGCAGCGCACGGTCTCGGTACTGCGCTTTAAAGGCGTAGACATAAGCGCCGAGGAAGAAAATGCCCTGTGCATCGCCATACTGCTGCACGACATTGGCCACGGGCCTTTCAGTCATGCCATGGAGCACAGCATCGTAGAAGGCGTAAGCCATGAGGATATTTCGCTGATATTTATGGACAGCCTTAACGAAACCTTTAACGGTAAGCTGAGCCTTGCCATACAGATTTTCAGGGGTGAGTACCACCGTAAGTTCATGTTGCAGCTTATATCGAGCCAGCTGGATATGGACCGTATGGACTACCTGAAGCGCGACAGTTTTTACAGCGGTGTGGCCGAGGGTAACATAAACAGCGAACGCCTTATACAAATGTTCAACGTAGAGGACGATAAGCTGGTAATAGAGGAGAAGGGCATATACAGCGTGGAGAAATTCATTGTAGCACGCCGCCTTATGTACTGGCAGGCCTACCTGCACAAAACCAGTGTGGCTGCCGAACTGATACTGACCAAGATACTGAAGCGCGCCCGCCAGCTGTTGCACGAAGGTGTAGAGATACACGCCAGCGAGCCGCTGATGTTCTTTATGAAGCATACTATTAACAAGGAGGATTTTACCCCCGATGTGCTGAAGAAGTTCTCATACCTGGATGATTTTGATATTATAGGTGCGATAAAAGGTTGGCAGTTCCACGATGATTTTGTGCTGAGGGAGTTGAGCAAAATGATCATCAACCGCGACCTGCCGAAGATACGTTTGCAATCGGACAAGGCGAGCAGGGAGGAAGTGGCAGAGTTGCGCAAAAGGGTTTCGGCTAAGCTGGGAATCCCGGAAAAGGATGCAAAATATTTCGTTTTTGAAGGAAAAGTGAAAAACCAGGCCTATAATAAGGAGGGTGAACCGATACACATACTACACAAAGACCGCACCGTAGAAGACGTTATAGAGGCTAGTGACCAGCTGAACCTTAAAGCGTTATCAAGGCCGGTAACCAAGTACTATGTGTGTTATCCAAAACATCTTTTGGAAGAAGCGGCGATTTAATTTAATTTTTTATTTTTGTCGGGATGAAATTTACAGCAGAACAAATAGCAGGCGTACTGGAAGGCGATGTAGTGGGAAACCCGCAAGCCGAGGTACATACCCTTACTAAAATTGAAGAAGGTACTGAAGGCGGCATTACATTTTTGGCCAACCCGAAGTACACTCCTTATATATATACCACCCAGGCTTCGATAACTATTGTAAACCGTACTTTTGAGCCCGATGCGCCCATCACTACCACACTTATTAAGGTAGACGATGCCTACAAGGCGTTCTCTAAGCTGCTGGAATACTACAACCAGGTAAAGCTGATGAAGAGTGGCATAGAGCAGCCTTCATTTGTATCAGAAGGTGTTACCTACGGCGACCACCTGTACCTGGGCGCGTTTTGCTACATTGGCAAAAATGTGAAGATAGGAAACAACGTAAAAATTTACCCCAATACCTTTGTAGGCGATAACGTAACCATAGGCGATAACAGTATACTGTTTGCCGGCGTACGCGTATACAGCGAAACGGTTATTGGCAGCGGGTGTACTATACACTCGGGTTCTATTATAGGGTCTGACGGTTTTGGATATACGCCAAATGAAGAAGGCGAGTACAGCAAGGTGCCGCAGATAGGAAACGTTATCCTTGAAGATAATGTAGACGTAGGCGCCTGTACCACTATAGACCGTGCTACCCTGGGCAGTACAGTAATCAAAAAAGGAGTGAAGCTGGACAACCAGATACAGATAGCCCACAATGTGGTTATAGGTGAAAATACCGTTATAGCTTCGCAAACCGGTGTTGCAGGTTCTACCAAAATTGGTAAAAACTGTATCATAGGCGGGCAGGTAGGCATAGTAGGCCACCTTACCATAGGCAATAACGTACGCATACAGGCACAGAGCGGCGTAGGCCGTAACATCCCTGACGGGGAAGCCATACAGGGCAGCCCGGCCATGGGGTATACCGATTTTAATAAGTCGTATGTACATTTCCGCAACCTGCCGAAAATCGTTGCCGAAATAGACAACCTGAAAAAAGTGAACAAAGAATAAACGAATAAAACACAAATACTAATGGTGAAACAAACCACAATCAAAAGTGAGATCTCATTAAAGGGTGTGGGCCTTCACACAGGCAAGGAAGTTACAATGACTTTTAAACCTGCACCTGTAAACAACGGTTATACTTTTGTTCGGGTAGACCTGGAAGGCCAGCCGGTTATTGAAGCGGATGCCAATTATGTAGTAAATACCCAGCGCGGTACAAACCTTGAAAAGAAAGGTGTTAAGATTCAAACGTCTGAACACGTACTTGCTGCTTTTGTGGGTTGTGACGTAGACAACGTAATCATAGAGCTCGATGCCAGCGAACCTCCTATTATGGATGGGTCTTCTAAGTTTTTTGTGGAAGCCATAGAAAAAGTAGGTGTAGAGGAGCAGGATGCCGAGCGTAAAGTATATGTGGTAAAAGAAGTTATTTCGTATACCGATGAAAATACAGGCAGCGAAATCATCGTTATGCCTGCCGATGAATACCAAGTAACTACCATGGTAGACTTTGGTACCAAAGTATTGGGCACCCAAAACGCCACCCTGAAAACCATGGCCGATTTTAAAGCCGAAATTTCAGATGCGCGTACCTTCAGTTTCCTGCACGAGCTGGAAACCCTGCTGGAGCACGGCCTTATAAAAGGTGGCGACCTTAACAATGCCATCGTATATGTAGATAAGGAAATTTCCCCTGAAACCATGGAGCGCCTTAAGGCAGCCTTTGGTAAGGAGAGCATCACAGTAAAGCCAAACGGCATACTGGATAACCTTACGCTGCATTACCCTAACGAGGCGGCACGCCACAAACTGCTTGACGTTATAGGCGACCTTGCCCTTATAGGCACACGCATTAAAGGTAAGGTGATAGCCAACAAGCCCGGACACTTTGTGAATACGCAATTTGCCAAGAAACTTTCGAAGATTATAAAGATAGAGCAGCGCAACTTTGTTCCTACTTACGACCTGAACAAAGAGCCGCTTATGGACATCCATAAAATAATGAGCATGCTGCCGCACAGGCCGCCATTCCTATTGGTAGATAAAATCATAGAAATGAGCGATACCCATGTGGTAGGCCAGAAGAACGTAACCATGAACGAGAACTTCTTCGTGGGGCACTTCCCGGGTGCGCCGGTTATGCCGGGCGTGCTTATTGTAGAGGCTATGGCACAAACCGGCGGTATACTGATACTGAGCACCGTTCCGGATCCTGAAAACTACCTTACGTACTTTATGAAGATAGACAACGTAAAGTTCAAGCATAAGGTACTTCCGGGCGATACGCTTGTATTTAAGTGTGACCTGCTTTCGCCGATACGCCGCGGTATTTGCCACATGCAGGCCAATGCCTACGCAAACGGCAAGCTGGTAGCAGAAGCCGAACTTATGGCCCAAATAGCTAAATCATCAAACTAAACGAACAATAAGGTATGAATCAACCCTTAGCATACGTACACCCGGGGGCTAAAATAGCCAAAAACGTGGTGATAGAACCGTTTACCACCATCCATAACAATGTGGTTATAGGCGAAGGAACCTGGATAGGATCTAACGTTACCATTATGGAAGGTGCCCGCATTGGCAAAAACTGTAACATATTTCCGGGCGCGGTAATCTCTGCACCGCCACAGGACCTTAAATACCAGGGTGAAGAAACCACTGCCGAAATAGGCGACAACACCACGATCCGCGAATGTGTTACCATAAACCGTGGTACATCAGACAGGATGAAGACCGTTATAGGTAACAACTGCCTGGTAATGGCATACTCGCACATAGCACACGACTGTATGGTGGGCAACTACTGTATTTTCAGTAACAATACTAACCTTGCAGGCCACATCACCGTAGGCGACTACGTGGTACTTGCAGGTATGGTGGCGGTACACCAGTTCTCTACCATAGGTAACCACGCGTTTGTAACCGGTGGTTCGCTTGTGCGTAAAGACGTTCCGCCTTATGTAAAAGCAGCGCGTGAGCCGCTTTCGTATGTGGGTATCAACTCGGTTGGCCTAAGGAGAAGGGGATTCTCTCCGGAGAAAATCACCGAGATACAAAACATTTACCGTATCCTGTACCAAAAGAACTACAACACCACCCAGGCCATAGAAATAGTGGAAGCCGAAATGGAGGCTACCCCTGAACGTGATGAAATTATCATGGCAGTACGCAATTCATCGCGCGGTATTATGAAAGGCTATACCGGCGGGCTGTAAGCAACGGTATGCTATATACAACAAAGAAAAATTAGACACTTAAATAAACAATAAAAATGGCAAGTACATCAGATATACGTAACGGTCTGTGCATAAAATTTAACCACGATATTTACAAAATCATCGAATTCCTTCACGTAAAGCCGGGTAAAGGCCCAGCTTTCGTACGTACAAAACTAAAAAGCCTTACTTCAGGTAAAGTACTTGACAATACTTTTTCGGCAGGCCATAAAATTGACGATGTAAGGGTAGAAACGCACAAGTTCCAGTTCCTTTATGCAGAGGGTGATATGTTCCACTTTATGAATGCTGAAAGCTACGAGCAGATAACCCTGCAAAAAGATATCCTTGATGCTCCGGACCTGCTTAAGGAAGGTGAAAACGTAATGGTTATCATCAATGCTGAAACTGAAGCGCCGCTTTCTGTAGATATGCCTGCTTCTGTTATCCTTGAAGTTACTTACGCTGAGCCGGGTGTTAAAGGCAACACTGCCACTAACGCTACAAAGCCTGCTAAAGTGGAAACAGGTGCTAACGTAAACGTACCGTTATTTATTAACGAAGGCGACAAAATTAAAATCGATACCGCTACAGGCCAATACCTTGAGCGCGTAAAAGAATAACCAATTGGTTATTCATCAATATAAAAATGTAACAATTCTTAGGCTACTATTTTTTAAAGCTTTTGAATTGTTACATTTTTATATTAAATAATTTTTGAAATTATTGAGGGACTATTTTTTGTAAATTTGGGTAAAATTAATGCCATGGAAGTTGTAATAAAATTAGATCCTCGCAAAAAAGAAGCCCAGGCATTGCTTGAGTATCTTGAAAAATTGCCGTTTGTAAAAACAGCAATAATGAAAAAGGCCAGTGCAAAAGATATTATGGATTTGTCTAAAGAGGTAAACAAAAGTTTAAACCAGCGTTTAGACAGAGAATACAACAAATGATTGTAATTACTGACAGTAACATCATATTCAGCTATCTTATAACACCTGGTGGCTCTGTATCTGAAATACTGAAAAGTAAAAGCCATATCCAGCTTTTGGCACCCCAATATCTTATAGAAGAGGTTGAAAAGCATATTGATAAAATAATGATGCTTTCTTCGCTTACTAAACAGGAAATTAAGGAAGAATTTGCGTTTTTAAAGGAACGTATAAAGATTTATGACATAAGAATAATTCCTAAAAAGGATATAGAAAGTGCTGCAGAAATCCTTAGGGATATAGATATTGATGATAAATATTTTGTTGCATTGCACTTACATACCGGGCATAAATTATGGACGGGGGATAAGTGCTTATCAAAGGCCTTAAAGCTAAGGGACATGATATATGTATAACAACTTCCGAACTTAAAAAAAGCCTTTATAAAAAATAAAGAAAAGTAAATGAAATTTCCAAGCATACAGGCATTAAAGGATATCGCTGCGATTATAGGCAGTGAATATGTGGGTGATGATAATTTCCCGGTTCACGGGATGAACGAAATCCACGTAGTGGAGCCCGGCGATATAGTGTTTGTAGACCACCCGAAATATTATGACAAGGCGTTGCAGTCTGCCGCTACCATTGTTTTAATCAACAAAAAAGTAGATTGCCCTGAAGGGAAAGCGCTGCTTATTTCAGACGACCCGTTCAGGGACTTTAATAAGATAAGCACCCACTTCAGGCCATTCCAACCGGCTACTGCTATCGTAGCCCCTACGGCTGTAATAGGCGAGGGGACGGTAATACAGCCGAATACCTTTGTGGGTAATAATGTAACCATTGGTAAAAATTGCCTCATACACAGTAATGTTGCCATTTATGACAATACTGTTATTGGTGATAATGTAATTATCCACGCGGGTACGGTACTTGGCGGCGATGCTTTTTACTACAAAAAACGCCCCGAAGGTTTTGACCAGCTGCTGTCGTGCGGACGCGTTGTTATAGAAGACAACGTGGGCATAGGCGCACTTTGTACTATAGACAAGGGCGTTACCGGAGATACTACCATAGGTGCCGGTACCAAGATAGACAACCAGGTACACATAGGCCACGATACGGTTATCGGCAAAAAATGCCTGATAGCATCACAAACCGGCATTGCCGGTTGTGTAGTGGTAGAAGACGAGGTTACCATGTGGGGCCAGGTAGGGGTTACCAGCGCCATAACCATAGGTACTAAGGCCGTAATACTGGCACAGACCGGTGTAGCCAAATCGCTTGAAGGTGGTAAGGTTTACTTCGGTTCTCCGGCAGAAGAGTCTCGTGAAAAGCTGAAACAAATGGCCCACGTGAAGCGCATCCCTGAAATCCTTGAGAAGCTGAAATAAATTCTTTAGCCCTCCTTTATACATGGATATTAAACAGTTTATAGTAGATTATTACCATGCCCTCCTTACCCCGGAGAAGGTGAAGGATTTTTTGCACCCGAATGCTTTGGTACAGTGGCACAGCCCGCGCGGCTACCTGGAACTGGATTATAAGGAGCTGATACGTTTTTCTGAATTTACGGGTAAACAATACAGTACGCTGAGGCTTAAAGTAACCCATGTACTTGCCGAGGGTGAAAACAAGGTATCGGTTCGCTATATAAATTATATTACTACGCCCGATAACCCGCTTGAAGAAAAAGAGCTGTCACTGAGCATGTCCATATGGGAACTGCTGGACGGCAAGCTATACCGTGGTTATGTAATGACACAGCAGTTAAGCTAAATGATTACAAATCAAATAAAGGACAAAATACTAACACAGGTAAACCTATTAAGGTTCACCTGTTTTTTTTGGATAACAGGTAAAGTATTTACTTATGAATCCTGGCTGGGCGGGCGCGATTTGCCTACCGTAAGTTTTATAGAAGCTTTAGACGGTTTGCCTCCGCAATTGCATTTGCTGTTATATGTACTGTCATTAGCATTATTAACAACAATACTCATAAGGCCTGTAAGATGGCTTATTGTAGCATTTATGTTTGTTGAAGTGTTTTCGGTAATGCTCGATGCCCTCAGGTTACAGGCGTGGGAGTATATGTACTTATTTTTCTTTGGGTATTTTGCCGTATATTTTAGTAAGCCCGTTTATTTCAGGCAGGTAGTTGTGTACATACTGGCATCGACCTATTTTTTTAGCGGACTCCATAAATTTAACGGCGCTTTTCTCCATTATATATGGGATTCGTTTTTTTTAAGGAAGGTCTTTTTTTATGATTCACAAATTACCCCTATACTACACTACGCAGGGCTTACCATGAGCATTGTAGAAGCAGCTGCGGGCCTTTTATTGGTATTTTTAAAAGATAAAAAAACTGCGGTATTCATTTTAGTACCCATGCACCTGTTCATTTTATTTTTTAAAATAGTATTAGAACACCAGCCTTTTAATTCTATAGTCCCTTGGAATATTATAACGATTATCTACCTGCTGTATCTTACAACAAATAAACCTGTAAGTGTACAACGTGCAAATTACGGGCAGGTGTTGCCACTTCATACAAAAGCGATTATCGGGATATTTTGGTTCGTATTGCCGCTTTGCAGTTTTGTGCATTTTTGGCCCCTCGAACTCTCTTCGGGCATGTATACGGGAAAGAACCACAAAGTATATGTTTGCGTGAAAGACACCGAAAAGATGCGGCCTTTCAGGAAAGCATATATGCACAATGTTAAGAATACTATTTGCGAGGGAGGAAATATTTTTAGCCTCTCCAGGTATACCCACCTCCAGTCTACACAGGGGCCGCTTAATGCGGTGTGGTATTATAAGCGGCTTTGCTACAGGCTAAGGGAGCAATATCCGGACAGTAACGTAAGAATGTTTTATAAAGGTTACCCTAATAAGAAGATAACAGAGATTGAATGATTTTAAGAGTAAAATTCACATATAAATCATAAAAAAACGTGCGTATATATTAGTTAAATACGCTATTTTTGTATCGCAAAACAAAATAGAAAAACAATAAACAATATATCATGAGTGTTCTAGTTAACAAAGATTCTAAAATAATTGTACAGGGCTTTACCGGAAGCGAGGGTACATTCCACGCTACACAGATGATTGAGTATGGTACTAACGTAGTAGGCGGTGTTACACCGGGTAAAGGCGGTTCTACCCACCTGGATAAGCCGGTATTTAATACTGTGAAAGATGCAGTAGACATTGCAGGTGCCGATACTACTATCATTTTTGTTCCGCCGGCATTTGCTGCTGATGCAATTATGGAAGCTGCCGAAGCAGGTATTAAAGTAATCATAGCTATTACTGAAGGTATCCCTGTAGCAGACATGATTAAAGCTTATGATTATATTAAAGGTAAAGATTGCCGCCTAATAGGCCCTAACTGCCCTGGTGTTATTACTCCGGGTGAGGCTAAGGTAGGTATCATGCCGGGCTTTGTATTCAAGAAAGGTAAAGTAGGTATCGTATCTAAATCAGGTACCCTTACGTACGAAGCTGCAGACCAGGTTGTAAAACAAGGCCTTGGTATTACTACAGCTATCGGTATCGGTGGTGACCCAATCATTGGTACTACTACTAAAGAGGCTGTGGAGCTTCTTATGAACGACCCTGAAACTGAAGCCATCATTATGATAGGTGAAATCGGTGGCCAGCTTGAAGCTGACGCTGCTAAATGGGTTAAAGCTGATGGTAACCGCAAGCCAGTTATCGGTTTCATAGCCGGTGAAACTGCCCCTAAAGGCCGTACCATGGGCCATGCAGGTGCTATTGTAGGTGGTGCTGATGATACAGCTGAAGCCAAAAAACGCATTATGAGGGAAAACGGTATACACGTTGTTGACTCTCCAGCCGAAATCGGTAAAAAAGTTAAAGAAGTATTAGGTTAATTTTTAACCTTACACCATATAGAAGCCGGGATTAACAGTCCCGGTTTTTTTGTTTCAAATCGCCTTTACAAAGTTAAGAGGCTTTATCTTAAAAAGTACTGAGGGCATTTGCTCAGTGAAATATATTAATAATTCCGACGGGCAAAGCTTTCAATAACTATAACTTGTTAACCGTATATTTGACCTTCCTGATTTTTAATAACGATGCTGCATTTTTCAATAATGACGACGCCTACAATGCTAGTAAAGCTTTTAAAGTCGTTACCAAGATTTCCTGCTGATAATTAACAAATTGACTGCTATAGGGAACCCGGATATGATTGTTAAAAAGTTGCGGGATCTGTTAGGTATATTTATTTCAAGGTTTTTTGTATGTCATTCTTAAAGTTAAATATGGGAAAGGCATCACCATGATTGGTAAGTGCAATGATTGTGTTGCCGTTCTTTAAATCCCTCCAAAAAAGCGCTCTAAAGCCGGCCAGTCCACCTGTATGTTGGGTGACCATGCCTCCATCAGCTTTTTCAACGAACCAACCTGCTCCATATTCCGAAGGGCTTCCATCTTGCAATACCGGTGTTTGATATAGCCGCCTCGTACTTTCTTCCGATAAAAGTAAATATGTTCTTAATGCTTTGTCCAGTTTGTAAAGGTCTTCCGCTGTGGAATAGATTCCGCCATCGCCGGTTGTCAGTATGGAATAATCATCTACTTGCTTATGGCTGTTATACCCGATAGCCTTTTCAGGTATAAATGTATTTGACTCATACACCGTCGTATGATGCATCTGTAGTGGATCGAAAATATTGTTTTTTAAAAATTCCCCGTAGGTCATTTTGGAGACTTTTTCGATAATCAATGACAAAACGATATAACCGGAATTGCTGTATTGGAATTTTGTTCCGGGTTTAAATGCCAACCCATCCTGACCATGAAGCCAATGAACGACATCGTTATTGGTCAGACCTTTCTTTTTGAGTTTATTTTCGTAATCCCTTATTCCAGAAGTATGATTTAGCAATTCCCTTATTGTAATATTCCGGGCGTAAGCCGGAAGGTTCTCAACAAATTTCATGGCCTTATCATCCAATGAAAGCAATCCTTTTTCTACCATAAGCGAAACCGCAATGGCTGTTATAGATTTACTCAATGAAGCAATATAAAAGGGTGTCTCTTTATTAAGTACGGCTTTTGTCTTCAGATCCTGGTAGCCTAGCACGGTATCGACCACAACGCTGTCATGCCGGGTGATCAATATGCTTCCGTTGAATTTTCCACGTTGATAATAATCATCGACTACTTCAATAGGCGTTTGACCAGTAGTTTGACATCCTGACACTAATAATGATATTAAGAAGAATATAAGGTTGATCGATTTCATATTTGTTCTGCAAATAAATAAAATGGCAAAGCTGTTCATGGACTGAACATGGTCTTTTGAAAGTGATTGCTTATTTTCTTGACCATGCACGAGTAAGAGATCGATATCGGACAGCATGGTTAACAATCATTCTCGACCGATATTTTTTTAATATATCAGGAGCTAAGTTAGATGCTTTTTTAAAAACAAAGAACAATTTTGAGAGCAATATCAACTGACCATCTTGAAAAAGATCGTCTTATTGTTTTCAAGTATCAAATCTTGTACAGATTATGGATAACCAAGGTCTTGCCTGTAGCTGGCTGACAGATATTAACGATGTCGATAATTTAGGTAGCGACCTTTTCGCCTGTAAAGTGCATACAACGCGCCTATACTTATTATAGTGATACCAACACACTTCAAATGGTATCGAATGGTTCAGGGAGTACCCAAGGATTTAAGAACCCAAGGGTTACTGGGAACTTGGAATACACCTACGACCCAATGGCAACCCTGACGGAAAATGCTAAGAGAAGTGCATTAGTCTCTGATATAATGCAATATCTTTTCAGGCAAATTTTCTAACATAAGTTAGTTTTAGCCGAGCTAATAAAAAACGGGCTACATCAATAACATATGCCACCCGTTGCCTTAAGATGTGTTATTATAAAAATTATGAATTGCCGTAAAGGTTGCTTTCGCCGCCGTCTATGGCTATGGTTTGCCCGTTTACATAAGCACAGTCATCGCTAAGTAAGAAGGCTACCAGCTTGCCAACTTCTTCCGGCTGGCCCAGCCTGCGGGTAGGGTTACGTTGTGCGTATTCGGTTTCAGCAGCTTTAGGGTCAGATGGGTTAACCTGTTTAAAGGCTTCAGCAACCATAGGGGTAAGGATTGCACCGGGAGCTATGGCATTGGTATATATACCATCTTTGCCATACTCTATAGCGGCATTTTTGGTCATGCCCGATACGGCGTGCTTGGTAGCCACATAAGCCGTTTGGTTTACCACACCGCGTATACCACCTACCGATGCTACATTTACAATGCGGCCGCCACCATTCTTTTGCATTACGGGAATTACATAACGCATGCCGTAGTATACGCCAAGCAGGTTGATGTCTATTACTTTTTTAAACACTTCAATATCGTATTCTACAAGCGGTGCCTGTTTGCCTTCTATACCGGCATTGTTGTAAAATCCGTCGATTGTGCCAAATTCGGCAACGGTTTTGTCTACGTAGTTTTTCACGGCTTGTTCGTCGGCTACGTTGGCTACAACTGTTAGTACTTTAGCATTTGGCTGGGCCGATGTTATTTCTGATTTTGCCTTATTAAGGGCTTCTTCGTTATAATCTACAAGGGTAAGGTTAGCGCCTTTTCCGGCCAGTACTTTGGCAGCTGCCAGGCCAAGACCCATGCCTGCACCGGTAACAATTATGGTTTTTCCGTTAAATGAACTCATGATTTATTGTAATTTGTTTGTCCTATAAAATTACAAACCAACGGCGCATTTCACGGTTAAGGGAGTGTTAATTGTTTCTTTTTAAAGCAATGAATTAATGCAGTGTTTTTAATTCGTCAGCAGTATAAAACTTCATGTTGTTTTTATGTGCGTATTCGCATATTTTTTTCAGCTTGCTTATGGGTGTTTCATAGCTACCGCTTACGGTATTAACAATCTTATGCCCGTAAAATATCACTATTTTATTGTGCTTTTTAGCATATTTCAGCAGGCTTATGAGGTAATCTGTACTGGCGTGGTAACTGTCGTCAATGCCCAGCGCATAGATAACGTTACTGCCTTTGTAATAACAGGTTTGCTTTTCGGGTTTATCGTGCCCGTAGGCAGTAGCCCTAACAATATCAAAGTAGTTGCAAAGCTTTTCATCAGTCTGAGGCGAACGGTCGCCATAGGGGTATGCAAATGTTTTTATGTTGAAACCATCACTTTGCATCAGTTCCAGCATCGGGGTAATCTCAGCATCGATGTAGGCGTCAATACCGTGTTGGGCAATGTATTCGGTTGCCTTAATATGGTTCAGGCCGTGTCCGCCAATTTCATGGCCGTGGCTGTTTAGTGTATGCAGTTTTTCCTTTTGCTGGGGTGTAAGTTCGGCATATTTGGTAACGAAAAAAGTAGCTTTCCAGTTGTATGCAGCCATTACGTTATCAGCCGCATACCATTCGTCTACAAAAACATCGTCAAAGGTAAGTACTATACCGCCCTGGTTACCATCTGTATAATCCTCAGCGGAGTCATCTGTGGTACACGATACAAAAAATACGGCAATACTAATCGTAAGCAAAAACTGCCTGAATGTGTGCATTTGGTTGACTGGTTTCTAAATATAGTAGAGGGATTATAATAAAAGGAGGGAAGCGTTAGTCTTCCAGCATCCGGGCATATTTTGCCTGGCAGGCTTCTATACAGGGATAATAAAGTATAAGCTCGCCGTTAATTATTTCGTAGTTAATAGTATTAAAATCGTCCCCACAATCTACCGAAATAGTTTTGTTAGCTTCAGAGTAGGTACCTTCGCTTGTAGTGCCATAATCCACAATTATAGAGCATAACGATCCGTTGGCTGTAATGGTGTTATCTTCCTCATTAAAAAACAGTGTTTTGGTACTTTGCACCGGCTGGAACGTACCCGAACCATCTCCCGGGTCTATCAGTACTTCGGCAAGTACCCAATAGCCTGTAACGGTATTATTGGTGCTATTGTTATTATCGTCGCTTTCGCATGAAATTGCAAACAGCACTGCCACTGCTAATAAAAGTATCTTTTTCATTGGTTTAAATGTTTGGTTATGTTTATCAGATGCAGTTATTTAACAAGGGTTGCGTATGGACGTGTAAAAATAAAGCGCTGCAATGACTTGAGACTTTCAACTTTATGACTTTAGATTAAGAAATGTAATTCCAGATGTTCTTTTTCTTGGTAATCTCAATATAAGCATTGCGCATGGCACCATTTTCGGGTGCATTCATGCCCGGGTCGGCTTTAAGTAAGGCAATGGCATATTGGCGTGCCAGCGAAAGTATTTCCCTGTCCTTAACCAAATCGGCTATTTGTAAGTTCAGCACACCACTTTGCTGTGTACCCATAATATCGCCGGGGCCGCGTAGTTTCAGGTCCACTTCCGCAATTTCAAAACCATCGTTAGTACGGCACATGGTTTCCATACGTATCTGGCTGTCGTTGCTCAGTTTTTGTCCCGTCATTAATATACAGTAGCTTTGCTCTGCGCCACGGCCCACGCGCCCGCGCAACTGGTGCAGCTGGCTCAGCCCGAAGCGTTCTGCACTTTCTATAACCATAACGCTGGCATTGGGCACGTTTACGCCCACCTCAATTACCGTAGTGGCTACCATTATATTGGTTTTACCTGCGGCAAAGCGCGACATCTCACTGTCCTTGTCTGCCGGTTTCATTTGCCCGTGAACAATGCTTACGCTATAGTGCGGCAACGGAAAATCGCGCGAAATACTCTCGTAGCCGTCCATCAGGTCTTTATAGTCCATTTTTTCGCTTTCCTGTATCAATGGGTACACTATATACACCTGCCTGCCTTTGGCTATCTCATCCTTCAGGAATTTCCATACTTTAAGGCGGTTGCTGTCAAATCTGTGTTCGGTGCGTATCGGTTTACGTCCCGGTGGCAGTTCGTCTATAACCGAAACATCAAGGTCGCCGTACAGGCTCATGGCCAGGGTACGCGGAATGGGCGTAGCGGTCATAACCAGTACATGCGGCGGGATTTCGTTTTTCTTCCAAAGCTTACTGCGTTGCTCTACGCCAAAACGGTGCTGCTCGTCTATAATGGCAAGGCCAAGGTTTTTAAACTGCACCTTGTCTTCCAGCAGGGCATGGGTGCCAATGATGATGTGTAGCTCGCCGTTTTCCAGCGCTTCATGGATGATTTTACGTTCTGAAGTTTTGGTTGAACCGGTGAGGATTTTTATATTAATTCCCAAGGGCTTAGCCAATTCACTTAAACCTAAATAATGCTGGTTTGCCAATATTTCGGTAGGCGCCATCAGGCACGCTTGGAAACCGTTATCCAGTGCCAGCAGCATGCTCATAAGTGCTACTATGGTTTTCCCCGAACCCACATCGCCTTGTAGCAAACGGTTCATCTGGGCGGGCTGCCCCATGTCGTTCCGTATCTCTTTAATCACCCTTTTCTGGGCATTGGTCAGCTCAAATGGGAGGTGGTTATTATAGAAATCACTGAAGTATTCGCCCACCGTAGTAAACGGATGCCCTTTTATCTTGTGTTTGCGAACCAGGTTTTTGGTAATCAGTTGTAGCTGTATAAAAAACAACTCCTCAAACTTCAGCCTGAATTGTGCCTTGGCCAATAAATCCTGGCTTTTCGGGAAGTGGATGTTGAACAAGGCATCGCGCTTGCTTAGCAGCTTCAGGTCGGAAATCAGCGGCTGCGGCAACACCTCGCCAAAATACTGCTGCATTTCCATAAACAGTTGCTGCATCATTTTGCCAACCACCTTATTGGTTACGCCGCGCTGTCCCAGCTTTTCCGTACTCGGGTATATAGGTTGCATAGCGCTGCGAAGGCTGGCTTCGTGTTCGGCTTGTAGTTCCATTTCGGGGTGGGGCATGTTGAAAACGCCGTTAAAGGCGCTCACCTTGCCAAAAATCACATAAGGCGTATTCAGCTTAATATTTTCCCTGATCCACTTTTGCCCCTGGAACCATACCAGTTCCATTTCGCCCGTACCGTCGGTAAAGGTAGCCACCAGCCGGGTGCGTTTTTCGCCTAAGGTCTTCAGGTTGATAACCCTGCCCACGACCTGGACTTCGCTGCCGCTGTTGTTCAGCTCGTTAATCCGGTAATAACGGGTGCGGTCTATGTAGCGGTTAGGGTAGAGGTTTATAAGGTCGGCATATTTATGAATGCCCAGTTCCTTACGAAGTAGCTCGCCGCGTGCGGGGCCAACGCCTTTAAGGTATTCTATAGGGGTTTCGGGCAGGTTGTTCATCCAAAAATATTAGTAGGGCGAATTTAAGGATAAATGATGGTTTTTCGAAATTGTAAATTCAACATCGGTTACCGGCCAAATTTTAACTTCCTTTAAAGTTTTCGTAATGTTAAATGCGTTTGCCGTTCGGGTTTTGCCGCATAATTTCGCGGCTGAATTATTTGAAGGAAACATGCAAACCACACATACAACTTTATTGCTTATACCCGGCGGCAGCGAACTGGCTTTGCCCCAAAACAGCGGTAAATTCCGCCAGGCGGTGGCCTATGCGCTGCAAACCGAAACTGCCCGCGTAATTATGCTGGCCGATGACCCACTGCTGGATGATAAGGATCTGCATGCCATGCCGGGCTACAAGAATGTACTGCTTATAGAATCTGACGCCATAGCCGATGAACAGGATGCTTACATAGAAGCCCGCAAGCTGCTGGGTACGGAATATCTGCCTGCCATAGCCGATTCTGGGTTTGAATTCCAAGTGGTGCAAATGGAACGGGTGGGGGTGGCCTATGAGGATTTTGAATTTGTGGATAAATACCTTGCGTAAATAATTCGCTGTCACTTTCCGAAGGAAAGCCTTTGTGAAACTGCGCTTGGCACGTATAAACTTGCTTTGTGTACACCGTGAAAAGCCTTTGTGCACGTTGTGGTAAAAAACAGGCAGCAAAATAGTTAATATTGGTTACATTTGAGGTGAAGCGCTACACTGCATTAACCAAAACCTGATACATGAACATACGCTCTAAGCTGCCTTACATACAATCACACATTTTTTCATACATGACTGGGTTGGCCAACCAATACGGCGCCATAAACCTGTCGCAGGGCTTCCCGAATTTTGAGCCTTCTGCCGTGCTTGAAAATTTTGTTGCACAGGCCCTTAAAGAAAACACCGCCCAGTATGCACCCATGCCGGGATTGCCGCTGCTTCGCGACGAAATAGCCCGAAAAGTATACAATACCTTTGCCGTAACTGTAAACCCAGATACCGAAATAACCATAGGCTGCGGCGCTACCGAGATGATATTCAATACCATTGCTGCTTTTGTGTGGCTGGGTGATGAAGTGATTATTATAGAGCCGGGTTACGATTGTTACCGTCCCGCTATAGACGTTGTGGGCGGAAAGGTAGTGGTGTACCAAATGCCCGCACCACAGTTTAAAATAGACTGGGCGGAATTTGCGAAGTGTATTACACATAAAACCAAGCTTATTATTATCAGTACACCGAACAACCCCACAGGTTCGGTAATGACGGCAAATGATATGGATGAACTGGATAAGCTGGTTAAAGGCACTGATATTATTATACTGAGCGACGAGGTATACGAACACATGGTTTTTGACGGTGCTACGCATGAATCCCCTTTAAAATATCCGGAGCTGCGCGAACGTACCGTGTCGGTATATTCGTTTGGCAAAACCCTGCATACTACAGGCTGGCGTGTGGGCTATGCCATAGCGCCGCCGCAACTTACTACCGAAATACGCAAAGTACACCAGAACAATACCTTCAGTGTGTCGCACCCATTACAGAAAGCTATAGCACTCTATCTTAATCAAAGTGATGAATACCTACAATTGCCTGCTTTTTATGAAGCCAAGCGCAATCTTTTCAGGGAGGCGATGTCGGGTTCTAAGTTTAAGCTGCTGCCGTGTGAAGGATCGTACTTCCAGTTAGCTGATTACAGCGCCATTACCGATGAGGATGATTTCACCTTCTGCGAAAGGCTTATTAAGGAATGCGGTGTTGCGGCAATACCGGTATCGCGCCTGTATACAAACCATAAAGATGATAAGCTGATACGCTTTTGCTTTGCCAAAACAGATGAAACACTGTTGGCAGCGGCTAAGAAGCTACAAATGTTATAATTGCGATTTTTTCTAATTTATTGGAAGCCAATAACTTCTTAGATTTTGCTCAATTTCATAACGTTAAAGTTAATATTTTTTGTTTTGAAAGGCTTTTCGGATATGTTTGAAATTATACCTTTGCGGCATAATAAACTAACAATCAAAATTTTTCACAATGAAAAAAATTCTCTTTTCACTGAGTGCATTATTTGCATTTGGCCTGGCAAGCGCGCAGGAAACTACCACAAGTGAAGGCTTTAAAGCGGGCGATGTTTTTGCTTCTGGTACAATTAGTTATGGTACACAAAAAACAGGTGATGACAAAATCGACCAGTTTAATTTTGTACCGTCTGTAGGTTATTTCTTTACCGATAAAGTGGCTGCGGGTATCAACCTTCTGTATGCTAATGGTAAAAACAACACTACCGGTTACGATGTGAAAACCAATACTTTCGGTGTGGGTGTTTTCGGGCGTTACTATTTTACAACAGGCAGTAAGTTTAATATTTTCGGCCAGGTTGATGCAGCTTATGCTACAGAAAAAACGGACTACGAAGGTATGGGTGAGTACAAAGAAAACGGCTTTGCTGCAGCTGTAGCGCCAGGTTTTAACTTCTGGCTAAGCGACCATTTTGCACTGGAGTCGCGCATCGGTTTTATTAACTATACTTCATCAGAACCCGATTTGCCGGGTGCAGAAAAAACCAGCAGGTTTGACATAGGTGTTAATATGACCAATGTAAACTTCGGCCTTCTTTACAAATTCTAAGATACCCGATTAAAATTATAAAGCCTGTAAGTGTAATGCTTACAGGCTTTTTTTATGCTGATAAACGAAACTGCGGGTTTTACAGGCCGTCGCTGTTATAGTTTTTGTCATCATTATCAGTTTGTCCCACACTTCCCTCAGGAGGATAGTTTATGGTGCCATCCAGTTCCTCTATATGTTCAGGCTTAAAGAATGGCAGCTTCAGTGCATTGGCCTGTTTCCAGTTTTGTACGGTTGTTTCGGCTTCTTTGCTTTTATCTTCATCTATACCGGTATCGCGCGCCATGTACAGCGTTTGGCTTGGGTAGGCAAAGTCTGTACCGCTTTTGGCTACAATATCCAGTATACGCAGCAGCAGGTCTTCCTGCACTTCCTGCGATGCATCTATGTTGGCCGCTTCTATATAGGCGAATATCTCTATCTGGTAACCACTGTCGCTAAGCCCTGTGAAACGTACCTTCGCAGGGTTATTATTTACCTGGGGGTGGGCATAGAGCATACTGCGTATTTCCACCAGCAGGTAACGCAGCTGGTCGGGTGTGGTTTCCATCCGGAAGCCCCACATTGGGTTAAACAGGTAACGGTCGCGATGGGCATAGTTTTCTACATTGGTATTGGCAAACTGCCCGTTCGGTATGGTTACCACAGTACGTTTGGTGGTACGCAGGCGGGTACTGCGCATGCCTATAGATTCTACCGTACCCTTGATTTCGCCTACCTGGCAAAAATCGCCCACGCGTATGGTTTGGTCGGCAATAAGGCTTACACTACCCACAAAGTTTTCCATGGTTTTTTGTGCACCCAGCGCCAATGCCAAACCACCGATACCCAATGCTGCCAGCCAGGTAGTAACATCAAACCCTACAGCACCCAGCAGTGCTATAATACCTATGACCACTATGGCTATTTTAGCCATACGCTTTACAAACAGTATTACAGATATGGCAGATATACGCTTGCGCAACGTCATGCGGTTTTTGGTGTATTCGCCAATAATATCGGTAAGGCGCCAAAACAGTATCAGCAGTGCTACGATGCCTATAGTCACTGTTATGGTACTGAAACGCTGCCGTACTATAATGGAAATACCTGCCTGCTGCGATACTATTACAAATAATATTACCGATATGTATAACCGCAATGGCAACCCCAGCGCCTGTATAATAACCCATTTTTCGGGATTGCGGGCTTTCTTCCACAGGCCGCGTACTATGAGGCCCATGAGTGCTACCAGCAGCCACGAAACAAGGTAGGATACCAGTACAATAAGTACCACTGCCAGCCAATGCCCTACGGGTACACCGCCCAGCTTGCGGTCTTTAAGCGATTCGGGTAATATTAAATCCAGTAGCGTGTTGTCTTCTATATTTACCGCCGAAATGGAAGCCGCCGTTTCTGCCGAAAACTGCCACAGGGGAGGGTTGGCCTCGGTTTGACCGCCTGTATTTTCCACATACAGTGTAATTTCTTCACCATTGGCATCCAGTGTACCCACCATATCCAGCCCTTGGGCAAGGTCGTCGTCAGTACGTCCTTCAGGCTTGTTACTTATCAGTGCAGAAGCCACCATATCACCACCGCTGTCCAGCAATTTCTGGAAGTTGAGCACTATGCGTTTGCGCTGCTTTTGGGTACGCCACATGCGTTTCAGGTTCAGGTAGCGGCTTGCGCGTATGTAATTCTGGTCGGCCACGGCCTGTATAAAGCCATTTACCGTACCGCGTGGCGAACGCCTGTCCAGCGAATCAGGTGCAAAGGCAGGTGTTGTGGCTGTGGCATCGTCGGCTTTAGTGCCGGGCAGCAGCTGTGCGTGTGCCTTTGGTATAAAAATGAATGCCGCTATAAAAATAAGCAGCAGGGTTTTGGCGGTATAAAGGTTGTTCTTTACGGTCATATCGTTGTGCAGAATTGGCTACTAAAAGTACAAATTTTACGTACTAAGGTCGTACTATTTAACGTTGCATTCGCAAAAACATTTAGGCTTTTGTTAGGCCTTATTTGTGTAGCTTTGTAAAAAACCGGATAATGAAGATTTTTTTATATGCCCTTTGCCTGGGGATTTCAGGTGTTTGTTTTGCCCAAAACCCTAAGAATGTCGACTTTAAAACCCTTGATGCCGATTTGCATTTTGATGCGGCTAAAAAAGAGGTTTCGGGCGATGTTACCTACACGTTTAAAGTATCGGGCAAAAAGCCCGACACCATATATATAGATGCGCAAAACATACAGTTTGAAAGCGTAACGCTGAACAAAAAAAAGAAAACGGGCTGGGTTTCAACCCCTAAATTGCTGAAGCTTTACAGCGGCATAAAAAAGGGAAACAATACTCTTGTGGTACATTATTCGGCTAAGCCAAAACAAACGCTGTATTTTGTAAAGGATGGTGACGACAACCAGATATGGACACAGGGACAGGGCAAGTACACCAGCCACTGGCTGCCCAGTTTTGATGATGTAAATGAAAAGTTGGTCTTTAGTATAAAGGCTACGTATGATAAGGATTATACTGTGCTTGCCAACGGTAAGCTTATAGATACCCTTACCACTGGCGATACCAAGACATGGCAGTACCGTATGGAGAAACCCATGAGCAGCTACCTTGCCATGGTGGGTATAGGCAAATTCCGCAGGTGGCGTATAGGGGCGGAATCGGGTACACCTATAGAGATGTACCTGCGTGAAGCCGACAGTACTAAGCGTGCGCCTACCTACCGCTATATGGCCGAAATTTTCGACTTTATGGAAAAGGAAACCGGCGTGCCATACGCGTGGGGGTTGTACCGCCAGGTGCCGGTGCTCGACTTTTTATATGCCGGTATGGAAAACACTACGTCGACTATATTCAGCCAGGATTTTGTGGTAGATGAAATAGGTTTTAACGACCGCACGTACATGAATGTAAACGCCCACGAGCTGGCACACCAGTGGTTTGGCGACCTTATTACTGCCGAAAGCGGTACCCACCATTGGCTACAGGAAGGTTTTGCCACCTACTATGCACTACTGGCAGAGCGGGAGATTTTTGGCGATGATTATTTCAATTACGAAATGTATGAAATAGCCGAACGTATACAAAAAGCCAGTAAAAACGATACGATACCGATACTGAATGATAAGGCTAGTTCGCTGTCGTTTTACCAAAAGGGTGCATGGGCACTGCATGCGCTGAAGCATGGCATAGGTGAGGAGTCGTTTAGAAAAGCGGTAAAAACGTACCTTGAAAAGTATGCCTTTCAAAATGTGAATACCGACCAGTTCCTTGCAGAAATTAAAAAAGTTTCTCCGGGTTATGATACCGAAGCCTTTAAAAAACGTTGGCTGCAAAGCGGTAAGTTTGAAGTGGAAGAGGCGCTGAATATACTGGGCGGTAGTGGTTTTATGCAAAAGTATTTTTCGGTGGGCGACCTTCAGGATAAGCCTTTTGCGGAAAATAAAAGTGCCTACCTGGAAATTATGGAATCGGAGGTGTACTACCCGGTAAAAGAGGAGGTGCTGTTCCAGATAGCACAGGTGCCTTTTGCCGATAAGTCCGAAATAGTACGTGCCGCTATGCAAACCAAAGACATTAAGATACGCCAGGCAGTAGCGCGTACGGTTACGGTTTTCCCGGCTGAATTTTATGAGGAATATAAAAGCCTGCTGGACGATGAATCGTACATAACCCGTGAAATTGTACTGAATGTACTGTACAAGAAATTTCCGGATAAGCAAACCGAACTACTGGACCTGAGCCGTAAATGGATAGGCTTTAACGATATGAACCTGCGCATACAATGGCTTACGCTGGCATACGCCTCTAAAACCTACCATCCTGAAAAAAAGGACGATTATTACGGAGAGCTGATCCATTATGCGTCGCCTAAATTTGAAAGCAGCGTAAGGCAAAATGCGTTGTCTAACCTTTTATACATCGGCAAGGCCGACCCGATAGTGTGGCAGGACTTAATTAATGCTACCACGCACCACAAATGGCAGTTTGTAAAATTTGGCAAGGACAACCTGCGCAAATTACTTAAAAAGAAAGGTTACCGCGAACTGATAGCCGGTATTATGCCCGACCTGAATGAAACGGAACAGGCCAAGCTGCAACAGCTATTGGACGAGAAATAATTATATCGGCGCAAAAATATACTGCTGGCCGCTTGTATTCACCACTATAGAAAGTTCGGTGGGGGTAGCCGTTACAAGCGGCCAGTATTTTACTTTGCCATTAGCATTTAATACCAGGACTTTACTATCGTCCTTTTTCACCCTGTAATCCCAGTAGCCTGTTTCTTTAACAGTACCAAGTGTAAAGGTGTACGAACCATCCTTGCCAAGCACCAGCCCGCTGCCTTTTGGTACTGCCGGGGCATCAAATACTGCATTATCGTCATCGTCTGCGCTGTTTGCGCCTATGCTCTTTAACTGCCATTTATTTTGTAACAGGGCTGTGGTAGCATCGGGGACTATGCGTTTTAGTTTTACTAAAAATTTAGTCATATTGATTACAATGGTTTCTGCATCAGATGACACCACTTCATATTGAAAAGTTCTTGAAGTTTCCGTTACAGTAAAATGTATCTGTTTCCCCTCCTGCTTAAACGTACCCGATTCGCCTTTACCCATTATGGTTGATTCGTAATTGCCGTCGGGATAAAAATGCATGCTTAAATTACCCAGGAATGCCTGTGCTTTTTGCGCATCTTTTTCGGAACTTTCTTCCGTAAGCGAATCAAATTTCCAGTGGCCATACACCGGGCTTATGTTTTGTGCGACGCCTTTCGCCCCGAAAAGTAACAGGGCAATGTATACAAGTTTTTTCATAAAGAATGGTTTTGTGGATTGTAGGGCTAATATAATAAAGTGTAAGAAAAAGACAATCAGTATAGTACCGATTTAACAGTGGCATTGCCTAATTTTTAAACTAATAAGGGTTAATTTTACTTTCAGGAATTTACTACGTATGCAATACAAATCTTTAAAGAACGGTTTTAAGGTAAGCGTAACCAGCTTTGGCTGTATGTCGCTTAAATCTTCCGATACCGATAATGACAACCTTATAGGCACCGCAATAGAAAATGGGATCAACCTGTTTGATACGGCCGACTTATATGATAAAGGAGAAAACGAAGTACTTCTTGGCAAAGCCTTGAAAAACAAAAGGAAAGAGGTGCTTATTTCAACCAAAGTAGGAAACCGCTGGCGACCTGACGGTTCGGGGTGGGACTGGTGCCCGCATAAGGAATATATACTTACTGCCGTAGACGACAGCCTGCGCCGTTTGGGTACCGATTATATTGATTTGTACCTGCTGCACGGAGGCACCACAGACGACCCTATAGATGAAACCATTGAGGCTTTTGAGTGCCTTGTAGATTCAGGGAAGATACGCAGCTACGGGCTTTCGTCCATACGCCCTAATGTGATACGCGAATACGCGAGCCGTTCTAACATTGCAGCGGTTATGACCCAGTACAGCCTTTTGGACCGCAGGCCTGAAGAAGCTACACTAAAACTATTGACTGAGAATAATATAGGTGTGCTGGCACGTGGTACAGTGGCTTCGGGGTTATTGGCTGGTAAGGATGCCGCACCCTATCTTGGCCTGAGCGCCGAACAGGTAGCAGCGATACAGAACGGATTGAATGCCAATATACAACAAAGCAGCACCGCAGCAGAAACTGCCCTGCGTTATGTAATAGACAACCCTGCCATAACTACTGCTGTAGTGGGCATGCGTACGCCACAGCAACTGGCAGATGCACTAACGGCAGCCAATGCCGCCCCGCTTACTGAAGCGCAAAGGGCGATACTGGCTGCCGTTTGGGAAGGGAATGTATATGCAGAGCACCGCTGATTAATGCGATACGGTAACTTTTACGGTTTTTACCTGTCCGCCGTCAAAGGTTATTTTACCTACGTAAAGGCCGTTTGTAAGGTTGCTAAGGTCGGCTGAAGCATTGGTTACTTTAGTATTCAGTACCAGTTTTCCTGTTATGTCATACAGTGCAATGCTTTTTGGCTGTGCCGCCGAAAATGAGCGTATGTACACTTTGTCTTTTACCGGGTTAGGGTATACGGTAACTTCATTAACCGTGCTTTCTGCTGCCGAAAGGCTGCAATTTTCGGTAGTACCGGGTATGTTAGCATCCAGCCACACCAGGCGCAGGTTTATCCAGTTTTTAAATTGCTCTATCTGTGCCTCAAAGGTAACAGGATCCGGTTCCACTTCAGGCGAACCCGTATTGGCACCCAGGTTGCCCCACTTGTCAAAATGGCGCTGCTGGGCTTCCATTAAGTATTCCACTTTTTCATCAATGTAGGCATTTATGGCATCATCGCTCAGGAACGACCCGCGGAAGGTTTCCCAGCGGCAGCGCAGTGCATTGGCAAATGCAGGATCCTGAAGCAGGCGTATGTGCCAGCCCGGCGAAGCCACATCGGGGTTGCAGTCGTTTACCATATATGCCCAGCCCGAACCGTCTGTTGCTTCATAATAACTACAGCTCCATATATTTTTCCAGGCCCAGTCAAAATCCCATACCGGCCCGGCCTTAAGCTTAGAAATTACCGTAGCAGAAACATCCTTGTCTTTATTATAATAGCAGCTTTTCCTGAAACCGTCTACGTTCCTTGAAAGTTCGTTAACAATGAAATAGTCTATAAATGAGTTGGTATCCAGGTATTTTGCATAACCGTTTACGGGGTCGGCAAAGTTATCGCCATACAGCGCATTCTCCATGTCGTCTACAAACGTTTGTATGTAGGTCTTTTGTGCATCGGTTATATCTTCCGGCTTAGGGTATTCATATACCAACCTTATATCGCGCTCGGGGTGGCCTATCGGGTGAAAGTTAAGCTGCCAGCTGTCATCATCTGCCCAGTAATCACTTTTTAGTATGTAACCGCCGGTAACGTTAAGCCCGGTATTTTCGTTGGTTTCCAGTTTGGCTATGTCTACGCGGTTGTTGTCGCGTTTTAGCTTTTCCATAAGCAGGTACACGCCCATATAGCTGCCGTTTACCACCACTTCGCAATAATGGTAACGTGCGGCATAGTTACCCATATCCCTAAAGGCATCATAGGCCAGGGCATTGCGCACAAACACTTTATCATTATAGTTGGCTATAAAACACCAATCGTGTTCTTCGGGCATGCCCAATAGGGGCACGTCGTTTTCACCGCCTTCGGCATCACGGGTTTCAAAAGCGTACGGCTTTTGCGGCAATCCCTGCGAAAAGTTGCCACGCAGTTCTATGCCTATATTGCCATCGTATTCATTGGGTGTATCAGTTATGTAGTTGATGTTGCCTTCGCCGTTAAAAATAATCTGCATGGTAGCATCAATCTTGGGGTCATCGGGTATTTCCTGTCCGTTTGTATTTATCAGTACAATAGGCAGGTTAGACGATGTAAATACAAAGGGGGTAGGGGCACTATCCCCAAAGGTAATGCTCCAGCCCAATACCTCTCCGGTATCGGCCCAGGCATAGGTGTCCAGTATTTCAAGTGTCCAGGTACCATTGCCTTCCTGGCCATTATTCTGGTTGCCCAGGGTTTCCTGTGGTTTGTAAGTTCCGGTAAACGGCGCCCATGCCGTGTTGATGGATGCCGTAGCCGACTGGCTGAAACAGGTGCCTGTAAAGTTGTCTTCGGCACCGCCGAGGCCGGTAAACAGGTTTATTACGGTGCCACCCGGCGATATTAAGTGTACGCGCAGGTCAGAATCCCAGGTGTGGGTCATGTCCACGCATACCTGCACCAGCCCGTAATCTGCAGAAAGCGGTGCAGTAAGGCCGGTAACTTGGGTAGTGTAGTAGTTCAGCTGGCCGTCATCGGTTATGGGGCCGGTGGTGCCGGTAAAGGTTTGCCCCATGGCTGCAAGCGGCAGTAAAACAGCAAGTAGTAGTTTTTTCATTTATGTAGTGTTAGCTCGTGTTCGGTTCAAATTTAATATTTTTTTAACACCTGCAACACAAAGTATTAACGTGTCACTTTTTTTCCATAAAAAATATTTAGTGGTTTTCTTTTTGAAGCATTTATAAATTATGATTTTATAAACAGATTAATCTATCTAATTGTATATTTTTGCGGTTTACCAATTATAAGATGCACGCCAACCAGGAAGAGGATAGAAAAGAGCTGTATAACTACCAGCAGCGCGATATAGACACCATATTCGAGAAGTTTGAGGGCAAGCCCGCCAGCTACCATTTGCTGTACCAATTGCCCACGGGAGGGGGTAAAACGGTTATTTTCTCGGAAATAGCCCGCAGGTACCTCGAAAAATACAAACGGAAAGTACTGGTGCTTACCCACCGCATAGAACTCAGCAAGCAAACATCGCAAATGCTTACCAGCTTTGGGGTGAAGAATACCATTATAGACAGCGCCGTTAAGGAACTGCCGTATGACAACGATTTTTCGTGTTATGTGGCTATGGTGGAAACACTGAACAACCGCCTTAAGGACAAGAAATTCCACATGGATAATGTGGGACTGGTTATTGTGGACGAAGCCCACTACAACAGTTTCCGTAAGCTGTTTACCTATTTTGGCAACTCATGGTTTTTGGGCGTTACAGCTACGCCGCTAAGTTCTAACATAGAGCTGCCGATGTACGAAACCTATAATGAGCTGATTATGGGCGAACCTATACAATCGCTTATAGACAAAGGTTACCTGGCACGTGCTGCCATGTATGGGTACGATGTAGAGCTTACCTCGCTAAAGCTGGGTATTAATGGTGACTATACCGTTGCCTCGTCAGACGAGCTGTATTCGCGTGGGGTAATGCAGGATTTGCTTTTGCAGACCTACGTGCAGCGTTCGCACGGGCAAAAAACGCTGATATTTAACAACGGTATCAATACGTCGCTGTACGTATACGAAACTTTCAGGGCGGCGGGATTACCCATAAAGCATCTGGACAACCGTACACCCGAGCAGGAGCGCCGCAAAATACTGGACTGGTTCCGTACTACGCCAAATGCCATACTTACATCGGTTTCCATACTTACCACCGGTTTTGACGAACCTACGGTAGAAACGATAATACTGAACCGTGCCACGCGTTCGCTTACGCTGTATTTCCAGATGATAGGCCGTGGCAGCCGTAAGCTTCCTAATAAAGATACGTTTAATGTAATAGACCTGGGCAATAACGCACAGCGTTTCGGCCTGTGGAGCGACCCCATAGACTGGCAGTACATCTTTAAAAACCCGGAGCTGTTTTTGGATAATATCCGTTCGGACGAGGAAATCGAGAGTTACCACGTATACAGCATGCCCGACGATGTAAGGCTGAAGTTTGCCAAGTCGCTCGATACCGAGTTTAATGTGGAGGCTGAATTTAAGCTGGCTGCCGATAACAGGGAAAAACCGAAAGCAGTAATAGATAAATCTATACGCCAGCATGCGTTTATGTGTATAGAAAATGCCGAAACCATAAGCGAAGCCCGTAAGCTGGCTAAAGAACTTGACCCGGATATTGAATACCGTGTGAAGCAATATGCAAAGCTGCTGAGCAAAACCACCAAAAACTATCGTGAGTGGCTGATAGACGACTATAAAGGCAGGTTGAGTACGCTGATAACGCGTATATTCCACCGCTTTAAAGATGCCGAATCGGAAGAAGAAATTTTGGAACTAAGGAAACTGAATTTATAAAAAGGGATGCTTCGGTATCCTTTTGTTTTTTACTATTTTGTTCCATAGATATTTTATTTCGACGCTGTTTCGCATCAAAATAAAATGTACATTTCTCCTGCAAATCACCATCTCATGAAAAAGCGGTTTTTAATTGTTACCGGCCTGGTTGTACTGGGCATTACCTCATTGTACCTGCACAGTTGCTCGGGCACTAAGCAACGGGTTGCCCAAACTACCAAACCGCTTACCCTTGCCGATTCACTACGTATAAAAGCCGATTCATTACTACGAATTTCTAAGCCGGTTATGGGTTACCGCTTTGTAATCAAAGGCGATTTTGATGGCGACCGTATACCCGATACGCTGTATGAACGCTATACCGATTCGCTTTATCAAAGGGAGGTTGCCAAGTACTATACCAGTACTGATACGCTTTTTGATTACTCCGATGGTATTTTTCTTAATAGCTATCAGAACAGGCAGTCGTTCATGGAGTGGAAGGAGAAAAAGCTGAGGCTTGACGGTGGCCATCTTGGCTTCCATTACGTGGAAAATTGCGGTGATGTGAACGACGACGGCAAGGACGAGATTTTCCTGGTACGCCAATGGGCGGATTATTCTAACATCAATACCGCTTATATCTATACTTATGCTAATGGGCAATGGGAGGAAATTTATAGGACACCCATATGGGAGTGGCAGTTTCCGCCTACGCCATCAGCGAGTATGATACCAGGGCTTTACGGGAATTTTGAATTTGGTACTACCGACAGTGAAGAAGATGATGCCTTGCTGGAACAGCAACTGAAAGCGTATCGTTTTATGAATTATTACCCGGATCATTCGGTTGAATTTAGCGGACGTAACGATGTAGGTGTGTGGGATAATGATGAGGCTACAACCGAATTTGAAGAAATCGGCCAACAGGATTACATCCTGAAATATTTCACCAAAGCTACCCTCAACGATTCGCTTTATGTGCAACGGAAGGACAATCCCGCTGTATATTACAAAGCCAAGGAAGTACAACTGTCTGAAAAAGAAACGGTAATCCTGTTCCCACTTGATGACGGTGCAGACATGATAACCACAAGGATTTTTGTAAACCACCCACAATCACCGTTTAAAAATAAACCCCGCAAATAGTGCGGGGCTTAGGCTGTATTATTTTTTCATAAACTGTTTATCCAGGAACAGGTAGCGGTCGCGATGCGGTTCTTTGTAGGCTTTTGGCTGTGCATTGATTTCCATAATCGCCATTACACCATTGCTTTCGCTGGCAGGCCATTCTACCAGTTGCTTGCCGTTAGGGTTACCGGTTTTAATAAAGTTGGCAAAATAGTCCAGGCCAATTTCGCTTACCTTATAATCCTCTGCCGTCCACTCGTATACGGTATTTGTGGAAAGGTTACCCAGCAGGTACTCAATATCGCTGGCATGGCCGGCACCTTTAAGGGCTTCGGGCATTTTGTTTTCTTCCTTTTTGCCGTTGTCTTTAATAATACCGCCTGCAAGCCCTGCCTTGGCGTTACCCATTTCAGCTTTCATCGGCGGGCGTGCCTTACTGAAAATATAGGCATACACCGGCTGCCCTGAAGTTTCCCTGTGCAGGTCGAGCCACTTCCAGGTGCTGTACACTATAAAGTTATCGCTGGCCAGCGCCGTAGCCGAAGCTATTACTTCCTTTTCGTTACCGCCGGGGTATAGTTCAAAAACAATCTCGGCGGTATTGCCGTAACGTTGCTTTACAATTTTGGTATAGTTTTCAGGGTTAGGGTATTGCCCCTGCATAAATGCCTGGTACGGCATTTCGGTAGATGTCCACCCCGCTAATAAAGGTACTTTTGCCTGTTCGCCATTAGCAAAGGTTTCAGATGGTAGCTTGGTAAGGAAATACCCATCTACTACGGCTTTGGTGCTGAATACGCCCGGCTTTGCAGCAAGGTCTAATAGTTCTTCGGCAGGTATAGCGCGCAGTTGCTCCAGTGTTTTAGCATCGTTTTTTTCGCCAAATTTTACACCGCTTTGTTCCTGTTCCTTTAACGGAATGGCATCGAGCGTAGGGTTTATCATGGCACCGCTTTGGCCTATGGCACCATGTATCAGGTTTTTAGAAAGGGGAGAGGCCATCTGTGCCGATACTGATATGGAACCCGCCGATTCGCCTGCGATGGTTACTTTATTCGGGTCGCCACCAAAGGCAGCAATGTTTTTCTTTACCCAGGCCAGTGCCGCATGCTGGTCTAATAGCCCGTAGTTACCCGAAGCATGGTTGGGCGATTCCTTGGTGAGTTCAGGGTGTGCAAAGAACCCGAAGATGCCCAGTCTGTAATTCAGCGTTACCACTACAATACCTTTTTTGGCCAAAGCCTCGCCGTCATAACGGTTTTCAGAACCATCGCCTGCAATGTAGCCACCGCCGTAAAAGTATACCAGCACAGGTAGTTTTTCATTTGCTTTTTTAGAGGGAGTCCACACGTTAAGGTACAGGCAGTCCTCGCTCATTTTTGGAGCACGGAACATCATATCGCCAAACACATTTTTCTGCATGGCATTCGGGCCAAATTCAGTGGCTTTGCGTACACCGTTCCATTTGGCTGCAGGTTGTGGTTCGCGCCAGCGGAACTTGCCCACAGGTGGCAGCGCAAAAGGTACACCCCGGTAAGCCGAAATGCCGCTTTTAAGCGTAAGGCCTTCCAGTTTTCCCTGTTCAACAGTGGCTTGTGGCGCTTTTTGTGCCTGTACTTTTATGCCAAAGCCCATAAATGCCACGGCTATTAAAAGGTATTTTATCATTTGTTACATCGTTTTTGGAATAAAACAAATGTAACGAATTTATTGCAGCCCTGCGGCGGGGTAGCACTGTGGGTTTATGCTGAAAATTATTGGATGTTTTTCTTCAGGGGGATGATGTACCTTACCCCGGTGCCAAAGCCCAATCCCTGTGAGGTAAATTTGCCCGTTGAAGTATTGATGCGTGAAATGCCTGCATCGCCATTCAGTTCAAAAAATACCTTTAGCTTTTGGGTAACCCGTTTTTCAATGCCTATACCGTATAAAAAAGCTACTTCATTTTGCTTTATTTGTAGCGGTTCTTCAAAATCAGGGAATGCAGAAAGCTCCGGTGTACTCCCTTTGTAAATATTTTTATTATCAAAGGTGTTATAACCAAAACCGGCATCAAGGTAAAATATATACCCTTTGCCAATGTTCCCCGCAAGGCCGCCTGTTATGCCAAAGGTATTGGAATCAAATTCAATTTTGTTGTTTTCATTGACTTCACTAACCGAACCTTTTACGCTGTGCCTGTAAAGTAAGCCCAACCTGAATACGGGGCCGGCTTCCGGGTCTTTAAAATAACAATAGGCGTTAATGCCATAATTTGTATTCCACAGGGCATCGCCTATTACCGCACGGTCTTCCTTACTGTTGCCGTTAACTATATTGTTAAATCCGAAGCCAATAGCCGGGCCTATTTCAATTTGTTGTGCAAAAGATTGTAATCCTGAAAATAATACTAAAAGAGCGAATGTTTTCTTCATAAGTTGGTTTTGTTCCCTTATATAAGGGAGAAAATTTAAGGGCACAAATATCTTGTTTTTATGTTTAAACGTATAGCCCGTAGTTACATTCTTTTTAAACTTAATTAAGAATTAACGTATACACAACGCTATAAAGCAATGACGTTTGTGTTTTTTACTTCGCCTATCATAAAAGTGCTGTGCGTACTGCCTATATGGTGCAGTGTGGTGAGTTTGGTTACCATAAATTCGCGGTATTCCTCCATATTGGCCATGTATATTTTAAGGATGTAATCGTAGTCGCCGCTTACGTGGTAGCATTCCAGTACCTCAGGCAGCCGGGCTACTTCGCGCTCAAAGGTGGTTACGTTTTCCTTGGTGTGCTGTACCAGTTTCAGGTGGCAAAACACCACAAAGCCCTTTTGCACTTTGTTGCGGTTCAGCACCGCCACGTATTTCTCTATAATGCCCTCGCGTTGCAGCTTTTTTATGCGTTCGTGTACTGCAGTGGGTGAGAGGCTGAGCTTTAAACCAAGCTGTTTGTTGGTCTGTGTGCTGTCTTCCTGCAGGAAATGCAGCAGTTTTTTATCGGTTGCATCAAGTGCCATACTGAATATTTTTCGGTTAACCCTGTTGGGTATAGTTTTGTTTAGATTTTAAATCTAATTAAATTTAAAATTAAAGAATAAAAATCTTTAAAAATAAAATTGTATTGATTTTTATTTTAGTAATGGCTCAATTTGTAAAACCTAAACAAATACTACAAACAAAATGAGCAACACAAAAAACTTCCATCCTGCCGATAACATTCAGGATTTGCAATACTTTGGCGAATTTGGCGGCGTAAACCCTTCTATTTCCGATTCGTCTACGTATACATTCCTTTCGGCAAAAACAATGTTTGATACCTTTGAAGGCAATGCCGATGGTTGTTACCTGTACAGCCGACATTCATCGCCAAGCAACTTATATCTTGGCCAGGCGCTTGCCGCGATGGAAGGCACCGAAACGGCTAACGTAGCGGCATCGGGTATGGGAGCTATAACTTCGGTACTGATGCAGCTATGCGGGCAGGGCGACCACATCGTATCCAGCCGTACCATATATGGTGGTACCTATGCCTTTATGAAGAACTTCCTGCCGAAATTTGGCATCACAACCTCATTCATAGATATTACCAAACACGATAAAATTGAAGCAGCTATAACTCAAAATACCAAAGTGTTATACTGCGAAACCGTAAGTAACCCTTTACTTGAAATAGCTGACATTAATGGACTTGCTGCCATTGCCAAAAAGCACAACCTGAAGCTGGTTGTAGACAATACATTCTCTCCGTTATCGGTTTCCCCGGCTAAAATGGGAGCCGATGTAGTGGTGCACAGCCTGACCAAATTTATAAACGGCAGTAGCGATACTGTGGGCGGCGTGGCCTGCGGTACACAGCAGTTGATTAACGATATGCGCAATGTAAACGATGGTGCTGCCATGCTCCTGGGGCCTACAATGGACAGCCTGCGTGCTGCCAGTATTATGAAGAACCTACGTACGCTGCACATCCGTATGAAGCAGCACAGCCATAACGCCATGTACCTTGCCAAACGTTTTGAAGCCGATGGGCTTAGGGTGGTGTACCCAGGACTGGAGAGCCATCCGGGGCATGAGCTGTATAAAGGTATGATTAACCCTGAATATGGTTTTGGCGGAATGATGACCATTGATGCCGGTTCGCTTGATAAAGCCAATGAACTTATGGAGCTGATGCAGCACCGTAACCTGGGCTACCTTGCTGTGAGCCTCGGGTTTTACAAGACATTATTCAGTGCGCCGGGCACATCGACTTCAAGTGAAATCCCGTTAGAAGAACAAAAAGAAATGGGATTGAGTGATGGCCTTATCCGTTTTTCTATCGGCCTTGATAATGACATTGAACGCACCTATAAAATGATGCGTGAATGCATGGAAGAAACGGGAGTGCTTAAACTTAGTTACAGCCTGTAAAGTTCATAGTTTTTAGTTTATGGTTTGTGGTTCTGAGTGAGTAACTATAAACCACAAACCATAAACTAAAAACCTATTGCTGTTGCTGCTGTTGCTGCATTTCCAGAAAACGCTGGTAGGAATTGGTCAGCACATCCGGGGCGGGCTTCGGTGCTTCGGCAACGTAAACCGGTTCGGCAGGCAGTACTTCGCCAGCATTTTTCTCATTGCTGATGGTTACCAATACCGTAAGTGTATGGCTTCCGGGGCCTTTATAGGTGCCTTTTACAGGGGTACAATCGTTAAAGTTACGCCCGTAGGCTATCTTTACATGGCGGTCGCTTACGTTGCAGTTGTTGGTAGGGTCTATGCCAAACCAACCGTAATCGGGCAGGTAAGCCTCTACCCATGCATGGGTGGCGCCCTCACCGCGAAGTTCATGGTTTACAGGGCAAATGTACCCGCTTATATAGCGCGACGGTATACCCAACAAACGCAGCATTTCAGATAGCAGATGGGCGAAATCCTGGCATACACCGGCTTTAAGTGCCCATATTTCGTCAATGCCGGTTTCTACATTGGTAACCCCTTGCTTGTACGTGAAATTACCGTAGATATACGCGGAAAGGTTTTTCACCGTTTCAAAAACGGAAACACCTTCGGCGGCCAGTCCTTTAACTATAACCAGTATTTCCTCTTTGGCATCAAACACCTCAGGCTTTATAAAGTCGAGGTATTCAAAATTATAAGCCAGTTCTTTAAGGGCGTTCCATTCTTCCTGGGGCAGCACGGTAGGCTGCGGTTCCGGTATGGGGAAGGTTTCCACCTCAAGTTCGCTGGTTATTTCCAGGGTTTCGTGTGGCTCTACAATGGTAAACACGCCCACCTGGTTGCCCAGGTAATCGGCAAAATAATCCACGGGGGCACCCGGTTTCAGGCTTATGGAAATATCCTTTATTTCCTGGTACTTAGAGTCCTGCGGCTTTAGTATTATCTGGTTAGCGCTGTCGGTTACCTGCGAAGGGTAGTGGTAGCGCGTAATGTGTTTTATATGATACAGCGGCATAATGCTTGTTTCGTGTTTTGTTTGTGGAGGGCAAATATCATAAATTTTTACGTTTGGCGTAGCAGGCAGTATTATATTTAATATACCACTTTAAAATAATGCCTGTCAAATGCCTGTACAATATTGTAAATACCGGCTTCGAGTTCGTTGATAAAATCAAGCTGTTGCTGGGCATCCTCTTCGGGGCGGTTGTACTTAAGGAAGGCAAGCGTTTTACCAATCTCAAATTCAAGGTTATCCTTCTGCTCTTCCAAGTTGCTTTTCTTCAGGCTTTTGCTGAAGGCCGCAATCTGGGTGAGTGAATGCGCTACCGAATTTGGGAAGTTTTCTTCAAACAGTATCTGTGCGTAAATGGACTGCGGGTTTAGCGAACCGGCATTGGCACGCAAATAATACTCGTAACCGCTGAGCGAGATAAGGAGGTAACGCCAGCTTACGGCATCCACGCCATCGCTGTTACTGCCCGAAATAAGCAGTTGCCTTTTCAGCAGCAGTAGACATTGTAATGCACGTTCTACATAGCCGCCAATACGCAGGAAGAAGAACCCTTCGCCACGGAACATGCTGTTGTCTACCGTGCCGTAATAGTGCATACACTGCTTAATAAACTGGTCGAACACCGAAATAGGGTCGTACAGCGCTATGTGCGTTTTCAGCATGGGGTTTCGCATCTGGTGGTAAAAATCGTTTAGCGACTGCCACAGTTCTTTGGTGATGTGATCTTGCGCACTGCGGGCATTTTCGCGGGCACGCATCACGTTATTGCTCAGCGATAAATCCAGGTTGGTATCAAACACTATGGCCTGCAAAATTTCTCCCGCCGAGGCACAATTGATATTGCTGTCGCCACTGGTGTATTCCTTGCAGATGTTGTCCCAACTGATAACGGGCAGGCCGTCCTGGCTGGCTATGTACAGGGTTTGCAGGTTACGCAGGTGGATGTTGGTGCGCTCCATGTAGCGGCTCATCCAGAATATATTTTCAGCTACTCTACTAAGCATGTAGTTGTTGTACGTATTAGTTAATCAATAATCCAGGTGTCCTTACTGCCGCCGCCCTGCGATGAGTTTACCACAATAGAGCCTTCTTTAAGCGCCACACGGGTCAGTCCGCCCGGTACTATGTCTATACCATCGGGGCCATAAAGCGCGTAGGGGCGAAGGTCTACACGGCGGGGTTGCAGTTTGCCGTCTATATAACACGGTGCGGTACTCAGCTTAATGATGGGTTGGGCAATGAACTGCCTTGGCTGCGCGTTGATTTCCTCTATAAACTTGGCAATTTCCTCATCGGTAGCGCAGTCGCCTATCAGCATGCCGTAGCCGCCACTTTCGTTGGTACGTTTTATTACCATGTTGTGGATGTTTTCAATGGCGTACTTGCGTTCGTCCTGGTTTTCCATTTTATAGGTAGGTACGCTTTTCAGTATCGGCTCTTCGTTAAGGTAATAGCGGATCATATCCGGCACGTACGAGTATACGGCCTTATCGTCTGCCACACCGTTACCCATGGCGTTTACAATAACCACATTGCCTTTGCGGTAAGCGTGGTAAATGCCCGGTACGCCCAGCACGCTATCGGGCCTGAAAACCAACGGGTCGATAAACTCGTCGTCTACACGGCGGTAAATCACGTCAACTTTTTTAAGGCCCTTCGTGGTTTTCATGTACACTTTATGGTTTTGCACCACGAGGTCGCGACCTTCAACCAACTCAATACCCATAAGGCGGGCGAGGGTAGTGTGCTCAAAATAGGCCGAGTTGTAAATGCCCGGTGTAAGCAGTACCACAGTAGGGCGGCTGGTTTTGTCTTTGGCAAGGGCCAAAAGGTTTTTCACCAGCAACTCAGGGTAATCCTTAACCTGTCGGACTTTATTTTCAGGTAGTATATTCGGGAAGATACGGTAACTCATGTTACGGTTTTCCAGCATATAACTTACGCCCGAAGGGGTACGCAGGTTGTCCTCCAGCACGTAATACGAACCGTCGTAATCGCGTATAAGGTCGATGCCGCTGATGTGCGAGTAGATGTTAAACGGCACATCTACATTTACCATTTCCCTTAAAAAGTTAGGGCAGGAGTAGATGAGCGATGCCGGTATAATGCCGTCCTTTATAATAAACTGCTCGTGGTATACGTCGCGCAGAAAGATGTTAAGCGCCTTTAGCCGCTGCTTGATGCCTTTCTCTATAAAGTCCCATTCGGCGGCCTCTATGATGCGGGGAATAATGTCAAACGGGAATATTTTTTCGATGCCCTCGCCGCTGCTGTACACCGTAAAGGTAATACCCTGGGTCATAAACAGCTTGTGTGCCAGTTCGTTTTTAGATTCTACTTCCCCGTCTTTCAGGTTAGTAAACGATGATATAAACTTGTCGTAATGCGGGCGTACCTTGCCGGGCGCCATCATCTCATCAAATACCCCCTGTATCAGTTTGTAATCTTCTTGCGTAATCCTTTTCTCCATAAAGGCATTTTTGAAGTTGTGTGTTATGAAAAACACATGGTTTTCTCCAAAAATAGGAACATTATTTATATATCAAATTAAATGTTAAAAATATTTTTAAGGTTTTAACGAAAATAGAATATCAATAGTGGATTGAAAGAAATTATTAATAGTTAAGCTTAAATTTTAATTTAGTTCTGATTTCAATTTTTCGATTTCACCCCCAATTTCAAGCCATTTATCTTTATAGGAAGTCAGCTTTTCAATAATTTTAAATATATCATCACTATGCGGAGCACCAACCAATAATTCATTAAATCGTTGAATTTCGGTTGCTTTAATATTAGCCAATGTTTGTAATTTTATATTTAAGGAAATGCCCAAATTTGAAGCTTTTAATTCTGTGTCCTTAATATCGGTAGATAATTTTTTAATGTCAGATTCGGCTATTTTTAATGCCTCTTTAATTTCTTTATTTAGCAATTCTTTATCATTACCAACATTATTAATCCGTTCTAAATAGTTGTTCTTATTGGTTATTAAATCAGAAATGTCATTAATGATTATGTTTAGCTTGTCTTTTGTATAATCATTTTTTGCTTCTTTAAATTGTGCTTTAATCCAATCAATTGTCTCACGGATCTGCTTAATAAAATCAACATTTATTTCCATTGTATATTTTATGTATTAGTTGTTTGGTTAAGAAGTATTATCAAATATACTTAAATCCCTGTAAAATATCCATATCCATAACCTCTATATTTTACTTACCTTAGCCCTCCTAAATACTAACACATGAGAAAACTGTTATGGCTGCTTGTCCTTTCGGGTGGGGCGGCTACTGCACAACACAACCTAACCATACAGGAAGCTACTTACGGCGCGTACCAGCAATATGCACCCAAAAGCCTTACATCACCTGCCTGGAGGCCGGGTACGCATACGCTAACCTACCTTGACGAAACCTACGGCAAGCTCCTTGCCCGTACTGAGCAGGGCAACTGGGCAGAAACCACACTGCTTACCAAAGAAGACCTTGCGTCGGCGCTTAAAGCGAAATTCCCGCAGGAGACTTTTACACTGAGGATGTTCCCGCCCGATTATGTTTGGAACGACACCAATACCTTATATATAAAGGCCGATGGTTCGGGTAAAAGCTACCTGGTGCTGTTTGATGTGGCTGCAAAGTCTATTAAGAGCGCCGTGGCAATAGCTACTGATGCTTCGCAGCAAACACTGTCGCCAAACGGCGGCGCAGCTGCGTGGCTTAAGGAAAACAATATCATTATCACCAAAGAAGGTAAGGATATAAGCGTAACCAACGATACTGATAAGGGCATTGTAAATGGCAGCGACTATGTACACCGCCAGGAGTTTGGCATCGACCGCGGTATGTGGTGGAGCCCTAACAGTGACAAGCTACTGTACTACCATAAGGACGAAACCATGGCGGCCAACTATCCGTTAATCCAGTGGGATGAGCGTGTGGCTGCTGCCAAGGACATAAAATACCCTATGGCGGGCATGAAGAGCGAGGAAGTAACCCTTGTGGTATACGATGTGGCTTCGGGTAAAAGCACTACGCTTAAAACCGAAGGCCCTAAAGAGCAGTTCCTTACTACGGTAAGCTGGTCGCCCGATGGGAAACAGGTATATGTAGGCGTATTGAACCGCGAGCAAAACCACCTGAAGCTGAACAAGTATGACGCTGCTACAGGTAATTTCATCAAAACGCTTTTTGAAGAAAAAGCCACTACTTATGTAGAGCCACTGCACGGGCTTACGTTTGTGCCGGGCAACAGCAGCCAGTTCCTGTACCGTTCTGAAAAGGACGGCTACGAGCAACTGTACCTATATACTACCGATGGTAAGTTGGTTAAGAAGCTGGGCTACAAAGAAGTGGTAATTACCCAATTACTGAACTTTGATTCGGCTGCTAAAAACGTATTCTACATTGGTACTGCCAATAACGGCCTTGACCGCCAGCTGTATAAAGTGGAACTGAAGTCGGGTAAAACCACGCAGGTCACCACAGGCTCGGGTTCGCATACGGCTATAGTAAGTGCCGATGGTGCTTTGGTAGAAGATAGCTTCAGTAATACGACCACGCCAAACGAGGTGAACATCATCAGCACTAAAAACAATAAAGCTACATCGCTGTTTAAAGCCGAAAACCCATACACCGGACAGACGGTACTGCCAAAAATGGAGTTGGTTACCATTACGTCAGCTGATGGTAAAACCCCGCTGAACGGACGTATTATTTACCCTGCCGATTTTGACGCTACTAAAAAATACCCGGTAATGCTTTACGTTTACGGCGGGCCGCATGCACAGCTGGTTAACAACGAGTGGCTGGGTGGTGCCGGTTTGTTTGATTATTATATGGCGCAGCGCGGTTATGTGGTATTTACACTGGATAACCGTGGCAGCGATGCCCGTGGGCGTGATTTTGAACACGTGGTACACCGTAACCTGGGCGTAAACGAAATGGCCGACCAGATGAAAGGTATCGACTGGCTGAAAGCCAAAGCGTTTGTAGATGCCGACAGGATAGGGGTATACGGCTGGAGCTTTGGCGGGTTTATGGCGTCTTCGCTTATGCTGGACCAGGCCGATACGTTTAAAGTTGGCGTGGCAGGCGGCCCTGTGGTCGACTGGAAGTACTACGAAGTGATGTATGGCGAGCGCTATATGGACACCCCACAGGAAAACCCTGAGGGCTATGCCAAGACCAATACGGTAGATAAGGCAGCCAAACTGAAAGGCCATCTGCTTGTTATTCACGGTGCGCAGGATCCTGTGGTGGTACAGCAGCACAGTATGGAGCTTATACAGGCGTGCATTAAGGCCGGTAAGCAGGTAGATTACTTTCTGTACCCAACGCACGAGCACAATGTGCGTGGTAAGGACCGCTTCCACCTGAACCAGAAAATAGCGGATTATTTTGATACGTATTTGAAGAAGTAATTTCTTTAAATTCAGGTAATACAAAAACAGCCCGGAAGTAATATGCTTCCGGGCTGTTTGTTTTTATTGCTGTTGCAATTATTTTTTAAGGCTGTCCGATGCTTTAATTACCGCTTCCTTAAGGCCCTGTTTGTAGGCAATTATTTTGGCCTGTACCAGCTTGTCGTGGCTGCCCAGTATTTGTGCGGCAAGTATACCGGCGTTCTTGGCACCGTTTAGCGCTACAGTGGCTACGGGTACGCCGCCCGGCATTTGCAGTATAGAAAGTACGCTGTCCCAACCGTCAATGCTGTTGCTTGATTTTACCGGTACGCCTATAACAGGCAGTGGGCTCATGCTGGCTACCATACCCGGAAGGTGGGCTGCACCGCCTGCGCCTGCTATAATTACGTTAACGCCACGGGTATGGGCAGTGGTGCTGTATTCAAACAGTTTTTCAGGGGTACGGTGGGCCGATACAATATCAACCTCTGTTTCTATACCAAATTCCTTTAATATGTCTATGGCATCCTGCATTACCGGCATGTCCGATATGCTGCCCATGATGATTCCTATTTTCATAATATTTAGTTGTTGGTTGATGGTTGTCAGTTGTTTGAAACTTCACTCGGCCCCACCAGCCAATTTAAAATTTAGAATTTAACATTTAAAATAATAAAACCTAATTACTAATAACGCGAATAGTATTCTTCACTTCCTCGGCTATCCTTCTTGCCGTGGTTATGTCGCTGTTCACTATGGTAACGTGGCCCATTTTGCGGAACGGACGGGTTTCCTTTTTGCCGTAAATGTGTGGGGTAACGCCGTCTTTGCCCAATATCTTCTCTATATTTTCGTATACCACATTACCGCTGTAACCTTCAGCGCCTACAAGGTTTACCATAATGCCGGCTACCTTGCTGTCGGTATTGCCAAGGGGAAGATTTAGAATTGCACGCAGGTGCTGCTCAAATTGGCTGGTGTAGCTCGCCTCTATAGAGTAATGCCCGCTGTTATGAGGCCTTGGGGCTACTTCGTTTACCAAAATTTCATCATCCTGCGTCTGGAACATTTCCACAGCAAGCAAGCCTACATGGTTAAATGCTTCCGATACTTTAAGGGCAATAGCACGTGCTTTTTCGGCTACGGCATCGTCTATACGCGCAGGGCAAATAACGTACTCTACCTGGTTGGCTTCGGGGTGGAACTCCATTTCTACCACAGGGTAGGTTTTTATTTCGCCGCCCGGGTTGCGCGTAACAATTACGGCCAACTCATTCTTAAACGCTATCATTTCCTCGGCGATGCACTGTACATCGGCAAGGCCGTTAAAGCTCTCTGCACTGCGTATTACCTTAACGCCGTTACCGTCGTAGCCGCCTTCGGTGCTTTTCCAGATAAACGGATAGGTAAACTCACCCGCTTCGGCAGCAGCCTTAAGCAGGGTAGTGCTTTCAAAGCGTTTGTACGGTGCGGTAGGTATGTTGTTAGCCGCGTAGAAATCCTTTTGGGCGCCTTTGTTCTGTATCTGTTTCAGGGTTTGAGGCGAAGGATATACTTTAATACCCTCGGCTTCCAGTTTTTCCAGTGCGGGGATGTTAACGAGTTCTATTTCAAAGGTAAGTACGTCTACCTGTTTGCCAAAGTTGTATACGGTATCAAAATCCATAAGGCTGCCCTGAACAAAAACATTGCTGCCTATTTTACACGGCGCCTCGGCAGACGGGTCTAATACATACGTTTGTATATCGAATTTACGGGTTTCGGTAAGCAGCATTTTGCCCAGCTGTCCGCCGCCCAGTATGCCCAGTTTAAATCCGGAAGAAAAGTAGTCCATTTATTGTGTTGTTGTTTCAGCGCAAAGATATTCAAAATTATTGTTTTGAACGGGGCACATATACTAATGAAACCACACCACTTTTATAAGCTTCGCTTTTTACGAGTTCCATATCCAGCCATTCCTTGTCTTTGGGCAAAAAATGAAGCCCTTTACCCACAAATGCAGGTGCTATAGTAAGGTGGTATTCGTCGGGCAAACCGGCTTCGGCTAAAGCACGGCACAGCGTAAGGCTTCCCCATAGTATTATATCTTTACCCTGCTGTTCCTTGAGTTGTTTTACGTATGCCACCGGGTCTGAGCTTACTACTGTAGCAGGTTGCCATTTGCCCCACGGCGCACTTGTAAGGCTTTTAGAGAAAACAATTTTAGGTGTAGCATTCACCGCCGGGCCCACGGCTTCCTTATCAGGATCTACATCGGGCCAGTATTCCAGGAACATTTTGTAGGTATTGGCACCAAGCAAAATGGTATCGATGTTTTCCAGCAGGGTAAGTTCGTTTTCTGCCCAACCTTCATTGTATTTTTCAGATTCAAAGAAAGCAGTCGTTCCTTTGCTGTCCGATGCAAAGCCGTCGGCTGAAATCCACTGTTGCACAATAAGCTTTCTCATGGCTAAAGTTTTAGTATTGAATTTACAGATTTCCGCCGCGCAGTAGTTATAATATAATGTGAAAGTTGCCCCGTGTGCTTAACAATCTAATTTGTAATATTTTTCACTTTTTTTTAGCATTTGGGTATGCCAATATATTCGTATTTTAGGGGTGATAACTATTCTTACAAATTTGAAGAACCAAAACGAAAGCCGTATGAGACTGACAGTAGAGCGAAAACCCGTAAAAGTTTTACCCGATACCAAGCGTGTTATAGCCCGTTATTTTTTTAATGGGGAAGAACGCGCCGTAGAACTCATAAAGAAAATAATGGCGCTGGGCAAAGAAGAAGTGTTTGCGCTGATATCGCCGCTGCTGCAGGATTTTTCCAAAAGGCACCGTAATATAACCCGTAAGCTGCTGCGCAACTGTGAGCGCGTAAAAAAGTATATTGTAGCTGCAGGCTTTGAATATGAAAAGCTCGATGAAAACTGTAAGTTGCTTATAGGCTCGTATTTTACCCACGAGTATTCTATAGAATCGGCAGCGTTTTTTAACCCCAGCATAGTACCTGACCCGGACCAGACGAACCTTGAGGAAGGCCAGCTGCGCGTGATTATAAGTTTCCGTGCGGTGGGCGAGGGGCACGTGAGTTCGGTAGTGTTCCGCCGAGCTATTATAGACCAGGCAAGCAATATTACCGTGATACCCGCCGGTAATTATATAGACGAAGCCGAAAAGGTACACAACCTGATATACAATAAACGCCTGTTCCTGGCAAAGGCACGGGAAGCGGATATCGACGAAAAGTTTATAGAAATAGTTACCGACCAACTTCCGGATCGTTTCGATTACGACCAGCTGAAAAAAGTAGTGCTCGATGCCCGGTCTGAAATAGAAGACCCCGAAACGCTGCGCGACCTGAACCTGATACTGGCGCTGAGCGACAGCTACCGCCGCATTACCTTTAGTAAGGATACGGATATTAGCGACCGCGTTATTTTCCCGATTTCTGATTTTGAAAGCAAAGGGATTGAAGATGCGCGCTTTGTAAAATATTTTGATGAAAGCGGCAGGGCCACCTATTATGCCACATACACTGCGTATGATGGTATACACATAATGCCGAAGCTGCTGCGGACCAATGATTTCTACGAATTTAAAACCAGCCCGCTGAATGGAGAAGGGGCAAAGAACAAAAACCTGGCCTTATTTCCACGAAAAATAAATGGTAAATATGCCATGCTGAGCCGTATAGATGGCTGGAACAATTACCTGATGTACAGCGATAATATAAACGAATGGGATGACCCTATTAAAATACAGGCACCGGAATACCCGTGGGAGTTTGTGCAGATAGGCAACTGTGGCAGCCCCATAGAAACGGACTGCGGCTGGCTGGTTATTACCCACTCGGTAGGCAGTATGCGCCGTTACAGCATAGGCGCTTCATTGCTGGACCTGAATGACCCATCTATAGAAATAGGCCGCCTTAAAGACCCGCTTATCATCCCAAACCCAGACGAGCGCGAAGGTTATGTGCCAAATGTGGTGTACAGTTGCGGCTCCATCATCCATAACGACGACCTGATTATCCCGTATGGGCTTAGCGACCACAGTTCGGGCTTTGCTACGGTAAAACTGCAAACACTGCTGGACAGGCTCAAATCGGGTGGGTAAAAAAGTTTATGGTTCATTGTTTATAGTTCATGGTTGATGCCCGGTTAGCGAAATTTTAAGCCAAACTTTAACCGCTTACCGCCGCTTTATAAAACATTGCACCCTATCTTTGCGGTTAAATCAAAGCTTGTATGGAAAATGACACGGCCGGGAATACCAAGCCCGGTTTTTTCGATAAAAACGCTGTACTTAAAAATAAAGAATTTTTAGCCTATATGGGGCTTCGTTTCGGGTTGTTCTTCGCCCTGAACATGCAGAGTACCACGATATTTTACTGGGTATTCCAGATTACAAACAACAAGCTTTCGCTGGGTATGGTGGGCCTTGCCGAAGTAATACCTGCGGTGGGCTGCTCGCTGTTTGCTGGCCATTATGTAGACCTGCTGGAAAAGCGCCGCCTGGTGCTCAGCTGCGTCACGGCTTATGTAGTGCTGGGCATTTGCCTGTTTACGCTTACTACGCCTTATTCGTACGAAACCTTAGGGCACAATGCCACCCTTTACCTTATCTACGGATTGGTATTTGTGGGCGGTATCATCCGTTCGTTTGTGGGGCCGTCGCTGTTTGCACTGTTCGGACTGGTGGTAAACGACCGTAAGCTGTATGCAAACGGTACCAGCTGGGGCAGTATGGCATTGCAGCTTGGCGGAGTTATGGGGCCGCTTGCCGCCGGGGTTATGATAGCCATAAACGGCGTAGTAACCGGTATGCTGGCGGTAACACTGGTGCAACTGCTGTTATTATTCCCCATATTGTACATAAAAACAAAACCCGTTGTAAAAAAAGAGCAACGCGAACCCATGCTGCAAAGCCTTTCGCAGGGATTACGTTTTGTACTGAATACGCCTGCACTGCTGGGCGCACAGCTGCTGGATATGTTTTCGGTATTGTTTGGTGGGGCCATAGCGTTGCTGCCGGTATACCAAAAGGAAATCCTGCACGTAGACGAAGTTGGCTTCGGGTTACTGCGTTCGGCACCGGGTATAGGGGCATTGCTTACGCTGGGGCTATTGGCCTTTATGCCGCTTAAAACACACCCGGGTCGCAAGCTGTTTATAGCCGTTACGGGCTTTGCGCTGAGCATCATTATCTTTGGTGTCTCTAAAAACTTCTATTTATCATTCTTTATGCTGCTGCTTAGCGGTATGTTTGATGCCGTAAGTGTAGTAGTGCGTGGTACCATCCTGCAGCTTGTAACGCCGGACCATATGCGTGGCAGGGTATCATCGGTAAATACCATATTCATCAGTTCCAGCAATGAGCTGGGCGATTTTGAAAGCGGTGTTATGGCACACTGGCTGGGTACGGTACGGGCTGTATATACAGGCGGGCTATTGACACTGGGGGTTATAGCCGTAACTTTCTTCAGCGCGCCGCAATTGCGTAAATTTAACTTTGACGAAGAGCCTGATACAAAATAACAGGGTATGGATAATTAAAAAGGCCTGTCTGTGGACAGGCCTTTAAAAAAGAAGAAAGTTGCTTGTTTGCATTTTATCATTCCTTCAGCTTATCTTCCGGTTATTTATCTCAAAATGTTGTGTTTATAGTGCCGTTCCCCTCCGTCACTACACATCTTAAGGTAAGTACAACCATATTGTCAGCGAACTTTAAAATGGTATTTAAATCTTTTACTAAAGTAATAAAAATATCATTCTTTGGTTTGGTACAAGGTATTTTTATTGATATTTCAATTGATTGTTTTGTTTGCTGATTTTTTTTCGGCACATACATCAAAAGCCTGTTATGTTTCTGTTAAAAAATAGCTTCCGGGCTGCTTTCTAAAACGTTTTAGTTGTTGCTTTAACACTAATAATCTTTAAATATTGATTACACGTTATCTATATTGGCGGTTTCGCCCTCACTGCGGCTGATAATCAGCGTGGCAATACCGTTCCCTATAAAGTTGGTTATGGCACGTGCCTCACTCATAAACTTATCTACACCCAGCAGGAATGCAAGCCCTTCTACCGGTATTTTGTGTATTGCTGTAAGGGTAGAGGCCAGTACCACAAACCCGCTGCCCGTAACGCCTGCTGCTCCCTTACTGGTTACCATAAGCAGGCCGATGATGCTTAATATCTCTGTAAATGAAAGGTGTACGTCATACAGCTGTGCCAAAAATATAACAGCCATACTGAGGTAAATGGAAGTACCGTCCAGGTTAAAGGAATACCCCGTAGGTACCACCAGGCCCACAACCTCTTTGCTGCAACCCGCTTTTTGGAGTTTTTCCATAAGGTTAGGCAATGCGGTCTCTGATGATGAGGTGCCCAGGATGATAATCAGTTCCTCTTTTATATAACCAAGGAAACGGAAGATGCTCATTTTGTAATAGCGCAGTATGCTGCCCAGCACCCCGAAAATAAACACTGCCATGGTGATGTATACCGACAGCATCAGCTTGCCCAGTGGCACCAGCGTATGCAGCCCGAATTTACCTATGGTAAATGCCATGGCACCAAATGCGCCCACAGGGGCAAGGTACATAACCCATTTCAGGACTTTAAAGACTATTGTGGAGGCCTTGTATAGGTAGCCGGTTACCATTTCGCGTTTGGGGTAAAAGTTTAGGGCTATGCCTGTAATGATGGCTGCTGCCAACACCTGTAGGGTAAGGTTATCCAGGAAAAATTTCATCCAACTGAAATCGGATGCTTTTTGGGCGTATTCGCCGGCATCACCCATACTAAGGCCTGTGCGGTCTATGCTGCCGGGTTTCAGCAGGTAGGCTACTGCTACGCCTATGGCAAGTGCAAAGGTAGTAACCACCTCAAAATACAGCAGTGATTTTATCCCGATGCGGCCTACCTTTCGCAAGTCGCCCATACCGCTTATGCCCAGCACTATGGTAAGGAAGATGATGGGGCCTATAAACAGCTTTATCAGGTCAATAAAGTATCTGCCTACCTTTTCCATTTTAAGTGCCTGCTGCGGGTGGTAATGCCCCAGCCAAATGCCTGCCGCTATGGCTACAAATACCCAAAAGGTAAGATTAGTAACTACCTTTAGCAGCGTTACCTGTGTTTTACTGAAATTTCCGTCCATAAGATGGTTAACGTTATAGCGCCTGAAAGTTAGGTAATTTTCAGCTTTTGCAGCAGTTCTTTTGCAGCCGACTGATATGCTGCGGTGTGTTTGGTAAAATCTTCCTGCAATATGCGTTGCAATTCGGGGTACACCCAGTCGGTATTTTTGCCCAAAATGTACAGTGCACGCATGGCGTAGGCCTTATTAGCCACTTTACCATCGGGGTCTATAAGCCAGTCAAAGCAGGCTTCGGTAAGCTGTTCCTTTTGTAATGAGGTAAGGCTTTGCGGGTGCTTTTTCCATCGCTGTGCCAGGAACAGGCATATTTTAGAAACCGAACGTATGGCGCCTTCATGTTTATACGTTTTCGCCTTTTGGCAAAAAGTATCCAGGTGTGGGTTTATAAGTGTAATGTTGTTTTCAAAAACCAGCTCCAGTATCCAGCAGGCTTTGTGGTGGCTTTTGTTTTGGGTGTCAAAGGCAATGTTTAGCAGTTCCGGCAATAGCTGTAAGTCGGCCAGTACACGGTTAGCCAGCCCCTCCCGCGACGGGCGGTGGGCGGTACTGTTTGCTACATCGGTTTTAAAACTTTGCATAGATGTGGTTTGACACGGATTACACAAATTTGCACAAATTAATTGATATAATGTGTAGTGTTTAATCTTTACCACGAAGGTCACAAAGTTTTGTCACTAAGTTCGCAAGGCTTGGTCTGACCGTCGTCGACGGAAGTTCACAAAGCTACGCATACCGGCTTAGTGTTCTTCAATCCCAATTATTGGGATTTTATCCTTGTGTAAAGTTTAGAATTAGCTTAGTGCCCTCAGTGAAAAAACTTTGTGTGCCTTGTGGTGGAAAATTTCACCTATGTTATTAGTGTTAATTGGTAAAATTCGTGGCTTGGAATAAAAAAAGCGGGACAACCTGAATTGCCCCGCTTTTAAATAAAAAGGGATTGAAAGGATTTATTGTTTGATGAACATTTGCGAAGCCTGTGCGCCGTTTACGCCTACTTTAATAATGTAGGTACCGTTAGCAAGGTTTTCTATATCCACAGCCGAAGTAGTGCCGTTAAGGGCGCCTTCAGCCAGTTTTTTTCCTGATACGTCAAATATAATATATTTTGCGTCTATATCGTTGCTGTTCAGCTGAATATTTAACATACTGTTAGCAGGATTAGGGTAAAGCACAAAGTTTTTGCCGATAGGGTTTTGTGTACCTGCTGTGCAGTTTGTGTTTTCCACGACTACAATAGCGTCGCTCTGGCTGGTGCTGTCCGGGCAAAAATCAGGTGCAGCTACAACAGTATAGTTACCCGGTTCGGTAATTATGTAGGTAGGGCTTGTGGCACCTTCTATGGCTACGTCGTCTTTGTACCATTGTACAATGCTGTACGGGCTGTTTATTTGGTTGGTTATAGTACCGGTAGGGCATAGCAAGAAGCCTTGGTCAGGGTCAAAGGTTACAAGCTCTTCGTTATAATCCTGCATTATAAAAAGGCTGGACCATGCATAGCTGTCTATCTGTATTATATTCGATTCGTATGTTGTACTACCTGAAGTCACCACAAGTTTAAACAACGCCTGGTCGTAGGTATACCAATCATACGTAAACGAAGCTGCTGTAGCGCCTTCTATCGCCTGGTACTCGTCCGGGCTGCCAAAATATTTAAAATACCATTGGTAAGTATCGTAGGTATAACCATTAGTTACGGTAGCAGTACCATTAGTATCTGGGCACAGCATAAGGTCGCCGTCTATAACCGGTGCTTCCACTTCCTGGGTGGCACATGGTACTACTACACAGGGCAGGGTAGTCTGGGTGCTCTGCGGGCATTGGGCAGGGGCTGCCACGGCATAGTATATACCCGGCGCTGTTATGGTATAGGTAACGTTTGTGGCGCCTGCTATAGCTACATCGTCCTTGTACCACTGCACATTAGTATAGGGTGAGCCAACGGTGTTTATAATAGCGCCGCCTTCGCAAAGTATGTAACCTTCCTGGTTAGGGTCAAAGGTTACATTGCCTGTGGTTTCAGTACTGTAAAAAATGGGAAGGAACGTAATACCGTCTATAAACAGCTCGTTAGAATAAAATGTATCGCCGTTTTGTGTTACTTCCACACGTATTGTAGTTACGGTGTAGGTGTAGGCATCATACTCAAATGTAGAAGATGTAGCGCCTTCAATATCGGTAAAATTGGTTTCGCCATAGGCTTTAACCTGCCACTGGTAGCTGTCGTAAGGCACAATGCCCAGTACCATGGCAGTGCCGGTAGCGCCAGGACACAGCACTTCATCGCCCTGAATCACAGCCTGCTGCTGTGCAAAGGCACCCGTTACCGTAGCGATAAACAGGAAAAATAGTAAACGTAGTCTCATAACAATTTCGGTCTTTGATTATATTAATATTATATTAACAGATGTGCAAAATCCGAAAAGGTTGCGTAAAATATAGTTAACGTACTTATAATTTTTTTGGCTAAAGCCTAAAAAAGATAGCTAATATTCACATTACCATAATAGTTAACCGGAAGCCCCGGATAGTAATATCTGGGGTTTGTTCCCGTGGCATTTACAAGTACCATAGCAGCATAATGGGTGTCGGTAATATTATTTATCCCGAATGATGCGCCCATATCCAGCCCGCTGCTTGTGTAGTATCTCCAACCCAACTTCGCATTAAGCAGGTTATAGCTATCGGCAAATGCGGTATTGGCATCGTTCATGGGCAGGTTGCCGGTGTAGTAATAATCGGCAGTAAGGTACAGCCTTAAAGGCATGCTGAGTGTTAGCCCGGCATTCACTTTGGTAGAAGGCACGCCCGTAAGCTTGTTGCCGCCGTAATCCACATCGTTATTTATAAACTCCTCAAAACGGTAACGCCCCGCCGATAAGGCGGTGTAGGGGGCAAGCTGCCAGTTTTGTCCCAGTGGCTGGCTATATTTTACAAGCCATTCTATACCCTCGTGCAATGTTTTCCCGGCGTTGATGCCCACGTATTGGTCGTCGCCTACACGCTGTGCCACCAGCAGGTCTTTTATTTCCATACGGTACAGAGCCACATCGGTATACAGGCGGTTATTGAAGGCATATAACTTACTGCCTATTTCAAAGTTATAGCCGTTTTCGGGTTTTATATTGGGGTTTACGGTACCGTCTGCATTCAGTGTTTCGGAAATGGCAGGCAATGAAAACCCACGGCTGGCCGAAGCATATACCATAGCGTTTTCGGCAGGTTTATATAATAATGAGAATTGCGGTGCAGCTATGCCTTTGTAACTATGGTCTTCGCTGTCGCGGCTTTCTGCGGGGAAAGTAGTATCAAGGCTGAATGCGGTTTTATTGTAGTTGATGCCGGCCTGTGCTTCCAGCTTTTGAGTAAACTGTATCCTCACTTGCGCAAAAGCGTTGATAAAATGCCTGCTTTGCTCGTCTCCTGTAATCTTATCACCCCGGAGCGAACCGTTACCGTTGTTGTCCTGGTACAGGTTTTCGTGGGTGCTGCCGGTATAGCCGTCCTTAAAATATTCCAATCCGGCTATGTATTCGGTTTTTAGTTTGCCAATGAGGAAGTTGCCGTTAAACTGCGTGCGTCCGCCGTAGCCTGTACTGTTTTGTGCCAAAATGTCAAACGGGCGCGGTTCGTAACTGTCTTTATTATTGATGAATATAGATGTAGTATTCTTCAGATTGGGTGCCAACTCAAATTCATACGCCACGCCACCCATAAAGGTGTGGTACTGCTCATAGCCTTTGCTGGCGGCCCAAGTAGGTGCAGCAGCGCGCGGGTTTTGTTCAAAGCTTTCTTTGGTAACCGAGCTGGCTATGTAGGCTTTCATGTAGGTATAATTGCCAAAGTAGGTAAGCTTGCTTTTGGCCTTGCGGAAAAGGTCGCCCGCCAGGGTAACGCCCTCGCGGTAGTAGCTGCTGTTGTTTCTCCAGCCGTCGTTTTGCAGCTTGTGGTAATTGACGTTTACACTGCCGTTGTTACTGCTGTAGCCGTAATTCAGGGTGTTTTTTATTAAACCAAACGAACCCACAGTAACGCTGGCTTTACCCGTGTGGCCGGTATTGGCAGTAAAGTTAGGGTCAATAAGTATGGCGCCGCCAAGCCCCGCACCATAAATACTGCTGAACGGCCCTTTAATGATTTCTATGCGGTTTATAGCCTCAAGGTCAATGTCTTCAATCGTGGTTTCGCTGTCGCCCGAAGTCAGGGGGATGTTGCCGTAAAACGCCCGTATCTTGTTGGTACCATACGTAGTCCGTGCGCCTATGCCGCGTATGGAAATGCGGTTGGTATTCAGCGAACCGCTTTGCATCTGTATGCCGGGCAGGGTGTTGAGTAGTGGTGCTATCTCAGTATTGTTGTTGCGTTGCAACTGGCCTGACGTCAGTATGCCTATAGCCGCAGCGGCATCCAGCTGGTTGTTGTTTATGTGGTAATTGCTGATGTACAGCTCAGGGATTATGTAACTGTTAATAGGGCAGTAGATTACCTTAATGGTATCTGTAAAGGGGGTGCGTTTAGTCAGGGTGTCCTGAGCCGAGGCTATTTGGCTACAGCCAAAATATATGAGGAATAACGGGAGTAGTTTTTTTAGCATGGAGGGATGATGTGGTTTTGTAAATCACATGCCTAAAGTAGCAATAAGGTGCAAATAAAAAAAATGTGCTGGGTTAAGTTTAACGGAGAAGGGAACACTGATGACACAGATTTTACGGATTACCACAGATTAACCTTTACACGCAGCACATACATGGTGCTCGTTAAGGTAGGCGATACTTGCCTTGCAAATTTTTTCCAATACCTCGATATTAAGGTCGGCCAACTTTTTAGCGTAGATGCATGCCTTTCCCATTTTGAATTTGCCCAAATCATCCAGCAGTGGTTTGGTTTCTTCGGTAGGGGAGTATACATACAGCGAAAATTCAGCTTTGCGCGGCGAAAACCCCAGCATAGGCGCATCACCCTCATGCCCGCTGGCGTATTTATAATGGTAGCTGCCAAACCCTATGATTGTAGGTCCCCACATCTTTGGCTCAAACCCCGACCACTCACGCATTAGTTCTATAAGGCGGAAACTGTCTGCTTTTTTCTGCTCGTTATCTACGTAACTGTTGATGAAGTCGGTGACATCAACTGTAGTCTCGGTGGTTTTGTTTTTTGCCATGGTGTGAGGTTTAGCACTTGTGTTGTAAATATACTGTTTTTTTGGCAGATGAAAATAATTATAAGAAAAAAATACTATTATTAAATAATTTTCTTATGTTTGTGCTATAATCAATTAACTAAAAATCATGAAAAAATTTTTTATTATCGCCGGGTGCGCTTTGTTATTAACTGCATGTGCAAAAAATGCTGAACAGGTTGATGCTGTAAAAGCGGAATTGAAAGAATGGAAAATGTCTGACGAAGAGATAAAAACGTACGAGTTTAAAACCTCTGAAGTTTTGGATAAGGATGTTTACAAAATCCTGTCTAAAGAGTACACCGAAAAGTATTATGAGTATAAAGATTCGGATCTTGAAAGTGCTAAATTTTTTATTGAGGAGTCAGGCAAATATGTAAACCTTCAAAGTAAAGCCACTGGTAAAACCTTTTATATTGTTAAAGCCTACGCGGTAGCGGCAGGCGATACCATACACGATAAAATATTTTATGTTGACGATAAAAATACTGTTGTTGATGTAAACAACCTGAAATAATGATTGGTTATAAATATAGAGCCGTTTCACAACCTGAGGAGGCTTTTTTGTAGAGACGTTGCATTGCAACGTCTGCTGTTTTATTTAGATATTGTACTGCCCTTTTTCATCAAAAAATACCAGCTTACGGCTATTACTACATTGTAGGGTATGGATATCAAAAGTATAAACCACCCCACTTCCAGGCCGTCTTTAAAGCCTTCAACAATCATTTTTGAAACCCAATTCTTAGGAAAAAAACCGTTCAGCATATCATAATAGTGCCAAAGCATCCCTCCGAATGGCGAACTTATTACCATCACCAAAACTAAAATTAAGACCAGTAACAGTATCTTCCCGCCGATGCGCTTGCGTGAAAAGACGCTGGTAAATAATGCAGCAAATATCCCGAAAAAGAAACACGGAATGGCTATGAAGGTAAGTGGGTATGCTTCATGGTAGGTATACATCCGGTACAACGCCCCAAACACCTCATGCCGGGGTAGTATCAGTAAAAGCACATAGTAGATTACTACTGCAAGCACATAACTTGTAAGCCAGTAGAACAGTAGTCTTTTAATGTGGAGGTTTAAATGCATTGGTTGGAGTGTTATAACATACAGGCTGGCGCGAGCGTCACGCTCGTGTCTTTTTAAAATTATTGGTTGGCACGAGCGGGATGCTCGCGCCAGCGGGGGTATCAAGAAATTATGTTATGTACTAACTCAGTAAGTTTTGGTAGGTTTTCATACAATCCTTTTGCAGCAATAGATGCAGAAACACTTCCAAGCCATTTCATAACTTTAGCTGGTAACGTAGACTTATCAGATGTAGTTTGTACAATTTCTTCAAGTTCAGAAATTTCTGCTAAATTAACACCCAAGCCTAAGAAATCTTTTTTTGTTTCTTCTGATAAGTTATTGGATTGGTTTATAGTTTGAATATTATTATTACCAGTAGCTAAATTCAAAGGATTGTTGTTGCCATAGATATTATTTGTAATAATATGCTGTACTTTTTTGTCATTTTCTGAAGTCATCATGTATTCATTTTCAAGATTTGGAAATTCATTATTAAGTTCGATTAATGTATCAATTAATTTTTGTTTAGTCAGTTCTAAAACATTTTGACATTGGACTTTTCCAACTACCCTGTTTCCACTTCTAATAACACCACCATAGGCATCTAGTGATTCTTTATAGAGACCAGCTATTACTTGAACCATATTAATCGGTAAGTTTATGTAGCCCTTGGTTTTTGTTGGCATAGCTCTGATTTGCTCTTCTACCATAGCAATTGGCTCTAATACTTTATGCTTGTATACGTATTCATCGAATTCTTTATCAAATTCATCATTTAATGAAACTTCAATTTGTTGAGTTCGCCCAAATGGAAATTCAGCATGTAATGTTATTGGACTATATATCTTACGATAATCAGGGAGAATTTGATCATTAAAGTCATATCCTTCTAATTCTTTAGTAAGCCATTCTCTAAAAATTTTATTATTAATTTTTGCAGCAATGAGCTTCGAAATTGTTAGTGATTTAGATAGTGTAATATTCTCATATACTAAATCATTTATGAGTTGCTTTATCATTTAAATTCTATTTTTCCCAAATGTACCAAAAAAAACGCCCCCATTCCTGGAGGCGTCTTTCATCTATTATCTTACGTCTATCGGTCTTCTTCCGAATAACCAAATAACCGCATAACCGAATTACCTGTTCTCAATCCACTTACGGGCATTCACAAACGCTTCGTGCCAAGGCGTAACCTCGTCCTTGCGGCCTTCAGGGTAGTACGCCCAGTTCCACTGGAACATAGAACGCTCTATGTGCGGCATCATTACCAGGTGGCGGCCGTCGTTGCTTGCCATCATAGCAATGTCAAAGTGAGAACCGTTCGGGTTGGCAGGGTAGCCGTTGTAGGCGTATTTGGCAACAACGTGGTATTTATCCTCCTCGTACGGCAGGCTGAATTTACCCTCACCGTGGCTGATCCATACACCAAGGGTACTGCCCGCAAGGGTATTTAGCATCACCGAGTTGTTCTCCGCTACGGTAACCGACGTAAAGCCACTTTCGTGCTTGTGGCTGTCGTTGTGCAGCATTTTCGGTTTGCTCTCGTGGTCAGGGTTGATTAGTCCAAGCTCTATGAACAGCTGGCAACCGTTACATATACCTACCGATAGGGTATCCTCACGTTTAAAGAAGTTTTCAAGGGCCGTTTTAGCCTTCTCATTGTACAGGAATGCACCCGCCCAGCCCTTAGCCGAACCCAGTACGTCTGAATTAGAGAAACCACCCACAGCACCTATAAACTGTATGTCTTCCAGTGTTTCACGGCCGCTGATAAGGTCGGTCATGTGAACGTCTTTCACGTCAAAACCGGCAAGGTACATGGCGTTTGCCATTTCGCGCTCTGAGTTAGAACCCTTTTCACGGATGATGGCTGCCTTAGGCCTTGGCTTGCTGGCATCAATGGCGACTTTCTTACCGTCAAAATGCGCCGGGAAGTTGTATACAAGCGGCTGCGACTTATAGTTTACATAACGCTCCTTAGCCTTCTGTGTACCAGACTGTTTCTGGTCAAGAAGATAAGATGTTTTAAACCATGTATCGCGGGTTTCAGCTACGTTAAAAGTAAGCTCGGCAGCACCGTTTTTCACGGTTACTGTGTCACCTTCCTTAACTTCGCCTATCTTGGTAAAGTTTACGCCGTTAGCAGCAAGTTGCGCTTCGATTGAAGCATCTGCCTGGATAACAAGCGCTATGTTTTCAGAGAATAATACCTTAACGGTATCGGCCTCCTCAAGGTTAGTAAGGTCATACGCTGCGCCAAGGTTAACTTCGGCAAAGCTCATTTCAAGCAGGGTGGTAATAAGGCCACCGCTGCCTATATCGTGTCCGGCAGCAATTTTGCCGTCTTTTATTAAATCCTGAATGGTATTGAAAGCCGACTTAAAGTTGGCCGCATCGGTAATCGTTGGCACTTCACTACCTACTTTATTCAGCACCTGCGCAAAAGAAGATCCGCCCAGTTTAAAGCTGTCGTTGCTCAGGTTAATGTAGTAAATACTGCCGCCGTTGCGTTTCAGTACCGGCTCTACCACCTTGGTAATGTCATTACAGTTACCCGCAGCCGAGATGATTACCGTACCCGGGGCAATTACATCGCCGTCAGGATATTTCTGTTTCATAGAAAGCGAATCTTTACCTGTTGGGATGTTGATGCCAAGTTCGATTGCAAATTCTGAACACGCTTCTACAGCTTCGTATAGCCTTGCATCTTCGCCCTCGTTTTTACACGCCCACATCCAGTTGGCCGAAAGCGATACACTTTTAAGGCCGTCTTTAAGCGGCGCGAAAACAATATTACTAAGCGATTCCGCAATTGCAGTACGGCTTGCCGCAGCAGGGTCTACCAACGCCGAAACAGGGGAGTGGCCTATGGTGGTGGCAATACCCTCTTTACCGGCAAAATCAAGCGCCATAACGCCCACGTTGTTCAGCGGAAGTTGTATAGGGCCTGCGGTTTGCTGCTTGGCTACGCGTCCGCCTACACAACGGTCTACTTTGTTGGTAAGCCAGTCTTTAGCGGCAACGGCCTCAAGCTGAAGTACCTGGTTAAGGTAGTTGTGTATATTTTCCTGGGTGTATTCTACATCGGCATAATTAACCGCAACAGTTTTGTCGGTCATTATGGTTTTTGGCGATGAGCCAAACATGTCCTCCAGCGCGAAGTCCATTGGCTTGGCACCTGTGGTAGCGCTTTCAAAGGTAAAGCGGTGGTCGCCGGTAACGTCGCCTACAGTGTACATAGGAGAACGCTCACGGTCGGCAATGCGCTGTAGTGTTTCAATGTCTTTTTGCCCGATTACAAGGCCCATACGCTCCTGGCTTTCGTTGCCAATGATTTCCTTGGCTGAAAGGGTAGGGTCACCTACAGGCAGTTTGTCAAGGTCTATTTTACCGCCGGTTTCTTCTACAAGTTCCGAAAGGCAGTTAAGGTGACCGCCCGCACCGTGGTCGTGGATAGACACTATAGGGTTGTTGTCGCTTTCTACCAGGCCACGAACGGCATTGGCAGCACGTTTTTGCATTTCAGGGTTACTACGCTGTACGGCATTCAGCTCGATACCCGATGCAAAGGCACCCGTATCAGCACTTGAAACCGCAGCACCACCCATACCTATGCGGTAGTTTTCACCACCCAGGATAACCACTTTGTCGCCCTCCTGTGGCTTTTGTTTTTTGCTTTGGCTCTCTTTACCGTAACCGATACCGCCCGCAAGCATTATTACTTTGTCGAAACCAAGCTTACGGTTGGCTTCCTCGTGTTCAAACGTAAGTACCGAACCTGTAATAAGCGGTTGGCCAAATTTATTACCAAAGTCGCTCGCACCGTTAGATGCTTTTATCAGGATATCCATTGGGGTTTGGTACAGCCATTTGCGTTCGGCCATGCCTTCTTCCCAAGGGCGATTTTCTTCAAGGCGAGAGTAGGCTGTCATGTACACGGCAGTTCCCGCAAGCGGAAGCGAACCCTGTCCGCCCGCAAGCCTGTCGCGTATCTCACCACCGCTACCCGTTGCAGCACCGTTAAACGGCTCTACCGTAGTAGGGAAGTTGTGCGTTTCGGCCTTTACAGAGATAACCGAATCAAATTCCTTGATTTCGTAGAAATCAGGTTTGTCGGCACTCTTAGGGGCAAACTGCTGCACGCGTGGGCCTTTTACAAACGCCACGTTGTCTTTATATGCCGAAACTATATCGTTAGGGTTTTCCTGGCTTGTTTTTTTAATCAGTTTGAAAAGTGAAGACGGTTTTTCCTCGCCGTCGATAACAAACGTACCGTTAAATATCTTGTGGCGGCAGTGCTCTGAGTTTACCTGGCTAAAGCCGAAAACCTCGCTGTCGGTCAGTTTCCTGCCCAGTTTTGTGGCAAGGTTGTTCAGGTAGTCTACCTCTTCGCTGCTAAGCGAAAGGCCTTCTTTTTCGTTATAAGCCGCTATGTCGTCTATCTCCAGGATAGCTTCCGGCTGTATGTTTATGGTGTAAATGTCTTGTGTAAGCCCGTTGTATTTCTGCGAAAGCATCGGGTCGAATTTAGCATCGGCTTCTTCCACCTTAAAGAACTCCTCTATGCGGATAATGCCCTCGATACCCATATTCTGGGTAATTTCTACGGCATTAGTGCTCCAAGGGGTAATCATGGTGGCGCGAGGCCCAACAAAAAAATCCGTAAGTACGGATTTCTCTATTTTATGTGCGTCGCCAAAAAGCCAGTTAAGTTTTGAAATATCCTCTGCCGAAAGTTCGTTTTGCGCCTGTACCGCAAAAACCGTAGTGGTCTGGTTTCCGAAGAAATGGATCATTGTTGTAGTGTTGTTGTTTTAAGGCGCAAAATTAAGGATTTTGTTTGTTATTCGGAAATGGTTTTTTTGGTTATTCGGTTATGGGGTGATTTGGTTATTTGTACAAATTATTTAAATAAATTAAAAAGGGTTTCTGCCACTTTGCGTCCTTTTAACTCTCATGTCAGAATATTCAGCAAGCTTTAGCCCTGTCTGATAGGTCCATTCAGTAATATCCTCATCATATACTGCCTCGTAAACCATAGGATTATCTCCTTCGTCAAGATGCACGTATAAAAACTGATCATATCCATTATATAAATCAATGGCATAAAAGGGTCTGGTAATTTGTCTATTAACTTTGGTTAGCTGTTCACGTACAAATTCCTGCATAGCCTGCTGAGAAATGCCCCAATTATCTAAAAAATAACAATAGTGACCTGCTAAGAACAGAAGCTCCCTTAGTGTTGCCGGGAAAGGAATTTCTTGATTGTATTGAAGTTCTAATGATACTATTTCATTTAAGGAAATAGGAATGTTGATTTTCTCAAAATCAGGATTTCCCGACTGACCGTCCGGATTGTCTCTGAGAGATTTTAAATATATTATTTCTATACTATTTTTCATTTATAACTGAAGAAAATTTTGAATAATACCCTGTGTAAGCTATTTTATGATTGCTTTGAATAATGATTTATGGCATCCCCATAATATTACCAAAAATAGTCAAATAGTGTAAACAAAATCGTCACCAATTAAATGTATTTACTGTGCGAAATCCCTGAAATCTGTGTCATCAGTGTTCGGCAAATAATCCCTACCTTGCATCCACTTTAAGCACGGATGAAAGATTACTACCACATACTGGGTGTAGACCCGCACAGCCCGCAGGCCGATATAAAAAAGGCATACCGGCAGCTGGCGGTAAAGCACCACCCCGATAAAAACCCCGGCGATAAAAAAAGCGAGGAACGCTTTAAGCGTATTGCTGAGGCCTATGTGGTACTGAACGATGTTGCCGCCCGCAGCGAATACGACTACAACAGGGGCTACAAATCGGTATATAAGGGTAGGGGGACGCTTTCGGGAAAGCCGTCGCCCATACAATACCTGTTGCAAATAAAGGCCATAAAAAACAGGGTGCTGACTAATGGAGGGCAGGTAAACCGGCAGGAACTTTTTAACCTTATAAACAGCCTGCTGAGCGACGAAAACATAAACCACCTGCTGGCCGAACGCGACAGTACTACCAATAACCTTATTGTAGACGAGGTACTTACGTGCTGTATCTTTTTGCACGGGCCGTTAAAGTCGGATGTGTATACACGCCTGGAAAAACTGGCTGCGCATTATCATGGTTTTAAGGATAAAGTAACTGCATTAGAAAACCACGTTGTTGTAGCACCCAAAAAGGTAGTTACAAAAGCAGACGAAAATCATGTTAGCATCACTACAAAGCTGGTTTTCATATTGTTTATGGTGTTATTTATTTTACTATTTTTAGTTGGGATGTTCCGCAGCTAATTAAACCAACCACTTATGATAACCATATTGCTTATTTTTTGGCTACCCTACCTTAGTTACTTTATTTACTGGATAATGAAAAAAAAGCCTTACCGATATTTCAGTAAATAACCAAGATTTGGCAACACAGTTTACTTTTAACCCGGTTTGTGTAATAAACAGTATACCAAATTAGTTTGTACATTTATAACCAAACCAGTTATGCCATGAAGCAGCCTTTTCGCTTACACTACCTTTTTATTTGCGCCCTGTGTACCATTACCCTGGCCTGTAACAAGGATAAAACCGCTACCGATTTTAATACTGAGTTGGTGGAACTCAAACTGAAGTACGCCGACGGCAAGTATACCTATATAGAATTCCCCTTTAATTACGATGACCATTATACTGAGGAGCAGGTTAAAACCACGAAACCGGAGTTAGCTGAAATATTGGTTGAAAAAGGCTTTAAGCCTATCGAACAGGATTTTACACTATGCAGTAATGGTGCTTTCCAAAAAAAAGTGATACTGGAAAACGACAGCCTTACCTGCAGGGTAAACCGCGATTATAAAACCTCTAAGCTCGTGGACTGCTACTATATTGAAGAAAGTATTGCCTGCTGGAGAAAATAACAAACTAATGAAAAAAATATTCCTCATACTATTCCCGCTGCTTGTCGTTTCCTGCGATGAACCCGCACCCGAAGTGCAAATCATTGCCCCAACCGAAGGACAGGTGTTTACCGTAGGGCAAACTGTAGAGATTAAGGCCAAACTGAAAGACGTAGATGCTATTTTGTCTGAGTCTGTTGTTGTAACCAATGAGAGTACCGATACCATTTTTATATATACTTACAATAAAGCGCAAGGCGACCACACTCTTACCAAAAGCTTTGTGCCGAATGCTACCGGTGCGTACAACATAGAAGTAAGCGCAAATGGCCATGCAGTATGGACCATTAAAAATGTGGTGATTCAAGTCAATTAAAAGTATGAAACCTATGAAAACACTCTATATATCCATGCTGTTATTTTGTATGATGCCAAAGCTTTTAGCGCAGGACTCGCTGTCACACCCAGCCTACGAAAACCTGGTGTTTGAAGGCGCAGGCATACGCGGCATAGCCTATTCGGGGGTGATAAAGGAGCTGGAAAACCGTGGCGTAATGCCCGGCATTAAAAAAGTTGGCGGCACATCGGCGGGGGCCATTACTTCGCTTATGGTGGCGCTTGGGTATACTTCAGATGAAATTTATGCCATAATATCCGACACTAAATTTGAGAAGTTTAACGATGGCGAAATGATGTTCGTGGGCGGCTTTGCCCGTATGTATAGCCGTTTCGGGTGGTACAAGGGCGATGCCTTTACCCATTGGTTGGAAGGGATTATTAGTGCCAAAACAGGAAAGGCCGATGTTACCTTCAGGGAGTTGGAACAACAGGGTTTTAAGCAGCTTTATGTAACTGCCACCTGCCTTAACCGCCAGAAGTTGCTGGTGTTTTCGGCAGAGACCTATCCTGATATGAAGGTGAAGGACGCGGTACGCATTTCCATGTCGGTACCCCTGTATTTTGAGGCCGTATTTATAGATGCCAAAGGCAAGGTGTACCGCAAGCCTAAAAAGCGCAAACAGCTTGATATAGTCGTTGACGGTGGTATTATAGGCAACTTCCCCATATTTATGTTCGATAGCATTGCCGTAGCCGACGATGGCCGCAGCACCCGCATACCCAATTACAAAACGCTGGGTGTGCGTATCGACTCAGATGGGCAGATAGAAAGCGACAGGCAAAATAAGGAACTGGTAGAGCTGCCCGTAACCAGCCTGCCCGAATACATGCAGGCATTCTATATACTGGTGCTGGAAAACCTGAACCGCAACCAGCTCACTGAAGCCGACTGGCAGCGTACGCTTTCAGTATCCTCGGCAGGGATAGGCCCCAAAGTGAAAAAGCTTACCGAAGTGCAGAAGCTTTCGCTGATAAAAAGCGGGGAAACCCATACACTGGCTTTTTTCGAAGGGCAAAAAACAACCCCGTAAACCGGGCAGTCTTTTTGCTATATTTACAGCTTTTTACACCACAAAAAACATATAACGCACTAACACTAAATGAAACAACTACTCCTATTATGCACCTTACTATTGGCCTGCACAGCAGTAAACGCGCAGGAAAGGGACTTTGAGCCCGACTCTATATACATGCGTAATAACTACGACTTAGCCGAATACCGCATCCCCATGCGCGATGGCGCCAAGCTGTTTACGCTGGTGTATACCCCGAAGGATAAAAGCAAAAAGTACCCGTTCCTTATAAACCGTACCTGCTACAGCGTCTCTAAATACGCTGATTTTAAAACCTACGGGCACCCATCGCAGTACCTGGTGGAAGACGGTTACATCCTCGTGTTCCAGGATGTGCGCGGGCGCTACCTGTCTGAAGGGGAGTTTAATAACATGACGCCTAACATACCCGGCAACAACCCGAAAAACAAAAAGGACATAGACGAAAGCTCTGATACCTACGATACTATTGAATGGCTGCTGAAAAACGTAAAAGGCAACAACGGCAAGGCCGGTATCTTCGGGATTTCGTACCCGGGGTTTTATTCGGCGGCGGCACTGCCCGATGCCCACCCGGCGCTTAAGGCGGTATCGCCACAGGCACCCGTATCTGATTTCTTTTTTGATGACATGCACCACCACGGCGCTTACCTGGAGAGCTACACGGCTACCTACCCGGTATTTGGCACCAAACGCAAAGAGCCTACTACAGAGCATTGGTTCAGGGCCGGTATTGCACCATTTTTTGCCAACCCGGTACCCGATGCCTACCAGTTTTACATGGATCTTGGCCCCCTGAAAAATGCTACTAAAAAATATTATACAGATAATATTTACTGGCAGCAAACCATAGCGCACCCTAACTACGATGCATTTTGGCAAACGCGCAACATACTGCCGCACCTTAAAAATATAAAGCCAGCCGTGCTTACCGTAGGTGGCTGGTTTGATGCCGAAGACCTGTACGGCCCGCTGAACATTTACAAGCGCATAGAGGCTACTACGCCCAAGAATAACAGTACCCTGGTTATGGGGCCGTGGGCGCATGGTGGTTGGGCACGTAACATTGGTACGCTGACCCACAACCACATTTATTTTGGCGAAAACATTTCAGATGATTTCCTGAAGAATGTGGAACGAAAATTCTTCGTCTACTACCTGAAGGGTGATGCCAACCCAAAATTGCCTGAAGCCTATATGTACGACACGGGGCTTAAACAATGGAAGAATTTTGACGTATGGCCACCAAAAGCCGATAACGTAAAACTGTACCTTTGCGCGAAAGAGGCGCTGAGTGTAAACACTCCGTTAGACAATAAGGCTGCTTTCGAATACACCAGCGACCCTGCCAAACCGGTGCCGTACACGTCGCAGATTGAAGGCCTGCAGTTTACCCCGCGCAATTTTATGAGCGACGACCAGCGCTACGCCTCCCGCAGGCCCGATGTACTGACTTTTGAAACCCCTATACTTACCGAAGACTACACCCTTGCCGGCGAAATACTGGCAAAGCTGGACGTTTCCATGACGGGTACCGATGCCGATTTTGTGGTGAAAATCATCGATGTATACCCTGATGATACGCCAAAATACGAAGGTAACCCCGATAATATAGTAATGGGCGGATACCAGCAACTGGTACGTTCAGAGGTATTCAGGGGGCGTTTCCGTAACAGTTATGAAAAGCCCGAGCCGTTTGTGCCAAACCAGGTTACGCGTGTAAACGTGCCGCTTCAAGACCTGCTGCATACCTTTAAAAAAGGCCATAAAATAATGGTGCAGATACACAGCACCTGGTTCCCGTACATAGACCGCAACCCACAGAAATATGTAGACAATATTTTTGAGGCAAACGAGGAAGACTTTATAAAATCGACCATCCGTATTTACAGCAGTTCTGTAATAGAGGTGGGTAGAAGATAGGGGTTGAATTGAATCCTGCGTATCATTGAGGAACTAAGCAATCTCATCTCATTACCTTATAAAAACTAAAGATGCACCGCTACGTGCATCTTTTTTTATCCCTTTTTGCAATAATCTTAACATTTATCAGTTATTTACTAAACCAAACTGCTTGATATGAAAAACATTAGCTTTGGTACAAACAAAAAAAGCACCGTGAAAAAAATGGTGTTGCACCAAAGCAAAAAAAGAGTACTTTTGCCCGCTTGCCAATCAAACGAAACCATGAATCACCAAACCCAAACCCAGGGCGACCCGAAACCTTTTGCCATAATAGGCCTGGTACTGGCTATCATCAGTTTACTGTTTTCGTTTATACCCTGCGTAGGTACGTACGCTACGGGACCCGCAATACTGGCGTTCATGTTTTCGGCCATCTGTTTTTTTATATTCAGGGCCAGGAACGAAAAGAACGTTACCTGTATAGCCGGCATGGTGGTATCGGCGCTGGCCATAAGCTTTGGCATTTACCAGTACATTACCTTCAGGGAGGTGTTTAAGGCTAAGGAAGAACTTACCCGGGAGGTAAGGGATGTAGAAAATAAAATGGCTGAAAAGCTGCTCGATACTATACTAAACAGCAAACCACACCATGTTAAAGACACTGTTAGCCCCGCAGCCCAAGACACTACCGGGCAGTGGTAACCTGGATTACCACCTGGTAAACACACTGTTGTGGCTGTTTGTGGTGGGTAGTTTCGGGATGCTGTTGTTTACCGATGTGCATGTGCAGTGCATTTACAGGCAGTCCGGGATGAGTTGTACTTCGTGCGGGCTTACGGCAGCTTTCAGGAAGGCATTAGAAGGCAGGTTTACAGGGATTCCGTTGCCGTTTATGCTGCTGTTTGTACTGGTGGCATCGCAAATTATAGTACGCCCTTGTGTAAGTTACGTCTTACTGAGCCGGAAAAACAGTACCGTAGCTGTAGCAGATGCAGTATTGCATATAATAGTAGGAGGTTTCTTTATTTATCTCTTATACCAAAGGTAAAAAGAGGTTAATCTCAAAGTGTTAAAAATCAATATTTTGAAATTTAAATAAAAAATACTATAACGTTATATAAGAGTTTGGCACGGCACTTGTAATATTGTAATCAAAGGCACAAATTTAAAAGCCGATTGCAGAAGCCGAAAAGCTAGAGTAGGCGCAAAAAAATAAATTACAAGGTCATGAAAAAAATTACTCTTTTAGTTGCCGGATTACTTTTTGCTGGTAGCCTGGCCTCAGCCACAGAAACAAAAGTTGTAACTGTTGCTGCTTATCACACTCCTGTAGATTACCGCAATGCAGAGCCTGTTATATTTATGGAGCGTGGTATAGAATTTATGGTGTTCCCTGACGGGCAAATGGACTTTAACACACAGCCTGCCACTACCGGTACTAACTATTACCGCACCGGCAGCCGTGCTAACAATACTTATGGCGCACCCGGTTACAGCAATGCCGGACAGGGTGTACGCGTAGAACACGACTACAACGGCCGTGTACGCAGGGTGGGCAACGTATATATAAACTATGACAACGTGGGCCGCGTGAAAAGGATAGGCAGCGTATACATGAGCTACAACAGGTTTGCGCTAAGCCAGATAGGCCTGCTTACCATATACTACGACCGCTACGGACGCATAATAAACGCCAGCGGATACGTAAACAGCAACAGCCGTGGCTATGTGTACGACCCTTGCCAAAGCGCAGGCGGCAGCTACAACGGCGGCGGATATGATAACGGTTATAGCAACGGCTATAACGACAACAATAACAATGGTGGTGGCAACGACAACTACTATTACCGCCAGGATGATAAAGACAAGAAAGCAGAGGCTACAGGTAGCCGAAGCAATAAATAAATTTTTTGAGTTAAGTTGAGTTAGTTTTAAGAAAACCTCTGAAAGTACCAGTATTTTCGGGGGTTTCTTGATTTTAACAAGATTTTATTTGAAATTATTGTGTATAAACTATTGCAATTAAAAAAAATAGATTTACATTTGTGCTTTGGCACGCAAGTTGCTAAAAGTTTATTACATAAATCTCAGATTTATTTTTGAGGTTTGTTAATAATTGGTTGGTTGGTTTGTTAAGTCCCGCTTATTCCGCCCGGAATAGCGGGGCTTGCTTTTTTAGGCAAACCGTATTTATTAGTTACTCCTCAATTTTTACAACAAAGTCAACAAGCTTTCCACAGAATTCATTAAGTACGTCTCTCTTCTTTACTTTGTTACCGTCGCAATAAAAAAATCTTTATCTTTAACGTACAAACAATTAACAACATTCATCATGAAAAAAATGTACACCTTAGCGCTACTGGCTGCCGGCCTGTTGTGCCAAAATGCCTTTGCCCAGACTGAAGCCGAAGAAAAAGCCTGGATGAACTATATGACACCGGGGCCGGAACACAAAATGCTGGCTGCAGAAGAAGGCTCGTGGACTAATACAATGACCTTTTGGCACGATCCTAAAAGCCCACCGATGAAGGCTACCACCACCAGTGTGGCAAGGATGATTTTTGACGGACGCTACCAGGAAATAGTATATAGCGGCGACATTATGGGGATGCCCTTTGAAGGGAAAAGCCTTATAGGTTTTGACAATGCCCTGAAACGCTATACCAGTACCTGGATAGACAACATGGGTACCGGCGTTATGGTAATGTACGGAGTAATAAGCAAAGACAGTAAAACCATAACCTTTAAAGGCGAAATGGTAAACCCTGTAGACGGCAAGGTTAACCCGTGCCGCGAGGTATACACCATAATAGATGCCAATACACGCAAAATGGAAATGTACGACAGCCGCGACGGCAAGGAGTGGAAAAGTATGGAAATTATCATGAAACGTAAATAGTAGAGACGTTGCAGTGCAACGTCTGTGTAAAAAAACAGATTACAAATCCTGCCCTGTGGGGCAGGATTTTTTATAACCGTAAATTTTTAAACCTTAAAGAAACTATTTATATTTGCAACATACCAACAATAAAAAAAACATAACCTGCCAAAGCATTCACTATCCTTGTGCTGAATATACAGCTGCTAGCTTGTTCGGCGTTTTTTCCTTGAATTTATAACTGCCAAAAATAAACACCAAAATGAAAAAAATCCTTTTTGTACTGCTGGGCATTATCAGCATCAACGCGTTTTCACAATCTATGGACTTTCCCGGAGAATCTATTGAATTACTTGACGGTAAAGAATTAAGGGTAAAGCCACTTAGCCAAAGTTCCCAGGAGTACGGGTACAAAGGTTTTTATACCGATGAAAAGCTTAAAAAGAATTACAAAAACAAGAACTACTCTACCAAATACGAAGCACTTGTAGGTAAGGTCTTTAAAGTAGTATCGTACAAACCTGATTACAGCGATTATATCTTAGTGCTGTCTAACCCGGAAACAGGCACCCTGTATTATAAGTACACCCCAAAATTTAGCCATGACTATCATTTTGAAGTTATAGGCGGCCTTAAATTTCCTGACGGATTTTTTTGCAAGAAGATAATCTCTGAAAAGAAATTTAATTATGACCGCGCAGTATATTATTATATTTACCACACGCCCTGTACAGAAGACATCTGTCTTTATAAAACAGAAGGATTCTATAAGCTGAACGTACTTATAACGGCGCCGTCTGACAAAAAAGAATCAGGGCTTAAAGGCGTGACACTGGTATTGGAAAACGGTAAAGAAGTTAAATTTCCTAATACTGAGGTATCTGTAAGCGCATCATCTTCTAATTACAACTATAGGGCTGAAGTTTCCGGAGTTAGCCCGGAAGACCTGAAACTGCTTCAGGAAAGCCCCATCGTAAAAAAGATTGTAGGCAATAAAGAAGACAGCGTAGAAGAGGGTAAACTTATTTTGGAATACATAAAATGTATTGTAAAGGAATAATCCCACTTACATATCCATAAACTATCCTGCCCTGTGTGGCAGGATTTTTTTTATACCTCTGAAAATAAATGCGATAAAATTTTATTTTATTGATATATCAATTATATTTGTGTGAGTATTTGAAATGGAAAAGTTAAACGACATTATATTTTACGCTTTAGACAAGTCGATACGCAGCTACCGGCAGTATGCGCAAAAGCGGCTGAAGGCTGAGGGTTTCGATATTACCATAGACCAGTGGCTGGTGCTGAAATGCATTGAGGAAAACGAAGCCTTTTCGCAACAGCAAATTGCTGCCAGGGTGTTTAAGGATGTGGCATCGGTAACGCGGATTATAGAGCTGCTGGTAAAAAACGGCTACCTGGTGCGCAGTTTCCACGCTACAGACGGGCGCAGGTTTGAACTGAGTCTTACCGAAAAAGGAAACGAAATAATACAAAAAATAAGGCCCTATACCGAACGCAACCGTGCACATGCGCTAAACGGCCTTACCGATAAGGATATAAAGCAGCTTCATGGTATGCTGCAGGTTATAATAAACAATGTTACAGAAAATTAGTTACAGAAAATTAAAGGAGTACAGTTATCAATCATCATTAAAGTCATCAATCAAAAAACGTTCAGTATGAAAATCATTGCCATTGCCACCGCTACGTTAATTACCCACATAAGCCACTACACGGCTACAGATACCAAACTGCCTCACAAGCAAATCAATGTAAAGGAGCAGCTTATTTACCCGAAAGGGGAGAAAGGGTTTAAAAGGTTGTAGGGTGATTCGAAAGAACACTAATGATACTGATTTCAGGAAGTTATATAAAATGATATCAGAAGTTTCAGTTAGTAAATAGCTCTTTTTTGAAAAAAATGCTTTTAGGTTGAAGTTCCCTACTTGTTAAATGTATTTTATCTGCCAAAATCTCAGATGTAAAAGTTTCCAAAGTCGGTTTTTTTTCAATTCCATGAAGATCCCATGTTGAAGTATCAACAACAGTATTATCCCCTTGGCCACTACCCAAAGTTATATGTGGCCAAAAAGAATTATAGTTGATTTGAAACTCTTCCTGAATATTTAGTGTATCTAAAATATTTAATAATGATTGGTTCAATTCAATACTTAGCCAAATAACCCTGGGATGATGTTTGGAAATTTTATAACTATCATTGTTAATAAGAACTATTTCGTTATTTGAATCAATAAATGCCCCGCCTAATCCTGTACAAATAAGCTTTAACTCATTCGGGAAAAATAATTTGTTTAAATTTAAACTTATCTCTTTAAGCTTTTCTTCTTTAAGATTTCCTAAATATTTGAGCGTTATATGTGCTTCTTTTCTATGAATAAGGTCTAACATTTTGCAAATGTTATGCTTAATATCATTTAGGCTTTTATCATTGACGATATTTAAACCTATATAACTATCTTCTAATGACATATAGTTTTTATTGAAAGTAGACTAAAAATAATAATTAATAATAATGCTAGTCCAAGACAAAATGCAGATTTAATGAACAAGCTATATTTTTTATTTGCAATAATAGAATTAATCCATATTTGATTAATTAACATCTGCTCATGACAGTCAAATTTATGTTTATTATCAAATTGGTTTAATACATCTTTTAATTCTTGTAGGGTTAACCTACTCACATCGCCAGAATAATACACATTTATTTTTTTTAGGTTGATTTTAGTATCGTTTTTTTTGAGTTCTTGTTGTTCATGCCTTCTTGGTTTAAAAGCCCATAAGCTAAACATTATTGAAAAGAAAGCTGTTGTCGAAATTAGAATTAATAAAATGAAATGTCCTTTATTAGCTTCTTTAACGCTTCCCAAAAAATTTGTAACCACGACTGTATTTATAGCTAAAAGCGCACCGTGTTTGGCCTCAGAAAATTTGAGCCATTCATTTACAGCTTGATGTATTTCTACTAATTGTGATTTCATTATTGGTTGGTTAGTGTTGCTATCTACCAAATGTATAAAATATTTATTTCCCAAAAGTATGAGTGAAGTCCTAACCTTAAATTTTGATCCAAAAATTTTCCCCCACAAAGTACTTAAGGTATTCGTTCAGTGAAATTTCGGTTGAAGCTCCCAACTATAAACCATGAACCATAAACAAAAAAACGGCACAGCGTACTGAAGGCATTCGTTCAGTAAAATCCAATGTGAGTGAAGCTGCCAACAACTAACAACCGACAACCAGCAACCAAAAAAGATGAAAGTTGTACTGAACGCATTCCTTCAGTAAAAATGCTGTGGAAAATGTGGAATATTCGAGGGGTAGAGTGGAAGGTGGGTTTTGATTAAATTGTTGATATTTAAATAATTATAATTTTTAAAGAAGGGAGATATTCCACAGGTTTTTGTATTTTTTTGTACAAAAAGTGGAATATCTCCCTGTTGATAACTTTATTTTAAGAAATAGATTACAAAATATCGCTCTTGCAGCGTAATGCTTTTATAGCCGAGTGAAGCTCCAACCTGAAACTTTAAACCTGAAACTTCAAACCAATTACAACTTACTCTTTAGATATTCCCCCGTAATTGATTTAGGGTTCTTGGCTACTTCTTCAGGTGTCCCAAACACGACTAAGTGCCCCCCGTTTTCGCCGCCCTCAGGGCCTATGTCTATAATATAGTCGGCACACTTAATCAGGTCTAAGTTGTGCTCTATCACTATGATAGAGTGGCCTTTATCAAGTAATGCTTCAAATGATGCCAACAGCTTTTTAATGTCGTGGAAGTGCAGCCCGGTAGTAGGCTCGTCAAACACAAACAGGGCTTTATCTTTGGTAGCGCCCTTCACCAGGAACGATGCCAGCTTAATACGCTGAGCCTCACCACCCGAAAGGGTAGAGGAGCTTTGTCCCAGTTGCACATAGCCAAGTCCCACATCCTGAAGTGGTTGCAGCTTGGTCATGACCTTGGTTTGCTTATGCTCACTGAAGAACGCCACGGCATCATCTATGGTCATCGTCAGGATATCGTCTATGTTTTTGTCCTGGTAGGTAATCTCAAGGATTTCTTTCTTAAAGCGCTTACCGCCACAGGTTTCGCACAGTAGATGCACGTCGGCCATGAACTGCATTTCTATGGTTACCTCGCCTTCGCCCTTACAGGTTTCGCAGCGGCCCCCGTCTACGTTAAACGAGAAGTGCTTGCTCTGGTAGCCACGTGCCTGCGCCAGCTTCTGCTTGGCAAACAGGTCGCGTATATCATCATAAGCTTTTATGTAAGTAACTGGGTTAGAGCGAGAACTGCGTCCTATAGGGTTCTGGTCTACGTATTCAATATGCTTAATGTGGCCGTAGCTGCCACGCAGTTCTGTGAACTGTCCGGCCTTTTCGCCCACACCTTCCAGTTCCTTTTGCAGGGCAGGGAAGAGGATCTTTTTTACCAGTGTACTCTTGCCACTTCCTGATACTCCGGTAATTACCGTAAGGCAGTCCAGCGGGAAGGTAACATCTATGCTTTTCAGGTTGTTCTCGCGGGCGCCCACCACATCGATGTGGTTCTTAAATTTACGGCGCTTTTTAGGTACCGAAATTTCAAGGTCGCCGTTAAGGTATTTCGCTGTAAGTGAGTCGCTTTTAAGTATTTCGTCAAAGGTTCCCTGGGCTACCAGCTGGCCGCCGTGGGTACCTGCTTCCGGCCCGATATCAATAATCATATCTGCCATTTTCATGATGTCCTCATCGTGCTCTACGACGATAACGGTATTGCCAAGGTCACGCAGGCCTTCCAGCACCTTTATAAGGCGTTCGGTGTCTTTTGGGTGCAGGCCGATAGACGGTTCGTCAAGGATGTACATACTACCTACAAGGCTGCTGCCCAACGAAGTAGCCAGGTTAATACGCTGGCTTTCACCACCCGAAAGCGTATTAGAACGGCGGTTCAGGGTAAGGTAGTCAAGCCCCACTTCCTGCAAAAAGCGCAGGCGGTTGTTTATTTCTATCAATAGCCTTTTGGCGACTTTAGCGTCGTATTCATTCAGTTCCAACTTGTTAAAGAACTCAGCCAGGTTTTTAATCGGCTGGTCTACAAGGTCGCTTATGGTGCTGCCGCTTACTTTTACGTAGTTCGCCTCCGGGCGCAGGCGTTTGCCCTTACAGTCAGGGCATTTGGTCTTGCCACGGTAGCGGCTCAGCATCACGCGGTTTTGTATCTTGTAGTTCTTCTCCTCAAGCTCTGCGAAGAAGTCATTTAGCCCCGTAAAGTATTGGTTACCATGCCAAACCAGCTGTCGGTCTTTCTCACTAAGCTGGTAATAAGGCTTATGCACCGGAAAGTCGAACTTATGGCTGTTGTTTACCAACTGGTCGCGGTACCAGCCCATGCTTTCGCCCCTCCATGGGAAGATGGCGTTTTCGTATATGGACAGCGCAGTGTTTGGCACCACAAGGTCTTCATCTATGCCTATGATGCTGCCGTAACCCTCGCACGAAGGGCAGGCGCCATACGGGTTGTTAAAGCTGAACAGGTGCACGTTTGGCTCCACGAATGTAACGCCGTCCAATTCAAAGTTGTTGCTGAACGGCAGGCGGTTACCTGTACTTACATCCTGAAGGAATGCTTCGCCTTTACCTTCGTAAAATGCGGTTTGTATGGCATCGGCAAGGCGGTTGTAAAATTCCTCCTCATGCTTTACCACAATACGGTCTACCACCAGCAAAACCTCTTTATTGGTAAGGTCTGTACCGGCAAGTTCGTCAAGCCTGAGGGTTTCTCCATCTACCAAAATACGCGCAAAACCCTGCTGTAGCAGTACGCCCAGCTTTTCCTCTATGGTACGGCCTTTTTCGGTATGCACGGGCGCAAGGAGCAGCCAGCGGGTACCTTCTTCAAAGCCCTTAACTGCGTTTACAATATCGGTCACCGTGTGCTTCTTCACCTCACGCCCCGATACAGGCGAGTAGGTGCGGCCCACACGGGCAAACAGCAGCTTCAGGTAGTCGTATATTTCGGTACTGGTGCCCACGGTGCTACGGGCATTGGTAGTATTTACTTTTTGCTCTATGGCTATGGCAGGGGCTATGCCCTTAATGTACTCTACTTTTGGCTTATCAAGGCGGCCCAGGAACTGGCGGGCGTAAGACGACAGGCTTTCCACATAGCGGCGCTGCCCCTCGGCATACAGCGTATCAAACGCCAGGCTCGACTTACCCGAACCCGAAAGCCCGGTTACCACCACCAGCTTATTGCGCGGAATGGCTACGTCTATGTCCTTCAGGTTGTGCAGCCCTGCGCCTTTTATCAGTATGTTTTTCTTTGGTTCTAACTTCGAAAAATCAGTCTTTATCATGATGCAAAAGTAATGTGCAAAGATACGGTTTTTGAGGGAGATTTTTGTTAAGGAGAATAGAATGGGTTTGTTATATTTGGGAAAAGTATAAAAATGCCGGAACCTACAGATAACTTCTATTTGAGTAAGACAGAACCTAATAAAAGCTGCCTGTTAGCACTTAGGAGTATTATCCTGTCTATGGATTCAAATTTGACTGAAACAGTAAAATATGGCATGCCCTGCTTCTGCTATAAGAGTAAGCGGTTTTGTTATATATGGACTGACAAAAAAACGAGTGAACCCTATATTTTAATGGTTCCCGGCAAACATCTTCACCATCCGGAATTAGAAGCAGGGAACCGTATAAGCATGAAGATTTTAAGGGTAAACCCCAATGCAGATATCGCCATTGATATTGTAAGACGGATTTTAGGTGACGCCCTGGATTTGTATAAGAACGGGACGATAAAGGGTGTTTAGAGAAGTAAAATCAATAATTATAAGAAACAAGTAGTAGCATGCATGCTGAGTACATCATATACACAATACTTATCCTGTCTTTCCTGATTTTATATATTACCATAAAAATAAAGGAACGGCGCTTTAACAGGGAGAGCAGGAGGGACAATAAAATAAGGGAAAAAAGGCTAAGGAGTACGGGGGAGAAAATTGCCATACCATACAGCAAGCTTAAAATAGTTACCACGAAAAGCAGCAGGGTGATGGATTATACTGATGGCTATAAATTGCTTGATACACATAATGATAAAGATAGATACGAGGTTACCGAACTTCACTATATAGAATGCAACCACAACCGGAAAAAGTTTAAAAGCCAATCTATTGATTCAGACAGGAAAGTTTTGGAAACTAAGTTGTATTTGCAAAAAGAAGTTTACATTTATCACAATGCTAAGACTAAAGAATATCTTTTCGACCTTGATTTTTTAGGATATGAATAATGCGTGTTGTATCAACACCCGAAATCTACTACATTTGAAAAATATAATTTCGTATTTTTGGAGTAAATACATTTGTAATGAGCACCATAGAAATTAAGTCTGAAATAGTTAAGGTCATAGATACTCTGCCGGAAGATGCATTACTGCCGGTACTGAATTATTTAAAAAGCGTATCAACTGCCGGAAATGATAAAGCCGGGCTTAGTGCTAACCTTAGGAAGATATTGGAAGAAGACAAGGAGTTACTGCAAAAGCTTGCCCAATGATTACCGTTGAGGAAGTTTTAGAAATCCATACAGTACTTATAAACAATTTTGGAGGAGCACAAGGCCTGCGTGACAGGAGTTTGCTTGAATCTGCCATAAACCGTCCGTATGCTACTTTTGGCGGGCAAGACCTGTATCCCTCTGCTATAGAAAAAGCCGCGGCCATTTTTGAAAGTATAGTAATAAACCACCCTTTTATAGATGGCAATAAACGTACGGGCTATGTTATGATGCGGTTAGTGCTTATGCACGAAGGGTTTGATTTGTCAGCTTCACAATCAGAAAAATATGATTTTGTAATTGAGGTTACAAGCGGACAACATACCATCGATTCCATACAGCAATGGATAAAACTGCATTTAATTTCACGATAGTAAATATAAATCTTTGATAATCCTTTAAATCAATGTTATCTGTGTTCCTAATTTCATGAACAACACTCCCCTCATAAACACTCAAATAACCCTTGAGCGTATATCTGGCAAAGGCGGGTGGACCTACGCACGCATTATTGGCATTCAAAAGGAAGACGGTGCGGCGTTCGGTATGGTGCGGGTTAAGGGCAGTATAGACGGCTATGAAATTGATACCTGCAGCATTATGCCCATGGGCGACGGCGGGCATTTTTTGCCGGTAAAGGCCGAGATACGCAAAGCCATTAAAAAGGAGGAGGGCGACTCTGTACATATCATACTCTATAAAGACGACGAGCCTTATAAAGCGCCTGCCGAATTGCAGCTAAGGCTGGAAGAAGAGGGCGTGTACAAAAACTTCCTGAAGCACAAGCAGTGGGAGCAGCGTATGTGTGCCCGCTGGATATTCTCTGCAAAACGCCCCGAAACGGTAAATGAGCGCATCATTAAAACCATTTTCCGGCTAAAGCGGAACGAGAAGATTATTTAGCCACATAGTTTATTCTATTTACAAACTTCCATGTAGTCCTACCGCTTTGTGTACCTTTTTGCTTTCCAAAGGAAAGCCTTTGTGTCCTTTTTACAGGTTCTTTAATCAACTTCGTGGGCTTAGTGAAAAATCTTTGTGCTCCTTGTGGTAAAAATCCCTCGCCAAGTCGCCAAGCCGCTAAGCATGTGTACGCAATAGTATAGAGCTTTCTTTTAGCTATGTACCTATGTGGTAGATTTAGATAGTAATTTAAGAAAGGTACCAAAAGCGTAGTACTATACCGTTGTAACCCTTATTTTCAGCAGGGGTAAGGGCTGTTAACAAATATTATTGTCTTTTTTTTGTTAAAATTTTCTCCGGCACTTGTTTTTTATGATTTAATTATATTATATTTGGCTCAACATTAATTCTTAATTAACAAGTCGCCTATAGTATACAACTACTTTTTAGAAAAAACCCGCAAGGTTAAAAACCAAAAATTAAAAACGCTAAAAAGTATCGCTATGGCTAATGTTGTAATCCCTGACGCTGTTCTGGTGAAAAATTACATGGGTGGAGAAGAAAACGCTCTATCTGTATTAATTAACAGGCACCAATCGAAGATTTACGGTTTTATTTACTCTAAAGTATCTGACAGGGATATCGCTGATGATATCTTTCAGGACACTTTTATCAAAGTAATAAAAACGCTGAAAAGTAACTCCTACAACGAAGAAGGTAAATTTTTGCCATGGGTGATGCGTATTTCGCACAACCTTATTGTGGACCATTTCCGCCGCAACAAAAAAATGCCTATGCAACGTGATACTGAAGAGTTTTCGGTATTCTCTATCATGACCGATAACAGCCCTAATGTGGAAACCCGCATTATAGGCGAACAGGTGGAAAGCGACCTGCAACGCATTATAGAGGAGCTTCCGGCAGACCAGAAAGAGGTGCTGTTAATGCGTATGTACCAGGATCTTAGCTTTAAGGAAATAGCCGACCTTACCGGTGTAAGCATCAACACTGCGCTGGGCCGTATGCGCTATGCCCTGATGAACCTGCGCAAGGTTATTGAAAAAAATAATATTATTTTGACCAATTAGGCAATATAAGGGAGAGTCTTGCGTTCTATTGTTGTAAAGATAACAAATAAGCAACTTAGCATGGCAAAACTCTACTCTGAACAAAAACCGGCAACACAGGTTATGCTGCCTAAAACTGAAACAATCGAATTTCTGCTGAACTATTCTAAAGCGCTTTCTTTTGTAAAGACTGAGAATGGTACTTTCGAAAATATTGCTAATTAATTTTTCCTTTAGCCTCCCGTGATTTACTTACGGGAGGCTTTTTTGTAATATTCTTCGAGCACTGATTTACGGCCTATAGTGGCTGTAATAATATCTTTGTCCAGCTTCCAGCCGCGTGCAGGGCTGTATTCCCTTCCGTACCATATTATTTGCAGGTGGAGGTCGTTCCAGCGGTCGCGCGGGAACAGCTTTTTCGCATCCTTTTCGGTCAGTACCACATTCTTGCCGTCGCTCAGGCCCCAGCGGTACATCAGCCTGTGAATATGCGTATCTACCGGGAATGCCGGCACACCAAACGCCTGGCTCATTACCACACTCGCCGTTTTATGGCCCACACCGGGCAATTCTTCCAGCTCTTCAAAGCTTTGTGGTACTTCGCCATTATGCTTTTCCAGCAGTATCTCAGATAATCCGTGTATCGCCTTAGCCTTGGCAGGGGACAGCCCCACAGGTTTTATGATTTCGCGTATCTCATCGATGTCCAGCTTTACCATCATTTTGGGGTTGTCTGCCCTTTCAAATAACAGTGGCGTTATCAGGTTTACGCGTACATCGGTGCTTTGGGCACTCATCAGCACAGCAATCAGCAGGGTGTACGGGTCTTTATGGTCCAGCGGGATGGGTATGGTCGGGTAAATTTCGTCCAGCGTTTTTATTACAAAGGCGGCCTTTTCAGCTTTAGTCATTTTTAGGTAAATTTGCACACAAATATAAGCCTAAATGACTACACTAAAAAAAGGGGATAAAGCCCCTGCGTTTTCCGGCGTTGACCAAAATAACAATACCCATTCGCTTGCCGATTATAAAGGGAAAAAACTGGTGGTTTTCTTTTACCCGAAAGCTGATACCCCAAGCTGCACCAACGAAGCCTGTAACCTGCGTGATAACTACCACCGCTTCGAGGCGCAAGGCTATGCATTGTTAGGTGTTAGCGCCGACCCGGTAAAAAAACAGGCCAAATTTGCCGATAAATATCAACTGCCTTTTCCGCTGCTGGCCGATGAAGACCACAGCATACTGAATGCCTTTGGCGTATGGGGACCAAAGAAATTTATGGGCCGTGAGTACGACGGCATCCACCGTACTACGTTTGTTATAGATGAGAACGGCCTTATAGACGAGGTTATCATAAACGTAAAAACCAAGGAGCATACAGCGCAAATATTTGGTGATATTTAAAAAATAGCTAACAAAAGTTAAGTTATTCTTTTTCAGGGATGTTTTTTAACTATTTTTGCTAAACCAACTTTATCGGCCAAAGTGATGGATATCTATAATGAAGTGCGCAAAATATGGGAAATCATCCCAACATCCCCTAATGTAAGGAACAAAGAACTGAGTGATGTACTGTACAAAAAGATGGTAAGCATCTTTCAGGTGGGCAGCAATTACAATTATATTGTAAATGTGCGAAACCCCGCCATAGAGTACATAAGCCCTGATGTGAAGGAGGTGCTTGGGTACGGGGAAAACGATATTACCCTGTCGTTTTTTGTGAGCCTTATCCATCCGGAAGATGCGCCTTTCTTTGTCAACTTTGAGGCGGCCATAGCACGCTTTTTCGGGAACCAGCCCGAGCATGAACTGTTTAACTACAAGGTGCAGTACGACCTCAGGTTCCGCCATGCCGACGGCAGGTACATACGCATGCTGCACCAGTTTATCGTTATTCAGCATGATGCTGATGACGTGCGCACCTTTGCCGTTGATACCGATATTACCCACCTGAAAAACAGCGGTACGCCACAGCTGTCATTCGTTGGGCTAAATGGCGCTTCTTCGTATTATAATGTTGATACCAATGATACCGTGTACCAGGTAACGCCGCTTTTTACCAAACGCGAAAAGCAGATACTTACGGCACTTGCCGGTGGACTGAACAGCCAGGAAGTAGGGGATAAGCTGAACATAAGCAGGCATACGGTAGATGTACACCGAAAGAACCTGCTACGCAAAGCCGAAGTGCGTTCTACATTTGACTTGGTACAGAAAGCCCAAAACAATGGCTGGGTATAGTTACAGGAGCTTAATGCGCAGGTACTGCCAGTTTTTGTTTATGTTGCCGGTTTTATCCCGGTACTGCGAATGGTGGTTGGCCGGGGTATAAAAATACCCGTCACTGCTGAAAAAAGCTGCATCATCATCAGGTATCCAGTTCTTAAAGGTGGTAGATAAACGCCTTGTTATCCGGCTGTCTTTTTGTATGATGTGTATATTGAAATCGCATCCCTCGTCATAGGGATTGGCATACATATCGATTATCTTCTTTTTATCTGCTGAAATGCGTGGATAATATATAAACATTGCCGTCGATTGTCCCGTTTTTTTATCGTAAAACTGTACATCGTAATCTTCCCAATACATACCCGCCACTACATATTGGTTAAGGAACGGCACACTGCCCAGGTAGGTAAATTCCCTGCGGGTTTCTTCATCTACAATGTTGTCAGCTATGGTAATAATACTGTCTTTGCAGGGAAGCAGTAGCTTGCCATTTTTCTTTTTTATAGCATTATCCTTTATAATGTAGTCTATAGCCGATTTACGTTTGCTGAGAAAAGTAGCTTTGGTAATCAGTTCTATTTTTACAAAATGTTTTATAGTATCGGCAGGATATTCGCGGTTGTTTTCATTTAAATATACGTGGTCTGTTTCGTAAACATTTTCGGCTGTGAGGATATTTTCCTGGTTGCTATTTTCCGGTTGGAACAAACAGGTAAAAAGTAATAACAGGCTGCTGAAGAAACGTAGTGCCATATTAACAGGTTTTATACATCAAGGTCAAACATCTTGCGCAGCGCATCGAGTGCCGGGTTTATGGCCTTCAGCTTTTCATATTTTTCTTCAGGGGTAAAGGCATGGCGCGATGAAACCTCCTCGTTTACATGGGTTTCTATCACCACATCGTGGTTGTGCAGCTTACCGCGCAGGTAGCCCAGCAGTTCCAGCTTATCCCCGTCAAATTGTGCCTTGCTGCCCTCATTCGGTAATTCCAGCCGTATCGTAAAACCGTCAGGAGCCAGCACCGGGTCGTTAATCTGCATATAGGTCGCCATGATTTTTTTGCCGCTGTCGTTAAGGCGTTGGGCAAACTTATTCCACAGCAGCCTCATATCCGTTTCGTTAAAGGACTGCTTTGGCAATTCCTCGGCATGGCGCAGTATGCTCTTTTGGGTTTCCTGAAGTTCGCGCTTTTTCATAATGCTTGAAAGCGAAAAAGCATTCACCCTCTGGCTACCGTCGTCAGCCGGTTTTTGTGGTACAGGTGGTTGTATCACTATAGGTTCTTCCACCTTCAGTTCGGCAGCAGGAAGCGGGGTTATCCCGGCAGGTTTTTCGGCTACGGCTTCGGCAACTACAGCAGTAACGGCAGGCATTTCCGCAGGTTGCGGTACCGCTATTTTGGGGTTGTATTGTTCAAAGTAATGGGCGGGGATTATAAACCCGTCAACTTTTTTTTTTCTCCATCAAAGGTGATGGAGGCCAGTTGCATAAGGCACAGTTCTACCAGCAGGCGCTGGTTTTGGCTGGCTTTGTAGCGCAGGTCGCACTCATTGGCAATATCTATACCCTGTAGCAAAAACGCCTGGCTGGCTTTTTGGCTCTGGGTGCGGTACAGGTTCTGTGCTACCTCACCGGCTTCAAGCAGGGTAAGGGTTACCGGGTTTTGGCACACCAAAAGGTCGCGGAAATGCGAGGCAAGACCGGCCACAAAGTGGTGCCCGTCAAAGCCTTTTGCCAAAACTTCGTTATATAAAAGCAGCAAATCGGGTATGCGGTTTTCCAGTATCAGGTCGGTTACCTTAATGTAGTACTCATAGTCCAGTACGTTCAGGTTTTCGGTAACGGCCACACGGGTAAGGTTGGTACCGCAGTAGCTCACCACCCTGTCGAATATCGAAAGGGCATCGCGCATGGCGCCATCGGCCTTTTGGGCAATGATGTGCAGTGCGTCGTCTTCTGCAGTAATACCCTGGCTGCGTGCTACCTCGGCAAGGTGTTCCTTGGCATCCTTTACGGTAATGCGCTTAAAGTCGAATATCTGGCAGCGCGAAAGTATGGTAGGGATAATCTTGTGCTTTTCGGTAGTCGCCAGGATGAAGATGGCATGGCGTGGCGGTTCTTCCAGTGTTTTCAGGAATGCGTTAAACGCCGCCTGAGAGAGCATGTGCACCTCGTCTATGATATACACTTTGTACTTACCGGTTTGTGGCGGTATACGCACCTGATCTATAAGGCTTCGGATGTCATCTACCGAGTTGTTACTGGCAGCATCAAGCTCAAACACGTTAAACGCAAAATCCTCATTCGGGTCGTCATAACCTTCCTGGTTTATTTTGCGCGCCAGGATACGTGCACAGGTGGTTTTACCCACACCACGCGGCCCTGTAAACAACAGCGCTTGTGCTAAGTGGTTGTTTTCTATGGCATTCAGCAGCGTATTTGTAATAGCCTGCTGCCCCACAACATCCTTAAAGGTTTGCGGGCGGTATTTGCGGGCAGATACGATGAATTGTTCCATAGAAGGGCAAAGATACTCTATTTTATTTCAGATTTCAGATTTCAGATTTCAGAATTATCCACAATAGTTCATTTACCACAAAGGGCACAAAGTTTTTTCACAACGTACACAAGGCCGGATGAATATTAGGTTTGTTCCAAACTACTAAGTGCACAAGGCTTTACGTACCCGCTTTGTGTCCGCCAATCCTGTGTAACAGGATTGAAATCTTTGTGAAGAATTTTTAGGAATCCGCGTTGTGCCTCCTCGTGAAAAAACTTTGTGCCCTTAGTGGTGAAAATTTTTGCGTTAAAGCAGGCCTAATTATGTATCACCTTATGGGCGATGCCGTTAACCTCTACAAGGTACATACCCTTTGGTAAAGCCTGCATGTTTACGGTAGCAGCATTTTGGTTCAGGTTGTAGTGGCTTACCCTTTGCCCTATTGTATTATAAATGCTGATAGATAACGAAGGCGATGCTGTAGTAATGTTCAGCACATCAGTAGCAGGGTTGGGGTACAGGGTAACGCTATTGGCTGTTACTTCTTCGGTACCGGCAAGGACGCTGCAATAATCTATCCTTGGGTTTTCAGAGAAGCTGCACGGAAACTCATAATAATTTTGCAAATGAATAGGGTAAGGGTTGGAAAGGCTTTGCAATGCGGCCATATCGCCGGGCATGGTTACCTGTGCCGTGCTGCCGTGCCCCAGTGCTACGTCCTTGCCCGAAGTATTCCCGTTAAAGGAATAATCGGCCAAAGCATCTATAAAACGGTAGTAGGCATAATAATCCAACGCGTCAAAGGCTGTAGCAGTATTCGGCAGGCTGTGTGTGGCCTCGTAATTGTACCCGTTTACAGTACTTGACGATACCAGTACATAATCCTTTTCAGCCGCATCTACATTCAGGTGGTTAAATATGTCAATCGCCATACGGTGGTCGTTTGTGGTATCATCGGCAAAAACCTCAATTAGCACTTTTGTGTTGGCAGGGTAGCTGTCTAACAACGTATTATCGGCATAGTAAGAGTACCATTGCGCCAACGCGTAAATAAAACGCCCGTTGGTTCCCCAGCCGTCGGTGGTAAACAGTTCCTGCGCAATAGCAAACGAAGCCCCGCCGCCAAACGAATGCCCCATAAAGCCTACCTTATCGGTACTGATGATTCCGGGATAATCCTGTGCCGCCTTACGGAAACCGGCCTTAAGGTTGTCATAGCGTTCCTGTATGGTCGTCGTAGCCAGGGTTTGGTACGGCACATACACTATGGCGTACCCTTTTTTGGCAACAAATTCCAGCATACCGATGATGTTTTCGGGGTCGTTGCCGCCGTAAGCATGGCTGTAAAATATAGTAGGTACCGGGGTACTAATATCACCGGGGTGGTAAATGTTTATGGTGTGCCCGGGGAAGTTTACGTTGGCAAACGTCTCCACGGCTACCGTATGGCTGCCGTCGCTGCCGTAACCCGTAGCGGGAATAGCGTAATTCGAGTCGGCGTACTGTGCAAAGGCAATTTGGCTTAAAGCCAATGCAAAAAAGTAAAAGTATTTCTTCATGATTGGGATGTGTGTTTTGGTGGGATGAGTTTTTTTACCAGCATGGGCAGCGTAAGCCCCTGGCCTAAAAGGGTAAACAGTACGGTAGCTACAGAAATGTAGATGATTTCGTTCCGCATAGGGAAGGGGCTGCCGTCGGCCAGTGTGGTGGGTAAACCTATGGCTACAGCCAACGATACGATGCCACGCATGCCACTCCAACTGATGATAAGGCTGTTGCGCGAATCGATAAGCATGTCTTCTTTTACCCGTTTATGGTTGCGTCCGAAGGCTTTTTGCAAGTTCACTTTTTGCATGTACACCCTCAGCATGCGGATGAGCAGCGCTACTACAGTAATCAGCAGTGCGTAGATGGTGTAGGGCATTACATTACCTTGGGGGATGTTGTGCAATACGTAAGGCAGCTGCATACCAATGAATATGAAGATGAGCCCGTTCAGCATAAAAATGATGATTTCCCAAATGTGCTTCGATTGGTTTTTAAGCCTGTCCGGGAAAAATTTATTGCTGATGAAGGAGATACCAAAACCAAATGTTACCACAGCAATTACACCCGATACGTGGAATTCTTCTGCTACGAGGTATGCCACAAACGGCATCAGCAGCAGGAAGCTTACAATCGCCACATTGTTGCCTTTCATAAACTTCAGCAGGAACGACAATCGCGACATGATAAAGCCCACAAGGAAACCTCCCCCCAGGAGCTTTAAAAACTCAAACGAGGCATCTAAAAATACAAACGCGCTGCCCGTAACGGCTGCCACGGCAAAGCGGTAGGCTACCAGCGCCGATGCATCGTTTATAAGGCTTTCACCTTCTAAGATAACGGTGGTTTTATGTGATAGCCCCAGGCCTTTGGTAATACCCATAGCGGCTACGGCATCGGTCGCGGAAAGTATGGAACCAAGCACAAACGCCAGCGGCCAGGTCATGCCCGGTATAAGGTAGCGCGCCACCACGGCAATGCCCAGTGTGGTAAGGAATACCAGTGTTATGGCCAGCGTGCTTATGGTGTTGATGTGCATTTTGAAATCGTTGAACGATATATTAAATGCGGCATCATACAGCAACGGCGGCAGGAAGATAAGGAAAATGATTTCCGGGTTTAGTTCAATTACGGGCATGGACGGGGTAAAGCCTATGGCGATGCCCGCAATAATGAGCAGTATGGGGTAGGGGAACCTCGTTTTATCGGCTACAGCCGAAAGGCATATCATTATGGCGAGTATGAGTAGTACTACGGTGTAGTTTTCCATTGGCTGCTTAACGTTTTAGGCTATCGGTCCACACAGGCGCTTTTAGCTTTCCAGAGGAAAGCCTTTGTGGCCTTCTATAATCCCCGGACGTTTAGCTCCTTTGTGGAACTTTGTGCTTCCTTGGTGTGCTTTGTGGTAAAATTTCTCGCAAAGCCGCCAAGGCGCTAAGATGTGTGTGATAGCTTGTGGTGTAAAAATACAAATATAACCTTTAGCGGTAAGATTATTCGCCATGAAAGAGCCATTTTACCACATGAATGGGCAGCCTGTAGCTTACGCCACCACCTTTGCTATATCTTCGGTGCAAAGCAGTTCCAGCAGGGCCTGTTCCTGTTTGTTCAGGTTGTCGTCTGCGCAGGCATCCTCAGCCATTTTGTAGTTCCAGATGGAACCTTTTTCGTAGGCGGCAATCACCGTGGGGTGCACGTAGTATTTTTTGCAGACGGTACGGGTATTGCCCAGTTTTTTCGCTACAGAATCCAGTACGGCCACGATTTTCCTTTTGCAGTCGGTAATACTTGTATGTTCGCCAATCTCATTGAATGCGCACAGTGCATTAAGGCTGCCTGCCCACGCCCTAAAGTCCTTGGCTGTGAAATCCTCGCCGGTGATTTCCTTTATGTAATGGTTTACATCTGCCGAGCCTATGGTATGGTGCCCTCCGTCACCGTCATAATATTGGAAAAGTTCCTGCCCCGGTATGTCCTGGCATTTTTTTACCAACCGTGCCATGCGGCGGCTTTGCAGTTTTATTTTGTGCTTCACGCCTTTTTTGCCCGTAAATTCAAACCACACGGTATCCCCCTCAAACTTCACGTGGCGGTCGCGCAGGGTTGTCAACCCAAACGAACCGTACAGCTTTTTATACGCGTCATTACCAATACGGATGTTGGTCAGCTCTATGAGCTTTACCACCAGCGCCACTACTTTTTCGTAGGGTAACCCGTGCCGTGCCAAGTCTTTTTCCACCTGTGCGCGTACAAGCGGTAAGGCATTGGCAAAATTCCGAAGGCGGTAAAACTTGCTTTGGTTGCGTATGCGGTTCCACTCGGGGTGGTAGCGGTATTGCTTGCGGCCTTTGGCATCGGTACCCGTTACCTGCAGGTGCCCGTTTTCATAAGGCGAAATCCATACGTTTTGCCATGCAGGCGGAATCACCAGCTGTTTTATGCGCAGCAATACCTCCTTGTCGCGCACCACAGTACCGCTTTCATCCACATACGAAAAGCCGTTGCCCCGCCGCTTCCTGTAATACCCTTTGTGGGTGTCCAGTGAATAACGCAGGCCAACGGCTTTGGCTGTTATTTTAGGGTCGCGCCCTATTTTTTCGAGCTTTTTCGTCAGGCGGTCCATAGCTTATTGTGCTGCCATCCTTCCCTGTATGCTCATATCCAGCAATATCCTTGCTGCCTGGTTTTCGGTATACGCTCCGGGACTTACCACATACACGCCTTTTTCGCCACTTTTAATGCTGATGCCATATACGGTAGCTTCATCGCCCGGGTCGCTTTCACCCTCGTAGCGGTAAATGTGCTCAATGGTTACATCTTCCTTGTTGTTAACAATGCGGTCTTCCTCCAGGTTAAAATCTGTGGTATACCCTTTTTCTGCCAGTTCCTGCAATGCCTTGGAAACGGTGGCGTAGTGATACATTTGACTGTCCATGATATTATGTTTTTAAGTGAGCTTGTATTATGTACACTTAAAATTAAAAATTACTGCAACGCGCCGCAGCCAACGGAATGTTAAGGGAATGTTTTAGAAGTCATAAAAGTATTTGAGTCATAAAGTCGAAGGTCTAAAGTCTTAAAGTCTGCTCTGCCTAAACTTATACCCTTTTGACTTTCGACTTTCGACATTTGGCTTTAAGACTAAAAACCGTACTTTTGCCCACGAAAGCAGGCGGCCTTATCGCTTCCGCCACGGCGGGGGAGGAAAGTCCGGACACCATAGGGCAGCATAGCGGGTAACGCCCGTCATCACGCTTTTAGCGTGAGAGGACAAGTGCAACAGAAAGTATGTACAGGTAATGCTGTAGTGAAACCAGGTAAACTCTATGCGGTGAAATGCCATGTACACCGGTTATATGTAGGGCGGCCCGCCCGATGCCGGGGGGTAGGCAGATAGATAGTAACAGTAATGTTGCTGCCAGATAAATGATAAGGGTTCCGTTAAGGAGCACAGAATCCGGCTTACAAGCCTGCTTTTAATTTTTTAAACTCCCACCAATGAAAACACTATCCCGGTTATTTACAATTGCTATTTTTTGTATTGGTTTACATGCATTGGCACAGGTACAGCATACCGACCCGCTGTATGCCCAAATGATAGAGATGGACAGCCTGTTGTTCGGGCAGGGGTTTAATAACTGCAACTATAAAGTGCTTGAAGATATACTGGCACCCGACCTTGAGTTTTACCATGACCAGGGCGGCATACAGAATAAAAAGGAATTTATAGAGGCTACCCGTAAAAACATCTGCGGGTCTGCCAACGGAAAAATAACACGCAGGCCTGTAGCCAGTAGTATTGAAGTATTCCCGTTGTATAAAAACGGGGTTTTGTACGGCGTGTATGAGACCGGTACGCACGAGTTTTTTATACAGCCTGCGGGCAAAGCAATACAGAAAACCGGCATAGCGCGATTTTCGTGCCTGTGGCTTTTAAACAATAAAAAACAGTGGATACTGAAACGGGTAATGAGCTACGACCATAAGGCTGCTGAGTAAATAGAGATTTTCAGTGTTCCATTTCGAGCGGAGGTACGGAGCCGAGAAATCTCATTAAATTAAGCGTTTTTGAGATTTCTCCACTCCGCTGCGCTACGGTCGAAATGGAAAGAGCTACTTCCGTTTCATCACTATCTCCATACTCTTGTATTCTGCCTGGCCTTCCTTGGTATCAAAAATTTCCAACTTGCGGGTATTGTCATCCACCAGCGTATATACTTCACGGAAATTAATGGTTTTACCGGTAATAATATCGGGCGTAGCACCCTTCATAGTTATGGTTTTTGTAGCAGCGTCATAAGGGCCGCTGGCTACCATCATTCCCGTACCGGAATTGTCTATAAACGTAGAGGTAAACACCTTGTCCTTGTTGTTAAAGGCTACAGTATTCTTGCCTTCCCAGTCCATACCCATCATTTTACCCTTATAGGTAATTTCCTGGTAACGGCCGCCGAAAATCATTTTGGCTTCGGCCACAGAAGTATCGGTTTGTGGTTTTGCCCCCGGTGTTTGCCAAAACGTCATCGTAACATCCCACTTACCGTTTTCGGCTTCCAGCAGTTTGTGCATGTCACCCGGGGTGGCGTATTCTACCCAGGCTTTTTGGGCGGCAACACTGTCTACGGGTGCCTCGGGCGCACTGGCTACGGTTGTAGTATCGGCTGTGGCTACCGTGTCTTTACCGTCTGTGGTACCCGATGTTTCTTTCTTACACGACAGCAGGCATAATGATGCTGCCGCGAGGGTTAAGGTTAATCGTTTCATAATTGTTTAATTTTATGTTGTTTACATAAAATTAGGTAAATAAACTATTGAGGTAGCCTAAGGAAACGTTAATGGTTTATTAGGTGGTTTGTACCAAATGAAAACGCCGTGGTTTCCCACGGCGCCTCTTCATAATATAATT